>NZ_JAIQDW010000018.1 GCF_020026925.1 Flavobacterium hibisci | reverse complement strand
CTTGCCTAAAAATCAGTCAAAAAAAGGAAAATCATCTTTAAAGCCGAATTCCGAAAACCGAATTAATTTTTTATAGCTATCTTAATTTTTTATAAACGAAAAGAAGCTGTCCTTTTGAGACAGCCTCGTAGTTTTTGTTAATCGGGAATTTAGCGGATAGCCCGGCCGTAGGAACACACAAAAGAATATTCTCTTTAATAAATTAAATAGAAATTTAACTGTAACTAGGTTATTGTTTTTCTAAGTTTTTAATTACAACTATTGGTTATATTCTATAATTTTTGTTTTAAGATAAAAAAGAAGTTAATACTTAATATTGCACATCTAAGATTTTCCGGAAGATTTTAAAAAGATGTTTATGCAAACTCTTATTTCTTATTATTATGTTCATAACAATTTTTAGCGACACAATTAAATTTAACTACAAATCTAAAAACTGGCAGTATAATTTTGATGAAATTAAAGAACTTGGACTGCTTAGAAAAAAGAAAAAATATTTTCTTGAAAACAGTGCTTTTATTGCCGTAACCGCGGTAGCATATTATTGTATGATTTTTACTGATATGATGGATTTATACTATATCATTCCCACAATTTTATGTTACGCTTTTATTATAATCGCAAGATTTGATTCTTCAGAATTTATATATTTTGTTTTTGTAAAAGATATTTATCAAAAAGAGACAAGAATTAAAATTGAAGCAAATGACCGTTTTCTGATAGGCAGGCAGATAGATCAATATCTGGATTTTCAGTTTGAAAGAAATATAAAAAGTACTGCTTAAATAAAGAATAAAGAAAATGTATGTATTTGGAATTTCTCACTATGATATAGTTATCATAATGGCAGCTTTAATGTATGGTTATTTTATCACTATCAGAAAAAAATAATGAAATACAGCGCTGTAATTTTCTGATAATAAAAAGTTTTAGAATATCCTAAATAAAGTATTAACGCAAATAACAATGCGAGTAAACTTTCGAAGACAAAATCATATTATAGAAAAGCTTTTTAAGCAGGACATAAGTTGAGCCTGGACGTTATAAACAAAAATTTGGGGAAATTTGATGTAACTCCAGGTAAAATGCGTCCTGTTTTTAGCCCAAAACTTATTTGGGCTAAAAGCTTTTTATAAAATCTTAAAACAAAACTTCCTTAGTGATAATATAAATTCCCATAACCAGTACAAACCAGCCAAAAAGAGGTTTCAACTTTGTACCATCTATTTTTTTAGAAAGCTGGCTTCCTATTAGCATTCCCAAAAGTGCCATTATCGAAATACCCAATAGAAAAGGATAATTGATTGGTGTTCCAATGTACAAATCGCCTCCAAAACCTATTACAGAATTGATTGTGATGATTAATAATGAAGTTCCTACGGCCTGTTTCATTGGTAATTTAGCGAAAAACAGTAAGGCCGGGATGATTAAGAATCCGCCTCCGGCACCCAGAAATCCAGTTACTATTCCAACTACAAAACCTATTATGCTTAATTGGATATAATTAGTTTTGGTTGCTTTTATTTCGGGCTCGTTTTTCCGAATCATGGAAATCGCCGCAGTGATCATCAAAATAGAGAAGACAACCATAATCAGGAAATCTTTTGAAACGGAAAAGGAAGCGACGGAGAATAAAGTAGCTGCAATCTGAGGGAAAATAACTTCGCGGATAATTAAAATGGATATCACAGAAGGAATCGCAAAATACAAAGCCGATTTGAATTTCAGGTTGCCCATTTTGTAATGGCTGTAACTTCCGGACATGGCGGTTATCCCTACAATAAATAAGGAGTATGAAGTGGCCTGTTCCGGATTTACCTTAAATAAATATACTAAAATTGGTACAGTAAGTATAGAACCGCCTCCACCGATTAAGCCAAGAGAGATTCCGATAATAACTGAAGCAAAATAACCAGCGTATTCCATTGCATTTGTTTTTATGCAAAGTTGCTTCGGAAATTAGGATTATACAGTAACATTTATCACAGAAGGTAATTTTTTGATACAGCATTTAAAAGCTGAATGTAAAAGAATATAATTAGTGCAAATTAGTAGAATTAGTCTTTAATAATTCGATCTGATTTCGGTTTAGTTTGACAAGGCCGCGTTGTTCCATTTTTTTGAGTAATCTCGAAACCACTTCCCTGGAGGTATTTAATTCGGATGCAATTTCCTGATGTGATAATTTGACTTCAGAGCAACCACAAGCATCGGAGTGGCGTTTTAAATAGAATTCAAGGCGTTCATCCATAGACCGGAAAGCGATATTATCTACGACTTCAAGAACTTCTTCAAAACGGCTTCGGTAGGTTTCGATAACAAATTCGTACCAGGATCTGTGTTCCATCATCCATTTGTCCATCATTTGCAGCGGAATCATCATAACCGTAACATCCTCAACGACTTTCGCCATAATCTGGCTTTTTTCGCTTTTTGCGGTACAGATCATCGAAATAGCACAGGCTTGTCCGGGCTGTAAATAATACATTAAAAACTCACCTCCGTCGTCGCCTTCGCGATAAATTTTGATTTTTCCTTTGATAATTAAAACCGTGTTTTTGATATATTGTCCGGTTCGCATCAGGATAGTGCCGGCTTTAAAATCCTGCAGATTTCCGCTTTCTTCAATTGTCGCAATAAGTTCATTGGAGAAATTAGGAAATAGGGTTTTTAATGAATTTTCCATTGAGGTAATAATTTTGCTAAATCAGATGATTTGTATTACTGAAACTCGCCATCAATCACAGATATTAGTTTTCTTAATTTTATCAAAAGTTAATAAAAAATAATTTTTTGTAAAGATAAGGGATTGAAATGGTATAAAATGTCAGAAAACTATTTTTAAGATAGGAATACTTAAAATGAAAATATCCTATTTTCTGGTGATATTAAAGTATGTTTTTTTGAAAATAGTGAGTAAATTTGTAAAACGCTGACAATTTTATGTTCTCTAAAACGTTTTCTCTGAATAATAATCGAAAAAGTATTTTGAACGTATTTTATGTAGTAAAAACTTTTAATTTTACAAAAAACACAATGCTATGAATTTATCACAAGAAGATTGGGTTGAACAATTAAAGTCTGATGAAAATGCAGTTATACTGGATGTAAGAACTGAAGACGAGTTTAATGACGGCTATATTGAAAACGCTGTAAACATTGACATTAATAAAGGCCAGGCTTTTATTTATGAAATAGAAGAATTAGATAAAAACAAAAATTATTACGTGTATTGCCGTTCAGGAGCAAGAAGTGCAAAAGCATGTCAGATTATGAATGAATTAGGTTTTGAGAATGCCTATAATCTGCTTGGCGGAATCCTGGATTGGGAAGGTGATACCGTAAATCCATAAAAGTGAAAGAGGCGGCAAAGCCTCTTTTTTCATTTAAAAATAAATAAATAACCAAACTAAAATTACCAGATTATGAGTTTTATACCCGAAGAATATCAGATTAAAGACCTTCTGAATCAGGATACTTATCTTGTTAATGGAGAATTGAAAAAATGGACAGGTCAGACAACACCTGTTTTTTCGACTATTTCTTCTACAGAAAAATATGCGCCGACATTATTGGGTTCTATTCCGTTCATGGCAGAAAAAGAAGCTGCTGAGGTAGTTGAAGCTGCGACTGCTGCTTATGATAAAGGACAAGGTTTATGGCCAACGATGAAAGTGATTGACCGTATCAAATGCATGGAGAATTTCGTTAGGCAAATGAAAGAAACACGCGAAGAAGTAGTGAAACTTTTGATGTGGGAAATCGGAAAAAACCTTAGCGATTCGCAAAAAGAATTTGACAGAACAGTAGAATATATTCAGGATACTATTGACAGCTACAAAGAATTAAACGGACGCAGTTCTAAATTCTCAAAAGTTCAGGGAGTAAACGCAATGATCCGCCGTGGACCTCTTGGGGTTGTATTATGTCTTGGGCCTTACAATTATCCTCTTAACGAAACGTTCTCGTTATTGATTCCTGCACTGATTATGGGAAATGCCGTAATTTTTAAACCGGCAAAATACGGTGTTTTATGTATTTCACCATTATTGGAAGCTTTTAGAAGCAGTTTTCCAAAAGGAGTTATCAATATCGTTTATGGTAGAGGTCGTGAAGTGGCTTCTCCAATTATGAAGTCAGGAAAAATTGATGTTTTGGCATTAATAGGAAACAGTAAATCAGCTATTGCTTTACAAGATCAGCATCCAAACAAAAACAGACTGCGTTTGATTTTAGGTCTGGAAGCTAAAAACCCTGCGATTATTTTACCGGATGCCGACTTAGATTTGGCAATTCAGGAATGTATCACAGGTTCATTGTCTTTTAATGGTCAGCGTTGTACAGCTTTAAAAATATTATATGTACATGAATCAATTGCTGAAGAATTCAACAGACGTTTTTCTGAAAAAGTGGATGCTTTGGTATTCGGAAATCCATGGGAAAAAGGAGCTTCTTTAACTCCGCTTCCGGAAGAAGATAAACCGGCTTATATTCAGGGATTAATTGATGATGCTACAAGTAAAGGTGCTAAAATCTTAAATGAAAAAGGAGGAAAACATTCTGAAAACTATATTTTCCCTGCTGTTTTGTATCCTGTAAATAAAGAAATGAGAGTATATCACGAAGAGCAATTTGGACCAGTTGTGCCAATTATTTCTTTCAAAGATATCAATGAACCTCTTGACGATATGGCCGAATCAAACTACGGACAACAGGTAAGTTTGTTTGGGAAAGATATTAAAACTTTAGCACCACTTATCGATGCTTTGGTTAACTTAGTGTGCAGGGTAAACCTGAACAGTTCTTGCCAGAGAGGTCCGGATGCATTTCCGTTCACAGGACGTAAGGATTCTGCAGTAGGAACTTTGAGTATTCCGGATGCATTGCGTTCGTTCTCAATTCGTACTTTTGTAGCTTCAAAAGATATAGCTTATAACAATGAAATCCTTCAGGAGTTATTAAACAGTAAAGAGTCTAATTTCATCAATACAGATTATATTTTATAATTTTTAAGGTTATATATTAATTTTCAAAACCGTCTTTTTCTTTTAGAATCAGACGGTTTTATCTTTTACTATACTTTGAGTTTATTTCTCTCATTCCATTCATAAAAAGTGTGTATTGTTTCGTAAAAGTGTGTAATAAATACACAGATAAAGAGAGTGATTTTTTTTAAATCGCTTACTATCAGTGATAAATTCAAATGGCACACGGCTTGCTTATTCATTTGTAGATAATTAATCAGGTAAAAACATAAATGCCATTTAGATAAAAAATACAATCCACAATGAAAAGCGAAACCATTACTTCAGAACAACTTTATGACACAGGTCTTAATGTAACAAATAATGAACAATACTCGATAAATAATAATCAAACAACAAGTGCTACCGGTATTGCAATACTTATAGCCACTTTTTTACTAATGATGACCGGAGGTTTTCTGGTTTATAAATTCCAATCCGACTTTGATCAGTTTCATATTGACAGAATAAATTCTACCTGGGGTTATCCATTTTTAATTCTGACTACAGCTTTGTTTCTTTTTAAAGCAGGTGTTTTTCTATACAAGTCCTTTCTTTATTTTAGATACAAACCCATAGAATCTGTTTCAGATGAATTATTGCCTACGGTTACCATAATTGTTCCGGCTTATAATGAAGGGAAACTGGTTTGGAATACCTTGTTAAGCTTAGCAGATAGCGATTATCCCGAGCAGAAAATGCAGATACTCGCAATTGACGATGGCAGTAAAGATGATACCTGGTATTGGATTCAGCAAGCCAAGATACAGCTTGGTGATCGTCTGTCTATTTATCAGCAGCCACAAAACAAAGGAAAACGTCACGCACTTTACAGAGGATTTAAATTAGGAACAGGAGATATTTTTGTGACTGTTGACAGCGATTCAATTGTAAAAAAAGATACATTGCGAAACTTAGTGAGTCCTTTTGTTCACAATGAAAAATGCGGGGCAGTTGCCGGAAATGTTCATGTTTTGAACAATAAAACAGCAATGCTTCCTAAAATGCTGAATGTGAGTTTTGTAATGAGTTTTGAATTTGTACGGTCTGTAGAAAGCGTATTGGGTTCCGTATTTTGTACTCCGGGAGCTTTGGCTGCATATCGCAATACTTCGGTATTTGCCTGTCTTGAAGAATGGATCAACCAGACTTTTATGGGAGAACCTTCAGATATTGGTGAGGATCGCGCGATGACCAATATGATTTTGAAACAGGGATATCAGGTTTTATTTCAAAGAAATTCAATTGTTCTTACGAATGTTCCGGAAGGGTACACGGGATTATATAAAATGTTCATTAGATGGGGCAGAAGCAATGTTCGTGAAAACCTGATGATGGCAAAGTATGTGTTCAAAAATTTCAGAACCGGATCTAAAGTAGGAACAAGACTTTTATACTTAGACCAAACTGCAAAAATTATAATGTCTTTACCATTTTTATTTTTCATGTTCTTTTTTATAGCAATCCATCCACTATTGTTTTTTAGCTCAACACTCGTAAGCATATTCGTTATTTCCAGTTTTTCAGCTTTCTTTTATGCTAAAAAATATAGTTTTTCAGAAGCAATGTGGGCGTATTCATATAGTGTTTTTTACAGCTTCAGCCTGTTTTGGATCACTCCGTATGCCATTATCACTGCGCATAAAAAAGGATGGCTGACACGTGGTTTGTCTGAAAAGAAAGTAGAAGAATATATTACTTTAGAACAATATAGCCCGATAGCTAAATAAAAAAAAAGCGTATTTTAGAACCGTCTTTTTCCTTATGGATTAAGACGGTTTTTATTTTTTATATGATGATAATAAAATCAATCAAATCTTCTGATACCTGGCAAATCAGGCATGAAGTAATGTGGCCGGATCAGCCTTTAGAATTTGTTCAGCTGGATGAAGATGAATCCGGGCTACATTTTGGTGTTTTTACAGAAGAAAAACTAGTTTCAATTGTATCTTGTTTTATTTCAGAAAATGAGATGCAGTTTAGAAAACTAGCTACTTTGCATGAGTTTCAAGGTCGTGGAATAGCTTCTGAACTTTTAAAATATATTTTCGAACTGGCCAGAAAAAAAGAGTTAAGAAGAATCTGGTGCAATGCCAGATCCAATAAAAAATCTTTTTATGAGAAATTGGGAATGAAAGATACATTCCAAATGTTTAGCAAAGCAGGTCAGGAATTTACAATAATGGAATTTTATCTTTGATTTTTGAAATGTGAAAAAAATCCTAATTGAGCGTGATTTATAGAAAACTTCAATTAATTGTATTAATTTAACCACAGACAAATTAATACTTAGGTTGCTATGGAGAATTCAAAAATTAAGGCTTTTATACCACTTTTATACCTTGTTTGGTCAGACGATCTTTTAACGCAAAAAGAGTTTGCGACTTTACAGGAATTTATTACTTCTCTAACGATTCTTTCGCCGGAAGAGCAGCAGTTTCTGCTTTCGAAAGTGGATATTTCGAATCCGCCTTCGCGAAATGAACTCAAACAATGGAAATCGGATATTGAGAAAAGTATTAAAGATAAATCGACCATAAAATCGATTTTTGATATCGCTGTAGCGCTTTCTGAAAAGAATTTGGATATTTCAGTATTGGAACAGAATTTTACAAAATTAGAAAATGACTTGGGTGTTTTGGGTGAAGAATTAATTCAGAACTTCAAAACCCAGGGAGACTCTTTGACTGCGACTACTAAAACCAACGATAATTTTGAAATCCAAAAGCTGACTGAAATTTTAGATGGGGATCAGGCCAGTATTATCAAAAAAGTAAAAGAAGTGATTTCAAGACCAGAATTTGCTTATGAAACTTCTACTGATATTAATGTTTATCGCCAGACGGTTTACAATTGGTGTAAAATTTTAGCCGATGAAAATCTCGGTAATATGGCCTATCCAAAACGACATGGAGGAGGTGAAAACATAGCGGATTATTTTGCGATTATGGAAACACTGAGTTATCATGATTTGAGTCTGGTGATTAAATTTGGTGTACAATTTGGACTGTGGGGAATGAGCGTTCAGTCGTTGGGAACCGAAAAACATTATGCTAAATATCTTAAAGATATTGGTGAATTAAAACTTCCTGGTTGTTTTGCCATGACCGAAACGCATCATGGTTCAAATGTAAAAGGCCTTGAAACAACAGCAACTTACAATCATAATGATCAGACTTTTACAATCCATACGCCACACGAAAAAGCCCAGAAAGAATATATTGGAAACGCTGCCGTTCACGGACAAATGGCAACCGTTTTTGCCAAACTTGTTATTGACGGTCATGATTATGGTGTAAATGCTTTTGTAGTACCGCTGCGTGATACAAACGGAAATGTTTTAAACGGAATTACAATTGGTGATTGCGGACATAAAATGGGCCTTAACGGAGTGGATAACGGAACCATTCGTTTTAATAATGTCGTGATTCCGAAAGAAAATATGCTGGATCGTTTTGCATCTGTAAATGACAAAGGAGAATTCGAAAGCCCGATTCCGAGTGATAACAGACGTTTTTTTACGATGTTAGGCACTTTGGTCGGAGGTAGAATCGGAATCCCGAGATCGGCTTTAGCGGCAGCGAAATCAGGACTTACGATTGCCATTCGCTACAGCGATCAAAGACGACAATTCGGCCCGGAAGGAGGTTCTGAAGTTCCGATTTTAAATTACAGGATGCATCAGCGAAGATTGATTCCGCATTTAGCGAAAACCTATGCCGTACATTTTGGATTGCAATATTTAACGAATCGTTTTCTAAACAAAACAGAAGACGAAATGCAGGAAATTGAAGCTTTGGCAGCCGGAATGAAATCGTATTCTACCTGGAGTACAAGGGATATTTTGCAGGAATGCCGAGAAGCCTGTGGAGGGAAAGGATATCTGTCAGAAAATAGAATTGATGCACTGAAAAATGATACGGAAATTTATACCACTTTTGAAGGCGATAATACGGTTTTGATGCAATTAGTAGCCAAAAATCGTTTAGCAGAATTCAGAAAAGCATTTGGAGAAATGGGTTCTTTAGGAATCATTAATTATGTTTTTGAAAATGCCAAAACCGCTTTCTCAGAGAAAAACCCAATCGTAACCAGAAGAACCGATGATGAACATTTGCTGGATTCAGAATTTCATCTGCAGGCTTTTATCCACAGGGAAAAAACAATTCTGGCATCTGCGGCAAGACGTATTAAAAAATTAGTAGATGGCGGTTTAGAAGCTTATGATGCTTTTAATGTCGTACAGCACCAGATGATTGAAGTGGGCGAAGCTTATCTGGAACGATTAGTACTCGAGCAATTTCAAATAGCAGTTTCTAAAGTAGAAGATGAAAAAACAAAAGCAATATTGGTAAAATTAAATCAATTATTTGCGCTTTCGCAGATTGAAAAAAATAAAGCCTGGTATTTAGAAGACGGATATATGGAAGCTGTGAAAACCAAAGCCGTTCGTAAAATGGTCAATCAGCTTTGCTGGGATATCAGACCGGATGCAGTTTCTTTGGTCAATGCTTTTGATATTCCGGAAAGCTGCCTTGCAGCACCGATTGCTGTATATTCATAAAACTTATTTTTTATCGTTTGAAAAATTATTGTCTGTTTTTTATCATTCTTGTAGTTCGCTTTTCTGGTCACGCATCAAATAGTACAGATGCTATTCTGGAAAAGCTAAATGATGCTGTGAAAAATAAACAGCATTACGTCCGCCTGAAAGAAGAACGGATTTCAAATTTCAAAAAAATAAAATCAAAGGACCTTTCTAAAGAGCAAGAGTATAATTACAATCAGGCATTATATAAAGAGTATCAGAAATTCAATTCGGATTCGGCTATTTTTTATGTAAAGAAAAATCTCAAAATCGCAGATGAGCTTCATAAAATAGAGCTGCTGAATCTGGCGGAACTGCAACTGGCAAACCTGTATTCATCAACAGGAAACTACAGGGAATCAGAAGCGATTTTAAAAAGCATCAACAAAAAAGAATTAGTAAAATCACTACAGCCTAATTATTATATTACCTATCGAGAATTTTATGAACATTACAGTGCAAATAGCCGCAGTAGTGAGTTTTTTGAGCAGATTGGTAAATATCGTGATTCGCTGCTGGGCGTTTTAAATCCAAATTCTTTAGATTATAAGATTAATAAAATTCAGAAGAAAATTTACCATAGGGAATTTGATGCTGCACAAAAAGAATTACTAAGATTATTGAAAGGAATGAAGGATGATCATCCTCAATATCCCATGATCACATATCTTTTAGGTAATATTTCACAAAATGTACGTCAAATAGAATTAGTCAAAAAGTATTATGCGCTTTCTGCGGCTTCAGATATTAAACAAGCCATAAAAGATAATGCTTCACAACAGGAACTGGCTATGGTTTTTTACGAGTTGGGAGATGTTGACATGGCTTACAAACTCACGCAATCGGCTATTGAAGATGCATTGTATTGCAATGTACAATTCCGAACACTTCTGATGTCACAGCTTTATTCCATTATCAATACAGCTTATTTAGAACGTGAAGCCCAGCGAAAAACAGAACTTCAGGTTTATCTTTTGTGTATTAGTCTGTTATCATTGTTTTTAATTGTTGCCATAATTTACGTTTACAAGCAGATGAAAAAAGTATCCAGAATTCGTGGAGAGCTGTATGTAACCAGCCAAAAATTAGCCGAATTAAACAAAGACATTACTGAAACCAATAATCAGCTTCAGGAACGTAATGCCCAATTATCAGAATCAAATCATATTAAGGAGGAATACATTGCAAATTTCTTTAGTCTGTGTTCAGCCTATATCAATAAGCTTGAAAATTATCGTGTTATTTTAAACAAAAAGGCAACAGCAAAACAGTTTGATGAAATTTACAAAATGTTGAAATCAACTACTTTGGTTGATAATGAACTGGAAGAATTATACAAAAATTTTGATAGTATCTTTTTAAGTCTGTATCCTACTTTCGTAAAAGACTTCAATGCTTTGCTTATTCCCGAAGAACAAATTATAGTAAAACAAGGAGAACTGCTCAATACAGAACTCCGAATTTTTGCCCTGATCAGACTCGGAATAACGGATAGCGTAAAAATTGCTGCCTTTCTTCGCTACTCTTTAAGCACTATTTATAATTATCGTACCAGAGCCAGAAATAAAGCCATCGTTTCCCGGAATGATTTTGAGGAAATGGTGATGAAAATTGGACAGATTTCTCAAAAAGGCTAATTATTTTTTTTAGAATCACTACTTTTTTTACGACTTATTCTTGTTTAAAACATTGATTTTCATTTTTTTATACTTTTAACCCACTACTTTTTTTTATTCAGGATTTATACGAACACGATATCGTTTTAGTTTTACCATTAATTATTTAGAAGGCATTTTACATGCTATTCTAATAGTTTGATTAATGATTAATAAATTAAAAGGTATGTTTAAGAACGTTAAAGTAATAGCTGTTTTGTTATTGCTGAATTCATTTGGAAGTAATGCACAAAATAAAATTCCAATTTATCTTGATGATAAAAAGCCACTTAATGAGCGTGTAGAAGATGCGCTTTCGCGAATGACAACTGATGAAAAAATTGCCATGATTCATGCGCAGTCTAAATTTAGTTCACCGGGTGTGCCGCGTTTAGGAATTCCTGAAAACTGGATGACCGATGGGCCACACGGAATTCGTACTGAAGTAAAATGGGATGAGTGGGATCAGGCAGGCTGGACCAATGATTCCTGTATCGCTTTTCCGGCACTTACGGCCTTATCTGCCACATGGAATAGAGAATTAGCCTCATTATATGGTAAATCATTGGGAGAAGAAGCCCGTTATCGTAATAAAAATGTACTCTTAGGGCCTGGTGTAAATATCTACAGAACGCCATTAAACGGACGCAACTTCGAATATATGGGAGAAGATCCTTTCCTGACATCCAAAATGGTGGTTCCTTATATTAAAGGAGTTCAGTCAATTGGAGTTGCAGCTTGTGTCAAACATTTTGCCCTGAACAATCAGGAAACCAATCGTAATTCGGTTAACGTAATTGTTGATGATCGTGCCTTGTACGAAATTTATTTGCCTGCATTTAAAGCAGCTGTTCAGGAAGGTGATGCGTGGGCCATTATGGGGTCTTACAATAAATATAAAGGGCAGCAATGTTGTCATAACGAATTTTTGCTGAATGACATTCTTCGTGGTGAATGGGGTTTCAAAGGAGTTGTTGTTTCAGATTGGGGAGGAGTCAATGATACAAAACAAGCGATTCATAATGGTTTGGATATGGAATTTGGTTCCTGGACAAACGGACTTTCTTGGGGAACCAGTAATGCGTATGACAACTATTATCTGGCAAAACCTTATTCGGAAATGATTAAAAAAGGTGAAGTTGGAACTAAAGAATTAGACGAAAAAGTGCGTCGTATTCTGCGTTTGTCTTTCCTTACGAATATGAATAAAAATCGTCCTTTTGGCTCATTTGGAACAGAAGAACATGCAAAGGCAGGTTTGAAAATTGCAGAAGAAGGAATTGTGTTACTTCAGAATAACAACAATATTTTGCCAATCAATCTTTCTAAAACGAAAAAAATCGCTGTCATTGGTGAAAACGCCATCAAAATGATGACAGTTGGAGGAGGAAGCTCATCCTTAAAAGCAAGATATGAAATCACTCCGCTTGAAGGTTTGAAAAAAAGAATCGGTAATCAGGCTGAGATTGTATACGCCCGTGGATATGTTGGAGATCCAACCAGTAATTATAATGGTGTAATAGCAAAAGTGAGTTTAGAAGACAAACGTTCACCTGCTGAATTGACTGCGGAAGCTTTGAAGGTAGCCAAAGATGCTGATATAGTTCTTTTCATAGGTGGATTAAACAAAAGCGACCATCAGGATGCTGAAGGAGCAGACCGTAAAGATTTAGGTCTTCCATATAATCAGGATAAATTAATTTCTGAATTGGTTAAAGTAAATAAAAATATAGTTTTTGTAAACATCTCCGGAAATGCAGTGGCAATGCCATGGGTAAAAGAAGTTCCGGGAATTGTGCAGGGATGTTTCTTAGGTACAGAAGCCGGAAATGCCTTGGCAAATGTTTTAGTAGGTGATGTAAATCCGTCAGGTAAATTGACGTTTACTTTTCCGGTAAAATTGTCTGATAATGGAGCACATGCTTTAGGAGAATTTCCGGGTGGTGATGAGGTTAAATATAACGAAAGCATTTTTGTAGGCTATCGTTGGGCAGACAAACAAAAAGCAAAACCACTATTTTCTTTTGGTCACGGATTAAGCTACACCACTTTTGAGTATGGTAAAATAACGGCTGATAAAAAACAAATTTCTGCTAATGATCAGATTACATTTTCTGTAAAAGTTAAAAACACAGGAAGCAGGGAAGGATCAGAAATTGTTCAGCTTTATATCAGCGATTTAAAATCTTCATTGCCTCGTCCAATAAAAGAACTAAAAGGTTTTGAGAAAATTTCGCTTAAAGCGGGAGAAGAGAAAACTGTAACTTTTACAATGGATAAAACGGCTTTAAGCTTTTTTGACGATAAGAAACATGAATGGGTTGCAGAACCGGGAGCTTTTGAAGCCATCATTGGTGCATCTTCTACGGATATAAAATCTAAAGTGAATTTTTCGCTTCAATAAATTTCATTAATTTTCTAAATTGGTTGGTTGTAAAGCTGTAATTGTAAAAAGTTGCAGCTTTGCTTTGAAAAAATAGTATAATGTCAAATGTCAAACGTAAAATGTTTAACTTTTATAAAAAAATAATCATGAAACAAATAGTTTTGTTTGTAACAGTATTCTTTTTAATACAAAACCTTTCGGCGCAAAGCCTGAACAAAATGCAATGGTTTAATGAACCTGAAAAATGGGAAATTAAAAACAATGCCTTAATCATGAATGTTACGGCTGGTAGTGATTATTGGCGTATTTCGCATTACGGTTTTACGGTTGATGATGCACCTTTTTATTATGCAACTTATGGTGGTGAATTTGAAGCCAAAGTAAAATTAACCGGAAATTATATTGCACGTTTTGATCAGATGGGCCTGATGATAAGGATAGACGAAAAAAAATACATTAAAACCGGAGTGGAATTTGTTGACGGAAAATTCAATATAAGCACCGTTGTGACACACAACAAAAGCGACTGGAGCGTAACCACTTTAGACAAAGCCCCGCCATTTGTCTGGATAAAAGTGGTGAGAAGATTAGATGCAGTTGAAATATTCTTTTCTTATGATGATAAAAACTATATCCTGACACGCAATGCACCTTTGCAGGACAATACGCCGGTAATGGTAGGTTTGATGGCAGCTTCACCTGACGGAAAAGGTTTTGAAGCTAAATTTGAAAACTTCAAAGTAACCCATTTACCGGATCAGCGCAGGTTAGAATGGCTGAAGAATCATCAGGATTAGTTATCAATTAATAATTAACTATTAACAACTAATTACTAACCATTTTATGACCGAAATTAAACCCAAAAAGCATTATGAAATTTTAGACGGTTTACGTGGGGTAGCTGCGATTTTAGTAGTTGCTTTTCATGTTTTTGAAACCTTTGCCGGAGGAAACCGCTTTAAGCAAATTATCAATCACGGTTACCTGGCCGTCGATTTCTTTTTTCTTTTATCAGGATTTGTTGTTGCCTATGCGTATGATGACCGCTGGGGGAAAATGACACAATGGGAATTTTACAAACGTCGTTTGATTCGTCTCCAGCCCATGGTTATTATGGGAATGATTATTGGGGCCATATTTTACTATTTTCAGGCTTCTGATAAATTGTTTCCGATGATTGCCGGAATGGAAGCCTGGAAGGTAATTTTGACCATGATTGTAGGTTTTACATTGCTCCCGGTTCCGCCATCAATGGAAATCAGAGGCTGGGGTGAAATGCATCCGCTTGACGGACCTGCATGGTCGCTTTTTTTCGAATATATCGCAAATATCCTGTATGCTTTGTTCTTTCGTAAATTCTCAAATAAAGTACTCGTTTTTTTTGTTTTGATATTTGCAGGTTTACTGATTAATTATACTGTTTTTGGACCAAAAGGAGATGTTATTGGAGGATGGTCACTGAATCTGGAGCAAATGAATATCGGATTTACACGTTTACTGTATCCTTTCTTTGCCGGAATTTTACTTTCCCGATTAGGAAAATTAATTCATATAAAAGGCGCTTTCTGGGTATGCAGCTTATTGATAGCAATTGTGCTGATAGTGCCAAGAATTGGGGATGAAAATAGTTTGTGGATGAACGGTTTGTATGAATCGTTTTGTATTATTCTCGTATTTCCTTTGATAGTATCAATTGGTGCAGGAGGAGAAATAAAAAATCCGTTCTCACTTAAAATCTGCAAATGGCTTGGGGATATTTCCTATCCAATTTATATCACACATTATCCGCTGATTTATTGGTTTACGGCCTGGGTTGTAGATAATAATGTCTCTTTAAAAGATGGGTATGTGGTTGGAACAGGGGTTTTAGTTGCCAGTATTGTACTCGCTTATTTGTGTTTGAAATTGTACGATGAACCGGTTCGTAATTGGTTGCAGAATAAATTTCAAAAAAGGAAAATAACTTTATCTGAAAAGTAATTTTATATTTGACAAAAGATTTTTTTCAATGTAAAATGGAAGAATTAGACGAAATACATAAAATGCCAATTTATCAAAAGGCAGAGCAAATTTTTAAATTAACCGAAGGATTGATTCATGTAGTTCCTGCTGATAATGATTTTCTGCAGGAAACTACAGTCCGTTTTATGTTAGAAAATGCATTTACAATTCCTGTGAAAATTGCCGGAGCAGAAGGAGGTGATTTATATGATTTAAGAATGGAAAATGCAGCAATTATTCGCAAAGCCGCACGAGAACTGTCTGTTCAGGCTGGAAGTCTGCGTTATGAAGAGGGTATTACTGATACAGATTATATTGATTTATTGCGAAGTACAATTGATGAATTTCGGTTGTTATTTATTGATTGGGTGGCAGGATTTGATCAGTGGAATTATATTAAAGACAGTTGGGGATTATTTAATCCACCCGGAGTGAATGCACATGATAAAGATCCTGACGATGATATTCCTTTTGATCCAAAAGATTTTTTTGATAATAATAGTGACGACGATTTATAAAAGAAAAGAGATGAAACATTTTAAGGTTCCATCTCTTTTTTAATTATGATTTATACGTAGAGACTCACAGCAGCGCTGTAACTTATTTACAAATAGTATTATTCTAAAACCAATTCCGTTAAAGCTTCTTTACTGAAACCTTTCAATTGATCCGTTTTTCCTGCTTTAATTTTAGCAACCCAATTTGGGTCAGATAATAATGGCCTTCCAACGGCAGCCAAATCAAAATCGCCTCTGTCGAAACGTCTGTTTAGTTCTTCCAAAGAAGTAGGTTCAGAACTTTCTCCCGCAAAAGCACCAAAGAAATCGCTTGATAATCCGATTGAACCTACTGTTATGGTTGGTGCTCCGGTTACTTTTTTTGCCCATCCTGCAAAATTCAAATCTGAATCTTCAAATTCAGGTTCCCAGAATCTTCTTTGCGAACAATGTAAAATATCTACTCCGGCATCAACAAGTGGAGTAAGCCAGGCCTCTAATTCCTGAGGGTTTTTAGCCAGTTTATAATTATAGTCAGAAGGTTTAAATTGAGAGAATCGCATAATCACAGCAAAATCGTTGCCAACTTGTTTTCTGATTTCTTTGATAACTTCAATTGCAAAACGGTTACGCTCCGGCAACGTTTTTCCGCCATAAATATCGGTACGTAAATTGGTTTCTGCTCTAAAAAACTGATCAATTAAGTAACCGTGTGCACCGTGAATTTCGATAGTGTCAAAACCTAACTTTTTGGCATCGGCAGCAGCTTTTCCGAAAGCTAAGATGGTATTTTCAATATCTTTTTCAGACATGGCAATACCATTTCTGAAATCAGGACGATTGAATCCTGACGGTCCTTCAAAAGGAACAGGAGGAACCCATCCGGAGTGATGATTGTCCATGATTCCCATATGCCAGATTTGAGGTCCCATCTGACCTCCGGCAGCATGAACTTCATCGATGACTTTTTTCCATCCTTTTAAAGCCTCATCTCCATAAAAGTGCGGTACGTTTGCATCGTTTGACGATGAAGGTCTGTCAATAACAGTTCCTTCAGATAATATAAGTCCAACTTCGCCTTCAGCTCTTTTTTGATAGTATGAAGCAACTTGTTCGGTTGGAGTTCCGTTTGGAGAAAAGGATCGCGTCATTGGCGCCATCACAATTCTGTTTTTAAGATGTAGTGTTTTCAGGTCGAAAGGAGAAAACAGACTGTTTGTACTCATAATAATTTACAAATTAGATTGAATTAATTTACTGAGTGCTTCAAAGGCACTTTCGTTGCGTTTGTAGTATGTCCACTGTCCAACTCGCGTAGATTCGATAAAACCTGCGCGTTGTAAAATCGACAAATATTCTGAAACGGTAGATTGAGTAAGGCCTGTCTTGGCTTGTATCTGACCAACACAAACGCCATGTTCAAATCCTGCAGTAATCTGATCCGGGAAGTTGAGTTCGGGTTCTTTTAGCCATTCCAGCATTTGTAATCTGGATTTATTAGACAATGCTTTAAAAATTTCTACTTGTTCCATAATGCAAATATATCGACTTTTCCCGATATGTAAATTAATTAAAAATAATTTTAGATAAATTTTATGATAGCTATGTGTTCTTAAAGGATATAGTGATTTGCTTTAAGCCACTCTTTACAGTCATTGATCCAATAAAGACTTGTATCTTGTACTCCCAAACCAAAACCGTGGCCGCCTTTTTCGTAAATATGTAATTCGGCTGAAATGTTGTTCTTTTTTAAAGCCAGATAATAATTGATACTGTTTTCAGGTAAAACAGCGCTATCATCTGAAGCATGAACTAAAAATGTTGGAGGTGTTTTTGAGGTGACTTTTTTTTCATTAGAAAAATCATCAATAAGAATTTGGGAAGGCTCTTTTCCCAGCAAATTTGTTTGCGAGCCTTTGTGGGTTATATGGTTATCCATTGAGATTACTGGGTAAACTAATATTGAAAAGTCTGGTCGGGCACTCATGTTAAATTTCGATTCATATACTTTATTATCAAAATGTGTTGCCAGTGTCGATGCTAAATGACCACCTGCTGAAAAACCTATCGTACCAATTTTATTCGGATCAATATTCCATTTTGTGGCATTAGACCGAACAAAACGAATGGCCTCCTGGGCGTCCTGCAAAGATCCGATAGATTTGTTTTTCATGATTAGATCGCTGGGTAAGCGATATTTTACAACAAAAGCAACAATACCTAAGCTATTTAACCATTCTGCTACATTCGTTCCTTCTTTTTCCATTGACAAATGTGCATATCCTCCACCCGGAAAAATAAGGACTGCAGTTTGATTAGGTTTTGTTTCTTTCGGAATAAAAACACTCAATGTTGGGGTTGTCACTAAACTTGTACGTTGAATTTTGCCTTCTTTTACAACTTCTTTTTCTTTATAGTCAGGAGGAATTATTTCATCTGGAATAGATTTCCACAATGGCAAAATTTCATTTTGAGCATGTAAATTCAACATCATTCCAAATGTTAAATAACATAGTAAAAGTATTTTTTCTGAATTATTTTTTTTTGACGTTTTCAAATTTTTAAGATTACATTTTTTAATAAAAAACATGTATTGTTGGCAAAATTTATTTGATTTCATATCAATGTTTTAATTACTTGTTCGGAGCGATTGATTTAACAAATGTATTGTTTAATGTTTAATTTTTAATCTGTTTTTTTACCATATATATTTAATTAATAGTAGGAAATAATTTTTTAAGTAATTTATTTGCAATATAAGTATTTAAACCTATATTTGTGCAATCGATTACATTTTTTGGTTTTATTTGTAAATTAATTATATCTTAAAAACGTATGGTTAATATAAAAATATTACGTTTGTTTGTAATTGTAAAAAATACATTTTTAATTAATTAAACGGTTTTAAATAAGCCAAACAAACATAATTACTATGAGTCAAAAAAACCAATCTATTGGAAATTATCGCTGGAGTATATGTGCATTGTTGTTTTTTGCAACAACCATTAATTATTTAGACAGACAAGTTCTTTCGTTAACGTGGAGCGATTTTATTGCTCCTGAATTTCACTGGACTAATAATGATTATGGAAACATTACAGCTTTATTTTCTATCTTTTATGCAGTTTCTTTACTATTTGCAGGAAGATTTGTGGATTGGCTGGATACAAAAAAGGGATTTTTGTGGGCAATCGGAATATGGTCTTTAGGTGCTTGTTTGCATGCATTTTGTGGTATTGCGACTTCAGGGATTATAACAGGGGACTGGTTTGTTGGTTTTGAAGGTGCTAAAGATGTTATTCATACAGTTAATGATACAGCATTGGTAATTAATGTGAGTGTTACTCTGTTTATTTTTGCCCGTTTTGTCTTAGCTGTTGGAGAGGCAGGAAATTTCCCGGCTGCTATTAAAACTACAGCAGAATATTTTCCTAAAAAAGACAGGGCATTTTCAACAAGTATTTTTAACGCTGGAGCAACAGTAGGAGCTTTAGCCGCGCCAATAACAATTCCTTTCATTGCTAAGGCTTTTGGTTGGGAAATGGCGTTTATTATTATTGGAGCTTTAGGTTTTGTATGGATGGGATTCTGGGTTTTTATGTATGATAAACCTGAAAAACACCCAAAAGTTAGTGCAGCTGAATTAGCTTATATTCAGCAAGATGAAATAGCGGATAGTAAAATAGTGGGTTACGTACCTGAAACCAAAACAAAAGTTTCCCTTGTAGATTGTTTTAAATACAAACAAACCTGGGCATTTGCTTTTGGGAAATTTATGACAGATGGTGTTTGGTGGTTCTTTTTGTTCTGGACTCCTGCTTACTTGAGTTCTGTCTATGGAATGGACTCTACTGAAGCTGCCTTACCCCTATTTGTTTTGTATATGATTACACTTTTGTCAATTATAGGTGGATGGCTTCCGACTTATTTTGTTGAAAAAAAAGGTATGAATCCGTATGAAGGAAGAATGAGAGCTATGTTGATTTTTGCTTTTTTTCCATTGTTAGCTTTAGTAGCACAGCCATTAGGCTATATTAGTTACTGGTTGCCGGTAATTATCATAGGTATTGCCGGGGCAGCTCACCAGTCATGGTCGGCTAATATTTTCACAACAGTTGGTGATATGTTTCCTAAAAAAGCAATTGCAACTATTACAGGTATTGGAGGTTTAGCTGGTGGAATTGGTTCAACTTTAATTAACAAAGGTTCTGGATTATTGTTCGATTATAGTAAAGATACAAATATGTCTTTTATGGGCTTTCAGGGAATTGAGGCTGGATATTTTATCATTTTTTCAATTTGTGCAGTATGTTACTTAACAGGCTGGATTGTGATGAAAACTTTGGTTCCTAAATATGCGCCAATTACGGATCTTTAAAAAGATTTTATACTAACTAATTTAACCAACCAAACCAAACCAAACTGAATTATGAACCAAACCAATGCCGCGATAGGAAAGTATCGCTGGACTATCTGTAGCTTAGTTTTCTTTGCTACTACCGTAAATTATTTAGATCGAAATGTAATCAGTTATCTAAGGCCTTTTCTTGCAGAAGCCTTTCACTGGACCCCAGAGCAGGAAGTAATTGATTACTCTAATATAGAATTGGCTTTTAAAATAGCCTATGCACTTGGAATGCTGATTGCAGGAGGGATTATTGATAAATTAGGCACAAAATTAGGTTATGCAATCGCGACCGGTTTATGGAGTTTGGCAGCTGTTGGGCATGCATTTGCTACCGGGACAGGAGGTTTTTTAATAGCACGTGTGTTTTTAGGTGTGACGGAGGCGGGTAATTTTCCTGCAGCGATAAAAGCCACAGCAGAGTGGTTTCCACAAAAAGAGCGTGCTTTGGCAACAGGGATTTTTAATTCAGGAAGTAATATTGGTGCCATAATTGTTCCTTTATCTGTTCCTTTTATAGCAGAAAATTATGGCTGGCAATGGGCATTTATAGCTACAGGTGTTATAGGATTTATATGGCTGGCATTATGGTTCGTTTTATATGAAGTGCCTCAAAAACAAAAGCGTTTATCTCAGGCAGAATTAGAATATATTACTGCTGATAAAACTGATTTAGTTGAAGAAAAAGATACAGAGAAAGTTTCGTGGTTGAAATTGTTGGGTTTTCGTCAAACATGGGCTTTTGCAATTGGAAAATTGTTGACAGATCCCGTTTGGTGGTTTTATTTGTTCTGGTTGCCAGATTTCCTGATGAAGCAGTATAAACTTTCAGCTACAGAAATTATCTGGCCTTGCGCTTTAGTATATGTGATAGGAAGTGTTGGAAGTATTTTTGGAGGCTGGCTTCCATTAAAATTAATTGAGAAAAACTGGCCGGCATATAAAGCAAGAAAAACAAGTATGCTGCTTTACGCGTTTGCTGTTTTACCCGTATTGTTCTCTCAATACTTAGGAACAATAAATATGTGGTGGGCAATTTTAGTAATAGGTTTGGCGGTTTCTGCACATCAGGCGTGGAGTGCAAATATATTTACCACAGTATCTGATATGTTTCCTAAAAAAGCAACTGCTTCTGTAACAGGTATAGGAGGGATGTTTGGAGCACTTGGAGGAATTTTATTGACAGTTTTGGTTCAAAAAAACATGTTTGTTTATTATACTAAAATTGGAAAAATTGAAACCGGATATTTTATAATGTTCTGTATTTGTGGGGCAGCATATCTTTCAGCATGGTTAATTATGCATATCTTAGTTCCGAAAATGAAAAAAGTAGAAGTGTGATAATTACACAAATAAATTTTCATTTGTATTATGATATTTAAATATAAAAATATAATTTTGTGCAATCGATTACATTAAAAATAAAAATATGACAAAATATAGTTCCAGATACGCATCAAGCCCAGAAGCTGTAAAAAAATATGATACCCAGCAATTGAGAAATGAGTTTCTGATTGATGATTTGATGCAGGAAGATGAAGTAGTATTGGTTTATTCTCATTATGACAGATATATAACCGGTTCAGCAGTTCCGGTAAAAGGAGATTTAGTTTTAGAAACTATTGATCCGCTTAAAGCACCTTATTTCCTGGAGAGAAGAGAGTTGGGGATCATTAATGTAGGAGGAAGTGGCTCTGTTGTTGTGGAAGGAACATCTTATGAGTTAGGTTTTAAAGATGCATTGTATATTGGAAGTGGAAACAAAGAAGTAATCTTCAAAAGTGATGATAGCAGCAATCCAGCAAAATTTTATTTAAATTCTGCACCAGCACATACGACTTACCCAACTAAAAAAGTAAGTTTAGATGAAGCTAATAAATTGCAATTGGGAACAATGGAAACGGCTAATCACCGTACCGTTAATCAAATGATTATTGGAAGCGTGGTTACAACTTGCCAATTGCAAATGGGAATGACAGAATTAAAACCGGGAAGTGTCTGGAATACCATGCCTGCACACGTTCACGATCGTCGTATGGAAGTTTATTTCTATCTTGATATTCCGGAAAATCAGGCCGTATGCCATTTTATGGGACAGCCGCAGGAGACAAGACATATCTGGATGAACAATCATCAGGCAGTTATTTCTCCGCCTTGGTCTATCCACTCCGGTTCCGGAACAAGTAATTATACTTTTATCTGGGGAATGGCTGGAGAGAATTTAGATTATGGAGATATGGATGTTTGTAAAATCACTGATTTAAGATAAAATGACAAATTTATTTGATATAAAAGGAAAAGTTGCCCTTATCACAGGAAGTACTCACGGATTGGGAATGGCAATGGCAAAAGGATTAGGTCAGGCGGGTGCAACGATTGTTGTAAACGGAAATTCTTCTCAGGAAAAAATTGATAATGCTGTAGCAGAATTAAAAAGTGAAGGAATTAATGCTGTTGGTTACAAATTTAATGTAACAGAAGAAAAAGAAGTTAGTGCCGCTGTAGCCAAAATTGAAAGCGAAGTTGGACCAATTGATATCTTAATCAATAATGCAGGAATCATTAAAAGAATCCCTTTACTGGAAATGGAAGTTGCTGATTTCAGAGAGGTTGTTGATATTGATTTAGTTAGTCCGTTTATCGTTTCTAAGCATGTTGCTAAAGGAATGATCGAAAGAAGACAAGGGAAAATCATTAATATTTGCTCAATGATGAGTGAATTGGGTAGAAATACGGTTTCTGCCTACGCTGCCGCAAAAGGAGGTTTGAAAATGCTGACCAAAAATATGGCAACAGAATGGGCAAAATATAATGTTCAGATTAACGGAATCGGACCTGGTTATTTTGCAACTGAGCAAACTAAGCCAATCCGAGTTGACGGACATCCTTTTAACGATTTTATCATTAGCAGAACTCCTGCTGCAAAATGGGGAGATCCAAGTGATTTAGCTGGAGCTGCAATATTCTTGTCATCAAAAGCCAGTGATTTTGTTAACGGTCACATTTTATATGTTGATGGTGGAATCCTTGCTACAATTGGAAAACCATCAAACGAAGAATAATTTTTCTATTATATTAAAAAATCATGAGTTCTAATAAAACATTCATAAACGATAATTTTTTACTTGAAAATAAATACGCTGAGGAGTTATACCATAACTATTCGAAAAATCAGCCTATTATTGATTATCACAATCACTTAAATCCACAGTTTATTGCAGAGGATAAAATTTTTGACAATATCACAAATGTGTGGATAAACGGAGATCACTACAAATGGCGTGCAATGCGTACATTAGGAATTAACGAGCAGTTTATTACAGGTAATGGTTCTGATAAAGATAAATTCTTAAACTGGGCAAAAACAGTTCCGTATACAATGCGTAATCCTTTGTATCATTGGACTCACTTAGAATTAGCACGTTATTTTGATATTTACGATTTGCTGAATGAAAAATCTGCTGAAAGAATATATGAGGAAGCTTCGGCAAAAGTAAACTCGGCAGAATACAGTACACGCAATTTGCTTAAAAAAGTAAATGCTGAACTAGTTTGTACTACAGAAGATCCTATTGATACTTTAGAGTTTCACCAAAAATTAAACAGTAATCCTTTTGAAACTAAAATGAGCACGGCTTTTAGGCCTGATAAAGCTATTTTGATTTCAAATGACGGTTACAATGCTTATCTGGACACATTGGGGGATGTGTCCGGAGTAGCAATCAGTACTTACGCTGATTTACTTTCAGCATTAAGAAAAAGAATTGATTTCTTTAATGCAAACGGATGTAAGTTAAGTGATCATGGTTTAGATCAGATTTATTTCGAAAACTTTACTGAATCTGAAGTAAATGCAATCTTCAAAAAGAAAAGAGAAAATCAAACGATTACTCCTGAAGAAGCATTGAAATTCCAGAGTGCAGTATTATTGTTTTTATCTGAAACATACCATGAATTGGGATGGGTTCAGCAATTTCACTTAGGAGCTTTACGTAACAATAATGCGCGTATGCACAGAATTTTAGGACCTGACACAGGATGGGATTCTATCGGGGATTATCCTCAGGCTCAAAAATTATCTGCTTTTTTAAATGCTTTAGATAGTAAAGATAAATTAACAAAAACAATTATTTATAACCTAAATCCTGCTGATAACGAGGTAATGGCTACCATGATTGGTAACTTTAATGACGGAAGTGTGAGAGGAAAAGTGCAGTTTGGTTCAGGATGGTGGTTTTTGGATCAGAAAGACGGAATGACAAAACAATTAAATGCCCTTTCAAACATGGGATTAATTAGCTGTTTTGTTGGAATGCTGACCGACTCCAGAAGTTTCTTGTCTTTCCCAAGACACGAATATTTCAGACGTATTCTTTGTAATCTTCTTGGAGATGAAATTCAGAGAGGAGAACTTCCTGCTGATATGGAATGGATCGGGAAAATGGTTTCTGATATTTCGTATAATAATGCAAAAGAATATTTTAAATTTTAATTAAATATTGACAATGAGTAAAGTAGTTGCATTCGGCGAAATAATGTTGCGCTTTTCTACAGAAAGACATTTGCGTTTTTCTCAGGCTAAAGCGTTTACAGCGTCTTATGGCGGAGGTGAATTTAACGTTTGTGTTTCTCTGGCGAATTACGGAATTAATACAGAGTTTGTTACCAGATTGCCTGAAAACGAAATTGGTTACTGTGCAGTTCAGGAGATGCGTAAAATGAATGTTGAATCTAAAAGTATTGTTTACGGCGGAGAACGTTTAGGAACGTATTATTTAGAAACTGGAGCAGGAACCAGAGGAAGCAATGTGGTGTACGATCGCGCGCATAGCTCGATGGCAACGATTCAAAAAGGAGATATTGATTGGAAGAAAGTACTTGAAGGCGCTACCTGGTTCCATTTTAGCGGAATTTCAGCTGCAATTTCCCAAAGTGCCGCAGAAGCATGTCTTGAAGCAGTTCAAATTGCGCATGAATTAGGTTTGACGATTTCATGTGACTTGAATTACAGATCAAAATTATGGCAATATGGCAAAACTCCAAGTGAGGTTATGCCAGAGTTATTAAAATACAGTCACGTTATTTTAGGAGATATAGATACAGCCTATTTTATGTTAGGAATTCCTAAAGTAAATCCGGATTATCAGGATGAGGAATCTTTACCAGTTTTATATTCTAAGTTATATGAGCTTTGTCCGGACTTAAAAACAGTGGCAACTACATTGCGTTATTCAGTTAGTGCTTCGCATCAAAGAATTGGTGGCGTTTTATTTGACGGGAAAACCATTTTTAATGCAGCTGTACAGGAAGTAACTCCTGTAATCGACAGAGTAGGTAGTGGCGACGCCTTTATGGGCGGATTAATCTACGGATTAGTTGAGTATAAAGAAGACAAGCAAAAGGCATTAGATTTTGCAGTGGCAGCTTGTTGCTTGAAACATACCATTGCCGGAGATTATAATTTGGTTACATTAAAAGAAGTTGAAAACATGGCGGGAGGAAATTCTGCCGGATTAGTATCAAGATAAATAAAGTATGGCAAAGTATTCAAGAATTGAAGTAGCTCAGACGATGAAAGACAACGGAATGGTTCCTTTGTTTTTTCATTCGGATATTGAAATCAGTAAAAAAGTATTAAAAGCCTGTTATGATGGAGGATCCAGATTAATGGAATTTACCAGCAGAGGTGATTTTGCTTTCGAAGTTTTTGGAGCATTAAATAAATATGCATTGGCTGAACTGCCGGGGATGATTTTAGGTGTTGGTTCTGTTACTGATGCGGCGGCGGCTTCATTATACATGCAGCTTGGCGCTAATTTTATTGTAACTCCGGTATTTAGGGAAGATATTGCAATAGCGTGTAACCGTAGAAAAGTTTTATGGTCGCCTGGCTGTGGAACACTTACAGAAATTGCAAGAGCCGAAGAGTTAGGTTGTGAAGTGGTAAAATTGTTTCCTGCTGATACTTATGGGCAAGAATTTATTAAAGCAATTAAAGGACCATGTCCGTGGACTACAATTATGCCTACAGGAGGTGTTTATCCAACTGTTGAAAGTTTGTCTTCATGGTTAAATGCCGGTGCTACCTGCGTTGGTCTTGGTTCACAATTGATTTCAAAAGATTTGTTGGATAAGCAGGATTTTGAAGGATTAAAAAATAAAGTAAGTGATGTGTTGAACATCATTAAAGATATTAGAAATAAATAAGGAATAATTAGTTTGTTCCTTATTTCAAAGCAGTTTTTTTTAGAGTTTTAAAGGTTGTAATTGAACATTACGCTTGAAAAATAAAGTTTGTCACTCCTCACAGCAAACTTTATTTTAACATTTACAAGTGTAATGTTTCTTTTACAATAATAAAACAGGTAAGGGATTAATGAGGTTATTTATAACACTTTTAGAGAAGATTTAAAATGAAAAAATTAAATAGAGTAAATACAGGTTTAGAAAATTTAAAGCCTATTAAAGTAGTTCAGTTTGGAGAAGGAAATTTCCTTAGAGCATTTGTTGATTATGCTTTTCATAAACTAAACAAAGAGGTTGATTTCAACGCTGGTATTGCAATTGTTCAGCCATTGAAAGATGGTATGGTAAACATGATAAACGATCAGGATGGTCTTTATACTTTGTTTATGAACGGGATTAAAAAAGGCGAAAAAATACAAGACATTCAGCTAATTGATAATATTGTAAAAGCTATAAATCCATATACTGAATTTGCAGATTATTTAGCTTTAGCTAAAGAGGAAGAGCTTCAGTTTATTGTTTCAAATACTACTGAAGCCGGAATTGAATTCCTTGATACTGATACTCCGGACATGCAGCCACCGGCAGCATTTCCTGCAAAATTGACTGTTTTACTTTATGAAAGATTCAAACATTTCAATGGAGATGCTTCTAAAGGTGTAACGATTATTCCTTGCGAATTGATTGATTATAACTCGGAGACTCTAAAAAAATATATTTTACAATATGTTGATTTATGGAAGTTAGAGGACGCATTCAAAACATGGGTATCTGATGCTTGTACGTATCACAGTACTTTGGTTGACAGAATCGTTCCGGGATATCCAAGAGCTGAAATTGAAGACTACAACAGTAAATTAGATTATCAGGATAATTTAATTGTTGCTGCTGAACCATTTTTCCTTTGGGCTATTGAAGGCGATGATGATTTGAAAGCAAAACTACCTTTTCATAAAACGGATTTGAATGTGAAAATTGTGGATGATATCCGTCCTTTCAAAATGATCAAAGTTCGTATTTTGAATGGCGCGCATACAGCAATGGTTCCTACTTCTCTTTTATACGGTAACAAATTAGTAATGGAAACGGTTAACGGAGATTTTACCGGGAAATTCGTAAACAGTGTTATCAGTGAAATCAGCGAAACGCTTGCGATGGACAAAAATGAAATCGCTGCCTATTCTGAAGAGGTAATGGATCGTTTTAAAAATCCATTTATCAAACATGCACTTGCAGATATTGCTTTAAATTCTATTTCAAAATTCAAAGTAAGGGTTTTACCAAGTTTATTAGGATATTATAATGCAAATAAAAAATTGCCGGTTAGTTTGACTTTCTCATTGGCTTCTTTAATACAATTTTATAAAGGGACATGGAATAATGAAGCATTGCCTGTAAAAGATACTCCCGAATTAGTTGAGGCATTTAACAATGCATGGCAATTAGGAGCTTTAGATTCAGTTGTGGATGCTGTTTTGGCTAATACAGATTTTTGGGGTCAGGATTTAACAAAAATTAATGGTCTTTCTGAAGCATTAGTTGTAGCTTTAACCGAAATTGAAGCAAATGGAATTGAAAAAGGTTACGCTAATTTCAGCGCAAAGTACTAATTAGATTTTAAAATTATTATCATGCAAAAAAAATTAATAAAAGTAAATCCAGCAGATAACGTAATTGTCGCTTTAACCGATTTGGTCCAAAACGAACAAATTATGTTTGAAGGAACTACAGTCTCACCAACAACTGATGTTAAAGCAAAACATAAAATCACAGAGAAAGATTTTGCAATTGGTGATGAGATTATAATGTATGGAGTTTTGGTTGGGAAAGCTGTAAAACCTATAAAAAAGGGAGAGGTAATTACCACTGAAAATGTAAAACATGAAAGCGAAAAAGTTTTTGGCAAAAATGGAAATCTAGGGTGGACTCCACCAAATGTAGATCGTTGGAAAGACAAAACTTTCAATGGATATCACCGTTCAGATGGACAAGTTGGGACTAAAAATGTTTGGTTATTTATTCCGTTAGTTTTTTGTGAAAATAAAAATATCGAAAAGCTGAAAGATATTTTCGAAAACGAATTACTGCCAAAAAAAGAAGTTTCTTATAAGAACTTATTACGTTCTTTAATTGAAGAAAAAAGTGTAGAAGAAGTAGCTGAGAGAAATTCAAATGAAAATCTTTTAGATAATATTGAAGTAAAATTTATCAATCATCAAGGTGGTTGTGGTGGAATTCGACAAGATTCTGAATTGTTGGCAAAATTACTTGCAGGATATGTTAACAATCCAAATGTTGCTGGTGCCACTATTTTAAGTTTGGGCTGTCAAAATTTGCAGGTAGATATTTTTAAAGCTGCATTGAAAGCAATGAGTCCAAATTGTGATAAAGAAATTTTGATCTACGAGCAGCAACAAATTGGAACTACCGATCAGATGTTCCAGATGGTGATTAAAGATTCTTATGAAGCCATTAAAAGAGCTAATAAAATTGAACGCAAACCTGCTCCTATTTCAAAATTAAGTATTGGTTTGGAATGTGGTGGATCTGACGGATTTTCAGGTATATCGGCAAATCCGGCATTAGGAGTTGTTTCAGATATTTTTGCAGCTTTGGGAGCCAAATCCATTTTGGCAGAGTTTCCGGAATTATGTGGCGTTGAGCAAGAATTGATGAACAGATGTGTAACCGAAGAAAAGGCAGACAAGTTTTTATCTTTGATGAAAGCATTTGAAAAATCAGTTGTAGATGCAGGTTCAGGGTTTGATATGAACCCATCTCCGGGAAATATTAAAGACGGATTAATTACAGATGCGATGAAATCTGCCGGTGCATCTAAAAAAGGAGGAACTGCACCTATTGTAGATGTTTTGGATTATGGTGAATATATTTCACAACCGGGTTTAAATCTTCTAAATACCCCAGGGAATGACGCTGAATGTACCACAGGATTGGTTGGAGCTGGAGCAACAATAGTTTTATTTACAACAGGTTTAGGAAATCCGATGGGAAATCCAGTAGCACCCGTCGTAAAAATTGCTTCAAACACAGCATTGACCAATAGGATGTCGGATATTATCGATTTCAATGCCGGAACTGTCATTACTGGTGAAAAAAACATCACTGAAGTTGGAGAGGAACTCGTTGATTATATTATAGAATTGGCTAGCGGAAACGTGGAAACAAAAGCAGATCAGTTGAAACAAGATGTGTTTATTCCTTGGAAAAGAGGGGTTTCATTATAATTTTCCCAACGTTTAACTTATATAAGTAATTTTTACTATGTAGAAAGGTAGCTGATAAAGCTGCCTTTTTTTGTTTTTCTTTAGAGATAAAACTTTAAGGTGTAACGTAATGATTTGCAAATTAAATAAAACTCACATAATTTATTTTTAAAAAATTAAAAAGTAGTTCTTGTGGAAGACTGGCGAATATGCAGTTCGGGTGCAAGGATCACCTTTTTTTGTATTTTAATAGTTTCGGTTTTACTTATTTGCTCTAAGAATACCTTTGCAGCCATTTTTCCCATTTCAAGCGGAGACTGGTCAACTGAAGTTATTGATAGCTCCATGAACTTGGTGAAAGGCTCGTTACTGAATCCTGCTACACAAAAATCATCAGGAATAGAGATGTTTCTTTCCTTTAATTCCTGAATGGCACCTAAAGCAGCAAAATCACTTGAAGAAAATATAGCATCGGGAGGAGTTTCCAGTTGTAACAAAATGTCTACTGCTTCTTTTCCTGATTCTACGCTACTTTTAATCGGAATAACATATTCTTCCTTAAATGGTATTCCGCTATCCAGTAATGCTTGTTTATAGCCTAAAAATCTATTTTTAAATATATCAAGTGACTGGTCTCTGGAAAAATGAGCGATATTTCTGCAGCCTTCGTTGATTAAATGTTTTGTAGTAAGATAGCCTCCTTTGAAGTCATTAATAGTTACAGAGCTAACTCCGTCAATATGTCTGGTTCTGTCAAAGAAAATTAAAGGAACATTTTTTTGGAGAACGTTTTGAAAGGCTTCATAATTTTCATCAGTAACATCAGTAACAGACATTAAGATACCATCTACCTGTGCATCGATTAAAGCATACAGATTTTCATTTTCTCTTTTGGGATCATCATGAGTCTGTGAAATAATAACATGATAGCCGTGAGGATATAATTCTTCTTCAATGCCTCTAATTACGGTTCCAAAAAAATTATTGTCAACTCGAGGAACTATGATACCTATATTGTTGCTTCTTCCACTTTTTAATGCCAATGCCAGCTTGTTGGGTTTGTAACTCATTAAGTCAGCTGTTTGCTGTACTAATTCGCGTGTGCTTTTTTTTATTTTCGGGTTGTTATTTAAAGCTCTTGAAACAGTAGCTGCAGTAATGTTTAGTCTCTTGGCAATATCGTATATAGTGGTTTTTTCACTCATTCAAAAAAATATTCTTTTATTTTATTCAGCACAAAAATACTTTTTTTTTGAATAATTCAATATAAAATATCATCGATTGATAAAATGTTATTATTTTAGTTGTAAATGTGTATAAAAATAAAAGCTATAGGTTTTTATTTTGCAATTAATGTAATTGTTTTATTGAGAATACGGCATGGTAGAAGTTTAATTATAAATAGAAAGAGAATTAGATTTTTACAGAAAAAGTAAACGTTATTAAAAGAAATGGATTAATAGTCAAGAGTAATTATAAATTTATTCTGGACGTAGATTTACGAATATGTAATTCTGGTGCTAAAACTACCTTTTTTTCGATTTTAATAGTGTCTGTTTTGCCAGCTTGTTCTAAAAACACACGCGCTGACATTTTTCCCATTTCAAGAGGTGACTGATCAACAGAAGTTATCGATAGCTCCATAAACTTAGTGAAAGGTTCGTTACTAAAACCTGCAACACAAAATTCTTGCGGAATACTAATGTTTCGGTCTCTTAATTCCTGAATAGCCCCTAAGGCAGCAAAATCACTTGAAGAAAATATGGCGTCTGGTGGTGTTTCAAGTTCAAGTAAAATATTAATGGCATTTTTTCCAGCTTCAACACTACTCTTGGACTGAATAACATATTTTTCGTTAAATCGGATTCCATTATCCAGTAAAGCCTGTTTGTATCCTAAAAATCTATTTTTGAAAATTTCTAACGACAGATCTCCGGATAGATGTGCAATACATTTGCATCCTTGATTAATTAATTGTTTTGTAGCTATGTAACCGCCTTTAAAATCATTTATTGTAACAGAGCTTACACCTTCTATATGTTTGCTTCTGTCAAAGAAAATCAATGGAACATTCTTTTCCAATACGTTACGAAAAGCGCCATCATTTTCATTAGTAACATCTGTAACTGACATTAAAATACCGTCAACCTGCGCATCAATTAAGGTATAAAGATTTTCATTTTCTCTTTTTGGATTTTCATGTGTCTGGCAAATAATAACCTGATAACCATGGGGATAGAGCTCTTCTTCGATTCCTCTAATTACAGATGCAAAAAAATTACTGTCAATACGAGGTACAATAACTCCAATATTATTACTTCTTCCACTTTTTAAAGCTAAAGCTAATTTATTTTGTTTATAGTTCATTGAGGCAGCAGTTTCAAGAACTAATTTTTTGGTGCTATCTTTTATTTTAGGGCTGTTATTCAGTGCTCTCGATACTGTGGCAGCAGTTATATTTAATTTTTTTGCAATATCATAAATGGTTATTTTTTCGCTCATTCAAAATTCATATTTTGATTATTTTAACACAAAAATACATTTTTTTTGCAAACAGAAGGATAAAATGTTATCGATTACCAAAAAAAAGCTACATGTTAAATATGATGGAGCAATGGTAAAAAATTATGTTTTTTTTTACAACAATTACAATTAATGTTACTTTTTAAAAATAAAAGCATAATTTTTATTCGAATTTATTTGTTGATGTAATTCGATTTCTTTACTTTCGTGTAATCGATTACATAATTAAAAAGTCTTGATTAATAAATAGAATGATGGTGTATAATGTTTTTAAAAATAATTACTCATTTTTAATAATGATATGTTGTATTGTTTTCATGTCTTGCAGGCTCAAAACATTAGAAACATCAATTGAAGATCCATGGAAAAAAATGGACTTTGTTATAAAGACTATGCCTCAAGTTAATTTTTTAGAGAAAGATTATAATTTGAAAGATTTTGGCGCAGTTGGAGATGGAGTTGTGTTCAATACAATTGCTTTTGAAAAGGCAATAAAAGCTTGTACTTCTAATGGTGGCGGAAGAGTTATTGTTCCCGAAGGAAAATACTTAACCGGGCCTATACATTTGGAAAATAATGTGAATTTGCATTTGAAAGATAATGCAGAAATTCTGTTTAGTACAAGTCCAAAAGATTATCCAATAGTTCATACTTCTTTTGAAGGAACAGAATTAATGAATTACTCCCCACTTATTTATGCTAAGAATAAAACAAATGTTGCTATAACAGGTAAAGGCACTTTGAATGGTCAGGCTAGTAGTGGCAACTGGTGGGTATGGTCCGGTGCTAAAGATTATGGCTGGAAAAAAGGGATTCCTTCGCAAAATGACCCAACTAATCGTGAAGTTTTGGTTGATATGGCAGAAAAAGGTGTGCCGGTTTCAGAAAGGATTTTTGGAGAAGGACGTTATTTAAGGCCTAATTTTATTGAATTCTTTGAATGTAATACTGTTCTGATAAAAGATATTAGAGTAATTAATGCCCCTTTTTGGATTTTGCACCCAATAAAATCCAATAATGTAATTATAGACGGGGTTACAGTTGATAGTCATGGACCTAATAATGATGGCTGTGATCCTGAATATTCGCAAAATATACTAATTAAAAATTGTGTGTTTAATACAGGAGATGATTGCATTGCCATAAAATCAGGGAGAGATGCTGATGGAAGAAGAGTAGGGATACCCAGCAAAAATATTATTGTACAAAATTGTAAAATGATAGACGGTCATGGAGGAGTTGTAATTGGTAGTGAAATATCCGCAGGTGTAAATAATGTTTTTGTAGAGAATTGCATTATGGATAGCCCAAATTTAGACAGGGCAATTCGTATCAAGACCAATTCTAAACGAGGAGGGGTTATTGAAGATGTTTATGTGAGGAATCTGGAAGTAGGAACTGTTAAAGAATGTGTCCTGAAATTAAATATGTTTTATAATGTATACGGTTCGCAGACAGGAAACTTCATTCCGGTTATCAGAAATGTAAGTTTAGAAAATGTAAAAGTAAAAAAAGCAGGTAAATATGGTATTTGGGCTGAGGGATATAAAGAATCCCCTGTGGAAAACATTACGCTTAAAAATGTAGTTATCGAAAAAGCAGACTCTGTTTATTTATTGAAAAATATTAAGAATTTTAATTTTATTAATACTTATATCAATGACAAAAATATAGAATCAGTTAAAAAATGATTTTTTACTGCATACTATTAATGTTATTTTCAATCAGTATAGAGAAAAAGTCTGTTATTTTGCCAGATTTGTATATTAGCTAAATTTAGTTTATGAAGAATATTTTTTTAGTACTTCTGTTCTTTGTATCAAATTCTTTTTTTGGACAAATCAATTTTCCCATCGATACCTCATATACGATAAAAAGTACCTATGCTAAACTAATAAAAAAATATCCCTTCATAAAAATTGCTCAGGAAGTAAAAAACAAAAATGTTGCTGAAATTAAAGATGTGATTTATAGTCACGATAAAAATAGAGCATTACATTTGGATGCATATTTAAATAAAACCAAAAGAAAAAATCCCGGTGTAGTTATGATTCACGGAGGAGGTTGGAAATCAGGTAGTAAAAGTCAAATGAAAGTAATGGCACAAAGAATAGCTTCACAAGGATATTCCTGTTTTGCAATTGAGTACAGGCTTTCATTAGAAGCCAAGTATCCGGAGGGAATTTTAGATGTTAAAAATGCAATAAGATTTATAAAAGATAATGCACGAAAATTCTATGTAGACCCAGACAAAATTGCTGTTTTAGGATGTTCTTCAGGAGGTCAAATGGCAGCTTTGATTGGTACAACAAATAAGAATCCGGCTTTTGATGATATTTTAAATAAAAGCAAATCTTCATCAGAGGTAAATGCAATTATTAATATAGATGGCATTTTAGCTTTTAAACACCCGGAATCATCGGAAGGTGAAGTAGCAGCTTTATGGCTTAAAGGTACTTTTGATGAAAATCCTGAAAACTGGAAAAATGCTTCTGCTTTGACTCATACAGATAAAAATACACCGCCAACATTATTTTTGAATAGTAGTATTCCGAGATTTCATGCAGGAAGAGATGATATGATTAAAATTTTGAATATAAATAATGTTTACAATGAAGTTCAGACTATTAAGGATTCGCCCCATTCTTTTTGGTTTTTTACTCCCTGGCTGGATGAAACAATTTTATATACAACTCAATTTTTAGATAAAATTTTTAAAAATAAATAAATTACAGTACAAATACGAAACATAATTTGATAGCAATAAATAGTTTTATAATTATATGTGATGTAATCAAATAATAAGATTTTCAAAAAGTTAAAATAATCACTATGTTAAACAACACAATCAACACTTTAAAAGTCGCCACACTTTTCGTTTCATTCGCAATTTTTGGATGCAAGACAGCATCGCCCGAAGCAGGAAAAACTACCAACTCTACAAATCAAACAGTAGTTTCTAAAGATTTGAAATGGTCAGACAAAATGGCGTTGACATTAATGAAACGTCATCCTGAATCCTGGCAGATTGATGATTCAAAAGCACCAAAATGGGACTACGTTCACGGACTTGTTTTGTATTCATTTCAGGAATTATATAAAAAAAATCCAAATCCGGCATATGCTTCTTATGTGCAGGGATATCTGGATGCATTAATTGAAAATGACGGCACAATCAAAACCTATGAAATTGAAAAATACAATATCGATATGATTGTGGCTGGGCGTTTGCTTTTTAATGCTTATGATAAAACAAAAGAAGAAAAATATTTAAAAGCGATGCAATTGTTACGCCAACAGTTAACAGTACATCCAAGAACCCAGTCTGGAGGATTCTGGCATAAAAAAATCTATCCTAATCAAATGTGGCTGGATGGTTTGTATATGGGGGAACCTTTCTATGCTGAGTATACAGCAACTTTTGAAGGAGGAAAAAACCTTGATGATGTTGCCCATCAATTCGAACAAATTCAATTACATGCAACAGATCCGGCTACAGGTTTATTATATCACGGATGGGATGAAAGCAAACAAATGCCATGGGCAAATAAAGAAACAGGAAATTCACCAAACTTCTGGTCCAGAGCTCTTGGCTGGTATGTAATGGCTCTTGTTGATGCTTTAGATTATTTCCCGAAAGAGCATCCAAAACAAAAAGAATTGGTTGGTTATTTAAATAAAGTTTCGGAAAGTTTAGCAAAATATCAGGATAAATCAGGTTTATGGTATCAGGTTACAGATAAAATGGACAAGGAAGGAAATTATCTTGAAGCTTCAGGTTCATCTATGTTTGCCTATGCATTTGCAAAAGGTGTTAATAAAGGATATTTACCTGCAAAATTCAAAAAATTAGCTAACAAAGCTTTTGATGGACTAACTACTCAGTTAATCAAAGTTGATGCAGACGGAACTATAACATTAACTCAGGCTTGTCAGGTAGCGGGACTTGGAGGAACTCCATACAGAGATGGTTCTTATGAATATTATGTAAATGAAAAAAAGAAAGATAATGATCCTAAAGCAACAGGACCTTTTATTCTGGCAGCATTAGAATTAAACAGATAATACCTTTTAAATGAAATTTGTCATAATAACATCTATTTTGTTGTCTAGTATTTTGATGCAGGATTCGACTGCGCAGGAAAAAAAACAAAACAATTATTCAAATGTCTGGATGGCAGATCAGGGTGACGGTACTTATAAAAATCCTGTTTTATATGCTGATTATTCTGATCCGGATGCTATCAGGGTGGGAGATGATTATTATATGACTGCTTCATCTTTTAATTGTATTCCTGGCCTGCCTATTCTTCATTCGAAGGATTTAGTAAACTGGAAATTGATAGGATATGCACTTTCCAGACAAAAACCATTAGAAATATACAATAATGTCCAGCATGGAAACGGAGTGTGGGCTCCCTGTATTCGTTTTCACAAAAATGAATTTTATATTTACTATCCCGATCCTGATTTTGGGATTTATGTCGTGAAAGCAAAAAAAGCTGAAGGCCCGTGGTCTGAACCTGTTATGGTAAAAGAAGGAAAAGGATTGATTGACCCAACACCTTTGTGGGATGAAGACGGTAAAGCATATCTGGGTTATGCTTTTGCAGGCAGCCGTGCAGGAGTAAAAAGTGTTTTGGCAGTCTGTTCAATGAATAAGGATGGCTTATCTGCAAATAATGATGATGTTATGATTATTGACGGACACACGGATGAACCAACCATTGAAGGGCCTAAATTTTATAAACGTAATGGTTATTATTATATTTTTGCTCCTGCTGGAGGAGTAGCCACAGGCTGGCAGACAGTTATGAGGGCTAAGAATATTTTTGGTCCTTATGAAAAAAGAAAAGTGATGGAACAGGGAAAAACAACTGTTAACGGCCCACATCAGGGTGCATGGGTTCAGACACAAACAGGTGAAGACTGGTTTCTTCATTTTCAGGATCAGTTTGCTTACGGAAGAGTTGTTCATTTGCAGCCCATGAAATGGCAGCAAGACTGGCCGGTAATTGGAAGCGATGACGATAATGATGGTATTGGAGAGCCTGTTATGGGATATAAAAAACCAAATGTTGGTAAAAAAACTTTTCCGGTTGCAACACCACCTGAAAGTGATGAATTTAATAATCCTAAACTTGGGCTTCAATGGCAGTGGCATGCAAATCCGCAGATAACATGGGGGCTTCCTACCTCAATGGGTTACTATAATTTGAATTGTATCCCTGTCCCTAAAGATTATAATAACCTGTTTGATATTCCCAATTTACTTTTGCAAAAATTGCCGGCAAATGAGTTTACGGCGACTACAAAAATCACTTTCAATTCCAGATTCGATGGAGAATATACAGGTTTGGTTATCATGGGACTCGATTATAGTTTTTTATGTCTCAAGCAAAACGAAGGAAAATTATTTCTTTCGCAAAAAACAGCTTTAAGATCAGATAAAAAAGGAGTTGAATCTGAAAATAAGAGAATCGAAATAAAAGACAGGACAATATACCTGCAGGTAAAAGTAAAATCGGGAGGAATATGTAATTTTTTCTATAGTGAAGATGGGCAAAAATTCAATGCAATAGGTGATACTTTTACAGCCAGAGAAGGAAAATGGATAGGTGCTAAGATAGGATTTCTAGCTCTTAGAGAAGGAGTTATAAATGATGCGGGAAGCGTAGCAATAGACTGGTTCAGAATAACTGACTAAAACTAAATAACTAAATAAATAACTAAAATTAACCAATTAAATGAATCAACTAAAAAAGACAGCGTTATTACTTCTAATTATTACTGGCTGTCATGTTAATGCACAGGATAAAGCCAAAAAATGGCCAGACTTAATTGTAAAAAGTTACTCCGCCTGGTTTGGATCTGAAGAAGGCAAAAAAGTAGGCGAAAATGTTTTGCTTTACCAAAGGGATATTGGAGGCTGGCCTAAAAATATTCCAATGCTTAATGAACTGACAGAAGAAGAAAAAGCTAAATTAGTAGCCCTAAAGCCAATAGCAAAAGATTGTACAATCGATAATAGAGCTACGACCCAGGAAATACTTTTTGTTTCAAAAATGTATGCACAGACAAAAGATGAAAGATATAAAGATTCGTTCTTGAAAGCAGTGAATTATTTACTTTCTGCACAATATCCTAATGGTGGCTGGCCTCAATACTTTCCGTTAAAAAAAGGATATTATACACATATTACCTATAATGATAATTCAATGGTTGATGTTTTGAATGTATTAAAGGAAATAGCAAATGAAACACCATATTATAGTATTAAACCATCTCAAGAGGTTATTGACAAAGCTAAAATTGCAGTTAATAAAGGAATTGAGTGTATTTTAAAAACGCAATACAAACAAAATGGTGTTCTCACAGTTTGGTGTGCACAACATGATGAAGTTACTTTTGCTCCGGCACAAGCAAGAGCTTATGAGCTTGCTTCTTTAAGTGGAAAAGAATCAGCTAAAGTTGTATTGTTTTTAATGTCTATCGAGAATCCCTCACCGGAAATTAAGACAGCTGTCAAAAGCGCTTACGATTGGTTTGAAAAGACAAAAATAACCAATCTTAAGGAAGAACGCATCTATGATGAAGACGGTAAAATTATAGGAAAAAAAATGTATCCTATGGTAGATAGTGCGCCCATTTGGCCAAGATTTGCAGAACTTGATACTAATGAGGCCATTTTTTGTGACCGTGACGGAATTAAAAAGAGATTTATAACCGATATTGGAGAAGAAAGAAGAAATGGTTATTCGTGGTATTCTAATGAGCCGAAAGAAGTTCTTAAAAAATATAAGAAGTGGGCAAAAAAGAATAATTTAGAAAGTAGTGATTCAGAATAATTTTTAATAAGAATTGATTCGCTAATTGTTTTTTCTGAGTCAGACAAAATACAAATCATGAATATTAGACTTCTTTTTTTTCTATTGTTTTCAGTAGTTTCTCTTGCCCAGGAAAATAAATTCCCAACAGCAAAGGCAGATTCGATTATAAATGCTATTCAGTTGCCAAAAATCCCTTCTTATCAGGTCAATATCGCAAAGCTGGGTGCTAAAGGGGATTCTGTTTCCAACAGCAAACCTTTTTTCGATAAGGCAATGGCATTGTGCAAAAAGAATAATGGCGGGACAATTGTGGTTCCAAAAGGTATTTATCTTTTAAACGGCCCGATTCATTTTGTTAGCAATGTGAATTTGAGAATTGAAAAAGGAGCTAAGATTAAATTTAGCGATAACCCAGAAGACTATCTACCAATGGTCTTAACCAGCTGGGAGGGCACAATGCTTTACAATTACAGTCCATTGATATATGCTTATGATTGTAAAAATATTGCAATAACCGGTGAAGGAACAATTGATGGAGAAGGAGGAAAGACCTGGAAAACCTTTAAATCAAAAGAAGGTAAAGGAAAAGAACTCAGCCGCGAAATGAACCATACGAATGTTCCATTAATAGACAGAAAATTTGGAACAGGTTACTTTTTGCGTCCGCAGATGATTCAGTTTTTTAAATGTTCGAATATATTGATTGAAAATGTTCGAATTGAAAATTCGCCTTTTTGGTGTTTGCATTTGCTCAAGTCTGAAAGTATAACCATCAGAGGGATAAGTTATAAGTCATTAAATTATAATAATGATGGTGTTGATCCGGAATATGCTAAAAATGTTTTAATTGAAAATGTAACGTTCAATAATGGCGATGATAATATTGCCATAAAAGCTGGAAGAGATCATGAAGGAAGAGCAAACTCAGCGACTCCAAGTGAAAATATTATTATCAGAAACTGCAATTTTAAAGGACTTCACGGAGTGGTTATTGGAAGCGAAATGTCTGCAGGTGTAAAAAATGTTTTTGTCGAAAATTGCAAGACGGTTGGTTATCTGAAAAGAGGAATTTATCTGAAAACTAACGCTGACAGAGGAGGTTTTATAAAAAATGTTTTTGTTAAAAATATTAAGCTGGACGAAGTTGAAGACTGCCTTTATATAACTGCAAATTACCACGGAGAGGGAAAAGGATATCAGTCTGAAATTTCAAATGTGTCTTTCTCTGATATTTCGTGTAATAAAGCATCAGCTTCGGGTATTGTTATACAGGGTTTTGCGGATAAAAAAATAAAGAATATCTCTTTGAACAATATAGAAATTAAGTCCGCAAAAAATGCTATTTCAAGTACAAATGCTGAAAATGTCATTCTGAATGAAGTTTTCATTGGAGAAAAAGCTACAGTTCCTTCAGCAGCAAAATAGTTTAATACAAATAAAATGAAAAAGTACATATTAATTTTTTGGTTGGTTTCAACCGTTTGTTTTGCACAAAAGACTACCGCCTATACCATCGGTGATTCGACAATGGCAAACAAAAAAGATCCTGATAAAAATCCGGAACACGGTTGGGCTCAGGTTTTACAACCTTTTTTTAAAGATAATATCGTTATAGATAACAGGGCTTTAAACGGAAGAAGTACCAGAAGCTTTATTGCTGAAAAACAATGGGAGGCAGTTTATAATAGTCTTAAAAAAGGGGATTATGTTTTTATCGAGTTTGGGCATAATGACCAAAAAAATATGGACTCACTGCGTTATACTAATCCACACACAGCGTACAGACATAATTTAATCCGTTTTGTAAAAGAGAGCCGTGAAAAAGGGGCAATTCCAATTTTATTGACTTCAATTGCAAGAAGGAATTTTAATGAAAAAGGCGTTTTAATTGGTACGCATGGAGATTATCCTCTGGAAACAAGACTGGTTGCCCAGGAATATAAAGTTCCTTTTATAGATTTAGAATACTATACAGAACTGTTGGAACAGTCTTATGGTCCTGAAAAATCAAAGCAACTGCATTTGCATTTTAAAGCGGGGGAAAATCCTTTTTATAAAGAAGATAAAGCAGATGATACACATCTTTCTTTGAAAGGCGCAACAGAAATAGCACAGATTGTGGTTAATCAAATAAAACTTTTGGAAGACCCTTCTGTTGAAAAACTTAAAAAGGGAATTAAATAAATTTCAATTATATTATAAAAGAATCGTATCCGATGTTTAATTCGGATACGATTTTTTTATTTTAGACTAATTGATAATTAATCAATATTATTTTTTTTGCAACGGACTTATAATCTGAACGTTCTGAAAAACAATAGCTCCTTTTACAACACCTGCAATTGTGCTTCTTAAAGCATCAATGATCTGCATTTTTAATTCGCTTTTTGGGTAAATTAAACTCACTTCACGCGCAGGTTTTGGTTCTTTAAAATTACGCAGTTTTAATTTGTCAGATTCCTTTAAATCTAAGGTATGAAGATAAGGGAGCAGTGTTGTCCCCAAACCTTCATCGGCTAATTTTATAAGGGTCTCAAAACTTCCACTTTGTATCTGGAAATTGTTTTGTTCTGTTTCAGTAGCGTTTTTGCACAAATTCAAAATACCGTCTCTGAAGCAATGTCCGTCTTGTAATAATAAAATTTCATTGATATTTAAATCAGAAACTTCTATTTCTTCTTTTTGGTAAACAGAATGATGCTCAGGAATATAAGCGACAAAAGGTTCAAAATACAATACGATTTCCTTGATTTTTTCATCTTCGAGAGGAGTTGCGGCTATAGCAGCATCCAAATGGCCATTTTTTAATTTTATAATAATTTCATCTGTATTTAGCTCCTCAATCAAAAGTTTTACTTTTGGATATTTTTTTATAAAATTATTTAAAAACATCGGCAAAAGTGTAGGCATTATGGTTGGTATTATCCCTAAACGGAATTCCCCTCCAATAAAACCTTTCTGTTGCTCTACTATATCCTGGATACGATTTGCTTCATTTACAATATTCTTGGCCTGATTTACAATTTTTTGGCCAATATCAGTAAGCTGAATGGGTTTTTTACTTCTGTCAAAAATTAAAATATTAAGTTCTTCTTCAATTTTTTGTATTTGCATACTTAATGTAGGCTGAGTCACGAAACATTTTTCTGCAGCTAATGTAAAATTTTTATGTTCAGCCACTGCTAAAACATATTGTAATTGAGTAATAGTCATTTCATAGTATTTTGTGATGCAAAAATAAGAAAATATAATTTTTAACTATGCTTTTTCAGGACAACTTATTTTAAATTTGTAAAAAACATACTATAAAATAGATAAAGATGAAAACAAATATTTTAGGACTACCTGTTAAAGAATCAGAATTAGTAGTAAATGAATTGAACGTACTGCTATCAAACTTTCAGATTTACTATCAGAATTTAAGAGGAATTCATTGGAATATCAGAGGAAAACGTTTCTTCGATTTACATGTAAAATTTGAAGAATTGTATACTGATGCACAATTAAAAATTGATATGATAGCCGAAAGAGTTTTGACAATTGGCGGAACACCATTGCATACTTTCGAAGATTATATTAAAAACAATAAACTTACAATTGGAAAGAATATTTCGAACGATGAAAAAGCAGTTCAGCTCATTGTAAATTCATTATCTGATTTGTTGAAAATTGAAAGAAATATTCTTAATCAATCTGGAGAGATCAATGATGAAGGTACTAATTCAATGATGAGTGATTTCATTGCCGAGCAGGAAAAAACAATTTGGATGATGAATGCATGGCTTGAAGAGGAATTGTAAAATAGTATTAGTGAGTTCTTTAGAAGGCTGAATAACGAAGATCGATTATTCAGCTTTTTTATAAATGTTAAATTTCTATAAAAATTTTAACGTGACACTTTGATTTTACATCTATAACATTATTTTTGTTCAGATGAAATTAGTAGCCCGCATATTATTATTCATATTTATCGCCTTCTTATCAACTCCAACAATTGTGGCCATGATAAAGAAAAGCAACAACGCGGCTATAACAATCAGTATTTCTGAAGAAGAAAAATCTCATAAAGAAATTAAGGCAGCAGTTTATGCTGACGCTCTTGATCATGAATTGACAATGCCTGTTTTCACAGAATCAAAAATTATAGTATCAGGTAATATTGTAAAACTTGACAATATTTCTCCAAGCATTTTTGCACCACCCCCAAATTTCGTATAATACTTCCGATTATTTTGAACCAACTGTATTTATATAAATGCAGTAGATTTTTTATACATTATTTTAGTATTATATCATGACAAAAAAAATTAATCTTTTTGCCAACCTCAAATCTGACTTCGCTTCAGGTTTAGTGGTTTTTCTGGTGGCTCTTCCATTGTGTTTAGGTATAGCAATGGCTTCAGGTGCACCTTTATTTTCAGGAATTATTGCAGGTGTTATTGGCGGAATCGTAGTGGGTTATTTAAGCCAGTCACATATCAGCGTTTCCGGACCTGCAGCAGGACTAACAGCAATTGTATTAACGGCTATTACTGATTTTGGTGCTTTTGATGTGTTTTTGCTTTCTGTTTTTATAGCAGGGGTAATTCAGTTAGTATTAGGGTTTTTAAAAGCAGGTAGTATTTCGAATTATTTTCCGACTAACGTAATCGAAGGAATGCTGGCAGGTATCGGAATTATTATAATCCTGAAACAAATTCCACACGCTTTTGGTTATGATGCTGATTATGAAGGTGATCAGGCTTTTGTTCAAAATGACGGAAGTAATTCTTTTTCATTTTTATTTGATGTAATTAATCATATTCAATTAGGAGCCGTAGTAATCTCCCTGATATCATTGGTAATTTTGATTTCATGGGATAAAGTTCCGTTTTTAAAAAGATTAAAATTAGTTCCAGGAGCTCTTGTAGCTGTAATTTTAGGAGTTGTCCTGAATGAATTTTTTACATCTTCAGGAAGTTCACTTGCTATTGGAAAAGAACATTTAGTTTCGTTGCCAGTTCCAAAATCTTTTGAGGACTTTAAATCGATTATCATTACGCCAAATTTTGCAGCCGTAACAAATCCACAAGTTTGGATTGTAGGTATTACAATTGCTATAGTTGCTTCTATTGAGACACTATTGTGTATTGAAGCTTCAGACAGGATGGATGTTCAGAAACGATATACAAATACAAATGTTGAGCTTAAAGCGCAGGGATTAGGAAATATGGCGAGTGCACTTTTAGGAGGTTTGCCAATGACATCAGTAGTGGTCAGGTCATCTGCAAACAACAATGCTGGTGCTAAATCTAAAATGTCAACTATAATTCATGGAGTGCTTTTATTAATCAGTGTACTGTCAATTCCGGTAGTATTAAATAAAATTCCATTGGCTACTTTGGCAACTGTCCTGATTTTGGTTGGATATAAATTAGCAAAACCGGCAACTTTCATGCATTTCTGGGAAAAAGGAAAATACCAGTTTATCCCTTTTATAGCAACATTAGTCTTTGTTGTCGCTACAGATTTGCTGAAAGGTGTTGCGTTGGGAATTATAATAAGTATCATCTTTGTATTAAGAGGAAACCTGAAGAGAGCATACAACTTCAAAAAAGAAGAATATGAAGATGGCGATATTATTCACATCGACTTAGCCCAGGAAGTTTCCTTTTTGAATAAAGCTGCTATAAAACAGACTTTAAATGACATTCCGGAAAATTCAAAAGTAATAATTAATGCCCATGACACAGAGTATATTGCGCATGATGTACTTGATTTGATTCGTGAGTTTAAGGAAACCCGTGCTATTGACGAAAATATTAAGGTGAAGCTTAAAGGCTTTAAAGAAGCTTATGAGTTAGAGAATACGCCTGAAAATAATAACCATGTTTCTATTGAACATTACTATGATGTGGCTAAAAGGGCATTGGTTAAAAAAGAAGAAGTAAAAGAAGATTTTTAAAACAAATAAAATAAATTTAAGTGGTTCTATGACTTGAAAACCTTCAAAAATAAGGTAACTTTACATAGAAATACCATTCAAACAAATAAAAAGATGAGAGAGTTTTATAAACAGCTATTAGAAAATAATAAAAAGTGGGTTGAAACTTCATTAGCAAAAGACCCTAACTATTTTGCTGATTTAGCTAAAGGGCAGCAGCCGCCATTGTTATGGATTGGATGTTCTGACAGTCGTGTTCCTGCAAACGAAATTGTTGGCGCAAAACCAGGTGAAGTTTTTGTACACAGAAACATTGCTAATATGGTAGTGCATTCTGATATGAATATGCTGAGTGTTTTGGATTATGCGGTAAACGTACTAAAAATTAAACATGTAATTGTCTGCGGACATTACGGTTGCGGTGGTGTAAAAGCTGCTATGGGAAATCAATCTGTTGGAATCATTGATAACTGGATTCGTCACATTAAAGATGAATACCGTCTGCACGATAAATATTTAAATTCTATCGAGGATGAAACAGAACGTTTTAATGCCTTTGTAGAAATCAATGCAAAAGAACAAGTTTATAACTTGGCTAAAACTTCAATTGTTCAAAACGCTTGGAAAAACGGACAGGACTTAATGCTTCACGGATGGGTTTACGGTTTAAATTCAGGTTTTGTTACCGATTTAAATGTAAATATCGCTTCTAATGAAGAACTTGACGAAGTTTACCAATTAAAATTTTAATTGAAAAAATATAGTAATGAAAAATCGCCCTGTAAAAAAGGCGATTTTTTTATTCATTTTCGTCCAGATTTTCATTAAAAGCTGACGGTAACATCGTGGGAATAAATTTTATTAAAATCGGCAATAGCAAACTTCCTCCGGGAAGTAAAAAGATCGTAAGTGATGGAATCGTCTTGCAGATGTCCAAAAGCTGTTTTTTTACTTTTTTCTTTTCTTTGGCATCTAAATCCCTTGTTGTAGAATAGGCCAAAAGAATCATTAATTCTTTGCTTTGAACAATTTCCTTCACTAACCTGTTTTTGTTTCTAATAATCAGTTTTACGACCATATGCGTCATTTGATCATAGAAATGCTTTACCGGATTCGAATAATTGAAATATGGTATTTTGCTTTTATGGGTTGTTATAAATGCATTAGTCGTTTTAATGCTATTAGTTACAAATTCATCTGATACATTCATCATAGATCCTAATGAATATAAAAAGTATGCTTCTTCATTCTCAACAACACCATCACTCCATAAAGCCATTCCGGCCATATCGATTAAATAATAGTGCTCCAGTTTGTTTTTGAAATAATCAAGATTTAAAGTTTCTAAAGTATCAACAGTTACTTTTGAGAATTTAGAATATCGTATAGAAGCTTCAAAAAGTTTAATTAATAAATCGTCGTACTGTGATTTTACGGTCTTGGTTTTTAATGCTAAACCAACAATTCCTAAAACAGTTTCTTCAATTCTTTTCAGATATTTTTCCGGGATTTCTCCTTCTTCCAAATATTTCCTAAAAGCAAGAACATCAATAAACAAAAGCGCATTCGTTACTAAATGTGAGAAGTTTTTACTAATGATGCTGTCATTGGTTTGTACCCTCTGGTCAATTATGTTTTCCAGCGAAAGAGCAGGTGTATCTTTTGGAAGCAGCATTTTAAATAAACTGAACCCTTCCGGATTCATTTCTTTATAAAATTTCAAGACTTCTGATAGGAAGTTAGCTGGTTCAGAATTTCTTTTTTCTAAGCAGAAAACATGATATAAAGTGTTTAATAAAGCAGTTTTTGAGATTTCGGTTTTAAACCAGCCTTTTATCGGAATAGGAATCTGGGTGTCGATAGAAATGATATGTCCGTAAATAAAACCGGTTTCTCTTACCTGATAGTAAAACGAGTCTGCTGTTTCAAAAGGAATTGCTTCTGAAAACTTTTGTTCATTAAAAAACTTGTCTATCCAGCCTGGTGCCGATGGGTTAATCATTAACTTTTAATTTGAGGATACAAAGCTATATCTTTTTTCTTGTGTCAAGATTATTTTTAAATGAAATAACCACTAGATTTTGTAGAAAATAGTGGTTATCATATGTCTTATGTTTTTATATTATTTGATGATTCCGGCACAAGCAACCCTGCCTCCTGCATTTCCTGTAGGCTGCGTTGTAAAATCATCCGCTCCCTGATGCACAATTAGTCCCTTTCCTAAGATATTTTTAGTTTCGTCATCACCGCCAATAGCCCATTCGTCTGTTGTCAAAGTGATAGTTCCATTGCCGTTTGCATCTGCAGTAAAATTGCCAATATCTCCTTTATGATATTCACCAACTCCCCATTTTCCATGTTTTTTAAAAGTTGGATTCCAGTGGCCGCCTGCAGAACTTCCGTCAGCAGCAGAGCAATCTGATTTTTCATGAATGTGTATAGCATGAACACCTGGCTGCAAACCAGCTATTTTTGCTGTAAAAGTTACTTTACCATTCTTTTCTGTAAAAGTAGCAGTTCCTGTAACTGTACTGTTGCTTTTTGGCTCTAAATTTACAGTTAAAGTTTTTGCATCGTTTGATTTTGTACTAGTCTTACAACCAATAATTAAGGCTGTAATTATTGCGAAGGAAACAATTATTTTTTTCATGAGTGAGTTTTTAAATTATACGTTAAGTAAATTTAACATAAAACAGTTGATATTCTTTAGGACCTAACGTTAAAAAAATCTAAAACTATTCAATGTAATTTAAGTTTGTTTTTTGATATAATGCTCAAAAAAATGCTTAATTTAGATGTGTTTTTTAATGAAAAAATATAATTATATCTGGAATATATTAAAAACTTAAAATTTATGATAAAGAATTTTTTTACCCTTGTTTTATTTAGTTTCCTTTTAATTTCATGTAATATTTTTAAATGCAACAAGAATACTATTTCTAAATTAGAAGGTAAATGGGAGCTTAATTACATATCCGGGCCACGAATTGCATTTGATGGTTTATATCCAAATAAAAAACCGACAATAAACTTCAATACAAAAGAAAAAATGGTTTCTGGTAATAATAGTTGTAACTCCTATACTGGAAAACTTGTTGCAACAGAAAATAAGATTGATTTTACACAGCCGATGGTATCAACAAAAATGATGTGTCTGGACGGGCAGGGTGAACAAGTTTTTATGAACACTTTGTCAAAAGTAACTTCCTATAGTATTACTGATGATGGAAAAACTTTAAATCTTATTTCTGGTGATATTGCAACGATGCGATTTACAAAAAAGTAAAAAATATTTTAAACTATTAATTATATAATTTATGAAAACTAAACTATTTGCATTAGTAGTAATATTGTCCTTTTTAACCATTCCCGGATCAGCACAGGGAAAATCAAGAAAAGATCTTAAGGCTGAAAGACAACTACAGAAACAAAAAGAAATTGAATCGCTAATGAATTCGAAGAATTTTGTTTTTGAAGCACAAAAAGTTATGCCACAAGGCGGAAGACTTTTAAATTTAGATTACGATCGCTATTTTTTGAAATTTAATGAAGCCAAAACAACCTGCGATCTGCCCTTTTTTGGGCGTGGATTTAATGTGCCATACGGAGGAGGTGATGGCGGAATAAAATTCGAAGGAGTTCCTGAAAATATTGTGATTGAAAAAAAGAAAAAGTCATATAATATAAAGGCAACTGTAAAAGGCAAAGATGATTTCTACAATCTCTTTTTTACTGTTTTCTTAGATGGCGGGGCATCTCTTTCAGTTAATAGCAATAATAGGGCGTCAATTTCCTATGATGGAGAAATTGAGACGCCAAAATTAGAGGAAGTTAAAAAATAAAACCCTATAACAAGTACTTTATTTTCTGTATATAAATTAGAAAGCCGCATTTGTTTCAGGACAAATGCGGCTTCAACAAATTAAAACCTAAAAAGTATTTTGAGCTAGAAGCAGTATGAATTTTCTGCAACTAATTTTTCTGCAATTTTTTCACGTAATGCCACAACATTTGGCAGGTTAGTGTATTTAGTGAAACGTTTAAGTCCCATTAACATCATTCTTTGTTCGTCTCCTTCTGCAAAAGAAGCGATTCCTTCTTTTCCTCTTAAGTTTACGATATCTACTGCTTTGTACAAGTATAATTTTGCCATTGCAATTTGCTCCTGAACTTTATCTTCTCCTTGAGATTTAGCTAATTTTTCAGTTCTCAAGATAGTACTTTCAGCCATGTAGATTTCGATTAAGATATCAGCAGCAGCCATTAATAACTGTTGGTGAGAATCTAAATCTGGACCGTATTTTTGAACAGCACTTCCGGCAACCATTAAGAAAACTTTTTTCAAATTAGCCACGATTACTTTTTCTTCAGAGAATAATTCAGAGAAATCTGGAGTATCAAAAGATGGAATCCCCATTAATTCTTCTTGAACTTTCATTGCTGGACCAAGTAAATCAACGTGTCCTTTCATTGCTTTTTTGATTAGCATACCCACAGAAAGCATTCTGTTGATTTCGTTTGTACCTTCGTAAATACGAGCAATACGAGCATCTCTCCAGGCACTTTCCATCGGAGTATCTTCAGAGAATCCCATTCCTCCAAAAATCTGAATTCCTTCGTCAGAACAGTTTTGAACGTCCTCAGAAACCGCTACTTTCAGGATAGAACATTCGATAGCGTATTCTTCAACACCTTTTAATTCTGCTTCCTGATGAGAAGTTCCTTCAGCTTCACGAGCAGCGATTCTGTCTTCGATGTCTTTTGCAGCACGGTAAGAAGCACTTTCTCCAGCGTAAGCGCTAGTTGCCATTTCAGCCAGTTTAGAACGGATAGCCCCAAAAGAAGAAATAGAAGTGTTGAACTGAATTCTTTCATTAGCATATTTTACAGCTCCTGAAGTAACTCTTCTTTGTGCATCTAAACAAGCAGCAGCCAATTTAATACGTCCAACGTTTAAAGCATTCATAGCGATTTTGAAACCGTTTCCTCTTTCAGATAACATGTTTTCAACTGGAACTTTTGTTTCGTTGAAGAAAACCTGACGAGTAGAAGAAGCACGAATTCCTAATTTATGCTCTTCTTCATTCATAGAAATTCCGTTTGAAGGATCATTTTCTACGATGAAACCTGTAATGTTTTTATCATCTCCAATACGAGCAAAAACGATGAAAACGCTGCAGAAACCTGCATTCGAAATCCACATTTTTTGACCTGTGATTGAATAGTATTTTCCGTCATCAGATAAAACTGCTTTTGTTTTTCCTGAGTTAGCATCAGATCCTGCGCCTGGCTCAGTTAAACAGTAAGCACCAAACCATTCTCCTGAAGCCAATTTCGGAACGTATTTTTTCTTTTGTTCTTCAGAACCATAAAGTGTAATTGGCATCGTTCCAATTCCGGTATGAGCTCCGAAAGCAGTTGAGAAAGAACCAGTTGCTCCCGAAATGTAGTCACAAACCAACATTGTAGAAACGAATCCCATTCCTAATCCGCCGTATTCTTCTGGAACTGCAACGCCTAAAAGTCCCAATTCACCTGCTTTACGCATAGATGATTCTGTATAAGCGTAATCTTTTTTTTCAAAACGATCTTTATGCGCCCATAATTCTTTGTCTACGAACTCTTTTACAGAGTCACGCATCATTAACTGCTCTTCTGAGAAATCTTCTGGAGTAAAGATATCTTCACATTTTGTTTCTTTTACTAGGAATTGACCTCCTCTTGTTTTGTCGCTCATGACTTTTATTTTTTTGTTTTTAGTATCTTTTTATTTTTTTTGGTGATCCCAGAAGGATTCGAACTTTCGACCTACACATTATGTTTTTTGTCCTCAATCTTGTCATTCTGAGGAACGAAGAATCTTCGCGACAATTATCCGCATAGATTATCAATCTTTGAGGAGTTACTTACGAAGATTCTTCGTTCCTCAGAATGACAAATATTGCGTATAACTTTATCTACAACACTTCGTAAATCCCTGCAGAACCTTGTCCAGTACCCACACACATAGAAACAATTCCGTATTTGTTACCTCTGCGTTTCATTTCGTCGAATAACTGAACAGAAAGTTTCGCACCAGTACAACCCAGCGGGTGTCCTAAAGCAATTGCGCCACCGTTTACGTTTACGATATCAGGGTTTAAACCTATTTCGCGAATTACGGCCAAAGACTGAGAAGCAAAAGCTTCGTTCAACTCAATTAATTCAATATCGTTTAATGTTAATCCCGCTTGTTTCAAAGCTTTCGGAATTGCTTTTACTGGTCCGATACCCATAATTCTTGGCTCAACGCCAGAAGAAGCAAAGTTTACCAAACGTGCAATTGGCTCAAGGTTTAATTCTTTTACCATATCTTCGCTCATGATTAAAACGAAAGCAGCACCGTCACTCATTTGAGAAGAGTTACCAGCAGTTACACTTCCGTCAGCAGCAAAAACTGGTCTTAAACCTGCTAAAGCTTCTTTAGAAGTTCCAGCTCTTGGTCCTTCGTCTTTATTGACTACGTAAGATTTAGTTTCTTTTTTACCATTTTCGTTGATGAAAGTCTGTTCAACCGTAATTGGAACGATTTGTTTATCGAATTTTCCTTCTGCCTGTGCTTTCAACGCTTTCATGTGAGAATTGTAAGCAAACTCATCCTGATCTTCTCTGGAAACATTATATTGTTTAGCAACCGCTTCGGCAGTTAAACCCATTCCCCAGTAGTAATCTTCGTGACCTGCAGCAGCAACTTTATAATCTGGAGTTGGTTTGTAACCTCCCATCGGAATATAACTCATGCTTTCTGCACCACCAGCAATGATACAATCTGCCATTCCTGACTGTATTTTAGCCGTTGCCATTCCGATAGTCTCTAATCCAGATGCGCAGTAACGGTTTACTGTAACTCCAGGAACGTCTTCTACTTTTAATCCCATAAGAGAGATTAAACGACCAACGTTAAGTCCTTGTTCTGCTTCCGGCATTGCATTTCCAACCATAACGTCGTCAATACGTTTTTTGTCAAAATCAGGCAGTTCATTCATCATAAACTGAATGGTTTCTGCAGCCAATTCATCAGGTCTTTTAAATCTAAAAACACCTTTTGGAGCTTTTCCAACTGCTGTTCTATATGCTTTTACTATATATGCTGTTTTCATAAATGATTGTATTAAGATTGGAGAATTAAGTATTAAGATTTTCCAATAGTTTTGTTGATTTTATCTTTTAGTATTCTTTGAAATGAAAAATTCATATTTGAAACTTCTACTAATTGATTAATAGTTGGTTGAATAAGATCTTCATTAACAAGCTTAAGTCTTTTTGCAAGTATTAATTGAGTTATTAATTCAAAAGTTGAACCGTTTGCAATTCCTAAGAAATGCATAAATTCCTTATCTGAATTTCTTCCTGATCCTTCTGCAATATTTGAAGGGATTGAAACGGCACATTTTTTTATTTGATGAATTAAATTAAATTTTTCATCATTTGGCAGCATTGACGAAATTTCATAAACATGAACTGCAATATCCATTGCTTTTTGCCAAATCTTTAATTTTTCAAATTGGTGCATTTCTTAATACTTAATTCTTATTACTTGATACTAATTTCTCAAAGGCTTCCCTTTAGTTAACATATACTGAATACGTTCCAAAGTTTTTCTCTCTGTACATAAACTCAAGAAAGCTTCACGTTCGATATCTAATAAATATTGTTCAGATACTAAAGTTGCTTCAGATAAATCACCTCCAGCCATTACATAAGCCAGTTTGTTAGCGATTTTCTTGTCGTGTTCAGAGATATATTTTCCAGCTTCCATTTGATCCGTTCCCACTAAGAACATACCTAAAGCTTGTTTTCCTAAAACTTTAATATCGTTTCTTCTGATTGGTTGTGTATAACCCGCTTCTGCCATTAACAAAGCATGTTTTTTAGCTTCAGCAATCTGACGGTCTTTGTTTACTACGATAATATCTTTACCGTGTTGTAAAAGTCCAGTATCAAAAGCTTCGTAACCAGAAGTTGATACTTTTGCCATAGCAATAGTTAAGAAATACTCCTGAAGAACGTTTAATTCTACATCATTTTTGCGGAACAAATCCGAAGCTCTTAAAGTCAATTCTTTTGAACCACCACCACCAGGGATAACGCCGACACCAAATTCAACTAATCCCATGTAGGTTTCGGCAGCAGCAACTACTTTATCAGCGTGTAAACTCATTTCGCATCCACCGCCAAAAGTCATTCCGTGAGGTGCAACGATTACTGGAATCGAAGAATAACGAACACGCATCATTGTATCCTGGAACAATTTAATAGCCATGTTCAATTCGTCGTATTCTTGCTCAACTGCCATCATGAAAATCATTCCGATATTAGCTCCCACAGAGAAATTTGCGGCTTGGTTTCCAATAACTAAACCTTGGTGTTCTTTTTCAGCTAATTCAATTGCTTTATTAATCGCTGAAAGAACGTCACCGCCAATCGTATTCATTTTAGATTGGAATTCTAAGTTTAAGATTCCATCTCCTAAATCTTGGATAATTGCTCCGCTGTTGCTCCAAACTTTTTTGCTTTCGCGGATGTTGTTTAGAATAATGAATGAATCTTGTCCAGGAACTTTTACCTGAGATTTTGTTGGAAGGTTGTAGAAATAAGTAGCGCCTTCTTTTACAGTATAGAAACTTTCGTTTCCAGAAGCCAGCATTTCGTTTACCCATGCAGCAGGCTCTAAACCTTCTGCTTTCATGATTTCGATTCCTTTTGCAACGCCAATAGCATCCCAGATTTCGAACGGACCATTTTCCCATCCAAAACCAGCTTTCATGGCATCGTCAATTTTATATAATTCGTCTGAAATTTCAGGAACTCTGTTGGATACATAAGCAAACATTCCAGCGAAACTCTTACGATAGAATTCTCCTGCTTTGTCAGTACCTTTTACTAAAACTTTAAAACGATTGATAGGTTTATCAATAGTTTTAGTTAATTCTAAAGTTGCAAAATTTGCTTTTTTTGCAGCGCGGTATTCTAATGTATCTAAGTCAAGAGAAAGAATATCTTTGTCTACTTTTTTGTAGAAACCTTGTCCAGTTTTGCTTCCTAACCAATTATTTTCCATCATTTTGTTGATGAAATCAGGAAGTTTGAACAATTCGTGTTGTTCGTCGTTTGGACAGTTTTCGTAAATACCGTTGGCAACGTGTACCAAAGTATCCAAACCAACAACGTCAACCGTACGGAAAGTAGCTGATTTTGGACGACCAATAACTGGTCCAGTCAGTTTATCCACTTCTTCAATAGTTAATCCCATTTCTTTTACTAAATGGAACAAACTCTGGATTCCGTAAATACCAATTCTGTTTCCAATAAACGCCGGTGTATCTTTAGCCACAACCGAAGTTTTTCCTAAGAATTTAGAACCGTATTCGTTTAAGAAATCCAATACTTCAGAAGAAGTTTTTGGACCAGGAATAATTTCAAATAATTTTAAGTAACGCGCAGGGTTAAAAAAGTGTGTTCCGCAGAAGTGCTGTTGAAAATCTTCGCTTCTTCCTTCGCTCATAAAGTGAATTGGAATACCAGAAGTATTAGAAGTAACCAAAGTTCCCGGTTTACGGAATTTGTCGATTTGTTCGAATACTAATTTCTTAACGTCCAAACGCTCCACTACAACTTCAATAATCCAGTCAACATTAGCAATTTTTGCCATATCGTCTGTTGTATTTCCAGTTGTGATTCGGCTTGCAAATTTCTGACTGTAAATAGGAGAGGGTTTCGATTTTAATGAGTTCGCCAAATGGTCATTTACCACACGGTTGCGAACGGCTTTACTTTCAAGCGTTAATCCTTTTTTAGCTTCAGCTTCTGTCAACTCGCGAGGTACGATGTCAAGCAGTAAAACTTCAACACCAATATTGGCAAAATGACAAGCTATACCTGAACCCATAATTCCGGATCCAATTACAGCAACTTTTTTAATTGTGCGTTTCATATTTGTTGATTTTCTTTTTTATTTGTCAAATATGTTATCGCCTTTTTATTAATTGAAAAGAATTTAATCTGGGCGATTTCATAATTTGCTATTTGTTTTTAAAAGCAAACGAATTGTTATTATTCGTTTGCTGTGTTTTCTGTAAATATATTTTTGTCCTGAATTAATTCGTTGATGATTTCAGCAACTTCGATAAAATGATCCATCTTTTCATCCGAAACATGTTTACGAACCATTTCATTAAATTTCAGGACTGTATTCTTAGATAACTCTCTTTTTTCTTTTCCAAATTCCGTCAGGTAGATTAAAACACCTCTTCCGTCACTTGGGTTCTTTTTACGAACAATTAAACCTTTGTCTTCCATAGATTTTAAAGTCCTGGTCAGACTTGTGGCTTCCATTCCCATCCTCGGACCTAAAGCGGTCGATGGAGTTCCTTCTTCCTTGTCAATACTTAACAGAGCAAATCCGGTTGCCATTGTAGCATCGTATTTTGCAGCCTCTTCATTATACATTCTAGATACAGCCTGCCATGTTGCTCTTAAAATATAATCTATCGTTTTATCTTTCATAAATAACTATATCGATTTCAAATATAATGAAAAAATACTATGCATGCATATTATTTTTTCATAAATTTTAGGTTAATTAGTAAATACTTTTGAATTTGTGGGGTTTAAGGGATTCTTTTTAATTGAAATATACTACTCTTTTTTTTAGTATTAATGAGTTTATGATCGGAATAATTATTGATACAATAAAATGAAGTATTTAATTTACCTTTTGAGAAATCTGGTTTTATTCAGTTGAGATTTGTTCATCGTATTTAGCAAGCGCTTTTTGATGTATTCCCTTCATTCGTTTTCTAAAACCTTCGGGACGTAAAATTTCGATTCCGCAGCCAAATCCCAATAATAAACGTTCCATTTCGTAATTCGGAATAACAAAAAGATGCACAATAATACTTTTATCCTCATTTTCCTGAATCACCCTTTGGGTTTGATGTAAGGGTTTGGTCAGAACATAGGGCGCATTTTCAGCATCAATCCAAAGTTCGATCCGTCTGGGCTGTAAACCTGAATTGACAGTCACGCCAATTACATTTTTATAATATAATTCGGCATCAAAATCTTCTTCTAAATAGGGAAGATTAAAGTCATAATCAATCGAAATAATTCTGTCAAGTGCCAAATTCGTAATGGGCTGTGATTTTTTCTTTTTTCCAACCAAAAACCAGCGGTTATTAAATTCTTTCAAAATGAAAGGATGAAAGTGAAATTTGGTTTCGTCTCTTGACTTAAAAGATTTGTACGTAATGATCAAAACCATTTTCTTAATAATCGCCTGATAAATCTCGTCCAGATAATGCAATCCTTTCAGATTCTCGTTTTTATCCAGATAAATTACAGGTTTGGTATGTGACTTTTCAGAATAGATTTTATCCTCCAGTCGCTGCAAAATATCCGAAACATCATTAAACAAAGAGAAATCCTTGAATTGTTTCAGCATCGAAACCGTTTCAGTCAGGACATTCATATCTGTTTCTGTCAGCGGAATATCGGTTATCGAAAAATCTTCGTCTTCATATTTATAATACTTTTTATCATAAACTACTATTGGCGCATTGTAACCCAGTTTTTCACTCCGCATCATCTGAATATCCATCTGAATCGTTCGTTTGCTAATCGGAATTTGTCTGCCCTCATATTCTTCTAAAGCCTGAGAACAGCATTCGATCAAATCTTCTAATGTCCATTGCCTGTATTTATTCTGCAGACATTTGTCGATTGTTTTATAGCGGATTAAGGCATTTTTGTTTTGTGACATAGGGTGTTTGGTTTTTTGCTCGCAAAGTCGCTAAGACGCAAAGTTTTGTTGCTTTAGCTTTGTCATTTCGAGGAACGAGAAATCACACTAGTAGCTCCACAAAGCAAGTCTAATCTTTGTCGAATCCCGCGTGTGATTCTCGTTCCTCGAAATGACAAACTGCGCGGGAATTACTTAAATAAAAACTTTGCGTCTTAGCGACTTTGCGAGATTATTTTTTACTTTCTAAAAGACTTATCTCTTTTTCAATATTTCGTCTTGCCTGATCTTCATATGAATTTCTGAATTCATCTGTTTGAAAAATAAACTCGTATTCCAGAAAATGTTTCAAAGCTTTGGCGCGTCCGGGTTTGTATAGAAAATCAGGGTAAATACGATATTCTTTTCTGATTTGTTCAAAATAGATTTTATAATCTTCCCAGTTTTTGGAAAGGATTTTCAAATCAAAATCGATTAGCCAATTAATATCTTCGTTTGTGCTGTGGGCGTGTTGTTGTGTTGCGCAGATCGCATCAAAAACCAATTGTTTATTTAAAGTGTGGTTTTTATTTAAAATCGACAAAGCAAATTCAGCGCTTTTCAATTCATTATCTTTTTTTGAAGCCGAATACACAAAATCATGATAAAAAATTGAAAATAATATTTCATTTGGCTTTTGAAGGCGATTATGATACGTTTCAAAACTGGCAATCATGTCTTTTAGATGCGTCAGATTATGATAATGCCTTGATTTCTTGGAATATGCTTTTTCTAAATCCAACCAATTCTGCTGAATTTCATTTGTTGAAAAGCCAATGTTAGAAAGTAATTCAGAATAAATTTCCTTTAAAGTCATCTTGTTTTTACTCAAATTTAAAATACTTTTTTTTACTGCGCAAAATAATTGCGTAGTAGTTTTAAAATCTTTGCTCAAGTAATAAAACAAATAGTACTTCTAAAAAATGAAAACAAAAATTTCACTACGCAAAATGACTGCGAATTAGTTTTAAAATCTTTGTTCAGAAATAAAAAACAAACGTTCATATAAATAAAATAAAGAATAAAACAGGTCAAGTTTGAGTTACTTCGAAAAACACTTTCCAATGTACCCACTTACACCATTACCTTTTTATTTAATTATTATGAGGCAGTAGCTCAGCGGTTAGAGCAGGTAGTTTTGAAATTATCCTTCAAAGGTCAATCAAAACTTACTTCGTACACTTTTAATGTCCGGGTCGTGGGTTCGAATCCCATCTGCTTCACTATTAAAGGTCAACTAAAACTTACTTCAGTCAATTGGTAACTTTCGGTTCGAGTCCGAACAAGTTTTAGAATTATCATTAGTAAAAAAAACGAGGGTCAAAATTAGCTTACTTCGGGGGAACCCACCAAACTGTCACTTTGAAACAGCTAATTCATTACACTCCAATTTAAGGTCAAGTGTTTCTTACTTCAAAAATCTTTTAGGTAGAACTCAGAAACACCATTATCTAAATTTTAAAAATTAAAAAAAATGAAAACAAGAGAATTATTAAAAATCAGTTTACGTCAAAATGCAATTTTCATTCCATCAGAAATGATTACGAATGACGTTAAAAATTTATCAGGAACAACATCAGTTTTGTTAGCCAATGTTTCTAAACTTGGATTTACATTTTCTGAGTCATTATTACATGCTTTAAATAATGTGAGCCCAAATTATAAAATTGAGGTTTTAGAAGTTTTGAGAGCAATTTTAGGGACAGATAAAAACTGGACGCCATTGGTAAAAGAATGGAATGTTCCAACAGGAGAATCTGTTTTGGATCATATCATCACGTATTTCGGGAATGTTTTTAAAACTAAAAACGGAACAACTTTGCAATGCGGGCATATTATCCCAGATAATACTTTTTCATTAGAAAGATACAACGGTTGTCCGTTCTGCGGAACTCCGTTTGAATTTGGAAAACTGGAAAATATCGGTCAGGGAAGCAAATTGAAAATGCTTGAATTATGGACAGAAAAAGATTTAAATGATTTCTATATCTCGTTATTGCAATCTAAAACCGCTTTAGACGCTACGCAAGTAGATAGTTTAAAAATGGCGATGCAATATTTGCCTTTGCCAAAAACGGAAGTAGCAATGAAGGAAACTTTAATGCTGGTGATTGATCTTTTGATCGAAAATGGTAAAGAAGAAGAGGCTTCTCAATTTTTGAAAACGCCAACAGATATCTTACGATACTTGTGGTATAAAAACACAGGAATGCTTCAGATTATTGAGCCAAAAACGATTATCAAAAGAACATCAAAAAATGCACAGCATTTCTACAATGTTTTAAATACAAGCGTTCAGGCCAGAATTGCATCTCAAAAAGATTTGAAACTAAAATATTCCCGAAAAGAATGTTTAATGGTGGCAAATTGGTTGAATAATATGAACATGGACGTTGAAGCGATGTGCGAAACTATGCATCCAAAAAGAGGAATGTGGGTTCGTTTTATCCGAGCATTGCGTTTGGCAGAATACAGCAAAAGAAAAGGGTTTGAGAAATTGAATTTTTTAATGGATGTATTCTACAACCAAGTGTACGATGTTTGGCAAAGCAAAGTAGATTCGTCAAGATTGAAATTTGATGCCGATAAAACGTTTGCTTTATTGAAACAGCGTCCAGGATTGTTTGCACGTTCGTTATTCTCGAATATGCTATGGTTTGGAGCGGAGGAAACTTTTGCTCATTTTGAAGAAATTATCGATAAAGTTCCAGCTCGATTGGTGTTTACGTTGAATATGTATGCTCAAAATTATTTTGATAAAAACATGAAGAGAAGTGTGAAACCTTTGGGTGGAACCAACAAAAGAATTGCGTCAAATCAGTTATTGAAGTTGTATGATGATGCTCAGTTGGATACAATGAAAACTCAAATTGAAGACCTGACTATTTTGGCGATGAAAAAACGATTTGCGTCGGTTTCAAACCCAAACAAGACAATCTATATCGATCCACAATTGTACAATATGCCAGTTTCGATTGGTGATAGAAGCGATACGGTTCAGGATTTTCCGGTTGCTTTGATGGGAACACGTTTCCCAATTGAAGGAAACGAAGTACGATTGTTTATGCAATGGGGGAAAGATTTGCCGGCACAACATCTGGATATGGATTTAAGCTGTCATATCGCATACGAAAACAGTTCAGATATTTGTTCTTTCAGCCGATTAACCACAACAGGTTGTCAGCATAGTGGTGATATCAGAAGTATTCCGAATAAAATTGGAACTGCCGAATATATCAACATCAATATCGACCAATTGGCGAAAGCCAACGCAAAATTTGTGACTTTTACCTGCAATGCGTACAGCAACGGAAGTATAACACCAAATTTGGTTGTAGGTTGGATGAACAGCAAACACCCGATGAAAATTTCGGAGCGAACAGGTGTTGCTTACGATCCGTCGTGTGTAGATCATCAGGTTCGTGTGACGCAGAATGTTGCCAAAGGTTTGGTTTTTGGAGTGTTGGATGTAGCCAAAAGAGAAATCGTTTGGTTAGAGATGACTTTCGGAGGTCAGGTTGTTGGAGGTTTGGATTTTAAAGGAGTTCAGGCGCTATTGGCAAAATTGAACAGCAAACTGAATATTGGTAATTTGTTACAGCTTAAAGCGGAAGCTCAGGGTTTAACGATCACCGAAAATGAAATTGCTGATGAGGTTTATACAGTGCAATGGGCGATGAACCCGGCGTTTGTCACGCAATTATTAATAGATTAATTTTAAGCCACGAATCCATTTGATTCGTGGTTTTTAGAAATTAAAAAACAGATAAAATGGCCAAAAAAATACAACTTCCATTTAGTGATTTTGAACCTGAGAATGCACCAGATAATAAATTTGTCTGGTCAGGTAATTTTACAACAAATAATAAATTTTTTGAAGGAGAAATTCCGGTTTATATTATAACAAACGAGCAAAAAGTAGAAGAAAAAACAGTTAGGGAACTTGAAGAAATTGTATTGCATATTGAGAATTATTTACAAAAAGCAATAATATTTTTAAAAAAGACTTTAACTCAAGATCCTGTAACATATAAAATCCGAACTGAAGAATTACATTATTTAAAGCTAAACCTTGGAGACTTTCCTGTTGATTTTCCGGAATTAACTTTTTGGGAATCAGATGAAGAATGGTGTGTTAGATTTGCTGAAGGTAAATTTGACATCTGTGATCCTTATGGTATTGCTGTTTATTTTAAAGAGCGTACAGCTATAAGAATTGAAAATTTAGAGGATTCTGAAAGTGAATAATTTTTAAAATGTTAATACGGAATCATGAAACCACCAATCTATCAAATATTCGGTTCTGAAAATTCACTGGATCTCGATTTGGTTTTCTTTGTTGAAGAAATGCCGGAAACTATTTTGGAAAGACTTTCAGTATCTAAAGAACTCAGTGAATCGATAAAATCATTTTATCCTGAAAAAGAAATCAATGCCAATCTTGCGGTTCAAAAAAATGGACATTTAACGGAGGTTTACAAAGGCACAACAGACGAATTGAATAACGCATTATTCCACACCTATAAAAATCATAGTCAGAAATTCGATAATCAGATAACAAAACTTTTGGTTAGAGATGTCGATTTGAAATTTTTGAGAAGTACCCGAATGATTCTGTCTTTTTTGAGCAAAACAGAATATCGACCGTTAATCAAAAATGGTTTGAAAGGCGATTTAGATGAAAAGATTCAGGCATTAGAAAACATAGATTTAAAACATATTGATTCTTTCGGAAAAGATAAAAACGACCTGGATAGTATTAAATCAATTGCATTCCAGTTAGGACAGGCGATTTCTCTTCATGACGGAAAAGAACTTTATACAAAAAATGAAATTGCATTTGAGTTTCCTGATTTGCGACAATATCTTTTTAGAAAAAATACAGATTTTGAAAACCTGCAGCAACGGCTTCTCGATTTTGTAATAATACTCAAAGCCAGAAGTTTTGAAATGAAAAACAAGGAAGAATATAAATATGAAGATGAAAATTACATTTATGAAAAATAAATTAGATTCTTAGTTTATATGTGTCGTTCCTACGGAACTCAATTCTAAATCGGCTATTTTTTCAACGGATTAAAATCCGTTGCTACAAAATAAATCGTTTCTATGAAACTTTCACATGTTTGTTGGTTCAGTAAAAGAACATAATTATTGTTATAAAAATTCCGTAGGAATGCTAATGTTGTAGCAACGGATTTTAATCCGTTGGTAAATAAATCGACCACAAAATAAAGTTCCGTAGGAACCGCTTTTATTAATTTTTCAAACTACTGCGCAAAATAATTGCGTAGTCCATTCTGAATATTTGTTCAAAGATTAGAACTAATGAATACAACGCTTTTAAAAGAAATGATTTCGCAAAATTATATCAGGGTAAATAAACATCTTGAGCATGATTTGTACATTTATAATTATACTCAAAATGCCCAATTCGAGAGAGTGTGGAATGAAATTACCATAAGCTGTCGCGGACTTATTTTAGATTCGGAGGGTAAGGTTGTGGCAAGACCTTTTCCTAAGTTTTTTAATTTAGGAGAAATGGAAAATCAAATGCTTCCCAATACAACTTTTGAAGTATTTGATAAAATGGACGGTTCACTTGGCATTTTGTATTGGATAAACGATGTACCATTTATGGCGAGCCGAGGTTCTTTTGCCAGCAATCAGTCAGATAAAGCGAATGAAATGCTTCATGGAAAATATAAAGACTCATGGTCATTACTGGATAAAACCAAAACCTATTTGTTCGAAATTATCTATCCTGAAAACCGAATCGTTTTAGATTACGGAGCATCAGAAGAATTGGTTTTGTTAGCGATTGTTGATACAGAATCAGGAGCCGAATTTCCGCTTGAGGATATTGGTTTTCCAATAGTTCAGAAGTTTGACGGAATAAAAGATATTGGTGAATTATCAGCATTGAATCAGGACAACAAGGAAGGTTTTGTGATTAAATACGCCAATAATTTTCGGGTAAAAATCAAATTTGAAGAATATCTTCGTTTGCATCGCATCGTTACGCAGGTTTCTAATTTGAATATCTGGGAATATTTAAAAAACAATCAGTCATTCGAGGAAATTTTAGAACGTGTTCCTGATGAGTTTTTTAGCTGGGTGAAACTAACTAAGACAAATCTGGAAAATGATTATAAAGCAATCGAAGCGCAATGTAAAGCCGATTTTAAAGTATTAGAATCGCGTAAGGAAACCGCTTTGTATTTTCAGACTTGTAAACATCCAAATGTATTGTTTTGGATGCTGGACGGAAAAGAGTATTCAGAGACAATCTGGAAAATGATCCGGCCAAAATTTGAAAAACCGTTTAATAGAGAAGAAAATTAAATTTTAATTTAAACTGCGCAAAATAATTGCGCAGTGACAAAGCTATATTTGTCAAACAAAAATAAATGTCATGATTATAAAACTTAAATCAGATAATAAATACTTTTTAGATATTCTTTACAAGAACCCAAACACCGATCAGGGACTTTATTTGAAAGAATTGAAAAACGGGATTTTAATAGGAAATGTAATTGCCGAAAACGAATATCACTGTGTCTTTTTAGACGGAAAAAAAAGTTACCTGCCGGAAGAAGGGAATCAGATTGATTTTCAAAGTTATTGCAGTCCGCTCCTGGCATTAAACATCATGACGGAGTTTTTTAATCATTTATACAAAGAAAACAAAGTCTTAAGCGAAACGATTATTTCCTGGCTGGAGAAAAATTACGATGAAGTGGATACCGGGAAATGTACAATCGAAGTTCCTACGTTCTTTATAGATTCTGGCTGGTATAAAAACGAGAAATATCTTTTATCGAAATATATTGACGGGATTACGATCAAACATAAGATTGGCAATAATTATGAATTAACGATAGAAGGAGCAACGGTAAGAGAGGCTGTTCAGAAATTTTCACTGGTAGCATTATTTACACATTTCACCAACAGATATGCAGTGTACACTTTTATCGATGATTTTTTCATTCAGAAGCATATTACGATGTTTACCAATCTTACCGGGATTCCGTATTTCGTATTTTATCTTTTCATAAAAAGAATCATGCGCTCTCCGGTGCAGTTTGAGAAGTTCAAGCCGCAGTTAGAAGCGTATTTTGATAATGAAGTGGAGTTAGTTTTTACAGATACACATCAATCGAGAAGAGAATTCATTTGCAGTAAAATTGATTTTGATGAAGCTGTTTTAGATTTCGGTTGTGGCGAATTGCAGTATTTCAAATTGTTAAACAAAAGAGGATTTTTGCAGGAATATTACGCTTACGATGAGGTTGATTTTAAACATGTTGCAGATAAAATTCAGGCTATCGAAAGAGCAGATCATTTGGTTTGGGTTGAAAAATTAGAAGATCTTAAAGATTTTGAAGGACAGATTATTTTAAGCGAAGTGATTGAACACAACTCGTTAGAAGAAGCAAAATCATTGCTGATCTGGATTCGGGATAATACCAGTTTTACGCAATTGTTTGTGACAACGCCGGATAAAGATTTTAATGTTAACTACGAATTGACAGAAGAGTTCAGGCACGACGATCATGATTTCGAATTGTCAAATGCAGAGTTTGTAAAGTTGATTGAGGATATTTTTCCAAATCCAAAAACATTTTACGGAGTAGGAGATTGTGTAAAAGGAGTTTACCCGACAAGTGCGGTAATTATTCAAAAAAAGTAAAGAGATGTTAGATTTTAAAGTAAGAAACAGAATAGAGTGGTTCTGCACAAATAAGATAAATGATTTTTCGCCAACCATTTCTCCGGCTCCAAAAAGCAAAGAAAAAAACGAAATCGAAAGCATCGAAGAAGCAGTAAATTATTATTTGAAAAATGGTGTGACCGATTTTGTGGTTCAGAAAAAATACATGGGTTCCTACTGTACGATTTATCTAAAAAGAAATCTCGAAGAAACATATTTTGTTTCCAGAAATGGTTTCAAACTCGATCATATTGATGTAGAGAAAGCTATAGAAAGCTTGAAAGACCTACATACCAGAATGCTGATTGCTTTTCCTGATTTTGATACGCTTTTGATTGCTTCAGAATTATTGCCATGGAAAGTTTTGGGGGCGGGATTAATCGAAAAAGAATTTACAGGTTATTATGACGCTTTGCAAACGCACAATTCGTATTTGAAAACTTCTGGATTGCTTGAGAAATTGGTTGCTGTAAAAAATGAGGAATCGTTCACAGCTTATGTTTCGGATAAAAAGCAACTGACCAGAAAAGAATTCGGCAGTAAATACAAGTCTCATATTGTTCGTCAGTACGAAGCTTTACAGGCAGTGAAAATTCCGGATTTAGAGAAACAGCAGGAATCTTTACATTTATTCAAAAATCAAATTGATACGTTTGGCACTGAAGGGGAAATACATTTTAAACCTTTCACGATTTTAAAAGAAGTCAAAATTTCGGGTGAAGAAGTATTGCCAAACAGCAATTTAACGTATGAACTGGTAAACGATGATGTGTTTCTGCATTTAGAAATTACGGCTTCTGATAAAGAGGAAAAGCTAAAAGAGATTTATGCCTTTTTTGAAAAACTGACTGATGCCAATGAAGAAGGAATCATGATAAAGCCGGTGCAGAATTACATCAAAAACCAGCCGCCATGTTTTAAAGTCAGAAACAATAATTATCTCACGATGATTTACGGAGTGAATTTCCATCAGGATTTTGATCACTATATCGATAAGAGAAACGTAAAAAAGAAACTGGAACAGTCGATAAACGGCTGGGAAATCAATCAGAAGATGCTTCAGATTCCGTATAAAGATTTAGGAGATGAAAATTATTTGATGCGTTTACTTCTTCTGAAAAGAATCAATAATGAAGAAATAGAAAAAACATTAGATCCAAGATTGTAACACGATTATAAAATGAAAAAGATACCTACATTAACGATATTAGTCGGCTGCCCGGCATCAGGAAAAAGTACGTTTGCCGAATGGAAAGTGAGAACTGAAGCCAAAACCATGCGAATCAGTCGTGATGAAATCAGGTTTTCGCAATTTCAGGAAGTGATGGATCCATCGGTAGAAAACATGATTACAAAGATTATCAATGTGCAGATCAAAACCCTGCTTTCGAATGGGTGGAATGTACTTTTGGATACCTGCAATGTAAACCTGGAATACATAAAGCAGCCTATCGCAGATTTCTCAGAAATGGCTAATATCGAATTCAAAGTTTTTGATTTATCATTAGAAGAACTTTTTACCCGAAATGAAAAAAGAGATCGAAAAGTGCCTAAAAAAGTAATTGAAAATATGTTTTACCAATTGCAGAAAACCAAACAAAAATTTGATTTTAAACCGATCAGAAAAGTCGAAAAAAACCTGGAATACTGCGATCAAAACCCGGATCTGCCAAAAGCAATAATTTGTGATCTTGACGGAACACTGGCTTTAATGAACGGAAGAAACCCTTTTGATGCAAGCAAATGTGATGAAGACGGAATCAACAATCCGGTAGCAAATGTGTTGCGAAACTACAAGAAATTAGGATACGAAATATTGCTGGTTTCCGGAAGAGAAGACCGATACAAAGAACCAACCTTGCGATTCCTTCAAAAACACGAAATCGAATACGATGATTTAATTATGCGTAAAACAAAAGACAGCCGAAAAGATTCGATCATCAAAACCGAAATCTATAACGAGTTTATAAAAGATAAATACTTTGTAGAATTTGTTTTAGACGATAGAAACCAGGTAGTGGATACATGGCGAAATGACCTGAAATTACCTTGCTTTCAGGTGTATTACGGGGATTTTTAGAAAGGTTTTACCGCAAAGATTCGCAAAGATTTATACGCAAAGACTCGCAAAGTTTATACTCATTATTGTCATTTCGACGGAGGAGAAATCACACAAGTAGCTCCACAAAGTCAAACCAATCTTTGTCGAATCCCGCGTGTGATTTCTCCCAAAATGTCGAAATGACAAACTTAACGCAAAAAACTTTGCGACTCCGCGACTTTGCGAGATTAAAAATAACGCCTTAATGGCAAAAAACAAAATAATAATTCAAGGTAACTGAGAGGGAAAAACTTAGAATCTTAGCCCCTCAGAACCTTAGCAACTAAAAAAAATGAAATACATAGACATAGGAATCAACCTAACCAACAAACAATTCCAAACCGACATAGACGATGTCGTACAAGACGCTTTAGATGCCGATGTATCGCAAATGATACTAACTGGAACAAGCGTACGAAATAGTGAAGAATCCGCAAAGATTGCCAGGCAGTATCCGGGCATATTATATGCGACAGCCGGAATTCACCCACATGACGCGAAGAGTTTCGACGCACAAAGCATTTCGAAACTAAAGAATGTATTACAGCAGAAACACGTAGTTTCAGTAGGCGAATGCGGACTCGATTTTGATCGTGATTTTTCACCCCGAAACAAACAGGAAGAATGTTACAAAGCCCAGTTAGAATTGGCGATTGAAGTTCAGAAACCTTTGTTTTTGCACGAAAGAAGCGCTTTTAGTTCGTTTATGAATATCACAAAAGACTATCTGCCGAAACTGCCAAAAGGCGTGGTGCATTGTTTTACGGGAACTTTGCAGGAAGCCAAAACCTATCTCGATAACGGATTTTATCTGGGTTTTACGGGAGCGATTTCAGATGCCAGACGTTTCAGCCATTTAAAAGAAGTCATTCAGTACGTACCTCTCGACAGAATGCTGATCGAAACCGATGCGCCGTTTATGCTTCCTAAAAATGTCCCGAACAGTCTCTTGAAGAAATACCATGAACGTCGTTGCGAACCTGCTTTTCTGCCGTATGTTGCCGGAACAATTGCACAGTTTAAAGGAATTGCTTTGGATAAAGTGGCAGAGGAAACGACGAGGAATGCTAAAGTCTTTTTCAATATATAGGGACAAAGAGGCAAAGGTTCAGAGGACAAAGAATAAAAACTTAAAACACTTGCATAAAAATAAAACTTAGCGACTCTGCGCCTTTGCGAGATAATATAAATACTGAGAAGAAAAAACTTAGAAACTTAGAAGCTTAGAAACTCAGTACCTTTTTTTTTAAAAAATTCACGTATTATTACCTGGTTTAAAGCTTTGTTGTTTATTTATATTTGAAACCAGCCATGAAAGAAAAAATACTTCAAAAACTAAAACAAACAGAACTCGAAAAAGAAGTAGAAATACTCTTTGCCGTAGAATCCGGAAGCCGTGCCTGGGGATTTGCTTCTCCGGACAGTGACTATGATATTCGTTTTATCTACAAACACAAACCCGAGTATTATTTGTCACTTTGGGAACAACCCGATGTGATTGAGTTCATGACCGAAGACGATCTTGACGGTTCCGGCTGGGATTTACGGAAAGCCATAAAATTATTAGCAAAATCTAACGCACCTTTGATTGAGTGGTTGTTTTCGCCAATTGTGTATTATGCAAATGATGATTTTGCAAAACAAATGCGGAAGATAGCCACGGAATGTTTCTCGCCAATAGCGGTTTTACACCATTATTTAGGAACGACAAAAAATTTCATGGAAGTCTGCGAAATGGAGGAAGTAAAACTAAAAAGTTATTTCTACGCCTTACGCACCGCTTTAGCCGGAAAATGGATTATAGAAAACAATACATTTCCGCCCGTTGCTTTTGCCGATTTAGTACCAATTGCACCGAAAAACATACAGGAAAAAATATTGGAATTACAAGAAATAAAAGCCACTCAGGACGAAAAATACCTGCACCCAAAAGAAGTTTTGATCACTGATTTTTTACTCGAAACCGTAAAATTTAATCAGGAGAATTCGATTACGTTGGAAAGTGGGAAGAAGATGGCTGAGGAGTTGGATTTGTTTTTTAGAAAAGAAATTATGTATTAAACTATAGTTTATGATTACAAATATAAAACTTAAAGGAGTAACAAGTTACAAAAATGAAGTTGTAATTGATGAATTGAAAAAGGTAAATTTCTTTTTTGGTAAAAATGGTTCAGGGAAATCGACAATTGCTAAATTTTTGTATAATTTAACTTTAGATGACGTCTCAAAATCCATTGAGTTTAATAATTGTAGTCAAATAGGGTATTTAGAAGAAGATTATGAAATTGTCATTTTTGATGAAAAATTTACTGAGAAAAATTTCATTAAAAAAGATGTTCAGAATGGTATTTTCTCTTTAAATCAAGGTAATGATATAATAGATAAGTTGATAGATGAAGAGACTATAATTTTGAAACAAAATTCAGATTATCTAAAAGATATTTTGCAACCAAGAAAAGAGAAGATTATTCAAGATGATAAAACAAGTTTTGATAAATTAAAGAGGGAATGTTTCGAAGAGAGAAAGAGCGCATTACAATCTTTTTTAAAAATCAAGGATTTATTTCCTTTCAAACAGGTTCAAAATAATTTTGAGCAAATTGAGGGGATTTTATCTAAAAAAAATAGTTACGAGAATATTGTTTTTGATGATTTAGTAAGTAAGTATAAAAGATTTTATGATAATGAAATTGTAAAAATTAATTCCAACATTTCAACAAAATTATACTCCAAAATTAGAAGACAAGAAATAGAATTGAATAAACTTCTGCAAGAGATAATTATAGGAAATAATGATATTGACATTGCTGAGATGATTAATAATCTAGGGGTTAGTAATTGGGTTTCTACCGGAATATCATTTTTAAAAGAAGACAAAGATTTACAAAAATGTCCTTTTTGTCAAAAAGAAACTATAGATAGTGAGTTGGTTAAAAAATTTGAAAATTATTTTGATCAAAATTTTAAAAATAAAATATCAGAATTAGAAAAATTGAAGACTAATTATGTCTCAACTGTTTCTCTTTTACTGCAAGAAATAAGAAATGTTCTAAATGAATATAATCGTAAAAATCTTGTTTCTAATTTGTATGATTCATTAAAAACTTTTGTCGATAAAAACATCGAACAGATTGATTTGAAAATTAAAGAATCTAATACGAGAAAAGAACTTCAATCTATACTTAATTTTAAAGATAGTATTTCGGAAATTAAAGATTTAATTAATAAACACAATGGGGATTTTAGTAATCTTGATTTAAATAAAAAGCAATTCGAATTAGATTTGTGGAAGTATTTTGCAAAGAAAGCTAAAGGAAAAATAGAAAAGTATTATTTACGAAAGTACAATTCATCTATTGATTATTTTTTCGAAGTTGAAATGGAGAATTCCATTAATTTGTCAATATTAGAATCAAAAAATAAAATAGAGCAGTGGAAGACAGAAACAATTACAACACAAGAAGCAATATCAAATATAAATTCAATTTTAAGCAATAGCGGTTTTGACGGTTTTTTAATCGATGAAAAAGAAAAGATCAATAATATATCTCAATATTATCTCAAAAGGATTGATAATGAGTATTCAGAAAATGTATTTAAAACTTTGAGTGAAGGAGAAAAAAATTTTATTTCATTTTTATATTTCTATCAACTTTGCTTAGGAACAGATAATGCTGATAGAAGTTCGAAAAAGAAAATTATAGTGATAGATGACCCAGTTTCTAGTTTGGATAGCCAAGTTTTGTTTATAGTTACAACTTTGATACATCAATTAATTGCTAAAAAAGGGAATAAACCTGATCATAAACTATTAAAAAATACCAATATCCAACAAGTTTTTATAATGTCTCATAATCTTTATTTTTTTAAAGAAGTTTCTTCAGATTTCAGGCCTATTTGTTATGATAAAACTTTTTTTCATGTAATCAAGGAAAAAAATATAAGTAGCCTAATCTGTACAGGAGATAAAAATGAAATTTTAAATGATTATACATTACTCTGGAATTCATTAAAAACGTTGAAAGATAAAGATGATAATGAACTAAATATTTCTGTTTGTAATATAATGAGAAGAATTTTAGAGAGTTATGTTAATTTTACCAAATTAGGAAAAGATTCTTGGGCTGCTATATCTAACATTTCTGTCACAGACCCAAGATATTATATTTGTAGCGCCTTAATTTCTGAAATTAATGATGGTAGTCATAAGGTTTCTCCATTGGATGAGATGTTTTATCAGAGAGTAGTTAATGAGGTTCCTCAAAATTTATTTAATGCATTTGAAATGATTTTTAGAGAAATAGCAGAACCTCATTTTGAAGCTATGATAAATTAATTTAGCAAATGTGATCATGAAATGTAAATTAAATACCTATGCATTATGTTTAAATACTTACTATTAGCCATTAACTTCTTCTATTTAACTATTGTTTCTTCACAAAACTTAAAAGAAATAAACTCTCTTGAAGAAGCTGAGAACTTTATTAAATTGAATCCAAAAGCTGAAATTACGACTTTAGAAATTACTAATGATAGTATTGATTATTATAAAAATAGATTTCTTGAAGAAGATATCATTGATAAGGCCAGAATTGTTAAAACAGAACCTACTGTCTCGATGAGAGTAAGTTATATTTATTTAGATGGTAGTAGGTTAACTATTAATGAGATTAATAAAAAAAGGGAAGAGATTCTCAAATTATATAAAAAAAATAAATCGTTTGAAGAGTTAGCTTCCATTTATAATATGGATGGTAATGTCAATAAAGGTGATTTAGGATGGTTTAATGAGGGAGTTATGCATAAAACTTTTGAAGATGCAATTAAAAATCATAAAAAAAATGATGTTTTTGAAGTTGATATTCCTGAAAACAAATGGTACTACGTTGTTTTGAAAACCTATGATGATTTGCCAAAATCTATTTTTTATATTTTGAGCTTACCTGAATAAAATCATAAATCTATGACCATCCAAAACTTAAAATACCAAAACCTAATCCTTTTCGAAGTCATTTCGGGAAGCAAATCGTTTGGGTTAAATACTCCAACATCAGATACCGATATCAAAGGCGTTTATTATCTCCCAAAAGAAAAATTCTTTGGGTTAGATTATATTCCGCAGATTAGTAATGAAACCAATGATGAGGTGTATTACGAAATTGGGCGTTTTATAGAATTATTGCTTAAAAATAATCCTAATATTCTGGAGATTCTGGCTTCGCCGGACGATTGTATTTTGTACAAACATCCGTTGATAGAACAGTTAAAAATGGAAGACTTTCTGTCGAAACTCTGCAAAGATTCTTTTGCAGGTTATGCCGTAACCCAGATCAAAAAGGCGAGAGGTTTAAACAAGAAAATCGTAAATCCGCTGCCAAAGGAAAAGAAAAGCCTTTTGGATTTTTGTTATGTTTTAGAAGGTTATAAAACTGTTTCGGCATTAGAATTTCTACAGCAAAATGATTTAAAGCAGGAACAGATTGGTCTGGTCGATCTGCCCAATTCAAAAGGCATGTTTGCAATGTTTTACGATCACGAGAAAACATTGGGTTACAAAGGAATTATTCAGAAAGAAAACTCCAATGAAGTTTCGCTTTCGTCGATTCCTAAAAACGAAAAATTGATTGGATACTTATCCTGCAATAAGGACGGTTATTCAAAATACTGCAAAGAATACACCGAATACTGGAACTGGATCGAAAAGCGCAACGAAGACCGTTACAACACCAACCAGCAGCACGGCAAAAATTACGACAGCAAAAACATGATGCACACTATCAGACTTTTGCAAACCGCCGAGCAGATTCTGTCAACCGGAAAATTAAATATTCGTGTTTCAAATAGGGAGGAATTACTCGATATAAAAGCCAGAAACAGAGAATACGATGATTTACTGGAAATGGCAAATAATCTTATTGCTTCAATCGAAAAGCATTATCAGACATCAACTTTACCTGAAAAACCGGATGAGGCGAAAGCCATTCAGACTTTAATTCAAATTAGGGAAGAATTATACAAATAAAAAACGGCTGTCCTAAAAAGACAGCCTTTTTCCGTTTTTTGGTTAAATTATTTTGATTTATTGAATATTCCCATAGATTTTTGAGTAAAGATCTTTGTAGATTTCTTTGATAATTTTTCGTTTTAATTTTAGGGTAGGAGTAAGCTGTCCGCCATCGATTGACCATATGTCCGGGGTAAGCTCAAAACGTTTGATTTGTTCCCAGTGTCCGAATTTATTGTTGATATTTTCAATTTCTTCGTCAATTCGTTTAATCACATCAGGATTAGAAGCGATTTCAGCAGTAGAATTTCCTAAAGTAATTTTATGGATTTTCGCCCATTCTTTTACAAATTCAAAATTAGGCTGAATAAAAGCTGCCGGCATTTTTTCGCCTTCACCAATTACCATAATCTGTTCGATAAAACGGGATTGTTTCATCGCATTTTCAATCATCTGAGGTGCAATGTATTTCCCTCCTGATGTTTTGAACATTTCTTTTTTACGGTCAGTAATTTTCAGGAAACCTTCGCTGTCAATTTCGCCAATGTCTCCCGTGTGGAAATAGCCGTCTTGTAAAGCCTCGGCCGTTTTTTCAGGATCATTGAAATAACCTAACATTACATTTGGTCCTTTGCAAAGGATTTCACCATCCTGGGCAATTTTAACTTCGACGTTTCGGATTGGTTTTCCTACGGTTCCAATTTTGAAACCTTTATTTCTCTGGTCGTTTACAGCAATAACAGGCGAAGTTTCCGTTAAGCCGTAGCCTTCCATAACCGGAATTTGAGCGGCGGCAAAAACTCTCGATAAACGCGTTTGTAAAGCGGCACTTCCCGAAACCATTAAATCCAGCCTGCCACCCAAACCTTCTTTCCATTTACTAAAAATCAGTTTTCGGGCAATTTTTAACTGAAATTCATACCAAAATCCATTGGCGCCGTATGGTTCATATTTTAAGCCTAAATCAATCGCCCAGAAAAAAAGTTTTTTCTTGATGCCGGTCAGTTCAGTTCCTTTAGCATAAATTTTATCGTAAACTTTCTCCAAAAGCCTTGGTACGGCTGTAATAACCGTAGGGCGTACTTCTTTTAAATTATCACTTATTTTTTCAATGGATTCCCCAAAGTAAACCGAAACACCATAATATTGATAGATGTACAAAATCATTCTTTCAAAAATATGGCAGATTGGGAGAAAACTTAAAGCGGTACTTTTTCCGGCATCAAACGGAATTCTTGGAGCACTGTCCAATACATTCGATACAATATTTTTATGCGAAAGCATGACGCCTTTAGGTCTTCCGGTAGTTCCTGAAGTATAAATTATAGTAGCTAAATCGTCTTCTTTGATACTGTCTTTTCTATCTTCAACCTCTGTCTGGTTACTTTCGTCATCACCCAGAGTCAGTAATTCCGACCAGTGTTTGCAGCCTGCGATTTCGTTAAAGGAATAGACCTCTTTTAATGTTGGGACATTTGCTTTTATCGCATTGACTTTCTGAAGCACTTCTTCGTCAGAAACAAAACAATAAATACTGCCGCTATGATTTAAAATATATTCATAATCTTCTTCGGCAATGGTAGGATAAATGGGTACGTTCTGTGCACCAGTCTGCTGGATGCCTATATCCATGATGTTCCACTCCGTACGGTTATTAGAAGTTATCAGGGCAATTTTATCATCTTTTTGTACACCCAGGCGCAATAGTGCTCTTGAAACAGCATTGGCTTTAGCAATATATTCACTGCTGGATGTTTTTTCCCAAACCCCATTTTTTTTGGTAGCGAATGCAACCTGAAGATTGTAAGTTTCTTGTTGATAATAAGGGAAATCAAAAAGGCGTGTGATTGTAACCATTAGATGAGATATTGAAGTTTATTGCAAATTAAATAAAAATTAGGTATAATTTTTTATTTCATGAAATAAAAAGCTGAAATTTTCAGAAGTGTTGATAAAATCAGATAAAACATTTTTATTTTTGCTTTACTTCATATAAAAAAGGTTAATTATTCCTCCTCATTTTTTACTTGGGTTTCTCCATAATATTTTACACGATCTCCCATAAGATACATTTTTTTCTTGCCAGGAATAATTAAAAACTGTGTATAAAGCCATTCACCTGTTCCTGTTATTTTATACCAAAATGTATAAGAAGAACTGTCATAGCCTTCTTTGAAGATAGGAATACCTTCATCAGAACATTCTATTCCCCAGGTTAATTTCTTTTTAGATAAATTGGCCAATTGAATGATACCGGTACCATCAGCATTGATTTCAATAACGGGTTGTTTTTTTCCTTCAATCAAATAAGTTCCTGCGACAGTCTGACCGATATCAGTAGTCATATAATGTGGGTGGAATTTATAGATGATAGATTCCACTTTTGCTTGTGCATGTAATTGTGAGGCACCTATAAAAAGTGTAAGTAAGAATAATTTTAAGGATTTCATCAGGCTCCGGATTTAATTTACGTTATATTTTTTTGCTATAATATTTTTTGCGAATATAGGTTAATTTGCAAAAGTTATTCATTATTATAAAAGCTTTTTTTAAATTTTATTTACTGATACTAAAAAGATTCAAATCTCAGCTCTTAACGACTTTTTAGTAATAGATAAAGGAGTTTTTGTTTAATGGTTATACCTTTGCAATACTAAAAATGAATCTTTGTTGTTATATAGAAAAAAAAATATGAGAAATTTTTGGATTTTGTTTTTGATAAGTGCCGCAGGTTTTGCGCAGGATTTTAATAAACTCGATACCAACGGAAAAAAAGATGGTGTCTGGAAAGGGACTTATGAAATTTCGAAAAGACCTCGTTATGAAGGTACTTTTAGCCACGGAAAAGAAGTTGGGGTTTTTAAATTTTTTGATGATACTAAAAAAGGAGATGTAATTGCAACCCGTGACTTTAGTGCAAATGACGGAAGTGCTTATACAATTTTCTATGATCAGAAAAAAAACAAGGTAAGTGAAGGAAAAGTGGTTGACAAAAAATATGAAGGAGAATGGAAATATTACCATAAAGCTTCAAAAGTAATCATGACGCTTGAAAACTATAAGAACGGTAAACTGGAAGGTAAAAGAACCGTTTATTATCCAAATGAAAAAGTGGCAGAAGAAATGACGTATAAAAATGGACTGAAAGAAGGCGTATATAAAAAGTTTGGCCAAAACGGAATCATTCTAGAACAAACAACATATGCCAATGACCAGTATAATGGTGACGCTGTTTTTTATGATTTAGATGGAGTAGTGGCTTCAGAAGGTAAATTCCTGAATGGAAAAAAAGCAGGAATTTGGAAATTTTATGTAAAAGGAAAGCTTACGAAGGAAATCAATATGAGTGATCCGAAGAATATCAATAAAATTTCTGAAAAAACAGGAACTAATAAAAATCCGGCTGAAAAGAAACAATAGTAAAGCAGGTATTCAAGGATAATTTTACTTTCGCGATATAAAGAAAATTTGATCTTCTGAACAAGAAAAAATAAATTCAAAAGTTTATTGGAAAAAATGAATACAATAAGCTTTGTCAATTTCAGTATGTTATAAAGTAATCAAAACTACCCTAATTATCTATAATTTGATTTATCTTTGCACCCTTGTAAAAATATAAAAGATTTAGAATGAAACGTGTAGTTGTTGGACTTTCCGGTGGAGTAGATTCGAGTGTTGCAGCTTATTTGTTGCAACAGCAGGGATACGAAGTTATTGGCCTTTTTATGAAAAACTGGCACGATGACTCTGTAACTATTTCAAATGAATGTCCGTGGTTAGAAGACAGCAATGACGCTCTTTTAGTAGCTGAAAAACTAGGCATACCGTTTCAGACAGTCGATTTAAGCGAAGAATACAAAGAGAAAATCGTGGACTACATGTTCAACGAATACGAAAAAGGAAGAACTCCAAATCCTGATGTGCTTTGTAACCGCGAAATCAAATTTGATGTTTTCATGAAAATTGCCTTAAGTCTTGGTGCAGATTATGTAGCAACGGGACATTATTGTCAAAAAAGTGAAACTGAAGTTGATGGAAAAACTGTTTATCAATTAATTGCTGGAGCAGATAATAACAAAGATCAATCGTATTTTTTATGTCAGTTATCTCAGGAACAGTTATCTAAAGCATTATTCCCAATTGGAGCTTTGACTAAACCCCAAGTACGCGAAATTGCAGCTGAAATGGAATTGGTAACGGCTGAGAAAAAAGATTCACAGGGACTTTGCTTTATTGGAAAAGTGCGTTTGCCGGAATTTTTACAACAAAAATTGCAGCCTAAAGAAGGGAAAATTGTTCAGATTGATAAAAATGATCCCATTTATAACGTTGAAAAACCACTTGGATTATCTTTGGAACAAGAATTAAAAATCGAAGCTCAAAAATTGGGTTATCGTCCTGAAATGGGAAAATTTATGGGTAAACATCAGGGTGCTCATTATTTTACGGTTGGACAGCGAAAAGGTTTAAACGTTGGCGGAACTACTGATCCTCTATTTGTTATCGCAACAGATGTTGAAACCAATACAATATACACCGGTCTTACAAGCAATCATCCCGGGTTGTTTAAAAAAGCATTATTTATAGAAAAATCAGAAGTCCACTGGATTCGTACCGATATGACTTTAAAAGTGGGCGAAACCATGAAGGTAATGGCAAGAATCCGTTATCGTCAGCCTTTGCAAAGAGCAACATTGCATCAATTTGAAGACGGGATGTATGTGCGATTTGAGGAACCGCAATCTGCCATTACCGAAGGACAATTTGTTGCCTGGTATTTAGAAAATGAATTAGTTGGTTCGGGAGTAATTTCATAGCTTTATACTTTTAACAAAGGCTTTTGCTTTTAAATGAGTTTGCTATGAAGGTAAATTACTTGTTTTTTTTCTTATGGATTTCGACTGCAATGTTTTCACAGGAAGATGCCTGGGTCTATTTTAAGGATAAACCCAATGCGCAAGCCTATTTTGACAACCCTGCTTTAATGCTTTCTCAGCGTGCCCTCGAGAGAAGATCTGCTCAAAATATAACGCTGAATCTTACTGATGTTCCTTTGGAAACAACGTATGTTAATCAGGTAAAAGCAAGTACCGGAATTACGGTTCTCGCACAGTCTAAATGGCTGAATGCGCTTCATATCAGGGGAACTCAGGTAAATATTAATGGGTTAAAAGCGTTATCATTTGTTGGTAAAGTAGTTTTTGCGAATAAGGTATTAAACATAACTTCTAAGAAGGCTGGCGAAAATCAAATTGCAGTAACAAACAATAAACTTAAAACAACCATTAATTATAATTACGGAACTTCTGCAAGCCAGATTCAGATGCTGAACGGACAAGTTCTGCACCAGCAGAATTACACAGGGTCCGGAAAAATAATTGCAGTTTTGGACGGCGGTTTTCCTGGAGTAAATACGGCGCAGCCTTTTCAAAAATTAAGGGATAATAATCAAATTCTCGGTGGGTATGATTATGTTTCCAGAAACGCCAATTTTTATACCGGCGACAGTCATGGGACTTTAGTTCTTTCGACTATGGGAGGATATAAAGAAAACCAACTGATAGGTACTGCTCCCGATGCTTCTTATTATTTGTTTATTACAGAAGATAATACTTCAGAAGGTCCGGTTGAGGAATCGCTTTGGGTCGAGGCAGCAGAAGAAGCAGACAGGCTGGGTGTTGATATCATCACAACTTCGTTAGGATATTTTGGTGATTTTACAAGACCGGAATATAATCATACCTACAGCGATATGAACGGAACAACCAATTTTATATCCAGGGGTGCTGAAATTGCCTTTAATAAAGGGATTATTGTTGTTGCTTCAGCTGGAAATGAAGGAACACAGTCCGAAAAACATATTGGAGGGCCTGCAGATGCTGTTTCTGTTATTACAGTTGGTGCAGTTACGGCTTCTAAAGTAAGATCAGGATTTAGTTCTATAGGGCCAAGTTATGACGGAAGAATAAAACCAGATGTTATGGCACAAGGTAAAGATGCTGTGGTAGCCGATGTTTCGGGGAATATTGGTATTTCTGACGGCACTTCTTTTTCATGCCCAATTATGGCCGGAATGATTGCTTGTTTATGGCAGGCGTATCCTGAAAAAACAAATCAGGAGATTAGAAACATGGTTATTCAGTCTTCAGATAAATATTCAGCACCTGATAATAATTACGGTTATGGAATTCCGAATTTCAGCACTGCATTAGGAGTTGATAGCTTTGCAAATAAAGATGTTGCTGTTTATCCCAATCCTGCTAAAACCACTATAACATTCAGGTTTTCTAATCAAATAAATGATGCATCGGTTATTGTCTATTCTGTTTTAGGCCAAAAAGTAATTGATCAAAAGATAACAGGTCAAAATCCAAATCTTTCAGTAGAATCATTAAAAAGCGGACTCTATTTTTATACTTTTGATGCGAATGGTTTGCACAAAACCGGAAAGATCTTAAAAAAATAAGTTTTCAATGAATAAAATCACACAGCTCTTTAATATAAAATACCCAATCATTCAGGGAGGTATGATTTGGAACAGCGGTTATAAATTAGCTGCAGCAGTTAGTAATGCCGGTGGTTTAGGACTTATTGGAGCTGGTTCAATGTATCCGGAAGTTTTACGGGAACACATTCAGAAATGCAAAAAAAACACCGATAAACCGTTTGGTGTCAATATTCCGATGTTATATCCAAATATAGAAGAAATCATGAATATTGTGGTTGATGAAGGAGTTAAGATTGTTTTTACTTCGGCAGGAAATCCTAAAACATGGACTTCATTTTTAAAATCAAAGGGTATTACTGTAGTTCATGTGGTTAGCAGCAGTATTTTTGCTTTAAAGGCACAAGAAGCCGGAGTTGATGCAATTGTAGTAGAAGGTTTTGAAGCGGGAGGTCATAATGGTCGTGATGAAACAACAACACTGACTTTGATTCCGATGGTAAAAGAAAAAGTTCAGATTCCGATTATTGCAGCAGGTGGTATTGCAACCGGAAAAGGAATGCTGGCAGTTATGATACTTGGTGCAGACGGAGTTCAGATTGGGAGTCGTTTTGCTGCCTCAACAGAATCATCTTCACACCCTAATTTCAAGCAAAAGATAGTAGGGGTAAAAGAAGGTGATACACAATTAACCCTGAAAGAATTAGCGCCTGTTCGTTTGATTAAAAATAAATTTTACGATGATATTCAGGAATTATATAAAAAGTGTCCCTCAAAAGAAGAGTTAGTACAGCTTTTAGGAAGAGCAAGAGCAAAAAAAGGAATGTTTGAAGGCGATCTTGAAGAAGGGGAGCTTGAAATAGGACAAATAGCAGGATTAATCCATGAAATTTTACCAGCAGAAAAAATAATTCATGAAATAATAGCCGATTTTAAAGCTGCTTATCAGGAAAAAAGTAAATTTGAGTTTTAATAGCCCCTCTAACATTATGAATATTTTACGCAATTATATCATACTTCTTTTTCTTGCATTAGGAATCCAGCAAACTTACAGTCAGTCTTATCGTTTTAGAACATCGGGTTTCAGTGTTTTAGAAAAAAATGATAAAGGTAAATGGGGCGAATGGTCAAATCTTGATTTGGTTAACCTTTCTGTGATACTTGATACAGAAAAACATAGAATTGTGGTGTATTCACAAGAAATACAGCTTTTTAATATCATTGAATACATAGAGAGGGAAGAAAATGATACCGATATTGTCTATTCGTTTGTATGCAAAAACAATAGCGGAATTGACTGCAAAATTTCAATTATTACCCGCAAAAAGCAAGACTACCGTAAACAATTGTATATCAATTATGATAAACAGATTATTGTCTATAATATTTTTAATGTGTGATTAATTACAGATTTTTTAATAGAGAAAAACGCTCATTAGTTTAAAGCTAATAAGCGGATTGCATAAATATTTTAAGAACTGCTTTATTCTATATCCTTAATAAACTCATCATACTCTAAATAAAACATTTCCAGAGCATTCATTTTTTCGAAAAAGAAATCAAAAATAGTCTCCCAATTATTTCGATTGCTGAACCCAACCCCGGTTTTTTCAACCCAAATACGGCTGATGGTTTTTCCGCTTTCTAATGTGAAGTTTTTTTCGAAAACCAAATCTTTGATGAATTCTTCTTCTAAGATGTTTTTTAATGCTTCTAATTTTTCAAAATAAGCCATTCGTTTTTCATCGCTTCGGTGTTCGATATCAATTAAGACCTGCGCTTTTTTATTATCTATATAAAATTTAAAAGAAAAGTCTTTGATCTTAGTATCGTAAAGCACCCACTTTCTGGGATATTTCTCGGCAAATGCTACCCAGAATTCTCTTTTTAGTTTTTGTGATTCTTCTCTGCTGTACATTTTCAGGGGTTTGGTTTTAGAAAACTTGTGCAACCGCGTTTTCTGGACTATATTTATATTTTATTTGAAAGTACAAAAATAAACTTTGATTATGGATTTTCAGGATTTTTTACAACATGTTCCTAATTTAATTCCGGTTGCACTTCCGGCAGAGAATGCACATGTAAAAATGGCTCCTCCAGAAAGGATTCAGCTAATGAAAAACCTTGATTTGACAGCCAAAAGTCCAAGAATTGCTGCAGTCATGATGCTGTTATATCCTAAAAACAATAAAACACATTTAGTTTTAATTGTTCGCAATGCGTATAATGGTGTTCATTCTTCTCAAATTGCTTTTCCCGGGGGCAAACATGAAATTTCAGATGCGGATTTTAGGGAAACGGCTTTGCGGGAAACACAGGAAGAAATTGGAATCTCATCTGAAAAAATAGAAATTGTTAAGGAGTTTACGCCAATGTATATTCCGCCAAGTAATTTTTTGGTGCACCCCTTTTTAGGTATTTCTGTGCGGGAATTGTCGTTTTACCCCGATGTCAGGGAAGTTGCTGATATTATTGAACTTCCACTATCTGTTTTTTTAAATGATGAAATTATAATCGAAGCCACGTTATCAACTTCTTATGCAGCCAATATTTTGGTTCCGGCTTTTAATATTCAGAATCATGTGGTTTGGGGCGCAACTGCGATGATGTTAAGTGAATTGAGAGAAGTTTTAAAAATTACTTTTGAAGAAAAGATTTAAAAACGTAAATTTAATGATTTGATATTCATTACAATAACTGTTTTTTGGTAGAATTTTTTACAAAATTTCCAAAAAAATAAATTTTGTATGTTTGCGGCCTAACAAAAACAACATAATTCACTGCTATGGGATTGTTTAAACGAAATCCTTTCGGACATATATTATTCATCAAAAAATGGCTGATCCGTATTTTGGGCACCATGACACATAGGCGATATAGAGGTTTTAATGAATTGCAGATTGAAGGATCTGAAATTATTAAAACGTTACCGGATACAAACGTTTTGTTTATATCCAACCATCAGACTTATTTTGCTGATGTGGTAGCAATGTTTCATGTTTTTAATGCCAGTTTAAGCGGCCGTCAGGATACCATCAAAAACATAGGCTACTTATGGCAGCCTAAAATGAATATTTATTATGTTGCCGCCAAAGAAACAATGCAGGCTGGTTTGCTGCCAAGAATTCTGGCTTATGTTGGGGCAATAACTGTAGAAAGAACCTGGCGTTCCAAAGGCGTTGACGTGACAGAAAAACGAGATGTTAATCCAAACGATACTGAAAATATCAAAATCGCTCTTAATGACGGCTGGGTAATTACGTTTCCACAAGGTACTACAAAATCATTTAAACCTGTCCGAAAAGGAACTGCGCATATCATCAAACAGCACAAACCAATCGTTATTCCAATTGTTATTGACGGTTTCCGTCGTTCATTTGATAAGAAAGGATTGCGAATGAAAAAGAAAAATATCCTTCAATCATTCATTATCAAAGAGCCTCTTGATATTGATTATGAAAATGATACTATTGAGGAAATTGTTGAAAAAGTTGAATATGCCATAGAACAGCACCCATCATTTTTAAAAGTTATCCCGGCAGAAGAATTAAAAGCCCAGGAAGAACTTAATGAAATGAGAAGATGGAGTTATAAAGGACCTGAAGGTGAAAATTAAATTTGAAGTAATATTTCACTTAAAAATTTTTCTAAAAATCAATTTTCTTCAATTCCTTGTAATTTGCATACAAACGGCGTAACAAAGTTCCGTACAATAATCGGTAAATACACCAGAACATTCCAAAGAACCCTAATACTATCAGAATTAAAATTCCGATAGAAAATAACATTGCTTTACCATTAAGAGCTAGTTTTTCTCTTATGAGCTCCATTTCTGGATTGTAAACGTATCCAATGAAAAAGCTAAATATTGATGAAACGACTATCATTCCTAAGTTGTACCAAACATAGTACTGAACCGTTTTACGAGTTTTTAAAATGCTGAGCATTAGTAATTTTGTAGAGACTGTTGTCGAAATTGTTTTATAATTTTTGTAGAAAAAGTAAATAAAAGCCAGAATTACAGCATAATTAAAGTACATTAAAATTTCCATGTAAAGTATAATTTCGGGATGATTGATCTTTTTGAGAATATCATCAATATTAGAAAAATAATTTGAGGCAGTCCAAAACAGTACTTCCAAAATACTAATAATCAAAATCCACTTTACAGTTGAAGATGACTTTTTATGAATCATATTATAAATTTCTATCTCTGAAATTTGTTCAAAAGAATCCGCGTTCTTTTTCCAGTCTTTTTTTAATAAATCCAGTTCTTTCATGGTGGTATTTTAAGGATTTAATATTTTTTTAAGTTTCCCTTTAATTCGGTTCATTTTCACTCGTGCATTCACTTCACTGATTCCTAAAGTTTCGGCTATTTCCTGATAATCCTTGTCTTCCAGATACATAAAAACCAATGCCTTTTCAATATCATTAAGCTGATATACTGCTTTATACATTAGTTTAATCTGTTCTTCTTCTTCATAATTGTAGTCAACATCTTTAACAAAATGCTGGTGGTTTTCATATTCTACTGTAGATACGGTTCGCTTTGTTTTTCGGTATAAGGTAATGGCGGTATTTAAGGCAACGCGATAAGCCCAGGTCGAGAATTTGCTGTCGCCTCTAAATTTAGGATATGCCTTCCAGAGCTGAATGGTAATTTCCTGAAACAGATCTTTGTGGGCATCTTCGCCGGCAGTATATAATCTACAAATCTTGTGGATTATATTCTGGTTTGCCTGCAATTGCACAACAAAAGAATGTTCTAGGTTTTCGCTCATATGGGTGTTAGTAGTGATGTTGTCAATTTTGTTACAGCATAATTATAATTTTCTGTTTTTATAATGATTCACCATTAGGTCAATGAATTTGCTATAACTCTCCATTCCTTCTTTTTGATTATTTGTTTTCAGGAAATTATCATACAAGAAATGAAAACCTTTATCAATAAAAGTGTCATATTTTTTCCAGAAATCACGGCTTTCCTGATAATTTTTTAAAATTCCGGTGTGGGTTTGTTTTTTTAACTGTTCGAAAATTTTCTCGTTTTTAAATTGCCAGATACCAAGGCAATAGCGAAGTGCAAAACTGTAGCCGGAATATTGATAATATAAATTATCATTCTTAACTGAAGCCAGAACACCAATAAAATTACATTCGCTTTCGCTCGCAAACCCCATCTGATGTGCCATTTCATGCGCACTGGTTAAAGGAAAGTTATACATGGGCAACAAATCATTTACCTGGGCTTCATTGGTAAACGGATTCAGATAACCGCCAAAGCCCATGTAAGTAAGAGGGATGCTGAATAATGATTTTTTAATACTTAAGGTTTTGTATTTAAAATAAGGATATTCTTTAGCCAGATTATCATATCCGTTTAGATTCATCTTAAAAACTTCTTTTTGCGAGTACGGAAAAATCACTTTTGTACTTTTATTTTTAGTAATCTGCAGCTGAATTTCATTCGTTTTGATAATTAATCTTTTAGTAAAAGCCAGCAATTCAGCATCCGTGTATTCTTTTTTAATTTCCATTTTTTGAAAAAGCGGTTCACGGTAATAATTGAATGCCCAAAGGAGATGAAACAAAAAGTAAAAAACAGAAATTTTACCTAGTATTTTAAGAAGATGATCTTTCCAGCCTGCTTTCCATGTTTTTCTGATTTTCCAAAACCAGCTGATTATAGAAATGATTAAAACTGCATAAATATAGTCACCAACAGAAAACGGAATTTCACCTAAAAGTGTTCTGGAGAAATGTGAAATTCGGATATAAAAATTGTTGCTGTAAGCTCCTTCAACAAAATCCGGATAGAAAGGCAGGATTTTTAAAAAGATAATCTGAATTAAAAGAAATAAAGGTAAAATGTATTTTGATTTCACAGTATATATTTTGAATACGTAAATATAAATACAATATTAATTAGTATCGAAAAAGAATTTAAACTTTGTAACTTTGGAGCTCTTAATTGTTAAACATCAAACAAAATATATGAGTCAGGAAATAAGAAATCTGGAGCCAAAAGCACTTTGGAATAAATTTGCAGATTTAAATGCAGTTCCGCGTCCCTCAAAAAAGGAAGAACGTGTAATTGAGTTTATGAAAAATTTTGGAAACAGCTTAGGTTTGGAAACTTTTGAAGACGAAATCAGAAACGTAATCATCAGAAAACCGGCAACACCGGGAATGGAAAATCGCAAACCAATAGTAATGCAGGGACACCTTGACATGGTACATCAAAAAAATGCTGATACTGTTTTTGATTTTGATACTCAGGGAATCGATATGTATGTGGATGGTGACTGGGTACGTGCGCGAGGGACTACGCTTGGGGCTGATAATGGGCTTGGGGTAGCAACAATTATGGCAATTCTGGAAAGTAAAGATATTCCGCATCCTGCGATTGAAGCTTTATTTACAATTGATGAAGAAACCGGAATGACCGGAGCTTTAAATTTAAAAGGCGGGATTTTGCAAGGTCAGATTTTGTTGAATCTGGATACTGAAGAGGATGATGAAATTGATATTGGATGTGCCGGAGGAATTGATGTAACAGCAACAAGAACGTATCATGAGGAGGAAGTTCCGGAAGGTTCAGTGGGTTACACCATAACGGTAAAAGGATTAAATGGTGGCCATTCAGGAATGGATATTCATAAGGGGCTAGGGAATGCTAATAAAATTATGAACCGTTTGTTGTTTGATGCTTTTGAAAACTTCGGACTTCAGATTTCTGAAATTAACGGTGGAAGTTTGCGAAATGCAATTCCAAGAGAAAGTGTTGCAAAAGTGATCATTTCGGAAATGTTTGATGAAGCTTACATTTTTAATATGCAGGAAATTATCAACGATATTAAAACGGAATATAAAACTACTGAACCAAACCTTTCGATTGAAATCGTAAAATGTGATTTACCTGAAAAAGTAATGGATCTGGGGGTTCAGGAAGGGATAATCAGAGCGATTTATGCAGCTCATAACGGAGTTTACCGAATGAGTACTGATATGGCTGATTTAGTGGAAACTTCAAATAATATTGCCCGAGTTATTGTAAAAGACGGAGAAATTTTAGTGGGATGCCTGACACGTTCTTCTGTTGAAACTTCAAAATTTGATCTGGCGAATTCATTGCGTTCAGCTTTTGAATTAGTAGGTTGTGAAGTAGAGCTTTCAGGTTCTTATCCGGGTTGGACGCCAAATGTAAATTCTGAAATATTAGAAGTTTTAAAAAATATTTATGAAAAACAAAATGGAGAAAAACCAAAAGTGGTAGCTTGTCACGCTGGTTTAGAGTGTGGAATTTTAGGGACTAATTATCCTGACATGGACATGATTTCTTTTGGGCCGACAATTCACGGAGCACATTCGCCGGATGAAAGAGCGAGTATTTCTTCTGCTCAGAAATACTGGAAATTTGTATTGGAAATTCTTTCGAATATACCTGTAAAATAAATTTCATAAAATCAACAATCTGAGAAGATTGTAAATAAAAAATCCTCAATTATTACAATTGAGGATTTGATTTTTATAGTAAAATTTAATTTCTTTTCAAGACTTTATATTGCTCGTAGCAAGCACTTATGGCATCCATAATCTGTAAATCATTTGCTTCCTGGATAAAAGCTTCTGAGTAGCTGCAGCGCTCTAAAATTTGAGGAATTTCATCCTTACTTATTCCTAAAAGAACAGCTACTGTTTCACGATCATATTTAGATTCCAGTAAATTTCGTACAGTATCGTCTTTCCTCATTTCTTTCAGTTTCTTGAGTTCTCTTCCATTTTTTCCAAAGAAATTATAAAGCATATCGGCGGGGTTGAAAATCGAACCTAAAACTTTTCCGAAAGCGTTTGGAGAATATTCGCCAGCTTCATAACCTTGTGTAAGTCCTGAAATGCTGTAGCGGTAGTTTTCTTTTGTTGGAATTAATTTTGAATCCACTTCCAGATAACCGGTTAAATGGAATGGAGCAATAACAACTTCTTCCAGGGCAATTGCTTTTTCTGTAAGCTGAATTCTCGTAACCTTATTTTTTACCCAGTCGTTTGTTACCCTGATTCTTAGGGATTGAAAACCTAAAATAGAAAAATGGAGTGTGTCATTAACCTGTACATCTATTTCAAAATATCCTTTGGCATCAGACATGGCACCACGGACTTTGTTGGTGTTGATGACATTTACATTGGGAATAGGTTCTTTACTGTTATCGTTATAGATGTAACCGGAAACCCTTTGAGGAAAAGTAGGTGTAGTTTCCTGAGAAAAACCAATAGCTGACAATAATGTAAAAAAGAAAACTGCGAAATATTTCATATCCTGATTTAAAGCACTAAAAGTAGTAAATCAGGATTAAATATTTTGCAGTATCTGAATATAATTATCAGAAAATTAACAAAGACAGAAGGAAGATTCTTAGATGTAAAAAAAATCCCAAATTCCAATTTTGTCTGGAATTTGGGATTTTATATTTAAGATAATCAAATGATTAATCTCTTCTTGGTCTTCTTGGTCTTGGTGAATCACCAAAGCTTTCAGAACGTCTTGGCGCTCTGTCTGAACCACCTTCATTTCTTCTGAAACCACCTTCTCTCGGAGCAGAGTTTCTTTCGCTTCTAAAACCGCCTCCGGAACCTTCACGTCTTGGAGCAGAGTTTCTGTCGCTTCTGAATCCACCACCGGAACCTTCACGTCTTGGAGCGAAGTTGCCTTCTCTTCTTGGTCCTGAACTTCTTCCGCCACCACGGTTATTGTGGTCACGTCTTCCGCCACCGTCATTTTTAGAAATCTCCACATTAATACGACGTCCTTCTAATTGTACGTTGTTTAATACTTCCATTACTTTGTCAGTATGTTCCGGATCTGTATTGAAGAAAGAAAATCCTTCTTTTACATCTACCTTGAAAACGTCATCACGACCTAAGTCTAATGTTTCTTTTAGGTAGTCTTTTAATGTCATCCAGTCGAAATTGTCTCTTGAACCAATGTTTACAAAATAACGAACTGCTCCGTTATTATTGAATTCTCTTGGCTCAGAATCATTTCTCTCACGTCTTTCACCAGATTGAGATGATAAATCTCTGTTCTTTTTATAGTAATTGATGAAACGATTAAATTCTACAGAAACCATTTTTTTAATCAGTTCTTCTTTAGATAAACCTTCAAGAACAGTATTAATAGCTGGTAAGTAGTTGTCAATTTCGTGATCAACCTCTGTATCCTTAATTTTTGTAGCTAAGTGCAGCAATTGAATTTCGCAGATTTCAATTCCGGAAGGAATTTGTTTTTCTTCGAATTTTTGTTTGATGATTCTTTCGATAGATGAAATTTTACGCAACTCACTTTTTGTAACAATTACAATAGAAGTTCCTAATTTTCCGGCTCTACCAGTACGTCCGGAACGGTGGTTGTAAGTTTCGATTTCATCAGGTAACTGGTAGTTTACAACGTGTGTTACGTTGTCAACATCAATTCCACGTGCAGCAACGTCAGTCGCAACAAGCATCTGAATTTGTCTTCCGCGGAAAGATTTCATTACACCATCACGCTGTGCCTGAGATAAATCTCCGTGTAACGCAGCAGCACTATATCCGTCTTCAATTAATTTTTCGGCAATAGCCTGAGTATCTCTTTTTGTACGACAGAAAACTACAGAGAAAATGTCCGGATTAGCATCGGCTAAACGTTTCAAGGCCTCGTAACGGTCACGTGCATTCACTAAGTAAAATTCGTGAGAAACTGTTGCAGAACCTGAATTTTTTGTTCCAACAGTAATTTCTAGTGGATCGCTCATAAATTGTTTTGCAATTCTGGCAACCTCTTGTGGCATAGTTGCAGAGAACAACCATGTGCTTTTTTGATCTGGAGTATCAGATAAAATAGATACGATGTCTTCATAGAATCCCATGTTCAACATCTCATCAGCCTCATCAAGAATACAGTAATCTATATTTTTAATGTTAACCAAACCTCTGTTGATCATATCCTGCATTCTTCCCGGAGTAGCTACAATAATTTGTGCCCCTCTTTTAATGTCCCTGGCTTGCTCTGTAATACTAGCCCCGCCGTAAACTGCTACCACATTAATACCTTTTTCGTATTTTGAGTAGTTTTTAAGTTCGTTGGTAATCTGTAAACAAAGCTCTCTTGTTGGCGATAAAACTAATGCCTGTGTATTTCTGTTGTCAGCATCAATTTTTTGGATTAGCGGAAAACCGAAAGCTGCCGTTTTCCCTGTCCCTGTCTGAGCCAACGCAACCATATCTGTATCTTTTTCCAATAATAGGGGAATCGCTTTCTCCTGTACTTCTGACGGATTCTCAAATCCTAGATCTAAAATCGCCTTCAGTAACGATTCATTCAATCCTAATTGTTCAAATTTATTCATATGTATTTTTAAAATAGGGTGCAAAATTACTGTTAATATTTCAGATAAACTAATCCATTTTTAAGAATTATGTATTTGTTATGATTTGATAATCAAAAAGTTATCTTTCTTGTAAAATCGATTTGATAATTAAATGAAGAATTTTACGTCTGAAAATATAAATTTTACCTATTTAAATGTTGTATTTTAAACAATTATTTTCTTGAATTCAGAAAATCAATTAGTTGCTGAGTTGCTTTCGCACGATGGCTGATTTTATTTTTTATTTCAGAAGCCAGCTCGGCAAATGTTTCGGTATAATTCTCTGGCTGAAAAACCGGATCATATCCAAAACCGTTGTTTCCTGTTTTATCTAAAGTAATACTTCCTTTTGCTATTCCGGTAAACAAATGCTGCGAACCATTTAAATTTAATGCAATAACAGTCTTGAATTGCGCGCTTCTGTCTGATTTATTTTTTAAAGCTCCCAGAAGTTTATTCATATTGTCATTGGAATTTTTTTGTTCTCCTGCATATCTTGCTGAATAAACGCCGGGTTCCCCATTTAAAGCATGAACTTCTAAACCGGTATCGTCTGCAAAACAATCATAGCCATATTTTTGGGTTACATAATTGGCTTTGAGAACTGCATTTCCTTCAATAGTATCTGCAGTTTCCGGAATTTCTTCATGGCAGCCAATTTCTTCGAGGCTCAATAATTGTATTGATTCTTTTAGAATGCTCTGGATTTCTTTGATTTTATTTTTGTTGTTTGATGCGAAGACGAGTTTCATATGATGTTTTTTTTAAGATGATTTTCTCAATAATAAATACAATTGTAATTCCGCAGGTATAAGCTATAAGATCCGTCCATAAAAAACCTTGTCCCAGTACGTATTTCCCAAAAATAGTTTTTCTAATTGCGGCAATCCAGTCAGCCTGATAAAGCTGAAAGCATTCAATGCTGTAACAGATAAGTAATGAAATAATTGCAATTTGAACCGGTTTGTGATTAATCAGAAAGATTCTGGCTAAAATATAAATCATAACTGCGTAGAGAAAATCTCCGAAACATACCGGAATGAAATCAATTTTTCGTGAAATAATTCCAAGAAAAACAATAATAATCAGTGATATGATATAATGGATTCGGGGACTTTTCAAAAGGAAATGTTTACTTGTTTTAAAGAAAATTTGGCATAAACAAAGTTAAGAAGAAGTTGCAATTGATTTACTAAATCAGATAATTTATAAATTGGAATAAATTAAATCCTATTTTTACAATAAAAATTCAACCCAATTTACAATAGAATTATGATTATAGACTCGTTAGAAAATGCAGCGAAATATGAAGTGTTACATCCGTCATTCAAAAAAGCTTTTGATTATTTGCGCGAAAATGATTTAGAAAATCTTCTTTCGGATTTTAAATATGAAACTGAAGGAGTAAAATTTTTTGGATTTCAGGGAAAAGGAAAAACAGTTGAAGAAAGCTTAAATACTTTCGAATGTCATGACAAAAATATTGATATTCAGTTTTGTATCAGCGAAACGGAAACTTTTGCATGGAAACCGAGAGCCAATTGTAAAACGCCAAACGGAGGTTATAATGATGAGAAAGATGTCCGTTTCTTTAGTGATGCTCCTGATATGTTTTTCAGTTTAAATAAAAATCAATTTGTAATTCTTTTCCCGGAAGATGTTCATGCACCAATGATAACTGACGGAATGCTGAATAAAATTGTAATAAAAGTTGAAATTTAACATCTCTGAAATATAAAGATATGATTCATAAAACATTCAAAATTGTATTTACTGTCCTTGCTTTACTAGTGGTAATCAGCTGTAAAAACACAAAACAAAAATTGCAGGAGTATGTTGTTGCTTATAATAAAGAGGCTGTACATTTTAAAGCAGATGATGTCACACTTACCACCGCCAGAGGTTATATCAATGATAATAAAATTGAATTAAGATTCGAGACAGATTTACAGCAGAACGAAACGAATAAAAAAAACGCTGAAGCGAGTTTTCCTCTTTTGTTAAAAGAAATGATTAAGAAAAATCAAATTCCTAAAGAGTTAATTGATGAAGGAGTACTATTTCATGTTTATTTTTTAGCTGATGATAATACAGTTTTTGTCCACGAAATCCTAAATAAGGAGGGACTAAGTAAATTTTTGTAAAATTATTTTTTAGGAAGAAAATCAAAGTTTTTTTGAAAGAGCCTCATTAAGTCTGTTATTGAGGCTTTTTTTATTTATTTCCTGTAAAGGTTTGTTAATCTTATTCTTATAGATTTTGTTAGTTTTTAAAAATGTAATTTTTGATAATTCATGTAATTGTTGTTTTTGTGTTAATATTTTATTATGTTTGAGTTAAGTCTAATGAAATTAACCTAAAAACCTAAAAAATTATGATTAAAATTACTCAAATCGCATTTTGTTTTGCAGTCGTATTAATGTTGGTAAGCTGTAAAAACACAAAACAAAAAATACAGGAACATGTGGCTGCCTACAACACCTCAAGTTCAATAAAAGGTTCCAATATTACCAGTACAAGTGCTAAAGCATTTTTAAATGACAATAAAATTGAGATTAGGATTGAAACTAATCTGGAGGAAACAGATGAGAATAAACAGACGTATAGTGAGTCATTTCCTGATTTGTTAAAAGGAATGATACAAAACGATCAAATTTCAAAAGAGTTAGTGGATGAAGGTGTCAAGTTTGATGTTTACTTTTTGGCTTATAATAATTCCATAATTGCACAAAAATTAATAGGTCAGGAAGAATTAGCTGCATTAACGGGTTCAGGAGACTCAGCTGTGAAAGTGACTGCAAAGCTTTAATCTAATATTTGGAGTACAGCTCAAATAAAACGAAGCCTCTTTGTAACTGAACAAAGAGGCTTTTTTGTATTTAATTCCGCCCGGTAACATTTTTTAAGTTATCCGGGAAATATAATTCTGAGAGATTGGTGAATTCATCGCCTCTCATGAATATATTAATGTCAACATCAGCAAAAGAAGTTTTTCCGGCTGCTGCCAAAAGTTCATTGGCGGAATGAAGTGTATTTTTATGGAAATGATAAACGCGTTCTGATTTATCTGTAACGACCAAACCTTTCATGAGCATCTTATTTTGAGTTGCGACCCCTGTTGGGCATTCATTATTATGACAGCGTAAAGCCTGAATGCATCCAAGTGAAAACATAAAGCCCCGTGCACTGTTACACATATCCGCACCCAAAGCAACAGCATGCAGTATAGAATATCCGGATATGATTTTTCCACTTCCAATAATGCGTATTTTGTCACGAATATTTAATGCTGTCAAAGTTTGGTTTACAAAAATTAAAGCCGGTTCAAAAGGCATCCCAACACCATCAGAAAATTCCAGAGGAGCAGCTCCGGTTCCACCTTCGGCGCCATCAACGGTAATAAAATCAGGATAAGTATCTTCTGCTATCATTTCGTGACAAATGGCTTCAAACTCAGCTGTGTTTCCGATACACAATTTAAATCCGATTGGTTTTCCATTTGACAAGTCACGTAATTGTTTGATGAAATGAATCAGGCCTTTTGCATCAGAAAATGCAGTATGTCCGGGAGGGGAAAGGATCATGGTATGAGGGATGACACCTCTGATTTTTGCAATTTGTTCCGTATTTTTGGCAGCAGGCAGTACACCTCCATGGCCTGGTTTTGCTCCTTGCGAAAGTTTGATTTCGATCATTTTTACATTTGGGAGATTTGCTTTTTCAGAGAATTTTTCGGGACTGAAATTTCCTTCCGCATCACGGCATCCAAAATATCCGGTTCCAATCTGCCAGGTAATATCGCCGCCTCCCGCAAGATGATATTCAGTCAATCCGCCTTCTCCTGTATTTTGATAAAAATTACCTTTTTTAGCCCCAATATTAATGGCACGAACAGCATTTTCACTCAGTGAGCCAAAACTCATTGCGGAAACGTTAAATAAAGAAGCTGAATAAGGTTGTTCACAGTCTTTTCCGCCAACCAGTACCCGAGGAAGTTCTTCGTTAACCTTTGCCGGAAAAATAGAATGTTTAATTCCTTCATAACTGTCTGTATTTAAGTTTTGCTGTGTTCCAAAAGGCGTGCTTGAATCAATATTTTTTGCTCTTTGATATACTAGAGAACGCTGGTTTCTTGAGAAAGGTTTTCCATCGGTAGATCTTTCGATAAAATACTGCTGGATTTCAGGTGCAATCATTTCAAACAAATACCTGAAATAACCTAAAACCGGGAAATTCCTTAAAATAGCGTGTTTTTTTTGAGAAGCATTATAAGCTCCAATAATTAATAAAACAGGAATGACAAAAACAAGTAAGTAACCTCGTCCGGTATAATAATAAATTGTGGCAACAATTAGAAACAATAAAACTCCGTAAATAAAGAATTTTTTTCTCATGCTTATAAAACTTTAAAAAAATATAATTATTTGAATTAATTAAATCGCAATCTCACATAAACGTGCTTGATTCCTTTTTTGTCAGACTCTCTTTCGTCTATTTCGAGAATGTCTGTTAATGATTTCAGCATAGGTGTAAGTTTCGAAAAACCGTAATTTCGGGGATCGAATTCAGGTTTTTTCTTCACAATCAGGTTTCCGACATCACCTAAAAATGCCCAGCCATCATCATCTTCAATATCTTCGATTGTGGCTTCAATTAAATCAATTGTGCCATCGTCTATTTTGTTTAATGCTTTTGCGGAGGGTTTTTCAACAGGTTTTTTTGAATCAGCTGTTGTGTTTGTTTTTGGTTTTTTCTTTTGAATAGCACCATCCAGAACCTCAATATAAATAAAACGGTCACAGGCCACAATAAAGGAGTTTGGGGTTTTCTTTTCCCCAATACCAATTACTTTCATGCCAGATTCCCTTAACCGAATCGCTAAACGCGTAAAATCACTATCGCTCGATACGATACAAAAACCGTCTAATTTGCCTGAATACAGCAAATCCATTGCATCAATAATAAGGGCTGAATCTGAAGAATTTTTTCCTACTGTATAACTGTATTGCTGAATAGGGGTAATAGCATGTTCCAGTAATACACCTTTCCATCCATTAGAATTTGGTTTAGTCCAGTCGGCATAGATTCTTTTTGTAGTAGGAGTTCCCAGTTTTGCAATTTCTTCCATCATACCTTTTACATTGCTGTAAGGAACGTTGTCTGCATCAATAAGAACGGCCAGTTTTAATTCTTTTGAGTTGCTCAGAGCCATTGTTTGGATATTATAACATTAATTACTTTCAAAGTTAAAATTAAAATTGGTTTTTATTAGAATTTGTAGCTGAATAAGTGACTTCGGGGGCAATAATTATTTTGGTTATAAATAAATTCTTGTTCCTTAAAATTAATTAAGGATAAATTTGTCTTTAATTAAAAACCTTTTATCTTTGTATGGAAATTAAATCATCAAAAGTATGTTTTCAAAAGCATGTGAATACGGAATCAGGGCATCTATTTTTATTGCAACCAATTCTTCCAAAGGGATTAGGGTTGGAATAAAAGATGTTGCCAAAGAAATTGACTCTCCGGAACCTTTTACGGCGAAAATTATGCAAATCCTGACTAAAAATGGAATCATTCATTCGGCAAAAGGTGTAGGGGGCGGTTTTGAAGTTTCGGATGAAGCTGTAAAATCCATCAAGCTGATTCAGATTGTAGATGCCATAGACGGTGATAAAATTTACAGAGGATGCGGCATTGGACTAAAAGAATGTTCCGAAGATCATCCGTGTCCTGTGCATCATGAGTTTAAAAAAATAAGGGGACTCCTTTTAGAAATGCTTGCTAAAACGACTTTAGAACAACTTGCTTCAGGGGTAAAATCGGGTGATTTCTTTTTAAAAACACTAAATATTAATGATTAACATTTAATAAATATTTTAATAATGAATACTAAAACCAAACTTTCACTATTAATCCTAATGGGATTTTTAACCATAACTTCTTGTGGGAAAAAAGAAACTGTTCCGGCAGAAGAATCAACAGAAGTGGTCGAATCATCAACAGAGGGTGTACAACCTGTAGCAGCTGAAGAAAATGTTTTGCTTATTGAAGGAAACGACCAAATGCAGTTTAACACAAATGAACTGAGAGCCGTTGCCGGAAAACCAATTAAACTGACGTTAAAACATGTTGGTAAAATTCCGAAAGAAGCAATGGGACACAATTTAGTGATCCTTCAGGAAGGAACAGACCAGTCGGCCTTTGCTTTGAAAGCCAATGATGCCAAAGCAACAGATTATATTCCAGAATCTGAAAAAGCTTCAATTATCGCTCATACTAAATTAATTGGAGGCGGGGAAGAAGATATAATCGAATTTACAATTGATAAAAAAGGATCTTACCCTTTTATTTGCTCTTTCCCAGGTCACGTAGCCATGATGAAAGGTGTATTAGTTGTTGAGTAAATAATAAAGACTCCAGATACTTTTAATAGATTTTGGAGTTTTTTTAAAAACTAATAAAAGATAAAAAAGTCTTTTATTGAATCAGAAAAAGATGAAAAGAGAAAAAAAATTATGGATCGTTTTTGCATTGGTAATGAGTATATCATTTACAGTGCTTGGTTATTATGGTTACGAAATTTATCAGCAGGCGCCGCCGGTTCCAAAAGAAATCGTAACCGATTCCGGAAAAGTCGTTTTTAGCGAAAGCGAAATTAAAGACGGACAAAACATCTGGCAGAGTATAGGAGGCCAGGAAGTGGGCTCGATCTGGGGACATGGCGCCTATGTGGCTCCGGACTGGACAGCTGACTGGCTGCATAGGGAAGCTTTGTTTATATTGGATATTTATGCCCAAAAAGATTTCAATAAAAAGTATGAGGAATTGGATGCTGAAAAACAATCGGCTTTAAAAATTCGTTTACAGAATGATGTTAGAATCAATCGTTACAATCCAGATACCGGAATTCTTACGATTTCAGAAAATCGTCTGGCAGCTATTGAAAGCTTAAGCGAATACTATAAAGGTCTTTTTACCAATGATCCGAAATTCGATAAGCTGAGAGGCGACTATGCGATTCCGAAAAACTCTATTACAGATGTTGAAAGAATGCATAAAATGAATGCCTTTTTCTTCTGGGCGACTTGGGCAACAGTTACCAATCGTCCTGATGCAGATATTTCATATACACATAACTGGCCTTCTGATGAATTGGTTGGAAATACAGCAACGACTGAACTTTTAGCCTGGTCTGGAGTAAGTATTATTTTATTGATTTTAAGTGTTGGAATATTAGTTTTTTATCACGCAAAATCAGGTGAGGAAGAAGAATTTCCGCTTCCAAAAGAAGATCCGATTATTAAGCAGGGTAAAACCAAATCTATGGGACTGGTGACCAAATATTTCTGGATTGTGAGTTTGCTGATGGTTTTGCAAATGGTTTTTGGAATTATCACAGCACATTATGGTGTAGAGGGAAATGGTTTGTATGGTATTCCAATTGATAAAATCCTGCCTTACGCCGTAACACGTACATGGCATACACAATTAGCAATTTTCTGGATTGCAACGGCTTGGCTGGCGACAGGATTGTATATTGCTCCGGCAGTTTCTGGTAAAGATCCTAAATTTCAATGTTTTGGTGTAAACTTTTTGTTCATTGCTTTATTGATTATTGTTTTAGGCTCAATGGCCGGACAATGGTTTGGGGTGATGCAAAAGCTGAATTTAGTTCAAAACTTCTGGTTTGGACATCAGGGTTACGAATATGTTGATTTAGGCCGTTTCTGGCAAATTTTCCTTTTAGTGGGACTGTTTTTATGGCTGGCTTTAATGGTTCGTCCTTTGATTCCGGTTTTGAAGAAAAAAACAGAAGAGAAAAACCTGATTATTTTATTCTTGATTTCCTGTACCGCAATCGCCATTTTCTACGGTGCAGGATTAATGTGGGGAAGACAAACCAATTTAGCAATCGCCGAATATTGGAGATGGTGGGTAGTGCATCTTTGGGTTGAAGGTTTCTTTGAAGTTTTTGCAACAGTTGTAATTGCTTTCTTATTTGTTCGCTTGGGATTGTTAAAAACGAAAACAGCGACTTTAAATGTGCTTTTCGCAACAATCATTTTTATGTCCGGAGGAATTTTAGGAACATTCCACCACTTGTATTTTTCAGGAACACCAACAGCAATTATGGCTTTGGGAGCCACTTTTAGTGCTTTAGAAGTGGTTCCGTTAACTTTAATCGGATTTGAAGCGTATCAAAACTATAAAATCTCAAAATCAACACAATGGATCGCCGATTATAAATGGCCAATTTACTTTATGATTTCTGTGGCGTTTTGGAATTTCCTCGGAGCCGGAATCTTTGGATTCATCATTAATCCGCCAATCGCGCTCTATTATGTACAAGGTTTAAACACGACGCCTTTACACGGGCACACGGCTTTATTTGGAGTTTACGGAATGTTAGGAATTGGTCTGGTACTATTTGTATTAAGAAGTTTATATCGAAATGTAAGCTGGAATAATCAATTGCTTAAAATTACTTTCTGGTCTTTAAATATTGGTTTATTTCTAATGGCAATTTTGAGCTTGCTTCCAATTGGAGTTTGGCAGGCAATCGAAAGTATCAGCCACGGAATGTGGTACGCCCGTTCATCAGAATTAATGCAGCAGCCCGCCATGATTACCTTAAAATGGCTTCGTGCGATAGGAGATTCTATTTTCGGAATCGGATTTATTACGATGGCCTGGTTTGTATTTGAACTGACATTAAAAAACAAAAAATAACACACAAATATAATATTGATTATCATGGAAAATTTAAAAAACAAAACAATAGGATCATTTGTAGCGGAAGATTTTAGAACAGCCGCAGTTTTTTCAAAATATAAAATTGATTTTTGCTGTAAAGGAAACCGGACAGTTAATGAAGTCTGCGAAAAACAAAATATTGATGCGGATACTTTATTGGAAAATGTGTATGAAGTTTTAAAATCAGGAAGAAGCGAAAGTATCGATTTTAATTCATGGCCCTTGGATTTACTTGCAGATTATATTGAGAAAACGCATCATCGTTATGTAGAGGAAAAAACAAGTGTTTTGCTTCCGTTTTTAGATAAATTATGCAAAGTACATGGTGCTAATCACCCGGAATTATTCAGAATTAATGAATTGTTTATGGGCTGTGCAGGCGAATTGTCTCAGCACATGAAAAAAGAAGAATTGGTTTTATTTCCATTTATAAAACGAATGGTGAAAACCAAAGAATCTGATGGTATTTTATCTCAGCCTTCTTTCGGAACCGTTTCAAATCCGATTGAAATGATGATGCACGAACACGATAATGAAGGAGAGCGTTTTAGGGAAATTGCTGCTCTAACTAATAATTATACTCCGCCGGCAGATGCCTGTACGACTTACAGAGTCACTTTTGCAATGCTGAAGGAGTTCGAAGAAGATTTACACAAACACATTCATTTGGAAAACAATATCTTATTTCTAAAAGCTGTGAAATTAGAAAAAGAATTTGTTGAAGTAAAAGGTTAATTTTAATAGTTGGGAAAAGCAACCGATAAAATATCTAAATAGGATTATTATCGGTGTTTTTTGTACGATTCAAATTTTAAAACCATATAAGTTATATAAGTTCATTTCAGTAAAACTTATAATTTCTCCTATGTTTGCGAAGTTATTGATTTGAGTTTTAAAAGTCAATAGATTTGAATTATGAAGTGAAAAAGAATGTGAGTAAATTATTTATAAAATAACTCCAAGAAGTATATTCGATATAAGAAACTA
>NZ_JAIQDW010000017.1 GCF_020026925.1 Flavobacterium hibisci | reverse complement strand
TGTCCCTGGTTCGATCCCTGGAGGTACCACAAATTGCTCGGATGGTGAAATTGGTAGACACGCTGGACTTAAAATCCAGTGGACAGCAATGTCCGTGCGGGTTCAAGTCCCGCTCTGAGTACAAAAAGCGCAATTACTTATATAATGTAATTGCGCTTTTTTTATTGGAGGAAATAACGGATTGATTTACTTAAAAACTAAAAGCTTCTCGCTTATCCCATATTGCGTTAGGGATGGAAGCGGCATCCTTTTGTGAGTCTTTAAATATTCTTGTATATCCAAAACATCCCCGAACAAAAGATACAGCGGACAGCCAGACCCATAGGGTAACGCCATAATTATGAATACGGAAAAGCTTAATCAAACTATATATCTAATGATTTTGATATATTGTAAAAAAAAAGCGAATCTATAAATGATCCGCTTTTCTAGTAGTCTTTTAATATTTTAGATTCCTAAACGGAAATCTTTTACGCTTTTTTGTTCTAAGCTGATATCTTCAAAATAACTTGTTGTTCCTTTATCTACCGGGCATTGTGTACTGATTCCTGTCCATATTTCTTCAGGATAATTGTTTTTGTATAAACGAACCATCTGCCAGTTTTTATTGTCAAGGGAATAATAGCTTGCAACCGTTTCTGTATCTGATGAAATCTTCATGTAAACCGTTTTGCCTTCAACAACATCATGATTGTTGTCGTCAGAAGTTCCTATTGTACGAACTGTCACGATTCTGTGATTACCTCGTTCATCCTGTTCAAAACAAAATTTCTGATAAAAGTTATCGTTTACATATATGTACAATACTCCGGCATTGTATAATCCTTCTTTCGTAAATTCCGGGCTTATTTTTGCTGTTAACGTAAATGGTTTTGTGTTGTCAACTTTAGATAAAAGAATAGGTGCTGAATTATTTGAGAGTTTGTTATTTGGATCCGAGAAATAATCTTTTTTTTCTCCTACATGAAATAGTATATTTTCTTTTGCATCTACTTTTGCTAAGGTATCTGCACCATTAATTGATTTTGTAAAATGAATTTGGCTTAGTTTAATATCACATGGAGTTCCACGAACAATTGCTGAATCTTTTGTTTTTGTGTCGGTGTTTTGTGTTTTGTTTTCTTTAGAAATATTGTTGCAACTTGTCAATAAAATAATTTGGAAAAGAATGCAACAGATAATGGATTTAGATTTCATAAATGTTTTTGTTAAATGTATAAATAGTCTAACTTCGTTTTTCAAATTTACATTCTGCTTCCAATAAGGACAATACGTAAAATTAACCAATTTTATTTGAATAAGTATGGCAAACATATCCATCGAAGATCAGTTAACTTCTACTTTATTAAAACAAACTTTCTTGGATGAGGAAGCATTAGATGTAGAAGATTATAAAAAAATGGCTGCAGCTTATGTTTCTATAGAGCAATGCGTAGCAGTACTTTCGGATTTTCAGGCTGACTGTAGTTATATTTATGCGGGTAATTTTGGTAAATTGCTCGGACTCTCAGGTGATTTGTTTATTGATTCTGCTTTTGAGGACTGCATATTTGATAAGCTAAATTGGGAGGATGTACTCGAACGGCATGCATTAGAACTTCATTTTTTTCAATACCTTAAAAATTTACCTGAAGAAGAATATAGAAATTACAGTACTTTTAGTCGTTTACGTTCTTCTGATGAGACTAACATGCATTATATTAATCATCGGACGATGTATCTTAAAAGATCACCAAATGGAAGTGTTTTAGTTGCATTGTGTCTGTATGCTCCATCAACTATTTCAGAATTTAAAAACGGAATTGATGGTAAAATTGTAAATATTAAAACAGGAGAAATTATAACGTCTGAAAAATATAAACCTTACTCAGAAAGCCTCCTTTCTAAAAGAGAATTAGAAATTTTGACTCATGTTGCAAAGGGAAGCAATAGTGATCAAATTGCAGACTTGTTAAATATTTCGGTTTATACTGTTCGTCGTCACAGACAGAATATAATTCAAAAAATGCAGGTTTCCAATACAACCGAAGCTTTAAAAACCGCTTTTGTTATGGGATTAATAAGAGTATGAGTTTAAAAAACATAAAAACCTTTAAACATTATGTGCTTAAAGGTTTTTTATGTTTTGTTCTTAGTCAAATGCTTTTTCAAAATTTGAATCGGCATTTTTGGCTTTTTTTGAAGGTAAAACAGAATCACATTTGTCTTTTTCAATTACCGGATTCCAATCGCCTTCAAGATTAGTTGCAGTTGTTGTGCTGGCTGCGAATATTTTTTCTTTGGTGTATTCAGACGCTTCGGTTTTATTTAACTGTTTCGACCATGAAATACGTTTATCTGAATTTGATCCCGGACCATAACAATCATATTCTGCATAGAAAGAAGTTTTCCAGTTGTCATAAGCTTTATTTTCCGGATCTTTAGACCAGATTGACCAACCTTCAGGTATTATAATTGATTCTTCATACGAATGGATAAAAACTGTATTTGCACCAGCACCCCATGGTCTTCCAAGTGACACTTTTGAAATGGCTGCTTTAGGATATTTCATGATAACACAATCTTTGAATACAAAACCATATTTGCTTTTACCCACTTCATGATTACCGGCAGTGATGTATGAATCTTTTCTGCATTGGATGACACAATTTTCAAACAAGGCTATCCCTGCGCCAAAAATGAAGTCTGTAGTTCCATCGATGATACAATCTTTGATATAGGTTCTCTTATTTGCTTTAAGATAAAAAGTATCCTGAAAACCGCTCATTTTGCATTTGTGAAATATTGCTCTATCGCCATTTAACATTAAAGCTACAGCCTGACCACCTTTTTTATACTCTGGTAGCTCACTACTAATGGTATTTTCAAAAGTGATGTTTTCTGCGAAAAAATCATCCGCTTCAATCAATACACTAAAAGACTTGCTGGTGCCTCCTGCAATTTCAGCATAATCATCAAAAGTGAGAATGGTAGTTTTATATGATTCACCAATAAGTTTTACTTTTTTGTTTTTAGTTAATTTTAGTTTTTCTTTATAAGTGCCTGGCTTTATAAAAATGATTGTTTGTTTAGTATTATTATCAGGTACAGCATTAAAAGCATCCTGAACTTTAGTGTAATTACCGCTTCCATCAGCAGCTACCAAAATATCATAAACAGTTTTGTTTTTTTGAGCGTGTAAAGCTGCACTGAAACTAATAAGTAAGAAATAAAAAGTAAGTAAAGTTTTTTTCATGTTAGATTTATGAATGATAAAGTTTTAAAATAAAATTTCCAAGGAATAAATTGTTTACACCTTGGAAAATTATAAAAAGAATTGAAATATAACTAAGAAATAGTGTTTTTTACTTTATGGCCAAATACTCCAAAATAAAGTATGATTACAAAACAGGCCAAAGGAATAATATACCCAGCCTGAATATCATCATGTTTCATATCGATTAATGTTCCCATACCATAAGGAAGAATAGCTCCGCCAACAATTGACATTACCAGCCATGATGAACCCGTTTCGGTATTTGATTTTAAACCTACCAATCCTAAAGAGAAAATAGTTGGGAACATGATTGACATAAAGAATCCAATTCCGCCAAGAGCATAAATAACTAAAATTCCTGATCCGTAAATCGCTACTAAACAAAGTAAAATACTAGCGACACAATAGATAGAAAGCAAAACATAATCTTTGACAAATTTTAAAAAGAAAGTTCCGATAAAACGTCCTGCCATAAACAGAAATCCATAAATACCAAGGTAATATCCAGCTGTTTTTTCATCTAATCCGGCACCTTGTTGTGCGATTCGGATAAAGAAACTGGTAATACAAACTTGAGCACCTACATAAAAGAATTGGGCAGCAACCGCCCAGCTTAAATGGGAAAACTTTAAAACAGAAAAGAAACCTGGCTTAACTTCTGCTTCTGTTTGCTTTGGCTTCATTGATGGCAAATGCATAAAATAAAACAAGATAGCAACTAACAGCAATACACTCCCTAAAATGATGTAAGGCAGTTTTACCGCTGAAGCTTCTTCTAATAAGTAGGCTGCTTTTGTTGCTTCCGGCATTGCTGCCATTTGTTCCGGTGTGTGGTTTTTTCCTGAAAGTATAAACAATGAACCAACAATTGGCGCTACCATTGCTGCCAATCCATTAAAAGAGGCTGCCAAATTCAATCTTTTAGAAGATGATTCGGCAGGCCCTAAAATAGCTGCGTATGGATTTGCACTGGTTTCTAAAATGGTCAAGCCACATCCAATTACAAATAATGCAAATAAAAATAGTTCATAAGCTCTTGAGTTTGCTGCTGGTACAAATAAAAAAGCCCCTGCCGCGAAAACCAACAAACCTATAATAATACTGTTTTTATAACCAAAACGTTTAATAAGCATTCCAGCTGGAATTGCCATAATAAAATAAGCAAAAAAGACAGCCGTATCAATCAATGTAGATTGACTGTTATTTAATTCACAGGCTTTTTTTAGGTGTGGAATCAAAATAGAATCCAGATTATGTGCCATTCCCCAAAGGAAAAATAAGCTGGTAATTAAAATAAATGGCAAAAGATATTGATTTCCTTTTCCGCCTTCTGTTGGCACTTCATGTTGGTCTCCCGTTTGGTTAGTTACTTGCATAGTTAGTTTTTTTTTAAGGGTTAAAGCTCAAAGGCTCAAAGTTGCAAAGGTTTTGGGTTTTGGGTTCAAGTAAAGAAACCTTTGTCTCTTTGTTACTTTAAACCTTTACTTCAAAAGAATTATTTCTTTTTTACTAATAAAAGGTGATCACATACCAGAACCACTTCGCCTCGTTGGTTAATGATTTCTACATGCTCGGTCACGGTTCCCATATCGGGTTTTTTAGCTTCTCCTTTTTCAGAAATCGTAATTTCAGAATGAATAGTGTCACCAATATGAACCGGTTTTACAAATCGCATTCGGTCATAACCTTTTGAAAAAGCTTCCGGATTTATTTCAGAAGCAGTCAAACCGATTCCGATACTGAAGACCATTGTTCCGTGGGCAATTCGCTGACCGAAAGGCTGTGTCTTGCACCATTCTTCATCCATGTGATGCGGAAAAAAATCGCCGGTATGTCCTGCATGAACTACAAAATCTGTTTCTGTAATTGTTCTGCCTAATGTAACTCTTTTATCATTAAGTTGGTAATCTTCAAAAAATGTGGATTTAAAATACATGTTTTTTTAGTTTTTTAGTCCTTAGTAATTAGTCCTTAGTGATTAGCTAATTACTATGGACTAGCGACTAATTACTTTATTTATATAATTTTTTGGGCGTTTTAACACGCTTTCCGCTTTATCTTTTTTGGCAGAAAAAGCCAAAAAAGGATGCCGCTTCAATCGTTAACGCGGGATTCGTTTTTATAAGTCGTTTAGTGGAATTGCTCCTTTTTCATTACTGATGTAACAGGCTTCGACGACCTTCATCGTATCCAGAACATCCTGAACGCTTGCTAATAATGTATCGTCAGAACCTTCTTTAAAACGCATCAGATTTGACATGGTGCCAATAAAAGCTTCCGGAAACCAGGAACCTTCCAAATTGATTTTTTCCCATTCGTAAGTGCCATCCTTTTCCAGAGCCATTTCAAATTCGTCCGGCATTCCGTCAGGGTAATTCATTAATAAGCCCATTTTTGCTTTAATGGCTCCTTTTGTTCCTTCCCATTTAATGTAGCTTTCTTCGTGTTTTGGTCCAAAATGATGATCGTGATTCGTATTGACAACCACACGCATCGAATCGCCATAATCCAAAATAATCGAAGAACGGCAGGAAGATAATTTCTTCAAAGGGTGATTGGTCGTTTTGGCATAAACTCCTTTTGGATTTCCCAAAAACGAACGAATACAGTCAATGTAATGCACACTATGAAAAAGAATCTCCAATCTTGGATGTTCCTTAATCAGCGGGAACAATTCCCAAGGCGTATTTACGGTAACTTTAACTTCCATATCATACAAATCACCAATAATTCCCTGATTGATCATATATCTTGCTGCACTCACAAAAGAAGCAAAACGCAACTGAAAATTAATCCCTGCTACTAATTTTTTTCTTTCACAGACTGCCACGATTTCTTTGGCTTGTGCCAAATCATTTCCCATCGGTTTTTGAATCAGGACTGCTGCGCCATCGGGAAGCTGTTCCAATATTTCGATGTACTGATCAGGTAATACGGTAATGTCATAAACCGCATTCGATGGAGCGTTTTTTACAGCCTCTGCTACGTTTTCAAAAACATTTGGAATACCAAATTCTTCAGCCATTGCATGTGCTTTTGCTATCGTTCTGTTTGTAATTCCGAAAACCGAAAAGCCAGCCATTTTATATGCCGGAAGATGGGCATCTTTTACAATACCGCTCGCGCCAATAATGATAATCGGCTGCTTTGTTTCAGGTAATAAAGGTTTATATGAAATATTCATAATTATATAATTTGCAGAATAGCATTCTGTGTTTCTTCTAATAGTTTTTCGGATGGAATGTTGCTTTCTAATGCTTTTAAAACCATCTTGTCAATCAGTTCGGCTACTTTTGGCCAAACCGGAGTTTGAGGAAGTGTTAAAGCATTTTCATGTAATGTTTCCAGTTTGTGATAAAATGGAATAGTTTTATTGATTTCAATATCATTCCAAGTTGATTTCCTGCATCCGATTCCGCCTTCATTAGTTAGCAATTTATCGCTTTCAGGCGTAGTGGCAAATCTTAGAAAATCGTAGGCCAGTTTTTGATGTTTACTTCCCGTGCCAATAGTGTAAAGCCAATACACATTTAATGAAGCTGTTTTATGGTTTTCGTCATGTGGCAATTCCGTAATATCTACTTTTCCTTTTATTTTCGATTCTTCAATTACTTCACACATGGAGGCAAATCCAAACCAGTTGATTGCCATTGCTGCTTCTCCTTTGGCGAAAGCCATACCGGCTTCAACAGAACCAAAATCTTTGGATTGCGGATGAATGGCTTTTTTATTGTTGGCAATTGTTCGGTAAAAATCCAAGGCTTCAATTGCTGCCTTATGGTTAATATCGATTTGATTTTGGGTGTTCAATAAAGAACCGCCTCTGGTCCATAATTGCAGACAGAAATCAAAAACCATATTGTGACCATCTGGATAATGGGCAAAAACAGAACCGTATAAATTTTGCTCAGGGCGATTGAAAAATTCAGCAATTTCGGTGAATTGTTTCCAGGTTTTTGGAGGATGCAATTCGTATCCAAATTGTTTTTTGAAATTTTCTTTTTCAATTGGATCTTCAAATAAATCTTTCCTGAAAATCAAACATTCCGGACCATCGTGAAAAGGAAGTCCGTAAGTTCCGTTATTTATTTGTTGTAAATGCAATAATGACTGATGCCAGCCTTCTGGATAATTTTGAGGCAGATTTTCAGCAATTAATGAATTCAAATCAAGAACTGCTTTTTCATTCGCAGCATCAAAAATCCAGTCGGTATTGATATGGGCAATATCCCAGTTTCCATTTATTAAACCTTTTTTGAAAATGGTTTCTTCATAAAGATCGTGCAGTTCCAACGGAATCATTTCTGCTTCTATGTTGATGTTATTTTTCAGGCAGAACAAATCCCACAGCTTTTGCAGTGTACTTTCAAAAGGGTCAAATTTCCGGACAGCGATTCTTATTTTTTCCATTATTAATCTATAAATTGTTTAATAATTCGCTCATTGTCCTGACCTAATTTTGGAGAACCTTTACCTGATGTAAAAATTTCACCGTCTATTCTAATAGGACATCTGGTTGTTTTATAATTATAGCTGTCCAGCATTTCAACACTTTGTACAAAATTCAAAACCTGAAAACCTTCTTCTGCAAAAAGCTGTTTGTAGTTCAGAACTTTAGCGCACCAAATATCAGCAGGCTCTAAAATATCCAGCCAATATTGGGTTTCCTGAGTTTGTAAATGTGTGGCCAGAATGTTTTTAATTTCGTCTCTCAATTCAAATTTATTTTCAGGGAATTGCAATAATGCATCACATTTTAAAAGCGAAGCCAAAACCGGAATCGATCCCATAGCCAAGGCTAAATAACCGTTTTTGGTTTTATAAATTCCATAAGGCGCACCCAAATAAGCGTGAGCATTATTGGATTTTGTGCGGACAGGCAATTCACCACCATCGTTAAAATAAGTAGTAATCGTTTCAAACTGAAAATCAAAAGCCGATTCCAGCATACTGACCTGAACTTTCGCACCAATATTGTGAGTTGCTTTTCTATATAAAGCAGCTAAAATTCCTTGTGCCAAATGCGCTCCGGCCAGCATATCTACAATGGATAATCCCATTGGTACCGGGCCATCTTCCTGATTCCCGCTCAGCCAGGTTAAGGCTGTTAGAGACTGTAATAATAAATCCTGTCCCGGTAAATCTTTTAATTCGGATTTTGTGCCGTAACCCGAAATTTCGGCATAAACGATATTAGGATTGATTTTTTTGACTTCATCATAGCTCAAACCAACGCGTTCCATTACTCCGGGTCTGAAATTGTGCATGACTACATCGGCTTTAGCCAGTAATTTTTTTAATTTTTCAAGTTCGTTTGGCTCTTTAAAATCGATAGCAAACGATTCTTTGTTTCTGTTAATCGTATGAAAAACGGATGATTCTCCATTCATGATCAAATCAGAAGTATATAAGGTTCTGCAGATATCGCCTGTTCCCGGTTTCTCAATTTTTATAACACGCGCACCTAAATCAGCCAATCGCAAACTCGCTGAAGGACCTGAAAGAAACTGGCTAAAGTCTATTATTAAATAATCTTCTAATGGTTTCATCCTGCTAGTTTAAAAATTGTTCGTGTATTTGTAAATTGTCTTCCCCAACTTTTGGAGCAGCTTTTGGACTAACCAAAATTTCTCCATCCAGTTGAATCGGGCTTCGGGTAGTAACCATTGTTTCTCCGGCCGAATTTTTAACTGTTTGTTTCAATTGTAATTCCTCTACAAAAGGCTGGCTGTCCAATTCCTGGTAATTAAGTACTTTGCCACACCAGATTCCTTCTTTTTGAAGTAATTCAACCCAATAATCTGCTGTCTGGGTATTCAGTTTTTCAGCTAATAATTCCCTGATTTCATCTCTTTGCGAAAACCATTTATTTTTATCAGTGTATTTTTGGAAATCGATTTCTAAAACACTTCCAATAAAAAGCAAATCGCCCATTGCAAGAGAAATATAGCCATCTTTAGTTTGATAAACTCCGTAAGGAGCACTTAAAAAGGCATGAGCACTTCCTTTGACATCGCTTCTTTGTGGCTGTTGTCCGCCATCATTTAAGTAAGAAGTGATAGCTTCGAATTGTACATCCAAAACCGATTCCAGCAAGCTGACTTCAACCAAGACACCTTTTCCGGTTTTGGCTCTTTTTAATAATGCTGCTAAAATTCCCTGAACAAAATGATTCCCACACATCAAATCGGCTACAGCCAAACCAAAAGGAACTGGTCCCTGACTTTTTCTGCCGCTTAACCAGCTTAATCCGGAAAGAGACTGCAAAAGTAAATCTTGTCCCGGCTTGTTTGCCCAAGGGCCTTTGTCTCCATAACCTGTGATGGTTCCGTAAATTATTTTTGGATTAATATTTAAAGTTGTTTCAAAATCCAGTCCGATTTTTTCCATCACACCCGGACGGAAATTATGGGTCATAATATCTGCTTTGGCGATTAGCTTTTTTACTAAAATTAAATCTTCAGGATTTTTAAGATCGGCTGCAAATGATTCTTTGTTTCTGTTGATAGTATGAAACAACAAACTGCTGTCATCAATAAAAAGGTCTTTGATGCTTAACTGGCGACAGGCTTCTCCTTTTACAGGGCGTTCTATTTTAATGACTCTCGCACCTAAATCCGCTAGCTTCAACCCAGCAGAAGGTCCTGCCAAAAACTGACAAAACTCCAATACAACTAATCCTTCTAATGGTCTCATGCTGTTATAAGTTTAAAGACTTGATGTAAAGTGCATCCATTGCAGATAAAGCAGCTTCTTCATCGCCTCCGTTCATCAGATAATCACGAACCACATCACCGGCATGATCCTGAAAATACATGTGTCCTGAATATCGTGGTCTTAAAAAAGCCCTTTCTAAAGCAGGCAGTGTGTTTTTGAAATAATCATGGGTAATTCCGTTGATTCGGTCATTTTTCCAGGCTTGCAAATGCCCGGGCTGTCCGCCATTATCAGCAAAAATATTCTGTTGTACCTGTGATGAACCTGTAAATTCAGCATATTTTATCGCTTCCGGAATATGCTGGCTGAAAGAAGAAACAGCCAAACCGGTTCCACCCAGAGAACTAATCATCGGTTTATTATTCAATTTTACTAAATCATAAAAATGCAATACGTTTTTGCTGTAGCCACTTCTTGAATAATTAGAATAACCATAAGCAAAAGGACAGTAGGCAATTTCATCTGTATTTACCATGGCTTCATATACCTGAATCGGGTTTCTGTTAAAATTTGCCGGATCCATTAGCTGAGCCAGTTCGCGGTGCATTTGCAAAGCTTTCTTTCCTGTTTCTACAGAAATTACTTTTTCCTGAGACTGAAAAGGATCTTCGCCTAAACTGCAGCAAAATGAGTAAAAAGTCATTAACGAATCTACCGGAATTCCTGCAAAAGCAATCAGTCCTTTCTTGGCTAAAGCCAATAATTCATCATAAGTCTGTGGAACTTTTAATCCCTGTTTTTCTAAAATGTCTAATCTTGCTGCTGCTACGGGTGTTGCAGCATCTATTGGTAAAGCCCATAATTTGTTGTGAAATACATAACTTCCGTAAGATTTCCCAACGGTGTTGATTTCCTGGTCTTTTATATATTCGGCAGAAAGATAATCTGATAAAGGTAGAATGGTTTTTGTATCGGCACCAAATCCTGTCCATGGATGGTCAATAACAAGCAGGTCAAATCTTTTGGCTAAGTCTTCAATAGAAGCATCTGCAAATTCCTGTAAACTCCTTTTCTCCCAACTTATTTCTACATCAGGATTCAACTCTGTAAAACGCTGAGCCGTGGCAACCATTGGTAACAATCCTCTGGTGTGGTTCCAGGTAATCCCTTTTAATTTTTTCATTTTAATAGTCTAAATTTAATAAATGTGATTTCCACATTTACAAATATAGAAATTAGATTCAATTGCTAATATTATATGATTTATTTTTTCTCAAATAGTGTAACCTTTTTTTATATTTTGTACAAATTACACATAAAATGTGATATTGTTTTTAATTATATCTATTTTTAAGCACTGATCCTTAAAATAAGTGCCGGGTATTCATATTATGTTTTATATTTGTAAATGTGAAAATCACATTTATTTTCATGTCAATTTTACATAAATACAATTTTTAAAGTAGCGGTATGCTTAAAATTTCTTTTCTTTCCAAAATGATTGCCTTGCTGATTTTTATAACGGCAATTTCAAATGCTCAAAATACAATTCCAACGAAGCTCAAATGGTCAGAAAGAATGGCATTAACCTTAATGCAGCGTCACCCGCAATCCTATATGCTTGATGATGCTCCTGTAGCACATATCAGTTATGTTCATGGTTTGGTTACTTATGCTTTTCAGGAACTGGGTAAGCAAAAAAATAATGCAAAATACATGGCTTATGCCAAACAATATGCTGATGAATTGATCGATGCCGATGGAAATATTAAGACTTATAAGTATGAGTCCTTTAATATTGACAATATACCTACTGGCCGAATTTTATTTGATATTTATGAGCAGACTAAAGACAAACGGTATTTAATTGCCATGCAGACTTTGCGTAAACAATTAGAAGAGCAGCCACGTACGCCAAGTGGTGGTTTTTGGCATAAAAAAATATATCCTAACCAAATCTGGCTGGATGGTTTGTATATGGGTGAACCATTTTATGCAGAATATACCGTTACGTTTGAAAATGGTGCTAAGCTGGATGATGTTGCTCATGAATTTGAATTGATTCAGAAAAAGGCAACGGATGCAAAAACAGGATTGTTATACCATGCCTGGGATGAGAGCAAAGAAATGCCATGGGCAAACAAAGAAACAGGTGTTTCTCCTAATTTTTGGTCAAGATCCATTGGTTGGTATGCAATGGCTTTGGTTGATGTATTGGATTATTTTCCTAAAGATCATCCAAAAAGAAAAGAATTAATTGCCGATCTGAACAGTATTTCGAATGCATTGGTTAAATTTCAGGATAAAAAATCAGGAATGTGGTATCAGGTTACCGATATGGGAGGAAGAGAAGGTAATTATCTGGAATCTTCAGGTACGGCTATGTTTGCGTATGCTTTTGCAAAAGGGGCAAACAAAGGATATCTTCCTGAAAAATTCAAAAAAATCGCCAATAAAGCTTTTGACGGATTAACTACAATAAACATGAAAGTAGATTCTAATGGGCAAATAGAATTAACAAATGTCTGTGCCGTAGCAGGATTAGGAGGAAAACCTTATCGTGACGGTTCTTACGAATATTATATCAACGAAAAAAAGAAAAATAACGATCCTAAAGCAACTGGTCCTTTTATTCTGGCGGCTTTAGAATTGAACAGATAAATTAAAATTTAGACAATATGTTTTCATTACAAAATAAAAAAGCCGTCATAACCGGCGGAGGAAGCGGAATAGGAAAGGCAATCGCAACTTTATTCGCAAAACAGGGAGCAGAAGTTCATATTATTGATTTAACAATAGAAAGTGCTCAGGATGCTGTTGCGGATATTCAGCAATTGGGCGGAAAAGTATTTTCATATGCGTGTAATGTAGTAGATCAAAAAGAGGTTGTTGCTACATTTGAAAAAATCGGAAATATCCATATTTTGATTAATAATGCCGGTATCGCTCATGTGGGTAAAGTCGGCACAACTTTGGAAATCGATTTCCAACGGGTAATGGATGTAAATGTAAAAGGAGTTTACAATTGTTTGTATGCTGCAATTCCACAATTTCAATTGTCAAAAGGCGGTGTAATTTTAAACATGGCTTCTATTGCATCCTGGGTTGGAATTCAGGATCGTTTCGCTTATTCAACTGCTAAAGGAGCTGTAATGGCTATGACTTTATCTGTAGCGAGAGATTACATTGATGAAGGAATCCGATGCAATTCTATTTCTCCTGCAAGGGTTCATACCCCTTTTGTAGACGGATTTATCAATAAAAATTATCCGGGGAAGGAAGCTGAAATTTTCGAAAAATTATCAAAATCACAACCAATAGGGCGTATGGGACAACCAGACGAAATAGCTGCGTTGGCTCTCTACTTATGCAGCGATGAAGCAGGATTTATTACCGGAAGTGATTATCCTATTGACGGAGGATTTATCAAGTTAAATAACTAGAAAAGATACTAAGGAACTAAGGTTCTGAGGTACTAAGGTTTCTTAGTATTTTTAGCTCTTCAGCATCGTAAAAAATAAATAAATAATTAATTTAAAGTTACTAAGGTTCTAAGTAGTCAAGATTTTTTTTTAAAAAAACTTAGTGCCTCAGAACCTTAGTAACTTAGCAACTTTAAAAGATATGAAATTAATACGTTTTGGAGCAGCCGGACAAGAAAAACCGGGTGTTATTATTGGAGAAAAAAGATATGATGTTTCTTCAATTGTTTCGGATTTTAATGAAGCATTTTTCGAAGACAATGGTTTGGAAAAATTAAAAAAAGCTTTAGAAAGTAATCCAGCATTACCGGAAGTAGGAGCAGATGTACGTTTAGGTTCTCCGGTTGCGAGACCTTCAAAAATAATCTGTATCGGTCTGAATTATGTAGATCATTGTCATGAAACAGGAGCTCCAATTCCAACAGAGCCAATTATCTTTTTCAAATCGACCACCTCTTTATGTGGCCCTAATGATGATTTGATTATTCCAAAAAACAGTGAAAAAACGGATTGGGAAATCGAATTGGCATTTGTAGTGGGTAAAAAAGCAAGTTATGTGGGAGAAGCGGAAGCTTTGGATTATGTTGCCGGATATGCTTTGTTGAATGATTACAGTGAAAGAGCTTTCCAAATCGAAATGGGCGGACAATGGGCAAAAGGAAAAGGTTGTGATACTTTCGCACCTCTTGGACCATTTTTGGCTACGCAGGATGAAATCGCTGATGTGAATAATTTACCAATGTGGTTAACGGTTAACGGAAAGAAATTCCAAAATAGTAATACTTCAAATCTCGTTTTCAAAATTCCATTTTTAGTGCATTACCTAAGTCAGTTTATGACCTTGCTTCCTGGCGATATCATCAGTACAGGAACACCTCCAGGAGTTGGATTAGGAATCAAGCCGGATCCAATCTACATTAAGCCGGGTGACGTTATCGAATTAGGCATGGACGGTCTGGGATCAAGTAAACAAGTTGCTAAAGCTTATTCTAAATAAAATGAAATATATTGTTTGCGAAAAACCGCAGGAATTTCTAATCAAAGAAAAACCTATGCCGGAACCAAAAGAAGGAGAAGTACTTTTGAAGATTAGAAGAATAGGTGTCTGCGGAACCGATATTCATGCTTTTGGAGGAACACAGCCTTATTTTGAATACCCAAGAATTTTAGGTCATGAACTGGCTGCTGAATATATAAAAGGAAATGCAAAAGGTTTCGAGCCGGGCGATAAAGTAACGTTTATTCCTTATTTCAGCTGTGGTACATGTGTTGCCTGTAGAAATGGATTAACGAATTGTTGTGCCAATATCAAAGTCTTCGGCGTGCATATTGACGGCGGAATGGCCGAGTATGTTACGATTCCGGAGCAGTATTTACTGCACGGACAAGGTCTGGATTATGATGAACTGGCTTTGGTTGAACCATTAGCGATTGCAGCACACGGAGTAAGAAGAGCTGCTGTAAAAGCAATCGATACCGTTTTGGTAATGGGTGCTGGGCCAATTGGAATTGGACTGATTCAATTTGCTAAAATTGCCGGAGCCAAAGTGATTGTAATGGATATCAACGATTACAGATTGGGCTTTTGTGAAAATGAACTGAATGCTGATGAAACCATCAATCCGTTGAATGAAGATGTGGCTGAAAGATTAAAAGAATTGACGAATGGTGATATGGCAAACGTTGTGATTGATGCCACAGGAAACCAAAAAGTCATGAACAGTGCTTTTAATTACATTTCGCATGGCGGAAGATTTGTTTTGGTGGGACTTCAAAAAGGAGAATTGAGTTTCAGTCATCCTGATTTCCATAAAAGAGAATCGACTTTAATGAGCAGCAGAAATGCGACTATCGAAGATTTTGAATATGTAATGAAATGTCTGAAAGAAGGTAAAATTGATCCGAAGAAGTACATTACACACAGAGCGGATTTTTCTGAAATGATAAATGAATTTGGAAATTGGATTGACCCAAAAAATAATGTCATCAAAGCGTTGATCGAAATAAACTAAAATTATTTGTAAAATGTAAGATGTGATAGGATAAATTTTACTGTGAGAAAATGTAGAGAAAAATAGAACTAGATAAGTTTTCCATTTACATCTCAAAAAAATCACATTTCGTAATCTACATTTCACATTTTACAAATTACTTCTAACATAATAATGATATGGATTTAGGATTAAAAGGTAAAATTGTAGTAGTTTCCGGTTCTGCCGGAAAAGAAGGAAGTATTGGAGAAACCATGATCAAAAGGCTGGCAGATGAAGGAGCTATTCCTGCATTGGTAGACAGAAACAGCAGAGGTTTTGGTTATGCAGAAGAACTTCAAAAAAGAGGAATTGATGCATTATTTGTTCAGACTGATGTAACGAGTCCTGAAGAGATGGAAAACGCCGTTAAAAAAATCGTTGAAAAATATGGCAGAATTGATGCTGTAATTAACAACGTAGGTGTAAATGACGGTGCCGGATTAGATTCAAGTTACGAGGAATTTATGGATTCATTAAAATTGAATGTAGTAAGTTACTTCCTGCTGGTGAAATTTGCACTTCCATACCTAAAAGAATCAAAAGGAAATGTTTTAAATATTGGTTCAAAAGTAGCTCTTACCGGACAAGGCGGAACTTCGGGTTACGCTGCTGCAAAAGGCGGTGTTCTTGGACTGACAAGAGAATGGGCGGTAGATTTGATACAGTATGGAATCCGTTCGAATGCGATTATCATTGCAGAAAGTTATACTCCGGCTTATGAAGACTGGATCAAAACATTGGCAGATGGTGAAACGGTTTTGAAAAAAATCAATAAAAGTATTCCGTTTGAAAACAGAATGACCAAAACAGAAGAGATTGCAGATACAGCTTTGTTTATCATTTCCGAGCGTTCTTCTCATACTACAGGACAATTTGTTTTTGTTGATGGTGGTTATGTACACTTAGACCGTGCTTTAATCAGTGATGTAAATTAATTGGTATGAACCGAATTGACTCCCATCAGCATTTTTGGATATTTGATCCGGTTAGGGATAGCTGGATTGATGATTCTATGCAAAAGATTCAAAGGGATTTTTTACCGGAAGATTTATGGCCGTTGCTTTCCCAAAATCAATTTTCAGGCTGTGTGGCTGTTCAGGCAAGTCAGTCTGAAGAAGAAACCGATTTTTTATTGGATCTCGCTTCAAAAAATGATTTTATAAAAGGAATTGTGGGCTGGGTTGATTTGAGAAGTGAAAACATTTCAGACCGATTAAGACACTTTTCGAAATATTCAACACTGAAAGGCTTCAGGCATGTTGTGCAGGGAGAACCGGATGATTTCATGTTTGGGGCGGCATTCCGTAAAGGGATTTCGACTTTGAAGGAATTCAACTTCACTTATGATATCCTGATTTTTCATCGTCAGTTACCGGCTGCAATTGATTTGGTAAAATCATTTCCTGAACAAAAGTTTGTCATTGATCATATTGCAAAACCGGATATAAAATCAGGTGATATCGCATCATGGAAAAAAGGAATGGAAGAAATTTCAAAATTCGAAAATGTATGGTGTAAAATCTCCGGAATGGTTACCGAAGCCGATTGGAATAATTGGAAACCTTCCGATTTGAAACCGTATCTGGATGTAGTTTTTGAAAACTTTTCTGCAGATAAATTGATGTTTGGTTCTGACTGGCCGGTTTGTAACGTAGCTTCGGATTATAAGGAATTGGTAAAAACTTTAGAAGATTATCTGGTAGCTTTCTCAGTTGAAGATCAGAATAAATTTTGGTTTGAAAATGCCAAATCATTCTATAAAGTGAATGATTAGAAAGCATAAATATTTGAATATAAAAAAAGCGTGAATTTAATATTTCACGCTTTTTTTATGCTTTTATTTTTTTAAGACATCAGTTTCAGGAGTCCATTTTTTCTGCCATTCGGGATACTTCTTCAACACTTTTTCAGGATTGTAGGTATACCACGCATAACCGGTTCGGCGTTCACGGCTTACTTCTGCCAATGAATATAAATACACACTGTCCCTGTCACAAAACAAAGGTCTTCCGGTACCTAATTCGTAATAGCGTGTCCAGATTGGTGGTGCTGTAGGATCATTTACCACACGTCGGTCATCTTTAATTTTTTTGAATTTTGAATCCATCTCCGGTGCTTCAAAAGTTTCTACTCTGGTATTGTATATTTTAGAATCCTCAAACCACTTAACAGCACTTTGTACGGCTCTGATAACCTGTTCACTCGGATTTTCAATTTTCATTAAAAACAAGACAATATCAACACTTTCTGCATTACTGATACTTGGCGGTTCAAATTTTCTGGCCCATACCGGAAGTAAAGTTATCTCGTCATGTTGCTGACACCAGGCACTAAGTTTTCCATGATCAGAAATTTGTGTTTTTAAGATACAGTCAATTCCGTTTTGGTAAGCAGTGTTCACTTTGCTTTTAGTAGCGGGATCCATAAAATCAAATTCAGGACTGTTACTCACTATTTTATCAAGCAAATTCATGATTCCCATATAAGCACCGTCATTAAAAGTGATGTGGCGGCTGTATCCTTTTTCCAGAGGATAATATTGAGGCCATCCACCGTTAGGATATTGTGCTTCCAAAATAAAATCAATACCTTTCAGACAGGCCGTTTTGTATTTTTCTATTTTAGTCAGCGTATAAACCTGCGCCAGATAATAGACATGGGTATAAGTAGTGCCGTTGTCAAAAGTAGTGTGCAAAACCGATCTTGAACCTACGACATCTTTTATCTGTTCAGGCGTTAAAATTGCTCGCATGTCGTAATTTTTCGGCCACCCTCCGTTATCACGCTGGAAATAGATGATGTTATCCGCTATTTTAGTATATTCGGTTTCTTCATATCTTGGCTGATTCGGAATCGGATTTACGATATTGCTTTTATCGGCAATACCATACCAGTGATTCATACTGTCGCTAAATGGTTTTGTGCTTATAACAACTTTATTATTCTTGTCGGACTGTGCGATTGAATAAAGGGACGAAAAAGAGATTGCGATAGCAAACAGCAAGTTCTTGTTTCTGGATAATTTTTGCAGGATTTTCATAGCAAATATTTAAGTTGGCTTCTGTAGTATTTTTTGCTTAGACACAACAGAAGCCGAATGGTTTAATCAACTATAGTTTCACCGCTGATTTTGCAACAGTTTCTCCAATCACCGTTTGTTTGGCAAAATCTGAATTGGCTGAAGGAACAAATTCTACGTTCTGAGTATCTTCTCCATTTATAGTAATGGCTTTAGGTGAAGTAGAATTGAATTCAATATCCTTAAAAGACATGTTTTTACCGTTGTAAATATCAATTACATTTGGTTTTTCAATATCCAGTTTTGCATTGTGAATTTTGATTCCGTTAGCATCGACAATAGTGAATCCATTTTCTGCTTTTGCAATCAGATTGGAGATTTCAATATTTTCCAGGTTCATTTCAGGAAGTCCTTGTAAAAATACAGCTTGTTGTGCCCCTTTGATCGTTATGTTTTTTATCGAAATGTTTTTGAACTGAGGCGTTTTTTCATCTACAGGCATTTTTTGATTGACAATTTTTGCACCACCTTCTTCCAAAGTTTCAGCAATGGATTTTCCTCCATAATAAAGATTGAATGAAATCGCCTGAGACGGAATATCAGTCATGAAAATGTCAGAAATAAAAATATTTTCTACAACACCACCGCGTCCACGGTTACTTTTAAAACGCAGCCCAACATCAGTACCCATAAAAGTACAATTCGAAACGTGCATGTTTTTTACTCCTCCGGACATTTCACTTCCAACCGTAACGCCGCCATGACCATGATATACAATATTGTTTTTTATGATGATGTTTTCACACGGAACTCCTCTGTCACGACCGTCTTTATCCTTTCCGGATTTAATACAGATTGCATCATCGCCCACGTCAAAACTTGAATTTTCAACAATAACATTTTTACAGGATTCTACGTCAAGACCATCTCCATTTTGTGAAAACCAAGGATTACGAACCGTTATGTTTCTAACAATTAAATCTTCAATCATTAATGGATGAATATTCCATGCCGGAGAATTTTGAAATACAGGTCCGTCAAACAATACTCTTTTACTGTTTTGGATGCTAACCAATACAGGACGAAGAAAATCATGGATAGCTTCAAATTCTTCTTTTGTTTTTAAATCCAGACGCACATTCTGATCTGCTCCAACTGAAGCTTTCATAAAGGTCTCAGATGGATACCAGCTGGTTTTGCTTTCGTTCAGAACTCCGCCTGATTCCACAAATTTCTTCCATTGGCTTTCAGTTAATTTACTTTTTTTAACCTGTCTCCACACTTCGCCAGACCCATCCCATACACCGTTTCCTGTAAAGGCAACATCTTCAAGGTTTTTTCCGTAAAGCGGAGAAATACAACGCCAGGTGTTTAAGCCTTCAAAACTGGTTTCGATAATTGGATATAAACTTTTATCAGGAGAAAATTTGATCAATGCTCCGGTTTGTGCATGCAATTCGATTTTGCTTTTTAGAATGATTGGACCTGTTAACCAGATTCCCGGAGGGATGATTAATTTCCCGCCGCCCTTTTTTGAAAGTGCACTGATAGCATCTTCGAAAGCTTTTGTATTTAAAACATATCCTCCGTTTACAGCGCCAAAGTCTTTAAGATTTACAATGTTCTTTGGAATTTTCGGTTCATTGACTTTTGCCATTTTAAATTCAATGTTGTCATAAGTACCATTGGATTTTGACTTTTGGGCTACCGCTTTTCCTGCACAGCTAATGGTCAGAACAGCCAATAGCATACGGAAAAATTGTGTTGGATTAGTTTTCATTCTTATTGAATTAGTTAAAGTTTAGATTTTCGATATCAAAATAATATGATATGTTTATCTTGATAATACTTTTTTTACAAATTGCAAAATAAGTTTCATAAAAAAACGAAAATACAATAATGTAATCGATTGCACAAATTTATAAAAAATATTAACAATATATTTAATTTAATAATATTGTAGCGTATTCTTAATATTGAATTGCAGTTGTTATTTTTATTAGGATACTGTACCAATTTCGATCTATACAGGAGTGTGCAGGACACTTATATTTTTATGTTCTGTTAAATTGTACCCATCATTCGGTAAAAGTGTAAAAATCACATTTATTTGCAGGTCTTATATTGTTAAGAAATATAAACTTTCGAAGATTCACCTTAAAAAAGAAAAAAATGCGTTTAAAGATCTATACAAAAGTTCTAATTCTGTTTTTAATAACAATTTGTACATTCTCATTAAATGCTGCGGAAATTTGGGTTTCTCCACAAGGAAAAGATACTAATCCCGGAACAAAAGAAAGTCCTTTGGAAACCGTTCATATGGCTTTGAGAAAAGCCAGAGAACTACGTCGTTTAAAAGATCACTCCATCAAAGACGGAATCCGCATTATTGTAATGAACGGAACTTACTATTTGAACGAACCTTTATTCGTAAGACCAGAAGATTCCGGAACAGCTGATAGTCCAACCACTATTGAAGCGGACGCCAACGCAAAACCAATTTTAAGCGGAGGAATCGAAATCAAAAACTGGAAAAAATCAACACTTGCGATAAATGGTTTAAAAGCTGGAACAATCTGGGAAGCCGATGCGCCTCAGCAGGCAGGTGAAATTTTAAATTATCGTCAGTTGTGGGTGAATGGCAAAAAAGCCGTGAGAGCCAAAAGCACTGCAGGAACCAAAATGGAGCGTATTCTTTCTTGGGACGCGACAACCGAAACCTGCTGGATTCCCTTCAAAGACAAATCGGTTAAGTTTGAACCGGGAATGGAAATGTACATTGTGCAATGGTGGGCAATCGCGAATCTCCGAATCAAAAATATCGAAATCAAAAAAGACAGCGCAAGACTTTCTTTCGAACAGCCGGAAAGCCGTATTCAAAGCGAGCATCCTTGGCCAGCGCCTTGGATTTCTAAAAATAATGGAAATTCGGCTTTCTATCTAAACAATGGAATTTCAATGCTGAACGAACCTGGCGAATGGTTTTTGGACAGAAAAAAGGGCAAAATCTATTACATTCCAAGAAAAGGAGAAGAACTGAATTCGGCTAAAGTTACGGCACCGGTTTTAGAAAATTTGGTAAAAATTGAAGGTACTTTAGATAGTCCGGTACATCATTTTAACTTCAAAGGAATTTCTTTTCAATACAGCAACTGGCTTCGTCCGTCACAGCAGGGACACGTGCCATTGCAGGCGGGAATGTATTTATTGGATGCCTACAAATTAAAAACTCCGGGAACACCAAATCAGGCGAGTTTAGAAAATCAGGGATGGGTAGGAAGACCAAGAGCTGCTGTTGAGGTAAATTATGCCAATAATACACTTTTTGAATCTTGTACTTTTGAACATTTGTCTTCTACAGGTTTGGATTTACACAAAGGAACGAATCATAATATTGTTAAAGGAAATTTATTCAAGGACATTGGCGGTAACGGAATTAATCTGGGAGTTTTCTCCGAAGAATCTTTTGAAGCGCATTTGCCTTATACCGTAAAAGATGAAAGAGTAGTTTGTTCGGATGAATTGATTGCCGATAATTTAATTACCAACGTAGCCAATGAAGATTGGGGATGTCTGGGAATTGCTGCCGGTTTCATTAAAAATCTGACTATCGAGCACAACGAAATTTCGGATGTAGCTTACAGCGGTATTTCAATGGGCTGGGGCTGGACGCATACTGAAAACGTGATGCGTAACAATAAAATCCTTCGAAATAAAATTCATCATTACGCAAAACATTTACATGATGTAGCCGGAATTTATACACTTTCAGCTCAGGCAGACAGCCGAATTGAAGAAAACTACATTGATAAAGTCTATAACAGTCCTTACGCACACGACCCGTTTTTATGGCTGTATTTGTATACCGATGAAGGAAGTCAGGGCTTCACGATTAAGAACAACTGGATTCCGATTCAGAAAATCCTGAAAAACAATAATGGTCCGAAAGGAAATATCTGGCAGGATAATTACGCTTTTGTAGATCCAAAAATCAAAGAAAACGCAGGAATCCGTGCACCATACAACAATTTATTCTCTAAAGAAGTAGTGATTGAAGAAGCCTGGGGTTTACAGGAAATGCCAAAAGCTGTTGTCATCGAAGTAATTGGAAAAGATCTGGATATCGAAAAAATCAAATCGACCATAAAAGGTTTCCGAATCGTAGGTGAAGAATTGTACCAATGGGAAAATCATCTGGTAATTTACGGATTAATGAACCAGCCTGAAAGAACAAAGCGAAAACTGGCTCTGGCTTTTCCTAAATTAGAAATTAAAATCTATGAAAACCCAGTGTATGACTTTCAGAATTTCCAAAGATGCAAGGATGCTAAAGTAGCTTCCGAATGGGAAAATATTGTGCTGACTGCGAATTTGGTTGAAGACGAAAAACTACAAAAAGAATACGTGGATTACCACACAACTCAATTTGAAAAATGGCCTGAAATCGCAAAAGGTTTCTGTAACGCCGATTTTCAGCAATTGCAGGTTTTCAAAAACGGAAGACAATTAATGTTAATCGTCAGTATCCCAAAAGGAGAAAGTCTGGATAAACTGAATCCGAAAACAACTGAAAACAATCCGCGTGTCAACGATTGGAACAATTTAATGAAAAAATACCAAACCGGAATCGACGGAGCAAAACCAGACCAAACCTGGATATTTCTTAAAAAAGTAGAAACGAAATAAAAGTTAGCCACGAATTCACGAATTATTTTTTTAAAATCTTTGCGATTATTTATTCGAATTAATTCGAATAACATTAGATAAAGTATTTAAAAAAATAATTCGTGAATTCGTGGCGAAAAAAAATAACTATCAAAAACCTAAAATAAGACCAATGTTAAAAATAGCCATCTTAGGACTTGGAGAAGGACGAAGCACGATGTCGGCCGCTTTAGAAAGTTCAAAATTAGAACTTATAAAAGTGTGCGACAGAAACGAAGAAATCTGCAAACAAAGAGCAAAAGAATTCGATTTTCATTCGTATACAACAAACTATGACGATTTATTAAACGATGATGCGATTGATATCATCGCTATCTATACACCAGATCATTTGCACGCTCAACACGTAAAGCAGGCTTTGCTGGCAGGAAAGCACGTAGTGTGTACCAAACCGTTTATCGATGATCTTTCGGATGCCAAAGAACTATTGGAGTTAAGCAAAAAGACAGGAAAAAAAGTTTTCATCGGACAGAGTTCAAGATTTTTCGAACCTGCCAAAAGACAAAGAGCCGATTATGAAGCGGGATTAATAGGAGATTTAATTACGATTGAGGCTCAATATCACGCTGATCACCGATGGTTTTTGAAAAAAGAATGGTCTTTGCTACAATCTTTTAAATGGCTGTACGGCGGTTTGAGCCATCCGGTAGATTTTATCCGTTGGTACCTGCCAAACATCGAAGAAGTAATGGGTTACGGAATGATCAGCAGTAACGGAAAATCAGCTGGATTGAAAAACGAAGATACAATGCATTTTATCTTCAAAGCGACAGACGGCAGAATTGCCAGAGTGAGTGGTGTTTATACTTCGCCAACTCAGCCAGCACAGCGTGATAGCGGAATGAGTACCATTCTAAGAGCAACCGAAGGAGCAAGTCAGGCAGATTATCACGAATTGCGTTATGCGGTTACAGATAAAACCGGAGAAGAAAAAGTGATTACCTGGGGTGACAGCACTTTAAAATATTATTTCCGTTTTGAAGGTCAGAGCCATCACGGCGGGGAATATCAGAATTATTTAGAATATTTTGTAGACAGTATAGAACAGGATTTTGAAGCCTATCCAAATATGGAAGAAGGAATTGGAACTGTGGCTTTACTTCAGGCAATGGATCAGTCTTTACAAACCGGAATGCCAGTAAAAATCGCTGCTATTCTTAACCAATACGGACTATGAACAGCATCTACGATAAGTTAACGGCATTAGATTTTATCATTGTTGCTGCCTATCTGGTGATTTTATTGGTCATTGGTTATGTCGTGAGCGTGAAGCAGAGCAAGAAGAACGAAACACTTTTCATGGCGGGAAATTCCCTGAACTGGTACAATATCGGGTTCAATATGTGGGGAACCAATGTGGGACCTTCTTCTTTATTGGCTTTTGCCAGTATTGGTTACGCTACCGGAATCGTGGCCGGAAATTTCGAATGGTATGCTTTTGTTTTCCTTTTGCTTTTGGCCATCGTTTTTGCGCCAAGATACATTGCGAGTAAAGTCAGCACTATGCCCGAATATATGGGAAAACGCTATGGCGACAGTACGCAGACGATTTTGGCCTGGTATGCGATGGTGAAAATTTTGGTAAGCTGGCTGTCGTTGGGATTGTTCAGCGGAGGAATTCTGGTGCGTCAGATTTTAGGGATTCCCATGTGGCAGAGTGTGACGGTTTTAGTGATTTTCTCCGGAATTTTCACTTATGCCGGAGGATTGAAAGCCATTGCCAAAGTGAATGTTTTTCAGATGATTTTATTAATTGTCGTTTCGCTTACCTTATCGTATTTAGGGTTGCAGAAAGTGGGCGGAATCGAAGCTTTGATTGCCAAAACACCTTCTAATTTCTGGAATCTGGTACAGCCTGCAGACGATGCAAATTATCCGTGGCCTGCTATTTTATTAGGTTATCCGGTGGCGGCCGTTGCGTTTTTCTGTACCGATCAATCGATGGTGCAGAGTGTTTTGGGAGCCAAAAATTTAGAACAGGGACAATTGGGAGTCAACTTCATCGGCTGGCTGAAAGTAATGGCGTTGCCGTTGTTTATTTTACCGGGAATCCTGTGTTCGGTTTTGTTTCCTGAATTGGGTAAAAACTCCGATTTGGCTTATATGACCATGGTGACCAATTTGTTTCCAAGCGGAATGAACGGTCTGGTAATCTGTGTGATGATTGCCGTTTTGGTAGGAACAATTGGTTCGTCATTGAACGCGCTGAGTACGGTTTTTACGAATGATATTTATGTAAAGAAAATGAATCCGACTGCTTCTATCAAAGAGCAGATCAAAATAGGAAGATTGACAATTGGGGCAGGCTGTGTATTCGCGATTCTGATTGCCATTGCGATTGACAACATCAAAGGACAGAATTTATTCAACATATTTCAGGCGGTTTTAGGATTTTTGGCGCCATCATTATCGGTTGTTTTCTTATTGAGTGTTTTCTGGAAATGCACCACAAAAAAAGCCGTAAACGCTACTTTGTCCTGGGGTTCAGCCTTTAGTTTATTCGTAGGAGTTTTGTATTTATGGATTTTCCCTGCCGATAAATACCCAGTTTGGCCTCACTTTTTATTGATTTCGTTTTACATTTTTGCTGTGCTTTTAATTGCAGCAGTGCTAATTTCTTTAGTTGATAAAAATCCGGAAGTTAATTTTTCAGATGAAAGGGATATTCCTAAAACCAGTAAAAAGGTGAAACTTTTGTTTGGCTTTTTGGGATTGACGATTTTGGTTTTGTATTTGGTTTTTAATGGGAATTGAAATTTCTATAATTTTTTCAATAATAAAAAAAGTAGTTTATAAAAGTTATGAGTTAATTTAGTTGATTGAAAAAGATTTAAAAATGAAATGCATAACGAATTATTATATTGAATTAGAAGAAGAAATCGAGGTTAACTTTATTTTTGAAAAATGTGCTATTACTACTTGTTTAACTATTCCCAATCATAACCGTGAAAGTGAAAGCGGATTTGGGTTTCTTCGTTTATCTATTGAGTTTGATTTGAAGGATTATGAAGCGTTATCAGATGCATCAATCTTTGTTCGTCCTAGATACTTAAGTCTCTTAGGAATTATATCTTTCCTTTTAGAAAAGCCTTTTAATGTTTTTTGGATAGCTTCGGATTCTTGTTTATTTCCTGAAGGGATTGGTGGTCTGAAAATTTCTAATGAAAAAAAATTAAGTAAGAATAAAAAAAATTTGACAATCGAACTCACAGAATTAATTGAAGCACTTGAAAAGTCTAAAGAACATGAAAAAAGCTTGATTTTTTCATTATTAGATCGTTGGAGAAAAGCTCTATATCTTGAAAAAGATACTGATGAAAGTTTGCTCTTTAATGATGAAGCAATATTATCATATTTTCATGTTTTGGAATTACTAGGTGATGTATATGCCAATTTGTTAAAAAATAAATCAAAAAAAATCATAGAAAATTTTGTTAATGAGTTTAATAAAGAGGTGTTGTCATTCAATAGTATATCTTTGGAAAGTGAAAATATAGCGAAATCTAAATTGCTTACTGCTTTACTAGAAAAAGATATTTCAGTTAGTTCAAAAATTTTATTTTTTCTAAAAGAGTTTAATTTATATAATAATGCAACTGCATTTTGGATAAAGAATATCATAGATGAAAGAAATAACGTAGCTCATGGAAGAAGAGTTCATTATCATAAAGCTGTTTTTCCAGTTCGACCATTTTTTCCATTAAATTCAACTAGTTTATATCCTCTAAAATATTTACGAATTCTTACAGCTAAAGTGATTGCATCTCATTTAAAAATAAGTGCATTTGAAAATCGTTGGAAGAAAATTGAAAATAATTTGATTAATGATGTGAAATGTGTTAAAGATTTTTTAGAGTTGAATGAATTTCCGACAATTGAGGAAATTAATGATGAGCAAGAAAAAAATATTTATGGAGGAATAAATTTCTTTGTTCTCAATGGAAATATCAAAGCGATTGTCACAGAGAAATATTTTGAATATTATTTAGATGTTTTAAGTAAAGATGAGGATTTTTTAACATGTAATATTGATGCGATTGTTATATTATACGAGTCAACTAATAATAAGGAATTGGAACTCAAACTTGAAAAAGCAATAATTACAATCTATGAATTAGATTGCAATCCTCATATGAAATTTAGAGATATGCGATATCATCTAGATTTTAATAATTTTGATTCTCCAAAGTTGGAAAATTTAATAATACAAAAAAGAATAAGATAATTATCCAACAACTCCCGAATATCAACCTTCAAATATATAGAAATTTCATAAAGCGTTTCAATAGAAGGGTGAACTTCATTTTTACACCACCGCAAAACAGTCGATACCGTTTTACATAAATGAATTGCCTCCAGTTTTAACTGGAGAAATATGTAGTAAGAATAGAAAAGGCTTTAGCCAAAATATCTATAATTTGGCTAAAGCCTTTTGAGTTTTATATTACTTTTCATCCAGCTAAAGCTGGACGCAATTAAAAACTTACTTTTTAAATAAAAACTTTGCGTCTTAGCTCCCGATAGCTATCGGTATTGCAAGATTAAAAATTACTCAACCTTCTTTTTTCCTTCAATATTCTGCAAAAATCCCCTGCTCGTACGAACAAACAAATCAAATTTTACCAAAACCATTGAATTAATTCAATATTTTTATAAAAAACCATAAGTACCTTGTGCTGTTCAAACTAACACAAAACTTATGAAAAAAATCTACTATTTAATGCTGTCCCTTTTGGTATCGGCATCAGTTTCAGCAGCTACTTATTATGTAACACCGACCGGAAACGCTACTAATTCGGGTTCGAGTTTCACTAGCGCTATGAATTTTAAAACCGCTGTTGGCAAAGCCGTTGCCGGAGATGTTATTTTATTACAAGCCGGAACTTATACTATTGCGTATACTGCCGGTGCAAAAAACACTATTTCGTTTACAAAATCAGGAACTTCAGCAAGTCCGATCAAGGTAGAGTGTGTAAATAACGGAAGAGCCGTAATAGATTTTTCGTTTCCGGATCAGGAATGGGTACAGGATTCGTATGGTTTTAGCATTACAGGGTCTTATTGGAGTTTTAAAGGAATCGCTATTACAAGAGCAGGTTATCAGGGTGCGTATGTAACAGGTTCTAATACTACTTTTGAAAATTGTGCTTTTTACAACAATCGAAATACCGGTCTCGAAATTAACAAAGGTGGTTCAAATACCACAGTAAAAAACTGCGATGCGTACAGAAATTATGATCCTAAAAAAAAAGGGAGCATGGCTGACGGTTTTGGACCAAAACAAACTCAGGGACCCGGAAATAAATTCATCAACTGCCGTGCCTGGGAAAATTCAGATGACGGATACGATTGTTTTGACAGTACCCAAAAAGTAACTTTCGAAAACTGCTGGGCGATCAGAAACGGAGTTGATGTATGGAATTACGGAGGTTTTACCGGAAACGGAAATGGTTTTAAAGTAGGAGGAAATTCTGTTCCGGCAGACAATGTACTCACCCGATGTGTTGCGATAGGGCATCCAAAAAAAGGATTCGATCAGAACAACAATACGGGAAGCATAACAGTATACAATTGTACCGGATTCGGGAACAACATCAACTTTGGTTTTGGTAATCCGGTGCAATCAGGAAAGAAACATATTTTCAAAAATAATATTTCATTATCCGGAACAATTTCTATTTCAAACGCTACACAGCAAAACAACTCGTGGAATTTAAGTGTCACTGTAAGCACTGCAGATTTTACAAGTACCAGTACTTCACTTGCCATCGGAGCCCGACAGTCAAATGGTGATCTTCCAATTAACTTGCCTTTCAAATTAGTTCAGGGAAGCGATCTGATTGACAAAGGGACAAATGTTGGTCTTTCGTATTCCGGCAGTAATCCTGATTTAGGTTATTCCGAAAGTAATTTTACAACCGCTAAAAAAATAAATACAGATTTAGCTGAAGAAACAATAGAAGATACCAATTCAGTTTTTACATTTAATTACTATCCAAATCCGGTAAAAAACATCCTTACTATTGAATTAGAAAATGAAATAGCAAAAGAAGCCGTAATTGAATTATTTGATTTATCAGGTAAATTAATTCTGAACAAGAATATGAATGAGCAAACGCAAATTTTAGATTTAGAAAATCTTCCTGCCGGAGTTTATGTATTGACTTTCACAACTGATACAAATAAAATTAGTAAACGAATCATTAAGGATTAGGCATTTGTAAATTTTTATTACTTTCACTTTTAAAATTAAATAAGAAAAATATGTCGAACTATAAAGTGTTAATTGTACTAATTTTTTCTGTAATTGTTACTAATCATATATACTCGCAATCAGGAAAAGTTATTGTTGTACCGATTAAAAATGCTGACAATAGTGTGGACTTTACTTATACAAAAGCAGCAGCAGGCAGTTATATTGTGAATTTTAATTTCGGAAAGTTGCAAAATACAGAAGTGAGTGGTACAAAGTTTAATGCAACTGCAGATTCAGGATTGCTTTTTACGTTAAAGCCAATCAATAAAAATAAAAAAATTGATTTTTCGTACAGCTATTCTACAACACAGGGATATTTAAATCCAACTGTAAATCCGAATATTACCTACACGCTTCCTTTTAAGAAGGGCAAAGTTGTGAAAATTTATGCCATTACCCGAAAAGACATCAGTCCTGAAAGATGGAAAAGTTATCTTGTGTATTCAAAAAATCAGGACACTATTTACAGCATGAGAAAAGGGACTGTTGTTTTTATTGGAGATTTTTCGGAATCTAATTACGACGAAATAACTAAAATGGTGACGACTATACAAAGGAAGCGAGTTGTGATAGAACATGCCGATGGAACTTTTGCTAATTATTCGGGACTTAATGAAAAAGCAATTTGGGTGACGCCAGGTCAAAAAGTTGATTCGCAAACTGAACTGGGTTTGATGGACACAGGCGATAATGACTGGTTTAAATTTGTTTTCAACGTTTATTATCATGAACAATACGAAAAAAACAAAAATAATTTCAGAGGCACTGAAGTTGCTTTTAGTCCTAATTTTCTAACTCAAAAAGGAATCGGAAAATTATTAGACAAAAGAGAATATGTCGTGACTTATAATGATAGTATCAGGCTTCAGGAATAACAAAAAACACATAGTCTTCAAGAGATGACTATGTGTTTTTTATTAATTGAAATGCTGGAATGTTGCTCGCAAAGTCGCAAAAGCGCAAAGTTTATTTCAAAAACTTAAAAAGAAAACCTTGCGACTTCGCGACTTTGCGAGATTAAAAATTAATTAGAACTTTTTTTCTTTCCTTCAATATTAGGTAAAAATCCGGTAATAACCCCAATCAAAGGCAAAAACGCACAAATTTTAAAAACATATTCGATACTCGTTGCATCAGCAATTTTTCCTAAAACCGCAGAACCCAACCCACCCATTCCGAAAGCAAATCCGAAGAAAAGACCGGCAACTAAACCAACTTTTCCGGGCATTAATTCGGTAGCATAAACCAAAATTGCGGAGAACGCTGATGAAAGTATCAGACCAATAATTACAGATAAAATTCCAACCCAAAATAGTGAAACGTAAGGCAATAAAAGCGTAAATGGTGCAACACCTAGTATAGAAATCCAGATAACATATTTTCTTCCAAACCGATCGCCAATTGGTCCGCCAATCAAAGTTCCTGCAGCAACTGCTCCCGAAAATAAAAATAAATACACCTGCGACTGCTGAATCGAAATATGAAATTTATCAATCAAAAAGAAAGTGTAATAACTCGTAATACTGGCCATGTAGAAATATTTTGAGAAAATCAAAACCAATAAAATAACCATCGAAGCAATTACTCTGTTTTTAGACAAATGATGCGTTTCAATTTTAAGAGCCGATTTATTAGCCATTCTTTCAGCTAAATGTGCTGTGTACCAAAGTGCAATTTTATATAAAGCAAAAATTCCGATCAAAGCAATAAGGCAAAACCACGCAATATAACTTTGACCGTGCGGAATAATTATAAAAGCAGCTAACAAAGGTCCGATGGCACTTCCGGCATTTCCGCCTAACTGAAAGATAGACTGCGCCAGTCCTTTTTTACCACCCGAAGCCAGATGCGCCACACGGGAAGATTCGGGATGGAAAATCGAAGACCCAATTCCGATTAAACTCACAGATAATAAAAGGTAAGTAAAACTCGAAGCAATTGAAACAAGGAATAAACCGGTCATGGTAAAACACATTCCGATAATCAATGAATAAGGTTTCGATTTTTTGTCGGTGTACATTCCCACAAAAGGCTGCAGGATAGAAGCAACAATCTGATAGGTAAAAGTTATAATTCCTATTTGAGAAAAGCTTAAATTGAAATTTGCCTTAAGTAACGGATAAATGGACGGAACCACCGCCTGTAAAAGATCATTGATCAGATGTGAAAAACTGATGATGAATAAGATTGAATACGTGGTTTTTTTGACTATTTCAGGATTAGCTTTAATGGTTTCCATGAGTTATTTTCAGATTTTAAAATGATTTAAAATAACAGCTGTTATTATTTTTTACAAAGGTGAAAAGAAATAGCAATGTCTTAATTACTATATTTGGACAATGAATAACGATGTTCGGACATATAAAGTTGTTGATTTTGGATTCCAAATAAATCCTGAGTTACCAGTTACAGGGTATACCGAAATGGTAACCGATGCTGTTTGTATATCGCATTCGCACCCGCGGGCACAGCTTATTTATGCCACAAGCGGAGTGATGAATGTGGTAGTCGATAATCAGATTTGGGTGGTCAATCCGTTACAGGGACTTTGGATTCCGGGCGGGGTGGAGCATCAGGTTTCGTTTCAGAAAGATGTCAATCTGTATAGCGTTTTTATTGACCCTTCCTTTACAGAAGGACTGCCGACTGCCAGTTTCTCATTTGATATTTCAGTATTTTTAAAACAACTGCTTTTCAAAATCATTTCTTTTGGAACAAATGGGGACATTACACCTGCAAAAAGAAGAATCATCCATGTGTTTCTGGATGAACTCGCCTTAATTGAACCAAGCGCTACTTTTCTGCCTACCACCAATCATGAAAGACTGCAAAAAGTAGTCGAACTTTTACTTAACGATGTCGCCAGTAAAAACACGATTGACCATTATGCCGAAATTTCTTTTATGAGCAGCAGAACCTTATCCAGACTATTCATCAAAGAACTCGGAATGAATTTCAGCGACTGGCGTACCCGCTTAAAATTGCTCGAAGCCATAAAACGACTGGGCGAGAAACAATCCATAAAAGAAATCGCACTCGATTTGGGTTACGAAACTGCCAGTGCTTTTATTTATATGTTCAAAAAACACTTGGGCACAACACCTGCTAATTATATTTTAGAAGATCAGAAATTATAATTGTGTTTAAATTAAAATAATAAGCAGTTCTAATTTCAGATAACTTCTTGATCTGACTGTTCAGATATTTCTCTATTTTTAAGTTTACTTTAGGGTTTTATTTTTTGTAGCCCAACAGCTGTTCAAATTGTATTTAAAATTCTTTCAAAACAGCAATTTTTTGTTAATTTCAGGACGGTACAGGATAGTACAGGTTATGAAATGTAAAAGAAACACTTATTTTTAAACCCAAAATATCATTTTATGCGAAATCGATTTCAAAATTTTAAAAAATTATTTGTTTTTACAGTTTTATTTTCCTCCGCTTTAATATTTGCCCAGGAAAATAAGCCTGCCACATGGATTTGGTATCCAGGCGATTTTGAAGTTTGGTTAAGCAATAAAATGCAGGTACGACGTACAGAACGTGAAGCCGTATTTCCACCGCTTTGGCAATATTACAGTCCGTATGCTTTGGTGACTTTTCAAACAGAAGTGGATATTCCGGTGCCAGACGAAGTGAAAATCTACTCTGAAGGGCCTTTTCAATTACTTTTAGATGGTGTTCAGATTTACGGACAGCCAAAATCAATAAAAATTCCTGCAGGGAAACATAAAATTTCCTTTAAAGTTTATAATCAGGAAGTACTGCCGGCTATTTATATTGCTGGTAAGTATGTAAAATCGGATCCATCCTGGAAGGTGACCAACGAAGATAAACTTTGGATTGACGAAAATGGAAAAGGACAGCAATCCGGTACGCCTTGGGTACCTGTTGGTTCCTGGAATTTTAATTCGCCAGAAAATAAACCTTCCGGATTTAAACTGACAACCAAACCTTTGAGTGCGAAAAAAACAGAAAAAATAGGAGCAGGTCAGTTGGTAGATTTTGGTAAAGAAACCTTTGGTTATATTAAAATCCACGGTTTAAAAGGCAAAGGAAAAGTATCGCTTTATTATGGAGAATCCCGTGAAGAAGCCTTAGATTCTGCCAAATGTGAAACCTTAGATCATTTATCTTTTGATGGAAAACAGTCTGAAACTTATACACATGATGGTTCAAAAGCCTTCCGTTATGTTCAGGTACAGGCAGATGCAGGGGTAAAATACGATTCTATTTCGATGCTTTATGAATATCTGCCATTAGACTATCGTGGTGCATTCAAATCTTCAGATCAGGAATTGAATAAAATTTGGGATGTGTCGGCTTACACCATGCATTTAACGTCACGTGAGTTTTTTATAGACGGAATTAAACGCGACCGTTGGGTCTGGTCTGGCGATGCGTATCAAAGTTATTTGATGAATTATTATTTATTCTTTGATTCGGCTTCCGTAGAACGAACGCTGTTGGCACTTCGCGGAAAAGATCCTGTTACGGCTCATGTAAATATCATAATGGATTATTCGCTGTATTGGTTTGTGGGCGTTTACGATTACTATCTGCATACAGGCGATACCAAATTCATTAAAACTTTTTACCCAAGAATGAAATCGCTGATGGAATTCTGCTTAGAAAGAAGAAATAAAAACGGATTCCTGGAACCACTAGAAGGCGATTGGGTTTTTATTGACTGGGCAAACGGATTACCAAAAACCGGTGAGGTTAGTTTTGAGCAAATGCTTTTGGCAAGAAGTTTAGAAGCTATGGCAGTCAGTGCTGAAATTGCAGATCAAAAGGATGACCAGAAAGAATATCAAAAATTAGCTTCGGATTTAAAAACCAAATTATTCGATGTCTTTTGGGATAAGAAAGAAAACGTGATGAAGCACCAGCGTATCGACGGTAAAATGCAGGATATTGTAACCAGATACGCTAATATGTTTGGTATTTTCTTCAATTATTTTGACGAAGAACAAAAACAAAGTATAAAAAATAAGGTATTACTCAATAAAGACGTTCTTCAAATCACAACACCCTACATGCGTTTTTACGAACTGGAAGCCTTGTGTGCTATGGGCGAACAGGATTATGTGCTGAAAGAAATGAAAGACTATTGGGGCGGAATGTTAAAAGAAGGCGCTACTTCTTTTTGGGAAGAATACAACCCAAACAAAAAAGGAAAGGAACATTTAGAGATGTATGGGCGTCCTTATGGGAAAAGCCTTTGCCACGCCTGGGGTTCCAGCCCGATTTATTTGCTGGGAAAATATTATTTGGGTGTAAAACCAACTGCTCCGGGTTATGCTGAATATGAAATCAAACCGAATTTAGGCGGGCAGCAATGGATGGAAGGAAAAGTGCCAACCCCAAACGGAGAAGTCGCTTTGTATGTGAGTAAATCTGAGATTAAGGTAAAAGCCTCTGAAGGCGAAGGAAAATTGATTATTGAGAGTCAAAACAAACCAAAAGCCAGTTCTGGAACGATTACGGAATTGGCAAAGAATAAATACCAGTTAACGGTTCAACCAAATGTGGAATATAAAATAAGTTATAAGGCAATTTAGTCATTACGAGTTTACCCGTCTAGTTTGTCATTTCGACGAAGGAGAAATCTCCGCGACAATATTCGACAAAGAGAGGAAATGCCTTGTGGAGCTTCTTACGGAGATTTCTCCTTCGTCGAAATGACAAGATTGTGGAAATTCAAGAGTCATTAAAATAAAAACCAATGTCATCAAAAAACACAAAATACAATTTCAAATTAAAAACAGCCATTTTCTTTGCGCTGGGATTCTGCATCCAAGCCACAGCCCAAAACACCGCTTGGAAACCAGCTTCATTTGAAATCGTAAAATCAAATTACAAAACTTTCAAAACCACTCAATACGCTCACGTTTTTTCAGGAAGTAAACACAATATTGTCCGTTTAGCTCCGGAATTGCAAGGTTTGACCGGTATAGAACTTCCTTTGGAAAAATATAAAAACGGTAGCAATTCGCCTTTGCAGTTAAAATTCAAAGAACCGGTTCAGCTTTTGATTGGTGTTTTTCAGGAGACAAATAACAAGGAATATCTTCAGCAGAATGCATTAGAAAACGGCAAATTGATTTTGGAGAATGGAGTTACAATCACAGGTTTAGCTCCAGTAAATGTGTATGCCATTGCTTTCGCAAAAGGAAAGCACACGATTCTGCCAAATGCAAAAGGATTGTTTGCCATTTTGGGAGTAATAAAAAACAATCAGGAATTGGTTTCCAGAAATGCCGAATTATTAGACGGGAAATTGTGGAATCCAACTTACATCATTGAAGGATTCTCCGATGAAAAACCGCTTTTTGAAATCATTGGCGGAGAAAATAAACCCGTTATCGACGAAGGAATGCCCGGAACAGAAGGAATTCAGGGAGGTTTTGAAGGTGGACGGGTGGTAAAAGTAGGAGATACGTATCATATGTTTCCAACCGAAAGAGCAGGAGAAAAAGGCGTTGATTATTATTATGATCGTGTAAAAACTAAAATCGGACATTGGACAAGTAAAGATGCGATTCACTGGAAAAGAGAATCAACCATTTATCAGGCAAGTGGAACTTATGCCGTAACAGAAGATGATAATCCGATGAACGACCGTCGTGGTGCTATTTGGTCGTATATGCCGGTTTTCAACGAAAAAGCAAACAAATGGTACGGCTATTATTTAGCCTATACCGTCCATAAAGAAATTCAGCCAAATCATTCATTTGGAAGGATTTGGCGTTGTGAATCGACAGTAGAAGGCATCAACGGAATTGGCGGTCCATACAAAGATATGGGAATCATTATCGAACCGGGATTGGATTCCCAGCCTTGGGAAGGACGTCAGGGAGTGGCTTCTTTTTTTCCGTATAAAGTTGGAGATAAGTGGTTCGGATTTTACAGCGGTGCTTACCCGTTTGAATCCTGGGCAGATTATCCAAAGAAATCAGGAAAAGGCTGGTTTGTGGCTTTAGCAGAATCCAAAAGTTTAGAAGGGCCTTGGACAAGATTGAATAAAGGTTTGGAACCGATAAAAACGATACATCCGCAATTTGTTGAAAACCCAATTGTAAGTCAATTACCAAACGGTTTGTACATCGCGATTTTCGACGGAGGACCGGAAGGCTGGGGACATCATTTACCAAATATGATTGCGTATTCATTATCAGCAGACGGCGTTAATTGGGCAGAAGCACACTATTTACCAATTGAAACGAAAGTAGACAAATGGTGGGATATCATGAGAACTCCGTTATGCCTAATTCCAGAAGGAAATGACGTTTATACTATAGTTTATAATGCAATCGATTTAAAAAGAAGATTTCATCCAACAGGAATGGTAAAGGTAAAATTGAACAAAGATGTGATGGAGTCGAAGTTAAAAGAATTGAAAAAATAATTGAGCATAAATAGAACGCAGATGACGCGGATTTACTTCGTAAAACGCTGATTTGCACAGATTTTATTTTAGTTAAAGAAATAGATTAAAGTTTCCCGCAGATTTTGTAGATCAAGCAGATAAAAAAATCAGCTAAATCTGCGATAGAAAAAAATCCGTCGTAATCCGTGTCTTTACGAAGTAAATCCGCGTCATCCGCGTGCCAAAAACATAGACAACCAAAATGAAAATTAAATATCTAATCTTAACCATTTCAACACTTGTAATAGCAAGTTGCGCCACTAAATACAAAAAAAGAGAAATCAACGAAACCGTAATGCAGGAGATTTACAACGAAATCAAAACGCCTTACAAATACGGTTTGGTAATGGTGCCAACCGACAACTCTTATAAAATGGATTGTCCGAGCGTGTTTAGAAAAGACGGCAAATGGTACATGACGTATTTAATTTATGATGGAAGAGGATATGAAACCTGGTTAGCAGAAAGTGATAATTTACTAGACTGGAAACATTTGGGAAAAGTAATGTCATTCTCAGAAAACGAAAAACACTGGGATGTCAATCAAAAAGCGGGCTATATTTCATTGCAGGACCCAACCTGGGGCGGAAGCTACGAATGGGAAAAATACGATGACAAATACTGGATGAGTTATTTTGGCGGAGACAGCAAAGGTTACGAAGCAGGCGTTTTATCAATCGGAATGGCTTATACCAAAGAAGCGCCGACAAAACCACACGAATTTCAGAGATTAGAAAATCCGGTTTTAACGCCAAAAGACAAAGACGCTAAATGGTGGGATAATAGTACAATGTACAAAAACAGTGTGATTCGAGATAAAGATAAAGTAACAGGACACAATTTTATCATGTATTATAATGCCCGTGGTGACAGCATAAATCCTGCAAAAGGCGCTGAGCGTATTGCAATGGCAGTATCAAACGATATGAAAGAATGGAAACGTTATGGCGATAAACCTTTAATCAATCATCATAAAGGAATCTCAGGAGATGCTTATATTCAGCGTATTAATGATACTTGGGTAATGTTTTATTTCGGAGCTTTTTGGACGGGTTGGAATCAAGGTGCATTTAACCGTTTCGCCGTTTCGAATGATTTAGTAAACTGGATCGACTGGAAAGGAGAAGATTTAGTGAAATCATCTGAACCTTACGATGATATGTTTGCTCATAAATCGTTTGTGGTAAAACATGATGGTGTTGTGTATCATTTTTATTGTGCCGTAAACAAAGCAGAACAAAGAGGAATCGCAATTGCAACTTCTAAAGATTTAGGAAAAAGTAAATTGAATTTTGTGGCTCCGCCGGAGAAAAAGGGGAAAGAGTAGTTATGAGTCAGAAGTTAAGAGTTGGAAACCTAACAGGTTTTTAAGACCTGTTAAGTCTAATAACCACAAAATAAAACATCCAGTTTGTCATTTCGAGGAACGAGAAATCACACTCGTAACCACAAAGATTTTCGATTATAATTACGGAATTTCTAGTGTGATTTCTCCCTTCGGTCGAAATGACAAATAAAACTAAAAATAAAATAATGTTTCAACCAATTCAAAATAATCACTTTTCAAGGTTTCGATTTTCGATACCAAAATCAGTATTCACATTTTACATCTTACTTTTTACAATTTCCACAAACGCCCAATCCGTAACAGGGGAACCTGCAGGAGTTCCAGAACTTCATAAAAAATACGAATTTGCGCCGTGGGAAGATCCAACAGTTACAAGCATTAACAGACAGCCATCAAGAGCAACTGCATATTCCTACACAAGTGTTGAAGACGCATTAAAAGGCGACAGAACCAAAAGCCGAATCCAAATGCTTAATGGCGATTGGAACTTTAAATATGCGGTAAACTTAAAAGAAGCGAATAAAGATTTCTATAAAAATACGGTTTCTGGCTGGGATAAAATCGAAGTGCCTTCCAACTGGGAAATGAAAGGCTACGATAACCCGATTTACAAAAGTGCGGTGTATCCGTTCCGACCAATAAATCCGCCATACATTCCGAAAGATTATAACGGAGTTGGTTCCTACCAAAGAAGTTTTACCGTTCCTGAAAACTGGAAAGATATGACGATTACGTTACATTTTGGAGCTGTAAGTTCTGGTTTTGAAGTTTGGTTAAACGGAGAATTTTTGGGCTACGGAGAAGACAGTTTTCTGCCGTCGGAATTTGATATTACACCTTATTTGAAAGCAGGAGAAAATGTAGTTTCGGTTCGTGTAATTCGTTGGACGGATGGTTCTTATTTAGAAGATCAGGATCACTGGCGTATGAGCGGCATCCAACGTGAAGTTTTTATTATGGCTGAGCCAAAATTACGCATTCAGGATTTCTTTGTTCAAACTAAATTAGACAAAGAATACAAAGACGCGATTTTCAAATTAAGACCAAAAGTTGAAAACCTGACAGGAGAAAGAATTAAAGATTATACGATGAATGTTCAGTTGTACGATGCCAATAATACGGCAATGTTCAAAGAACCCCTTCAAAGACCTGTGATCGATTTAATCAACGAAAGTTACCCTCGTCTGGATAATGTTCGTTTCGGATTCTTCCAAGAAAACATCAAAAATCCGAAGAAATGGAGTTCAGAAGAGCCGAATTTATATACGATGGTCATTTCGATAAAAGACAAAAACGGAAATGTTACAGAAGCAAAAAGCTGTAAAGTTGGTTTTCGTTCAATAGAATTCTCGAAAGAAAACGGAAAAATGCTCATCAACGGAAAAGAAACTTACGTTTATGGTGTAAACCGTCACGATCATCATCCAACAAGAGGAAAAGCTGTTACAAGAGAAGATATCAAGCAGGATATTACGACAATTAAAAAGTTCAATTTCAATTTTATTCGTACAAGCCATTATCCAAACGACCCTTATTTTTACGAATTATGCGATCAATACGGGATTATGGTTATGGACGAAGCCAATCAGGAAACACACGGAATTGGCGGTAAATTAAGCAACGATCCAAAATGGACCAACGCTTATTTAGAGCGTATGACCCGAATGGTCGAAAGAGATAAAAACCATCCATCGGTTGTAATGTGGAGTTTGGGTAACGAGGGAGGAAAAGGACCAAATCACGCAGCAATGTCGGGTTGGGTTCACGATTTCGATATTACGCGTCCCGTACATTATGAACCAGCGCAAGGAAATGCAAAATTGGACGGTTACATCGATCCGCTTGATCCGAGATATCCAAAAACTATCGATCATGCTTACCGATTCGAAAATCCGCAAGATGATTCATATGTCGATATGGTGAGCCGTTTTTATCCGGGTGTTTTCACACCGAAATTTTTAGTAGATCAAAAGAAAGATACACGTCCTATTATTTTCGTAGAATATTCTCATGCGATGGGGAATTCAGTTGGAAATTTAAAAGAATTATGGGATGAATTCCGTTCGCTTCCAAGAGTTATCGGAGGTTGTATTTGGGAATTCAAAGATCAGGGAATCGTGAAATATGATTCCAGATCTGGACAGAATTATTTTGCTCACGGCGGAGATTTTGGCGAAAAATACCATGATGGAAACTTCAACACAAAAGGAATTGTAGATTCTAACGGAAAACCAAAAGGCTCGATTTTTGAGAATAAATGGGTCTATCAGCCAGCGATTTCAACTTTAAATGGAAATATTTTAGAAATAAAAAATCGCAGTGCTGTAAAATCTTTAGAAAGCTATATTCCGGTTTTAAAAGTTTTAGAAAACGGAAACGTAATCAAATCTCAAATTTTAAAACCATTAAAAGTAGAAGCAGGACAATCGACAACTTTAGACATTGGCTCTTATCTTCCAAAAATGAAAGCAGATGCAGAGTACATTTTGAATATCGAATTCCAGCTTTCAGCAGATGAACTTTGGGCTTCAAAAGGATATGTTGTTGCCGAAGATCAGTTTCAGCTGAAAAAGAAAGAAGCTTTGGTTTTAAATACTAAAAAAGAATCTTTGAATGTTTCAGAATCTGATTCAGAATTTAAAATCAAAGGAAAGACTTTTGATATTACAATTGGAAAAACAAACGGAGCATTGAGTTCGTATGTTTTCAACGGAGAAGAGCAAGTTTTTGCACCATTGTTGCCTAACTTCGTAAGACCGCTTACAGACAACGACAAACGCGGATGGAAATCGCAAAAGTTGTTGAAACAATGGTACAAAGCAAAACCAAAATTGGTAAATGTAAAAATCGACAAATCGGGTTCTGAAATTAAAGTGATAAGCGATTACGAGATTATAAAAGACAGCGCAAGCGTAAATGTTGTCTACAATATCAGCCCAGACGGAGTGATAAAAGTAGATTACAGTTTGAAAGCTTCACACAAACTGCCAAACATTCCAAAAATCGGAATGCAGATGGGAGTTCAAAGAAAATTCGATCAGATTTCCTGGTACGGAAAAGGAGAATTGGAAAATTACAGTGACAGAAGTTTTGGCTCGTTTGTTGGTAAATATTCACTTCCGATTAATGACTTTATCGAACATTACCCAAAACCACAAGAAAACGGAAACAGATGTGATGTAAGATGGATGGCAGTAACAACGCCTCAGAAAAATCAAGGTTTTATGGTAGTTAACGACACTAAAGTTCTAAGCATGAGCGCTTGGCCTTACACACAAGAAAACCTAAGCGCATCAAGTCATACGTATGATTTAAAAGATCCGGGATTTTTGACGCTAAACATCGATTTAATCCAAATGGGAGTGGGAGGTAACGACAGCTGGACGATTGTAGCACAGCCAATTGAGCAATATCAGATTAAGTCTGGAAATTATCAATATAGTTTTTATTTAACGCCTTTCAGCGGTTCAAAGAATCAGTTGGAAAGTAGTTTGAAGAAGTTTAAGTATTAATGAGGTCATTGCGAGGAACGACGCATCTCATAACGAGAGCAACTAAGTGTGATTGCTTCGTTCCTCGCAATGACAAAACAACCAAAAAATGTTTCAAAAAAAACACCTCTTTTTTATCCTCCTTCTCGCAAGCATCGTCTCTGCGCAGGAAGTCCATAAAAAAGAAACTTTTCAGCCAACACTAGAATCCTCCAAAACTTGGGTGTATTGGTATTGGATGAAATCGGCGTATTCTAAAGCAGGAATCACAGCCGATTTAGAAGCGATGAAACAAAACGGAATTGCAGGTGCCTATTTAATGACTATCAAAGGTCCGGCAAATCCGCCATTGATAGATCCGCCGGTTTTACAGCTGACGCCTGAATTTTGGGACATGATTCATTGGGCTTTTAAAGAGGCCGATCGTTTAGGTTTGAAATTGGCTTTTCACGGAGCAGACGGATTTGCCGTTGCAGGCGGTCCGTGGATTAAACCAGAAATGTCGATGCAAAGAGTGGTTTGGTCAACAACTGAAATTTTAGGAGGAAAAAAAGTCGCTTCAAAACTTCCTGTTCCGAAACATTACAAAGATTATTATAAAGACATTGCGGTTTTTGCAATTCCAATAAAAGAATATCAGACTACTTCTCAGATTCAATTACCAAAAGTAACGACCTCGAACAATTCTGATGCTTCATTTTTGGCTGATCCAAAGAAAGACGAAAACTTCAAGTTTGCAGAGGCAGGCTGGATTCAGTATGAATTTGCACAGCCATTTACCTGCAAATCGATTGTTATTGAAACCAAAGGAAGAGATTATCAGGCACAACGTTTAATTGTGGAAGTAAGTGATGATGGAGTTCATTTTAAATTCCACGAAAGATTGATTGCACCGCGCCACGGTTGGCAGGATATGGATTTCCCGAACACGCATACCATAGCGCCTGTTACAGCAAAATATTTCAGATTTGTTTATGATCCAGTAGGAACAGAACCAGGAGCGGAAGATTTGGATTTTGCCAAATGGAAACAAAATCTGAAAGTGAGTAAAATTACACTTTCAAATCAGTCGTTAATCAATAATTACGAAGGAAAATCGGGAGCCATTTGGCGTTTAACTCCAGAGACAACTGAAAAACAAATTCCGAATACAGATGCATTCAAGAAATCAGAAATCATTAATATTTCGAGTTTTTTTGACACTGATGGAAATTTGAACTGGAAAGCTCCCAAAGGAAAATGGAAAATTATCCGAATGGGGCATACTTCTACAGGACATGAAAATGCGACGGGTGGAGCAGGAAAAGGTTTAGAAGTAGATAAATTTAATCCAGAATTAATCCGTTTTCAATTGGATCATTGGTTTGGAGAAGCCGTTCGTTCTGCTGGTCCAGAACTGGCTTCAAGAGTTTTGGCAATTCTTCATTTTGACAGCTGGGAATGCGGAAGTCAAAATTGGTCTTCGGTTTTTCAAGCTGAATTTAAAAAGAGACGGGGTTATGATATTGTAGAATATCTGCCTGTCATGGCTGGAATTCCAGTAGAAAGTGCCGATTTCTCGGAGAAAGTTTTATACGATGTCAGAAAAACAATTGGCGATTTAATTGCTGATAATTTCTACGGAACTGTCGCTCAAATTGCTAAAGAATATAAGGTTAAATTAAGTTCTGAAAATGTCGCACCAACCATGATTAGTGATGCTCTGTTGCATTATAAATATGTCGATTATCCGGGTGGTGAATTTTGGTTGAAAAGCCCAACTCACGACAAGCCTTTTGATATGGTGGACGCTATTTCGGGCGGACATATTTACGGAAAAGATATTATTCAGGCAGAATCTTTTACAGCTTTGCGAATGGATTGGGACGAACATCCAGGAAATTTAAAAACGACGGCAGACCGCAATTATGCTTTAGGAATCAATCGTTTATTCTACCATGTTTTTGTTCATAATCCGTGGACGGATAGAAAACCGGGAATGACTTTAGATGATATTGGAACTTTTTTCCAAAGAGATCAAACTTGGTGGAAACCTGGAAAAGCTTGGTTTGATTATTGTCAAAGAGTGCAGTTTCAATTGCAAAAAGGAAAACCTGTAATTGATTTGGCGGTTTTTATTGGCGAAGATTTTCCTTCGCGTTCTTTTGTTCCAGATCGTTTGCTGTCTTTTATTCCGAATGTGTTTGGAAAGGATAGATTAGAAAGCGAGAAAATCCGTTTAGAGAATGATGGTCAGCCGACTGCAAAAATGCCGAAAGAAGTTACTTATTCTAAAAACATCACCGATTTATCGCACTGGATTAATCCTTTAAATGGTTATCAATACGATTCTTTCAATGCTGATGTTTTAATCAACAGAGCGAAAGTGGTGAACGGAAAAGTAACTTTTGAAGGCGGAATCGAATACGGAGCTTTACTGTTTCCGGGAAGTCATAAAATGGCGCCGAATAAAATTTTGTCTTTGGCTTCCGCCGAAAAAATCTTGCAATTGTTAAAAGACGGAGCAACGATTTTTGTAGCTGAAAAACCAACGATTCAGCCGGGAATTCAGTCAGAAGCAGATCAGAAGAAATGGCAGCATGTGATTGATGAAATTTGGAATAATGCTAATTCGACTTCATGGAAAATCGGAAAAGGAACGGTTATTAAATTGCCTTATTTAGGAAATGATTTTGCTTCAATCGGAATTACTCAAGATGTTTATTTTCCAAATTTAAATAGAGCCGATTCAGAAACGATTGCCTGGGCGCACCGAAAAGCTGATAGTGAAGAAGTCTATTTTCTTTCTAATCAAAAGGAGCAAAAAAGAATATTTGATGCTTCGTTTAGAATAGCTGGAAAAGTGCCACAATGGTACAATCCCGTTACCGATAAAACTTCAGCTTTCGCCAATTGGAAAATAGAAAACGGAAGAACAATTGTTGCGCTAACTTTAGAGGCTAACGAATCTGGTTTTGTGATTTTTAAAGAAGAAACGAAAGAAATTTTAGCTCAAGGAAAATTAGCTGAATTTGAAAAAGTTCAGGTTTTAGATGAAAACTGGGAACTTCAGTTCGATCCAGAATTTAAAGGTCCGAAAGAAGTTATAAAAACGAATAAACTTTTTGATTGGAGCACTTCAGAAAATCATCAGATCAAATATTACGCAGGAACTGTAGTGTACAAAAAAGAGTTTGTTTGGAAAGGAAAAGAGGCCAGCAAAATCTGGATTGATTTAGGAGAAATTGCCAATATTGCCGAAGTTTCAATTAACGGAAAAGACTGCGGAACGCTTTGGACTTTCCCATTCAAAACAGACATTTCGCAAGCTTTACAAAAAGGAAAAAATACAATCGTAATAAAAGTGACCAATACGTGGGCAAACCGTTTAATTGGTGATCAAAAATTGCCAAAAGAAGAAAGGTTGACATGGACAACAGCACCATTTAGATTGGAAGGAAATCCGTTATTGAAAGCGGGATTATTAGGCCCAGTAAGTATTGTGAAAGAAAAGTAGATAATTTTTTTGCCACAGATTAAAGGATTATTTAATCTGTGAAAAAGAAAAAAATGAATTGCCTCCAGTTTTAACTGGAGGTTTAAAAAGATATAAGATAAGGGCTTTAGCCAAACTAATAATTTGGCTAAAGCCCAATGAAGAAAAACATTTGTAACCTCCAGTTAAAACTGGAGGCAATTAAAAAGAAAACATAATTAGCCACAGATTAAATGATTTTAATGATTAAATAATCCTTTAATCTGTGGCAATAAAAAAATAAATCAAAATGAAAAAATCAATTATTGCTTTTTTAGTAGTTCTAACAAGCCTGCAAATCAATGCAAAAATCAAAATGCCTGCATTGTTTAGTAACAATATGATGCTACAGCAAAAATCGAACGCACCCATTTGGGGCTGGACAGAAAAGAATGCAAATGTTACCATCAAAACATCGTGGAATTCCAAAATCTACAAAACAAAAGCCGATGTTTCCGGTAAATGGAAAACAGCATTGCAAACACCAATTGCAGGCGGACCATTTACAATTGAAGTAACAGAAGGAACGGAAAAAGTAACCATTAAAAACATTTTAGTTGGCGAAGTTTGGCTTTGTTCAGGGCAATCGAATATGGAAATGCCGTTAAAAGGATTTCAGGGACAGCCAGTTAAAAACGGAAACGAAATTATTGTGAGATCAACCAATAAAAACATTCGTATAATTACGGTTCCACGTGCTACGGTTTTAGAACCAAAAGACGATTTTGATGGAAAATGGGAAGAAGCTTCTCCAAAATCAACTTCAAATTTTAGCGCAACGGCTTGGTATTTCGGATCGCTTTTACAGGAAGTTTTAAATGTTCCGGTTGGATTAATTCACGTTTCGTACGGAGGTTCAAGTATGGAAGCGTGGATGAATCAGGAAATGCTGAAAGATTTTGCCAGCGCTAAAATTCCGACAACAAAAGAAGAATTGGCAAAAGATCCAAACAGAGTTCCGACAACGTTGTTTAACGGAATGCTTTCTCCTGTTATTGGTTACGGAATAAAAGGCTGTATTTGGTATCAGGGAGAATCGAATTATGAAAGAGCAAATGAATATACGGCTTTGATGAAAAAAATGGTGAGCAGTTGGAGAACAATGTGGAATCAAGGAGAATTTCCTTTTTATTTCGCTCAGATTGCACCGTTTAACTACGCTTCATTTCATCCAAAAGATTATGTAGAAAAATACAATTCTGCTTATTTGAGAGAAGCACAGTTTAAGGCTTCAAAAGAAATTCCAAATTCGGGAATGGCAGTTTTAATGGACGTTGGGGAAGAAAATAACATTCATCCAATGGACAAGGAAAAAGGGGGGAACCGTTTGGCTTTTCAGGCTTTGGCGAGAACGTACGGAATTGAAGGTTTCGAATTTGAAAGTCCGAAATACAAATCAATGGAAATAAAAGACGGTACTGTAACTGTTTCTTTTGATAATGTTGAAAACGGAATTACGTCTTATGACAAAGAAGTGGAAGGTTTTGAAATAGCAGGCGAAGACAAAGTTTTTTATCCTGCAAAAGCGGTTGTAAGAAGAAAATCGGTGGTTTTGACTTCTGATAAAGTTGCCAAACCTGTTGCAATACGTTATTTATGGAAAGATTTCGCAAAAGCGGAACTATTTAGCGGAGGAGGTTTGCCGGTTTCTTCGTTTAGAACCGATGAATGGTAATACGTATGAGGCTCCTGCAAGGTTTTTAAAACCTTGTAGGTGTCTGATTTAGAATTTAAAAGTGTAAAAATAAATACCTACAAGGTTTTGAAAACCTTGCAGGAGAGCTAAAAAATGAAATACATAAAATACATATTTCTCTTCACTACGCTTTGCCTTAAAGCGCAGATTCCAACGCTTGAAAATTACAATCAAGTATGGACAACACAAAGCACAAATTCATCCGAATCTATGCCATTGGGAGGCGGTGATATTGGTATGAATGTCTGGGTGGAGAAAGGAGATTTGTATTTCTATTTTTCGCGAAGCGGTACTTTTGACGAACATAATACTTTATTGAAATTAGGAAGAGTAAAAGTGACTTTAACGCCAAATCCGTTTGAGGGGGCAGCAGGTTTTCATCAGGAGTTAAAACTCAAAGATGGTTATATTTTGGTTGGCCAAAATGATACCAAAATCAAACTTTGGGTCGATGTTTTCAAACCGATTATCCATGTCGATTTGGAAAGTAAAAATCCACTGCAAATGACGGCTTCTTACGAAAGTTGGCGTCATCAAAACCGTATTTCAAAAGGAAAAGAAAATAATGCCAATTCCTATAAATGGGCGCCTCAAGGGGATCTTGTCAATTTTAAAGATTCGATTGCTTTTGAAAATAACGGACTTAAATTTTATCACCGAAATCGTGAACAAACCGTTTTCGATGTTGCTGTAAAACAACAGAAAATGGAATCAGTTAAAGACCAAATGATGAATCCGATTGCCAATCTAACTTTCGGCGGATTCATGAAAGGTGATAACCTAAAACCGGATGGAACTTATTTAGGAAAATATCAGGATACCGATTTTAAAGGTTTTAATTTAACGAGCGTAAAACCTTCAAAAAAACATTCGCTAGAAATTTATTTAAACACCAATCAATCTGATTTTTCAACTTGGAATAATGGATTGAAAAGTTTGATTGCTGAAAATAAAAATACAGCAAAACAAGTAGAAAAAAACACGATAAAATGGTGGAATAATTTCTGGAACCGCAGTTTTATTTTTATACAAAAAAATCAATCGATTGAGAAAGATTCGGTTTATCAAATCGGACAGAATTATCAGTTGTTTCGATACATGTTAGGATGTAATGCGTATGGGAAATATCCAACGAAATTCAATGGTGGATTGTTTACAGTTGATCCTGTTCATACGAATAAAGACTTAAATTTTACACCCGATTTTAGAAATTGGGGAGGTGGAACGATGACGGCTCAAAACCAGCGATTGGTTTATTTTCCGATGGTAAAAAGTGGTGATTTTGATATGATGAAATCGCAATTGGATTATTATGTAAGTCTTCAAAAAAATGCCGAATTACGAAGTAAAGTATATTGGAAACACAACGGAGCATCGTTCACAGAACAATTAGAAAATTTCGGATTGCCAAATCCGGCAGAATACGAATGGAAACGTCCTGCCGATTACGATCCGGGAATGGAATACAATGCCTGGCTGGAATACGAATGGGACACTGTTTTAGAATTCTGTCAAATGATGTTGCAGCAGAAAGAATATGCTAAAGAAGACATTCAGAAATACAATTCATTTATAATTAGTTGTCTTCGATTTTTTGATGAACATTACCAATATTTAGCGAAACAAAGAGGAAGAAAAGCACTAGATGGAAACGGAAAATTGGTTCTTTTTCCAGGTTCAGCGGCTGAAACGTATAAAATGACGAATAATTCAAATAGCACGATTTCGGCTTTGCAAGTTATTACAGAAAGCCTTTTAAACCTTTCGGCGAATGAATTGTCAAAAGAAGATGTTGAATATTTAAAAGCATTTCAAAATAGAATTCCGCCTTTGAATTTTGGGCAGATTGAAAATCATAAAATGTTGCTTCCTGCTAAAACATGGGAGCGGGTTAACAATACTGAAATACCGCAATTGTATCCCGTTTATCCTTGGGGAATTTTTGGAATTGGAAAACCTGATTTAGAAACGGCTTTGAATACATGGAAATACGATCCTGATGCTTTAAAATTCAGAAGTCACATCGGTTGGAAACAGGATAATATTTTCGCAGCCCGTTTAGGTTTGACAGAAGAAGCAATGAAATATAATCTGCTAAAAATGGCTAATTCAGAAACACGTTTTCCGGCATTTTGGGGTCCCGGATTTGACTGGGTTCCGGATCATAACTGGGGCGGTTCGGGAATGATTGGGATGCAGGAAATGCTTTTGCAGGAAGCTGATGGAAAAATCTATCTTTTTCCGGCCTGGCCCAAAGAATGGAATGTTCATTTTAAGTTACATGCCAAACAAAATACAACAATTGAAGCCGAGCTGATTAATGGAGAAGTAAAGGTTTTAAAAGTAATTCCGGAAGAAAGAAAAAAAGACATTATTAATCTGTTAGGGATTTCAACAGAAGAAAAGAAAAAATTAAACTAACTATTACCAATTAAAATGATTAAAAAATTAGTAAGTGCTGCTGTTTTGGCAACACTTTTATCAGCAAATGTACAGGCACAATCGGTTGGGAAAACAACTGAAAAACAAATTGTAAAGGTCGATTTTGATTTTTTCCAGAGAAGACTAGAAGAAGTCCATGCCCCAGGTTATGATTCATGGGTGGTAAATGAAATGAAAGAAGACCAAAAAACGTTTAACGGTGTGACATTTAAACTGAAAGGCAACTTCAGTTCGAAATGGTATAAAGTAGGTATGAACGCACCTTTTTACAATAGATTAGGCGCTGACGGACTAGTTACAGCTGAAAATCTGGAAATGAAAATTAGCGGGTTAAAGCCAGGAAAACACACGCTTTTAACTTTTCACAATGCTTTTGATGTCATTACCGGAAAAACTTTCTCACCGATAAGAATTTTCGTAAACGGAAAACTTCAGGAAACGGTAAATGCAAGTCAGAGAGCCAATGCAAAAATTGATGCTACTATGGCTTATGTCACTTTCAATGCTGAAAAAGGAAAAGATGTAGTAGTTCGTTTTGAAATTGATCCTGCAATCAATCCTGATATTGTAAAGCAGATTGTGATTAATGGTTTTGAAATCGATACGCCAAACTTAATGAATCAGGCACGTTCTCCAAAACCGGAAAATGCAAATGAGCATGTTGTGACAACTGACAAAAAGTTCTTGCTGGAATGGGATGCTTCAAAAAATGCTGTAGCACATAAATTGTTTTTTGGCGAAGATAAAAATGCTGTTGCCAATGCCACTGAATCTTCAAAAGAATTCAAAGGAAAATTAACAGACAGAACATTTTCGGTTGCTGATTTATACAGTGGTTCAACGTATTATTGGCGTGTTGATGAAGTAGATGCTAAAGGAAATGTTACTTTAGGAAATGTATGGTCATTCAAACCGGCTCAATTGGCTTTTCCGGGAGCAGAAGGTTACGGGCGTTTTGCCGTTGGGGGCCGTGGCGGAAAAGTGGTTGAAGTAACCAACCTTAACGACGACGGGCCTGGAAGTTTACGTGACGCTGTTGATCAGCAAATTGGACCGAGAACTATTGTGTTTAATGTTTCTGGGAATATTCAGTTGAAATCAAGGTTAGTGGTCAATCAGCCCTATATTACTATTGCAGGACAGACAGCCCCTGGCGAAGGAATTACGATTAGCCGTGCACCTATTGGTTTAACGGGAAATGATGGTGTAATTCGATTTTTAAAAGTAAGAATCGGAGGCGGAACTACTTTTGATGGTATGGGATTAACGGGTGCAGATTACAGTATCATAGACCACTGTTCAATTAGCTGGACCATTGATGAATCGTTTAGTTCGCGTGGCGCTCATCATATCACATTGCAACGAACTTTAATTTCAGAAGCTTTAAATGTAGCCGGACACGATAAATACGAAGCCGGAAAAATGCACGGTTATGCAGCAACGATTGGTGGTGATATCGGAAGTTTTCACCACAATTTACTGGCACATAATTACGGGAGAAACTGGAGTATTGGCGGTGGTTTAAGTGGTGACGGCTTTTATACAGGAAGACTTGATATTAGAAACAATGTAGTTTACAACTGGGGTAAAAGAACTACTGACGGCGGAGCAAATGAAGTTAATTTTGTGAATAATTTCTATAAACCGGGCGCTTCAACAGGAATTTTCGTAGCACTTAATGCACAGCATGAAGGTGTTGGAAAAGGAATGCAGCGTTATTTCTTTGACGGCAATGTAATGCCGGGTTATTTTGATGAGAAATCTCAGGAAAAAGGCAGAAAAAGAACCATTACCAATAACGATAAAGTAGACTATGAGACATTTGTAGATAAACCTTTCTTCGAGTCTTATGTAAATACTCAGTCAGCAAAAGGAGCGTATAAAAATGTACTTTCAGATGTTGGTGCGAATCAGCCATTTTTTGATAAGCATGATAACCGAATTGTAGAGGAGACTTTAAAAGGGACTTTTACGTATAAAGGAAGCAAAAGCGGTCTTGGCGGAATGATTGATAATGAGGAAGATGCAGGAGGATGGCCAAACTTCCCATCAGAAACCCGTCCGGCAGACTGGGATACCGATCATGATGGTTTGCCAGACTGGTGGGAGAAAGCATTTGGTTTAAATGAAAATTCAAAACCGGGAGATTTTTCAGATGCTAATGCAGATTTAGACGAAGACGGATTTACACAATTAGATAATTATTTAGACTGGATCACACAGCCGCATTTCTTTGTGAAATCTGGAGAGCAAACTGTTTTAAATGCTGCAGATTATTTTAAAGCATACGAAGCAAGTCCTGTATTTACGTTTTCGGATCTCACTAATGGACGAGTAATCTTAAAAGGAAAAGAAGTTCAGTTTACGCCTATTGAATCAGGATTGGCATCTTTTGTCCTGACAGTTAAAGATGCTGATGGGGATACAATGAGCAGAACGATTAATTTCTTTGTGAAATAATAATTTACCGCAAATTCGCAAATTATTTGAGCAAACTCAATATTTATAATTTGCGAATTTTCGGTTGAAATTTTTTTAAATATAAAAAATGAAAAAGCAAATCATCGTATTATCATCAATCCTTTTTTCAACTGCTTTTATAGCACAAAACAAAGGTCTGGTCGCCAATTCAGAAAGTCCTTATTCTAAATTGCAGAGTGTAGGTTTACAGGATGTAAAATGGACCAGTGGCTTCTGGAAAGAACAATTTGATGTAGAAACCAAAAATACGCTTCCTTACATGTGGGACTTGTATCACAACGATGAGGTTTCCCATGCATACAAAAACTTCGAAATTGCTGCCGGAATAAGCAAAGGAACTTTCAAAGGACCTTCTTTTCATGATGGTGATTTTTATAAAATTTTTGAAGGAATGGCTGCGACTTATGCCGTTACAAAAGATAAAAAGCTGGATGCCGAAATGGATAAAGCTATTGCTCTTTTTGCGAAAGCGCAGCGAAAAGACGGCTACCTGCATACACCGGTTTTGATTGATGAACGCTGGGGAACGCTTGGACCTGAAGAAGTTAAAAAACAACTGGGTTTTGAGAAATACAACATGGGACATTTGATGACGGCAGCCTGTATTCATTATCGAGCTACAGGGAAAACGAATTTTCTGAATATTGCAAAAGGTGTTGCTGATTTTTTATATGATTTCTATAAAAAAGCATCGCCGGAATTAGCGCGAAATGCGATTTGCCCTTCGCATTATATGGGAATTGTCGAAATGTACCGTACCACGAAAAATCCAAAATATCTGGAATTGGCGAATAATTTAATCGATATCAGAGGAACTACCGAAGATGGAACCGATGACAATCAGGACAGGATTCCGTTCAGACAACAGACAACTGCAATGGGTCACGCCGTTAGAGCGAATTATCTGTACGCAGGTGTAGCCGATTTATATGCTGAAACCGGAGAGAAAAAATTACTGGATAATTTAGAATCAATTTGGGATGATGTAACATATAGAAAAATGTACATCACAGGAGCTTGCGGTTCTTTATATGACGGGGTTTCGCCAGATGGAACTTCGTACAATCCAACTGATGTTCAGAAAATTCATCAGGCATACGGAAGACCTTTTCAACTGCCAAATGCAACGGCTCATACTGAAACTTGTGCTAATATTGGAAACGTGTTATGGAACTGGAGAATGCTTCAGATTACAGGTGATGCCAAATATGCGGATATTGTAGAATTGGCATTATATAATAGTGTTCTTTCGGGAATTGATTTGGAAGGAAAAAAATTCTTTTATAATAATCCGCTGAATGTTTCTAAAGATTTGCCTTTCAAACAAAGATGGAGCAAAGAACGCGAAGGCTATATTGCGTTATCCAATTGTTGTGCCCCGAACGTGACCAGAACGATTGCTGAGGTGAGTAATTACGCTTACAACTTTTCGAAAGAAGGTTTATATGTGAATTTATACGGAAGCAATAACCTGAGTTCAACGACACTTGCAGGAGAAAAAATTGAAATCGAACAACAGACCAATTATCCCTGGGATGGAAAAGTTACGTTGAAAATCGTAAAAGCTCCAAAAGATGTTTATGCTTTTTTATTGAGAATACCGGGCTGGAGTCAGGGGACAACTATTTCATTAAATGGAAAAAAAATCAACGAGGCTATAACTTCAGGATCCTACCAAAAAATAGTGCAAAAATGGAAAAAAGGCGATGTGATCGAATTGAATATTCCGATGCCGGTTGAATTGATGCAGGCGAATCCATTAGTAGAAGAAGTGAAAAATCAGGTGGCTGTAAAAAGAGGCCCGATTGTTTATTGCCTAGAATCGGATCAGCTTCCTGAGAATGCAAGTATCAACGAAGTAGTTTTGGATGTCAATTCTAAATTCACGACAGATTTTATCAAAATTAAGGACAGACAATTGCTAAGTATAACGGCCAGTTCATCCATCAATAATGATACTTCATGGAATAAAAAGCTTTACAAACCGCTTTCGGCAAAAGATAGCAAAGAGTTTACTGTGAAATTAATTCCGTATTTTGCGTGGGGAAATCATGGTAAGGGCGAAATGTCTGTCTGGCTTTCACATTAAAATAATTTGCATTTACCATGTAAGTCATATAAGGTTTTAAGCAAGAGAAAAATAATTTCTAAACTTAGTACCTTATATGACTTATGTAATTTAAAAATCCATCAACTATGAAATATATCGTTACCTTATTTTTAGCATTAATAGCTTTAAAATCATCTGCACAAACAACTGATAACCGGTTTGAATTAACTGTCGCACAGGATGGTTCCGGAGATTTCAAAACTATTCAGGAAGCTATTAATAAAGTAAGAGACCACGCCGAAAAGCGGGTTGTTATTACGATCAAGTCCGGAATTTATAATGAAAAAGTAGTAATCCCGGCTTTCAAAAGAAATATTACGTTAAAAGGCTCAGACAGAGAAAAGACAATTATTTCATACAATGATTATTCCGGAAAACCTTTCAGAGGAATTGACGTTACGGGAGATCCAAAATTTAGTACTTATACGTCTTATACTTTGTTAGTTCAGGGAAATGACTGTTCAGTAGAAAATCTCACTGTAGAAAATACAGCTGGTAAAGTAGGTCAGGCAGTGGCCTTGCATACTGAAGGTGACAGGATTTATGTAAAAAACTGCTCCATTTTAGGAAATCAGGATACTTTGTATTTAGCAAAAGGCGGAACCCGTAATTATTTAGAAAACTGTTATATCAACGGTACAACCGATTTTATTTTTGGTGCTGCAACTGCATATTTTTATAATTGCACTATCGAAAGTTTAAGCAATTCGTATGTTACCGCAGCCTCCACAACTAAGGAAGATACATACGGATTTGTATTTGTGGATTGTAAACTTACTGCAAAAGACAATACGGTTGATAAGGTTTTTCTGGGGCGTCCGTGGAGGCCTTTTGCGAAAACGGTATTTATCAATACAGAATTAGGTTCGCATATAGTTCATGAAGGATGGAATCCATGGAAAGGAGATAAGAACTTTCCAGACAAGGAAAAAACGGTTTATTATGCTGAATTAGGAAGCAAAGGTGAAGGAGCTAAAGACCTTTCTAAAAGAGCAGCATGGTCGCATCAATTGAAAAAAGCAGATCTAAAAAAATATACTTTGAATAAAGTATTGGGTAACTGGAATCCTAAATTATAAAATTATTGTATAGGATTATAGGATTGAGACTTATACAATTACAACAAGCCAGTTCCTATATGAGGCAATTCGATTATTGTGGAAGATTAAAAAGTACTTCAGCATAACGTCAATCTCCAATCTCGACACAGAATAATCGATTTATATTAAACACTTAAAATCCAGAAGATCGTCACTGTATTAATAAGAATTTACTACTCTTAAATTATTTTTTTTAATTTTTTTAATTTTTTTTTATTTGTGATGAATTATATTCTTTGTAAGAATTTTAATTAAAAGAAATCGATTTCTTAAAGTGTTTCAATAAAAAAAATATAGATAATTATTTTTAATGTCATTGTTTTTTTTTAAAATAGCTTCGTTTCCAGGTATTTTTTCTTACTTATATTGCCTCCGTTTTGTTATGTTTAAATTTTCATGGTTTTTTTTGATGTAACACTATTTACTCTTACATTTTTTTAAGGATACACTTTTTTTACTTAAATTTTTTTGATGATAATTTTTTAGCAGGATGCTACAGGACAGTTGTGATTTTCAATCCTTATATTTTTGAAACCAAGTATAAATGTGTTTTTAACGTTTAACTTTCTGCAGTTATTTAATAGCCCATAAAATTGTAGTATCTATTAACGTTAAAATTAATTATTAAAACTAAAAACTAACCTAACTATTAATCTAACTAAATCAAAAATTTATGAAACAAACACTTATCAAAAGATGTAGTTTTATTTTGTTTGCATTAATGAGCATTATCACTTATGCCCAAAATGGAAGCAGCCAAATTAAGATCACTGGTACCGTTACAGATAATTCAAGCGGACTAATGCCAGGTGTGAATGTGACAGAAAAATCTACAAAAAACTCCGTTACAACAGATTACAACGGTAAATATGAAATTAATGTAAAACCTGGGGCAACATTGGTTTTTTCTTTTATTGGAATGAAGAAAATAGAAATTCCTTTAAATGGTCGTACTAATCTTGATGCAAGATTACAAGAAGACTCTAATCAATTAGATAACATTGTAGTTGTGGGATACACGAGTCAAAAGAAAACTCATCTTACAGGTGCTATAGAAACTGTTAAAATGAGTGAAATAACAGATTTGCCTGTTGGAGACTTAGGTACTGCTTTACAAGGAAGGGTTTTAGGAGTTGGTGTTTCAGGGGGATCTACTAGACCTGGAGTAAAATCTAATTTGACAATTAGACAACCTTATTCTTTAGCAAAAGATGGAGGGAATTTAAACCCATTATATGTTATCGATGGTGTTTTACAAATTGGAGCGGATGGTCTAAATGATAGTACGCTTTTTGATAATTTAGATTCTTCTGAAGTAGAAAGCATCTCTTTTCTTAAAGATGCTGCTGCAGCAATTTATGGAGCTCGTTCAGCTCAAGGGGTTGTATTAGTAACAACTAAAAGAGGTACGAAAGGAGATCCTAAATTTTCTTACAGTGGTTCTTATGGCTCGAATGATAAAACCTACCAATCAAAAATGTTGAATGCATATGAATTTGCACAATACGTGAATATTATGAATGGGCCTAATGGTTATAATCAAACTGGTAAAGAATATATATTTTCAAACGATGAATTGGAATATTTCAAGACTTTGAAAAATACATATTTAGATGATGAATGGAAGCCATCCTTTAATATGAGACATAATTTGAACGTAACTGGTGGCTCTGAGAAAGCTACGTATTTTGCGGGCGCTTCTTATTTTCAACAAAATGGAAATTTAAGTACATTGGATTATAGTAAATGGAATTTTAGGGCTGGAACTGATGTTAAATTATCTTCCAACTGGAAAGCAGGATTACAGTTGTCTGGCTTTTATTCAGATCAACAAAAAACATTCAATAAAATTGGAGGGGAGAAAGATGAAAATGATTATAACGAGTTGTTAACTCATATTCCATATATCCCAAATTATGTTAATGGTTTACCAATTGAATTGTTAAATAATAATGATGGAAATCAACGTTATCATTATCCTGAAATTCAACGTTTGAATAATCTTGCAGAAACTACTGCAAGTACAATGACTGTGAATATGTACACAGAATATAAAGTTCCCTTTATAAAGGGTTTGATGGCAAGAGGATCTTATGCACGCAACATGGGTAATATTAGGGGGACGCAGGTAGGAACTAGTTATACTTTATATCAGTTTAAAGGTCTAGGAGATAATGAACACATATTTAATGATAATATTACCGATGCACCACTTAAAGCAACGAAATATAATAATGGAGACATATTATTATTTGACAATACCACTACATTATCTGAGCAGTTAAACTTAACCGTTTCATATGACCGTACTTTTGGCAAACATAGTATTAGTGGAGTGTTTGGAATTGAAAAATCTGAAGCAACATTAAATAAAGAACGTGTTTCAAAAACAAATGTTTTAGATGGCACTAATGGTCAATTTACTACTGCTAATGGTGCTATTGATGGTCAAACTACAAAAAATGAAAGTGGTTCATTAGGATATGTTGGAAGGGTAAATTATGCTTACGGAGATAAATATTTAGCTGAGTTCTTATTTAGGAGTGATGCATCAACGAAATTTGCTCCAGAATACTATTGGGGTAATTTTTACTCAGGATCTATCGGTTGGGTAGTTTCTAAGGAAGACTTTTTTGAATCTTCTACAATTGATTTTCTTAAATTTAGATACTCTATTGGTTTGTTAGGTAAAGATGATACAAAAGCATGGTTATGGAAACAAAGGTATAGTTATCAAGGTAGCAAAGGAGCGGTTTTTGGAGGAAATACCGATATGACACATGGATGGAAAATGGAAGCGTCTCCAAATCCAGATGCAACCTGGAGTGATGAAATAAAGACTAATTTTGGTGTTGATATGAAATTTTTGAACAATAGATTAGCTCTTACTGCAGAATCATATTACAATATAGGAACAAATCTGCTAATGAATGTAACAGGTAATTTGCCATTTACAATTGGAGGAACAGTAGCTGCTCAAAATTATGGAAAAATGGACACTTTTGGAGTTGAATTAGCAGTAGGATGGAATGATAAAGTGGGACAGGATATAAAGTATGGAATTGACATGCGTTTTGGATGGTCTGACAATAAAGCAATCAAAGGAAATTATAACAATGAAGATATCTTAAAACCATGGAATAAAAAGCCAGGAGAATCGACTGATAATGGAGTGTGGGGTTATGATTATATAGGGATGTTTAAAAATCAGGAAGATATAGATAAATATGTTGCTCAGTACAAAATTACGGCTGTTAAAAACATAAGCGGAAACACAACATATACACCTTCACAGCTTAGACCTGGTATGTTGTATTACAGAGATGTTAGAGGAGCTTATTTAGGAAACGGGCAATTTGCGGCTCCTGATGGTATCATTGATGTAAATGACCAAGTGAGATTGGCAAAAAAATCGGATAGTCACTATGGCTTAGGAAGCACTTTAAGATTTGAATACAAATCATTTAGTTTTAATACTGTGATTAATGCATCTTTTGGAGGGTATTCAAGTATTCCAGGTGATGCAAGAAAAGCTTTTAAATCTAAAATCCCTCAAATTGTAGACAATACAGTATCTATTTGGAATAATATTTATGATCCAACCTTAAATCCGAATGGTAATATGCCAAATCCTGCTTACGTTGAAATTAACTCTGTAGATTCAGATTTTTGGGAAGTTAATTCATTCAGAATTGCCTGTAGAAACATTACACTTAGTTATTCATTACCACAAAAAGCTTTACAAGCTATAAATATAAGTAGCTGTAAACTAAATTTTGTTGCACTTAATCCTTTTAACCTTTATAATCCATACAGTTTCCAAGAGGCAAATGGTAGCTACTTAGACTATCCTACCTTGCGAACATTATCTTTGGGATTAAATGTAGGATTTTAATTTAATGATTATTAAAAAAATATGATTATGAAAATAAAATATATAAAAGCTATAGGTTTATTTACACTTTTAGCAACTTTTTCTATAACAACAAGCTGTAGTGATGATTTTCTGGAAGAAAAGAAGGATTTTGCAGGTATAAATGATGTAGACGTATTTAAGTCTCCTGTATTAGCTACACAATATGTAGATTATGTTTATTTCAATTTTTTACCAGCTAATAATGCTTCAGTCAATACATGGGATTTAGCTTCTGGTGGTAATAGTGAATTTTCTAAGACAACCGATGAACTTCCCGGCGAATCAAACTGGAATAAACCATGGGCTTCGATTTCTCCTTTAAATGCTCATGCATTAACTTATATTGGGATTAGAATGCCTGAAAGTATTAATAATAATGCCTATACCCGTATTAAACAAATCAATGTATTTCTAGACGGAATTGATAAATTTGGTATGGCAGATGCTGATAAAAATCCACTAAAAGGTCAGATGTATTTTTGGAGAGCTTATCAGTATTTTGATTTAGTGAGATTATATGGAGGTGTGCCACTTGTGTTAAAACCACAAAATCCAATCGTTCAGGAAGGATCGACTGAAAATGAAGTCCCAAGAAGTTCTACTTCTGAATGCATTGAGCAAATTATTTCTGATTTAGATAAGGCACAAGAACTACTAAAAGATGTAACATGGTCAAATGCAAATTGGGGAAGAATTACAAGTGAAGCAGCAGCAGCTTTTAAAGGTCGTGTGTTGTTAACTTGGGCAAGTCCGATTTTTAATCCAACGGATGATGTACAAAGATGGAAACGTGCTTATGACGCTAATCTTACTGCAAAAACACTTTTAGAAGCTAAAGGAAAAGGCCTTTTCTCTACTGGAGGTACAGCAAATGGGACAGCATGGGGAAATATGTGGTTTACAGAGGTTAATAATCCTGAAGCAGTAATTGTTTATGGATTTAATAATTCTGCAACATCTAATCTTCAAAAAAATAATGGTTGGGAAAGAGCAGTACGTTCAAGAGCCGCTGGAGGAAATGGTTCAGTATCTCCAACTAAACAAATTGTAGATGCTTTTCCAATGGCAGATGGTAAAAGTATTGTAGGTAATGCAGCTTATAATCCAGTACTGTTCTATAAAAACAGGGATCCAAGATTTTATAAAACATTTGCTTACAATGGAGCTATATGGAAATTTGCTGAAAACACAGCCTTTAAGCAATGGACATACTCATGGTATTCTAAAGCCCCTACAGCGAGTGCCCCGAATCCTGACAAAAGTACTGAAACAGGGCCAAATTCTAGTGGAATATATGTTAGAAAGGCAACTAATGAAACCTCTAGTAACTTGACTGGTTATTTAAATAGTGGTACAGATTACATGGAAATGCGTTTTGCAGAGGTTGTTTTAAACTTAGCTGAATGTGCAATAGGTATCAATAACTTAACAGAAGGTAAAGATTTAATTAGATCTATAAGAATCCGAGCAGGTATTGTTAAGGGGGCAGCTTCAGATGATTATGGCTTAGAGAATATTAACTCAAGAGACCAGCATTTTGCAGCAGTTTTAAACGAAAGAAAAATAGAATTTGCTTATGAAAATAAACGCTTTTACGATTTAAGAAGATGGATGCTTTTCGATGATTCGAAAGGAACATGTACAAGACTCGGTATTGCACCGCTTAATGGAACTAGAAGAACAGGTTATTTTATTGTTGCCAAAAAAACTGATGGGACTAAATATATAGCAGCGACGGATCCTTTCCTTGCTAATGCTTCAGGTGTTGCTCCAGTTGTTAACAGAGATCCTGTTTTTCCATACACAATTCCGGCAACAGGAAAAAATCCTGGAACAGTAATTCCAAATTATGATGCATACATGGAATATTTATATACAAATTATTTTGATATAGTTGAAAGAGATAACTTAGATTCTACTACCAACGATTGGAAATTCACATGGTATAAAGAATACTACTATTTCGGAATATATCAATCATTGTTAGATTCTTCTCCATATTTAGAACAAACCCAGGGATGGGGAGGGAATTTTGATCCTTTGAAATAAAAAAAATATTAAAATACTATAACTATCACCTGTATTCCCTCAAAAAGATACAGGTGATTTGTTTAAATCGAATTACCAAATTAAAATTAACATGAAAAATTCAGCATTATTTGTATTGCCCCTTTTGCTTTTGGGAAGCATGAAATGTTTTGCCCAATACCCAAAAATCAGCCCTGAGATTAAGGCACAACAAGACGCCATTATTGCGGAGGCTAACAGACTTTCAGACGAAGCGTGGGAAAAAGCATTAGTTGTAATTGAAGAAGAAGCGAAACACGGCAAGCCATTTATTCCATGGGCATCAAGGCCAACAGATTTACCACAGGCGTCTATACCTGCTTTTCCAGGAGCTGAAGGAGGAGGTATGTACACTTTTGGAGGACGTGGCGGAAATGTTTATGTGGTAACAAGCTTAGAAGACCGCGGACCCGGAACTTTGCGTGAAGCGTGCGAAAAAGGCGGAGCCAGAATAGTAGTTTTCAATGTATCAGGAATTATCAGACTTAAAAGCCCATTAATTATTCGTGCTCCTTATATTACCATTGCGGGGCAAACAGCTCCTGGTGACGGAATTTGCGTGGCAGGAGAATCTACTTGGATTGATACACACGATGTAATTATCAGACATATGCGTTTCCGCAGGGGAGAAACTTTCGTAGGCCGTCGTGATGATGCTATTGGAGGAAATCCTGTTGGAAATATCATGATCGATCACGTTTCTGCAACCTGGGGATTAGATGAAAATATGTCTATGTACCGTCACATGTATAATCCTGGTGCCGGTTATCCGGAAGTTAAAGTGGGTACAGTAAACATAACCATTCAAAATAGTTTGTTCGGAGAAGCATTGGATACGTATAACCACGCTTTCGGAAGTACTTTAGGCGGTGAAAACTGCTCTTTTATGAGAAATATGTGGGCTAACAACGCAGGTAGAAACCCGTCTATCGGCTGGAACGGAATTTTCAATTTTGTAAACAATGTTGTTTTCAACTGGTACAACAGATCAACAGATGGAGGTGATTACACGGCGAACTACAATATTATCAACAATTTCTACAAACCGGGACCTGTAACGAATTTAAATGAACCAATCAGCTACAGAATCTTAAAACCGGAATCAGGAAGAAGCAAATTGCCTTATATGGTTTTTGGTAGAGCACACGTAACAGGAAACATAGTAAATGGTAACGAAAAAGTTACCAAAGACAACTGGGATGGTGGTATTCAGATCGAAAACAAAAAAGGGGAATTAATGGGGTATGATGAGGCCAAAACCTATTTCGATAAAATGAAAAGTGACAAACCTTTCCCAATGCCATGGTTCCGTCCTTTTATGAAAGCAGATGAAGCATATGAATTTGTTCTTAAAAATGTGGGAGCAACTTTGCCAATCAGGGACAAAGTGGATGAAAGAATCGTAAGAACCGTTAAAACCGGAGTTCCGGAATACGCAAAAGGATTGGAGAAAAAAGACTTCTACCAATTTGAACACCGTCGCTTACCGAAAGATTCGTATAAACAAGGAATCATCACAGATATTTCACAGGTAGGCGGATATCCTGAATACAAAGGAAAACCTTATGTCGACACAGATAAAGACGGTATGCCGGATGCATGGGAGAAAAAATACGGGTTAGATCCAAAAGACCCGTCTGATACTAAAAAAGATTTAAATGGTGATGGATATTCTAATATCGAAGACTACATCAACGGTGTAAACCCGGCTATCAAAGTGGACTGGACAGATTTAGCGAATAATAAAGAAACTTTGGTAAGACCTTTGTTAGACTTAAAATAAAAAGTGAAGTTAGGTCATAAACCTTGGGATAAACTTTCAACTTTATAACCTTTGACTTTAGACTAAAAAATAAATAAAATGACATCAATTAAGAAATTAGGGATATTGTTCTTGTTTTTTGCCTTTTGCAAATTAAGCGCACAGCAGGATGCAGACCCGGAATATGTAAAGGTTACCAATGAAAGAGCAGCTAAGATTGTTGAGAAATTAGCCTTAAATGACAAACAAAAAGAAACAGCTGTAACCAATATCATTGCACAGCAGTTTCGTGATTTGAGCAAAATCCAGGACGAAAGAGATGCTGCAGTTAAAAAAGTAAAAGACGATAGTAGTTTAACTAAAGAAAAACAAAACGATAAAATTGATAAACTAAAAGCTGATGCAGATAAATCAATTGACAAACTGCACAAAGCTTATCTTAAAAAATTAAAAACACAGTTAAACGAAGCAAAAATCACCGAGGTAAAAGACGGAATGACGTATGGTGTACTTCCGATTACGGTAACAGCGTATAATGATATGATTCCTACCTTGACAGAAGCTCAAAAAAAATATATTTACGATGCTTTAGTTGAAGCAAGGGAACACGCCATGGATGGTGGTTCTTCTAAAGAAAAGCATGCCTGGTTTGGTAAATACAAAGGAAGAATCAATAATTACCTGTCTAAAGAAGGTTACGATTTAACTAAAGAAAGAGAAGGCTGGAATAAACGTATTGCAGAAAAAGAAAAGAATCAAAAGAAGGAATAGCGGCTATTTTTTGACATGTTTAATTTTTGAAATTAGAAGTTAAACTTTATATGAATTGCAGTGTCAAACTATTCTAACTACAAACTTCATACTAATGATCATGCAAAACAATTTTCACAAGACGACCCTTAGAACAATAATAGCGCTTTCATTCTGTTCGATCTTTTCATCAGCCTACGCTCAGTATCCTGATATTCCAAAACCGCTTCAGGAAAAAACTGATGCCATGATGAAGGCTGAAAGTGAGCGCTTGGATCAGATTTGGAAAGCCAATGAACATATTATCAAAGCCGAAGAATTGCAAGGAAGACCTTATGTGCCTTGGGCATCATTACCAACTGATTTGGTTCATGCTGATATTCCTGCTTTTCCCGGTGCTATGGGAGGCGGAGCTCAAACACCGGGCGGAAGAGGAGGTAAAATATTTGTTGTCACAAGTTTAGAAGACAGCGGAAAAGGAACTTTCCGTGAAGCACTTGAGGCTGTTGGAGCCCGTACTGTAGTATTCAATGTTTCAGGAATCATTCGTCTTAAAAAGCCAATTACGGTTCGTGCACCTTATATTACAATTGCTGGACAAACAGCACCGGGTGACGGAATCTGCGTTGCAGGAGAATCTGTTTTATTAGACACACATGATATTATAATTCGTTACATGCGTTTTCGCCGTGGAGAAACCGAAGTGACTCGTCGTGACGATGCTTTGGGAGGAAACGTAATAGGAAACGTAATTATCGATCACTGCTCCATGAGCTGGGGATTAGACGAAAATATTTCATTATACCGCCACCAGTTTCAGGCGAATGAAAAATCAAAATTAGAAAAACTACCGGCTGTTAATGTGACTATTCAGAATACCATTTCATCAGAAGGCCTGGATACTTACAATCATGCTTTCGGAAGTACTATCGGCGGTTTGAACAGCATGTTTATCCGCAATTTGTGGGCCGATAATATTTCGAGAAATGCCTCAGTCGGAATGTATGGAAGTTTTAATTTTGTAAATAACGTCGTATTCAATTGGTGGAATCGTACCCTTGATGGTGGTGATTACCGTTCGCAATACAACATTATCAATAATTATTTCAAACCGGGACCAATCACGCCGACAGATGAGCCAATTCGTTACCGAATTATCAAACCGGAATCAGGTTATATCAGTCCAAAACAGTACGGAAAGGCCTTTGTTGATGGAAACTTTATTCTGGGTTCTCCTGAAGTGACAGCCGATAACTGGAACGGAGGAGTACAATTAGAAGATTTGTCGCCCGAAATAACCAAAGACTTTTTGGCACAAATTAAACAAAATAAAGCTTTTCCAACGCCACCAATCTCTATTATGAAAGCGGATCAGGCTTATGATTTTGTATTAGAAAATGCAGGAGCAACTTTGCCAAAACGTGATGCAGTCGATGAAAGAATCATTAAACAGGTTCGTACCGGAAAAATTGAAGTAAAAGACGGTCTGGAAAATACAATTGGTAAGGAATATATCAAAAGAAGATTACCTGCCGACTCCTACAAAAAAGGTATTATCACACATCCGAATCAAGTGGGAGGATATCCGGAATACAAAGGAAAACCCTATAAAGATTCTGATAATGACGGAATTCCGGATGCATGGGAAAAGAAATTTGGACTGAATCCAAATGATGCTTCGGATGCTAATAAAGATAGTAACGGAGACGGATACACCAACTTAGAAAAATATTTCAACGGAATTGATCCAAACAATAAAACAGACTGGACGAAACCGGAAAATAATAAGGATACTTTATCGAAAGTTTTACTGCAGTAAAGGTTTAAATTTTGATAATAAAATAAGCTCAAATTTTGTCATTTCGACCTTTGGGAGAAATCACACTCGTATATCGACAAAGATTGATGATATACTTTGTAGAATTTCTAGTGTGATTTCTCCTTCGTCGAAATGACAAGTTTGTGGAAAATGTAATTTGAAAGTTTAAGTAAAAATGAATTTTATCCAATTCAAAAATATAATACTAACAAAACAGGATATACTCGTTTTATCCTGTTTTGTTATTTTCTTTAGTGCCAATATCAGCACTGCACAAAACACATTTCCCGATATTACAAAATCTAAAGCAGGAAAGCTGGAACGTATCGCTGACGCAAAAGGAAACCAGATTCCTGATTTTTCGTATGCAGGATATAAAGCTTCGTCAGTTGCACTTCCGGATGTTGCTATCAAAGCTTTTGTTCCCCATATTGAAGGTGATGCGACTCAAACAATTCAATCCGCAATAGATTATGTTGCCAAATTAAAAGCCGATAAAAACGGTTTTAAAGGAACTGTACTTTTAGACAAAGGAACCTTCAAAGTTTCGGGCGAAATTAATATCAAAGATAGCGGAATTGTACTAAGAGGTAGCGGTTCAGATATTAACGGAACAATGCTGTTAGGAACTTCTATCAACCGAAAAGCAATTGTCAATATCAGTGGAATCAACAATCAAATTTTAAAAGATAAATTTGAATTAGCAGATAATTTCACACCATTAGGAGCAACAGTTTTAAATATAAAAAATGGAACTTCCCTAAAAAAAGGAGATCATATTACAATTAATACGCCGATTACCAAAAATTGGATTGACCTTTTATCAATGAATGACTTTGGTGGAGAAAGTGGCTGGATCGGATGGAAAGCCGATGATTTTGTTATTCGTGCCGACAGGGAAATTACAGCTATTGATGGAAATAAAATTATTATTGATGCGCCTTTGACCAATGCTTTGGATGAAGAATTATCAAAATCAACCATTGCAACTTACACATGGTCAGGAAAAATCAATAATTCAGGTGTTGAAAACCTGACATTGAAATCAGATTACGATACTACAAATCCAAAAGACGAACAGCACAGATGGCATGGAATTTCTATAGCAAATGCGGAAGACATTTGGGTAAAACAAGTCAATATTGAACAGTTTGCAGGCGGTGCAGTTTCTATTTTGAAAACAGCCAAAAGAATCACTGTTGAAGATTGTCTGGCTTTAAATCCAATTTCGGAAATTGCAGCACATAGAAGAAATACTTTTTATACAGAAGGACAGCAGACTTTGTTTCAGCGTTGTTATTCGGAATTTGGATATAATGATTTTGTAGTCGGAGGTTATGCTACAGCAGGACCAAATGTGTTTTTGCAATGCGAATCACATCTGCCGTACAGTTTCAGCGGATCTGTGGGAAGCTGGGCAACCGGAATCCTTTTCGATGTTTCACTAATTGACGGAAACGCCATCAGTTTCAAAAACAAAGAACAGGACGGTAGAGGTTTAGGATGGAATGTTGCCAATAGCGTAATTTGGGAAACTTCGGCATCAAAAATAGAAAACTACAGTCCGCCAACAGCTCAGAATTGGGCGTTTGGAGTCTGGGCACAATGGGCAGGAAACGGACATTGGAAAGACGTGAACAACCATATCAGTCCAAGAAGTTTATTTTATGCTTTATTGGAACAGCGTTTGGGCAAATTACCAATGGATCCTCAGATTATGGATTTAGGTACAGAACCTTCTTCAAGTCCGACATTGGAACAGGCAAAAGAACTAACCGCCGAAGCTTATAAATTAAATGAAACTTTAAGAGAGTTTATTGGTAAAGCATCAGCAAGAAATCCAATTTCGATTGATTATGCCAAAGCAAAACGAATTGACGAAGTAAAAGCGGATGCAGTTGTAAATGCAAATACCAATAAAATTGCTTTAACCAACGGATTATTAACTGCTGAAAAAGCCGTTATTACCGGAGAAGTGGTTGATGTACCTTGGTGGAGAGGAAGCTTACGCGAATCAGAAGTTTCGAAATCTAGACCCCACATTACACGATTTGTGCCTGGACATTATGGAGTTGGGTACACCGATAATTTGGAAGAAACCGTAAATTATTTGGTAGAAAACAATAAATCGGCGATCGATCATAATTACGGATTGTGGTACGAACAACGAATGGCCGATCACGAGCGCATCCGCAGAATCGATGCGGATGTCTGGGCACCATTCTACGAACAGCCTTTCGACAGAAGCGGTCAGGGAATTGCCTGGGATCATCTGAGTAAATACGATTTGACCAGATACAACGCTTTTTATTGGAACCGATTGAAAACTTTTGCAGAATTAGCAGGTCAAAAAAATAAAATTCTTTTAAACGAAAATTATTTTCAGCATAATATTTTAGAAGCTGGAGCACACTGGTCGAGTTCGCCTTGGCGTCCAGCGAATAACATCAATACAACAGGATTGCCGGAACCACCGCCTTACGCGGGCGATAAAAGAATTTTTCTTGCCGAACAATTTTATGATATAAAAAATGCAGACATTCGTAAATTACACACAGCATTCATTGAAAAAAATATCGAAAACTTTAAAGACAATGCTAACGTTTTGCAGCTCACAAGTGCCGAATATACAGGTCCTTTGAGCTTCATGCAATTTTGGATAGACGTGATAGCCAATTATGAAAAGTCACATCCAAACGAATCGAAAATAGCTTTGAGTGCGACCAAAGATGTTCAGGATGCTATTTTGAATGATGAAGTAAGAGCTAAAACCGTTGATGTAATTGATATCAGATATTGGTATTACAAAGAAGACGGAACGCTGTATGCACCGGAAGGTGGAAAGAATTTAGCGCCACGCCAGCACGCCCGTAAAATGAAAACCGGAAAAGAAACAGACGATCAGGTGTATCGTGCCGTTCGCGAATACCGTGAAAAATATCCGGAAAAAGCAGTGTTGTATTCCACAATGGGAGCACCCCGATTTGGATGGCCGGCATTAATGGCAGGAGCTTCTTTGGCAAATGTTCCAAAAATTGAACTTTCTGCCTTTCATTCTGTCCTTACTGGTATGAAGTTTGCAGAAGGAACTACTTTCTCAGATAAGCTGTGGAAGCTTGAAAACAAAGGGAATTCTTATCTTTTTTATCTGAAAAATGATCAGGATGTTTCTATCGATTTATCAAATCACAAAGGAACTTTTGAGGTATATGCAATCAATGCTTCAAATGGAAATATCACGAAAAAAGCAAATATCAGCGGAGGAAAACAAGTCGTAATTCCGCAATCAGAAATAAAAGAAAAAGTACTTTTCGTAGTGAAGAAAAATTAGCCACAAATTACACAAATTTTCAGAAATTATTTTTTATAATCTGCGTGAAATAATTAAGACGAAGCAAAGAAGAAATTAGCGAAAATTTGTGTAATTCGTGGCAAAAAAAAATAAAAACACAATTCAAAATAAAAAATAAAATGAATCTGAAATATCTATTTGCACTGAGCATAAGCATGATGTTGACAGCACAAAGCGGATTTTCACAATCTGCAAAATCAAAAGCATTACCAAAAATCAAAGTTTACGAAAACAAGCATTATTTTGTTACTGAAGACGGAAAACCATTTTTCTGGCTTGGCGATACAGGCTGGCTGACATTCGGAAAACTGGACAGGGCAGGTGTAGAAAAATACCTTCAGGATCGAAAAGCAAAAGGATTCAATGTAGTTCAGGTAATGGTTTTGCATAATGTGAATGCTGTAAATGCGTATGGTGATCAGGCCTTAATGAATGATAATCTGTCTCAGCAAATTACGTCACCAGGCAACGATCCAAATGATGCTCCCGAATACGATTACTGGGATCACATAGATTATACTTTGGATGTAGCACAAAAAAACGGAATCTACCTTGCCATGGTGCCGGTTTGGGGTACTAATATTAGTAGTGCTAAAAGTAAAGTAACGAAAGCTGATGTTGAAAAATATGCCAAATTTTTAGCCGATCGATATAAAAAAAGAACCAATATAATCTGGCTGAACGGTGGCGATACTTACGGAGATAAATTTCAGGACATCTGGAACGCGCTCGGAAGTACTTTAAAAACCAATAATCCGGATCAGTTAGTGACTTTTCATCCTTTCGGAAGAACCGATTCTTCAGAGAATTTTCATAATGCAAGCTGGCTGGATTTCAATATGTTCCAGTCCGGTCACAGAAGATACGATCAGGATTCGGTGAAACCTTTCAAAGAAGATAATTACAAATTCGTTCATAGAGACTGGGATTTAAAACCAACCAAACCAACATTAGACGGAGAGCCATCATACGAAGGAATTCCGCATGGTTTGCATGACACCTTACAGCCAAAATGGACAGCAAGTGATGTACGTCGCTACGGCTACTGGTCGGTTTTTGCAGGCGGAGCAGGTTACACTTACGGACACAATGCCGTAATGCAAATGTTCAGAAAAGGAGACAATCCAGCTTACGGAAACAAAGAACTTTGGACATCAGCCATCAATGCACCCGGAGCCGGACAAATGGTACACATTAAAAATCTGATGTTGGAATTTCCCTACTTAGAAAGAGTTCCGGATCAGTCCTTAGTTGCCAATCAGGGAGAAAAATACGATTATCAGGTGGCAACAAGAGGAAATGATTATGCTTTGATTTATACCTATACCGGAAGAAAAATCACTGTCAATATGGGTAAAATTTCAGGAGATAAAGTAACCGCAACGTGGTACAACCCAAGAAACGGAAAAAAAACAAAGATTGGAGTTTTTGACAATAAAGGAACTAAAGAATTCCAGCCTTCCGGCAAAAAAGAAGATGGAAACGACTGGGTTTTAATTTTAAGTTCAAATAAATAAACACAAAATTGTCATCCCGAGAAACGAGGGATCTCCGCAAGAAACTAACACAAAGTTTATTCAGCATGTGGAGCTACTAACGGAGATCCCTCGTTTCTCGGGATGACAAAAATGAGAAGAAAATAACAACACTATGAAAATTAAAAATATCATAATACTACTCTGTTTAATCACCGGAATTAATTCAGCTTTCGCAAATGACGGCTGGTTAAACATCCTAAACGAAGGCGGAAACAACAAAGGAATAAAATGCACCGAAGCCATTCAAAAAGCCATCGATAATGCGTCAGCCAATGGAGGCGGAACCATATTTTTCCCAGCAGGTGAATATTTGACAGGCGCTTTAAAACTAAAAAGCAACATCACAATTCATTTGGATTCAGGAGCGCTTTTGAAATTTTCAGAGAACTTCGATGATTATCTTCCGTATGTCGAAATGCGTTATGAAGGAATCGTGATGCAGTCTTTCTCTCCATTATTTTACGCCAAAGACGTCGAAAATATTACCATCACAGGAAGAGGTGTAATAGATGGTCAGGGAAAAGCGTGGTGGAATGAAGTCTACCGAATCGAAACTGCCAAAGGTCCGATTCCGGAAACCAAATACCAAAAAATGTGGACGGAGCAAAACAAAGGAATTGTGTACGAGCCATATTACAAAAGAACGATTGACAAACATTTTTTCAGACCTTCTTTTTTTCAGGCTTATAATTGCAAAAATATTTTAATCGAAGGCGTTACCTTCAAAAATTCACCGTTCTGGACCATAAATCCTGAATTCTGCGACAACGTAACCGTAACCGGAATCTCGATTTTCAATCCGCATTCGCCAAACACAGACGGAATTAACCCTTCTTCCTGTACGAACGTTCACATTTCAGATTGCCACATCAGCGTAGGTGACGACTGTATCACCATCAAATCGGGTCGCGACGCAGACGGTCGGAAATACGGAAAAGCAACCGAAAACGTAACCATCACCAACTGTACCATGTTAAGCGGTCACGGAGGTGTGGTTATTGGAAGCGAAATGTCTGGCGGAATCAAAAAAATCACGATTTCCAATTGTGTTTTCGACGGAACCGATCGTGGAATCCGTATCAAAGCCGCACGTGGACGAGGTGGAGTGGTCGAAGAAATTCGCGTGAGCAATATAGTAATGAAAAACATCAAGGAAGAAGCTATCATCTTGGATTTATTCTACGACAAGGACAATCCGGTAGAGCCGGTTACAGAGCGCACGCCGATTTTCAGAAACATCCACATCAGCAACGTTACAGGTGGAAATGTCAACAAAGCCGGTTTCGTTCGCGGAATTGTCGAAATGCCAATCCAAAACATCACGTTCTCCAACATAAACATGGAAGGCAAGGAAGGTTTCACCGTCAACACGGCAACAGATGTAGAATTCCATGACGTAAAAGTCAACGCAACCATAGGTTCTTCTTTCAAAATTCTGGATGCAAAAAACCTGATTTTCGACAATGTAGGATCTTCAACGCCAATCAAAGGGGTGCCGGTTATCAAGATCGACAACGCTTCCAACATTATGATCAACAACAATTTCCCGTTCAACGCCACCGATGTTTTCATCGAAGCCAACGGAAAGGATACAAAGAATATTTTCCTTAAAAACAATGTGTTCAACAATGTGACTACAGTTGTGAAAAAAGGAAAAGATCTGGATAAAAAAGCGATTTCAGAATAAACAACGAGTATTCTGCAAGGTTTTTAAAACATAAGTGTTCGGAAAACATAAATTGGTTTAGTTTGCTAGGTTTTACACACAGTTTGTCATTCCGAGGAACGAGGAATCTCCGTTAGAAGCTCGACAAAGATTGGGGATTTTGATTGCGGAATTACTTGCGGAGATTCCTCGTTCCTCGGAATGACAAACTTTAAGGGTAATGTGTTCTGGAAATAGATAACTTTTACAGATTTTAGCAAATAACTTAACAATGAAACCTTTGGTAAGTATAAAAACATAACAATGAAAAAAATATTCATCATATTAACCCTTTCGCTTTTCGCTCTAAGCTATTCCCAAAAAAAGAAAGAAATTTTTCTTTTCACTTCTTTTCGTGAACCGGCTACGGAAGGTTTGTACCTGGCCTACAGCGAAGACGGTTACAACTGGAAAGGTTTAGAAAGCTCATTCCTAAAACCCGAAATTGGTGCCAGCAAAATCATGCGTGACCCGTCTATCACAAAAGGCGCCGACGGAACGTTTCATATGGTCTGGACAACCGACTGGAAAGGCGGAAACGGTTTTGGATACGCTAGTTCGAAAGATTTGATTCATTGGTCGGAACAACAATACATTCCCGTAATGAAACACGAACCCGAAGTCGTAAACGTGTGGGCGCCAGAGATTTTTTACGACGATGTCAAAAAAGAATACATCATTATCTGGGCATCTACAATTCCGTTCCGATTCGAAAGAGGAGTAGAAGACGAGAAAAACAACCACCGAATGTATTACGTAACTACTAAGGATTTCAAAACCTTTTCGGATACCAAATTATATTACGATCCAGGCTTTAGCGTCATCGATTGTGTCATCGTAAAAAAAGGCAAAAAGGATTATGTTTTGGTTCTGAAAGACAACACCAGACCCATGCGAAACATAGAAGTAGCTTTCGGGAAATCACCTTTAGGCCCATTCGAAAAAAGATCAAAACCCTTGACGGAATATTTATCTGAAGGGCCAACAGTCGTAAAAGTGGATAAAAACTGGTTGCTGTATTATGACAACTACGGTTCCAAAAATTATAAAGCTTTAAGCACGACCGATTTTGTGAAATTCGAAGATGTTTCCTCAAAAATAAAATTACCCGAAGGACACAAACACGGAACGATTACAACTATTTCCGCAGAAGTTCTAAAAGGATTAATTGAAAAAAAATAATGGATTTATTCGACCGCAGGATTCATAACCCTGAGGTCATGACATAAATAAAATAAAAATGATTGCATTTCAAAACATAAAAACCAATATCGTAACAGCGACAGCCCTTTTGTTAAGCTGTGTTGCAGTCAATTCGGCGCAAGCCCAACAAGACACGATACGATATACAGGTAAAACACTTTCTAATGTCGATTACCACCACGGGCAATTGAGTCCGGCAGTTGGCGTTCACGCAACGCAGATTATGCGCGCCAGCCGTGAACATCCTGAAAAAGCAGACGGATTCGGTTGGACTTACAATCATCAATCCATGATGGCGTATTGGAACAATACTTTTTACCTGCATTATTTGAGCGACCCGTCCGGAGAGCACATTCCGCCGAGCCAGACTTTTATAATGACTTCGAAAGACGGTGTAACCTGGACAAAACCAGCAGTGCTTTTCCCGATTTATCATGTTCCAGATGGATTCAAAAAAGAAGGTGTAGAAGGCGTTGCGAAAAACATCGATGCTATCATGCATCAGAGAATGGGCTTTTATGTTTCCTCTGATAACAGATTATTGGCGATAGGTTATTATGGAGTTGCATTAGACAAAAAAGATGATCCTAATGACGGAAAAGGAATTGGACGTGTCGTGCGTGAAATCTACAAAGACGGAACTTACGGCCCGATTTATTTTATCCGATACAATAAAACCGGAAATCCATTGCCAACGACTTTTCCATTTTATACCAAAAGCAAAGACAAAAAGTTCATCAAAGCTTGCAACGAGTTACTTTCTAAACCTCTGCTAATGCAACAATGGGTAGAAGAAGCCGATCGTGACGATGAATTGATTCCGTTAAAAAAACAATACAAAGCGTTCAATTATTACCATTTGCCAAACGGAAACGTAGTTGGTTTATGGAAATTTGCTTTAACTTCCTTAAGTAAAGACGAAGGCAAAACCTGGGAATACATTCCGGTAAGAGCGCCCGGATTTGTAAACAGTAATGCCAAAATCTGGGGACAAAAAACTTCGGATAACCGTTATGCGACTGTTTATAATCCTTCGGAATACCGTTGGCCATTGGCAATTTCAACTAGTGATGACGGATTGAATTACAAAGATTTATTGTTGGTTCACGGCGAAATTACCCCAATGCGTTACGGCGGAAATTACAAATCAGCAGGTCCGCAATACGTTCGCGGAATAAATGAAGGAGATGGAACTCCGCCCGATGGAAAACTTTGGGTAAGTTACAGTGTCAACAAAGAAGATATTTGGGTAGCTTCTGTTCCTGTTCCTGTGACCAGCGAAGTGAAAGACAACGTGAATGATGTTTTCAATAATTTGCCAAACGGCGAAGAATTAAAATTATGGAACACCTACGATTTATCGTGGGCATCCACAAAAATCGAAAAGAAAGCAGATGGCAAAAAATGCCTGACATTAAGAGATCAGGATTATTTTGACTATTCGCGTGCTGAGCGCGTGATTCCGTTTGCACAAAAAATGGAAGCGACTTTCACCGTAAAACCAGAACAAAATAACCACGGTTTACTGCAGGTGGAATTCCAAAACAAACAAGGATTGCCTGCGATCCGCATTGTTTTCGATAAAGACGGCGAAATAAAAGTAAAACATGGAGCCCGTCATGGCGGAATTGGAAAATACGAAGCTGGAAAAGATTATAAAATCACTGTAAAATTAGACGTAACTTCCCGTTCGTACACTGTAAAAGTGAATGATGGCAAAGAAACCAACAAAATTTTCTATGCACCGGTTGACGGAATTTCACGTATTATGTTCCGCACCGGAGAGCAACGTTACACACCAAATGCTGACACTGAGCCAGATACGCCGGATTTCACCGATTTACCGGATACAGGAAAATTAATTCCCGAAGCGGTTTTTAATATTGAGTCGTTGGTGACAAAGAAATTATAAAAAAATATAACCGCAAATTCCGCAAATTCACGCAAATATTTTAGCTCAAAGAAAAAGAATAATTAGTGAAAATTTGTGCAATTTGTGGCAAAAAAAAACATACACAGTGAAGTTTTTCAAAAACATATTATTCCTCTTTTGTCTTCTGATAACATTCATTTCGAATGCACAAATTTCTGCTGAACATTTGACCTGCGAATTGACCGAAAATCCATTGGCAGTTGTTCAAAACCAGCCAAGATTAAGCTGGCAGTTGGTTTCAAAAGAATTTTATGCCTCGCAAATAGGCTATCAGATTTTAGTTTCATCTTCGGAAGAAAAACTAAAAAATGGCGAAGGTGATATCTGGAACAGCGGAAGAGTAAATTCAGAGAAAAATCTTCAAATTACTTACAGCGGAACTCCGTTAAAAAGAGAAACCAAATATTTCTGGAAAGTCAAAGTGTGGAATCAAAAAGGCAAGGCGTCCAATTGGAGTAAAACAGCTTCGTTTAGAATGTCGCCTTTAGCATCAGATTTGAATCCAATCTGGATTGGAGCTATTACAAAAGCCGACAGCCATTTGCCGGAAGGCAGAAATTATCATACAGCGACCTTTAACAGACAGAAAAAAGACGCTCTGATCAATGCTTCGGATTCTTTGTCACGCAGAAGTATTATGTTGCGTAAGCCTTTCGAAGTAAAAAAAGAAATCAAGGAGGCCGTAGTTTACATTTCAGGTTTAGGGCATTATGAACTGACGATTAACGGAAAGAAAATCGGCAACAGTGAATTTGCGCCTTTGTGGACAGATTACGATAAAACTGTCAATTTCAATACCTACGAATTGACTGCAAGAGAACTTCAAAACGGAGAAAACGTAATTGGCGTTCTCTTAGGCAACGGAATGTATAATACTTTGGCCGAAAGATATTCTAAGTTTTACGTGAGTTTTGGTCCGCCGACTTTGTTTTTCAAAATGAAAGTCGTTTACAAAGACGGTTCCGAAGACATCATAAAATCAGACGAAAACTGGAAATACAGCAAAAGTCCGATTACTTACAATAGTATTTTTGGAGGAGAAGATTACAACGCCAATCTGGAACAAAAAGGCTGGAACAATAAAGATTTTAATGATGCCAATTGGAAAAAAGTAGTCGTTCAGGAAGCGCCAAAAGGAGTTTTAAGAGCGCAGACGACAACACCAGTTACGATCCAGAAACGTTATGATGTAAAAGAAGCAAAAGAACTGAAACCTAACTTTTTTATTTTCAATATGGGTCAGAACCTCTCCGGATTTACAACCATAAAAGTAAAAGGGAAAAAAGGCCAAACCGTTCGTGTATGGGTGGGCGAGAGTCTGAATGAAGACGGAACAGTAAGTCAGGGAAAAACGGGTAAACCTTACTATTACGATTATACCTTAAAAGGTGAAGGTATCGAAGAATGGCAACCGAAATTTAGTTTCTATGGTTATCAGTATGTTCAGATTGAAAACATCAATTACAAGAAAACCAAGGACGAAAAGCTTCCGACTTTGTTAGACTTAAAATCGAATTTCATTTACAATTCAGCAGGAGAAGCAGGAACCTTTGAATCTTCCAATGATATTTTCAATAAAACACATTTGCTGATTAATAACGCTATAAAAAGTAATTTCCAGAGCGTTTTCACCGATTGTCCGCAACGCGAAAAATTAGGTTGGCTCGAAGAAATTCATTTGAACGGACCAGGCCTGATGTTCAATTATAATCTGGAAAGTTTTATTCCGGCAACGATGCAGAACATTGAAGATTCGCAACGCGACAACGGATTAATTCCGACCATCGTTCCCGAATATGTAGTTTTTGGAGGCGACTTTACCGATTCACCTGAATGGGGAGTTACAGGCGTGATTCTGCCGTGGATGTATTACGAATATTATGGCGATGCGTCATTGATTGAGAAATATTATCCGGTAATGAAAAAGTACGTAGATTATTTAGGAACCAAAGCGACGAATCATATCGTTTCGCACGGATTGGGCGACTGGTATGATTACGGCACACATGCAGCAGGATATTCCAAAAATAGTCCGATTGCACTTTCGGCAACTTCACATTATTTTTATGGAACAAGTTTAGTTGCAAAAGCGGCAAAACTATTGAATAAAACGGAAGATATTGCGAAATATGAGACCTTGACTTGGGATATTAAAAACGCTTTCAATAAGGAGTTTTTCAATTCAGAAACCAAGCAATACGGAACCAGCAGTCAGTTTAGCAACGCCGTTCCGATCTTTATGGATATCGTAGAACCGCAATATAAATCGGCAGTGATGCAGAATTTATTGGCCGATATCAAAGCCAAAGGCGACCGATTAACGACAGGCGATGTTGGAAACCGTTATTTGTTTCAGGCTTTGGCACGAAACGGCGAAAACGAAACGATGTACAAGATGAACAACCATTACGATGCACCAGGTTATGGTTTTCAGATAAAATTCGGACTAACGACTCTCACCGAACAATGGGATCCGCGCAAAGGAAATTCGTGGAATCACTTTATGATGGGACAAATCGAAGAATGGTTTTACCAAAGTTTAGCCGGAATTGTGCCTGATGAAAAAAATCCGGGATTCAAACATTTCTTCATTCAGCCGGAAGTGGTAGGCAATATGACTTTTGTAAAAGCAACTTACCAATCGATTTATGGAAAAATTGCTTCAGCCTGGGAAAAGAAAGATGGAAAATTAATCCTGAAAGTCGAAATTCCTGCCAATACATCAGCGACAATAAAATTGCCAATCGCCAATAATTCAGAAATAAAAGTCAATGGAAAACCGATTAAAAATTTGAAATTAGGTTCAGGAAAATATACAATAGAATGTAAGTTGTAAGTTGTAAAATGTGATTTGTAAAAATGTCAGATCACTTTTTTCATATACAAGGAAAATCAATTGCCTCCAGTTTTAACTGGAGGTTACAAATAATAAAAGTTACAAGGCTTTAGCCAAATTAAAAAGTTCGGCTAAAGCCAATATTGAAATCAAATTATTATCCTCCAGCTAAAGCAGGAGGCAAACTAAAACAATTTTTAAATGAAATGAAAAATTTAAAAAACATAACTTTTACGTTACTGATCTCAATTTTCACATTGACGTTTGCGAATGCACAATGCACATCGGATACAAATTTCAGAAAACCCGTTTCAGAAACACTTCAAAAAATTGGAACCATCTTTAATGTGACTATAAACGACGACCGCGGATTGTTAAAAGGAAAAGAACTCGATTATGCTGATTGGCGAATCGAACCCGGAAATCTTCCAATTTCACTAACCAATATTCTGGCTCCATTTGAATTGATGTATTTCAAACAGCCTGATGGAACCTACATCATTCGAAAATACGAAAACCATAAAGTTTCGGTCGATAAAGGAAAAGAACGTTTGGACTATTTGGCCACTTTATATTCCAATGCTTCCGATTGGGAAGTACGTAAAAAAGAAATAAAAGCCTGTATGATGACGTCATTCGGTTTGGACAAAGCACCGCCAATGCCAAAATCAAAACCGATTTTGACACCAAAAAGAATCTACAAAGATTACAGCGTTGAGAACATCGCGCTGGAAATTCTTCCGGGCGTTTACACTACGGGATCGATTTACAAACCGTATCCGTTAAATAAAAAATCGGCGATTATCTTAACGCCCGACGGTCATTTCGGTGACGGAAGATACAGAAAAGACGAGCAGTACCGTTGTGCCATAATGGCCAAAATGGGCGCCATTGTAGTAAGTTACGACCTGTTTGCCTGGGGCGAATCACTGCTTCAGTTCCCAACAGAAACGCATCGAAACAGCATTGCGTCGACGGTTCAGGTATTGAGTGGAATCCGTTTGCTGGATTATTTATCGACTCAAAAAAATGTAGATATGACTCGCGTTGGCGTTACAGGCGGTTCCGGCGGAGGTTCGCACACGATGTTTTTAGGCGCTTTAGATGACCGAATCAAAGTTACCGCTCCGGTAGTGATGGTTTCGTCGCATTTTTCAGGCGGTTGTCCGTGCGAGAGCGGTCGCGGAATTCACCTTTGTGGCAACGGAACCAATAATGCCGAAATCTCGGCGATGATGGCTCCAAAACCGCAGTTAATCGTTTCCGACGGAAAAGACTGGACACTGGCCGTTCCCGAGTTGGAATTCCCTTTCATCCAAAGAACTTACGAACTGTACGGAAAGAAAGATTTGGTTGAAAATGCTCATTTTGCCAAAGAGGGACACGATTTCGGCGTTTCAAAACGTATGGCTTTGTATCCCTTTATGGCAAAATATTTAGGTCTGGATCTGAACAAAGTAAAGAACGAAAAAGGCGAAATCGACGAGTCAACCTGCGTGATTGAACCGTATGATAAATTATATGTTTTTGGCAACAAAGCCGAAAATCTGCCGAAAAACGCATTGAAAGACATTAACAAATTATATGACATGTTCGGAGAAAAAAATCTGAAAATCTATGAGGTCAAGAAGTAATAGTTGGGCGTGACCCAATTTGAAAAAGGGGGCAACTCTCGAAACCGCTTAGTCGCCCCCTTTCTCAAATCCGGTCGGGCTATCCGCGCTACTTCGGTAGCCAGCTCTTATCCCTCACGCGCTCTGGTAACTCAAGAATATTTGTCTTTTGATTATTAGGTTCCGTGAATAAAGAGCCAGAGGCTCGACACATTTTGTAGGGACGGGTTTCAACCCGTTTATAAAGGAAGCATAAAATAAAGATCCGTAGGATCGGTTCATATGTAATGAATTGAGGTAAATAAAATGAATCATCCCTACGGGATTTGACATGATGGACGAATTTATCTTCAACGGATTAAAATCCGTTGCTACAATATAAACCGAGCCGATGGCTCTGAAACCATAGTTAATAACGTTACATTGACATTCTAGTAGAAATGTAGCATTAGTTAAAAAAATAAAATATGAAATTAAAAAATAAAATTACAGCCATCTGTTTCGGAATTGTTTCCTTCGCCACAACGGCACAAAATAACACCGATCTCAAACTTTGGTACGACAAACCCGCAACCATTTGGAATGAAGCTTTGCCTTTGGGTAACGGCCGATTGGGAGCAATGGTTTTTGGCGATCCATCGGTGGAGCGTCTGCAGTTGAACGAAGAAACCATCTGGGCAGGTTCGCCAAACAGCAATGCCCACACCAAATCGATTGAGGCCTTGCCAAAAGTAAGACAGCTGGTTTTCGAAGGGAAGTTTGATGAAGCACAGGATCTGGCTACTCGTGATATTATGTCACAAACCAATGACGGAATGCCGTATCAGACTTTCGGAAGCGTTTATATTTCGTTTCCCGGGCATCAAAAATACACAAATTACTACCGTGATCTGAATATTGAAAACGCTACAGCAAAAGTAAAATACACCGTAAACGGAGTAGAATTCACCAGAGAAATTTTGACCGCTTTTGCAGATCAGGTGATTGTGGTAAAATTGTCGGCAAGTCAACCGGGACAAATTACGGCCAATGTTTTTATGAACAGCCCGATTGATAAAACCGTTCCGTCAACAGAAGGAAATCAAATAATCCTTTCGGGGGTTGGGACAAATTTTGAAAACGTAAAAGGAAAAGTAAAATTTCAGGGAAGAATCGAAGCCAAAAACAAAGGTGGAGAAGTTTCGGCAAGCAACGGAATTTTAAGCATCAACAAAGCCGATGAGGTGACGCTTTATATTTCGATAGCGACTAATTTTAAAAACTATAAGGACATTACCGAAGACGAAATCGCAAAAAGTAAATCCTTTTTGGAAAAAGCCTTACCAAAAAGTTTTGACGATATCAAAAAAGCACATATTGCCTATTATCAAAAATTCTTCAACAGAGTGGCTTTGGATTTAGGTAAAAATGATTTGGTTGCCAAACCTACAAACGAAAGAATCCGTGATTTCAAGACCCAATTCGATCCGCAATTGGCGAGTTTGTATTTCCAATTTGGACGCTATTTGTTGATTTCGAGTTCACAACCGGGAGGTCAGCCTGCCAATCTACAGGGAATCTGGAACGATATGGTGACACCGCCTTGGGACAGTAAATACACCACAAACATCAATGCCGAAATGAATTATTGGCCTGCAGAAGTAACCAATCTTTCGGAAATGCACGAGCCTTTTATCCAAATGGCAAAAGAGCTGAGCGTGACGGGAGCAGAAACGGCGAAGATGATGTATAACGCCAAAGGTTGGGTCCTACACCATAATACGGATATTTGGAGAGTAACCGCTCCGGTTGACCAGGCCGCTTCAGGAATGTGGCCAACGGGCGGTGCCTGGGTTTGTCAGGATTTGTGGGAACGTTATTTGTACACAGGAGACAAAAAATATTTGGCAGAGGTTTATCCGATTATAAAAGGTTCAGCGAGTTTCTTTCTGGATTTTATGATTAAAGATCCGAATACAGGATATTTGGTAGTTGTGCCTTCAAGTTCTCCTGAAAACACGCACGCAGGCGGAACCGGAAAATCGACAATTGCATCAGGAACTACAATGGACAATCAACTGGTTTTCGATTTATTTACACACGTAATCGAAGCTTCGAAACTGGTAGCTCCAGATGCTGATTTTACCAAAAGAGTTCAGGAAGCTTTAAACAAAATGGCTCCGATGAAAGTCGGAAAACACAGTCAGTTGCAGGAGTGGCAGGACGATTGGGACAACCCAAAAGACAATCACCGACACGTTTCGCATTTGTACGGCTTGTTTCCGAGTAATCAGATTTCGCCAATTAAAACACCGGAATTGTTTGAAGCGTCTAAACAATCTTTAATTTACAGAACCGATGAATCCACAGGCTGGTCAATGGGCTGGAAAGTGAATTTATGGGCCAGATTATTAGACGGAAATCACGCTTACAAACTGATTCAGGATCAATTACACTTGGTAACCGCTGATCAAAGAAAAGGTGGCGGAACCTACCCAAATATGCTCGATGCACACCAGCCATTTCAGATTGACGGAAACTTTGGCTGTACTGCCGGAATCGCAGAAATGCTAATGCAGAGTCAGGAAGATGCGATTCATTTATTGCCTGCTTTGCCAACGGTTTGGAAAGACGGAAGCATCAAAGGTTTGGTGACGCGAGGCGGATTTGTAATTGATATGACCTGGAAAAACAACAAAGTTTCGACTTTGAAAGTGTATTCAAAATTAGGTGGAAACTGTAGATTGAAACTGGAAAACACTTTGAAAGCAGACAAAGGAATTGCACTTAAAAAAGCAAAAGGAAAAAATCCGAATCCGTTGTTTTATGATGTGGAAGTGAAAAAACCAATTATTTCTAAAGAAGCGAAATTGCCTAAAGTACAGTTGCCGAAGTATAATGAATATGATGTGGAAATGAAGGCAGGGCAGACGTATAGTTTTTCTGGGAATTAGTCATTGCGAGGAACGAAGCAATCACATTTGCTTTATCCGTTTCAATGATTCACTGAGTTTGCTTAGGATAGTGAGTTTGCTTCGTTCCTCGCAATGACTTTGATTGAGCATTTTGATTGTAGAGTTACTTGTGGAGATCCTCGTTCCTCGGAATGACAAATCGGGGCGAAAAGAAATAAAATTAATAAACCTACAAGGTTTTGGAAACCTTGCAGGAGTGGGAAGCCGAGAATGTTTTCCGCGTGAGTGATGGCAGTGGAGCTCTTTTTTTGAGAGGCTTTTTCAGCCGAACAAAAAAAAGCGGGAACGTACAGCACGACCCGAAGTTGCGAGGAGGGACGACGGAGCAATCTGAGGGTCACGCCATAATTAATAAAATAATCATTTTGAATATGTTATATCATTTTAAATATAAAATAATCTTTTTTGTAATTTTGATTGCTTCATTGAGCAGTTGCAAATCGGGTGCGGGGCATTCTCAAAAAGGGAAATCGGTCGTTTTAGAGCAAAAAAACTTCAAGCATTATGTGGATTATTTCAACAAGATGGAGGACGAGAATCTGAAATTTGCGATTCCGAATGACAGTGCTTGGTCTTGGATGGAAAAGAATATTCCGCTGTTTGAATGTCCACAGCAGAATTTTGAGGAAATTTATTATTATCGTTGGTGGACGGCTCGAAAACACATCAAGAAAACGCCATTGGGTTATGGAATCACGGAGTTTTTGGTGGATCGTTCGTATGCCGATAAATACAATTTGATTGCTTGTGCGGTGGGGCATCACATCAATGAATTTCGCTGGGTTCACGATCCAAAATATATTGAACAGGATGTGAAAATCTGGTACCGGGGCAATGACGGAAAACCGATGGGTAAATTGTATAAATTCAGTAGCTGGACGGCTGATGCTTTGTACAATCGCTATTTGGTGAATAAGGATGAGAAATTTTTATTGGATATGTATCCGGATATGGTGACGGATTATGCCGTTTGGGAAAAAGACCGTCAGCGCAAGGATGGTTTGTTTTGGCAGCACGATGTAAAAGACGGGATGGAAGAGTCGTTGAGCGGAGGTCGAAAAGTACAAAATGCAAGACCAACAATTAATAGTTATATGTATGGAAATGCTGTGGCAATTTCTAAAATGGCGGAGATGAAAGGCGATAAGGAAGCGGAAGCCAAATTTAAAGCTAAAGCGGATGTTTTGCAACAGTTGGTAGAAACCAAATTATGGAATTCGAAAAGTGAATTTTTTGAAACTTTTACGGAGAAAGATACACTGGCGCAGGTAAGAGAGGCGATTGGATTTATTCCGTGGTATTTTAATCTGCCACAAAAAGATAAAGGTTTCGAAAAAGCCTGGGAGCAGATTAAGGATGAAAAAGGGTTTTCGGCACCGTTTGGATTGACAACTGCCGAGCGCAGAAGTCCGCGTTTCAGGACTCATGGAACCGGAACCTGTGAATGGGACGGAGCGATTTGGCCTTTTGCGAGTTCGCAGACTTTGACGGCTTTGGCCAATGTTTTAAATAATTACGATCAAACTTTCGTTGCTAAAACCGATTATTTCAAACAGATGAATTTGTATGTTGAATCGCAATATTACAGAGGAAGACCTTATATTGGCGAATATCTGGACGAAAAAACGGGTTATTGGTTAATGGGCGACAAAGAGCGTAGCCGTTATTACAACCATTCGACTTTTAACGATTTGATGATTACGGGATTGGTTGGTTTGCGCCCGAGAGCGGATGAGAAAATTGAAGTGAATCCATTGATTCCACAGGAAAAATGGGATTGGTTTTGTCTGGATAATGTTTTGTATCACGGGAATATTATTACGATTCTTTGGGACAAAACTGGTGAGAAATATCATAAAGGAAAAGGTTTCAGAATCTTTAAAAACGGAAAGGAAATTGCGGTTTCTGAAAAATTGGAGAAATTAGTGGCAGAATAAAAAATTAAGATTACGTCTAGTTTGTCATTCCAAGGAACGAGGAATCTCCATTAGTGGCTCTACAAAGATTGACGATTTTGATTGTGGAGTTTCTTGCGAAGATTCTTCCTTCGTCACAATGACAAAAATGAGAAAAAATCTGCTTGATCTGCTAAATCTGCGTGAGAAAAAATTATAGCAAATCAGCTTAAAAAATATAACAATGAAAAAGCTTTTTTTACATCTTACATTAATCATTGCACTTTTTACATTTTCGGCGAAAGCCCAAACAAAAATCAGTGTTACAAACCTGCAATGCGAAATGCTGACCAATCCGGAAGGAATTGACGTTTTAAAACCGCGTTTGAGCTGGCAAATACAATCGGATTTGAATGATGTAAAACAAAAGTCCTATCAAATTTTGGTGGCTTCCACTTTAGAAAACCTGAATGCGAACAAAGCCGATTTATGGGACAGCGGAAAAGTAGATAGCGATGCTTCTGTGAATGTCATTTACAACGGAAAAAAGCTCGGAGACCGACAAAATGCGTTTTGGAAAGTAATTGTTTTTACGAATAAAGGCGAAATAAAATCGGCAGAAACTGCTCATTTCAGCATCGGGATTTTAACCTATGCCGACTGGAAATCTACACGCTGGATTGGGTATGAAAAATTGTCGAAAGATGACAGTATTTCCCAATATTCTAAATTGTCTGCTCGTTATCTGCGAAAAGAAATCAACCTTAAAAAACAGGTCAAAAATGCCAAGGTGTACATCATGGGAATGGGCTTGTATGAGCTGTATATTAACGGAAATAAAATTGGCGATCAGGTTTTGGCACCCGTTCCGACGGATTACACCAAAAACGTAAAATACAATGTTTTTGATGTGACTTCGCAATTAAAGGAAGGAAAAAATATGCTGGGAACGATTTTAGGGAATGGACGTTTTTTTGCCATGCGTCAGGATTACAAACCGTATAAAATCAAATCGTTTGGTTTTCCGAAAATGGCTATGCAATTGTTTGTCGAATATACCGATGGAAGCAAAGAAGTAATCCGAACAGATGACACTTGGAAATTAACTACCGATGGACCAATTCTTTCCAACAACGAATACGACGGTGAAGAATATGATGCCCGAAAAGAAATGAAAGGCTGGGCGACGACCAATTTTGACGATAAAAACTGGGTAAACGCCAGATATGTTCAGGAACCGGGCGGTTTTTACGAAGCGCAGATGTCGCCGTATATGAAAATTATGGGCGAAGTAAAACCAATTTCGATTAAAGCGACCGCAAAAGGGACTTACATCTTAGATATGGGTCAGAATATGGTGGGCTGGCTGCGACTAAAAGTAAAAGGAAAAAGCGGAGACAAAATCACAATGAAATTTGCCGAATCGTTGCAGAAAGACGGTTCGTTGTACATTGCCAATTTGCGTGATGCAAAAACGACAGATGTGTATACTTTAAAAGGCGAAGGCGAAGAAATCTGGGAACCAAGATTTATTTTTCACGGGTTTCGATTTGTAGAAATTTCAGGTTTTCCGACCAAACCGACATTGGATAATTTCGTTGGAAAAGTGGTGTATGACGATTTAAAAACAACAGGAACTTTCGAATCTTCGGATGCGACGATGAACCAGATTTTTAAAAATGCCTGGTGGGGAATTAGCGGGAATTACAAAGGAATGCCTATCGATTGTCCGCAACGAAATGAGCGTCAGCCTTGGTTGGGAGATCGAACCACGGGTGCTTATGGTGAAAGTTTTTTATTCAACAATCAGACGTTGTATGCCAAATGGCTGGACGATATAAAATATTCACAGACACAGGACGGAGGATTGCCGGATGTGGCGCCGGCATTTTGGCGTTATTACGGAGATAATGTGACCTGGCCGGGAACCTATATTACGGTGGGAGATATGCTGTATCAACAATTTGGTGATGCGGAAGTGATTAAAAAACAATACCCATCAATGAAAAAATGGATGGTGTATATGGAGGAAAATTATCTTCAAAATGATTTAATGGATAAGGATAAATACGGTGATTGGTGTGTTCCACCTGAATCGTTGGAATTGATTCGTTCCAAAGATCCTGCGCGTTTAACCGATGGACAATTGTTATCGAGTGCGTTTTATTACCAGCTTTTGACGATTATGAAAAAGTTTGCCGTAATCGCAAAGGCAGATGCTGATGTTGCTTATTATGATGAATTGGCTCAACGAATCAAAAAAGCATTCAATGCTAAATTTTTAAATACCGAGAAAAACTATTACGCGAATAATACCGTGACAGCAAACGTTCTGCCATTGGCTTTCGGTTTGGTTCCTGAAAATCTGATTGATAAGGTTTTTCAGAATATGGTTTACGAAGTGGAGGTAACGAAACAAGGGCATATCAGCACGGGAGTTATCGGGACGCAGTTTTTAATGCGAACGCTGACGAATTTTGGAAGAGGGGATTTGGCTTTCAAATTAGCCTCAAATAAAACCTATCCAAGCTGGGGTTATATGGTCGAAAATGGTGCCACTACCATTTGGGAATTATGGAACGGAAACACCGCTGATCCCACTATGAATTCGCAAAATCACGTAATGCTTTTGGGTGATTTATTGATCTGGTACTACGAAAATATGGCGGGGATCATGAGCAATCCCGAAACTCCGGGTTTCAAACAAATCATTATGAAACCGGATTTCAACGCCGGATTGACTTTTGTAAATGCTTCTTACGAATCGATTTACGGAGTAATTAAAAGCGACTGGAAGAAAAGCAAAAATACGTTGCAATGGAAAATTACGATCCCTGCCAATTCATCGGCAGTGGTATATTTGCCAACAAAAAATCCCTCTTCGGTAACAGTGAACAATCAGAAACTGGAGAAATCATCTTCTTATAAAACAGAAAATAACAACATTGTCCTGACTTTAGAATCGGGTTCTTATGTTTTGAATGTGAAGTAAACGACACTTAATACAGGACGGTACAGGTCACTTGACTATTTTTTTAGTGTTATTTTTACACTTAATGAAATTTTATATTCGGATATTTGTGTAATTCATTGAAAATAAACCTTATAATTTTTAAAAGAATAAAATAATGAAACTTGCTAAGCTAACTATTGCCCTTTTCGGACTGCTACTTTTGGGAAGCTGTAAATCTGCTTTGGAAAAAAAGACATGGAAAGAAGGGATTTTGATAGATGAATTCATTTATGAGAAAGCGCCTTATCCGTCGTGCCATTCTGTAACTATTGAGGAAGCGACGAACGGAGATTTAGTGTCAGCCTGGTTTGGAGGAAGTCACGAAAGGCATCCTGATGTTTGTATTTATTCTGCCATAAAACCAAAAGGGAGCGATAAATGGGGCGAACCTATTAAAGTAGCTGATGGTGTAATGCCGGATGGATCAAGATTTCCAACGTGGAATCCGGTTTTGTACCAAATTCCGGGTGGCGATTTGATGTTATTTTATAAAATCGGACCAAAACCATCCGAGTGGTGGGGTGTTTACAGAACTTCTTCTGATGGAGGAAAAACCTGGTCTGATAAGATTGATATGCCAAGTAAAGATTTTCTGGGGCCAATCAAAAATAAACCGGTTTTATTGAGTAATGGAACATTATTGCTTCCTTCAAGTACCGAAGGAAATGGCTGGCATTTGCGTATGGAATCAACTCCTGATTTCGGGAAAACCTGGGTTTTGGGCGATACCATTTCAAGAGGAAAACAAAAAATAAATGCCATTCAGCCAAGTATTTTGTTTCATAAAGACGGAAGTATTCAGGCAATTGGAAGAACTAAAAACAGAGCCATTTTCAGTACTTTTTCAAAAGACAACGGAAAAACCTGGTCGGAGTTAGAACTCATTGGTTTGCCAAATAATAATTCAGGAACCGATGCTGTAACATTGAAAAACGGAAAACATTTATTGGTTTATAATCACGTTTTGCCTCCGGGAAAAGAAGCCAAAGGACCAAGAACGCCTTTGAATCTTTCTATCTCTGATGACGGAATCAACTGGAATGCTGTTTTAGTTTTGGAAGACTCAAAAATCAGCCAATATTCCTATCCATCAATAATTCAAAGTTCAGACGGAATGGTGCATATCGTATATACCTGGAGAAGACAAAAACTGAAATACGTAAAAATTGACCCAAGCAAATTGGTCGCACTTCCAATCAAAAATGGAATCTGGCCGGGACAGGAAGGCGTTGAAGTAAAAGCTGTTAAAGCAGAAGAAGAGTAAGATATTCATACAGAAAGAATTTTAATCTCCATAATCTGCTAAATCTGCGAGAGTAATTTTTCCCGCAGATTTAGCAGATTTAACAGATTGTTTTTAATCTGCATTAATTAAAATAATAATTATGAAGTCAACAAATTTTAAAAGAAGCATGTTTATTGCAATGCTGGTTGTTTTATCAGGAACATTCAGTAATGTAGTTTCAGCACAATCCAATAAAAAGCAAAAATACAAAGTAGCCGTTTGCGACTGGATGATTTTAAAAAGACAAAAACTGGGTGCTTTTGGTTTGGCAAGCGAAATAAAAGCAGACGGAATCGAACTCGATATGGGCGGATTGGGAAAAAGGCCAACCTTCGACAGTAAATTGGGAGATCCGATAGAAAGACAAAAGTTTCTGGATAAATCCAAAGAAACAGGTGTCGGAATCAGTTCTATCGCTATGTCCGGTTTTTATGCACAGTCATTTGCCAAAAGAGATTCCGTTAACCTGATGATCAACGATTGTGTGGCAACAATGAAAAATATGAAGGTAAAAGTCGCTTATCTACCATTGGGAACTGAAAGCGATTTGACTAAAAATCCAGAATTGCGTCCGATTATTATCGAAAGATTAAAATGGGCAGGTAAACAAGTCGGTAAAATTGGCGGAGTAATTGCAATCGAAACCTCATTAAATGCGACCGAAGAGAAAAAATTATTGGAAGAAATTGGCTGTAAACACATTAAAAGTTCTTTCAATTTTGCCAATGCAGTCGATAACGGAAGAGACATCGCAACCGAATTGAAGATTTTAGGCAAAAAATACCTGGCTCAGATCCACGCTTCAACAACAGATACTGTGTGGCTGGAAAACGATAAAAATGTCGATATGCCAAAAATCAAAAAAACGCTGGACGAAATGAAATGGAGTGGTTGGCTAATCGTAGAACGTTCGAGAGACGTGACACAGGTGCATAACGTAAAAGCCAATTACGGAGCGAATGTAGCATATTTAAAACGCATTTTTCAGAATTAAAATTATTTAGCCACAGATTAAAAAGATTTCCACAGATTTTAAAAAATCTTTTTAATCTGTGGCAAAAAAATCAAGATTGTAATTTGTACCAATTTGTGGTCAAAAAATAAAAACACAATGAAATATTTAAGTTTACTTTTTTTAGGACTATACGCCACTTTTGCATCGGCACAAAACATCACAATTGTTCGTGATGCCAATGCCCCAAGGGCGAAATATGGAGCCGAAAAACTATCCGAAACAGCAACAGCAAAAGGACTTAAAGTAGTTTTTGCAGACAAAGCACCGAAAAAATCAAAAGACAAAGTAATCGTAATTGGCGAAAAAGGAACCGACTTTTGGAAACAAAACGCCAAAACTGCTAAAATCGAAGACAGCCAATTAACGAAAAAAGAAGGCTTTCAAATCCGCACGCAAAAAAACTTCATTTATATTGAAGGAACCGATGCAACCGGAGCTTTGTATGGTGCAATGGAATTGGCTGACCGCATCAAAACTTCAGGCGAAATTCCTTCTGAAATCAATATCGAAGACAGCCCTGAAATGGTGTTGAGAGGATCTTGTATCGGAGTGCAGAAACCGGTTTATCTTCCGGGAAGAGACGTTTACGAATATCCATACACACCGGAATCTTTCCCATGGTTTTATGATAAAAAACTATGGACAAAATACCTGGATATGATGGTTGACAACCGACTAAATTCCCTGTATTTATGGAATGGACATCCATTTGCTTCTTTGGTAAAATTAAAAGATTATCCGTTTGCACTGGAAGTAAGCGAAGAAGATTTCAAAAAGAACGAAGAAATTTATAACTATCTGACCGTAGAAGCCAACAAAAGAGGAATCTGGGTAATTCAGATGTTCTATAACATAATTGTTTCCAAACCTTTTGCGGAGCATTACAATATCAAAACACAGGATCGTTCACGCCCAATCACGCCGGAAATAGCTGATTATACTAAAAAATCAATCACAGCATTTATCGAAAAATATCCAAATGTCGGATTGCTGGTATGTCTTGGAGAAGCTATTAATACTATCGATGATGATGTGGAATGGTTTACCAAAACCATTATTCCGGGCGTTCAGGACGGATTAAAAGCTTTAGGGAAAACAGAAGAACCGCCAATTATCCTTCGTGCGCACGATACTGATGCACCGTTGGTTATGGAAAAATCGCTTCCGTTGTATAAAAACCTGTACACAATGCACAAATACAATGGCGAATCATTGACGACGTACACGCCTGGCGGACCTTGGGGAGAAATCCACAAAAAGTTAAGTTCACTGAATTCCGTTCACATTTCAAACGTACATATTTTGGCGAATCTGGAGCCTTTCCGTTATGGTTCACCAGATTTTATCCAGAAAACCGTTCAGGCAATGCACACCATACACGGAGCCAATGCACTTCATTTGTATCCGCAGGCTTCCTACTGGGACTGGCCTTACACGGCTGATAAAACAAAAACAGGCGAAAAACTGCTCGAAATGGATCGCGACTGGATTTGGTACAAAGCTTGGGCAAGGTATGCATGGAATAGCAAAAGAGACAGAAACGAAGAAATTAAATATTGGAATGAAGATTTAGTAACTAAATACGGAACTGATTTAGAAGCAGCAAATAATATCCAAAAAGCGTATGATGAGTCGGGAGAAATTGCCCCAAAAACATTAAGACGTTTCGGAATCACAGAAGGAAACCGTCAGACCTTATTATTAGGAATGTTCGAAAGCCAGTTGGTAAACCCTGCGAAATGGAGAGTATATCCGGGATTCCACGAATCTTGCGGACCTGTCGGTGAATTGCTTTTAGAATACGCTAAAAAAGAATGGAACAATGAACCGCACGTTGGTGAATTGCCAACGCAAATCATTGCCGAAATCACGCAACACGGGAAACTGGCAGTTGAAGCCATCGACAAAGCCGAGCCAAAAGTGACCAAAGACAAAGAAGAATTCCTGCGCCTGAAAAACGATGTTCATGCTTACAGAGCCTTCGCCGATTTCTTTTCGGAAAAAGTAAAAGCGGCCATTTTGGTATTGCGTTACAGCTATTCCAACGATATTGCAGATCTGGATAAAGCACTTCCACATCTTGAGGAAAGCATCAAACATTACGAATTGTTGGTGAATCTGACCAAAGATCATTATTTGTATGCCAACAGTATGCAGACGGCACAACGCCGAATCCCAATTGGAGGAGACGACGGAAACAACAAAACCTGGGCTGAATTATTGCCTCATTACGAAAGAGAGCTGGCTAATTTCAAACGAAATCTGGATCTTTTGAAATCATCAAAAGACGGTAAAATTGTGACTAAAGAAGGCAAGCCGTGGAAAACAGCTGAGGTAACTTTATTAAGCGAAAGCAAAGGAACTTACGCTGTCAAAAACGGAACGAAAGTGTACGGAACACCAATTTCGGAACTGACAAAAATAGCTCCTGAATTGCAAAACCTAAAAGGAATTGCTTTCGATGAAGCTTCACAAAACGAAAACGGAACTCACCTGAAATTCAAAAACACCAAAGCTGTAAAACTGGTGGTTGGTTATTTCAATTCCGATCAGAAACGATTTTTATTCCCGCCAAGTTTAGAGACAGACGCGGCAGGAAATGCACACGGTCAGGCTGAAGTTATTTTGGCAAGTGCCGTGAATTTGAAAGAATTAGCAAGAATCAATATTCACACTTACACTTTTCAGCCAGGCGAAAACAAACTCGATTTAGGTAAAGGACGAGTACTGATTTTAGGCTTCATCGACGCCGATCAAACCATCACCACACGTGATGTCGGTTACATCGATGCAGGCGAAAAAGGTGCGGTAGACTGGTTATTCTATTAAGAATTTGGGCGTGACCCTCCGTAAAAACTACGGGTCGGGCTATCCGCTATATCTTTTGGGGCGAACCCCGCCCCAAAAGGATGTCGCTGCTATCCCTCACGCAAACCAATATAATCCAGACCTTATAGGTTTTCAAAATCTGTTAGGTCTTTGGAATGCAAACACAATCTTGTCATCCCTAGGAACGAGGGATCTCCGCAAGATGCTCTACAAAGATTGGCAACATTTCTTTGCGGAGTTACTAATGGAGATTTCTCCTTCGTCGAAATGACAAAATAATGAGCATAAAAGACCAGAACTTAAATAACCTTATATCACTTATATGGTTTAAAAAGATATGAAGAAAATAGTTTTTTTTATTTTTTGTTTTTTTGTAGGCGCTTGCTTTGTATGGAGTCAAAGCAGCAAGGAGCAGGCGAAGTTTCGTAAAGAAGTTTCGCTGAATTCCTCCTGGGAAACCATTGTTCTGAATCAGCTTCCGGAAAAGGAAGAAACTTTTGTGCAAAATCCAAAAGTCGATACACAATGGCAAAAAGTAAACGTACCCCACAACTGGGATCAGTATTATGGTTTTCTAAGAACCAAACACGGAAATCTGCATGGCACGGCTTGGTATCACAAAACTTTAAAAGTTGATAAACAAGATTCTTCAAAAAGGCTTTTTCTCTTTTTTGAAGGCGTGAGTTCCTATGCAACAGTTTGGGTAAACGGCAAAAAAGTCGGCGAACACAAAGGCGGAAGAACCACTTTTACGGTCGATATTACCAACGCTGTTTCTTTCGAAAAAGCAAATGACATAATCGTTAAAGCAGCACATCCTTCATTCATTGCCGATTTGCCATGGGTTTGCGGAGGCTGTTCCGGCGAGTGGGGATTCTCTGAAGGTTCTCAGCCAATGGGGATTTTTAGACCTGTAACTTTAGTCGTTACCGATGATGTTCGAATTGAACCTTTCGGCGTTCATATTTGGAATGACATAGCAACTTCCAAAGAAAAAGCAGTTTTAAACGTTACTACTGAAATCAAAAACTACGGAACTTCAAACCGAAACCTGACTATTGAAAACACTCTTTTTGATAAAAACGGAAAGAAGGTTGCTAGTATAAAAAGTGATATCAAAAACACTTCAGGTGAAACTAAACAAATAGCACAAACACTTCCTGAAATTGTAAAACCTAATTTATGGTCGCCAGCCAATCCGTATTTGTATCAATTGATGACTACTATTTTTGAAAACGGAAAAAAAATAGACGAGCTTAAAACACCTTATGGAATCCGTTGGGTTAGTTGGCCGGTGAGTCGTGACGGAAAAGACAATCGTTTTTTCATCAACGACGAACCTTTGTTCATTAACGGAACCTGTGAATACGAACACCTAATCGGGAACAGTCATTCGTTTTCAAATGAGCAGATTCATTCGAGGATCGAACAAATAAAAGCGGGCGGTTTCAATGCTTTTCGCGAAGCACACCAGCCTCATAATTTAGAATACCAAAAAGAACTGGACGAAAATGGAATCCTTTTTTGGAGTCAGTTTTCAGCGCATATTTGGTACGACACATCCGAATTCAAAGAGAATTTCAAAACCTTATTACGAGAATGGATCAAGGAACGCAGAAACAGTCCTTCTGTTGTAATGTGGGGACTTCAAAACGAAAGTACCATTCCGGCAGCATTTGCTGAAGAATGCACTAAAATCATCCGTGAAATGGATCCACTTTCTGCTTCGCAACGCATCGTGACTACCTGCAACGGAGGAGAAGGAACCGATTGGAATGTCGTTCAAAACTGGTCAGGAACCTATGGTGGCGATCCGTTTAATTACGATGTCGAAATGAGCAAGCAATTGCTGAACGGCGAATACGGTGCCTGGCGTTCACACGACCTGCACACCGAAGGCGAATTTGATCAAAAAGGAATTTTGAGCGAAAACCGTTTCTCTCAATTAATGGAAATAAAAGTCCGTGAAGCCGAGTCGGTAAAAGACAAAATCGCAGGACAGTTCAACTGGCTTTTTGCCTCTCACGAAAACCCGGGACGTTCGCAAAACGGTGAAGGATTCAGGGATATCGACAAGGTTGGACCGGTAAATTACAAAGGACTTTTCAGCATTTGGGGCGAACCTTTGGATGCTTATTATATGTACCGTGCTAATTATGTCTCGAACAAAACCAATCCTATGGTGTATATTGTTTCGCATACCTGGCCGAATCGCTGGGATGCTCCGGGAATCAAAAACGGAATCGATGTGTATTCGAATTGCGATGAGGTAGAATTGTTCAATGATGTGAATAAATCATCCCTTGGAAAACTAAAAAATCCGGGAATCGGACAGCATTTTCAGTTTAATAATGTCAACATTCAATACAATGTGTTGTATGCCGTGGGTTATGTAAACGGAAAAGCGGTTGCCAAAGATTATATCGTTTTGAACAGTTTGCCAAAAGCACCGAATTTCAATGCTTTAGAAACCAAAAAAGAAACAATTTTACAGCCTAAAAAAGGTTATAATTATATTTACAGAGTCAATTCCGGAGGCAGTGAAATCAAAGATTCTAACGGAAATGTTTGGCAGGCAGATGTTCACAAAAGCGGAGAAAATACTTGGGGTTCTTTGTCCTGGACGGATAATTTCAAACAATTGCCTGATTTTTATGCAAGCCAAAGAAGTACTTTCGATCCAATAGCAGGAACTAAAGACTGGAAATTATTCCAGAGTTTCAGATACGGAATCGACAAACTGCGTTACGAATTCCCTGCTCCCGATGGAGAATATTTGGTAGAATTGTATTTCACAGAGCCCTGGTATGGAACCGGAGGCGGACTGGATTGTAAAGGCTGGCGTTTGTTTGACGTAGCCGTCAATGACAATGTTGTTTTGAAAGATTTGGATATCTGGAACGAAGTAGGACACGATTCGGTATTGAAGAAAACTTTCGTAGTAAAAAGCAAAAACGGAAAAATCACGATTTCTTTTCCGAATGTAAAAGCAAGTCAGGCGATTATTTCTGCAATTGCGATTGCAACCAAAGACAAAACTATAAAAGGAGCTCAGGCATCGCCTCGAAATATTCAGAATGTTGCAGGAAATTCAGAAGCTAAAATAGGTTCCTGGCTGGATATTAATTCCAAACAATATTCAGATTCGGATGTTGTGTTTACGCAATTACCTTCAGAAGTTTTTGGTGCAGATTATTTACAGATTTCATCAAAATCGTCGGGTTCTTTTGTAACCAAAGAAGATTCAGAAATTTATCTGTTTACCCAATCGAAAGATTCGATTTCTGGTTACAAAAAGATGACGGAAACGGTTAAAAATTCCGATAAGGTTGAATTTTCGGTATTCCATAAAAAAGTAAAAAAAGGCGAAAAAGTGCTTTTTGAAGATAGTACAATAGCGGTCGTTCCAACTTACGATATGGGCGAAAAAGACGATTCAAGGCCCGTTGTACTTTTAGAAGCCGAAACCGCCAAAACAACCGGAACTGGAATCGAAAAAGGCAATTTCAAAAAAGCGGATTATGTTGAATTCAAACAGAAAGCGAATAACAGCATTCAGTTTGAAGTCAAACCGGGAGTAGCCGGGATTTACCTGATGCGTTTCCGTTTCATGAGCCGAAACGAAACTCCATTGAAAGTTAAATTCAAAATGGAAGACGCCTACGGAATCATGATGCGAAATGATACAATTGAGTTTCCGTCTGCAACAGAAAAATGGAAAGTTTTGAATACAACTTCCGGTGGTTACATCAACGCTGGAACCTACAAAATCACTATAGAATCGGATGATATGAAAGGATTGATGTTGGATAATTTTGAGTTTCAATAAAATTAAAATGACCGCAAATTCGCAAATTATTAATCCAAATTGGGAGAATAAAATTTGCGAATTTGCGGTAAAAAATAAGCTTATGAAAAAACATAAAAACGTTTTACAAAAAATTGCAATAGCCTTAACAATATTGTTTTCAGCAGCAAGTTTCGCGCAAGCTAAAAAAACAAGAATTGTAGAAGATTTCAATAAAAACTGGAACTTCAAATTAGGTGATCATCCACAGGCAGTCAATGCAAATTTCAGTACTGCTGATTGGAGAAGTCTGCAATTGCCTCACGACTGGAGTATTGAAGGCGCTTTCGATAAAGACAGTAAAACAAAACAGGCACAGGGATTTTTGCCGGCCGGAAAAGGCTGGTATCGCAAAACATTTACTGTTCCTGCAAATTGGAAAAACAAATCTGTTTCGGTTGAATTTGACGGTGTTTTCAAAAACAGCGAAGTATTCATCAACGGTCATTCTTTGGGAATGAGACCGAACGGTTATATTTCCTTTGCTTATGAATTATCGCAACATTTGAACTTCGGAAAACAGAACATCATCGCTGTAAAAGTCGATAACGACGCTCAGCCTAATTCAAGATGGTACACCGGATCCGGAATTTACAGAAACGTACGATTGGTAGCCAGCGAAAAACTGCATGTGGCGAAATGGGGAACGTATGTAACCACACCGGAAGTTTCAAAAGACAAAGCAACTATTCATTTGGAAGTGGATATCGATAACGAAAATGCTTCCCCAAAAGAATTCAGACTTGTGACTTCTATTGTGAATTCAGACAATGTTGAAGTTGCGAATTATACTTCCACAGAAAAAATAGAAGCAAAAACATCTGCAAAAAAGATGCACAATCTGGCTTTGAATCAGCCAAAATTATGGGATACTGAAAATCCGTATTTGTATAAAGTGGTGACCAAAATTTATGAGAAATCGAAATTAATCGACAATTACGAAACTCCGCTTGGATTCCGCTATTTTAATTTCGATGCCGAAAAAGGATTTTCGTTAAATGGTATTCCTACCAAAATATTAGGCGTTTGTCTGCACCACGACAATGGCGCTTTGGGAGCGGTAGAAAACATTCACGCTCTTCGCAGAAAACTAACGTTGCTGAAAGAAATGGGTTGCAATGCCATCCGTATGGCACACAATCCACATTCTTTGGAGATGATGCAATTGTGTGATGAAATGGGTTTTATCGTTCAGGATGAGTTTACTGATGTGTGGAAAAAGAAAAAAGTAACCAACGATTACCACAAAGACTGGGATGCCTGGCACAAACAGGATTTGGAAGATTTTATCAAGCGTGACCGCAACTATCCGTCGGTGATGATGTGGAGCATCGGAAATGAAATCCGTGAACAATTTGACAGCACCGGAATTGCGATTACAAGGGAATTAGCTCAAATCGTAAAATCGCTCGACAAAACCCGTCCTGTTACTTCGGCTTTGACCGAAAATGTAATCGAGAAAAATTTCATTTATCAGTCGGGAGCTTTGGATTTACTGGGATTCAATTACAAACACGAAGATTATAAAGACTTTCCAACGAAATTTAAAGGTCAAAAAATATTGGCTTCCGAAAGTGTTTCGGCTCTCGAAACCCGTGGACATTATGATTTTCCTGACGGAATTAAAGCGTGGCCAACCAAACATGGTGCTCCTTTTGACGGAAATGCAGACTGGACGGTTTCGGCTTATGATCAGGTAAAATCATATTGGGGTGCAACGCACGAAGAAAACTGGAAAACCATCAAAAAACAGGATTTCATGGCGGGAACTTTTATCTGGACAGGAGTAGATTATATTGGCGAACCTGATCCATATCCGTATCCGGCGAGAAGTTCGTATTTCGGAATCATCGATTTGGCGGGACTTCCAAAAGATGTTTATTATATGTACCAAAGTGAATGGACAACCAAACCCGTTTTGCATATTTTTCCGCACTGGAACTGGCAAAAAGATCAGGAAGTTGACGTTTGGGCATATTACAACAATGCCGATGAAGTGGAATTATTCCTAAACGGAAAATCATTAGGTAAAAAATCCAAACAAAATGATGATCTGCATATCTCCTGGCGTGTAAAATACGAACCAGGAACGTTGAAAGCCATTTCCAGAAAAGACGGAAAAGTAGTTTTGGAAAAAGAAATTCACACTGCTGGTGCAGCTTCCAAAATTGATTTGAAAGTAAATAAATCAACCATTAAAAATGATACTTACGATTTGGTGTATGTAACGGTTTCAATCGTTGATAAAGACGGAAATCTGGTTCCGAATGCCGATTATAAAATAGATTTTGAAGTTACAGGTGGCGGAAAATTAGTAGGTGTTGACAATGGTTATCAGGCCAATTTGGAGTCATTTAAAGCCAATTCCTGCAAAGTCTATAACGGAAAATGTATTGCTATTATCCAGTCGAATGGAAACAAAAAAGATATTCAGTTAACGGCTTCAGGGATAAACGGAATGTCATCTTCTGTAATTGTAAAAGTAGAATAATACTTTAAAGAAATAATTTTATAGAACTCCATTAGCGATAATGGAGTTTTTTTGTGGAATAATTTTGTAGATTATTTGGGCATGACCACAAGGGTCGGGCTGTCCATTATATCTTTTCTTTTCCTAAAGAAGGAAAACAAAAAGATGCCATTTCCATCCCTCATGCGGGAGTGGTCTTAGGAGAATGATTAGGGAGTTAATCTGTACTTAATAATTTGTAATAAAAATAATACTATATTCGTAATGTAAAAATCCGGTTTTAGAACTTGTGTATATTTAAATTTGAAGTGTTTTATAGAATAAATTAAAAAAGATTAAATTGCATAACTTATTTTAAAGTAAAATGTATAAAAGAGAATATGAACCACTATTTGAAAATGGTTTTAAAGAAATTGCTTTGTGGCAATTAGATACAATTTTCTTAGAACCTTTTGGAGAAAATGAACAGTGAAAGCAATTGATAAATCGATTTAATGCCTATTTGAGTGAATTTTTTTCTTTGGGTTTAAATGCAGAACTTTGGATTGATGGTTCATTTTCAACTCATAAACCTGAACCAGAAGATATAGATGTTGTTTTTTTATTAGACCAGAATGAAATAGAACATTTAAATGATAGAAAACAGAAATTGTTTGAAGAATTGTTTTTAAATAGAGAAAATATTAAAGTGAGATATTTAGTAGATGTTTATTTTATAGATCGAAATGATGAAATTGAAAAGCAAAAATGGATAACAACATATGGCTTTGATACACGAAAAATGAACAGCAAAGGAATATATAAAATACAATTATCAAAAGATGTATAGTATAGAACGCATAGAGGAATTACTTGCAAATTCAGAAGATACTTTACTGAAATATGAGAATTTGCTCAAAAGCAATCCCAATAGTTTGTTCAATAAAGGTATGGTGAAAAACACCCTTGAACAAATGATTGAATTGCGTTCCAATCTTGCTTTCGAAAAACAGAAAAGAGAAAAAGAGATTATTGATATACGCTTGAAAGACACTGTCCTAAAAAGTGTGTAAGTTTAAAAATAACGGGGTTTGACTTTTTAATTAAAGTTGGACCCTTTTTTCAAATATAGTTAAGAACTGATTGAGTATTAATCCCCAATTATGGATTGGCAT
>NZ_JAIQDW010000016.1 GCF_020026925.1 Flavobacterium hibisci | reverse complement strand
TGCAAACTTATAAGCAGGATATTCGCAGTTATTAATCGAGAAACAGAATACATAAACACCTATAAATTTGCATCTTAAATTTTAACACTTTTTAATTGTTTTTTATCATAGAATGCGCAGCTTTTCATGAGAACACTTCGTAGAGCGGGAGAGGGGCTTATTCTAGGAGGTAACTCACAAATTCTTCTCTTTTATCATAAGGAATGTCATAATGTAGCGACTTTAATATCATAGTGTTCCATGGTTTCCATTCGTCTGACAGTTCATTATTAGTTATGCTATGATGCTCCAAAAGTCCTTCGATGAAATAATCTTTTAATGGCATTTCTACCGTTCTTTCTTTTCCGTCTTTGGTAAGAACAATATTATGCTTTAATTCATTTTTATTACTAATGTGGAAAGTAAATATTCCACTATCCCAGGAACTCAGGTAGTCTAAATCTCCATCATCATCATATTGTGTGGGTAAAAGGTTGTTGTCTTTTTCATATTCAAATAGCATTGACATCATTCGTTCGTTTACCCATTGGTAGAATACTTCTGCATAATTCAATAAGTCTTGTTTTTCTTTGCTGTTTTCCCAATGGTATGATATCGAATAATTTTCACTATCCTTAATTTTAAAAATTACAATATTAAATTTCTCTTTTGTAGCAATTTTCGATTTGAAAAAATTTGATACTTGATTTTCATAAAAAAATAATTCCCTTCCATCTAGATCAGTATTAATCTTGTTTCCATCTTTATAATAAGATGTATAAATATCATAACTTCCTCCAAGAGTAAATATAAATTTTACTTCTAATAAATCATAAAGCTCCTCAATATAATAATTACAAAAAGCGTTTACTATTTCTTGTTCTTTCATACCTAATTATTTTTAATTACAATACTAAGGATTTGCAATTGCCCTTTTACTTAAATCATTGTTTTTAATTCCATCAACAAAAATATCTACTCTAGTAGAAATTGGTCTTTTTGAATTTCCATCAAAATAAAACTCCATTTCGACTTTTAACTTTTTATTAGGATTTGCTCTTTTGAAGTCTGATACAGCCTTTTCCATGTTAAACCAATCCCCTCCAGCTCTGTTCTGTCCGGCATTTTGAGAAAAATAATTAATCTGTTCACTTGGTCCTCCCCATTCATTTCTAAAAATATGTCCACCATCATCGTTTGAGAGACCATCTTTTACAACTTTGGTATCCTGCTGATAACTTTCTTTTCTTGCTCGTGAACTGAAATCAAGATCTTCCATCACAGTTTTATTAACTCTGCCTAAATCATCGGTTTCAAAAATATATTTGCCATTGTCAACAACATATCTGAAGTTTTTCATTAGAGGAGGAGAAACATTTAATAGTTTATTCCATCCTTGGCCAGCATCACCAGCGGTTGCATGTATTTCATTGTCGAAAATTTCTGCCCATTTTTTACCTTTACTGTCAACTAAAACAAGTTTGCCGTCAAGCTTTTTAATTGTCCAGGTACTTGGTAATTGTTTTGTGATTTCAAGCAGTTCAGCTAATCTTGTAGAGCCTAATGTTTTTTCAAGATCTTCAAGTACTTGTTTGTCAAGATTACCTGAGAATGTTTTCCCCATTTCAGCACCATCCCCGATGCAATTAGTTCCACATTCATTTACAGGAGGAGCCACCTCAGTAGTTGTTCCATTTGGTTCTACTTTATACCATTTGGTACCTTCTGCACGCTGTACTCCATTTTCGAAAACAGTAATTGCTCCTTCTGTTGTATAAACAACTTTGCCGGTAGCTTCAGAAAGTGCTTTGGCGCTGGCTAAGTCGTTACACGATAATAAAATAATTTCTTTTTTATCGCTTAATTTTTTACTTAATAATTCACCTAATTCTTCCGGACTATATTCTATTCCGTCAACTAAAAATTTACCCTGATCTGTTGCATGTAAACTTATGGATATTTGATCAGATCTTTTAAGAATTCTTTTAAAATTTGCTTTTAAAATATCTCGTAATTTTTTGCTGACAGCTGGTTCTAATTTGGCTAATGGGGTGATAACAAATTTTCCAAGTTTATTCACGCCGGCCTTTATAAATGGACTGCTTAATTTTGCAAATTTACCCATTATTGCCCCAACAGCATCTAGTCTATCTAAAGTTTGGAAAAATGCAGATAATCCTTTTGCTTCGCCTGCTCCATAGAAACAAGATATGACAATAAATCCAACTTCCCCGGTTGCATAAGAAGCCATGCATGGATTGGCAGAATATTTATCCCATTGTTCTCCTGCCATATGACCAATTGTTGACCAACTGAGTTTAGACAGGCCATTCCATAATTTTACAGCTTGATCGTCTTCGTTTGTAATTAGTTTAATTATCATTGAGGCTCCTTCAGGAACACCTCCAATAGCGGTAACTAAACCATTCCATATACCGCAAGTAAATGCAAAATTACATCTGCTTTCGGAGTATTTGGCTATATATTCATTATTGTTTGATATAAAATTATTTACCTTGTCTTTAATAACACTAAATGTTATTAATGAGTAGACCTGGCCAGGGATAGGATTATAATCTTTTTCGTCAGGGTTGTAAAAACGAATTGGAATTTTTGCTTCCCCAATAACACCTGCCAATCCATCTAACATTGCTGTTAAAGGATTAAAGGGAGTATAAGTACCATCAAATTTAGGCAATATGTCAATTAAAGCCTGAAGGTATTTATTCATCTGTGGGGTGCCTTTACCTTCAATACCATCTCCTAAAAACGTTTTTATTACAGGTTTTTCTGCATCTTTAAAATCAATTAGCAAACCAATTTCTTTTCCTTTTAAAGAGCCTAAATAACCAGTAATTTCATTTCTTTTCGTATCCGGAGTATTCGCATCTATTAAATAAATTTTACATAAAATTCCGGTGCCATTCTTAATACCTCCTAATTGACCTAATATTTTTTGCTTTTCTTCTGAGGTAATTACTGTTGCTAAATCAAAAACATGAGTTGTTTGTGTGCCTACGTCTGTTTTATCTTCTGTATATGTTTTATTAGCATTTTTACCTAGATTGACTACATAGTTTTTATAATTAACATTACTGCCATTTCCTTCAATGTTATCCGGTAGATTACAACCTAAATCCCCCCAATAAATACTTCTGGTTTCTTTGTCTTTTACACGATATTGAGCAATGCTGTAATCAGCGATATATTGGGCTAATGCTGCTGTATCATGCTTTTCTATAATAGTTTTTAATCTTTCATTATAATCAGTTCGGAGATATTTTCTATTATTACAAGGCTCATTGTTTTTAAAGATTAACCAAATTGGAGCTTTATCACTAGGTTTTTTAAAATAATTTTCAGCTTCATAATCTTTACCATTCCCATTTAGTTTGTATTTCTTTGAGTATGCGTTCCAAATATAGTTTAGTGTATCCTTGCCAGCTATATATTCGAAAGCTCCGAGCATTCCTTCATCCATATTTGGAATTTGATTGCCTGATAATATTGTACGAGTATTAGTTTGTACAAATTCCCATTGAGGTGTAAGTCCATACCCCCCAGCCAAAGCCCCGTCAGAGCTCTTCTGAAACCCATAAAATTTCCAGCCGCCGCTATGGATAATATCCCAGTTGTTATGAGATAGTACAGTACCGTCTCCGTAATCCATCAAAAGATCTGTTTTTCCTGATTCAGCTTCAGCTGAGAATGGATGTTTCAGGCCAAAAATACCGTGACCTAATTCGTGTGCAGCCGTTTTTATATTACCGTTGTTAAATACAAAAGCATACTGACCTCCAAGAGGCATAAAGCCTTTATAACCATTCTGCCCTGATTTTCCGGTGTAGATAACATAATACGTTTTATCGTTATATTTAAAATCAGCACTGGATTCAATCTGGCTGATAATATTATTCTGATCATTCGTATAAACATCAAAGACACCACTTTCTCCACATTGGATTTCATTTGGTAATGCTCCAATAGCAACTTTTTGAGTAGTAACATCAAACTTAATCCCAACTTTGTTATAAACTTCGTTAAAGAAATTTTTAGCCTCGCCAGCGCCGGGACTACTTGCTCCATTTACACTTAAAAGGGTGATATTTATAACCGGTTTTTGGGTTAATTGCCAAATGTTTACTTTTCCTGCAATGTCTGATTTTCCGTAAATTGTTTTGGTTTCGTCTTTAGGATCTTTTTCTTTAGCCCCTTTTACCGTTGCAATGATGCTTTCTTTAGAAAAGTTTAGTGTTCTTTTCAGTTTTATCTCTGCTTTGGTAGCGCTTGTCCATTTTACATCAACGGCTGCCCCGGTATTGGTTTTAAAAACAATATCGTCTTTGGTTTTTCCGTTTTCAAAATCGGCTTCAGCGATTAAGGTATCGGGACCATTCAAATCTGAGACGGCTTTATAATTTACGTTATAGACACTTCCGTCTTTTGTTGGAAGAGTCTCATACGTATCTTTAAGTTTTTTAGGCCCTTTATCAGGAAGTTCATCAAAAGCATAAATGGCTTTAGGACCGTCCTCAAAAGTAATGGAAACATCGGGAGAGGATATTTGTGTAACCTCACCGCCGCTTGAGACGCCATTGGTGTTTGCCGCAACGGCTCTACCGCCTTCTGCTGCTTTGATAAAGGTAGGCGCACCGCTGCCATTAGCCGGAATATTGACTACATCACCGCTTTTATCAATATAAACCTGGTCATAAACTGATTTAGGCAATGTGGTCGATTCGCCATTAGTACCTTTGATGGTGGTACTGCCATCCGGATTCAATGTAACTCCGTCTTCTTTTACTTCATATGCTAACTTGCCTTCAATAGGTTTACCGTTGCTTCCTGCAATATCATTAGTAATTTTATCGACATCGAGCATTTTGTCCCAGTTAGCTGCATCATAACTAGCCACAATCTCACCCGAAATGAGTTTAAAGTCGGTATTGACACCAATATCTTTGAAAGTAATTTTGATGCGTGAGAACTGACCGATATTGATCTTTTCACCTCCGAGTGCATCAGCAGCGTCAATTAGTTTTCTGAATTTTTCAAGGAAAGGAAGTGTTACATAACCATCTCCGGTAAAAGTTCCGTTACTACCGGTACTGTGAAGGACAACAATAGGGAAATCGCCTGCGGTGACCACATCATTAGGGAAAAGCTCAGGCAGCGGATTTTTATTAGCCAAATCTTTAGGATCCGGTTTGATACCACAGCCCTGAAAAGCAATTTCGTCTTTAACAAGGGTTGTAAATTCCTTAATCGTACTATGGGTATATTTTCCAACTTCGCATGAAGCTCCTACGGTGTATTCGTAAACAGCATTTGGTTTTAGGTTGCTAAGCGTTAAATTTTCCCTTGGTGTAACGAGTTTATACCATTCTGAATCCGCATTTTTTTCACGGTAGTTTACTTCATAGTCATAATTATCAATATTACCGCTCCAGGTTATTTTAGCCTGGTTTTCACTAATTCCCGAAGTTGTTATGGCAAGAGGGGCGGTACAATACGTTTCATAATCGAAAGAAAAAATTTCGCTGTACCCGTTATTTTTGAAAACACCTATTTCTTCGGCGCCAAAAATGGCCTTCGCTTTGACGCGCCATGCATATTTTTTTCCGGGAATCAACTGCGGTTCATTAATGCCGTATTGTAATGTTGTGTTTCTTGTGGTAGTAGTGTATAAGGGAGGAGAGTAGGCAAATGCATTTTGAACAGGAGTATATTTGTCCCAGATTTCTACCAGTGAGAATTCGTATTCTACATTGCTGACATTGATGCTTCTTGGCGTCCAGCCGAAAACTATATTCTGAATATTTTGCTGCATAAAAGAAGCATTATTCAAAGGCAGATTTAAGAATGGAGGATCGTTCTGAAAAATAATAGTATTCGTGCCGGTTTTATTAGAAAGCTTTCTGCCGGTAGCAAAATCATAAACTTCTACATAAATATTGTAAAGTCCTTCCGGTAAAGGCTGCGCATATTGGTTAGGAGTAAGTCCCAGAAGGTTTTGATATTCAAAATAAGGAGCCAGATCTACATTGGTTAACTGTAATGGAACTCCTCCTTCAAGATACAACGGACGGGCACCTGCAACAAAATCATTGGTGTTAAACGATATTCCATTCCCCTGAAAGTAAATTTTCAGTTTTACCTGTCGGTTCGAAATGGTTAAATCGTTTAAAACAATCTGAATTTTTATCGGACTGTTAATTGTAGAGGCATCAGCATAATGGCTCAGATAAATAGGAGACGGCTGCTTGATTTGCGTTGATACCGATATCGGATAACTCTGAGCATAGCTCTCAAAGCCAGCAAAAGAGCTTAACAGCAATAGATACAGATATATTTTTTTTAGCATTTTAGGTAAGTTAGGCTTGTCCATTATTTTGGCGGTTTAATATCCTGGGATGTACTTTATTTTTGAATATATTTTAAATCAATTTCATCATTTGAGGCATTTTTAACTGCCAGATCATGATAAAACGGAATTATTTTTAGTTCGATGGCATCTACTATTTCGGATGCATTCTTTTTTTCTTTGATCAATTTAAAAATGGCTTCAATATTTTGTTTGCTGAATTCGGCTGCATTTTCATTTTGCTGGATTTCTTGTGAAGGGATTTTAGAAAGCAGGGCCATTTCACGCAGCATCCATCGGTGGTTTTTCAGTTGGTTGCGGCTGTTGTTGCTTCTTTCTACCAGTTTTAAATATGAATTATAACTCGTTCTGTCGGTAATATCGGTTTCATTTATATGATGAAGCGGGTGACTGTTTACTCTTCCAATAGCTGCTGTGTAAGCATTTTCAAGACCTTCATCTTTTTGGCTCATTTCTTTTTCCAGTTTCTGGGCAGTTTCAGCTAAATAAGTGTTATATTTTTCTGAATTCCCTTTTTCTTCGGTAAATGCTTCCAGGTAATCCAGTACTTTTTCCTTCAGTTCCTTATCGTCAGGCGTAAGGGAAGCCAGCGTTATTAAATGCTCTAAATGCTCTTTTTCGGCTATTGGCAAAGAATTTAAAGAAAGTTGTTTTTCTTTCAGCTGGGCTATAATCTCTTCACGGGTTCCTTCAAATAGCTGATTCTTAAAATTGATTTTTAAGACAGGTGCAGAAGCTGTTTTATCCTGATTTTCAGAAAGAGGTTCTCTCTTCGGACGCATTTTAATTTTATCAAAGGAATACGTATAGGTTAAGGTTGCTGTAAGATCATTATTCTTTTGGGTTGCTGAATTGCTGAATAAAGCAATTACACCCATATTGAAATTGTGGTTTTGAAGATAAATATAAGATCCGTTTAACCTGAAATTGATGATGTCATTTTGTTTATCTCCATTGTTATAACTGGTATTGTAGCTTGTAGAAGCATTGGTGGTCAGTTTTTTGTCAAAAAAGAGTTTTGAGGCACCAATTGTTGGCCCAATGATGAGGTTTCTCCCGGAATCAGTCTTACCGTAAGTATTATTTAAGGATCCTGTAAAATTCAAATCTTTGTCAGGATAACCTACCGTATAGGCAATACCCGAGTTGTAGTAAGTTGAAGCGCCACCTTCAATTGTTCTTCCCTGTTGTTGGTTTACGGCATCCTGCATAGAAAAATTAGCATTTATGGCTTTTTTCAGATGCTTGTCGTTCTTTATGAGATAATTGATGTTTAAAGCCGCATTTTGATTGACCTGTCTGAAGTTTAAGGTATCCAGATAGTCATAATCAGAAACCTGATTGATGTAGTCAAATTGGTTTCGGCTGTTGGTATAAGACTGAAAATTAGAATAGTTTACATTTAGGTTTAGTTTTTCATTTGGTCTGAAATCGGCAGTAACAGAAGATACCACGCGTTTCATCTGGCTTTGTTTTTGTTTGTCCAGATTGTCTTTCTGAAGACCCAGGTTTAACGCTAGTGAAACTTTGTCTTTTACTATATTCTGGGTCGCATTTACGGTAATATTTTCCAGATCATTGTTGAAATAATAACCTCCTAAAGTTCTGTAGTTAGGATCAATTCTTTCGTATCCTAGCCCAAGGGTTCCTTTCCCGGCAGGATAAGTAAGCTGACCTTTAAAAGCATCGTAGCTGCTTGTAGTACTGTTTTTGTTTAAGAAGAAAGAGGAGAGGCTATTTCCTGTTCCATTTCCATCAGCACGTAAGTCCTCAGTAATACTGCTGTTGGCATATTCAGCAAAAACCTGCATTTTTTTAAGTATTTTAAAAGAAGATTCAATACTGATAGCGGCATTGTCTTTTGGAGTTACACCTAATTCAAATGGGACAGGGTTTAATAATGATCCTGCTTCATCTTTTGCTTTAAAAAAGGTAACACCCAGATTTATTTTTTCAAAAGCGTATGATGTTTTAAAACCATATCCTAACCTTTTATAAGTTGGAACAATTTCCGGATAAAGATTGTTATACTCGCTGCTTTTTAATAAACGTCCGTACATCGCACTAATCTTAAAGTTGCCTTGTGGAGTAAGGTCAACACCTACTCCTGAAAATTGATGTCCGCTCAGGGTATAAGGAGAAAAAGTCATGCTTACATCTCCAATGTGTCCGGTAATCCATTTATAAGATGGATGGATACTCAAACGATTCATCAGTACCGGTTTCCCATAGCCCAGTTTTTGATTGGTGTATGAAAATGAAAAAGGTAAATTGTATAAGCCTGCTACATTTACATTAATATTTCCGTTGAGAAAATAACTGAAAGGTTCTCTTGCAGCATTCCCAGAATAGAAAACAGTATTGGCAGATGCACCACCGCTTACATTGATTAATTTGGCTTTGCGCAGTTCCTGTACATTAAAGTTTTGCGAAAAACCAAAAGCACTTAGTAAGAGCAGGTAAGTATTAAATAATATTCTTTTTAAAGTCATTCTTTATATGCTGTGAGCATCGAATTCGAAAATATCCGCTCTTTTTCATTATTAAATTGATGTTTTTTGCCGGATCAGTCTAAGATTACTGAATAATGATTTTTCTTAGTTTACTTCCTTGTTGCGATTCAAACAGTACAAAATAAAGTCCTGGTGGCAATCCGCCTAAATTAAATTTGAAAAGGTAATTGTCTTTTCCTTCTTCGGTTTTAGAATCAATAAGCAGGTTGTTGTTTAAGTTATACACCTTCACGTGAGCTGGCATAATTTTATCCAGTGTTACATCAACTGTAAAAATTCCCTGTGACGGGTTCGGATAAATTTTCAGGTCAAATTTTTTCTCTGTAATAGGATCCTCATCAGGATTTTCTTCATATTCTCCTTCAGTAACCAGAATTTGCTTGGTCTGGAAAGCGGTACAATTTCCTTTTTTAGTGTTTAAAGTAATTTCATACTTTCCGGTTTCACTAAAACTGATTTCGGCATAATCCTTATTTTTAGTCACAATATTTGCTTTAGCCGGTAAAGTCCATTCAATTTCATCAGCTTCGGGGTTACTGATATCCACAATTATAATTTTTTCATTTTTAAATACCTGACTTGACATTGCAAATTCAGCACTAATAGCTGTGTTTTGACTCAATATCTGAATGGTATCTGTAGCTTCGCAGCCTAATTTATTGGTTACAGTTACGGTGTAATTAGCAGGTTCAGAAACAGTAATCATAGCTTTATTGCTGGAAAAACCTTTATCAGATTTCCATAAATAAGTTGCTTTGTCATCGTCGATTGTAGCATTAATGGTCAAAGTCTGATCAAAGCATAATGTTACATCTTTACCAAGATCTATAACATCTTTAGGAGGATTTACAATTGAATAAGTTCTTGAAATAATACAGCCTTTAGCATCTGTAATTTCAATTGTATAATCTCCTGCCGATGCATTGTTTAAAGTATTTGTTTTTGCTCCGGTATTCCATGCATAAGTATAGGGTGCGATTCCGGCTATAGGAGTTACCACTATTGTAGCATCAGAACCGCCATAGCAGGTTGGGATTTTTATATTTTCTGCTGCATCCAGATGAGCCGGTGCTTTTGTTGTAATCGTTTTTGTAATTGTACAACCACGGCTGTCGGTTACCACTACAGTATAATTTCCGGGAGGGACATTTTGTATACTGGCCGTTTTAGCTCCTGTATTCCATGAATAATTATACGGCTGGGTACCACCGGCCGGTGTTGCATTTATAGTCCAGTCATTAAAATCTCCGCATAATACATAATCAGATGTCAGTATATTAGTTAAAATTGCAGGTTCTGTTACAGTCAAAACTGGACTTGTAGCCTTATTACCATTAGAATCAGTAGCAATTACATAGTAAGAACCTTTACCGATACCGCTTAAAATTGCAGTTGATGCAAGGGTGGTTGGGTTTCCGTTTTCAAACCACTGATAAGTGTAGTTTTCTCCGGACTTTAAGAATCCTCCTGTTGTCGTTGGTTTTAAACTTCCGTTTTTATCGCCATTACACAAGATAACATTTTGAACTGCAATACTTGTTTCCAGTAATGGTGGTTCTGTTATTTCTAATAATTCAGAAGTCAATTCACAGCTTTTGGAGTCTGAAACTATAACATAATATTTGCCTGCAGCCAAGTTTGCTACTGTATTTGTATTTTGATTGATATTAGTATTATCACTTTTAAACCATTTATAGGTATAGTTTCCGTTACCGCCCTGAGCAGTAATTGAAGCAGATCCGTTGCTTAAACCCTTTCCTGTAGCGGCAGAGGTGACAGCAGTTATGCTTAATGCTGTTGGAGTAGTAATTTTTACAGTCGTATTTGCACTACTACATCCCTGGGAGTCTTTTACATCAATTGTATAGTCTCCTTCCGCTAAATCTGAAATAGTTGTATTTGTTGCATTGGTAAAATTTTGCCAGTCTTTAACTAGTAAACCTTTATGAAAATAGCGATAGCTGAAATTTCCATTTCCTCCAGAGGCTGTCACAGTTATTGTTCCGTTGCTGTCTCCGAAACATTTTACAGGTTCCTGTGTTGTTGAAAATACTAACTGATCAGGCTGTATAACAACGATTGTATTACTGGTTACTTCTACTTTTTTGGAATCTTTTACAACAACATAATAACTACCCGGTTTTGCATTCACCAGGACATCTTCGGTTTCGTCAGCTAATAAAATAGAATTGCGGTACCATGAATATTTTTTTTGACCAAATCCGCCAGCTGCATTTGCTCCTATAATACCGTTGTTTGCATCATAACAGCTAATATTTTGAGTCTGGTTTACACTTATAGTTAAAGGATTGTCCCTGAAATCAAAATCAGCATATTTGATACATCCGGTTGCATCTTGGGCAGAGATATAATAATGATCCTTTGTTAATCCGGAAAAATCAGCTGTCATTAAGGGGCTGTTGGAAATCGTTTGTATTATTGTTTCTGCGCCTGCACTATTTTTTGTATAAAATTTATATTCATAGTTAGCTTTTCCACCTGTGATTTCAAAGTGCAGACTACCATCATTTCCATTTAAAGCAGTAGGGTTGCTGTACGTTATTTTTTCGATATCAAAACCAAAATCGGCAGGTTGCGTAATTTCGATGTTTTCTAAAACACCAATACAATGAGTAGCATCGCCAATATTATAATTTGCATCACGAACTTCAACTGCATAGCTACCTGCTGGGAAAGTATTTAATGACGTTGGGGTAAAGTTTTCGTAAATAGAATTGGAGAGGTTTTTCCTTTTCCATTGGTAACTGTATTCTGGCATTCCGTTCACTATTAATGGCGTTCCGCCTGATACAGAAAGAGCAATCGCTCCGTCCTTATCTCCAAAACATCTTACGTTTGATTTTGAAGCTAATGAAACAACAATCGGCGTAGGTTGTTTAAAAACTACATCAATACTATTCGATTCAATTCCGCTTACATCAGTTGCAGTAAGTGTATAATCTCCATCAGCTATGTTAGCAAAATTTGCTGTATTTCCGTTAATGTTGGTAACGGCAGCTGTAGCCTTATTTTTTAATTTATAGGTGTAAATTTTATCCGCCTGATTTTGATTATAAGTTGCTCCGCCATTGGCTGTAGCAACTAACGAACCTAACAAGCCATTACATTTAGCCTGAAGATGAGTTTCAGTAAGTGCAGGTTTCGTAGGCTGCTCAATTATATATGTTTTTGAATCAAAACAATGATTAGAATCGGTTACCGTAACACTGTAAATACCAGCAGGAGCATTAGAAAGCACAGGATTGTTTGTACCCACAATTGTCCCTGCATTATTTTTCCATTGGTAGGTGTAAGGTAATGTTCCTCCCACTGCGCTTATTTCTATTTTTCCAGTTGATAAACCAAAACCCGTAGTTGGTGTAACTGTTGCATTATCTTCTATAATTACGGATTTAGCAGGCTGGGTAATCTGAATAGTTTGTTCAACAGGTCCGCAAAGATTTTTGTCAGTTACTCGTATTGTGTAAGTTCCTTCAGAAAGTCCTGAAATGATTCCGTTCTGATAATCTACAGTTCCTCCAGTGCTAATTATAGAATAGGGTTTTGTGAGGTCAGTATCTTTTGTTCCTCCAGTTATATGGAGTGTAATCGTTCCGTTATTTCCTCCAAAGCAGGAAACATTTTCTTTCGTGTATGTAAAAGCTAATTGATCCGGTTCAGTAATTGTAAAAGTATTGGTGCCAAAAAGAGCATTACTATTTGTATCTTTAACAGAAATTACATAACTGCCTGCTCCTAAACCAGATGCTTTTGAAGACGTTGAAGCAGCAGAAATAATCTCGGTAGAAGTATATTTTGTTCCGGTTGTAGTGTTGATCCATTCAAAGCTATATTCTTTTACACCACCCTTAACAATAATAGTATATTCGCCTGACAAATCTCCCTTACAAAGAATATTTGTAAAAGGTGTCTGAGCTAAACTTACTACTTCTAATTTATCAGGCTGGTTAACAGTGTAGTCAATTTGAGGCAGTGTACAGCCATTTGCATCTTTTACAATTAAGTGATAAATTCCGGCGCTCAGATTGGCTATTGACGCTCCAGTACCAATTATTGCAGTTGCACTGCCTTTTCTCCACTCGTAGCTATAATTTGGTTTTCCACCGGAAACAGTAACGGATATACTTCCATCATTGGTTTCAAAACCTTTTAGATGTACAGGTCCCGGACTTGAAACCTGAAGTGGGGCAGTGGGTTGGGTAATTTTGACTGGCTGGCTAAGAGTTGCAGTACATTCATGTCCAATTGCATCTTTAACAATTACATTATATTCACCAGCTTCCAGCGTATTTAAGTTTCCTGTATAACTTGTGCCATCTTTTGTCCATTGCTGGGTGTAAGGTGCAGTTCCTCCTTCAATTGCAATTTCGATTGCGCCTGTTGCGGCACCAAAGCATAAAACATTGGTTTGTTTAGCAACTGATACTTTTAAAGCGTCAGGCTGTGCTAATTTAAAATTGATTTGTTGCGCAGAGGCAAATGGTCCCGGCTCAGGGTTTGCACTGTCAGTTACATAAACACTGTAGTTGCCAAATCCTATAGCTGATAGGCTTGCTGAATTTTCTCCGGATAATGTAGTTCCATTCTTTTCCCATCTGTATTTATAAGGAGCAACACCTCCTGTAACTTCCGTAATCAACTGTCCATTAGAATCTCCATTACATTTAATAAAAGCAGATTCTTTAATAAGTACTTCAAGTTTGGTTTTTTCCAGAACCGTAAAAGTGTATTGTACAGACTGACATAAGTTTTTATCGGAAATTGTTAAGTAATAAATTCCTGCACTCACTCCATTTAAATCTCTAACACTTGCTGTAAAGCCATTATTGGATGTCCATTTATATGTATAGCCGCCATTACCGCCCACAGGATCTGACGGGAAAAGGACAGATCCTGTACTTTGACCGTTAATAGCAACATGTGTTATAGATGGAGATGTAATGGTTATTTTAGGCGGATCTGAAATGATGATATCATTGAGGTTTTGTGTACATCCGTTTGCATCTGTAACGGTTACAGAATATGTTCCCGCTGATAGTCCGTGTCGGTCTTTGCTGACAGGTCCGTCAATCCATTTGTATGTATATCCTGAAGTTCCTCCACTTACGTTAATTTCAATTTTTCCATCACTTCCACCATTGCAGGAAACATTCTGTTGCTGGGTTGCGGCATTACTTGTAACCGATAGTGGCTGTAATGGAGATGTAATTGTATAAACAGCTGAGGTTACAGGTACCATTTTATCATCCATTACCTGAACAGAGTAAGAACCTGCTACAAGATTATGTATTGTTGCATTTGTTTCGTTATCTATTTTGGTGGCACCTTTGTACCATTGATATTGGTAAGCAGAGTTATTGGCAAGAGTTCCTCCGGTAGCCAGTATGGTGAGCGAACCTGTATTTTCTCCAAAACACTTCACATTTTGCTGGCTGACTAAAGTTACAGCTAAAGCTTCTAATTTTGCTACAGAAAGTAAAGAAGTACAATTGTTACTGTCTTTTACCAAAACCTCATAAGTACCATTTTCAAGATTGGTAATGATATTACTACTGTGTGATGATGTAATTCCGCCTTTCGTAATTAAATAGGTATAAGTTCCTGTACCTCCGGTAGCATTAATAGTTATTTTTCCATCAGTGCTATTCGTGCCGGATGGCTGCGTTGTTGTTAAAGAGGTAATAATTACAGCCGGAGGGGCTGTGATTATTATATCATTACTGCTATCATAGGTACAGCCATTTGCATCGGTAATAGTATAATAGTAATTTCCTGGAGGTAAGCCTGTCCTGTCTGGTTGTCCTGCTATATGTGTTGTGGTAAAGGTACCATTCCAAAGAATTGAATATCCTGGGGTACCACCGTTAATATTTAGTGTTATAGTACCATTATTGCTGCCATTACAGGTTACGTTAGTTTGGGTTTCTGCAACATTTATTGCAGGAATAGTTGTTATTAAAATCGGATCAGACCATGCTGTATTTACAGGTAGAGCATTGTCGATTACTTTAACTTTGTAAGTTCCTGCTCCCAGTCCACTGGCAGATTTGCCTTCTAAGTTTGTAGTAACAAAAGTAGTTCCGTTATCTTTAAACCACTCATATTTATAACCTATTGTTTCTGTCCCTCCTTGTGTATTTGCTACTGTAAGGGTTGCGGTTTCATTAGGACATTTTATTGCAGTTTCTACGGTAATAGTAACTAACAATTTTTCAGGCTGCTTTATAGTAAACTCATAAGGTTCACTTTTACATCCAGATTCTTTATCCTCTGCTATTAAAATGTAATCTCCTGCCATTAGTCCTGTCAACTCAGGAATAGGAGTAATAGGAGTAACACCTTTCTTCGTTAGGATGTAATTATAGTTATCTGAGCCTCCTTTAAATGTAATGACTATTTTTCCATTTGGTTCATTAAATCCTGTTGCTGGAATGATAGATGGAGTTCCGTTAATCTCAATAGGAGCAGGATTAACAAAAGTTACAGTTCTGGCACCATCAACTGCATTTGGGGTAACATTAGCCTCAGTTTGTGAATAACCCCAAAAACTTGTGATAAGCAATAATAATAGTAAATGTTTTTTCATAATTTTTATCTTAGGATTATTGCTCAATGCAGTTATTTGAATCTGTTACTTTGATGTTGTACTCTTTTAGTTCTGCTTGTTGTATGGTTACGGTTTTTTTGTTTTTGTCTGATGAATCAAACCGTATTCTTTTTACGTGTGTTACTCCGTTGATAATTTCAGTTTCTCCATTTAGGTTATTATAAAAATAAGGAGGAGTGCCGCCATCAGCTTCAATGGTTATATCAACCTTGCCATCATGGCACTTTGGATTATCTGCTATGACTTTAAAGGTGAGTGGCTTTGGATCATTATACGTGAAAGGTTTTGACCCAACTAAAACCCCTTTTAATATTCTTACAGTAGGATTAGGATCAGTAGGATGTTTTATTTGAGCCTGATATATTACTTCATATTCACGTCCACTTTCTAAACTCGTAAAATTTGATATATTAGAATAAGAATATATTTTAGATTCATCAGGATATGTTATATTACTCATTGAAAACATAGGAGTTGTTTTAATGGGCGGTGGGTTATTGGTAGTTTCTCTAACATACAATTGATATAAACTTTCACTTTTTGTAGCATCTAATGGTCTGTTAAATGTAATCTCTAATTTTTGTATGGGATCACCATTGCATTTTGGACCTTCGTAATTAACATCTGTAATTAAAGGAGCACACGGCAAATAATTTATTCGGATTGTATTTGCCGAAAAAGGTCTGCCAGGATATCCTATTCTAAAATAAATAGCTCTAAAATAATTAATGTGATCAGCTCCTAAAATATCATAAATAGAAAAATTAGAATTAGTAGTTCGGTTTGTTGAGATACCATTAATTATTTTTTGAGGAACAGTTATCCAGGTTGCCTGATTATCCAGACTATACTGCCAGTTATAAGCTTCTGGAGGATATCCATTGGGTAATGCCGCTAAGTTTAATCTTTCACCTGCACAAACATCATTGGTTGCGCTTAAATTTTGTATGCTCATATTATTAGGAGTAAAACCGCTGAAAAATGCATTTCCAAAACATCCTGATATTAAAAGATTAGTGCTGGCATTAGCTATCAAATTTCCTGCGCTTTGAGTACTCGGATATTGAGCAACCTGTACACTGCCATTATTGGTCATACAATAACCTCCGGAAGGAGTAAATGTATAAGAATTGGCTAATGGAATATTATTAAAAATTTTCGTAACTGTCCTATTACTGGAATTAACTATTTGATCTTGTCCTGGTGCACCGCTAAAACTATAATTAACAGAACTATTAGAACAATTAAGTCCAGAACCGGTACAAGTAATATAGTTGTAGGATGCAGTTGCGCTATAACTAAGAGTTTGCCCCACTAAGTTTTTAAAACAAAAAACAAAAAATAAGAGTATAATTTTTTTCATAAACTAAAGTGTTTTTTCAATACAATCATTTTCATCCATTACCTTAATACTATTTACGGCTGTTGGAACCAATCCTCTAATATGATAATAACCGTCAGCTTCCTTTACAGGTTTAGGACTTGTTTTTTCTACACCATCGACATAAAATTTATACCCACCTGTTCCGCCGGTAACAGCAATAGATACTTCTGCAAGATCATCAGTACAGATAGGGTTATCTGCTTTTTTTATTTCAAATTTTAAAGGGGCGGGTTCAGTATACCTGAAATTAAATTCTTCCGGAGAATACAAAACACCTCTCATAATAGGATTTGAAGCATCATTAGGATTTGGTATTTGTGCCTGATATTTTATCCTATAGGTATGACCGTTTTCTAATTGTTGAAAACTGGTGTATGTATATTTTTTGGTGTCATCCGGATATGATATTGGTTCTGGAATCTGCATAAATATTTTAGAATCATCTTCAACATCAACTACAGAAAGTGAAGCTATTTGTTCTTTTATTGCAGTATTCAGTTTCTCGTTAAATGTTATAGATAACGATTCAACAATATCACCATTGCATGGAGGTCCTTTAAAAGAAACTTCTGAAACAGTTGGGCCGCACGCCGAATAGTTAATTTGAATCACATTGTTAGAAAATGGTCTGTCACCATACCCAATTCTGAAATAAATATCTTTCCCAAAATAATTTTCATGTACTTCATCTAAAATGTCGTAGACAGTAAACTTAGACACTTTTGTATCATTTATATTCATTCCGTTTACCATTTTATTTGGTACATCAATCCAGATTGTCTGGTTATCGAGAGAATATTGCCAGTGATAAGCTTCGTCGGGAAACCCTTCAGGAAAAGCAGCTAATTCTAGTTGTGAACCTGCACAGACTTCTGAAGGATTTTTAGTATTCAGATTTTGTATGATAATGTTTGGTTTAAAATTATTTATTTTGAGACTTTCATCTACACATCGATTTAAGGTAACTGAACCGCTTTTTATTAAAAAAATTGCTGAAACAGTCCTTGTTTCATCTCCATCACAACTAGATGTTCCATTATTCGAGAAACAAGTAGATTTTATCGTTATTTTGAATTGATTGTAGTTTGGGACTGAGAAATATTCTTCGTATACATCTTCAACATAATGAATCTTATTTTTTATTTGTTCACTAATTTTTGCATTGCTAGTACCTCCACGAACAGAAAATCCATATTGTCCTTGCCAACAGTATTTTTGAGTTGCTACAGAATAATAGAGATCAAAACTGTATGTTTGTCCAAAACTATAGTGAATAAATCCCATAACTAGCAATAAATAAAGTCTTTTCATATACTAAAGCGTTTTTTCGATGCAGCCATGCTCATCAGTTACTTTTATTTTATAACTCTTTTTAGCATCGGTTACAGACAAGCTCAGTGGCTGACTGGCAGATCGGCTTATAGTCATAATATTGTTTGTCGTGGTTGAAGTTTCAACTGTTGTAACGGTAAACGGAATTTTAGTTCCTTCGTCTAAAGAATAAGAGTATTTTCCGGAGCCTCCTTTAACGTTTATTGTCAAACCTCCTTCTCCGTCATGACATAAAGGATCTGTGGGGCTAATTGTAAAAGTAAGCGGCTCTGGATCCTGATATACAAATGGTTGTTCTGAAAGAAGATAACCTCTTCCAACCCCATTGACCATGCCTTGGTATTCTACAGCATAGGTGGTATTATTTATGAGTTTGTTATTGACAGTTGTAATAATAAAGGAATGTTTGTATTTTCCTTTTATTGGGTCATAAACCAGATTGGTTACCACATCTTGTGACAACTTAGGCTGGTCTTGGGATTCTTTAGGATAACGGACAATTTGCACAGGCCATAAAGATTCTCCAGCCTCTAATTTTCGGCTGAAATATACATCAAGGCTTGTTACGGGATCACCACTGCATTTAGGGGCAACATATTCTACTCCCGTTACTACAGGCGCACCAGGGTCATAATTAAAATGTAGTATATTGCAAAAAGACCTGTCTCCCGTTCCATATCCCAGCCTGAAATCGATAGGACCAAAAACAGACGTATGTCCGGCACCAAGCATCTCCTGCATGGTAAACATGGTTTTATTGGTTTTGTTTATTTTAAGATTGTTGACTAACTTGTCAGGAACATCATGCCAATAAATACCACCATCAGTGCTGTACTGCCAGTTATATACAAAAGCAGGGAATAAATTAGTGGTATTTGCTGCAGGTGTTTTGGCTTCCAGTGTAATTTGTTCACCTGCTATTATATTTGTTGAATTTTTATCTGTTCGGGAGATGACTAAATCGTTGGGGCGGAAATTACTTATTGTAATATGGCCGTCCGGAGTATCATCAACACCATCATAAGCAATGCCCCCCGTGATAATAGAACATTCTATACAATAATCACGATCTAAAGGATCACTTGCAATTGTATTTTCATTCCCGTAAGGAATGCGACTATAGCAATTTGAACCCGATACTCTTGAAAACGGAACTTCTATAATTAAATCATCATAGGTGTCAGTGCCCCAAGTGTTTGATCCTGTATATCTAACTTCATAATTCCAGTTAATATGTCTGTCCTGATAAAAAATACGGCCCCTCGCTTCACCATAATATAGATCAGAATGTGGATTTGGATATTGGCCAGGCCAATAATAACGACTGTATTGTGTCTCGACATTTCTTCCAGGGAATTTAGAGTCTATGGGATTAAAAGAATTGTCATAATCATAATGATACCAGAGCATAAATTCATTGTCGATAGTTGTTGTATAAGTTCCTGTTCTAGGTGTATCCCTGCTTCCTCGAAAATCCTCACCGGCGGATCCAAAACTCCAAAAATAGGAGTTAAAGGTTTCATTGCTGTAATACCAACTGCCTGAAGTTGAATTAGGAGAGCAATAATTGGAAGACACTCCACAAGCATAATACTCAACATCAAAAGTATAAGTAAGCTGCCCAAATGTCCAGTAAGAATTTATAAAAACAAAAAGGAATAAAAGTTTCTTCATAAACTAAAGTGTTTTCTCAATACAGTTATTTCCATCCATTACCTTAATACTATTTACTGCTGTAGGGATTAATCCTCTGATATGATAATAACCATCTGCTTCTTTTACCGGTTTTGGGGTTGTCTTTTCGACTCCGTCGACGTAAAATTTATAATCTCCTGTTCCGCCGGTTACAGCGATAGAAACTTCTGCAAGGTCTCCAAAACATATTGGGTTGTCTGCTTTTTTTATTTCAAATTTTAAGGGTGTAGGACTCTCTATAATAAATTCATCAGTAACTACTACACTGGAATTTAAATTTTCTGAATTATCAGAAATACTTTGTGCCTGATATTTTATTATGTAATTACCTTTCTCGAATCCTGTCCAGGTAAATTCATTATTTATTATTGAGGATTTGGGAACAAAAAGGTTACCTATTAAAATTGGAGTAGATGAATTCTTAAATAAATTTAAAAATAATTGTTCATCGTCATTTAGTTTTTCTTTAAACTTTAAAGTAACACTTCCTGTACGTTCATTACTGCATAAAGTTTTTGAAGTTAGAGGGGGGTTAATTTCTAATGCTGGAGAACATGGTATAATATCATAAGTTATCACGTCTGAAAAATTAGGTAAATACCCCGTCTTAATATTTATTTTTTTCTTTCCATCAGGATTGGCTAAATCAGTTAATTTAAATGAAATACTTGTTTTTGCCTGAAATGCACTTGGAAAATCTGACCATGGTTCTTCATCAAATCTATACTGCCAATTCCAACCATGGTTTAAAGTAATTGTTTTTTCTTTACAAATATTTGTATCATAAGGTTGTGTCAAATAAATCCCATATATTTCTGAATATGCAACACAAGCATTAATAATACCATAGGTAAAAGTTGCTTTATTATATGGAATTGATGTTGAAAAAATGCAATTTATAGTCCCATCGCTATCACTTGTTGTGGACAGGCATGAAATAGAAGTTGGATTATCTATTATGTTAATAAAGTCATATTCTACAACTATTATATCTTTAGAATAGGGGCCTTTATTAATCCTGGTATTTCCTATAAATATGTCATGGTTTCCGGAAAGACTTTCCGAACTCTCAGCGGGACGCAATGTAGTCTTTATTAAAACCCCATATTTAGTTTGCCCCTGAAGAATAATACTAGCCATAATAAGCAAAAAGAAGAATAATTTTTTTATCATATTTAATTTGTTGTTTGGTCAATGTCAATTTAATTATTTTTTTATCTTTTAAAATAATTAATCATCTTCCAACTATAAATACTAATATATCTGTTGCTATTTTATCAGTTATATTTGTCTGTTTACTTCAATAATATAAGTCTGACCGTAAAACTTCCTTCATGAGAAAAAAGAAAAGTAGAATGTAGTTCTTTCATAGATTAAAATTTTAAACTAAAAAAATCCATTTTAGAGGTCCTTCCGTCTTTATACACCGCTCTTATACCATATTTATAAGTGGTATTGATGGTAATAGTAGGATCAGACAGACGTTTTATTTTTCCATTAAGTACCTGAATTAGCTGCAAAGGTTCGGTATCTGATGCCTTATAAATTTCAAAACTGTTTACCTCCATATTTGCATATTCCCATGACAAATCAATAGTATTGGTCGTTTTATTAGCCTGCGCAAAAAATCCTTTTACAGCTGGCATTACTGAATATTTTGGCACAAACATAGCGACTTCGGGTGATGCTTTAGAAGTTAAATTACTCTCATCCTTGGCAAAAATGGCATAACGGTAGGTATTGCCTTCAACAACGGTTTTATCCTGAAATTTTTCTTCCTTGTTTTTGGTATCCAGAATAAGTGCCCAGTCTTTCTGGTCATTTTCTTTTCTGTATAACTGATGGCTGACAACATCTTCGCTCTGGCTGTTGACCCATTCCAGGAAAACCGCTCCCTCTTTTATTTCGAAATCTGAAAATATAGGTGAAGTAGGAGGTATTACATCAGGTTTCTTGATGATTAGTACTTCTGAAAAATCCGACATATTATAGCGGTTATCTACTGCAATTATTTTATAATATACCTTAGGGTTTAAGTTTTTAATTTGTACTTTATCATCGTAAGTAATAGATTCGTGTGGGCTTACTGTAATCTGAGCGAATTCTTCGTGAGGAGTATTTCCTTTGTAAATACGGTACCCTAACAAATCCTTTTCTTTGTTTGCAGTCCAGGTTAGCTTTACTATGCCTAAACTGTCAATTACACCTTTTAATCCGATAGGTTTTGAAGGTGGTATAGAATCTACAGGCTGTACAAGCATGGGAAAAGAAGTTCTGTTGCTCCCTTGTTTACCTATCGCAGTAATAGTAAAATAATTGGTTGATAAAAGCTTATTATACGTTACAGAACGACTTTTTGCCGGTATGTTTTTTACAACTGTGGTGTAGTTGATATCATCACTGTCAGAACGGTTTAATTCAAATCCTGAAATTTCAGCATCACCTTCTACCGGGAATTCCCATGTTAAGGTAACAGTTGTATCATCTTTAAAATCCTTCACTTTTAGATGAGGCACAAATTTCAAAATGGTAGTTCCTTTTCCGGTAATAACTTCAGAATAAGGGCTTAATTCACCAAATGGAGAAATTCCCTGTATTCTGTAACTGTAAGGTTTGTTGTTGGCTATAGAATCGACATAGAAAATACGGTTGTTATTGGCATTTTCCTGATTTAAGGAGGTGTAGGGTTTATCAGTAATTCTTTCAAAAGTCTTTTTATCTGTGGAGCGTTCTATATAATAACTTCCATACACTTGTGATAAGGTTTTAAAATTCCAGCTAAGCATACTGCTTTTGTCTGTAAAGTGGACCGTAAAATCAAGTGGTTTTGGTAGGGGTTCATATTCTTTAAGCCCCACGAATATTCCGCCATAGTCAATAATTAGTTCATTTTCCGGAACATTTGAAACAACCCTGTAAGCATATTTTTCATTTAGTTTGGCAGTCTTATCTTCAAAACCCAGACCGGCCTTCTTTGCCGTTTCAAAATCTTTATCAGCACTAAATAAGGCAAATGTAAAACGTTGTTCATTCTCTTCAGAAAGGTTTACAATGTTTTGAATAGTACCACCTCCTTCTACAGCAAAACTCTCACCATAAATAGCCTGTGCAATAATAGCGGCATTATCATTAGTTTCAATAACTTTTTCCCATGATTCTAGCGGTTCAGGTTTTATAACTTTGGCAAGAATCAATTTTTCAGGTTGCGTTAAGGTTTTATTGTCACGCGTCACGGTATATCTTTCTAATCTATAACCATAAGTATTTAATTTTTTCCAGGCAATTGGGGTCGTAACAGCCCATCGCAATAAGATTCTGTCTTTTTGCACTCTGGCTATAACTTGAATTTCGGGTTTCTTTTCAGTTATAGTATCTTCTTTACTTTGGGAAAAACTGGTAAAGCCTATTGTAAAAAAGAATAGGATTGAAAATAGGGATCTCATGCTTAATTTGATTTGTTGAAAGTAAAAATAGAACTTGTTCCTGCCTGACCTCCGGGAAGTGTATAATTCAGTTTAATGTTGTAATTGCCTTTTTTCAAATATGGAAATTCACCGTTAATGATGTAATTATATTTCGCTATCATAGCCTGATTAGAGGTATTCAGATATTTGTTTACGATTTTATATCTTAAATCAATAAAATCATTTTTATAGTAAAACGGCAGGTTATAACGATAGGGAAGATATTCCTTAAGCATGAAACTGGTTGGATTGTTAAAAATATAATCCTGATACCAGGCCATCGTTTCTACACCTTTTACAGGAGGGACCCCCAAAGCAATATTGCTGCTTTTATTCAGTTTTAAATCAGCTTCAAGAGGATATCCCTGATAGATAAGAGGATAAATTTCATTGTTGTAATAATTGTTGTCTAAAATAGCTTCCGTGCTTACAAGTGGTTGAAATAAAGTTTTCGAATTACCAATAAGTTCTGCTTCATCAAAAGGTTCAGTAGAACTGTTTAAGGATTGTAAAGCATGAACATCAGAATAGATAATTTCCACTAATGTTTGTTTAGGCTTTTTGGCAGCCATCTTTTCCTGAAAAGTATTGTATTGGCTGGTGTTAAAGTTGTATTGTACCAACTCAATAGCTTCTGCACCGGAAACAACTTCTTTAAGTTCATTGTTTTTTACATCCACATTATTATTGTCAGCCAGATTTTGACTCTGGTAATTTTCGGTTAAATTACCATTGGCTTCATTTTGTTTTTCCAGTGTCATTAACGATAAATTGTAAGGCTTTGCCTGTTCCAATACAGGTAAATCAACAATTACTTTTTTCAAATCAGAATTATATCGGATAGCAGTGCTGGTTGTTTTATTTCCGGTTTTATATATAGCTTGTTGGGATTGACCTGGTTTTAATTCAAACAGATAAGTCTGACCCTGTTTCAGTACGATATAAGCTTCCTTACTTTCATTTTGATATACATACTTTTGGTCAAATACAGGATAACTGTAAGCAATATTGTTTACAGGAATATTTTTAGGTGCTGCACCTGTAGTAAAGTTTCGGACCTCATTTTCCATAGCAACCTGACCTTGATCCATAATGGTTTTCCAGGTTCCGTTTACATTTTCCTGAAAACTTACTTTGGCAGTTATGACCAAATTAGAATTCTGAGGCAAAACTTCACTGGCATTAAAACTTAGTAAATCTTTGGTGGTATTCCAGCTTATGGTACCAATAACCGGAACACCATCTTTTTTGATGGTATATTCTTCAAGTTTGAGTCGGTATGTTTTGGTTCCCTGATCATCTTCGAGTGTAAAGTTTTTATCTACAGGCATATTAAAGGCAACTTGTGGAATTGCAAAAACATCTACATCTTTTGAGCCTTCCGTTGGGGTAATGTCAGCAATAGATTTTAATCCTGCCAATGGATCTGCATTTATAAATTCACATTCTTTTCCAAACTGTAATTTAAATCGGAAACTACCTCGTATCGCTCCTCCGAGGATACTAAATTTGCCGGCCATGTAACCGCGTATCCATAACGGATTAGGTAGTTTGGCCTGTAGTAAAACAGCGCCTCCTCCCTTGATGATAGAGATTTTCTTGCGTACAAAAAGCAATTTAATATTGATGCCCAGTTCTCCTTGAAGGTATGCATAAGATTGCCCATTGGCATACCATCCGTTTAAGCCAATTTGTCCGGAACCCTTACATTCAGCGTCTCCGTAATCTTTTACCATAATGTCGAATCCGAATCCGGCTTGAAAATTAGCGTAAAACATTAAAAAGCTTAAATTCCCTGTTTTTATGCTAAAATCTGCACCAAACGCAAATCCTCTTCCTGAATCAATCATATTTTCATTACGCATATAATCCAGTTTGGAAGCATCAACTCCCAAAAGTTGCGCGACAATAGCAGGCGGTGGAGGACTGCCCGGAATATCGTCACCCAGCATGAAGTAACCACCGGCTTCCACTTCAATTGATCCTATGGCTAATTTAATACCTAATCGGTCGGTCGGTTTTCCCATATGTATGTACCATTTATCCGGACCAAAATGTAAAACAGCCCATCCGGCTCTATTTCCGGATGCACGGCCTTTTATAAAACCACCGGGGGTATCAATATATAGATCAAATGAGCCATGTAAAGTTTTGGCTTTGAAGTCATATTCAATAGCAGCAAAAGCATTGATTCCCATAGAGCTTTTTACATCATTTGGATATAACGTAGCCGCAGCTTCTGATAGATTAGATGTTTTTAGAGCCTCTAAAGCTACTTTTGACATAAGGCTTTCATTTTCTGCTACAGCTTTTAAAGCGCCTTGCAATTCTTCTGCACCCGGTATTTCAAATGGCTGCATTACATGGCCTTCTCCGTAAATACTGATTCTGTTTACACCACCATGATTGTTAAAGGCGATTTCAAAACCGGCACCTCCCCAAAAAGCATCGGCAGTAGCAGTTCCGGCAAATTTAATCATGGCTTTTACCCCAAGACCGGATTCGGAATCAGGAACATAATTAGAGCCTGAAGCAGCAAACCGGTTGCTAAAACCGTCTTTTTTCATTCGGTAATAAGCACCACCGCCAAAACCTTTAAAAGTAATAGCGCCAGCCGGGATATTCAGGTTATCCACCATAGCATCTACATACCAGTATCTGAAAGTGGTAGAACCAAAAATAGCATTGGCCTCAACAGATATCCCTCCTGAAAAATCAGCTTTTAGTGATCCTTTAAAACCTTTGCCATAGACAGGGTCATTGTCCATTATTTCAATGCTTCCTTTGAATTTCATACCGCCTAAGTCGGCAGCAATATCTACCCGTTCAAATTTTAAATGAGAAAATTTCCACTTTTGTATGCCATCGTCTTTTCCAAATTTACCTACGACATTAAATCTTGTCCGCCCGCTAAATTGATCCTTCATCAAATTAACAGATAAATCTATTTTTAGGGATGCGGATGCATCATCAGCTATAAGGGCAATCTCATGGATCGTGATTGGGAAATTGGCTACTTTAGAAGAATTAGGATCGGTTTCAGCCTCATTTTTATAGCCAAAGTATTTCGCTTTGAAAATGGGGGTTACCGTTTGTAATTCTAAATCCTGAAATAAGATGCCCTGAAAAGCGACGGCACCTTTTTCATCTTCATCTTCATCTACTGCTTGAGCTGGAGTTGGAGTTGTTGTAGTGGTTTTAGTTTGGGTAGCTTGTGCCATCGGTAGCCCCATTGAAGATAATGGAGGTCCGGAAGCTTCGGGTTCCTGATCAGCATTTGGCTTATTACTTCCTTTTATGGTAATGCTTCCATTTAAAAAAGCTTTCGGTAAAAATTTGCCTTCTTTTATCTTTAACTCGATGTAAGATCCCTTGTCAAATCGGGCGGTAGCTTTAAACGCCTGAAAGCAGACATTTTCGCTTACTTCCGCTTTTAATAAATATTCATCGTCAACAGGATTAATAAGAGCATTATATGAAATTTCACCACGTGTTTTAGCAGCGCATTTTTTAGATTTATCAGATAACGGTAAAACAATAGCTCCGTTAAATTTGGCATGCATTAGTGAATTTGCCCTGAATTCCATTTCAATATGATCAACAGAAAACTGCCATCCTGCAGCACTGCCTTTTCCTAAATCCAGAACATTGTCGGCAGAGAAATTTCCGGATACACCCATTCGGTCTATTAACAGATTGGTTGCTTTAAATGTAAGTCGGTTATCGGTTCCTTTCTCCTTGAATTGGGAAGGAAGGACTACTTTTAACGAACTTACAAATAATCCTCTCCATAAATTTTCATTTCCGGGCACCAGATAATCTTTTTGATAATCTTTGGGCCAGACAATAGAACTGGAATTATGAAGGTCGCTGAAATCAATTACGGCTTTGTTCAGTTCAAAACAGGTTCCTTTATAATTGGTCAGTTGAAAAGTAGGCAGTGATATTTCTACTAAAATATCATTCCAGTTCGATACAATAGTTTTAAAAGAAGCCTGAACTCTTTTTTCAGTAGGAAGAGGATTGTAACTGGCATCGACCGGCTCTAATAAATTTCTCGAAAAAACAACATCAGCTTCCAGTCCCAATTCCTTAAAGCCGTTACAATCTATAGTTACATAAGTTTTATTCTTTACTTCGCCGGTTGACATTTCCATGCCGCCTTTTAAAATCAGCAACAAATTCTCACCATTGATTTTTATAGGGACATCGCCAAGTAAAACCAGATTAGTAGCGCCAACCAAGCCGCCTTTATGGGAAAGTTTGATATTATTGGCCCCAAAAAATAACTGCTTTTGTTTTCCTGTTTCATCAGTTTGAGGAAGAGTAATCCTTACAAAAGCGGTCAATTCAGTATATTCCGGAGTAAATTTGGCATTGCTGATCCCTAAAAGATATTGTATGCCGCCAATTGTTTTTTTGATTCCTAACGGCAGGGTTGAAAGCTTTTTGGGCTCCAGAAAATCCGTCAGAAGGCTCATGTTCTTGTCAATTTCTTCACAGGTAGACATCGCCTTGCCTAGGTCATTGCTGGTTTGGGCTGAAATTGGGAAATGGCTTTGAATAAAAGAACTGGTAAATTCACTTTCTGCTGGTACCGATATCGAAGATGGACTAAGGGAAGAAACCTCTTTTTGCGGTATTTTTTTTAATAAAAGTGATTGTTTTTTTTGAGCAGTAATAGTATCATTTGCATGGGCAAAAGTGCCAGAAATGATAAATAAAATAATATAAAAAAAGGAATATGTGAACTTTTGGGTAGTTTTTTTCAATTGCAGACAGGTTAAGTGATATCAAGTGATTCTTTGCACAGTAACCTTTGTAAAGAAAGACTTATTATAATAGATTTTACGGCGGTCAAATATAAAATAAATTTAACAGGAAAAAATAGAGAATTTAAACTTTTTTTTAACATGTTTTTTAATATTAATAAAAGGATGCAAAAACGCTATTATAGGGTGTTATATCATAGAATACAGCAATTTTATGGCAAAGTAGAAATGGAAGTTATAAACATTTATTTCTTTGCTGGAGTATTGTCAAAAGTAGAGTTTTAGTAAGGTTTTTGTGTGCCTTAATTATTTAAGAATCCTCCTAAAAGTAAGGTTAATTCTGGTTAGTACATCTCTGGAGGTTTTAGGAACCTGATGCTGCCAGAAACTGTTTGTAGCGCCTGCCATCAGTAAAAATGTGCCATGATGCAGCGGAATCTCAATTTGCGGAATCTCTTTTCGAAACTTGTGTCTCAGCCTGAATATTCTGGTTTCTCCAAAGGTAACAGAGGCAATGTCCATGTCCTTGTTGCTGCTTTTGGTCTTGTCGCTGTGCCATCCCACACCGTCTTTTCCGTTTCGATAAAGGTTAAGCAGTACGGCATTAAATTGTATATGGGTTTCTTTTTCTACGCGCTCTCTGATTACTTGCAGTTCAGCCGGCCAGCTTTGACTGGATTCGCTTCCATCTAAATTGTCGTCACTATACCAGGAAATCATTCTGGGTGCGGTAACTATTTTATCATACATAGGCATATCATATTCATGCCACTGCGTTTGATGAAGTAAGGTAGTGTAATAATAATCAGACTCTTCTTTCGAAAAAAAATTGTCGATTAAAAGCAGGTCAGCATCAGGAACATCAAACTGTTTTTTGCCTCCTGTACCGCTCGAAAACAATTCGGTATCATTAAAAAGCGTCATTTTCATTGTTTTGGAAAATACAAAATTAACACAGGTAGTAACAATTTTTTCTATATTTGTAGTTATAAATTGTAACAAATAAAATATGTCCTTATTTTCAGATAACATCAGGGTCTTAAGGGTTAGGCAAAAAATCTCACAGGAAAAATTAGCAGAGAATCTTCAGATTACGAGAGGCAGGTATGTCAAATATGAAGATGGTACTTCTGAGGCTCCTTATGAAATTTTAAAGAAAATAGCCCGTTATTATCACATGAGTATTGATTTGCTGCTTTCGGTAGATATCCGTAAAATAGATATCCAGCATTTACTAAAACTGGAAAATAACAGGTTGGTTTTGCCGATTATGGTAGATCATCAGGGAGAAAATTATATTGAAGTAGTAACTCAAAAAGTAAAAGCGGGTTATCTCAATGGCTACGCAGATCCCGAATATATTGAAAGTCTCCAGCAAATTTCACTTCCTTTTCTGGGACCAGGCAAACACAGAGGCTTTCCCGTTGAAGGGGATTCAATGCCACCGCACGAAGACGGAAGCATCATTGTAGGGCGCTATGTCGAAAGGCTGGGAGATGTACAGGACGGCAAAACCTACATCCTCATTACAAAAAATGAAGGAATGGTGTACAAGCGTCTTAATAAAAATAAAAAGAACGCTTTGGTTTTAGAATCAGACAATAATTTCTATCCAAATTATGAAGTCAGGCTCTCAGATATTATCGAAATCTGGGAATACCGCTGCAATATAGGGCGCACAGACAAAAAACAGGAATTGAATGAAATTCAGGACTTGAAAGAATTAATTTTAGATGTAAAGAGGGAAGTAAACGAAATACGGAAGAATAAAGGATAAGCAGATGATGTAAAGCGGAATTTTACTTCCAGTTACTCAGCTGCCGGTACAAGTACAGATTCCATAAATTTTCCGGTTATGATGGTTCCTTCCTCATCTTCCCATTGGGTAATAACATTTTCAATCAGTTCAGGTTCAAAACCAATTACCTTCATGACAGGACCGCCAAACTCTTGGCGTACTTCCTGATTTTTTTTAAAAATGGAGTTCATATAATGTATCTTTTAATTTGACAGTTGTATTTTTTAAAAACATTTTACGTTGGTTTCGTTAATTAAATTAACCAACTCTGGAAATTCAAAAATAACAGCAGCAGGACTAAATCATTTATAAGATAAGGTTGTTTTTGTTATCAAATTTCAAGGTACAAAAAGAAGTAGTGAGGTAGTTGAATAGCTATAACAAAAACGGAAGTAATCTAAAGGGTCATTCACCAATAATAGGCATTGGGTTATTCCTCGTGGATTTTTAAATGTTACTAAAAATAAATACTGAGCTTCAGTTAGCATACGAAATCATATAATGCATTACTTTATTTTACAAATTATCTTCTTAAATAAAATTTTGAACGAATAGTGCCCGAAGTTTTAAAATAGTATATTCGTGCTCTTAAATAATACACCAACAACAGTAAAAATGGAAAATATTACCATAATTATTATGCTACTATTTGGGGTTGCATTCTTAAGCCTCATAAGCAAAAGATACAATTTTCCTATTCCTGTTGTGCTGGTAATTTGTGGGCTTATCATTAGTATCATCCCCGGACTTCCGGTAATTGCCCTAAGTCCTGAAGTCGTTTTTATTATCTTTCTTCCGCCACTTTTATATCATGCCGCATGGTACACCAGTTGGTCTGATTTTAAACAGGCCATTCGGCCTATTACTTTGGCTGCAGTGGGTTTAGTGCTTTTTACAACCGTTGCAGTGGCAATTGTCGCCCACATGCTTATTGATGATATTTCCTGGCCGTTGGCTTTTCTTTTAGGGGCAATTGTTTCTCCTCCTGATGCGGTTTCAGCAACTTCAATCACAAAAGGACTGGGTTTACATCCCAGATTGATTGCAATACTTGAAGGTGAAAGTCTTTTAAATGATGCCAGCGGTCTGGTGGCATATAAGTATGCACTGACAGCTATTACAGCCGGGAATTTTGTATTATGGCAGGCAGGATTGAATTTTGTCGTGATGGCAGTTCTGGGAATCGCTATTGGTTTGCTTGTAGGGTATATCATGAGCTTTATTCATAAAAGGTTTGTGTGCGATGAGGTTATCGAAGCTACTTTAACATTACTGACGCCCTTTGCTTCGTATTTAATTGCAGAACACTTTAAAGCTTCGGGGGTTCTGGCAGTAGTAGCAACCGGGCTTTTTCTTTCCGCAAGATCGGGTACGATTTTCTCGCATGAAAGCAGGATAATGACAGGAACAATCTGGAATGTTTTAACCAATATTTTAAACGGATTGATTTTTGTCTTAATTGGTTTGCAGTTGCGCCAGATTATGTCAGGAATTCAAGATTATTCCGGCTGGTCGTTATTTGTATGGGGCTTTCTGGTGAGTGTCACCGTTATTGTGGTGCGTTTTTTATGGGTGATTCCCGCAGCTTTGCTCCCCAGGATAATTAGTAAAAAGATTCGGCTTCAGGAAGAATTCGATTACCGGAACATGATTATTTTCGGCTGGTCAGGAATGCGGGGTGTGGTATCGATGGCAGCTGCTTTGGCACTTCCGCTAATGATGAACGAGATAGAAGAATTTCCTTTACGAAACCTCATTATTTATCTGGTATTTTGTGTCATACTTTCTACTTTAGTTATTCAGGGATTTAGTTTGCCATGGCTGATAAAAAAATTGAAAATTGAAAAATACTCCATTCTTGCAGAAGAATATGAGGTTCGAAATATAATCGTTTCTCAGACGATTACCCATATCGAAGATAATTTCTCTCTGATCAATGATGACTTACTCCACAATATCAAGAGCAAATATGAGGTAAAATTCAATCGTCTTCAGAAAACGGAACTTCCGGCCAATTTTTTCGGAAAAGGAAATCTGATAGGAGGTGAGATCTTCAATGATTTTACTAAACTGCAAATCGATTTACTTAATGTAGAAAGAAATAAACTCGAGTCAATGCATAAATCTGGTGCTGTCAACGAGGAAATTTTCAGAAAAATTGAGAAGGAACTGGATTTGGAAGAAACAAGATTATGGATGGAGATGTATGAAGAGTAGTCGGTGCTTTTTTTCGAAAAAAAATAAAAAGCATGATTTTAGAAACCATGCTTTAAAATTTTATACTATCAAAATATCTTCTTTAATCCATTTGACTTCTCCATTTTCTACAGCAACAATCATTTTATCGCCATCTTTTACTTCACCAGAAATTATTTTCTTTGCCAAAGGTCTTCGCAAATGACTTCTAATGATACTTTTTATAGGTCTTGCACCATATTTGGCATTATACCCATTTTCTGCAAGATGAAGTTTGGTTTCCATTGGAATTTCAACTTCGATTTTTATATTTTGGAGTAAATCAGAAAACTCTTTTTTGAGGTGGATTTCAAATATTTTTAAAGCATTTTCTTTGCTGATAGGCGCAAAAGGTACAATTTCTGTCAATCGCCCTAAAAATTCCGGTCTAAAATAATTAGCCATGATTTCCATTAGCGAAGATGAACCTGGAATCTGACCATTATTGAAGGTTTCTACAATATGATCTGACCCGATATTTGAAGTAAAAAGAATAATGGCATTAGAGAAATCGCCTTCTTTTCCAAGTCGGTCATGTAATTTTCCTTCGTCCATAATTTGAAGGAAAACATCATAAACAGAGGCATGTGCTTTTTCGATTTCATCAAATAAAACGATAGAATACGGTTTTTGCCTGATTTTATTTACCAGTAGTCCGCCTTCTTCATAACCTACATATCCCGGAGGCGCTCCATAAAGCAGGGCTGCTGAATGTTCTTCTTTAAATTCAGACATGTCAAAACGGATAATCGCATTTTCATCCTGAAAAAGAAACTCCGCCAGACTTTTGGCTAGTTCTGTTTTTCCTGTTCCAGTTGGACCTAAAAAGAAGAAGGATGCAATAGGCTGTCCTGCTTTGCTCAATCCGGATCTTGATTCTAAAATTGATCCTGCAACTGTTGCAATGCAATGGTCCTGACCTATTACCCTGCGGTTTAAAACATCTTCAATAGTATTCAGCTTTTGTTTTTCCTCTTCTTTAAGTTTACCAGCAGGGATACCTGTTTTTTGAGCAATTATAAGTGATAAATCAAAAGCTTCAATATGAATACGCTTATCAAGTGCTCTCTCTTCAAGGATATGGATAAGGCCTTCAATATGTTTAAGAATAGCTTCAGAAGTTTGAAAAGTTTGTGGTTCATTTTCATCATCTGTAATCATTAAAAATGTTGTTTTACGAATCAGATCAGAAAGAAACCATTGGTATTCTTTTAGCAACTCATCTTCAGGTAAATCATTTTCATTCTGTTTTAAAAGCGATAATTTATCCAAAAGGGATTGTTTTTCTTTTAAATAAGTTTCACCTGATGTCTTTAAAACGGACATGGTATGATCAATAAGGTTTATGGCAGATTCCGGCAGGCTTTTCTCTTTTAAATACCTTCTTGATAATCGGATTGATTCTGTAATGGTCTCGTTATCAATTTGAATTTTATGATGCTCCTGATAGGGTTTTATCGATTCGCGAATCATTCGGAATAGCGTTTCATCATTAGATTCTTCTAATTTTACAATTTCAAACATTCCTGAAAGCCCCTGTTCTTTTTCAATTCTTTTGGAATATTCTTCAATTGTAGAAGTGGCAATGATATTTAATCCTTTTGATAATTCGCCTTTCAACACGTTGGATACCCCCGAGTCGCCTCCGTTTTTATCCAGTAGAGTATGGATTTCTTCGATAATTAATATTGCTTTAGGAAATTGTTTTAATTCCTGAATACAATTTTTTAACCGGTCTTCGATTTCGCCTTTGTAAGATGCACCTGCAATTAGTGTGGATAAATCCAGTTCAAAAAGCTGTATTTTACTTAATACCTCAGGGACCTGATTTGTAATTACATTTTGAACAAGTGTATCGATTAAAATTGATTTTCCGATACCTCTGTCACCAATTAATAAAATATTAGGCTTAGAAAATCGGCACAGGATTTCCTTCATTGTATTTAACTCTGTTTCGCGGCCAATCGCCAAAATCCTTTTCTTTTTTTCAGCATTTTTGTGGATACAATATTTACTCAGGAAACCTTTTTTTACTTCCTGATGAGTATTATTAACGTTAGGCTCAGCTATTGCAAGATTTTCTAATAATTCGTTTCGGGAAATAGGATAGGTCTTCATTTGGTCGAAATTAAAACCAACTCCCGGAGAGCTCAAAGCGACTAATATCGCATAAAGACTAATTTCATCTTCACTTAAAATTCCACTTACCGATTCTGCTTCTTTTATAATTTCATCGATCAGATCACTTGGTTCAGCATCGGAAATATTTGTTGTTTTTGGCTCATCTTCCATACGGACTTCAGCCCATTCATCAAGATAGTAAACATCCTTGCCTATAGCCTCAAGACGTTTTAATAGAGATAAATCCCGGTTCAGGATGGCTTTTAACAAATGTGATGCAGAGTAAAATTTATTTGAATTGTTTTTAGCAATTTTTTTAGCAATTTCAAATGCACTGAGTAATTCTGTACTGAAAATATTTTTTTCTTCCATCCTTATTTAATCTTTAGACCAGATCAGGTATTTTTTTACTTTATAACTAATATTTAATCCTTTGATGCAATTATTTTGTTTGTCTTTGTTAAGACGAATAGATTCGATTCTTATTTTTTTTCCTTTAATGGAGGCACATAGTTGAGAAAATGTCAATAAATCAGTGTCATTTTTCACAATAGGAATATCTAAATCATCGCATAAATATTCTGAAAAATCATCTTTTACTTTACTTCCTTCAGCCACTTTATTCAGTAAAATTTCAAATTGGTCTTCAGATATATTAGGTGCTTTTTTAATTGCTACAATGCTGTCTTTTTGTGTTTTAGTCTTAGGAGCTACAGGCACGTATTGTAGCATTTCCTCAAGCGGGTCTTTTTTTGCGGCACCTCTTGGCAGTGAAAAAGCTTCTGCTTTTTTTTCGTATTCGTAAGAAGTCAGATTAAGCGGATTTGTTTTTTTTATTACTTTGGGATGTACGTAAATAATTTTTTTTGCCACTGTACCAAAGTTTCCGTTAACAACAAGGGTAACCGTTTTTTCACCTGGTGTAGAAAAGGTATATACAGGATTAGCAGAGGTATCATCAATGCCTTTATTTTCTCCAAAAGCCCATTCCCAGGTTTTAGCATCTTCAGATTCTGAATTGAAATAGGTAGGCTGTCCTGCAGTAATAATTTTTGAGACAATAATTTTAGGGGTTCCTATTTTGTCAGTTAGATATTTATCTTTAATTGTAATCTCTTTATTATGAATGCATTCCCCGTTTATGGTCAGGGTAATTAGATATTTTCCAGGTCTTTTATAAACGTGAAAGGTATGTTTTCTTACATCAGTTTCAGAGCCATCACCAAAATCCCACTTCCATGATTTTGCATTTGGTGTCTTATCAAAAAACTCAATGGATTCCTCGGTTCTTGGATTTTCTGCCAAAACATAAAATCGTACATCTTCACAATCAACGTGGTTAAAAAATTGAATTATAAAAGCAATAATTCCAATTAACAGTAGGGTCACAAAGAAAAATACAACCCTGATATCGATATTTTTTTTATTCATCTTTTTTTCGGGGGCTAATAATTAAGTAAGATATTTTTTATAAAGACGCTGGCAAAAGTAGTTTTTATTATTTTAAAATTGTAAAAAAAATACCGTAAATTTTTATAAATTTCATAACAATTCTTACAAAATATTTTCTTAGGTTTGCGACCTCAATATTTGTGAAAGGAATTATTTCACGAGTAAAAAACATATCAACTGACAAATACCACTTCAGTCAGTTCCTGATCCGAAAAGATTAATAAGTTATAAATGATTTTATCATTGCCATCAATTACATGGCATAACAATAAGTATTTTTTTATGAATAAAACAATTGTATTAGTGCTCATTATGCTCTTTGGTGTAGGATGCAGTAGTAAGAAATATATTTCTCAGGTTCCTTTTAAATATGATTATTCTTTGGAAACATTGAAAAAGCAGGCTAAAATGGAGGATTCAGGTTTGAGTAATAAAACAGTTGTAAATGATAATTCAGAGAATTTAAGTGATGCCATTCTGGCTTTAAAAGAAAAATATTCTATAGTGCTGGGTGTCATACCAAACAAGATTACGAATTACAAATTATATTCATACATAGATCCCTGGGTGAATACCCCTTATAAAGAAAAAAGTTTTTCCAGCACAGGTGTTGACTGTTCTTATTTCGTTCAGTCACTCTACAGTGAAATTTATAAAGTTACGCTTCCTAAAGACCCTGCCGGTATGTGGAAATCAAAATCAATACAGATTTTTACCGGAAGAAGCTTTTTGGCAGAAGGAGATTTGGTTTTTTTCAGATACGATAAGGATCATCCAATTTCAGATGTTGGGATATACCTCCATAATGACAGGATTTTGGCATGTACAAGCAAGGGAATGGCGATTTATAATTTTAACGACGAATATTTTCAGTTGCGATACATAGGAGCAGGAAGAATCAATGAGGACACAAAGAAAAAATAATATGAATCTTGAAGATCTTGTTCGGGAAATAGAGAATATTTCAGACGACATAAGGGCTGAAGTAATCGCTAATGAGCTTCTGGAGAATACTGCCGTTGCTCAGGACGAAATTATGATTTCTAATCAGGGACAGTTTTCACGAGCTTTCAGAAGTGATATTTTAGGTGCAGGTATTAAAGATGATAATTACGATAAACGCGAATATCTTACTATACTCTTGTCCAGAGATAGCATTTATGATACGCTGCCAGAAGGGTATATACACAGTTTAAAAGAGAACAATGCTGATAAATCTGTCCAGCAGATGATCAGGGAACATAAACACCAGAAAAAGCAGGAAGCCGAAGCACGTACTTTTTTTAGTCCTTTTGAGAATGAAATTTTTCATTACAAAACCAAAATAGAAGGTGTTGAAAGAGATTTTTTATACAAACTCAATTCAGGTAAGTCGCTAGAGTTTTTCTATGATTTTTGGGGCCTGCCGCATATTTATCCGGCAGTATTGGTTTCAAAATTTATCAGGCTTTTGCCTTATGCGTATAAAATTGTTGGCGATATTGATTTGGCATGTAAATGTTTATCAACGATTATAGAAGAAAAAGTGAATTTTGAAACCACAACATCAAAAGAACTTAGTGAAGAAGGTGAGCAGATTATATTAGGCGAAAACAGATTAGGAGTCGATTTTATCAGCGGAAAAAATTATACCGATTATTCTATGAATGTCACCATAGAAATTGGACCGATAATTAACAAACCCTTTCATAATTATATTAATGAAGGAGATATAAAAAAGTTTATAGACTGCTTTTGCGAACATTTTTTTCCGATGGAAGTAGAGGTAAAAATAGTATTGTTGATAAACAACGAAACAGAAAAGTTTAATTTTAATAATGAGCCTGTGTTGGGCTATTCAACACGATTGTAGAAATGGTAAAAAAGCATTTAGGAGCACTTATTGATGTCAGGCTCATTGTATTTTTGGTTGTAATTATAGCCGTAAGTATTTTGCTTACAATGGTTTTTAGTGATAAAGTAAAAGAATTTGCAGTAAAATATAAAAAGAAATTTTATATCTATATTTTCTCAGCTGTACTTATTTATGCTTTGGTTGGTTTTTTAGGCTACAACAAATTATTTACTGAAGTATCAGATGAATTCCTTTTTTACCAGATAGCTTCTTTACTATTCGGAACGCTTCATGTTTACTTATACCGCATTTATTTTAATGAGTTTAATCAAAAGCTGGTTGCTAATGAATTGCTGTTTTCGTGTTTGATAATGCTTTATTCGAGTGTATTGTTTATCATTATTTATACGGCATTAAGTGGTATTGGACTTACTTTTTTGATGTGTTCACACTTTCTTGTATTTATAGTTCCTACCGGAATTTACGCCGTCTTTAATTATATGATGCAGATACCTCCAAAAGAATATGTCACATGGAAAATTCCAGAAAGAGAGAACCCTTTTCCAGTAGTAGAGAATGTAGAAATGAAAGATCTTTTGTTGATTACTTTATTAATTCAAAAAGATGACAATAGCGAAACGTATACGTCTATCAGATCAAAAGGACCAGTAAGAATTGATTTTGGGGCTTTGTTTTATCATACGGTTACAGGATATAATAAACATAATGCAGAGAGTAAAATACAATTAAAGTATAAAGGAGAAAATTGCAACTGGGTGTTTTTTCTTCAGCCAAAATGGTATCAGCCAGCGAGATATGTAGATGCAAAATACACATTAGGAATGAATGGAATTACAGAAAACTCGGTTATAATCTGTAAACGACAAAAAGAAAAAAAGGTTGAAATAAACAAAAAAAGCAAGTCAGAAGATCCTGAATTTGTTTATGGAGCAAAAGCAGAAATGAATTAATAACTGTAATTTGAAATCACTTCAGCAATGTATTATATAGAAGAATCTGAGAAACCCGCATATACCAAACACCGATTTTATGAAATAAAAAAAGGCGATACGCTCGAAAGTGTGGCAGTTGATTTAGGTTTCGATGCACAAGAACTCAGACGGTATCATAATATGTATTGTGATATTTCAGATTTGATAGAAGCTGATTTTAGCAGGCATCTGGAGTTCTTGATTTTGGCGCCAACCAGAAATGAAGATGAAGAAGTTAATAAAAAGCCTAAAAAAGTCAATTTAGGAAAAAATTACAGATTGCCTTTTACGCCTGAACAAGTCGACCAAATTTATAAAGTAAAATATACTTATGATGCCGGAGACGAGATTGATGTTACAGAAATGAAGATGAGTGTAAAATGGATTGCTTCGGATAAAAACAAGTACCATCTTTTTGAAATTAGCAGAGCATCAGTTGTTTACGTAAATGGTGGAATTCCTGACACCATGATGGACGGATTGGCTGTAAAAACCGCAGAAGTTTTATATCCGTTAAAAATTGTTGTAGATGAATTTGGTGAATGGATTGATATTTATAACCATGCTGAAATAGAAAGTCGTTGGGGAAAAATTAAAAGTGAAATTTTAGATTATTATGAAGGTGAAGTAGTAGAAAAGTATATAAAACATACAGAAGATACACTTGAGAGTTCAGAGAGAGTATTGAGTTCACTACGTTCGGATTATTTTTTGAGGGCTTTTTTTAATGGTATTCATATAGGTTATACAGCTGATTATGAATTTGAGAAAGATTTGTCATTTCCGTTACAAAAAGAAACAGAATCCGTATTTAGAGTACAGCATAAAATGGCTCCCAATTTAGATGACGCGGGTTATATTAGAATAGAGCAAAAAGGAAATTATACAGATTCTGGGTTTGGTTTTTTATATGGAAATGCCCATTTAAAAGTGAATTATAGTGCCGTTTACTTTCTAAATTCGGATACTTATACTATAGAGAAAATGAATGTCGAATGCAATATTGAGAAAGTTCAGTCCATAAAAACAACAATTGAAATTGAGCTTTTGAAAATGAAAAAAAAAGATGAACTAATTGAAAATAAAAGGAGAGTAATTTTTTTAACATCTAAAAGGTAAGGTTATGAGTGCAAAACATGTAGTGGTACAAGGAGCGACCGTAAAATGTAAGTTTAGTGTAGAACCTAAGTTAGATAAACTTAAGGTAAAAACGCATAGTAAGCATTATGCGAATGACAAAGATGCTGCAAATAAACTCATAGCCACAGATAAAGAAATTGGGCAGACACTTGAGAAAAATACTTTTGGTAAATGTAAAATGCAACCCAACGGAAGTGGCGATTACCTGCCATGTCAGGCAGTAATTACAAAATGGAGTGGTTTTTATGAAAAAGTTATCTTGTCTAATAAAGGAAAAATATTACTGGAAGACAGTAAAGCCACCTGTCCTATAGGAGGTGCTGATTGTATTGAAGTAGATAAACACGGACAAAAAGCAGAAGTGGCTGAACAGAATGTAAAGAATGCCAAAACCGAAGTCCAAAAGCAAATAAACCCGATGGTAGATATAGAAGAACTATTTCAAAGGAAGCATACAGATGAAGGAATATTATATAGTTAAAAAATGATTTCACTATTTCTAAAAGCATAAAATGGCAAAGGGAGTAAAAAAAATAAAATGGGTTGGTTCTGGTGGCGTACTGGGAAATCATAGTTTGGAAGATACAATACTTTGTGTCAGACCAAACGAAGAAGCTCCGTTTGTTGTTGGCGAATGGTATAATGAAACCCCTGAAGAAGACAAAAGAAGAGACATTACATGGCTATGGATGGATCAAAAAAGAAGAACGATTTTTAAAAGAACAATAAAACCTGCGGGAATTCCTTATGGCGTTAACCTGCCAAAAAAACTCTGTGGGAATTATGCCTTTTATTTAGAAGCTAGTTTATATGGTGGACATGATCATAGAAAAACGGGACTGCATGTATATGGAAAATGTGATGAAAAAATAATCTCATCTTCCTGGAGTAAAAAAGAAAATGCAGCAGATCATAGTGCAATAAGTTATGGTGATGACTTATTCATTACATTAGAAGCAGAGGGTATAAATGGTAATTCACTAACATTACAGTTGTATAGTGCGAGAAAAACGGATAAAGCTTTAGAAACTGTAAGAACAAAATGTGTAGATGGAAGAATTAAAGCGACATTTAAAACGATGTCTTGTTATTGGGGATTTCCAGGATTGCCTGACGATGTAGAAAATTTTTATATAAAAGTAATTGATATTAAAGAAGATTACATTAAAAATGCAAGTGGAAATGACAAAATACTTTCGTTTAATATAATAAAAGCAGACAGTATAATCACAATACCAGTATTTGAAGCACCAACTAATACAGCTCCATTGACAATTGATGTAACTCCTGTTGAGGAAATAGTAAGAACAGAAGGTATTGTCACGGCTTATTTTGCTAAAGAAGAATTTTCTTTGGAAACTTCAGAGGCTGTGGGTCAGCATGAATACGTTTTTAAAACTAAAAATGCTCCTATCGACAGAGATAAGGCAGCAAAAATCATCAAACAACGAGTAGATGCACAAGTAAAAGCAGATAAAAAATATGCCAAACTTGATGATATTAAAAATGCATTGACTGAAAATAATTATGATATTGGGGACCCTGTTTCTTTTGATCTGTACAAGTTAGGAGCAAACTATATAAAAATAAATAATGCCCCGCTAGAAGAGGAAGTATATGTGGTTGCTAAAACATTTTTATTGGATGGAAAAGAAGTTTCTATTACAATAAAAGAAAAAGAAGCCATTATGGTGGATGCTGATGCAGCTGTACCTGTTTTAGAAGCCAAAGAAGATGGAGCAGAACTGACAACACTAAAAGCAACCGTTGAAAACGGCATAGCAAAGGTAAAAGTGAAATTGCGCCCAAAAGCAGATGAAGATTTAAAAGTATGGAAAGAAAAACTGCTTAAAGGAAAAAAAGAAGAAACTTACACTTATACATTTAAAAGTGAAAAAACAACTATTACAGATGACAATAAAAATAAATTTGCAGGAATAATACTAAAAAATGCAAAAGAAGGAAAACAAGGCAATACCAAGATAGCAACCGGAAAAACAGCCTTTGCAGACGATGTAGAAAAAGCTTTAGTAAGCAAAGATTATATTAGTGGTGACACGATTAGTTTTGATATTTACAAAACACAAGCCGAAAGTCTTTGGTTAAAAGCCGAATGCCAGGGTGAGACTGTAAAACACGAAAAGGAATTTTTGAAAAGAGATGGGGAGTATTTTGTGATTGGAAAGAAATGTGAGTGTGAAGCGCGAATAAGAGCGTTTATGAGAATGTTGAGAGTAGGTGAGGGAACAGGAGAATTAATAAAATCTTATGATTACAATAAAAAAGAAACAATATATATTCCTCATGACTTTCAAAAAGGATATACTACAGCATTTGGAGGTAACGAGATAACAGATTTAAGTACGCATCCAAACAAAGTTTATAGTGGTGGATCAAGTGCAGCCGGAGCTTATCAGATAATGGGATATACTTATGCTTGGTTAGGAGGAAGTAAATTAGAATGGACAGGTAAATATTTTAAAGTACTAGATGTCTACGAATCATATCATGATTATAGAAAAACATATAATATTATAGATTATCAACCCGAATCTCAAGATAAATTATGTATTTGTCTTATGAAAGATAGGAAAGGGATGTTGGAATTGATTATAGATGGAAAAATAGAAGAAGCTATAAGGAAATTTGGCAGTTCAATTTATGCAAGTTTGCCACATGAAGGAGATAATAGCAAATATGAATTAAATGGTAAACCACAACCAGCAACTCCTATGGATAAATGTTTATCACATTATGAAACATTTTTGAAACAAGAATTAGCAGATAAAAGCAACTTACACTTAAAAAAAGGTTTTCTAAAAGATTTCAAGATTGAATGTTGTAATAAAAATGAAATAAAACCTCTGGAAGGAAAAGGATGGAACATTGACATTCATTTATGGTCAAATAGAAAGGATATGGGTTATGGTATTCTTGTATTAAAAAATGATAATAATCAAGAAGTTTGGAGAACAATTGTCAGAGCTCAAGGATATTCAAATAAAATTGGTGAAAGTAGAACACAAAAATATGGAGATACTCCAACAGGAGTATATAAATTTGAAAATTGGAGAAATGATGGTAGTAGTGAAATTTATGGATCTAATCATAGATTGGATATGACTTATGAATCTGGTGAGGCTAAAGCAATAGGAAGAGAAGAAATTCAAATTCACGGAGGAAGACAAGCCAATGAATCAAATCCTTATTTATGGAACACAGGTGGGTGTTTAAGAGTTTTTGATGATGCCATAGCTACGCTTAAAAAAAAGGTTGAAAATTTAGAAAAAAAATCTAATAAAAAGGAAAATCACTTGATTAATGTTGATCATACTTTGAAATACGATACAGTTTCTAAAAAGTATTTTACTCCTGATGATTATTTGGAAGTTATAGAGAATCCAGAAAATGAGGACATATTAAAAAAAGGAATAACAAATAATAAATATTACAAAAATGAATCGAATTATTATACTGATAATCTTACTGATTAATTTTATATCCTGCAATTCTCAACAAGGGAAAGACATCTCTAATTTTCAAAAATTGAATAGAATTCAATTTCAAATAGATAATCATACAACAAATGAAAAATCGTATACTACTTTGGATTCATTAAGGAAAGTTGTCGATGGTGCTGATGCTGAGCTTTATGTTGAAACTTACAAAAATGCAATTATTTATGACACTAATAAACTTTTAAATTACTTAGAAAAAAAACATCAAAAAATTGATGAAAATGTTTTGGCTTTTTTTAAACAAGATGAAAAAACATTTAAATTAATTGATGAGAAATTAAAAAGTAACAAAAATATCAAAAAAGGTTATATAAAAGACTCTGATGGCTATACAAATCTTAGAAAAGATAAAAATAAAAATTCTGAAATAATTCAAAAAGTTATTCAAAATGAAGAGATTACAATATTAGATGATTCTGATGATTGGTATTTAGTAGAAACAAAAGAAAAAAATAAAGGTTATATACACAATTCAAGAATTATAAATGATTTAAAAAATTTAGCAATAATAGATATTTCACCAAAATGGTATGGGAAATACTTTGTCGATATTTCTAGCACTCAAGAATATTTACAAACTATTGAACTTAATTTAACTTCTGATAGTTGCCTTTTTAAGGTAACAAGCCTTGCTGAAAATAAAGAGTATCAATTAGAAGTAATTGAAAAACATGAAAAACTATATTTAAAATATAAAAGACTAATTAAGTTTGAATCTACTTATATTGAAAATGATAACAAATTAGCAGAAGAAAAAGAATTTGGATATTTAATATATGATGGTAAAAAATATTTATGGATTTCTCCATATTTAGATTATACCTATTCTGATGGTAAAAAAGAAAAATATATTCTTAGGAAACATAAATTATAATCCGCAATATCGGGGAGCAAGAGAAATTAGATCAACAAACTGAAGCTAAGCAAGGAAAGATAATAGAATTTGAAGGACAAAATAAGTTGAATTATGATAATATGGAAAATTTCAAAAATTAAAATCTTTATGAGGGTAATAACAAAAATATTTTTTCTATTTGCATTTTTTGCATTATTTAATTGTAAAAATAAAGAGTCAGATAGAAAGCAATCTTCGATCCTTGTAGAAAAAAAAGCAAAAGAAAATTCATCAATTCCTGTGAAAATCTTATTGTCCGAAAATGAGTTTATAACAGAAATATTTTTTGAAACCGATTTAATCAATTTCCGCATATATTATTTAAAGGATAAAGAGACAAGTTATTTAGAAGTTGAACAATCTAATAATTATAGTTCTGTAGATTTTTGTATCAATACATCTTCAATGGAAGAAGCCAAGAATCAATTCAAGCTTTTTAAAGAGGATTCTTTTTATTATTTAATGATTCCTACTTGTACGGAAGAATTACCAACTTTTCATGTAGTTAAATTTGATGCGTCAAATAATTTCAATGATTTAGGTATTTATACTTTTAAATATAATGAGAAAATCTTTAGTCTCGGAAAGTTCAATGATATTAATTATTCATTATTAAATCAAAATAATGAAGTTATTATTAAAGGTAAGTTATCAGAAGAGAATTTTTATTTATATAAAATAACAGATTTTAGAAACAAAACAGAAGTCACTTCTGATGATCTTACTCTTATAAATGAATTATCAAGTAAGAATAGAAGTAGTCCCCCGCTCCCGCACGAATCCTTTCGTGTGGCGTTTGCTGATAAAAGTCTAGTTTTAAAAAGATTTATTATATTAAAATGAGTAGAAATTATAAATTTCATAATCCTGAAGGCAATATCGTTTTAGTAAAATGTAAATCCGACTAATGAATAGGTTCATTTTTTAATCAATCATAGTAATTGAATAGGAATGGATTACAATCCACGCTATCGGGGCAGTAAAATTTACAATTATGAAATACATTCAATACATTTTTTTGTTAATTCTATTATCCTTTTGCAAAGACGATAAGATGAATTCTGTGTCAAGTTTGCCGAAAGTTGATATTAAAACAAAAAAGGACAAGCCAATTAATTCAAATTATTCTCAAATTCCAATAAATTGTGATGGTGAACAATTTGCTCCGACGAATTGTGGGAATAATGGAAAGAATTTATTTTATAAATTTTCTGTTGCTAATAATAAATCATTTATTGAATTTAAATATAAAAATGAAACTTTTAATCATTCACTTACCGAATCCATTTCAGAGTTAGGTATTAATAGTTTTCTCTTTGAAAATGAATCAAAAATGATTTTAATTATAGATTCTTTTTTAGAATATGGACATACTTTTTATGTTTATCAATTTAATATAGATACTATAAAATATATTGGCAGTAAAAGCTTTGATGTGAAACTTGATAAAAATGAAATAGAATTAAAATATAATTTCAATGTATCAGAAACAAATAATAAGCTGATATTAAAATTAGGTAGTGGATATGATGATATAAATTTAAATATAAGTGACTCTTTCATATTACCTATAAAAGACAATTTAGGGCATAAAGAGTCACAGATCGAAGACAAATGGTTTGGGATATATAAAGGATCCTTTTTGCAATTTAAAGAAGAATATAATGACCCAAGAAGTTGGGCAACTGTTTATATAAATATAACTAAAGACTCTTTAATATACGAATTACATAGTCTAAGAGAAGAAAGTTCAAAATTAGAACTAATTAACAAAGAAACAAATTCGTTAACATTCAAAATGAATAATGGAAGTACTTTAAAAATATCTAATATAAATAATGGTGAAAAATATATATTAGAAGGTTCGCAAATGGTTAAATTAATTAAAGATGAGTCTAGTCTCGACTTAACTAAGGAATAAAATTAAACCCGATAGCACAAATTTGCAATTCGTCCTCACAAAGTAAATTGAATTAATAATTAAAAAAATTTAAGATTAAACCTGTTTAATATAAAAAATTAACCCAAAAAATCTTTAAATAAAAACCTTTAACACACATATGATACAAGTAATTTTTTAATAAAAAAACATAATGAAATTTAAATTAACAATCTTTTTTTTAGCTCTTGCTTTTAGCAATAAGGTAAGCGCACAAAATATATATGTACAGGTATTGTCAGCAGTTGAGAAAGATAAAGTGATTAGTAATGCAGAAGTAATGATTCAGAGAAATGGTGAATCATCGGCAAAGAGTTTGACAAATAATCAGGGTCGAACCACAATCAATAGTGGATTTCCGGATGATTCAAACACATTATTGATTATCAAAAAAGACAACTATTCAAGTTTAGTGGTAAAATGTCCTTGCAACGATATGACGTATGCACTGAGTCCATACATGAAAAATCTTGATGGAATGAGAATAGTGTTGAACTGGGGAAAATATCCCTCTGATTTAGATTCACATCTTACTTTTCCCGGAAATCATATCTTTTTTCAACAAAAGGAAGGAAGCCTGGCAAATCTGGACGTAGATGATACTGATAGCTACGGACCGGAAACCATAACAATTGAAAACAAAAAGTTTGGAGAAACCTATCATTATTTTGTACATGATTATTCCAATAAGAATGACCTGGATTCATATAAACTTTCTGCAAGCGAAGCAAAAGTATTTGTTTACGTAGGGCAGTCATTAGTTAAAACGTATTACATGCCAAAAAATAAAAAAGGAAATGTCTGGAATTTATTTAAGATAAATGAGAATGGGGAAATTATAGATATAAATAATATTATTTCTAAAACGACACAGGAAGTTGGTATAGGTGGAAATTCTAGTGATGATAGAGAAGAAGAGATTTATGTGTCTAATGAAGATAAGAAAAGAGCTCTTCAATTGAACCAAAAGGGAGATTTGGCCTATCAAAATAAAGATGTAGATACAGCTTTAGAATTTTACAAGCAAGCCATAGAATACTATCCAACATTTGGTCAGGCATACGGAAATTTAGGTCTTATGTATATCAAAAAAGGGTATAAGGCAGAAGCGATTTACGCAAACAGAAAAGCAATAACGTATGCTTCGGGTAATTCAATTAACACCACAAAAGCCAGTGCTTATTACAATATTGCTAAGATTTTTGAAAACGAAAATGATTTTGAAGAAGCACTAAACTACTACAAACTCGCCAAAGAATTAAAAGAAAATACGGTTTATGATAATGCCATTATTCGGGTTAAAGGAAAAATGCAATAAAGGTTTGTTTAAAAGAAAAACATAAAATATATGATAGAAAAATTAAATCATTTTCCCGTAAACTGGATAGACGGGATGAAAATAAACAAAAGCCATTTCTTGTCCATGCAGAACAATGTTTCTGAATTGGTAAATGATGCAATAGGAATTCATACCACACCGATGAGTTACGGTTTATTGTATTCAGGAAATCAAAATAAGGAGGCTACCAAAATCACACTCGGAATCGACAATCACAAATTACTGCGCGTTCGCGTAGAAGAATGTCATGCCATTACTCCAAATGGATCCAGAATTGAAATTAGCAGGAGTAGTACAGATACATTAGATCTTCAGGTTCCGTATCCGGAAGACACTTATGAAATAAAAGATGGAGAACAATTGGTTTTATTGGCTTGTATTTCGGTAAACTCGAAGAAAAGGATTCCGTTTGGAGAGCCCGATCCTGAAGAGGTTCCGCCAAGATATCCATACACGCAACCTGAATATAAACTTCATTTAATTAAAGCTGAGGAATTTCGTTCCGGAATAGGGTATGGTGGTTTTTATCTGGCTATTGGTAAAGTTATAATTGGGGATAACACAATCCTTGATGAAAATTATATTCCGCCATCGGTAACTGTTGCCTGCCATCCAAAACTGGTTGATATGCACGCACAGATTGCACGTACGTTTGGCCAGATCGAAATTTATTCGGTTCAGATTTCTCAAAAAATTAATCGTATTCAGCAATCTGGAATTTTACCTCAGACGGTAATTCAGTTAACAGATACAACCAGTTATTATTTAGGAAGTTGTCTTACACAGTTTCGTTGGTTCGCTTTGCATCAGCATCCTGCAGCAATGCTGACTACCGTAGTATCATTTGCAAGAGTCATCAAAAATTTTATTGATTCAAAATCGGGAGCGGGTAAAGAAGAACTGCTTAACTATTTCGCCGAATGGTGTGATATATCACAAGGGGAGTTGGAAATGCTTTTTGCATCCCTTATTAACTCCGGATACGATCATGTGCATATCGATAAAACGGCAACGCTGGTCATGAACTTCCTGGTTAAGATTGAAAAGTTATACGAGACCTTAAACAAACTGGATTATATAGGTAAGAAGAAAGAAAATATCGAGTTGTTTGTTGCCGAAACAGATCAGAAAGATATTCTTCATACTTCTAAAAGACACAGTTTCTTCATAAAAGATTAAAAACAATTACGAATAACAAATATGGAAGTATTAAATAAACAAGAACGTCAAAAAGCATTTATAGCTTTTTTAATAGCATTTATCCTGACTTTTTCAGTGATGTTAATTGCTGTATCATTTAATTTTTATATGCCAAAAGCAGAAAATAAATTGCTTAAGGCAGAAAACGAAATGATGAAAAGGGAATATGATTACCAAACTAACTTTTCGGTAAAAATTGACAGTATCAGGATGACGATTGATTCGATTAATTCGCCAAAAGTTGATAATGATTTTCAGCAACGACTGGCGAATGTTATGATTGCCAATATGTATCAGAAAATCCCAAAAGATACGACAGACAATAAAAAGCTGTATAACAATATCATTCTAGCATATAAAAATATTATCGACTATAAAAAACAGATTAGAGGCCTTACACATAACTCACACCTTATTGACAGTTTGAACCAATCGGCAAAAACCTATAAAGAAGAGCTGGAAAAAGTAAGCAGGGATCTGGACGTCTGCCGCCAGATTTATCAAAATCAATAATTAGAATTAGAGTAAAAAGAATTAATAGAATAATCACTAAAAATTAAAAATTATGTTATCAAATTATGGAATTGGAGGTAATGAAGTAAAATTAGATGCTGATGAAGCCATCAGTGCTATTCCTCAAAACAGAACACTTATTGCTCAGAAATTAACGGTTGATGCGCCTATTAAACCAGAGTTGGTTGAAGGAATCACAAGTATCGAAAAAGCATTTGAACACTTTAAACCACAAGTAAAGGTGAACTTTGAAACTGCTGAAGGAGCAACAAAAGTGGAAGCTTTAAATTTTAAAAACTTGGGAGATTTTGGAATAAAAGGAATTACATCACAAAGTAACTTTTTATCTGAACTGGAAACAGAAAAAGACCAGTATCAAAAAATCATCCGTCAGTTAAAATCTAACAAAATCCTGAAAGCGGCTTTAGAAGACGGAGAAGCAAAAAAAGCCTTATTAGAAAGTCTTGGAACGCTTATCAATGAACTAAAACAAAATAAATAAAATTTTAAAAATACGAAGAGATGTCAAATAAAGAAGCATATAAAAATAACGACGGAGATACTGCAGTATTAGAACCTAGAGTAATTGCCGGAGCAGGTTCAATTGAAAAAAATGTTGAAAAACTGGCTAAGTACGGCGGTTTTGATTTACTGGAAATGTCAATTGAAGGAATTCAGAATCTTAATCCGGAGAGAAAAGCAAGAAGAAAAATCTTCCTTGGAGAAGTAAACAAAGCAAAAGAAAGAGAAACACTTTTAAAGACTTTAGAATTATGGTCTTCAGTTTTAAGCAGCAACGAAGCTTTGACTGATATGGTGGCACAAAGTGAAGACAAAAGCAAAGAGTCTGAAGCATTGTTGAAAAAGAACCTTGCTAAAGCGGTTGAAGATACAAGGGAAATCGAAGCAGCTTACAGAACAGTTGCCTTGTTCTTCAAGAACACGGAAACAGATAAAGTGAAAAATGTAACGATCGTAAATGCTGATTTAGAGCAATTAAAGGATCTTGATAACACGCGTTTTATCGATGCAATTCATGGTGAACTGGTAGACAATTACGATCGTTTAGATCTTAAAAATAACTACGGTATTTTGGTAATTCCAGGCTATTTAGGTTCAAATAAAGTAATCGAAAAATGGGCAAAAATTGCACATGAAAATAAAGTAATGCTGGTTACCGATTTCGAACACCTTGACGAACCGGATGATGTAATGGAAATGTTTGATGCGGCTTCTTTAACAGGTGGAGATGTGTACCGTTCTAATGTAATTATGACTTGTAACTGGTTAGTAGGACGTGGCAGATTTGACCAGATTGGTGAAAATGAAGACTTACACATAGCTCCTTCTGCAGCACTTGCCGGAAAAATTTACAAAACGTTGATGTCTCAGGTTACAGCTGGTAAAAAATTCGGTGGAATCAATGAAGTTGACGGAGTAAAATTTGATCTTAAGAAAAGTGAAATTGCGAACCTTGAAAACTTAGGACTGGTTCCTATGGTAAACGAGTACGGAAAAGTAATGGCTTTCTCTGCCAAAACATTATTCAGCGGTGATAATTTAGGATTACAGACCTATTCAGTTGTTCGTGTTTTTGATTATGTGACCAAAGTATTAATGGATTTCCTTAATCGTCGTGCTTTCGAAAACTTTACAGCAAAAACGCGTAAAGAAATCATGAATCAGATTGTAGCTTTCCTTGACGGAATCACAGGTCCTGATAAATTGATTGAAAATTTTGAAATCCGCAGATTCGAGCAGGATCCAATTCAGAAAGACAGAATTTATATGGATATCCATATGAAACCTTATTTCCCTGCAAAAAACTTCCTTATCAAAATGGATGGACACAAAGGAGATGACGGAGCTGAATGGGATACAGATTACGAACAAAAATAATAGTAATAGCTCTATAAAAAGGAAACATATTTTTATGTTTCCTTTTTAAACAAAACATTGATCTTTTGAATGGTCAAACCAAATAATTCAAATTTATGAACCTACTGAAAATTTTTCTTGCAGTCACTGTATTGTTAACAGCTTCAAATTCGGTTAAAGCTCAAAAAATGCCTGTACTAAGTGAAATAAACTGCCCTGTTTCGCAAAATGATTTGTTGCTTTCGGGGAAACTTTTTGCAAGTGCACCTCCAATTTTGTTGAGAGTTTTTAATGAAGATTCTGAATATGCGGTATTGCAGCTTGGGAAAAGAAAAGGTAGTTTGTATCTATACTTTAAAATATTTACAGATAATGTTTGTGTAAAGCAGGAACAGCCATTAGAACTTTATTTCAAAAATGGAGATATGTATATTTTAAATAATTCATTTTCAGTAAATTGTGACGGTACGGCTGTTATGGAACTCACAGGTGCAGATATAAAAAAGCTTAATGCTAACACCATTAATTCGATAAAATTTTACACGCTTAAAAGAGATTATGAATTTAGTCCGAGTGCTGTCGATAATGAGAATTTCAAACATTATCTCAATTGTTTGAAAGTATATAAAATTAGAAAAAAGAGTTAGCTTAAAATTTCAGATAGTTTATAGATAAGCTTTCTTTTTATAAAATTAAAATTCATCACCTAAATAGCTAAAATATGCCATTTCCAGAATTAAATCTTTCATTAGGACTTACGGATAACGAAGGTTCTGTTTTTTACGCCGGCAGCGGAGAAGGGGATGTGATTGTCAGAACAGATTCGGCTTTAAGGAAGCATTCGATAAGTATTATAATTTCAGAGCAGGAAGTAGGAACAGTAAATCTCAAAACACTCTTTGAAAGTTCTGAAATTCCAATAGAAATTGAGGTTCCAACATATCAAATGATCGTAACGGATGATAAAACCAACGAAAAAGAAATATATAAAGTTACACGGGATACTTTTTTCTTTAAAGAGAAAACCACAAAAAAAGGAATTTGGAGTTTTTTTGGACTCAAATTTTTAGCACCAAAGAATTTTCTTTTTGAAAATATTCCTTTCGAACCCTTAAAAGAAGAAATAGAAGTGTTTGATATTTCGAAATTCAGAAAATTAAATGACGAAGAACTCTGGTATACTTTTCAAAAAGAGAATCAAAATATTCAGCTTTTTGCAGGAGATATCAATACACTCAAAATTGAAAAAGGAACAAGTTATTTTATTGTTGTTGACGAAAATAAAGGCAAACGTTTTATTGGTGATATTTTGTACCGGGAGAAATTTTTGAAACTTACACCAAAAGTAACACTTAGTATTATTAAGAGGAAAAAAGTTTCTAAAGCTATAGAAACAGGGTATAATGGAAAAACAGACAGGGTAATTTATATTTAATTGAGGAAGATATGAAAGGAGCTTTTTATAAACTGCCGATAGATTTTAATGCCATCATTCAGAAAAAAGAATTAGAAAAAACATCCATTGAACATTCTATTGCCCAACAAATAATTTTGCTGGCTACAACTACATTTGGCGAATGTAAATTTGATGAAACTTTTGGATCTAAAATATGGGAGATCGATTTTGATTTACTTATGAATGAAAATACGCTTAAAGAAATAATATCGAAAACCATGAAACAATCTTTGCTTTTACATGAGGGCAGGATTAAACTTAATGATCTCAGGGTAGAATTGTCAGAAGAAACTTTTTTTGTAGATGATATGAGCAGGGCAAAGAAGAGGGTTGACATTATAATAGATGCCACAATAAAAAGTACCAATAGAATTTTCGATTTTAAGGGATACTTTTTTGTAGGCCCATTATCTTATAAATAAAAAAAAGTAAATAAAATAGCGTTAATTTATTTTTAATTGTAAGAATTATTTTTATATTTGTCCTATGAATAAATAAATTAATAATTAAAAAAATTTTATTATGTCGTTTTTAACATCGTTGTCAGTAGCCGGAAAGGATTACAAAGTATTGAATGTGAGTTATGATTTAGCTCAGGAAACAGATGCTTCAGGGCGTCCATCCACAGTAACTCGTGGAGGAAGAATTATGCTTGAAGTAGAATCTACAGGAAGTACTGAATTGTTTGAGTGGATGACCAATAATTTCGAAAGAAAAGATGGTTCTGTAAAGTTCATCAAACGTGATTCTAATGCTACTTTAAAAGAGCTAAAGTTTACAGAGGCTTACATGGTTAAGTACAAAGAAAACTTTGATCATAACAGTGATACTCCTTTAACGGAGACTTTTATGATTTCAGCACGCAAAATTTCGATGGGCGGAGGGGAATTTGATAATGCTTGGGTATAATCCTTTGGACTTTATCAAACTTTTTTAAGCTTGAAACTATTAAAGGGAGTCCTGCTATGGGACTTCCTTTTTTGTTTAATCAGCACTAAATCTATTTCAAATCTTTTAATAACCTAACAAATCTACAAATGAGTTTTTTATCTAAATTAAATATAGACGGAGAAGAATATAATGTCCTTGAATTTAATGTAAGTTTCAGACAGGAAATTGATAATACAAGTAAACCTACGGGAAATGCGAAAGGCGGAATTATTAAAATGATAATTGAGGCCACTCAAAACAGTAATTTTCTATCCTGGATGTTAAACGGTGATTTAACAAAAGATGGTAAAATCATTTTTTACAGAAGAGATGCTATGAGCAAAATGAAAGAGCTTACGTTTACGAAAGCATTTTGTATTGGTTATGACGAACAATTTACGAGTACTACCGAAGTGCCTATGAAAATTACTATAGAATTAGTGGCTAAAGAATTGACTTTTGGCGATGCAAAATTTTCTAACAACTGGATTGCCTTAAGTTAATTATAAAGAACCAATAAAGAGTAGTATTATGGGACATTTTTCAGAACAGGTACATATCAGCATAGGGAGTTTTGCCCAAAACGTCGTTTATCATAATTTAGAATTGTCGCAAAAGATGGCCGATCACCATCATTTTTCTTTTGTATGGCAATATACAGGCAAGGCGATCATAAACCCGGCAGATCAGGCAAAGGCATTGCGAACGTATCTTGGCGATGAAGTTATCTTTACCTTTAAAAGCCTTACGGGAATCAGGTTGATGAGCAAAGGAATCATAACAGAACTCTCCTCTGTAGATCTTCATGGCAGCCCCGAAGGGTTACATGTCAAAGGGATCAGCCACACTATTGTTCTGGACGAAATGAAAAAATCAAGGACCTACCAGCAAAGGGGCATGAATGATATCGTGCTGGATATTTTGGCAGAAGGACCAGGAGAATTCTATGAAAGGGATGCTATAAAATCGACTTACCTTCAGGAATTCAAATACCTGGCCCAGTACAATGAGACCAATTTTGATTTCTTGAAACGATTGGCCAGCCGATACGGGCAATGGTTCTATTTTGACGGAATGCGGATGCAGTTCGGACAGACCAAAACCAGCAAAATAAAACTCATCAACGGGTCTTCGCTGCATGGTTTTAAAATCCAGACTAATATGGCTTCCCATAAAATTTCTTTGGGAGGGTATGATTACAATGGAGCTGCCAATATCCGTAACTCCTCAGCAAGAACATCCTCAGGAAGCAAAGACAGTTTTTCTTCCGTTGTAGGACATAACCAGGGAACCGTTGCCCAAAGCGACCTGAACAATGGAGCTTACACCACCAATGCCCAAAGCAGCGAAGAAATACAGGAAATGGTCAGACTCCAGACCGCAGGCAGCGACGCCAATAGTGTTTATTACAGCGGAATATCTTATTTTCCGTTAGGACTTGGACAGGTTTTCAGCATCATAAACCAGACTGTAGAGCATGAATTGATTGTGACAGAAGTAACACACCTTTCGCAGGTTCATGGAAATTACTCCTGCAATTTCAAAGCTATTCCGGCAGATGTTGCAGCACCACATTTTACAGACGTACATGTATTTGCAAAGGCAGAAACACAGCCAGCCAAAGTAAAAGACAACAACGATCCGGAAGGATTAGGGCGTGTAAAAGTACAGTTCAACTGGGCAGGCGGAAACAATTCAAGCGAGTGGCTTCGAATGATTCAGCCACACTCAGGATCAGGAAAAGGATTTTACTTTATTCCCGAAATTGACGAAGAGGTTTTAGTAGGTTTTGAAGGGAGCAATGCACAGAATCCGTATGTTTTAGGAACACAATACAATGGAAGTGCTACCAGCGGTTATGCAGACGGTCAAAATAATGTTAAGGCGATTCACACACGTTCAGGAATCAAATTTATTTTGAACGACGGAGAGGGAAGTATTTTGATTGAAGATCCGAGTGGTAATACCTGGAAAATGGATGGTCAGGGAAATATTGCTGTGAATGCACCGAAAACTTTTTCTGTAAATGCTTCAGATATTAATTTATCAGCAAGCAAAAATATTAGTGTGAACGCCGGAATGAATATTTCTGAAAGTGCAGGAGGTGATAAATCTACGAGTGTAGGTTTGATGCATACCTTATCAATTGGGGTAGATTATATGGTAAATGTTACAGGTCAGCTATTTGAAATGGTAACAGGCGAAAGAAAGTCCCAAGCAAAGAAGGCTGTAAACAATCATGAAAGCCACGAAATGAATATTGAAAAAGATAAAAATGTTCATACTGAAGGAGAGTTCAAAATTAATTCAACTGAAAAATCAAACATGTTTTAATTATGACCATCTACAGATCATCAGGAAAGAATACAGAAATTTACGAGGAATACGAATTGTACACCAGAGAATATATCGAGAATGTACAAGGAAAATCGAGTTTTACAGCTAAGGGCGGAACAACATATGGCAACAAACCAGAAACAGCAAAGCCTTTAGAAATAACAAATTTGTATGTAAAAGTAAGATTAAATGACGATTACAATGGTGAATTTGGCTTTGATTGGGTGGATGTAAATCCAGAAACAAAAGAAATAGAGAAAATACAAGGTGTACCTTTTTCTGAGGTGGAATACTTTTATAAAAAAGGAGCAACTCCAACAGATTTAGGAGATATTGTTGCAAAAAGTGGAGATGAAATGGGGGCAAAACACGCTATCCAGGACCATTATAAATTTAACTCTATAAGTAAATATGTAGATATTCCGTATGTTTTAATAAAGCCGAACCAGGAAATAACATTGAGTGCAGAGGTTATTCTCTCACAAGGAGTAATAAATGAAGATGTTATTGCCATAACTGGCGATGAATTTTATGAATTTGAAATAATTGGAGGGGAGAAAGAAGGCAAAACGTCAAAGAAAAAATTAACCGAGGCAGGAAAAATTGATTTCAAAGTAAAATGTTTGCAGGCAGGAACAGATAAAACCTATGAATTTAAGCATAGCAGTCCAATGTCAGGGTCGCATCCCGTAGGAGGAATAAACATGATGGAAAACAAGGTACTAAAACTAAAATTAAGAGTTATTGCTTTAGTTTCTTCAGATGATAATCCTAATGAGAAAGCGAAAGTTTTATTTAGAAAGTTTAAAGATAATGATATTAAAAAATACCTGAATGAAAACTCTTTGAACCAGTCAGGCTATGAGGTGGAAATTGAAAATCAGGCTATGTTTGATGGTTTGGAAACTGTTGATTTAGATGATTATTTTTATGCGTTTGATAAAGAAGACTGGACGACAAAAAAGTATTATAATTTAGAAGAAAGAGAAAGACCTAAATTAGATTCAAATGGATACGGAACGAAAAAACCTGATGGAACATGGGAGATGGAAAAGTATAATGCAGAAACACTATTTGAAGATATTAAAGTTGATAGTGGTAAAAAGGATAAAGAGAACAAGCCAATTATGACTACTAAATCAGTTGATTCTGTTACTGCTGAAGAATATGCAAAAAAGCTTAAAAGTAAGACTAAATCTTATTTAGGCGGATTGATTATTTTGGCTGATGGAGAGTGCAAAGAAAGAGGTACAGGTGCCTTTAGTAGAACATCTCCTTTAGATCATTATGGCTTAGTAGTATATTCTAAAAATATCGAATCTAAAGATACTTATTCTCATGAAATTGGGCACATGTTAGGTTTGCCTCATTTATTTTATGATTCTAAAGAGAAAGAATCATATAAGATTGCTAGGGAAAGCATTTTAGGAAATGGATTGCCAAAACAAAATCCTGATGGAACAAATAGTGATAAGTACAGAGCTGGATTAATAAAAATGCTAAATGAAATAAATGTTGCTAATGACATTTACTACGGTTGGAGTAATTTACAAGCAATAAAACAAGATGTAATTGATGCGCTTCTTCGATGTAATAGAAAAAATTTAGCTTATGTGGACAGTCAAAACGCCAAAAAGACAGCAGATTTGGCATATTATATTCGCTTTGGTCCAAATGATAGAATAAATTATTCTGATAGAACATATAAAACTAAAAAAGAGCATTTTGAAGTATTTGACAAAAACATAAATGGTGCAAATAAAAGAATTTCTCAAAACACTCAAGTGATAAAAGAACTTCGAGAAAATGATTCGAAGAATTATGAAAATATAGAGCAGTCAATGTGGTTTATTAGAACTGATTTAGTGAATTTATTAAAACAAAATATTGATTACAGTAAAGAAATAATTAATCAAATACATTCTAATTATATAATGTTTAAACAAAAGAGTACATTAAATCAAATGGACTATTATATAAATAGATTGAGGTATTTGAGTAATCAAATATTAATTATGAGAAAAGATTATAAAAATTATTAAGACAAAAAATATAAATGAAAAAGATTTTGATATCTGTTATTGTAATTTTTGTAGTATGCATTTCCTGCACAACAGCTAATTTTTCAAAACACCCTAAATGGCTTTGTAGTAAAAAATATGCTTGTCTAAAGCATCCTAGACTCGAAGAACCTATTAATATTGATTTTGTTGGATTTTATGATAATTCTACAAATGATAAGGTATATGAAGATTTTCCTTATGAAGATACTACGTTTACTAATGTAGAATACAGAAATTCCATTAGAGAGGGAAAGATTCTTAATGGATTCAAAGAAGGTCTCTGGCTATCTGCAATTGTTAAATATGATACTATTACAAAAACGAAAGAAGTAGAAAGATTATTTACAAAGGAATATTTTAAGCATGGTCTAAGAGATAGCGTTTTTAAACAATTTGATAAAGATGGCAAAACTATCTACGAAACCAGTTTTAAAATGGGTACAGGTTTATGGAAAGAGTTTCATGAAAATGGAACAATTTATTTTGAAGCGTATACCAAAGACGGTTATTTTACTGATACCTTAAAATTATACAATCGAGAAGGAGTATTAATGGAAAAACGTTTGTACAAAAAAGACTCATTAATATTTAAGAAAAATATGATTATTGATGATTTTCCTACTGATAATAAGTAATTTGATTTCAAAGTAAAATGTCTACAAACAGGTTATCAGGTAGAGATAGAAAATGAACAATGTTTAAAGAGCACTACAATAAAAAATATTGGGATAAAGTTCTAAAACCTGATGGATCATATGAATAGAACCCGATGGTAAACATTACAAAATGGTTTTAACAGATAATCCCCCAAAACCAATAGACATATTAACAGAAGATGAGATAGATTATAAAACTATTGAAGCATACAAAACAAAACTTATGAGTAAATCAAAGACGTATAATGGCGGATTATTAATCTTATCCGATTATGAATCTCCAAGTCAAACAGTTGCTTTTAGTAGAACCACGCCGATAGACTATTACGCTTTACTTATTTATTCTAATGGGATAGAAAAAAAAGAGAATTATGCCCACGAAATTGCGCATATGTTAGGTTTACCACACTCTTTTTATACAGATAAGGAAAAAGAAGCTTATAACAATGCTAGAGAAAATATTTTGGGGAACGGAAAACCTCCAAAAAAACCTGATGGAACTCCTAATAATGATTATAAAGGAGGGATTTTGAAAACTATACAAAAAACTAAATCGTCAGATTATACTTATTACCCTCATATAGGAATTACTTCTCTAAAAGGAGACATTTTAAAGTCTCTTGATAATCTTATAGCAAAAGAAAAGGATATTATCTTCCAAAATAATAAAGATAAAGAAAGGATAAAAACCATATATAAAAATTATCCTGATTCACATACAGTCAATGCAACTCAAACGAAAGCACAATATATCAATGTATGCGATACCTACATAAATACTGCAAATAGAATAATTACAGAGAATAATTTAGCTAAAGAAGAGCTTTCAAATAAAAATAGTTTAGGATATGTTCGTTTAGATTCATTAGCAAATTATATAAAAACGGATTACTTAAATTTATTAAATCAAAATTATAAGTATTATGAAAGCGTTATAAATCAGATTCATTATAATTATATAACACTTAAACAAGGTTCAACAAAAAATATTATGGATTACAATAATACTAAGGTTATGTATTTGCATAATCAAATTAAAACAATGCGTGATGATATTAAAAATTATATGTCAATACAATGTGAGTTTTGCAATCCAAGTACAAGTAAAAAATCAATCTCAGAAAAGAAATGAAAAAGAATATTTTTATATTAATTATTATCTTATCTTTTATTTCATGTATATGCAAAAAAGAAATTTCAGTTAAAAAAAGAGATAATCCAGCTCCTATTTATTGTGATTTATGTTCATATAAATATAAAGACTTTCCAAATGATTACGCTCAAATGGATGGAAAATATCAAGAAAATTTTAAAGATGGAGGTATGCGTTATGGTAACATTATTAACGGCCTCAAAGAAGGCAAGTGGTTGAGTGGTGATGCTGATTTTGATGAAAATGGTAATGTGTATGCTAAAGGAGTTATCTGGCGTGAAGAATATTTCAAAAAAGGATTGCGTGATAGTATTTTTAAACAATATGATGGTAATGGAAAAGTAATTTATGAAACAACTTTTAAAATGGGAACAGGGCTTTGGAAAGAGTTTCATATTAATGGTAAAATTTATTTTGAAGCGTATACCAAAGACGGCTATTTTACTGACACTTTAAAGTTGTATAATAAAAAAGGAGAACTAGCCGAGAAACGGTTGTATAAAAAAGATTCTTTAATATTTAAAGAGAATATGATTATTGATGATTTTCCTACTGATAATAAGTGAAATTTATACAAAAAGGATTCACTTGTGTATAGTGAAAGATAATTCTAAATGTTGAAAATCAAGATATCAGGATTTTAAAAAATCATCTAATAAAAATAATGAGGCATTTAAAAAGCACTATCTTCCTTTTCTTATTCGTATTTCTTATTTCATGTAATATTATTCATAAATTATCATGTAATAAAAATGTAGCATGTAAAAAGCATCCTGTTTTAGTAGAAGAAAAGAAAAGAGAGTTTGTAAATAATTATAATAATGCGGATAATTACAGGTATCAAGATTTTCCAAATGAAGATGTTCGCTCTGGAAATATTTTAAATGAGGATGTTTTTACAGACGGAGGTGAACATAGGGTAGGAAAGACTATTGACGGCTATAAAGAAGGCAAGTGGATTAGTGGTGATGCGGGTTTTGATAATAAAGGAAATACATATATTAAAACTGATATTTGGCGTGAGGAATATTTCAAACATGGTTTAAGGGATAGTGTTTTCAGACAGTTTGATCAGAATAATAAAATCAGATACGAAACTAATTTTAAAATGGGAACAGGTCTCTGGAAAGAATTTCATAGCAATGGAACAATTTATTTTGAAATAGAAACTAAAGATGGGTATTTCACAGATACTTTGAAATTATATAATGATAAAGGCAGGTTAATTGAAAAACGATTTTATATAAAAGATTCTCTTGTAGATACTAAAAACTTAATTATGGATTAAAATACAATGGAAAACAAAAATTGATTATTCATATCATAAAAAAGATAATGGAATCATGATAGTATCATTAGAAAATTGAATGGGCATATTAAGTTTGGTCTTTGGTAAAGACACTAGTTGTTTGGATAAAAGAATGATAATACAAATTATAAATGATTAAGGTCTTAGGAGCTTAGACGTTCGTTTCAACTGGGCAGGCGGAAACAATTCAAGCGAGTGGCTTCGAATGCTACAGCCAAATTCAGGATCAGGAAAAGGATTTTACTTTATTCCGGAAATTGGTGAAGAGGTTTTAGTAAGCTTTGAAGTAAGCAATGCACAGAATCCGTATGTTTTGGAACACAGTATAATTGAAACGCTACAAGCGGTTACGCTGACGGACAGAATAATGTAAAGACGATTTCTATGACAGATGGACAAAACGTCAATTCATTAGCGGCTATGAATATAAAATTGAAAACTGGAGTAATAGTATTTTAATTAAGACTAAAAATTAATTTAAAACAGGGGAGAGAACCTTTAATGATATAGAGGCTGCAGAAGTCAAGGAAAAAAGAGATTAAAGCAACTCAAAAAAAAGATACTATTGAGCATTTTGATAAAAAAGATTAAGAAGGCTTAATGAAAAATCCACAGTTCACTTCTAATGGATATTATTTTGATAATAATAAAGATAAGATTCAAGTTTATTCGAATAGTACAAAAGGTTTTATTAAAAGGATAAAAAAATAGTTCGCCATATCCACAAATGCGCTCTTTTTATGAAAATGGAAATTTATAATTTGAAGGATTGCAATTTTATGTTTTTTGGGTAGGCATTGATCAAGAATATAATGACACAGGAAAATTAATTAAAGAAACTAATCATGATTTGCTTTGTGAATTTTGAATAGAAGATTTGAAAGAAAAAATAAAAAGAGAATATAAAAATGCTGGAGACTCTAAGTTTGAGATAAAAATAAATTATGAGACAAGAACGAATAAAAGACAGGGTATTAAAAAGAGCAGCCAGATCATGGGGTTTTTCAGATGTGGAAATGGAAACCTCATTTGATCCTGTAGTATCAATGATGCTAAATGCATTATCGTATGAATTAGAAAAAGTAGCACACGAACTGGAAGATTCTAAAACTCGCGTAGTCGAAAGAGTCCTGGAAATTATGTTTCCTGAAGTTACTGCAGGGGCTAAACCGGCCAGGGCAATCATGCACGCTTTGCCAATAGAAAACAATATGAAAGTTTCTCTGCAAAACCAAATGATGGTGAGTAGAAGACTGCATAATATCTATAACCCTTTAGCACCTATTACTAAAGAAATTGTTCTTTCACCAACCCTGGAAGTAAAATTATCTTCCTGTGAGGTTAGATATGTAGCCTATGAAAGAAATCTGTATGAGGTTTCTAATCTTTTTTATAAAGATGCTGTCAGGGATTACAAACATTCCTTGCCTTCCGGAGAAGTGTTTTTAGGAATAGAATTAAAAGATCCTGATGTATTGGATTTAGAGGATTTGATGCTGTACATCGATATTAAAAATATCCACCAAAAAGAAATGTTTCATTATTATCTGAAGCAAATGAAATGCTATCAGGATGATGTAGAAATTAAAGTAAAAGAGGGGTATAATGTTCCGGTAAACAGCCTTGATATTGAAAATATCATAAACCGCAATTATACACATCTGAGTGAATTGATGCAGGAAGTGAATGAGTTTTATTTTGATAATTTCTATACACTGAAAGGAGTATTAAAACATAAAAAAATAAACGAATATAATCCTGAATATAAGTTTTTTGAGAATATAACAAAGCATAACGGAAATTCTGTTATTTGGATAAAAATGGTTTTTCCGGAATCTTTAATTCCTCAAATATTAGATAACGTGTCTTTTACGGCAAATTGTTTTCCGGTGATTAATAAAAAACGTCATGTGATAAACAAAACTCTTGGAGGATTTTTGTCGTATGTAGCGTTAGACACAGGCAACGACATTTATCTGGATGTTGATGCGGTTGTGGATACGTATGCAAACCATTATGAAATTAAGGATTTTAGCGATGGTGTACTCGAAGAAGGAAATGCGGTATTACGTACAGGAGGAGTTTCGAGGTTTGATTCCAGGTCAGCTTCAGAACTGCTTCAGAATGTATTGGACTTATTAAAAGATGAAAGTTCTTCTTTTGCCGGTTTAGGAAAAGATTTTATGAATAGTTCTTTGATAGAGATTAATCAATTATTAGCCTCTGTTGAACAGCAAGCCAAAGAAAGTAATTTTTCTAAAAATAATGACCCTTATTTGATGATTAAACCCAAAGAGAATGAATCTTCAGGGAAAACATTTACAATTAGTTATTGGTCAACTTGTGCAGACGATGGTAATGACATTAAAGCCGGAACTGTTTTGGAAGCCAAAGATGATTTGTTTTTTATGAGTAAGGAAACAATCCTGGTTACCAATACAGTAGGAGGGACAAATAAACAAAACAATAAAGACAGAATTTTAGAATACAGAAATGCTCTGCTGACAAGGGGAAGGATAGTAACTTTTGCAGATATAAAAGCATTTAGTTTTAATCATTTTAAAAGTTATATTCATGATGTTAAAATTGAAAAAGGTACCCGAAAAGAAATTTCAAGTAAAGCAGGTTTTAGCCGTACTGTTGATATTCATATAAAAACCAATCAGGCAGAAAAAGAATCCTTATCAGTAACAGAGTGGGATTATTTGTGTGAAAGCTATATGAAAAACCTAATGAACAAATCTTCAAATGTATTTCCATATAGACTGTTTATAGAAAATTAGTTTCTAAATCAAGGAATAGATAAGTATCAAAAATCCATTTTGCAATTTGTAAAATGGATTTTTTAGTTTTAAATAAAAAAGCATGACTTTAAGATCATGCTTTTTCTGGTTAATTATGGTTGGTTTAAATATTATCTCACTTCGTCAAATGTATTTCCCTGATGAATATCACCACTGGTAAATCCTTTTTTAAACCAGTACATACGTTGCTCAGAGGTGCCGTGTGTAAAGGAGTCAGGTACAATCTGGCCCTGCATCTTGCTTTGGATGGCATCGTCACCAACAGCATTCGCAGCACTCAGGGCTTCTTCAATATCGCCGGTATCCAGGTGTTCTTTATTATAATGGGTCCATACACCCGCATAAAAATCAGCCTGTAGTTCCAGTGCAACAGATAATTTATTGGCGGCAGCTTCACTTTTTCCTTCCTGGGCTTCCCGCATTTTAGCTGAGGTGCCCAACAGGGTCTGCACATGATGGCCTATTTCGTGGGCAATAACATAGGCAATGGCAAAATCTCCGCCTTTCGCGCCAAACTTGGTTTTAAGCTCATCAAAAAAATCAAGATCCATATAGACTTTCTGGTCGCCAGGGCAGTAAAAAGGTCCTGATGCCGAAGAGGCACCACCGCAGGCAGTTTGCACAGATTCTCTAAAAAGTACCAGTTTCGGATTTTTATAAGTCATGCCGTTCTCGGCAAAGATTTTTCCCCAGATGTCTTCATTATCAGCTAACACAACACGCACAAAATCGCCCATTTCTTTATCGGCTGCACTTAACGGGGCTGCGGTCTCAGTTTGCTGCGGACTGCCTTGAAGTTGTTCTAAAGCACTTCCTACAGTTTTGCCGGTTTCACCTCCAAAAACATTCAGCAGTAAAACAATAATCCCGATAACGCCGCCTCCCAGAACAGCTTTTCCTCCAGAGAAACCCCTTCTGTCTTCAACATTGCCACTTTGTCTTCTTCCTAACCATTTCATAAAAGAATATATTTTTAAGTTAATTGGGGAATTTATCCAACACTAATTTATATTTTTTTTAAACAATGGGCTAATAAAAATAAGGAATTATTTCAGCCATTTTGTTAAGATTTCTTCTACAGAGCCTTTCATAATTGGTTTTGGGATATAATCATTCATACCCGAAGTAATGCATTTATTACGTTCTTCCTTTTCAGTACCTGCCGTAACGGCAATAATAGGAACTTGTTGCCCGTTGAGGGAATTGCGTATGGCTACGGCGGTTTCATAGCCGTTCATGATAGGCATTTGGATGTCCATAAAAATGAGGTCAGGGGTGATCGTCTCAAATACTTTTAAAGCTTCATAGCCATTTTCACACTCATGGATGTTGGCATTGCTGTACAGGTTTTTGATAATGGTTTTAAGCAACAGCATATTGACCTTGTTGTCCTCGGCAATCATAAAAGTCAATTTGGCGGTATGGGTATTGGCAGGAATCTCTACTGCCTTAGTATTAAAATGATTAAAATCGGCCTTGTAGTTTTCGTTGGTATTATATGCACTCGTTTTTAGGCTCAGGTCAAAATAAAAAGTGCTTCCCTTATTTATTTTGCTTTTAAGCTGCAGGCGGCTTTCCATAAGGGCAAGCAGGTGGTTCGAGATGGTAAGGCCAAGTCCGGTTCCCCCAAATTTTCGGGTGGTAGAACTGTCTTCCTGCGAAAAAGCCTGAAAGATTTTATTTTTGTTTTGTTTTAGAATACCGATGCCCGTATCGGTTACAGAAAATCGTATGACGCAAATATCATCTTCTTTTTTTTCTAAAACCAGAACATCAACCCTAATGGAACCCTTATGGGTAAATTTTACTGCATTAGACAACAGGTTGATCAGGATCTGTTTAAGTCGTACAATATCAGTCCAGATGTATTGGGGAACGTCCGGGGCGATATGAAGTTTTAGATCCAGTTTTTTTAGGTTAGATTCATACACAATCAGGTCAAAAACCTGGCCTACAATTTTATGGATATCGTACAAATCGATAAACAAGTCTAGTTTTCCGGCTTCAATCTTAGAAAAATCAAGGATATCGTTGATGATTTCCAGTAAAGAATGGGCAGACTGGTTAATGGTAGTCATATATTTTTCCTGGATTTCCCCAAGTTCGGTCTTCATGAGAAGATCTGTAAAACCAATAATCCCGTTGAGCGGGGTTCTGATTTCGTGTGACATATTGGCAAGAAAATCCGACTTCGATTTACTCGCAGCTTCTGCAAGCTGTTTCGCTTTTATGGCATCCTCAGTTTGTTTTTTATTGGTAATGTCAAAATAGATGCCGCCAATAAATTCAATTTCATCGCCTTTTTTGATCACATCCCCAAATTCTTCAATCCAGATGTATTCTCCACTTTTGCGCTTAATTCTGTAGGTGTTATGCAGTGCTTTTCCGCTTTGTAGATTTTTAAGCTGGCTGTTGATGACTTCTTTTTTGTCATCAGGATGGATAAGCGAGATAAAAGAAAGGTTGTGTTCCAGAAATTCCGTTTTTGAATAACCGGTAAGGTTGAAAATTTGGTCATTCAGGAATATTTTGGTAGAAAAAGTGTCAAATTTAGACAGGTAAACCGTACCGGGAATATTATTGGTTATCAGCTTAAATTTCTCTTCGCTTTCGATAATTTTGCTCTGGTTGCGGTTTCGCTCCAAAGCAGAAGATATATTATTGGCAAGGGTTTGAAAAATATAGATTTCTTCTTCAGACCACTTATGTTCCGTATGGCAGTCATCAAAACCGATAAATCCGCTAAAAACATCCTCAACATATAAAGGCAGGATCAGTATTGATTTGATATGATGTGTTTCCAGTAAATTTTTAAAAAAAGTATCTCCAAGTTGTCGGGTCAGGATATTGAGGATTTTCTTGTTTTCTGCCTTTTCGATAATTTCTTTTAAATTTTCTTCTGTAAAATTCTGAAGGATAATGCTTTCATTGGGATTCTCTTCTCTCGACCATTTATATTTTTGGCTAATAGTATTGGTGTCAAAATCTTTCTCGTAATAATAAATATGATCCGCATGTGCGGCTTTTCCAATGATATTATAGGTTTCTTTGAACATTTCTTCACTTGTCTTGCTCAGTAAGAATTTCTCCGTACAAAGAGCCAGTGCAGATAATAATTGGCTTTTGAATTCTAATTTCCGCTCGGCTTTTAAACGCATTTGAGATGATATGGCAAGCGAGATGACGTCAGCAATAGTACGGGCATAATTAATATCCTCATTATCCCATTCCCTTTTTTTTATGGTGCTCTCAAAACATACAACTCCTGCAAGTTTTCCATTAAAAAAAATAGGCACATCCAGCATAGACTGAATCTTGTTTTTGATAAAATAAGCTTTCTGAAATTCAGAGGTTTCCAGTTTATTGAATACATCGCTGGCGTTTATGACAGTTTTGTTTTCTAACGTCTCAAAATAAATAGGATAGGATGCCTTGTCCATGACCTCTTTGTAATAAACATCAGATTTGTCCTGGCTGTAAATGTTTTTGCAGATAATGGTATTGTTATAATATTTCCAGAAGCTGATTCTGCTGGCTTTTGAAACAGCAGCCTCTTCAACAATAAAATCGATTACGCTGTGCAAGCTTTCATAATGGCTAAAATCAGTAGTGGATAATTTTTTGGTAGAAAGTGTATAAGCCTCAATTTTTTCAAGCCTGATTCGTTTTTCCTTTTCATTGTTCTTGAGCTCGGTAATATCCCTGGCGATACCGGCAAAACCGATAGTATCTCCTATATCGTTCTTGCGTATGATGACCTTTTGGGATATCCATATGGCATCGCCGTTTTTCTTTAAAATAGGGAATTCAATAGTATCATAATTAAATTCCTTTTCTTCAAGGTTTTTATAAAAATCGGCAACCTTTTTTCGATGAGCAGGGTGGATAAAATTGGCATAATGTTTAGTGATGACTTCTTTTTCGGTATAATATAAAACAGAAAAGGCAAATTCGTTTATAAAAGTAAAATTGCCATCAGTGTCGATTTCAAAAATGATATCTGCAGCAGTCTGGATCAGGTTTTTATACTGATCGTGAAGTTTGATCTGCTCAGTGATATCCTGTCCTATACCAATAAATAAGTCTTCAGAAAAACGTTTGTCTTTCCATTGGATGTACTTGTAATCACCATTTTTGCATTTTAATTTCCGTGTGTACAAAATATTGTCCTGGTATTGGTCCAGAAATTGTTCGCCAATAAAATCAGGATCTTCTGTAAGCTGCCAGAAACCCATTCCCATAACTTCATCAGGCGTGTAGCCCAGGATTTCCAATATGGATTCGCTGCAGAAAATGAGTTCACCTTTTTTGTTTGAAGCGATAGTCAGGGAGCTTCCTTTATGCACAATCTCATTGGTAAACCTGAAATTGTCACGGGTATTCAGAAAAATAGCATATTTAACCTGATTAATCACAAAAATGACTAGGGAATAGGTAAGAAGTAAAACAGAAGATTTCATCGGAATGAAATCAAAAGCCAGATTGATGATATGAAAAAGAAATAGGGCCCCGGTATAGTACCAGTAAATTTTGATAGGTCTCAGGACGCTGTACGAAAAATAAAAAGTAATTAAAAGCGCAATAATAGGAACAATATCATGGGGCTGAATGATAATGTTATGTGCAATGTGTCCCGTGAATAATATGAATATGGAAATAAAAAAGACTGAAATTTTATTTCTCAGATATTCAATTTTAATCGCCAGATAATAAAATAACAAAATCGAACCGCCAATCGTTAAATTGACATACAAAAGACTGTGGGGACGTAATTTAAAAATTTCATTAATGATTTCGATTACAATAATAGTAATACTGAAAAACAAAAGATATAGCTGATATTCTTTATGCGAAACTTCTTTTTCCTTATTTTTTTCGATGAAAGAGCCAATTTTGTTTTTGATATTAAAAAATTGGTAAATGAGAAAACCCATAAAAGCAATCAGGCATATCTCTAACATGATTAATTTAGGGTTTTCGTAAAAAACAGGACTGGATTTTAAAAAATAGTGTGTCCAAAATGATTTCAGGGCACTTCCGGAGAGGGACAGCCCTGAAAATAAAAAATTTAAAAAACTACAGCTGGATACCATAGAATTTAGGTCTTGTTTTTTTTAAATAATCTCTATCTATTCCGGATTAGACTGGCCGATGGCATCAATGGAGTCCGGGTTATCAATTTCCAGGATAGCACTGTATATAGCATATTTTACAGAATACGTAATAGGAATGGTAAATACCACACCAATACAGCAGCCAATAAAGCCAATTGCTGCACCAATTCCGGCCACTATAAATAGCAGGGCAATAACAAGGGGCTGTTTGCCAACAATGATAATACTGGATCGTATTGCATCAGTTACATTTAAATTTCCAAAAACGATTAGCGGGACTGTCATGGAGGTAAACAATGAAATAATGATGGCAATAATACTATCTATAGCGGGAATTCCAATAAGATTGAATACCACAGAAATACCTCCGCTGATTAGGCCAATCAATAACGCAGTAATAAAAAGGCGGGAAAAATAAGGAGCTTTGTAATACGTAAAAACCGTCGAGAAATTAAAGGCCTCATCCTTGTCAGCACTGTCTGCCATTTTCAAAAATCCTGCAGTAAAAGGAGTCATGAGCGCAGTTATAAAAGTAATAACAAGTGTATAGATTAGTAGGGTTGTTGTTCCCTGTGGCTGATTTTGTTGTAAACTTTCAAAAAATTCTTTGTTGAAGTGTTCAGCTCCGTATAGTGCCACTAATATGCCGCCGCCAAGAAAAAAGCATAGTATAGAAACAACTAATAAAATAAGTCCTGCATAAACGGCTATCTTTTTATAATTCTCAAAAGCATGGTTAAAAACATTCGAAAAATCTAAAGAATATCCATTGTTTTTTAGGTCTTCGATTTGATTAAGAGTAGATTTCATATTGACTGGAATTGTTTCGTACCTTCAGTGTTATAAATGTATTATTTAAACGTAAATATAGTACTTTTAATCAATTTCATTTCATAATATGGTATAATAGTACAAGTCAGGCTTTAGTGCTTTAAATCCAGTCTAATAATTTCTTAATCACCTTTAATTTATCTTTGTAAGGCGCATAACGCATAGGGAGATCAAGCCAGTTGGCTTTTTTAACAATTGATTTGTGATGGCAGAAAACATCAAAACTTAGTTTTCCGTGATAAGCACCCATTCCGCTATGGCCTACTCCTCCGAAAGGCAGCCGTTTATTGGTAAAATGAGCTACAGTATCATTGATGCAGCCGCCACCAAAAGAATAGCGTTTAATCATTTTTTTAGCAAAAGAATCATTTTCGCTGAAAATATAAAATGCAAGCGGTTTTTCATATTGGCGGATTACCGCATCAATATCATTCTCGGATTCATAAACTAAAATCGGTAATATCGGACCAAAAATTTCTTCTTTCATGACAAGACTGTCTAATGCAGGTTCATCAATAAGAGTTGGCGAAATGTAAAAATCATTAGCATCCGATTCTCCTCCAAAAATTAATTTTTCTGAAGCAATCATGCCGGTTAGGCGTACCCAGTTTTTACTGTTGATGATCCGGGCATAATCAGGGGAATTCTTTATTTTCTTTCCATAAGCCAGGATAATCTCTTCAATCAGATACGTAATAAAATTGATTTTCATGTTTTTTTGGATCAGAATGTAATCCGGGGCAATACAGGTTTGTCCGGCATTGATAAATTTTCCCCAGACGATACGCTTGGCAGCCAGTTTTAAATTAGCGGTCTGATCAATGACACACGGATTTTTGCCACCTAATTCTAAGGTGATGGGCGTGAGATGTTCTGCAGCAGCTTTGGCTACAATTTTGCCAACCGGGACACTGCCGGTAAAGAAAATATAATCCCATCGTTTGGCCAGCAGCTGATCAGAGACTTCAATACCGCCCTGAACAACTTCCACGTGATTGATGTGAAATGATTTTTCGATGATTTTGGTAATGATGGCAGCTGTATTCGGAGTAAGTTCTGAGGGCTTTAAAACCACTTTATTCCCGGCAGCAACTGCAGAAATCAAGGGACATAAAGCAAGTTGAAAAGGATAATTCCAGGGAGCGATGACTAATACGTTTCCGTAAGGTTCCTTATAAATGAAATCGGTAGAAGGAAAATTGAGCAGGGAAGGAAAAACACGTACGGGTTTCACCCATTTGTCAATATTTTTGATGGTATTTTTTAATTCTGAAATAACATAATTAGTTTCTGTTAAAACAGCTTCAAATTCCGGTTTTTTAAAATCATCAAACAAGGCTTTCACAATTAAATCCTCATCCTTCTGAATATTGAAAAGTAATTTTTTAAGCGTTTCTTTTCGGTACTTTATATCGTTTTTATAGTCCATTTTAGTGAAAACTTAAATTTTGGCTATGCAAGTTAACGGATATAAATTGAAAATCTGACAATTAAATCATAAAAATCATACAGCATTCCAGATCGTTTCATCCGGTGTTGGCGCAGTTATGGTGATGTTTTCTTTTGAAACTGGATGGATGAAAACTAATTTTCGGGCATGCAGGTGAATCCCTCCATCAGGGTTGCTTCTGTCAGCCCCATATTTTAAATCACCTTTTATGGGAGAGCCAATAGCCGATAACTGGGCACGGATTTGGTGATGGCGTCCGGTATGAAGATTAATCTCTAAAGCAGTATAATTTTGGAGCTCTTTAATAATTTTATAATCCAGACTGGCCACTTTGCTGTCCGGAACTTCTTTTAAATGTGCTTTTGAAGTATTGTTCTTTTCGTTTCTTTTTAGATAATGAACGAGTTTGGCTGATTGTTCCTGAGGTTTGTTTTTTACAACAGCCCAATATGTTTTTTTAGTTTCACGGTTGCTGAACAATTCATTCATTCGTGACAGCGCCTTGCTGGTCCTGGCAAAAACAACAATCCCGGTTGTAGGGCGATCCAGACGATGAATCACACCCAGAAAAACATCGCCGGGTTTATTATATTTTTCCTTGATGTATTCTTTTACAATATCAGATAAAGGTTTGTCACCTGTTTTATCGCCCTGTACAATATCACCCACACGTTTATTGACCACTATGATATGATTGTCTTCGTGCAGGATTTGCAGATTGTTTTTATTGGAAACTATTTTCAAATTTATTTTAAATTGTAATTACCTCTATTTTATATTTAACTCGCTTCTGTAATTGAAATCAGAGTTAGATTATTAAGATTAATCGAAATTTTGGTGTCTAATTCTGAGGTACAGATTAATTCGTTGTTGATTATTTCGACCTTTAATATTGGATTCGAAAATGTAAAAAAGATAGCCCATTTTAATTGATTGTCTTTATCTGTTGAGGCAACAAATCCCTCATTTCCCATACTTCCATCACCAAATACTATTTTTTCATTTCCATGAGTAATTGAGCTATTAAAGATATCGACCTTTGTCCAGATGTCATCTGCATATTTTTCTAAACTATCAATAGTGGTGTCGCATAATGGAAACCAGTATTGTTTACTTTTCCCGGTGTTATAATCAATTGTTTTATAAGTGTTGGCAATGATGATTTTTCCATCTCCAAAAACAATACAGTCAATGCCGGGTAAAAATCCGTTTTCCCACTTCTCTTGTAAATAGTTGATGCTTTTATTCATCATATTATCAAATGATTCTCTTGTAAGAAACTTATAGTGAGGCTAAATTAATACTGTTCTTTCTCATTAGGAAAATCCTTTGATTTTACATCAGCAGCATACTGACCTATTGCTGTGGTCATTTCTTCATATAAATTCAGATAACGGCGAAGGAAACGCGGGCTGAATTCATTGTTCATTCCTAACATATCATGGATAACCAAAACCTGTCCGTCAACACCGCCTCCGGCTCCAATTCCGATAACTGGGATGGAAATACTTTTGGCTACTTTTTCTGCTAAATCAGCAGGTATTTTTTCTAACACTACTGCAAAACACCCCACTTTTTCAAGCATTTTGGCATCTTCAATCAGTTTTTCGGCTTCTTCATCTTCTTTGGCGCGAACACTGTAAGTACCAAATTTGTAAATGGACTGAGGTGTTAAACCTAAATGGCCCATTACAGGAATTCCCGCATTTAATATTTTTCGGATAGACTCTTTAATTTCCTTTCCGCCTTCAAGTTTTACAGCATGCCCGCCGCTTTCTTTCATGATTCGGATAGCAGAGCGCAAAGCTTCTTTAGGATCAGACTGATAACTTCCAAAAGGTAAATCAACCACCACAAGACCTCTTTCTACTGCACGGACAACTGATGAAGCGTGATAAATCATTTGATCTAAAGTAATAGGAAGGGTAGTTTCATGTCCCGCCATTACATTTGAAGCAGAGTCGCCTACCAAAATTACATCTACACCCGCAGTATCAACAATTTTTGCCATTGTATAATCGTAGGCCGTCAGCATAGAAATTTTTTCTCCATGGCTTTTCATTTCGATTAACGACTTGGTAGTGATTCTTTTATAATCTTTTTTTGCTACTGACATTGATACTTTTTTTAGTTTTTTTGAATAGTCTTAAAGTTGATTTTCTTTAAAACGAAATTTTTCTGCGAAATTAAGCAATATTATACTAACAATCGGCCATATTTACTGCAATTGCCAAACCGCCTTCTGAAGTTTCTTTGTATTTTGAATTCATATCTTTTGCTGTCTCCCACATAGTATTTATTACTTTATCCAGTGGTACTTTCGCATTTTTAGAATCGGTTTCAAGCGCAAGTTCGGCTGCGTTGATGGCTTTTATGGCGCCCATTGTATTTCTTTCGATACACGGAATCTGAACCAGACCGCCAATTGGGTCACAGGTTAAGCCTAAATGATGCTCCATAGCAATTTCGGCAGCCATTAAAACCTGGGCAGGAGTTCCGCCCATTAATTCGCAAAGTGCAGCAGCAGCCATTGAGGACGAAACGCCAATTTCGGCCTGGCATCCGCCCATTGCTGCAGAAATTGTAGAACCTTGTTTGAACAAACTTCCTATTTCTCCGGCTACCATCAAAAACTGCTTGATTTCTTTTTCACCCGCATTATGGTTTTCGATTACTAAATAATACATTAAAACAGCCGGAATTACACCGGCACTACCGTTTGTAGGAGCAGTAACGACACGACCTAAAGAAGCGTTTACCTCATTCACGGCCAATGCGAAACAGCTTACCCATTTTAAAATCTGACGAAATTTTACTTCGGTTTTCCTGATTTCTTCCAGCCACGATTGCGGATCATTATAGTTTGATAAACCAATCAGATTCTGGTGCATATCAAATGCTCTTCTACGAACGTTCAGTCCCCCTGGAAGAATCCCTTCTGAGTGACAGCCAATGTACATGCATTCGAGCATTGTGTTCCAGATTCGCATTAATTCGGTATGGATTTGTTCTTCAGAGCGCATCGATTTTTCATTCTCATATACAATTTCAGAAATCTTTTTGTTTTCCTGAATGGTATATTTCAATAAGTCATCGGCATTATCGATCATGAACGGAAAAGCACATTTAATGGCACTCTTATTTATGGCATTGGTGCGTTCTTCTTTCACTACAAAACCGCCCCCAATAGAATAAAAAGTAGATTCGTATTCAGCAGCATCATCTTTATAAGCTGTAAATTTTAATCCGTTGGCATGGAATGGAAGGAAGTCTTTATTGAAAACAATATCCTGAAGAAAATAAAACGGAATCGTAAGCTCATTGCCCAAAACAATCTCGTTTTTGGTTTCAATTGTTTTGATAATTCCTGAAATATTCTCTACCGGGATATATTCGGGATCCTGACCGCTTAGCCCCAGCATAACTGCTAAATCGGTAGCATGGCCTTTTCCTGTAAGGGAAAGTGACCCGTAAAGATCAACTTTAACTTTAGTGATCTGATCTAAAATGGATTGCTCTCTCAGCTCTTTTAAAAAACGCTCCGCTGCCCTCCAGGGACCCAGTGTATGGGAACTCGATGGCCCAACACCAATTTTTAGCATGTCGAAAACAGAAATACATTCTTCCATTGTTCCAATTTTATTCAAACAAAGATAATTGAATAATGCAAAGAAGTTTCTTTTTTATTTGTTAATGTTGCAGTTTTGTTAAAAAATATATTAAATAATAATAATTTATCAATGAAATAAAATTAATTAGTTAATATAGGGCTTTGATAAAAAGTTCAGCCCTTTTTTGGGTATTTTTGTAAAGGGAATTTCTCTAAAAAACTCGCTTTTTAGTTTTTAAAAATTGATATAAACGGCAACTTTGAAGTATCTGGTTTGACTTAGAAAGCAATAGGATACCCAGCAGCTAAAATTACACTATGATAGAATTTTTCAGGCATTTAATACAAGAATTTGAACTACCGCTTAACAATCCCGTATTAATTTTTTCGTTGATACTTTTCATAATTTTATTAAGTCCCATTTTACTTAAAAAAATTAATATTCCGGGAATTATTGGTTTGATTATTTCAGGTGTGGTAATTGGACCTCACGGACTTAACATTCTGGCCAAAAACTCCGCAGTCGATTTGTTTTCAACTATTGGATTGCTTTATATTATGTTTATTGCAGGTCTTGAACTCGATATGAATGAGTTTAAAGCAAACCGCAACAAAAGTTTATTATTCGGATTTTTTACTTTTATTTTTCCACTTACTATTGGGTTTCCGGTTTGTTATTATTTACTGCAGTATGATTTTAACGCCAGTTTTTTAACCGCAAGTATGTTTGCAACGCACACGCTGGTGGCATATCCGATTGTAAGTAAATTAGGGATTGCTAAAAACCAGGCTGTTGCTATAACTGTCGGAGGGACTATTCTGACAGATACAGCTGTTTTGATTATTCTGGCCGTCATTATGGGAAGCAGTGAGGGAAATCTTAATCAGGCTTTCTGGATAAAATTAACCATTTCGCTGGCTATTTTTTCAGCTATTATGTTTTTGGTGATTCCAAGAGTGGCAAAATGGTTCTTTAAAAAACTGGAAAGTGAAAAACATGCGCATTATATTTTTGTCCTTTCTGTAGTTTTCTTTGCTGCATTTTTAGCCGAAGTAGCCGGAGTAGAGCCTATTATTGGTGCTTTCGTGGCAGGTTTGGCTTTAAATCCTTTAATTCCGCACTCTTCTGCTTTAATGAACAGGATTGAGTTTATCGGGAACGCCTTGTTCATTCCGTTTTTTCTGATTTCTGTGGGGATGCTTGTTGATATCAGCGTGATTTTAAGTGGTCCAACAGCTCTTATCGTTGCTGCAACTTTGAGTGTAGTAGCTATTTTTGGAAAATGGATTGCCGCATTTTTTACGCAGATTGTTTTTAAATATACGAAAACGGAAAGACAGCTTATTTTCGGATTAAGCAGTGCACATGCTGCGGCTACACTGGCAGTCATTCTGGTTGGATTTAAGGCAAATATTCTGGATGAGAATATATTAAACGGAACGATTATCTTAATATTGATTACCTGCATTGTTGCTTCTTTTGCCACCGAAAAAGCCGCTAAAAAAATTGCGATTTGTGAAGAAGAGATTTCTCCTCAGGATGCTCATAAAGATCAGATTTTAGATGAACATATTTTAATTCCCTTAGCCAAAACATCGGCAACGGAACCTTTACTGGATTTTGCTCTTTTAATCAAGGACAAAAAATCAGCCAATCCAGTCACATTATTGACCATTGTTCCTAATAATGATCAGGCCGAAATTAATATTTTAAAATATAAAAAAGCAGTTGATAAATTTGTTATTCAGGGATCTGCTTCTGAAATTAAGATCAATACCATTGCAAGAATAGATCACAATCCGGCTAGTGGTATAGCAAGGACCTCCAAAGAAATTATGTCTGATATTGTAATCATTGGATGGCCAAGAAAAACAGGCTTTCTCGACAAGATTTTTGGAGAAAATGTTGATTCTATCATCAATAATGTTGATAAAAACCTTTTTATCTGCAGGTTTCAAAAACCTTTTGTTGAAGAGAAAAGACTGGTTTTCATTTGTCCGCCTTTTTCTGAAAGGGGAATCGGATTTCAGCCTTTAATTCAGAAAATATGCAGGTTAGCACAGGAATTAAGTACCCAGATAGTTATTTATGGTGAATATAAAACCTATCAGGCAATTCAGCAAATAGTGAATAACCTGAAATTAAATACAAAACTTGCTTTCAAAAGTATTTTAGACTGGGAAGATTTTGAAGCTATTTCGGATGAAATTAAACCAACAGATTTGATTGTGTTTAATATGTCCAGAAAAGGGTCTGTTTCGTATCAGTCTATCTTTGATAAATTGCCACAGAAGTTTGAAAAATCCTTCAGTGATAATAACCTGATCCTTGTTTACCCGCAGGATGGGCGAAAAGAAAGTGCAATGGATGCTTATGAAGACTTTACCGCGACTCCATTGACAAAGGGTATAGAAGCGATTGAACAGATTGGAAAAGGATTAGGGAATATTTTGAAAAAAGGTTAAAAAGAAAACGAGTCTAAAAATATTTCAGATAAAGATCGCACATATTTACAGTGTTCTTTTCGCGCTGATACCAGTCGTTAAAAACTAATTCAATTTTATCGACGGTGAATTTTCCAAAATTGTGATTTCTGAATTTTTCAACAATTTCAACAAGCTTTTTTGGATTTTGTAATTTATTCTGAAAGCGCATAATTGTCGAATGCGCAGCGGTTAGAGTGTAACGGCTGTCCATACTTTGCGGGAGGGAAGATTTTTTAAAGTTTTCGCGTAATTTGCTACGAAAGATATTCAATGAATCGTCAGATGGAAAACCCTGAACCATTATCGCTGAGGGAGATAGCGTAACGCCCCGGTAGTCTATCTCTATTTCATTTATATCTACCAGGCTTTTTTCAATAATTTCAACGTATTCTGACGTAGGAAACTGATTCAGTGTAAAACCTTCAGTACACGAAATAATAGAGAGGACTGTTATATGAATATCAGCATTTGGATAGTAATATTGTTCAGGTTCTGTTTTTTTTATTTCTTTTAGGAATGCCTGAATATTATTTTTTATTTCATCATTCGGGCGAATTAGCAAAGTAACGCCAAATCGTTTATCTGAATCATCCCTAATTTTAGAATCAATAGAATAAGTTTCAGATAAAATCAGTTCAGATGATGTTTTGAAAAGCGTATTGTAATGTTCAGATAAATTCATAATCGATTATTTATTTTTACTTTTTCAAGATTTTCCTGTACTCTGAATTTTACAATTTTCGTAATTAAATCAAATGGCATAGGCTGATCTAATGGAAATTGTACAGAACCTTTGCCTGATTTGTATTTTGAAAGTTCTTCCTTAAACTGTTCATGACCGCTTGGCAAAGCATAAAGACCAATGTGATTTTTAAATGCGGCAAAGTACACCACAATTCCGTTTTGCTCAAATGCCGGCATGGAGTAACTGATTTTTTCCTTAGCATCAGGCGCTGCCTTATGAATTGTCATTCGGATTTTTTCTAATACTTCCTGAACATTGTTTGGGAAACCTCCAATATATTCATCAACATTTGCAGGTTTAGGAGTAGGTACAGCTGCCATGACTTTATTTAGTTGATTAACTTAGACCTTTTGGAAATCTGTCCAGGACTAAATTTAACTGAAGGTTATGCTCCAAAAAAGCTTTAGCTCCGGCTAAAACCAATGTGAAACCTTCAGTAGAATTACGAACTTCAGAGAGTATTGTATCAGCATCGCCTTTGAAATTATAATTAGTGATGCTAACAAAAGTTTCTTTTTCATCCAAAGCATTAAAAATCCATTCTACAATGGTCTCTTCTCCGCTATTTCCCCATTCAATTACAATTCGTTTGTCTTCTTCAATTACTTTAGTAAAAATAGTAAGAGAAAAACCATACATTTCCCAGGTCCATTCAGCCGATTTTCCTTCTTCTAATTTTTCAGATCCTTTAGTAAACCAGAATTTGCTCGTAATTTCAGGATTTATAAAAGCCTGAAAAACTTCTGAGACGGGTTTTCTGATCAGCATTTCGGCTTTTGCAAAATTATTATTTACTGTTGCCATATCTACGGATTTTGAAAGTTTATTTACTACTGTTAAAAGGTATATTATTGTAAACTGCAATCTGAAATTGGTTTCGTCCGGTTTTTTCCTGAATTTGTCTCATAAAACCTGCTTCAACCCTAAAATTCTTATTGATTACATAACCTAATGCGCCATAAACGCGGTCTCTGTCAAAAACAGGAGATTCTGCGTTTATAAAAATTTCGTTATATGCTGAAAAATAAAAGGCCTTATCTTCCATTTTTGGTTTATTTATAGGTACATTCAAAGCCAAAAAATAACGAAAACGCATTTGAAAATCATCTTCTAAAAAGCGTTCTTCCACGCGATAACGGTGCTGCAAATAAATCCTTCCAAAATTTTGGCGTGTTATAAACTGCTGGAAAATACGATGTTCATTATTACCTGTCTTATCGTTAGTTCCGGGAATATAATTTTGTGAATTGATAAAACCGTAACCTAATAAAATATTATTATTGTTTTCGGTAAGATTGTATCCGATTCCTGTTCTTAATAATAGCTGCTGAGTATCTCCTGCAAAATTATAATTACGGTATTGTACTTCATTATGCCAGTTCCACTTTTTGTTGATGGCCTGATTTCCAAAATACATAAACCAGTTTCCGGTATCAGTATCCTGAGCATTTATTAAATTTACAGAGAGAATAAGGGCGAATAGAAGGTAATAGGCTTTTAAATATTTCATTTTGGATAACGGATTTTCAGTTTTTTGGAGCCACAAGATAAGAAAGTTATTCCGGAAATTGTGTTAAAAACTGAAAATCACCCTGCCAAAAGAGACTAAACTTCTTCTTTTTCAATCCATTTTCCAACAGTAGGAGCTTTGTAATTCTTCATTTTATCCAGTAAATCACCAATGTCATCACTTACTAAAAGCATCTGCTGATTCACGTCTTTCAATAAGCCTTTGCTCACCATATTTTCAGTTAGTTGAATCAGGGAATCATAAAAACCGTTGATGTTTAAAATTGCGATTGGTTTTTTGTGCAGTCCTAATTGAGCCCAGGTAAGCATTTCAAAAAGCTCTTCAAGGGTTCCAAATCCACCAGGCAGTGCAATGACACCATCGCATAAATCATTCATTTTTGTTTTTCTTTCGTGCATGCTTTCAACCAGAATAAGTTCCGTTAATCCCAGATGCGCAATTTCTTTTGATCTTAAAAAATCAGGCAGGACGCCAATTGCTTTTCCGCCGTTATTTAGGACTCCATCAGCTACTGCGCCCATCAAACCTACATTAGCACCGCCATAAACCAATTCTATATTTTGTTTTGCTAATGTTTCTCCTAATAATACTGCTTGTTTTGTGTAAATTTCTTCAGTACCGAAACTGGATCCGCAAAAGACTGTTATTCTTTTCATTATTTTTGATTTAAAGGTTATAATCATAAGTTAAGAGGCAAGATCTTAGTTCATATGACTTGTATTTAGCTGCAAAAATAATCATTTTTAATTTTTTTCTTTACGCAATTCATATTCGAAATGAGGTAAATCGATCCCATTATGAGGAAAAAACATTTCGTTTATTTTTACTGCGCCCAATTTTAACACAGCTTTTTGAGAACGGATATTTTCTGCGCCAACATGAAAAAGGATAGAACTAACGGTTTGAAAAGCATAATCAATCAGCAGCTTTTTTGTTGCTGCATTATAAGGGCCACCCCAGAATTTTCGACCTATAAAAGTATAACCAATCCCCACATTTGATTTTTCAGGATTGTAATCATAGAACCGTGTAGTGCCGATAACTTCGTTTGTTTTTCGCTCTAAAATTAAAAAAGCACCTTTTGAATTTACAGCTGCTTCAAAAAATGATTTAAATACCTCTTTTTTATACCGGTCTTTAATGGGATGCTGTTCCCAAACTAAAGGGTCTGATGCTAATTCATACAAAACCTCAAAATGATCTTCCTGAAGCGGAATTAATTTTATGGTTTCATTTTCTAAAAAATCGGGTTGTAAATTAAAATTTGATATCGTCATTAAGGGCTTTTTGGGTTTATTTTTAATCTGGAGGCAGGAAACATTTTAATTTTTTTGACTATTTAACACCTTTCCACCATTGCTGAAATTCCTGTTGTTGATTTTTCAGTTCAACTAATTCGCCAATCATGGGTGTAATTAGCGGAATCGGATTTTCTGATGCAGTATTTAATTCTGTTATTTTAACCAAAGGCTCATCCCATGAATGAAGTGATAAGGGGAATTTTGAATTGTGCACCGGAAATGCTCTTTTTGCTTTCAGGTCTTTCATCGCTTTTAGTACATCTTCCGGCATATTGTGAATGTATTTCCACTTTTCATTGTATTGGCCATTGTCAATTAAGGCAATGTCAAATGGACCATATTTTTTACCAATTTCAGCATAGTGAGAATCGTAACCACTGTCCCCGCCCAAATACATTTTGAAATCTTTGGTTTCTAAGACGAATGATGTCCAGAGCGTATTACAGCGATTGATACTTCTGCCGGAAAAATGTCTTGACGGTGTGGTATAAAGTGTTAAGTTTTGATCTAATTCTACTTTTTCGTGCCAGTCTTTCTCAATAATATTTTCGACACGGAATTTCCAAAACTCAAAGTGAGAACCAACCCCTAACGGACAGATCACCGTTTTTATTTTAGGTTTTAAGTCCATAATGGTTTTATAATCAAGATGATCGTAATGATCATGAGTAATTAATAAATAATCAATTTCAGGAAAATCATCTGATGTATAAATATCTGTTCCTTTGAATGATTTTGTACTGCCATAAATGGGGGAGGCATTGCCACTGAAAACCGGATCGATTAAAAAACGTTTTTCTTCGAGCTGAATAAAATAAGAAGAATGACCAAACCAGACCATTATATTTTGGTCAGGAGAAAGTTCATGTAAATTGGTTTTTATGGACGGGATAGTATCAGTTGGAATTTTTCGATCCACTTTTTTAAAGAAGAACTCATACAAGACTTCAAAATAACCATAACCCTCTGCAAGTTCGGGAGTAAAGCTGATGTTTTCGAATCTTCCATTTTTAAATTGAGGCGATTTTTTAATTAACGCAAGTCTTTCGCCAGAAGGTTTTTTGCCGAATCGGGGATGCAGTAAGAAATAAAAAAGAATGGCAAGTAAAATAATACTTATTGTGGTAATCATGAGAGTTAATTTGAAGGATATATTTTTTTTAAATAGTCAACCGAAAGCGAAATCATTTGTTTTAAAATAGCAGTATTTATATCACTTAATTTTTTGATATAAATACAGCCTTTTCCGGCTTTATGTTTTCCGAATTCAGAAAGAAGTTCCTCTTTATTTTCGAAAGAAGAACTGAGGTAAAGTGAAATCGCATCTTTTCTGGGAGAAAAAGCGGCTAATGGAGCTTCGCCTTCGTGTCCACTTTCGTACTTATAATGATAATTTCCAAAACCAATTATACCCGGTCCCCACATTTTAGGTTCGAAGCCCGTTACTTCCTGCATTATTTTAAGAAGTTCAAAAGCATCATTCTTTTTAGGATCTTCTGCAACTGTGTTAATAAAATCAATCACGTTGCCGTCTGTTTCTGTAGTTTTAATTTTAGCCATTTTTCGTTAGTTAAAACATCCCATTTTCATTAATGCTTTTCTTTGGAATAGGCTGTCCTAAATCCCAAAGCTCGATTATTTTGTCTGATTCAAACCGAAATATGTGAACAACAGCTACGCCTGAATCTGTTGAATTTTGTTGAACATGTGAATGCACTGCGACCATATCACCATCACTCAGGATATGATGAATTTTAAAAATCTTATTCGGATTGGTATTTGCAGATTCTTCCATAGCCAGCATGAGTGTGTCGGCATCACCTTTGAAATAGGCATTATGATGTTTAAAATCCTTACTTACATATAAGCGGAATGCTTCATGGGAATGCCCTGTTGCAGCGAGCTTTAAGAAGTTTCGGGCTATGGATTTCTTAGTCATGGCATTTTCCCTTTAAAAGAAATCTAAGTTATGAAATAAAGTTTTTATAATTTCATAATATTTCCAAAGCTTAAATGTCAGGCAAAATTAAAAGTAGAAAGCTCATAAATTTTGCAATTATACGGGAGCTAAGGATAAGAAGCACATTCAAAAACTGAGGTTTTTAGTATTGGTGATGTGATATTTAGAAGCTCTATTGAAGAACTGCAGTTGAATTTAGCATTTTGTTAAACTGCTTTTGTGAGTTCATACTTTTTTTGCAGAGTTCTTTGCATCATATTAGTGTCAATAAATAGCCGATTAATGAACCACCCAAAACAACAAAAGCACTATTTAATTTCTTGTATCCAAATGCAATTGTAATACTTAAAACCGCAATCAAAATTGTCCGCCAGTCAGTGATAGTGTCTTTGCCCATTTCAAAACAAATGGCTGCGATTATGGCCACAGAAGCCACATTTACAGCGTCTAAAAATGCAGAAAATGGTTTTGAGTTTCGCATTTTCTTTACGATAGGGTTGAGCAATGCAACAAAAACAAATGAAGGTAAAAATATAGCGATTGTCGAAACGACGGCACCTGCCCAACCATTTATCTGATACCCAATAAATGTCACCGAAGAAAAAACGGGTCCGGGTGTAAATTGTCCCACGGCAATGGCATCAATTAATTGTTGTCGTGCTAAAAGCCCGGTCGAGACTAATTCTGTATCAAGAAATGCAAATAAAACATATCCGCTTCCGTAAAGTATTGCACCGATTTTTAGAAAAATCCAAAACAAGTTGACGCTGGTTGCAGAAATTACAGTCGTGCTGGTGATTTGTAATATTGGCAAAGTAAAAAAACTGTTGAGATTATTTCCTTTTCTGTTTCTAAAATATGCCAAAAACAGAGCAATAAAACCAGCTCCAAACATCAAATAAATTTCGTTTACGCTGGATAAAGCCCCAAGCAAAACAAGTAACCCAATAATTAGCAGCTGAGCCGATTTTAACGATTTTTTTGCCAATGGAGAAACAGCTCCCAGAATAATGGCGATTATAGCTGGTTTTATCCCGTAAATAAAAGGTTGTACTTCTGGAAGTTGCCCGTATTGTTTGTAGAGAAAAGCAAAAATTGCGGTTATAAAAACGGCAGGCAGAATAAAACAAAGACCTGCAATTAGCAACCCTTTCCAGCCGCCTTTTTCGTGCCCGATATGGATTGCCATTTCGGTACTGTTTGGTCCTGGAATTAGGTTGGTTGCCCCCATTAAGTCCAGGAAATGCTGTTCGGTCAGCCACTTTCGCTTTGTCACGACTTCTTCCTGCATCATGGCAATATGTGCTGCAGGACCGCCAAAACCAATAATGCCGAGTTTCAGGAAGAGACTGGCAATATCTTTTAAATCCACATTATGCTTCATCTTTTTTAAAAGTTTTGTCCACCGACCAACAGCCACTTCCCTTAATGAGCAAAACGATACTTCCCAAAAGCATTGCCCAGTCGGTTCTGCTTTCGTGCATCATTTCCCAGAAACCTTTATCAGCTAAAACTTCCGATTTTGTTGTTCCCATAGCTACCAACATTATGATGATGAGGGGCACACTTGCCAGTCTTGTCATGAGTCCTATAAGGATTAGAATTCCGCAAACAATTTCAAAACTGCCTACAAAACCGCCTAAAATTTCAGGTAAAGGCAAGCCAATTTTTTCAAATCGCCCTGCTCCAAGTTTGTCTGCAAATAGAAACTTCTGAATTCCTTCGGACAGGAATACCGTCCCAACCATCAATCGAATTAAGATGGTCGTTTTAGAATTGTCAGTATTTATGATTTGTTTTTTCATTTTTTTATCATTCATAGGTCATAGCGTTACGAATAACAGTTTGAGAGGCGAGTTCCCGGAAAAGCGGATTGCGTGCTACCGACAAGACAAAAGTTGTACGAAAAAATGTTCCTGCTGGACAAAAAATTCATGTTGCCTGACCTCGGTTAGTGGTTGCTCCGTTTATCCAAAAATTTTTCAATTAATGGGACTATCAAGTCATCTTCTTTAAAGTCCGGTTTTAGAGTCGTAATTTCTCCAATATATTCCCCATGAACTCCAGGTATAATAGCTAATTCAGAATCAGTGATTTGACGATTTAATTCTAATGCATGCTCTGGTGTAATAACATCTTTGTCTCCAATTATAATTAGAACCGGGATTTTTATGCCTCTTATTTGTTCGTCGGGAATGTCCTTAAAGTTTATCATCCTTTTTACGTCCCTGTCATGCATAATTTGTAAATCGGCCTTATTTTCTGCAACTTTCTCATACCCTTCTTTTAATTGCTGGGGCATATTCTCTAATGTGGCTTGAGAGATGAAATCCCAAAACCAATCAAAAACTCCGTTTCGTTTTGAAAGTGCAGATCCTAAAATAATTTTATTCGTAATTTCAGGATGACGTATCGCAATCTGAAGTGTTGTTGTCCCTCCGTTACTAAAACCTAAAAAATCAGCTTTATTAATATTTAAATTTTTTAAGAGCGTGAACACATCGTCGGCGTCTTGTTCAAATGTAAGGTCAGAATTTCGGTCATTTGTTCGCCCATGTGATTGCAGCTCAACGGCAATCACCTTTCTGTTTTTTTCGAGTAAAGGAATAATTTTTTCAAAGTTCGTCTGAATTGTCGATCCGCCGCCATGGATCAAAACAAGTGGAAGTTCGCCTTCACCATAGATTTCATAATACATCTTCAAACCGTTGACGTTTGAATAACCGCTACTAAAACTCATATTTTTCGATTTATTTTTTTGACTTCGTGAGTGTACATGTTACTGAAGTTTAAAAATACAAAAAGAGTTAATATCTTTTTTATGTTTGATAGTATTGTTTACTATGGTGTTAGGATATGATAAGTGCAACGTCGCGGCTTGAAAAAGTTTTAAAGCCATTGAGCTGAATTCTATCTGCCCAGATAAAGTTTAGTTGTTTTGATTTTAATTATTTAATGTCTCCTGCTCTAAAAGACCATTCAATATGTTTATCAAGATCTTGCCGAATTAACATATTTAGTTGTCCGACATGATGTTGCGTATGTCGCAGATTGTAAAGCAAAATCTCTAAAAGTGAATAGTTCATGTCGTCTTCATCATTTCCTTCAATAAACCTATCATTAAGTTTATCATCTGTCAAACTTCAATAATGTTTTTACATTTTTCACGACTTCGCTCAACGTAGTTTATCAGTTCTTGTTTACTGTAAATCTTATCCGGAATTAAATCGCCAATTGACTCTAATGGTTTTTCATCATTATTCATTTGCGTGAACGTAAGAATGGGATTAAAATCACTTGGGGGCAGAGTTAAATAGTAATCTAAAAATAGCGCACTGTGATAAGCAATGTAATAGAAACGCTTTTGTGAAGGAAAGTGGTCGTCTTTACAATTTGAAATTACATTTATTAGCATATCAATACTTGCTCCAAATTGATTCCAAATTGATTCTTTTATTGATGTGTTCATGATGTTTACGATGATATTCTTTACAATGACGACAAATGTTTTGCATATTTGCGTCAGATGCGGTTCAAGTGAACTTTATTCTTGAAATACGAAGTTCAACTTTGCGAAAACTAGCACACTGCACAAATTCTCAGTTAGCCGCTGGCCTTAATTTGTTTCAGCAATTTCTTTTAACTTTTGTAGAATTGGATTTTCTTCAGGACTCTCTTTTTCAACAACTGCGTCAGGTCTATTGTCTTCTTTGATGATTTCGAGTTTAATTTTATGTTCAAAATCCGAAATGATATAGCTCATAATAAAATAGTTCTCTTTTTTGTCTTCTAAGTTAGGTCTAGGAAAAAACAGGCTATATTTTATTAATTTATTCGGGACAACTTCAATAATTTTCCCCCATTGCTCAAAAATATTGTTTTCCCATACATTTCTGAATCGTATTTCGCTGCCAACTTTCCAATCAGTAATTAAATCGCTGCCATATTGCCATTGCTTAACCAATTCAGGCTTCGTTAGCGCATTCCAAACTTTTTCTTTTTCTGTATCTATTAAAATTGTTGACTTACTCCTTATCATTTCTTAGTTTTTTTGGTTTTTTGATTTTTTGGTTTTGCGGCTAACGTTCCGCGGCTTGGCGCAGTAGTGACTGCGTGGAATGGCTATTTCTAGCTAAGATAAGATTTTTGAGCGGAAAATCGAATATGATATTTATTGAATTCTAGCTATCGAGACAAACGCATGTTGAACTAAACCTTCGGTAGCACTTACCGTGATTTTGTACCTTACGAATATAATTAAATTCGGTAAGATATGACTACAAAAAAAAGAATGTTGAAGAATTAAGAGAAAACAAAATTCTCAACCAGGCTAAACGAGAAGTTCCAGGATTTGAGGAACTCATCAATCGTTTTGAACGTACTATTTCGGTATTGGGCAGAAGTCAAAGTACTTTTAATAATTATTCTCGACATGTTGCTTCTATATCATTGTATTTTGGGAAAATCCCAACGGATTTAGATCCTGAACAAGTACAAGATTACTTGTTTTACCAGCAGAAAAAGTCCAAAACCCCTTCACAAACTTATTTCAAACATTGTGTTTATGGTCTTCGGTTTCTTCTAAAATCAGAAGGCTTGCCTTATGAGTACTTGCGTTTACCGTCCATAAAACACGAGAAAAAACTACCCGTTGTTTTGAGCAAGGAAGAAGTTTGGGCAATGCTCCAAAATGCCAAATTACTCAAACACCGAATCCTTATTGGATTGCTTTATGGTTGCGGATTGCGTTGTATGGAAGCTCGAAGTGTGCGATTGCAGGATTTAGATTTCGATAGAAAGCAACTCAAAGTAGTGCAAGGAAAGGGTAAAAAAGACCGCTATGTTCCTTTATCGGTTCATTTAATACGAGGGCTCAAAAAATATATCGAAGCAGAAAAACCACAGGATTACCTTTTTAATGGGCAACCTATGGAAAGAGCAGGAGGTGATTTTGATAGTCGGTACAGCCAGCGAGGCGTGCAATGGGTAGTGAAGCAAGTGGCCAGAGCAGCGGGTGTGAAAAAAGAAGTTCACGTGCACACGCTTCGGCACAGTTATGCCACACATCTGCTCGAAGACGGAATGGATATTATGACCCTCAAAGACCTCTTGGGGCACCAAAATATCGAGACCACGATGGAGTATTTGCACATTGCCCAACTCGAGAGCCAACGCATCTTTAGTCCACTGGATACCCTTTTCGAGAAATGCCACCGGAAGTAGCCGATGTACTGCGAAATATTGCCTCAAAAATCGAAAACTACGGCTTGAATACTTGGCAACTGCACACGCTTTCTGCCATCAAAAAATGTCGAACGGCCGATTTGGGCGGTCATATCGATGGGTGTGATGAATGTGGAAATCTGACCATTAGTTACAACTCTTGCCGGAACAGACATTGTCCCAAATGCCAGGGTAACAAGCGAGAGGATTGGATGGAAGCCCGAAGCACAGAACTCTTGCCAGTGCCATACTTCCACGTGGTTTTTACCTTGCCCGATAGCCTAAATTCCTTGGCGATGCATCAGCCAAAAATGGTGTATGACACCCTGTTTGAAGCAACTTGGGAAACGCTTCAAAAATTTGGCAAAGCCAAAGAAATACAACTGGGAATGATCGCTGTTTTGCACACCTGGGGACAGCAGTTGAGCCCTTCATCCGCATCTGCATTGTATTGTTCCCGGAGGAGGAGTTGATAAAGACGGACAGTGGAAAAACAGCCGAACGGACGGCAAATTCCTGTTTCCTGTCAAAGCTTTATCGAAAGTGTTTAGGGCAAAATATTGCCAGAAACTCAAAGCAAAAGAGCCCATAAAATACGAGCAAATCCGGCAGCATTTATGGCAGAAGCCTTGGGTAGTTTTTGCCAAAAAGCCTTTTGGAAGTACAAAGTCTGTGGTGGAGTATCTGGGGAGATATACCCATAAAATCGCCATCAGCAACCACCGAATCAAAAGCATTGACAACGAAAACGTGACTTTCGATTACAAGGATTACCGAGTGGCGGGAGTCAAAAAGCAAATGACATTGACCCACGGCGAGTTTATCCGTCGGTTTTCGTTGCATATTTTGCCCAAACGCTTTGTCAAGATTCGTCATTATGGCTTTTTGAGCAGCACTTGGAAGCGTGGGAAGCTAAAGCTTTTGCAAGCAAAACTCCAAGTAAAGATCTTGGAAAAAGTAGCAAAGAAACCCTTTTTGCCCAAATGTCCGTGTTGCAAAACGGGCAATTTGCACCCAATAGCGGTTTTTGACCAGCGAGGTCCACCTGCTTGGTATCTTGGCGGATGCCAAAACCCAATTCCCCGTGAAAGTTAATTTTACGGGTAAGGGATTTTATGCCCAAAAGTGACCGAAAACACGAGAAAAACAAATGAAAATCTACTCCAAAAAAAAGAGGCTCAGTTGCCTCTTGTAACTATCTCTCAAAACTTTACGATAACTCCATAGTGTTGACGGCAGGTACTCCGGTTCCGTTCAACAGGAGTTTCATTGTTCGGCTTGCAGCCGCAACGAAACTCTAGCTGTTAGTGGTAGCTTACTTTGTTTTTAATTTTTTTACCATTACAGAGTAATATGCTTTGCTGAAAATTGTTCCAATATCCTTTATTTCTTCCAAACTTATAGTTTCTACACCAGCATCTTTTTTTGTCGTATAAAGTGAATCAAAAACTTCTTTTATTTCTCTTATAGTTTCTAGAGAATTTTTCTTGAACTTTTCCAACATAAAAGTGGTTGATTTTTCTCTTATCTGTTCTTCTACTTTTTCTGTCAACATTACAGTCGACTTAATAACGCTATCAGCCAATTGATTAGTTGCTTTTTTTAATTGTTGTTCTAATGGTAAGCTTAAATCTTGAGGGAAAAGTTTAAGGATGAATTTAGATTTGCCTTCCAGAAAACCAAAACAACTTTCATAAGTTTTTGCATTTATATTGTGCATAAACTGATTACGAATTTCCATAAAAGTTAAAAACTTACTTCTTTCTTCGCTATCTAAAGCCCCGATATCAATTAGCAAATTAACTTTTTGATTAAACGATAAATTTCCACTTTGATTTCCGAGTGATTTAGTTTTTTTATAATCTTTTATTCCCAATAATTGGGCTAAAAAAACCGATGTAAAATCTTCTATTAATAATGAATATTGTAAAATTTCGTATCTAATTTCTATTCCTATTTCTAATTTCATATTTTGTCGAATTGACTAGTGTTGATTTAAGTTACCACTAACGTGTCGCTGCTTTGAGATGGCTGGAAGTTCGTAACCGCTCAATTTTCGGCTTAACGAAAACTTGATGCGAAACGGAAATCCCATTAAATTCCAGCTATTTCAAAACGGCTGTTAGTGGCTGCCCTTATTCTATAGCTGATATTCTTTCTGCTTTATTATTCCATAGTATTATATTTTGCTCCAAACTTGAAGTAATAATTCTGTTTCCTCGTTTATCCCAAGAAATACCCCATAAGTAGTCTTCAGAGTAACCTTCTGAAATAAGGTTTCCTTTGGTGTCCCAAATTCTCAATGCGTCACTTGCTGTTGCTAAGCTGTTCCCTTTTGAATTCCAAGTCAAATTTCTGTATTCACCTTTACTTATATCAATAGACTTTAATAAGCTGCCATTTTTATCCCAATATTGAAGTAAAGATTTGTCTTTTTCATTTCCATAGTCTCCTGTTACAAAAAAAGAACCCGAATTGTGCCAAGAGATACTCAATATCATTACTTCTTCTTTTCTATGTTTTATTGAATTTAACAGATTTCCTTTAATGTCAAATAAACGTATTTTATCTGAAACGGTTATGAGAATATCTTTTTTTGGATGCCAATCAATTGCAGTTATGGTCTTTGTGTTTCCGTTGTTGAATGTGCTAATTAAATTACCTTTAATATTGAAAATCAATATTTGTCCGTTATTATCGCCAACAGCTATATATTCGCCTGTACTGTTCCAATCAATTCCTCTTGCTCCATCTGATGAAATTCCGTTTAATTCAATTTTTTCATTCGTCTCTAAATTAATAATACTAGATTTGTCACCTGAGATTTGTGTAGTTAAAGCAATTATATTTTTTGTAGGATGCCATTTTATACGTGTTATCGTGTTTTTAATAGGAAGAAATTTGTATGGTTTTAGATTACTTGAATTATAAATTTTCAATGTGTCTACATTTCCGCCAATTGCAATGTATTTTCCATTCGGACTCCAATCAGTTGTCCAAAGAATTTCCTTAGTTATAGCATTTTGAGCTAATATCTGATTGCAGAAAACAATAATTAGAAAATTCAGAATTGTTAATATTTTATTTCTGTTTGTCATTTTGTACGTTTTGCCTTTGGGTTGCCACCAACGTTTGGCCACTTGGCTTAGTTGCGGTCAAAGCGTGTTGATTATTTTCGGTTAAGATAAAACTTTCTGCGTGAATTGATTGTTTCAATTTTAAACAAAACTAGCAATTGAGCCAAATGGCTGTTATAGCCAGTGCATTTATTCTAGCCTAAAAACCTTTTCAAGACATCTCTTTCTGAATAAGGTTCTTTCCACATTTCTATTTTATAAGTATCTCCTGGAAATTCATTATAACCAGTTTCTAGATTTATTGAGTAAACACGCACGCGATAATCGCCATTTTCAATTTCAGTTTCCATTTCAACTTCTGAATGCGGACAGTCAATTATTTGTAATATTCCTGAATGAATTTTTATACTTGCTTCAACAACGTGGTCAAAGTATGTAAAATCAGTAACCAAACTTTTTGAATTTAAAATTTCAAATTCGCATTCAACTTTTCCTTCGTCGTTGCCAATTGAAACACCGAGAACTCCTTCTTCAATTGCTAGTTTGTCTGCAAATGCTTGATTTGTCCAAAAATTTTCCGAACCAGTATTTCCGGTTGCATTTTTGTCATTTAGATAAAATTGACCGTAATCAGTAATAAACTTTAAATTAAATTTCATTGTGATTTGTTTCTTCGAGGTTTTTTGCATTGGCTATAACTTACTTATATCAGCCATAAAATGGCTTCAATATGCTCTTTTTTGTTGGCTTTGTGCCATAAATTGGCTTTTTTATCGGATGCTAATATAGAAAAGTTTTACTACAAATCATCAAACGGACTTTTTATTTGCTGTAGACTTTTTGTACTTACATGGGTATATATTTCTGTAGTTCTGCTGCTGCTATGCCCCAAAAGTTCCTGAATAAAGCGTAGATCGGTTCCTGATTCCAATAGATGTGTGGCATAGCTGTGTCTAAGCCAATGCAAGCTTACAGGTTTTTTAATATTACTTTTTGTCAGGGCTTGCTTCAGCACGTTTGATAAGCTGCGGGCATCGTAGGGTTCGTTTTCGTTTCGCCCTTCAAAAAGCCATTTTTTTGGTTTATAACATACATAATAACTTCGCAGCATTTCTAATATTTTTTGGGATAGGGGAACGATGCGGTCTTTTTTGCCTTTGGATTGTTTTATCAGGATTATGTTTCGTTTGGAGTCGATGTCGGCAGGTTTTAAGTTTAATAATTCACTGCGCCTTAATCCGCAGCTATATATTAATGAAAGCATGGTTTTGTGTTTGATGTAAAAGTGAGCGTTTAATATAAGTTTCACTTCTTCTTTGCTCAATACATTAGGTAATTTTTTTTCGCCTTTTGGTCGATGAATGTTTTCTACATACATTTTCTTGTTTTCTAAAGTTTTGAAAAATAATTTAATAGCATTCACAATCTGATTTTGATAGGAAGCCGAAAGGTTATTTTTTAAAATGTAATCGTTATTATATAGTATGATATGATCATTTGTGATTTCGGAAACAGGAAGTTGCCGATGAAAAACCAAAAAAGACTTTAAAGCTTCAGTATATGTTTTTACAGTATTGGGACTGTAACGTCTGGAATTAAGCCAATTACTAAATTTTTGGATAGCTAAAATTCCTTCCTCTGATGGTAATGATAAATAGGCAGCGGGTATTTTAAAATGAATCCGGTTCTGTTCATTGTCCGGTAAATGCCAGACTTTTAAAGTTTGACTCCATTTTGCGCCTTCAAATTGTTTGATGCGCGCAATCAATTTTGCATTTTTTTCAAAGTAAATTGCTATTCGGAGTTCTTTTTTATGGAGGATTAATTTGGATGACCAATTCATTTTTTTAAATTAAAATACGGGGGTAAATATAAGAATATTCTGCTTTATTTTAATTTGGATTGATGTTTATAAATTTAATTTTGATAACCTTTTTGTATTGAAAAGTGAAGTTTATTATGAAACCAACTGTCGCATGAGGGATAGCAGCGGTATCTTTTTGTGAAGAGAAACGGAACAAAAAATTTAGCGAATAGCCCGACCCGCTTTTTCTGCGGGGCATGCCATAAAAAATCCGATCAGCTTATCGCAAATCGGATTCTTAAATAGTATTTTTTAGTTTCAGTTTACTTTTGTATTTCGCTTTAGATGTACATACACTGTAAGAACATTAATGACCGCCAGAATCCATAATAGAGGATTGCTGAAAAAGGCCTGATAACTGCTTCCTTTTGGGATTTCGATAAACGGGACTGTTACCAAAAGATCCAGAACCAAAGCAGTGCCTGTAATGACGATTCCTGCCAGAAGTCCCGACTTTTTTGCTGCTTTTTTATAATAAAACCAGGCGGCAAACCAGGCATAAAATATAATGGTAAAAGCGGCAATAAATGCCTGAACGATTGTTGATTCCTTAAAAAGCGGAATGTGTTCCAGAACATAAAAAGTAATTACAACGCAAAGCCATGCAATAATACCAGCCAATATGGATCTCGAATAATTCATGGCGTTTCTGCTAATTTTGGCGCATCCCAAATTCCGGTTTGTGCTGTCTCTTTTACGTAGTCGGTAAAATCTTTGGCTTTTCGGCCTAAGACTTTTTCAATATCGCTGGTGATGCTGGAATTTCGGCCATCTAAAACTTCGCTGAAAAGATAGTTTACCAGCCATAATTCGTCTTCCGGAACCTGATATTCCCGCAGCATACTGATGTATTCGTCAACAGAAAGCGGGTGAAACTGAATTTCCCTGCCTGTAATCTGGGCTATTTGGGCTACGGCTTCTTTAAAGGAGAGCAGCCTCGGACCGGTAAGCTCGTATGTTTTGCCGTTGTGTTTTTCGTTTAAAAGCGCTTCGGTTACTACGGCCGCAATATCATCGGCATCGGTAAAAGGCTCTGGTGTTTCGGCTCTTGCTATAGCTACGTAGCCTGCCAGAATAGGTTCTAAAAAGATGCTTTCGCTAAAATTCTGACTGAACCAGCTGGCTCGTACTATCGTCCAGTTTTTTGCTGTAGATTTTACAATTTCTTCGCAAACCTGCGCTTCTTTTTCGCCTCTTCCCGAAAGAAGTACTATTTTCTGAACACCGTTTTGAGTGGCCAAAGTTGTGAATTTCTGAATCGCTTCCGGAGCTGACGGAATGGCCAAATCAGGCTGAAAAGTGATGTAAACCGTATCAATACCTTCGATTACCTCAGACCAGGTTTCCTGATTTTCCCAGTGAAAAGGAGGGATGCCATTTCTGGATCCGATGTAAACTTCGGCGTTGCTTCTTTCTTTTAACAGTTTCGTTACCCTGCGTCCGGTTTTTCCGTTTCCGCCAAGGACTAAAATTTTCTGATTTTCCATTTTTATATGATTTAAGATTAATGATACAGCAAAGTTGCACAGTTCATAATCAAATCATTTGTCGGAAAAGAATTAAGATTTGTTTGAAAGGAATTGTTTTTTTACTTCGTTGGGCCTTGAACCAAACTTCTTCTGAAACGCATTCGAAAACGAACTCAGGCTTTCGTAACCAACTTCCCAGGCCGCTTCCTGAACGGTTTTCTCCGTTTGTGAAAGCAGTTCATATGCCTTGTTCAGGCGCTCTTCGTGAATGTATTTGTAAATCGGAATACCAAATAACTCTTTAAAATTCTTTTTTAATTTGGTGCTATTAAGTCCGATGAGTCTTGACAATTCTGAAATAGTGGGAGGTTTTGAATATTGTGCGCTCACGATATCTTTTGCCTGAAAAAGTTTCTCTTTGTCCTTATCGTTCAGTTCTACTTTTTTATCATCAGACAAAAGGGCAAAATAATGTGAAAGTAATTCGTTGACCTGGCTTTTTAAGAATAACAGTCTTGTATTGCCGGAGTAGGTGGTATTGAAAATCTTCTGAACAGCAAGCTGCATGTCAAGCGTCATAAAAAAGGTAGGGCCTTTTACAAAATGTTCCTTCGGATTTAATAATTCAGGCAGCTGTTTTTCGAAAATTTCTTTTTCGACCTGAGAAAGCGTATGCAGGTTTTTAAGTTTCGTAAAAATACTAATGGACTGCAGGGGTTTGTCAGGAGCGATTTTATGGGCAAATTCTACTTTTTGATTGCCAAAAAAAGAAATTGCCAGTCCGGTTGTATTCGTTAAATATTTTGTCTGATTGTTGTGTTTGATCTCTAACTCAACATTTCCGGAACCATAAAAAGCAAAACCAACCGCATCTCCGTCGATTTCACACTTCTGAACAAAGGTTTTCTCTGCATTAGAATGTTCGATCAGGACGATAAAATTGTTTAATTCAATGATGTCGGTGGTCATGTTTTTATATAAAGTTTAGATGCTCTCAATGACACTGTCCAGTAATCGTCTTGATTTTGGCATTACTTCGATTCGGTTAAAATCATCTTCGGCACCATAACCTACTGCCATGGCAAACAATGGTTTAAATGCCGACATATTTAGGATTTCTTTGTATTTGTCAGATTCAATCCCTTCCATCGCCGTAGAATCCAGACCTAACGCAATGCTTGCAGTGAGACCAACTCCCAGAGCGATATATACTTGCTGGGACAGCCATGTTTTTAATTCGGCTTCAGGCTTACTGGCTTTAATCTGGTTGTACCAGTTTCTGCGGGCTTCAGGCATTTGGGTATCTACTATTTGCTGAAAAGCATCCAGATCATCGGCAACACTAAAAACCACTATCAGCTGCGCCTGATTTACTTTTTCTTTATTGTGCATCGAAACTGCAGCTAATTGTGCCTTAATTCCCGTATTTTGGACAAATGTAAATTTCCATGGCTGAATATTTATAGAAGAAGGGCTCAGGTATAAAACCTCTTTCAAAGCTTCGATTTTTTCCTGCGGAATAGCTTTGTCAGCATTGTATTTTTTCGCAGAGTATCTTTTTTTCATTAATTCCAAAATATCCATGGTACTGTATTTTAACGTTTTTAGTTTTATAGACTGCAAAGTTAATTTTATAACCCGAATATTTCTAAAATTGTACCATCGTTTTGTTACAGATATTTTTCAATTATTTTGTCGCTTTCAGTGTCTATAATAATTACACCTTCATCTTTGCTGTTCAATTGTCCAGTTAAGGCTCCTTGTTTGTTCCATATAGAAGTCTTACCTGCACATTCGTATCCGCCGGATTCACCTGCAAAGTTTGACATCAATGCGTACATATTGTATTTCTTTGCCGTTTCTGATATTCTTTTTATGTCTTTGTCTACACTTTCTACGGAATTCAAAACGCTGGCGATGTAAATGTGCGCTCCGTTTTTAAATGCTTTTTCAGCATGTTCCGGAATCGAAGTTTCATAACATATTGCAATTGCAATTTTATCCTCATTTTTAATCAAAGGCAAAATATTTTCTCCACTCGTAAAATACTCTTCTTCCCCAGAATGCAAATATTGCTTTGCATAAACTTGCCTTTTATCGTTTGGCTGAAAAATGACCATGCTTATGGAAATTCCTTTGTTGGTTTTAAAGGGAATTCCAACGCCAATAATTATATCATTGAGATCGCTAATAATTTGAAAATCATTCAAACTCTCATCTTCTAAGTCAGATATTGATAAACCATCAGCCAACCCGGGTTCATAACCTGTTAATGAAAGCTCAGGAAAAATAATCATGTCAGCCTGGTTGGATATTGCAATTTCAATCAGACTTTTATGTTTTTCTATGTTTTGTTGAATGTTTCCTTTAATTGGAATTGTTTGTGCGGCACAAATTTTCATTAAGTTAAGATTTAATTACGGTTAAGGTAAGTCAGTTAAAAAAATGGACACCTTTGTTGTAAACAAATATAGGAAACTACTGCTATAAAATATTTTTTTCGTATTTTAAAAGATAAAAGATTATTCGCCTGCACTCAGTTTTCTTTCGTTTTCTGTCTGGGGTTTTCCGCTTGCATTGGGTTCACCTTTGCCGGTCGTAATCAGTTTTTTTAGACTGTTCTGGATGTAATTGGTCCACGAATCCCTGCAGATGTCAAAACATTCGTATTCCGGAACCAGACCAACATGCGTAAACTTCAGTGTTGTTTTTCCGTCTTTCTCCGATATTTCAAAAGTTGGTTTTGTACCGGTCCATTCGGTTTCGTCTTCGGTAAACTTAAAATAGTTTTGTTCTACCAGCCAGACGATTTTTTGGTTCGGAATCACTTCTGTCAATCTGACTCTGCATCGGTGAATATCTTCGTAATGATAATTAAATTCATCATTGAGTTTCGCCGAATCGCCTTCAATTTCTTCCGACCACCAGCCACGAACATTTGTAATGGCATTAAAAACTTCCTCCGCAGATTGTCCAACCTGAATTACAGTACTAAAATCAGATGTGCTCATTTTGTGTGTTTTAAAATGTTTACAAACAAATTTAGTTTTAAAAATCAATAGGTTAGGGGTGTAAAAGGACAATTTTAGCATCAATTCGGACAACTTATGATAAATTTAAGGAGCACAACATTCCTTTTCATCAGAATATTTTGTCCTGCTGTACGCTAAATTCCCGATAAGAAAAACTACGGCTAAAGCCTTGTTTTCTAAATCGGGAGATACCGCTGCCATCAGGGCTAATTCAGACTTCTATCATTTATAAGACTATTTGATACGCTCGTATTCATGTGTGTAACAATCAACACATTCATCTCTTAAATAAAGTTTTTTACCAATAATTTCAAAAGACTGATCAAAATAAACCTCATTCGTTAATGTATTTCCTTTATCGATTACAATTACTTTTTGGTTACCTCCAAAAGGGGATGGTTTGGTCTGAATAGAAAATTTTTTAGTTTGGAACAGATTGCCATTACTATACGTTTTTAAAGTATTGCCTGAGAATTCAATAATCCGGGTTTGATTTGTTGTTTTAGGAGTTTGTGCGCCACCTCCAAACCCTCCGGATGATATAAGCCAATTCCATTTGCCATTTAAATTATTTTTAGAAGATACATCATTGTTATCATTACTGCAGGAAATTAGTGATACGAAAATCAATAGCAAAGTAAATTTTTTCATGGGTTACATTTTTAAGATAGTTTACTTAAAAGATATAGATTTCGCTAAAAGGTTGCTTAGTAGCTAATTATAATTATGCATTATACGCTATGATTTCCTTGCAGCATACGGCTTCCTGTGCAATCCCGTTAGTTTTTTTGTCGGAATAAAAGCAGGATGTGGATATAATGATTGTGCCCAGAATATCACTCCTGATTAAATAATAATTCTATCATGAAACCGGATGTCGCATGAGGGATAGCAGCGATATCTCCCGGTTTAGAAAAACAAGGCTGTTTAGCCGTAGTTTTTGTTAACCGGGAATTTAGCGTATAGCCCGACCCGCTTTTTCTGCGGGGCATGCCATAAAAATCCAATCGTCAATTGCAAACCGGATTCTGTAGATTATTTCTTTTGGACAATGTTTTAGTAATGGGGTGACTTAATACAGGTTTGTTTGTTTTCTTACTCAATTTACCACTAACACTTTTTGGTTTTTAAGTACACTGAATTAAAAGTTTAGAGTGGATTAGTTGAAATTTTCGATTTCGATTTTTAACTTTTCCAGCCAGGATTTCCAAATTCTGGATGACAAAAATAGTAGTTGGATCAGCACAATAATACCAAATAGCAGCATCCATTTTTTTTCTCCCCTAAAATTGATTGCAAGCCCAAAAAAAAGCAACAGACTAGCAGTGTAAACTATCGTAATGCTCAAAGAAATTTTTGAAATAGTCTTTACTTTTTTATAATAAGTGTAAATGGATTCTCTTAAGTTTTCTCCCTGAATTGGTTTTTGAATTACCTGAAAACTTAATAAACCGTTGATAATATATGCAATGGCACTAAAAATAAGAAGAATATTAGCGTAAAGAGGTTTTTGATCACCGTCGAATGCACTGTAATAGGTTAGTAAGAAAATGCTAATGACCAAAGTTTCAATTATAAGTTTTGTTTTTATTTTTTTTAAGACAGGATGATTTTTTATTGAAGTCATTTTTTCTAATTCCATATCATTTTTTGGTAAATAGTTCATTTTACCCCAGTTTGTTTTTAAGTTCTGTAAGTCCATATTATTTTATTTTTAATTTGTTTTTGATTCTGTTCAGTTTGACTCCTACATTATTTTCTGATATCCCAATTATAGTCGCAATTTCTTCATAGTTGTAATCTTCGAGATAAAGTGTGATAATAGATTTTTCAATACTATTTAATTTACTAAGAAGTTCAAAAATGCGTTCTTCGTTTTCCGAATATGAATTTTCTAGTGTAGGATGGAACTTTTCGGGAATATTTTTATAGTTAGAAATAGAAATTTTATTTTTTCTAAATGTAACTATTGAGGTATTAAAAGCAACCCGGTATATCCAGGTGCTTATTTTTGATTCTCCTTTAAATTTAGGGTATGATTTCCATAATTGATACACTATTTCCTGAAATAAATCTTCACGGTCTTCATGGCTGTTTCTATATAGCCTGCAAATTTTGTGAATTATATTTTGATATTCATTAATGGATTTTATAAAGTCTTCTTTCATCAATCAAAGCTTAAAGTTATTTGATTATTCTAATAATTTATTAGTTGTCCTATAGATAAAAAAAATTACACTATTTTAAAAAATTCTAAAAATAATGTAATTTAAGTTTTTAACTTCGGTTTAGCCGATTCTGGCGTCAAACCGAACAAAGATTTAGCAAATAACCTGACCTACTTTCCTGCTCCGAATGCTCATAAAAAAATCCGGTCTGCAAATTGCAAACCGGATTTTGTAGATGGGTTGTTTGATTCTTTCGGTACTTGACCTGACGAAAGCATTTTTGAATCTTATGGTATAGATACAGCTTTTTTATTTTTCGAGTTGTTTAATAAATTCCGGATACCATTCTTCTATTGTTTTGTTTGGGTTTTTAGAACTCACATCAAAAAGAGTGTCTGTGAACTCCTGCATTTTTATAAACCCTCTTTCTGTCATTAAATCGATAATATTTTTAGTTGTCTTTGCGGTTGTATTTTTATCAAAATGGTCTTTGCAATATAATAAAAACACACCATATGTCATGTATTCATCGAAAACACGTTCAGCATTTGGATAATATTCTGTACCATACTGCTTTGTATTAACCCATTTTTCTCTATCTCCAAGAACTTGATTTATGCTATCAATATTGTCTTTCGTTGGTTTTCCTACATAATTGTGGTCAATTTCGGTAAACATTGTTCTGGTATTTAATACAACTTTTTCAGAGTCTGTCATATTTGTTAATTCTTCAAGTGGTGGCAAGACCATCATAATTTGTTTAAAATTATTGTCAGTATAACTTGTCGTATAATTCAACCCATTAATCAGAGGTGAACACATTATCGTATAATTATTGACTCTTGTAGAAAATTGCTTTTCTAACCAATTCCATTGTTCTTTAAGATTTGCGAATTCGTTGTAATCTGAAATGATTTTGTTGTAATATTCATTATGCTTTTTATAGAATTTGCGAAATCCTGTTTTTTTTGCAAAATTCTCAATCTCTTTTTTGTAAGTTGTAATTGGATTTACTGTGATTGTAGTGTGAGAAGAAACATTCTGAGCTGGAAAGAGATAATATTCATTGGCTACTAATTTATTTCCTTTAAAATCGTAACTCAAAGCATTACCTGAAAGAAAAATGTAATTTAGCGGATTCGCTTTCATTAAAGAATCAAATTTTGTGATAATCTGTTCCTCTTTAAAAGGCTTGAAATCCTGAATAATATCTTTATAATAAGTTCCGGTTTGTGCAACCATATCACCATTTTCTAAACCAACTTCAGTTATTGCAATCATTATATGTATTAATTCCTTCACTTCATTGATTTTAATTTCAGCTTTTCCTTGATTTTCTTTTTTAAATTTTTCGTCGAAGTTTACTTCCTTAAATTTTTCCTGTGCATATGTAACAATTGAAGCTAAATTCAATAATACAGCTAATAAGAAATTTTTTCTCATATAATTTTCATTTTTTTGATTATGTGTTCATTTTTAGAATTGTTGCCACATTGTATTTATGTCTGAAAACATCCAATTTGTGTCCTGCGAATTGGACTGCAATATCTGTAAAGTATCAGATTTTGTTGCCACCAAATATATAATAATTCTTATAAATCCTCAAAAAGTATTCTTGATTAGACAAGCTTTTCTGAGGAGGCATTCCCATAAAAAATCCGGCCTGCAATTGCAAACAGGATTAATTGATGCACTGAAAATAGTTTAGAATTCTACGTCGTCCGCTATATTGCCGCCTTGTTCTGCGGCGAATTTTGCGGCGTATTCTTTTTGTTTTTCCTGCTGGTAATTTGAAAACTCCATAATCTCTTCTGAGTTCCAGTTTTGATTCTGTTCTGTCATCCACTGCATGGCAACCGACTGGAAATCGGCCAGATTGATTCCGTAGTTATCCAGGATCCATTGCGCTCCGTCGATTCCGTACTCGTAAGCTGCCTGTCTCGCTCCGGCAAGTTCTTCATAGAAATAACGGTCTCTTTTGATTCTTTCAAGATTGGCAAGCCCTTCTTCTGAAACTTCTGCCTTGATGTTTTCTAATTGCGGAATCGTAACGTTTTCTGCATAATACTGACCGAATAAAGTGGTAACTGTAAACGAAGTATCTTCGCCCATACGCTGTGGCCAGATGGTATTTAATTCTTCCCAGATTACCGATTCGATGCCCATTGCCCTGCACACTTCGTTGTAATCTACACCGGCACTAATTTTCAGGCACATGGCTGTATAATCTCGCAATGAAATTCCATGTACCGGCTCAAGAAACGGATTGTTGTCCTCTACTTTTACAAATCCGGAAGTCTGAACACCGCTGTATTTTAATGAATTGGCATGTTCAAATCGGATCATTTGATCAGAATCGCAGTTATTCCATTCCTGGTAAACTTGTCGTCTGTAATTGGTATAAATGCTTTTGATGTCGCTTTCCTGTAAATTTTCCCCACTTTCACGTTCATCCTGAATCCAGGCTTCTGCTCTTCTTTCTACTTCATTGTCAAAATCTTCAACAGCGTAATGTGTTCCGTGCAAAGTTTCAGGATCGTATTCTGTTTCCTGATATTCGTTTTCATAATTATTCTCATAATTATCATTTGAAGTTTGCGCATCAATCTGATTTTCTTGTTTGTTGTCTCCGGTTAGGGAACCAAAAAGTTTTTTAAACATTTTTCTGTTTTTAAGGTTATTAATTTATTTGTAATGTAATTGATTCTGATACATTTTTTCGTTGTGCTCTTTTAAATCGGGTGTGATTTTGTTCCACTCGTCATACATAGCTCTCAAATACGCCTGATATAATTTTGGTGCATTCTCTATTGCATTTTGCCTGTCGTTTTCAAGCTGATCCATTTTAGCATTGTTTTCACTCAGGACTTTACTGTCTTTTTCATGAATTTTGCTCAGGCTTAATTTATGACGCTGATGGTACAATTCGCGTTCTTTGTTGTTTTCAGTTTCAAAAGCTTCGTATAAATGGGCTGTTCGTTGCTCTGCAAGGCCACGCGCAATATTTTGCAGCATTCTGGCCTGTGTGCTTGGCGCAAAAGTATTTTGAGATTTGCAGTACGGACACGGAATATAGGTTTCTATTAAGAAGATCTTATCAATAGTTATATTTCCGCCACATTGTTTGCAGCTGAATTTATCTTTAATAGATTCAAATTCATTGAGGATTTTTTGGTACTCAATTTCGAGATCACGTTGCTGTGTTTTTTCGATTTGGTCCCTCCAGTATTCAAATTTTCTTTCAAATTCATTGTGTCGGTCTGAGCAGCCCGCTCTAAAATCAGAAAGCAAATTATGATGTGGACTCAAAACAGAAACCTGAGCGTTGAGGTCGTAATAAAAACTATGTATTTTTTGTTCGTATGTATCTCTGGCTTTTTCCCTAATGTTGTTTAACTGGCCATTAACTCCTGCCAGCACCCTGTGAAAAGTTCTTTTATAAAGATCATCATCTTCCTGTAAAAGCTGTTTCAGCTCCGGAATGGCAGCTGTTGCGAGTTCTTCCATTTTGGCTTCCAGTTTTTCCAGAAAAGTAAACCATCTATCTTTTGATTCCTGAAGTTCTGCATTCCATTCGGGGATTGCAGATGTTTCGTTGTTTTGTTTATTGAAAAATCCGAACACTTTATTGTTTTTTAAATTGAATTATCTTCCTTTTTGATATAAAATCCGTCAGTAAGATTTACTGGTATGAACTCAAATCCGCAATAGGCACAATGGGTTACGCCATCTTGTTTTGCTCTTCCGGCACCGCAGTTTGGGCAGTCCCTCAGGCTCATCTGGGCATCGGTCATTTCAGTTTCACCTCCATAATTGGTTTGTTTTTGCGCCTTTTCTTTCAGCTTGTCCAGAAACGAAGTCACTTTTTTATCTTCCATTACAATTGGCTTAATAATTCGGCTTTCTTGGTTTTGAATTCGTCTTCTTCAATTAAACCGGCATCAAACAAGGATTTCAGTTTTTGTAATTTTGAAGTTAAGTCGTCCTTCGGCTGTTCTTTTGGGGTTTCTTTGTTTTGCTGGATTTGGTTTAAAAGAATTCCCATGCTTAAGGCATTTTGTGTTGCATCGTGCATTGCTGTTCCTTTCTCACCGATTGCCGTTGCGGTATTGAATTTGGTAAATTTATCCATATCGGTTACCATATTCATATTGGTGATTTTGTCGTAATGGGCGGTAACTTCGTCTGGTAAGGTTACACTGGTGATTACAAATTGCGTTAATTCAATTCCGAATTGCAGAAAATAAGGTTTGAGATACGGTTCGATCTTTTGGCCCAATTGGGTAATGTTTCCCGCAACATCTGTAATGGTAATATTTTCATTTGCCAGAACTTCCCCAAACTTTGGAGCTACAAAATCCCTTAACTGGTTTTGGAGTTCAAAAATGGTCAGCTGTTCAAAAGTCCCGGCGTATTGACGGAAGAATTTAGCAACATCAATTATCCTTATATCAAAACTTCCAAAAGCCCTTACCCTGATTTGTCCGAATTGTGGGTCATGGAGCAGGATAGGAGCGGGGGTTCCCCATTTATTGTTTATAAACTGGTGTGTATTGAAAAAGTAAACATCCACTTTAAACGGACTTTCAAATCCGTATTTCCATCCTTTTAAGGAACTTAAAATAGGAATGTTTTCTGTTGATAAAGTGTGAAGTCCGGGTGAAAATACATCGGCGAGCTGTCCTTCATTTAACAGCATTACCTGCTGGCTTTCGCGTACGGTTAATTTCGCCCCGTTTTTTATTTCTTTGTCTTCATCAGGGAATTTCCACATTAACAAATTAGGATTGCTTGTTGTGGCTTCAATTATTTCTATAAAGGGTAATTTCATACGGTATTTTTTACTGGACTAAAAATAGGAATTTTAATACAGTAGAAAAGTTTTTTTCTGTGAAATTTTTACTATTTTTTTGTTAATGGTGGGAGTTGTTGGAATATAATATTGGCGTGAGAAGATCCGACTGGTTTTATCAATTCTCAACGCTGTTTTAGGTTTTAGTGGATGGATTTTTTCTCTTTCTAAAAATACCTATTATTAAATTTATAATATAGATTGGTTGTCCAATTAATAATATCAATACTGTTAGTACTACAAGTGTGAGGTTGATTAATTCAGAATTATCAAATAGAGGAAAAGAAGTATTTGGAAAAGCTCTGCTATACCCAATTACTAACCAATAAACTAAAAAACTTCCATTTAGGATTGCGGAATGAATTATTGTCAATACACGAACTAGCTTTCTCTTCATGACTTTTTGAACAATCCAATATCCAAGCCCCATTAGATAATAAGCTAAACTCAAAAACAGAGCACCATAAATATGAGCAATTACAAAATAGGTATCATGAATATTTATATCAAAAGTGGTATCTTCATTACTGGTCTGGATTAATCCGATGATTAGTATTATTAAAGCAACTAACCAAAACAAATTATATATTTTAATTTTTTTTCTTAAGTTGATAAAGGTTTTGTTCATTTGTTTTCGTTTTTCAGGTTTCAATCTGGTGCTCGTTTGCAACGAGTACCTGTTTACTTATGGAAATTAAAAAAAGCGTTTACAACGCGGCTTTTCAGATAAATTTATAATAAGAGTTTATAAGAAACTGTTGTTTTATTAGCCGCGTTACAAACGCTACAATTTATCTTTAAATTTATGTAGGTACTCGTTGCAAACGAGCCAGAGGAGTGTAAACCTCCGTAAGGTTCAGCATTCTTGGCTAATATTGTGGCATTTAAAAAAACGTAAGTCTCAATTAACTACAATAGTAAAATAGTGATCTATACTGGAATGCTCTGACATCCAGCACAATTTTATAAATACATTGTTAGCGGCAGGCTGTCTACATAATGTCAGCTCGTTTAAGTCGTTCTGTTCTGATTCGTCTAAATGAGTCTGAAAGCCAATTCATCAAGGTGGCAATGTGTCTCATATCAGCGTATAACTCGTCTTTCGGTACAGTTTGACCGTATCTAAATGCAGTTCCTTTTGGGTCTGAATAGTGAAAAGCTTGTATTATATTTTCAAACCATTCAGGAGGAACGACATTAAATTCATTTTTCAAAACCGTTTTAAGCTTTTCCGCTAAGTCCCGCAAGTCATGATTAATTTCTTCACCGATTATCGCTTTGATATACAGCTCTGCCGCATGACGATAATTATAAATTGCCGGTTGGAATAGTTCTCGTTCTTCATAATTTTTATGGGCTATTTCAACAAGTTTATCACCTGCTAATTTAAACGAGTCTGCCGTTGTGAATATATCTCCTAATTTAAACTCACCACCGAAAACCACGCCTCTCCATGTTTCGTCAATGTCTTCTGGCATCACTATGAACAAAGGTGTAATACCCGTTAAAAAATTGTCAATCGTTTCATACTCGAAATGACTATTAGAATTAAGACCATATTTAATGTTTTCCATGTCGGGCCTATCTTCCCAATACATTAGAACATAAGCGAAAACCCGAATATCACTTATCAGAAAATGTCGAATCTTTCATTTACCAGGATTTGCTTCAGAACTTAAATAGTCTGAGAAAGTATAAGCCCAAGTTTTTATCGTTTCTTTATCCACATTTAATAAATGTGCTGTTTCAGAAACACCATATTTCATTGAGTAGTTAATCATCGGAGAAATTTCTGCTTGCTACTAACGTTCCGTAGCTTCGATGCCAGCGAACGGATTATTTTCTGCTAAAGATAAACGTTTTTCATGAACACATAAAAATAAAAACCAGCAATCGCGCCAAACCACTGTTGTGCAGTTTTATTTAAAGAGATAAAAAAAACTTTTCTAAAAGTGTTTCCTTTCTTTCAATAGTATTTACATTAGCTTCTAGTCTAGTTTGTTATTTACTAGGCTTATCTTTCTTCTTCTTCTTCTTCTTCTTTGCTAACCTATTATGTTTTCCTCTCCTTTAAAATTTCAAAAAAAGTATTTTTATTTGGTATGTAATAATCCAGTAAATATTCGTTAAGCTGACGAACCAGATGATTTTCAGTTCTATACAGATCAATTTTTGATACTATTTCGTTTAACCCTTTCGCCCAGGCAATGTATTTATTCCTGATATAGGTTTCAGAATCTTTGATTTCATTTGAAACAAAATGAAAAGATGCTGTTTGGTTTTGTAATGTTTTTCTAAAAAATGCATTCATTAAATCGGTAAAGGATTCTGTTCTAACTGATAAATTTTCTCCATCACTTTCATCCCAATATTCACTCATTATCCAAACTGGAGGATTCTCTTCTCCGGTAAAAATTAAAGAAATATAATCACTTCTTCTTTCTGATATTACTAAAAACTCCTTTTTGGGTTTTAAAGAATTATTTTCAAATACTTCCTCTGCAAATTCATTTATATAATCTAAGTCTTCAAATGCCATATCTTCAGCATCCATGAATTCAAACAAAAATTTTTTACCAATATTCCGAAGATATTCCTCATATACAATCGGAAAATTTCCTTTTGTAGACTTAAGGCTATCGATTTCTTCTTCAGAACAACCAACAACTCTTTCATCTTTATCAATGTCAAGAATCGTCAGATAAGATTTTAGCGTCTCAAAATATTCTTTATATATGTTTTTTGTCAATTTTTTTAATTTTTCGGGGTTTGTTTCAGATTTTATGGTTCTCAAATATATGATAATTTCCTATAAATCTTAAAAAAGGATTCTTGCTTGGAACAACTTCTTAATATTAAGGAATAATTCAATCATGAAACCGGATGCCCGCATGAGGGATAGCAGCGGTATCTCCCGGTTTAGAAAAACAAGGCTTTTTAGCCGTAGTTTTTGTTAATCGGGAATTTAGCGAATAGCCCGACCTGCTTTTTCTGCGGGGCATGCCTATAAAAAAATCCGGTCTGTCTGTACAAACCGGATTTCTTAAATTGAAAATTATATGTAACCGTAAAACGGTATTTTACAAGTGAATTACTTCGCCGTAAGCATCTGCAACCGCTTCCATAACTGCCTCGCTCATGGTTGGGTGAGGGTGGATCGATTTCAGGATTTCGTGACCTGTAGTTTCCAGTTTACGGGCTACGACAGCTTCCGCAATCATGTCTGTAACTCCTGCACCAATCATGTGGCATCCTAACCATTCTCCGTATTTAGCATCGAAAATTACTTTTACGAATCCGTCAGCATTTCCGGCAGCTTTTGCTTTTCCTGAAGCTGAGAATGGGAATTTACCAATTTTTAATTCGTATCCTTTTTCTTTAGCCTGTTTTTCTGTTAAACCAACAGAAGCGATTTCAGGAGTTGCATACGTACAACCCGGAACGTTTCCGTAATCGATTGGATCTACGTGTAAACCTTTGATCTTTTCTACACAGTTGATTCCTTCAGCAGAAGCTACGTGAGCCAAAGCCTGACCCGGAGTAACGTCTCCAATGGCGTAATAACCAGGAATGTTGGTTGCATTGAAAGCGTTTACTAAGATTTTATCACGGTCTACAGCAATACCCACTTCTTCTAAACCGATATTTTCGATGTTGGTTTTGATTCCAACTGCAGAAAGTACGATGTCTGCTTCAAGGATTTCTTCTCCTTTAGCTGTTTTTACTGTTGCTTTAACACCTGCTCCTGAAGTATCTAATTTCTCTACAGAAGAGTTGGTCATTACTTTGATACCTGCTTTTTTCAAAGATTTTTCAAATTGTTTTGAGATATCTTCGTCTTCTACCGGTACAACGTTTGGCATGAATTCTACAATCGTAACATCTGTTCCCATTGAGTTGTAAAAATGAGCGAACTCAACTCCAATTGCACCTGAACCTACAATGATCATAGATTTTGGCTGTGTTGGCAAAGTCATTGCCTGACGGTAGCCAATTACTTTTACACCATCCTGTGGTAAGTTTGGTAACTCACGAGAGCGGGCTCCTGTTGCGATGATAATGTGATCAGCGCTGTATTCTGTAACTTTATTGTCTTTATCGGTAACGTCAAGTTTTTTCCCCGGTTTCAATTTTCCGAAACCTTCGATAACGTCGATTTTGTTTTTTTTCATCAGGAAAGTAACGCCTTTGCTCATTCCTTCTGCAACACCACGGCTGCGTTGGATAACTGCCGGGAAATCTTTATCGAATTCAGAAACTGTTAATCCGTAATCAGAAGCATGTTTTAAATAATCAAAAACCTGAGCCGATTTTAGTAATGCTTTTGTTGGGATACATCCCCAGTTTAAGCATACACCACCTAAGTTTTCTTTTTCAACTACGGCTACTTTAAAGCCTAATTGTGATGCTCTGATGGCTGTTACATATCCGCCGGGACCACTTCCTAAAACAATAACGTCGTATTTCATTTTTGCTAATTTATTTGTTAGTTGTAAAAATGCAGTCGCTAACGCTCGTGTCATTTTTTGCTTATTTATTTGTTATTTGTAAAAATGCAGTCGCTAACGCTCGTGTCATTTTTTTGGTTATTTAGTTTTACTATTGAAATTAAGCCTTATTTTTCCTAAACTCTTTTCCAATTATTCACGATTATTTGTGCCTGCGAATTTAAGGATTTATTTTAAAAAACACTTGTAAAATTGTTTTTACGATTGGAAATTTTAATCTTTTCACATAAAATAAGGGAATTGTGAATTGTAAATTGTGAATTATGAAGTGTAAATTGAAATTTTGAAAATAAATCTGAAAAATGAAGTGTTTCAAAAAAAAGCAAAGCCCAGGAACTTTACAGCTCTTAGACTTTGCCTTTACTTTGGATTTGATAAAAACTTTAAATTTATTCAAAGGAAAGCAGAGGTGAACTTTAGACTTTGCTAGTTAAGAACTAAGCTGCGCATTAGTCCTCTGCCTTCTCCTTGAACCC
>NZ_JAIQDW010000015.1 GCF_020026925.1 Flavobacterium hibisci | reverse complement strand
TTTAAAGACTACTTTTGAAGCTATACACACACCGCAATTTAATTAAATTGCAAGAATTAGGAAAGCGAAAACTTTCCTTTTTTTTATGCCACAAAAAAAGCTGCCTCACTTTTGAGACAGCCTCTTTGTTCTTAAATAAAATGCTGTTATAAGGTACTATTTTTGCATTTTGCTTATTTTATCTATTTTTTCGGGAGAATCAAATACTCTTTCAAAAAGTTTACTTTTTTCTTTGGCAAACTTCTCTACGGCTTCTAACTCCTGGATAGTCATTTTAGGACGACCGGCCCAGAAGATAGTAGATTTTTCTATCTGTTTGTCTACTAAATTTTTTAATTGCTTTGCTGCCATAACGTTACAAATATACTATTTTTTTATTATTTCAATACTCACACGTTCTTTTTTAACTTAAGTAAAACAAATTGATAATCAGATGTTTTGGATGTATCGTATTTCTCAATGCTTTTTATTTCAATACTGTTGCTAAGTGATGTAAGATCTTTTTCCCTAATAGTCCTGAGACGTTCTCTTCCTTTTCGGTTTATGGTTTGTTTTTTTTCTATAAGCTTTATATCCTCTTCTGTTATACCTCCTGAAATCTCCATATATTGTTTTAGAAGGTTGATATTTGAAGAAATTTTTTGTTTGTACAAACGGTGTTTATGAAGTGTGTTTCCAAAAAACAAAATAGTATGATCAGGATTAGAGATGAAAAAATGAAGGATGCACATAAATACGGTAGCTAAAACCTCATCATAATCATTGTTGTTAATTTCAGCAAGATCATTAACAGTTATGGCATCTTCATGATTTTCCAGATTTCCAAAACCTACGCTGTACCAATTCAGTTTTTTATTTATAGGCGAAATGGAAACAATTTTCGTTATTTCCTGTATGCCTGCACTAATGAAACGAAATTGATAAACGTCATTAGTAATGCCTTCAAAATTATAGCTATACGCTTTCTCTAAAAAATCCAATTTAATTTATTTCAATTTATAAAGTAAATATAAATATCCAATTTGATTTATTAATCCTACAATAAGAAATTTATTATTTATTATAATTTGAAACTAACAGAAGGGCTTTACAGATGAGTCTAATGAATAAAAAAAACGACAACCAGAAACTAGATAGGATTCAATGTTTTTCCAAAAACAGTTCAGTGAATTGAATTTCTCTAGTTAGATTATCGTTTTCTTGTATATACGATTAAAAAGAATTTTTAGTTTTAAAACTTTTTAAAAGTTGTGTAAAAGTACAAAAATATTTAATTGTAGGATTTTTATTTTTAAATTATATGATAAAATTAAGTTTTAGACCAAAAAAAGCTATAGTTTAGGAGAAGACATAAGTATTAGTTATATTTTAAAATGACTTAAAAATTAATTTTCATATAAATTTTAAGAATAAATTTCTGTTCTTTGTACTCATTAGAATATCGCGAAATAACCGGAAGGTTCTAGGATTTGAATGCAATATTATTTTAGGCATTGAGTTATCTATTATCATGTTTATATTATGGACAACAGAGAGTTTATATTAAGTTTAAAAAAAGGCAATGAAGCTGCTTTTAAACAGGCTTATTTAAATTACTACGATAAATTGATAAACATTGCCAAAAGATTTAATTTTATAGTCCTTACTCCACAGGACTTTCTTCAGGAGACTTTTTTAAGGTTGTATGATAAAAGATCATTACTTAATGAAGATGTTTTATTTGATAAACAATTGTTTACAATATGCAAAAACATTATAATTAATCACGTTAACCGCGAAAATAAAATCATCCAGCTCGATCCTTCACAATTTCACCCAGAGCAGGAAGATACTGAAACAGGAATTTTTGAAGAAAGGCAGGAAAAACTACAAACTTTCATCAATCAGCTTCCTGAGCAGCAGCAAAAAATATTTACTTTACATAAACTGGAAAACCTTAGCTATAAGGAGATTGCAGCAATTACAGACCTTTCTGAAAAAACGATTGCTAATCATATTTATCTCGCCAGTAAATTTATTCGAAAAAAAGTCGAAAACGATTAGGAACTTTTTTGTTCTCGTTTGTTATATATAAAAACGAGAACAAAAATGCATATTGAAGCGTATAAAACGAATGTAAGAACAAAGAAGGATGCAAGTCTGATTGTTACCCTTTTGCAATTCATTATTTCTGATTGTATAATCAATTTTGATTTTAAAAACCGAGAAAGGATACTTAGAATAGAAACCAACAGAGACATTCAGGAAATGGTGTATAGTGTTTTTTCTAAGCAAGGATTTTATTGTAAAAAACTTAACCCATAAAAAGTCATGGATAAAGAAAAACTGGATAAGGAATTTGAAAAATTATGGAATGAAATTCCTTTTTCACATTCTGAGGATGAAAAAGAAGCTTCCTGGGGACAATTCCAGTCTAAAACCTTTGCTGCTAAAAAACCAAAGATTAAAATTTGGCGCTATGTGGCAGCAGCAGCAATTATCATTTGTATGTTGACAGGAACTGGCATTTATCTTAACAGAAGTCCATTACAGGATGCTTTTTACCTTACTTCAAATACAATTGAAAATACGACTGCTACAATAAAAATAGTTGCGCTACCAGATAGTTCTAGGGTAGAGCTTAGTCCGGATTCTAAAATTACTTATGGCAATAATTTTCAAACCAACAGAAAGATTGTAGTAGAAGGAGAAGCTTATTTTAAAGTCAAAAAAGACAAAAAACATCCGTTTCAGGTTTTTTGCAATGAAACGACAACTACTGTGTTAGGTACTTCTTTTACCGTTGAAGGAAATATAGGACGAGGAGTAACGGTTTTCCTTTACGAAGGAAGTGTGCAAATGAGTATAAAAGACCAGGACAAGAAATGGATACTTAAACCGGGAGAAAAATTTATTTATGGAAAAAATGTTGCTAAAGTTTTAGAATTTAACAGGTTTACAGATTTTGAAAACGAAAAATTAAGCGCTGTAAGTGATTATATAATGGCGAATTATGGCTATAAAATGATTATTCCTGAACAATACGATAATCAAAGAATTACAATCAGAATCAATAAAAAAGAAGATTTAAAAACAATTGTACAATTAATATCAGAAATGTATAACCTAAACTTTGAAATAAATGAAGATTTAAAACAGATTACTTTTCGATAGAAAAGAAAAAGGATGCACTAGCCGCGAAACTAAACATCCTCCTCATAGTCAGGGTAGTATAGAGCTATCCCATTTAATAATAATTCAAAAATACAAAAATTCATGAAGCATATAATTTCAACGTGCTTTTTTTTATTCAGTTTATGTATCTACTCCCAAACAATTACAGTCACAGTAGATCAAAATATGACATTAAAAGAAGTCTTTAAGCAAATTGAGAGCCAAACAGATTTTAAGTTTGCTTTTACAGATCAGATAAATACCAGTCAAAAGTATTTCGATCAAAAACATACTTATAAAAATATCGAAATAAAAGCACTTATTAATGAGCTTAACAAAAACAATTCGATTCAGTTTTCTATTGTCGGCAATAATATTTTCGTAAAGCAAAAAAATAGTAAACCCGCAACAGCCAAAAAAAAAAGCAAGTTAACCGGACAGGTTTTAGATGAGAATAAAGAGCCTGTTATTGGCGCCAATATTTTTATTAAAGAACTTGAAACAGGTGTTACAACAGATGGAAACGGAACGTTTTCATTAGAATTGAATAAAGGGACTTATACGGTTATCGTGAGTTATGTTGGCTTTAAAAATGGAGAAAAACTAATCACAATTTCTGATGATGAAAGAATAAACTTTATTATGAATGCAGACAGTCAGCAGCTGGAACAGGTGATTATTACCAACTCAAAAGCAGTTGATGTGAGAAATACGCAGATGAGTGTCAATAAACTTACAATGGAAGAAATTAAAAGAATTCCGGCTGCTATGGGAGAGCCGGATCCTTTAAAATCGATATTGACATTACCGGGAGTTACAAATGCCGGTGAGCTTTCTTCAGGTTTTAATGTACGTGGAGGTGCCGCTGACCAGAATTTAATTCTGTTGGACGGGGCTCCCGTTTATGGTGACTCTCACATGTTTGGTTTTTTCTCTGTTTTCAATGCAGATGTGATCAACGGACTTGATTTATACAAAGGGGGGATTCCTTCTAAATTTGGCGGAAGGGTTTCTTCTGTCCTTGATGTAAGTCAATTAACGGGTGATTTTGAAAATTACAAAGTAAACGGAGGAATTGGTTTAATATCAAGCCGTCTTTTGGTACAAGGTCCAATTAAAAAAGAAAAAGGTTCTTTTGTTTTGGGAGCGAGAACCTCATACGCCCATTTATTTTTAAAGCTCGCTGATAATAATAATTCAGCTATGTTTTATGATATTAATGCTAAATTAAATTATCGTCTTGGTGCAAATAATACGCTGGCGTTTTCCGGTTACTTTGGAAACGATGTTTTTGATATCAATGATCGTTTTTCAAGTACTTACGGAAATAGAATGGCGATTTTAAGCTGGAAGCATAATTTTTCAGAAAACTTAAATACTAATTTATCTGTTTTTTACAGTGATTATAATTTTAATCTTGGGATTTCAGCTGAAAATTTTGAATGGGATAATACCATAAAAAGTTATGGTTTTAAATATAACTGGAATCATACTGTATCTGAAAAGCTTAAGCTAAACTACGGAATTGATAGCCAATATTATGATTTTAACCCGGGAAGAGTGCAGCCAACAAGCCCTGATTCGCAGTTTAATTATAAACAGCTGGATAAAAAATATGCCCTGGAATCGTCTGCTTATCTTGATTTCGAACATCAGATTACAGAGAAACTGAATCTTCGTTATGGACTTCGTTACAGTATGTTTTATCGGTTAGGAGGAGAGGAAATCAGTACTTATGAAAACGGACAGGCAGTTGTTTACAATCCGCTTTATAAAATTTACGAAGATGGAACTCCTACCGGAAGTATATCATATAGAAGCGGAGAAACCATAAGTAAATTTAATAATTTAGAACCTCGTGCTGCATTATCATATGCTTTTAATGACAATACTTCTGTAAAAGCAAGTTATAACAGAATGGCGCAATATATTCATATTTTATCCAATACACAGTCACCATTGCCAATGAGTATATGGACACCAAGCGGACCTTTTACCAAACCACAGCTTCTGGATCAATATGCGCTTGGGTATTTCAGGAATTTCAGGGATAAAGATTATTCTTTAGAAGGGGAGTTGTTTTATAAAAACATTCAAAACCGGATTGACTATATAGACGGTGCAGATATACTGGCAAATAATAATATTGAACAGGTTATACTGAATGGTAAAGCCAGGTCTTATGGTATGGAATTATTATTCAGAAAAAACACAGGCAAGTTGACCGGATGGGTGTCTTACACATTGTCAAGAGCAGAGCAAAAAACTCCGGGAAGAACACCTCAGGAGCCAGGAATAGCAAATGGAGACTGGTATTTGTCAGGATACGACAAATTACATAATCTAAATATTGTGGCTACTTATCTGTACAGCCCAAAGTGGTCTTTTAATGCCAATTTTTCATTACAGTCGGGTCAGCCGGTAACGTATGCAAATGGGTATTATGAGTTTGGCGGAATCAAAATCCCGAATTTTTCATTGAGAAATGAAAACAGACTGCCACTTTTCCATCACTTAGACGTAGCAGCTACTTACACGCCTAAACCAGATAAAAAGAAAGGTTGGCAAAGCTACTGGGTGTTTAGTATTTATAATATCTACAATAGAAAAAATGCCGCTTCTATGACATTCGCGACAAATGAAGATACAGGTGCAAATGAGACCAGAAGACTGTCTATTTTTGGGATAGTACCTGGTGTTTCTTATAATTTTAAATTTTAATGAATATGCAAAGGCTTAAAAAATATATTTTTAGAAATAAAGTACTAACATTCTTAAGTGTTCTTTTTGTGCTGTTTTTTTCATCTTGTGAGGATACGGTAAACCTGGATTTAGAAACAGGTGAAACAAGGATAGTAGTAGATGCAGAAATTATCTGGCTAAAAGGTACATCTGGTAATGAGCAGACCATAAAAATCAGCAAAACAGCACCTTATTACAATAATACTACGCCAAAAGTTTCCGGAGCTCAGGTAAGAATTCAAAACAGCAATGGTGATGTTTTTACGTTTAATGAGACAGAACCTGGCACTTATGTATGTACTGATTTTGTACCTGTAATTAACATGGACTATACGCTTTACGTAAAAGCTGAAGGGCAAAGTTTTACAGCAGTGGAAAAACTGACTTCCGTAACACCAATTGATAAAGTAGATCAAAAGATAGTTCCCGATTTTGGAGGAGAAGATGTAATAGAACTTACTTTTTATTATAAAGACCCGGAAAATGAAACCAATTATTATCTTACAGATTATCAGAGCGATTTCCTTTTATTTCCGGAATATGAGGTAACAGATGACGAATTCTTTAATGGAAATGTAGTAAGTACAAGATTTTCAGACGAAGATAAAATGAAACCAGGAAAAACCGTTACTATTACACATCGCGGTATCTCTAAAAATTTCTATAATTATATGGATTTAATTCTGGAAATATACGGAGGAAATCCTTTTTCAGTTCCTCCAGGTAATATCAGGGGAAATATTGTAAATACAACTAATGCAAATGATTTTGCTTTTGGCTATTTCAGACTTTGTGAAGCTGATAGGGTAGCTTATCTGGTAAAATAAAAGATTACATTATTAGGTTAATTTGTAAGTACATCTGTCATTAAAAAAATTATTGGCAGATGTGTTTTTTTATAATATCTGGCTACATCATTTTTCCTTCTTTTACATATTCTTTTTTTATTCCCTGAAGAAGGTGATTGAGGCTAATGTTTTTATTTTCGTCTTCGAGTGTTCTCAGGCAGGCATATTGAATGATATTGACGATATTGGCACCGGTAATATCATATTTTTTTGAAAGTTCATTGAGGTTTACATCTTCAGCAATTTTAATTCCTTTTGGGAGATTGTTTTTCCAGAGCTGTAAGCGTTCAGTATACGAAGGCACTTCAAATTCAATTATAGATTGAAATCTTCGGGTGAAAGCCGCATCAATATTCGTTTTAAAATTTGATGCCAGAATGACCAGTCCCGGATGATTTTCAATTCGCTGCAGCAAATACGAAACTTCCTGATTGGCATATTTATCATGTGCGTCCCTGACATTGGTTCTTTTTCCGAAAACTGCATCGGCTTCATCAAAAAACAAAATCCAGTCTTTATCTGCTGCTTTGTCAAAAAGAGAAGCAAGGTTTTTTTCTGTTTCACCAATGTATTTCGAAATTATCATGGACAAATCAATTCGGTAAACATCCCTTTTAGTATATTTCCCAAGAAGTGAAGCCGTAAGTGTTTTTCCGGTTCCCGGTGCACCATAAAACATGACTCTGAAACCCGGTTTTATCTTAGCTTTCATATCCCATTCATGTAATAGAATTTCATTGAATTTAAGCCAGGTTTCTATTTCTTTAATTTGATTAAGGGTATTAGAATTGAGTACCAAATCATTCCACTCTAATTGTGTCTCAATTAATTGTGCTGGAAAATTACTGCTGAGCTGTGGTTTCAGGATTTTTCCGGTCAGGAATTTTTCGATGTATTCGTCTTCTAAAGTTAGCAGACCACTTAGTTTAGGTTCTCCCACAGGAACTAAATTTAGTTTAATGATTCCTTTTTGATAGAGAAAAGACTGATTGTATAAATAATTATAAAAGGCAATCCTTTCATCAAGATTATTTCCGGCAATTAAAAACTGAGCCGTTTCGCCCGTTGGCAAAATGCCACGATGATTTTTTGTTTTGATTCCGCCAAACTCAGGCAGTTCACCGCCATTGGGTAAATATTCAGCAATAATCGAACTCAAAAAATCAGGCTTCATGTGCGGAACCAAAGCTAATCCTAAAATAAGAATATCAATTTCAGTAAGATTATTTTCGATGATAAATTCATGTACAAAAACATTAGAATCAGGTTGATTAAATAAAGGTTTTTCCATCGGATTTTCAACTTGAAAAAGTGCATCAAGCTGAAATATGAATTGGTTTTTTAGGTATGTGAATACGTTTTCCATTTTATATTACTAATAATTCTTTTGAGAAAAAATCTATTTGATTGTTTAAAATTTCGGATTCTGTTTATTACAGCATTTCCCTTATGGAATTTTTATTATTTAGCCGTTACTCCAAAAAGATTTATTGCTGTTTTTTATTTTAAGCGAATTTTTTAAGAAGATCTTTCCCCTTATTAATTGTATTTACATATTATGAATTGAAGTTGTTAATTGTCTTGTGTAAAAATGATTTTTACTGAAGTTTGAATTTCTTCAAACCTGCCAATTAAAAAAAGTTCTTGCCAAGAAGTTAATCCTTTGGTTTCTATTAATTTATCGAAATATTCATTTATTGATAAATTTAATTTACTATATCCATATCCGGTTTTAAAATAATATAATTCATCTTTTATTAAATTATCGGTTTGTTTGAAAAATGTAATTTCTGTTTCATCAGAATTAAAATAATCAAAGGGTTTGGCCATTAACATAAACTTGTTTTGTTCTTCATCATTATTTTCGTTAAATCGCCTCATCCAATACTCTTGATAATTTTTCAGGTTTAAAAATTGTTCAATATCCACAATATTAATTTCACCAAATAAATTTAAATCTCCATTTGCTGAATCCCATTGTATTTCTAGACTTCCAATTTTATTGTAAAATGCTTTTATGGATTCTGCGATAATTATATTATTTTCTTCTTCTAAAAATTTAATATAATGTTCAGGATATCCTGATTTTATCGAATACTTAGTAATATTTATATTTTTGTTTGAAATGAGTTCATTAATTAAATCAGAAATTGCTAAGAAATAATTTTTGCGTTCCATAAATTCTAAATTTGAATTGTATATGTTGTTGTTCCTATAGTGATTGGTGTTCCACTTTTACTTGAAAGTAAAGTAAAATCTGTTGCCGCTACATTGCTTGAAAATTTCATTGAATTTGTTCCTTCTCCAGCTAAAATTCCATAAACAGTATTGAGTGAAGATGGACTGTAAGGTAAATTACTTAAAAATCTTCTAGAATATGCTAATTGTAATCTTCTGCCAACGCCTCTTCCAAATACTTCTATAAATTCGGATATAGAAGCACTTCTCAGATTTAATATCGCTGGTCCGGATGAACCAGAACTAGTCAGTGAAGGAGGCGGATTTATTAGTCCGGATGCCCATCTGTCAACCGATCCAATTGGCGTAGTTTGTCCTGTTGGCGTAACGCTGCATTCCTGCCATTCAATAGTTATATTGCTTGGGAAATTTTGCATAGGTGTAGGATGGTAATCAACTTTGGTTTCATATTTCAATACTTTGTCAGCATTTGCAGGATCCCTTAATTTGTTTAACGCTCTTTGTTCAATTTGTGCTGCAGGAGTATTAACTGAATTATCTGCAGGAACAAGATTATCCGGATCGCTTCCCGATCCATGTAATCTATCTGCTATAAGATGCATTCTGTTCCAGCTGCGAATATCAATTAATGAAGCTCTGTCTAATAGAGTTAAATGATCCCAGCCCGGAGGGAAATTTGCTCCGCGTCCAGGTGCTGACCCTACAGTATTACCCGGAAGAGTAGTTAAAGGATCAGCCTTAACAAGAGTTGGTCTTCCGTTTGATTTTGATGCTACTTGGAAATGTGTTGTAATTGCATTTTGACCTGGTGCAAGTCCTAAGGATTGTAAATCATCTTTAATCAATTTTAATTTATCTCTCAACTCACGTTCTTTAGTTTGTTTTGTTGCCGCTGGAGTTGCTGGGGTTGCATTTTCAAGTGCATAAAGCTCACCAATTACAACATTTGCTGCGTTATAGTTTAGTCTTACATTTGAAATTTTTGTTAATTTCTCAGTTTTTTGAGGACTATCAGGAGCCGCTTGGGCTTCTGTTTGTTTAGTATTTAAGAAGTCTTCAAAACGTTGTTTTTGACTATATATGTTTATTACCCTTTGCCCATTCTGCTCTTCTATTTTCATGGTGTGATTTTCTCCATTTGAAAATGTAACAGGCGTATTGAACCCTAACCAGCCAAAAATAGCATCTCGCGCATTAGCCCCCATAGCCATTACTCGGTCCAACAAAGCCATTCCTCTATCTACAGCCTGATTCACTAACCATGTTAAAGCTTCATCAACCATTTGGCGAACGGCAATAAGCATTTCTCCAACTCTGGCACCAATTCCGGTTAACCCAACCTGATTGGCTAAGAAACCTATGACGACAGGCATGGCTTGTCCCATGGTTCTTTCGAGATAATCTGCGGCTGTGGCGACATTGCCTCGGGCAAGATCGGCTACGCCATTGACAAACGAATTGACAACTTCGAGCATTTCTCGCAGGTATTTGATAAAACTTTGTATTGCATTAAAGAAAGCCATAGCACCGTTTATTACAGCCATGATTCCGGTTGGATCTAACATGCTTAAAAGCTTGGCCGTAACTCTGTTAACAATACGTTCCATGACAAAGTTTTTCACAGCATCGAGAACGGTATTCCATAGATTACTGAGCTGTTCTTGTATTTTATCCCAAATAGCCGCCATACCTCGTTCCTGAACATCTTTAATAAAGGTCCAGATACCTTCGAGTGTATTAATCATGCTTCGGATTTTGGCAACTCTAGCTGGCCCGATACGCGGATGTGCAGCTAGTTTTTCCCAGATTTTTTCCATCGAGATATTCAGTACTTCCATCACCCAGGTAATAACACCTTTTAATGAAAAATCGGTAAGTACCGGAATATTGGCATCTTTTAATTCACTCATCAGCCAGCCGGTAACACCATTGATTAGATGCGTTATGATATTGTCAAAGAACTGTACAAATCCTTGTTTAAGTGCTCGCAGTATATTTTTCAAGAAACCAATTGGATCTTTTTTGATATCATCAATGGCTTCTAATGCTCTTGTAATGATGTTTCCTATAAGATCGAATGGAAAATTCATAATCTCCAGAATAGCCACAATCACAATTCGGATAATTTCTGCTACAAAAGCAATCAGTCGATCAATAGGTTCTCCAAATTTTTCAATGATTCGCATGAAAGCATCTATCGGATTAACGAGGTCATCGATAGTCATAGAACCCCAAATGTCGGTAAACAATTGAATTATAGACTGCGGTGTCATGTTTAGTGTTGCTACTGCAGCTTCAATTTCGCCTGCGATTCTGGCTATTGCACCCGTTTCAACCATTTGGGCATATTGTTCTTCTCCGCCATCCATGAGGCTCATAAATCCTCGTATTAGATTTGGAATTGTACGAGGGACAGCTTCCTGTGTAAAAGGATCTTTTCCAATAATCACTTTAATGAGAGAATATCCTCTGACCGTTTTGGCCTGGTCAGAAAGCCATCCTAATAACGAATCTTTAACAAGCTCTAGTACTTTGAGTGCCACACCTGAAGCAAAATCCCAAACGCGCTGCAAGAATCCGCCAACCTGATCTGCCAGTGCTGAAAGATTGTCTGCAATGTTTGCCAGATTTGAAGGTTGAATAGCATCCCAGGCTGCAGTTATAAGTCCGCGAAGTTCCCCTAATAACGAATTGAAAGTTCCAACCTGAGTATCAAGCCAGTCAGCCGTTTTTTGCAGCGTACCTTTTTCACGCATTTGCTCCAGCTCTGTTTGCTTGTCTATAAGTATTAAGAAATCTTCTAATATTTCGACCGTTGTCGCATTAACTGCTTCATCGCGAAGCGGATCATATTTGATTATTTTTTTGATTAATGACCAGGCTTTGTTTTCTGCCAAAATAGGTTCGGCAACATTAATCAAAGCTTCTTTTATCCAGGTAATTACCTGATCTACTGTAGCACTTACGAAAGAGGTAATTCTGTTAACTAATTCCTCGAATTTTTCGGTAACTAAATCAATAATATCTGTGTAAGGAAAAGATACTTTGTCCCAAACATCTTCTACCATATCCAGAATACTGTCGATAGTTAATCCGAGTTCGCCTAGTTTTCCTTCAACCCAATCAAAAACCTGTTGCAGTATTCCGTATTCCTGAAGTTTATCGAATATGGCAGTTCCAAAAGGAATAAGTCCCATTAAACCTTCTACCAGATTAATTGGAGTTCGTTCTACATCAATCTGACGTAATGGATCATAACCAATAATAACAGTAAAAAGAGTATAGCCGGGAATGTGGCGTGCCTGATCAATTATCCAGTTAGGAACTAAATCGAGGAAAGAACCCTGAATCATTTCAGGAGCAGGGGAGACTGGTTCCGGTTTTTTTCTAATAGCGGCTCCCTGTTGTACGGTATGTGTCAATTCGTGGGCGAGTAAATGCTTGCCATCCTGCGAATTTGGATTGTATTTTCCTTCGTTAAAATAAATATTGTTTCCGGTTGCAAATGCCTGAGCTCCCAATTGCTTATTCATTTGAATAGCATTAGAGTCATTGTGTATACGAACATTACTGAAATCGGCTCCAATGCCGGATTCCATTTCAGTTTTTACTTTTCCGGATAGTGGAGAACCTCCGCCTTTACTGCTGTTTAAATTAGACTCTAAATTAGAATTATCGCTGGGATTGGCATCGGCACCAGCATTTTTTTGTATTTGTTTTTCGTCGTCTTTAGCTTGTTTCTCTTCTTCCTTTTTCTGCTGTATATTTTCATCTTCGCCTTTATTTTTGTTTTGGATTAAAGGTTTTGCTGCGAAGTTTGTTGTAGAGACAATTTCTGTTTTTTTGGCTTCTTTCTTATTCTGAATTGTCTCTTCTTTTTTCTGAATTAACGTTTTTGATGCAGAAAAAGCAGGATTAATTTCTCGCTTTTCAGTTATTCTGCTATCGAGTTTATTTTGGATTACTTCTTCTTTTAGCTGTACAATTGGTGTTATGGTTTGTAATGCAGTTTTTCGCTGAATTCCTTTATTTTGCTCTTCTTGTTTTTGAACATTTCCTGCCAGCTTTTTTTGCACTACCGGTGATGGCGAAAAGAAGTTATCTGGACTTGCCGTTTGTTTATTGGCAGCCACCTGGTCTGCAACTCTATCGGCTTCTACTTCAAATTTATCGTTAGATTTCCCTATATTTAATTTTGCCTGTACCCCAAAAAAAGATTCATTCCCCTTGTCATGATGTGACGCGGAGTGCGAAGGATTCGTATTTGTTTTTTTGGTTAGGACTGGCATATTTGATTATTATATTTTAACCGGTTGGGTGAAATTTATTTTTTTTCAATTCTGTCGCATCAACTTAGATAAAAATCTGTCTAAATCTGCTTTAATCTGTGTAAATCTGCGTGAAAAATTAATGCGCAAAAGTATTTCACGCAGATTTTAAAGGATTTTCGCAGATCAAATTAGATTTAATCCTTAAATGAAGCTATTTTATTCTATTTCACCCAACGGGTTATATTTTACAGAAAATCATTTCGTTATTAGGTTGCATCAATGTCAACTCTTCCTGCTAAACTGCAATGTGTTGGATCGCCATTATATCCGCTTAATACAATTTCTACATAATAAGTGCCACCAGTTAAATTGGAAACAGAAGTACTTCCTCCGGATAATGAAATTGATGCGCTATGCTCTTTGCTGTCCATCAATAATCTTTTTCTATATATATTTACTGCTATTGTACTGGCAATATCTCTGCATCTTGGCGGACCATCCCAAGCTAAATTTGATGTTACAGTAACCGTTCCGCCATTACTCACGGTAAAATTACTAGACTCTCTTACCTGGGTTGTCCATCTGCTTATGTTCCAGGGCAACGTAGATAATTGAAGCATGTCCTTTTTTTGAACATTATTTCGGGCTTTACTGCCTGTTTGTTGTATTGTGTGCGTAAGTTCATGGGCAAGCAAATGTTTACCTTCTTTAGAGTCTGGATTGTATTTTCCTTTATTGAAATAAACATCATTTCCATGTGTGAAAGCTTGTGCACCCAGCTTTTCGCTCATTTGTATTGCTTTGTTGTCAGTGTGGATGTTTACATTGCTAAAGTCGGCTCCAAAACCAGATTCCATTCCCTGTTTTGTGTTTTTTTCCATTGCCTTGCCACTGCCTTTTGAACTGTTTAAGTCACTTTCAATTCCTTCATTTACGGAGTTTGACTCATTTAATTTGGCCTGAACTTCTTCCTTTTTCTCTTCTTTTTTTTGAACCTTCTTGTCTTCGTTTTCGCAATCGGCACATTTTTTCTGCACTTTTTTATCTTCCTCTTTTTCTCCCTTTTTCTGTACTTTTTTGTCCTCTTCCTTATCAGATTTCTTTTGTACCTTTTTGTCTTCTTCTTTTTTTCCTTTTTTCTGAACTTTTTTATCTTCTTCCTTGTCGGATTTTTTCTGTACTTTTTTGTCTTCTTCTTTTTCTCCTTTTTTTTGCAGTGGCTGTTCTTGTGCGAGGTCTTGTTTTTGAACCGTTGAAATGGTTGCTGAAATAGGTTTTTGCTGTACAGCTTCTTCACTTTTCGATTGAAGCAGTCCTCCTGTCTTACGATTGTTCACCACTTTATCAGCAACATTATCGGCTTCAGTTTCATATTTGTCTCCGACAGTTCCTGTGGTGATTTTTTTTTGAGCTTTTGGTCCAAAAAAAGGAGAAGGGGAGGCATTAGCTATTTTTTTTTGTTCAAATTCTCTCATGATTATTTTTTTATCATTTTAGATTACTAGTTTGTTTAATAAACAAACTGCTGATTATTTGCCACAACACCTTCTTTCTCTAATGCGTTTTTTATTTGCTTATACCAATACGGAAATAATTTAGAGAGCCGAAGTTCAATTTCGTCAACAACATATTTTTCATATTTTTTCATTCCAAAAAAATGCGAATACCCAATAGTATCAGCATATTTTCCATGTTCTGTTATGTTTTCTCCCTTTAATAAAATTGAAGGATCATTGTTTTTATAGTTCAGTAAGCATGCAAGCGTATATTGTTCGATTAAAATGCAGGTTTCGTAACCTTCTTGTTTTAATTGGGTAAAGCTATTTTGGTTTTCAATGTATATTTTCTCTAAATCATAATAGCTTTTTATAAATTCATCACGCAGCCTGAGATCGTTAAAACCAAATATGCCGCAATTGTATGAATAGCCTAAATTGGTATTCCAATACGGCAGATTCTGGGTGTACTTACTAAATAATTCTGCCTGTTTTCTGTAATGCATTTCATAAGTATCTTCTTTGCGCTCTACGATTACATCATTAAAATTAAAATCGATTTTTTTCTTTATAAATATGTCAGTGTCTATATGTACAAAAGGTTCTGTCTGCAATTCCATGGCATTGATTTTCGATTTCATCCAAAGTTCAATTTCGTTGTTATTCTGTACTTTGGTTACAGCACAGGGAAGCATATACAGAAATTTAAAGCCAATTTCGTCTACATAAAGTTCAATTTCTTTATACCACATATGACTATATAATACACTTAGAGCCGTCATGTAGATGGTTTCCTTTAATCTGTCTCCCATATTCCATCTATTATTTATTATGGGAAGCACATCAAGGCTGTAAATCATCTTGTGTCTTTGTTTCATATAGAGCTGTTTATAGTTTAATCGATGCCTTCTTCTACTAAAGCATTTTTTACTTCTTTGTACCAATACGGAAACAGTTTTGAAAGTCTGTTTTCTATTTCCTCTACAATATCGTTCCTGTATTTTTTTTGACCAACAATGTGTGAATAACCAATTTTATCTGCGAGCTGAAAATTTTCGAACGAGTTTCTTTTCCAGAGTAATAATGTTGGTTTAATATTCTTATAATGTAATAGTGACGCCAGATTATACTGTTCTAAAACAATGCAGGGTTCTATTTTTGCTATTTTGGGATTATGATTTTTTATAAATATTTCTTCTAAAACATAAAAAACGTTTAAAAACTGATCCCGAAGTTCAAAGTCTCGAAAACCTAATACGCCACAGTTATAGGCATATCCTAGATCTGGTTTCCAATAGTCTAAATTTTGGGCATATTGATTAAAAAAATCGATACGATATTTATACATGCCGTGTAATTCGTAATCATTTTGTTCGACAATTACTTTATCAAAATCAAAATGTATTTTTTTCTTTATAAATACATCATTATCCAGATGTATGAAAGGTTTGATTTGTTTTTTGATTACATCAATTTTCGATTTCATCCAAATAACACTGTCCTGATTACTGTTGATTTTAGTAACTCTGCAGGGAAGCATATAAAGAAATTTATAAGCTGTTTCATCAGCATAAAGTTCAATATCCTGATACCATAAATGGCTGTATAGTATGCTTAATGCAGTCGAATAAATCGTTTCTTTAAATTTATTTCCCTGATTCCATCGATTATTACTAACAGGAAATGCATCTAAGCTGTAAATTATTCTAGGCTCTTCCCTCATAAAATATTTCTTTTAATAGTATGAATTAAGTTTTTCTCTTCTAAGAAAGTTACATTGTTGTACAAAGAAGCTTTTCGGCTGTGTTTATATAATCGTTTCCATTGGTAATTTATTCCTGCTATTTCTGAGGTTTTTAGATGTATTTCACTATTATGGAATTTTCTCATTTCATTAAATGAAGAGTGCCATACCATTTTACCCAAAAGAGGTGATTGAATTAGGGATAATTTCGAAAAGTCATTGGGAAAATTATCTACATTTATTTCCCTGCCATGAGTTTTGAATTTATAAACTAATGTTTCTCCATTTCTTGTTTTGTAAAATTTAGAAGTGTATCTTTTTATGTCAACTTTATTTTTAATTGGATCTAGATCTTCTTCGTTTTCATACATTATATCCAAATCATTTATGCGCATTTGATAGTACTGGCGAAGATTTAAATAATCGGCAATTCCTCCGCAAAAAGCTATTTTCGATAAGTCAAGATGATTAAATACAAATCCCAGCGCTTTTTGCTGTTCAATAAGGATATTTTTTTTATCGTATTCTAAAAAAGATGCATTTTCAATCTCCATAACCTTTAATTTTACCAGTTAACATATATAATTCGTTTTTTCCAGACCAATTTTATAATGCTCAGATTCCAGTTTAATTTGTCTAATAAAATATCCTGTGTTTTTCGCTCTATAATTATTGTGGGACTTCCATCTCCATTTACAGTCAGTTTTCCAGAACGCTGCAAGAATTCGTTTTGCAGCAACTCTGCCGATGATGTTTTCATTACATTCCAATTACTCAATACAGCTTGCAGCATTTCAGCGGCCTCTTTTTTCATTTCTTCAGAAAGTACTATATTTCTTTCTACAGGCTGTGCTATTGGAATATTGCATAAGAATTTCTCAAAAGCCATAGCGTTTTCATAATCCTGTTCTTTTCCTGTGGCGATATAATGCAAAAGGTGCGCGGCAACTTCCGGATCATTGATTGTATTATCTTTATCGAGCAGTTTACAGTTTTCAAAAAGAGATTTCAAAAAGGGATGAATCAATACTAAACCTGCATTGTCAAGATATAAATCGCTGATATCTGCATAAATTTTGTTTTCTTGTTTCTTAAAAGAAAGCTCTTTTGTATCGATTACTTCTTCGGGATTATTTTCGATTTTTTCTTTTGAATCTTTTGGTACAGGATCGATATTTTTATTGTCGTTTTGAACAGATTCATTTTTGCTTTTTTGTAAAATCAAATCTGTGTCAGGTTTTGTTATTTCCTTATTTTCCTGAATTTTATCTGTTTCTATTTTTGTTTCAGTTTCTATTTCTGTCTCCTTTTCTATTTCTTTTTCTGTTTTTATTGAAGCTTGGTTTTTGAAGAAAGTTTCTTTTCCTGTTTCTTTATCTTTTAAAATAATATTGTCTGTTTTTTTTCCAATAATCAAAACAATGGCATCAAGATTAGCCAGCAATTCCAGTTCGTTTTGGCTCTCAATATGATTTTCAATTTCCTTTAGAAAAAGTTCTTTGTGTTTTAAAAAACGGTTCTTTTTTTGAAATTCAAAAACACTGTAAATCAATCTGGAAAGTTTTTGTTTTATAATAATGGAGTTTGTTTCCAAAAGATTTAAAACAACTATTTCCCACGTTAAAAACCGTTGATTCGGAATCCATTGTTCTTTTGAAACACTGTTTTCAATATGTTTTTTTATGGCTTCAATGCTGCTTATTTTAGCATTGCTTTCAGCGTTGTTTTTTTTCAGTAATATTCCTTTTTTAAAAATGGTTGCAATTTGATTATCACTAAATTGTTTGATAAATCTTGTTCTTGCAATTGGTTTTTGAACTGCGTTTTTCCATTTAACAGAAAAGCTTTTATCGTTTAGAATTTCATCAAATGTTTTATCATCTACAATATTAAAATCATGATTTGAAGTTGTCCACCAGGTATTTGTGCCAGTTTCCAGAAAATGAAAAAAGCTTTCTATTTTTTTTTCCTGTGGTTTGACGAGTTTATAGCCTTCTAAATTTGTTCCTTCTTTTTCAAAAACTTCTTCAACTTGTTTTGTGATTTTTTGTAGAATTTGTTCTTTAAAATCTTTAAAATCCAAATTTTGATTTATGGCAATATCAATGTTTAGGTTTTCTAATTGTACGCTGTGTGTAGGATTTTTTGAATCAAGTTTATTAAAATAATTTTCTAAAAACGAGAATATTTCCTTTTGCAAAAACGCATCAATATGATCCTTGAGATAATATCCTTTTTCTTTAGAATTGGTATTTATCTCAAGGAAAACTTTATTGATAATATGTTTATTAGAACTGAGCACCGGCTGTGAGATCTTCTATTTGTATATTGAGATTAGATAGTATAAAATCGATTTTACCGAATACTTTTTTCATGCTGGACAAGAATTTTTTCAACGATCCATCAGTATCAGCATTGAATTTTATTTCGATCAAACTTTTAAATAAATTATTAAACAGTAATGCTGCCGGAATAATTTGTTTTTCAGATGCTTTAAGCAATTCAGGATCCTGACATCTCAAAATCGTATAAAATAATGATGTATTTAGCGATATAAGGTTTTGCACAGTAATCAGATCTGGATTATGCATTCTAATTGCAGCAGTAACTACTGTGGATATTAAATTGAAATGTTCCTGTGTAAATAATTCAGATATTTTATCATTTAGCTTACCGTTGATGTAACTCTCAAGATCTTTTTGAACTACGGCGAACCTGTTTTCAGTTTCAGAAATGAGACGATTAGTTTCTCTGTTGAATTTATTTGCAGCAGAAATTTCTTTTATACTGGCAATTGTTTCAATAGAGTTATTTACAAACAGGCCTGCATTGTCAAGACAGATATTGACTTTAACTGGTTTTTTTATCTCGATAAATTTTGGTCCATCGGTTACAGCTCCGCATTTGCCTTCTGCAATTAATGAAACGGAAATAGAAGATTCATTAAAGGAAGAAATAGTTCTTGATATTGTATCTTTTTTATCTGTCTTTAAGATTTCCTTATTAATTTCCCAAGTAAACGATGCTGCATTTATTGAGTTGTTGATTAAGTTGAGCATTCCCGTAGGATCAATATTAAAAGTAAAATTGGCCACAGGAAGTTCTAAAAGTGAAATGGTAAGATTGGATGGTTTTCCGTCTAGAAGAATCGTTACGCTTGTAATTACCTCAGAAACATTGGAAGGAATAAACTGAAATTGTCCTCCTTTTGCTGGTTTAACACCTTCACCAGAAATAATTACTCCTTTTATATTAGGTTCAAGAGTAAGCGACACAGGTTTATCATTTCGACAAAAAGATATTTTGTTTACCAATTTACCCTCTACCAGTACTTTTGGATCTGAAACTTCAAAACTCACAGAATGAGTGACTTTAAAATCGCAGTTGCCATTGTCTGCATAAAGGGTAACATCAAAAGTGAATTTTTTCTGAGATTCGCTATTGTATTGGTAGATGTGTTTTATTTCGGTTTTATCATCGGTAACAAGATCTGTTTTGTCTCCAAAATTCCATGTGTATTTATTGACGCCAGGATTTTCTCCCGTTACGGTAAAAATAACTTCGGTTTCACTTATTCCTGATGGTTTCACAGGAACTGCATCAAAATCAAATTTTGGTTTTTCAAAAATGGTTATGACACAATCTGTCTCAAAATTATTGACTGTAAATTTTATAGGCTGACCTATTAACTCTTTGCTGACCAAATTTGGATCAAAAACAAGTGCTCCAAATTCATTTACCGTTACTCCTCCGTTTTGATCTTGTCTAACATTGGCTTTTATATAACCTCCCGTTGGAGATACTTTAAAAGGCAGAGGAGGTGTTTTATTGTCAAAACAAATTTTATCTACAGGCAGGGAAAGACCTATATTGTTTTCGTCGCAGCATAAATAAGGCATTGAAAAATCAGCCACAACCGGATTTAAAATTGGAATTCCTTCTGCAAATTTTTCAAAGTCACCGGTTAAAGAGAGTCGACGGTTTTTATAATAAGGCACTTTTTCTTCCAGATAAATCATTATAAAGGTACCTCCCGGAATTACGCCGGCTTTGTGTTCGTAACCGTGGTTTTTGTTGAGGTAATATTTAGTGAATTTCTGAATGATTTTATCTGATTCATCAGCATTTACGGCTAGAATCATAATATTAAATCCGAGTCCGTTTTCTAATCTTATTTGCTGGATGGCTTTTAGTGCTTCTTTGTAATTACGTCCCTGATGACCTTCAATCCTGTAAAAATCGCTGTCAAGGTGAATTTCGAACGGTTTTTTAGTATTTAATAAATCATCATGATAGCTGACATTATTTTTTTGTAATCTCAGAATTGTTTTATCAAAATCCCAGGCCTGAATAAGCGAATCGTTTACATTATTGTAAAAAGGAATGGCTTTTTTGCCTAATTTACCCATTTGCAAAGAGGGTGTAATTTTTATAATTTCATATGATGAATTGTAGTTTTCCAATAATTGAGCACTTCGCAGAATAAGACTGTACATTCTTTGTCTGGCTGTGTTTTCGCCATAACATATTTTTATTCCATCTGCCGTAACGTCTTTTTCCTTTTCTTCTGAATCTTCTGCAATACAATCATTGCAAGTGCTAAGATTTTCTCCTGTAAGCAAAGGCGATTTGTAAAAAGCATGTCGGAATTCAAAACAAGGCTCCGTCTTTATTAATTCTCCCAGCATTAAGTGTTTTGGGAAAGCATTAATATCTGGAGAACAATTAGCATCTTCTATAGTAAACAGCAGTGCTTTGGTTTCGTTGTAAGTATCAACAAGATCATTAAGCAGATCATACAGATATTGAAAATCCTGAGGAAGTACCGGATCTCCTTCAAAATTAAATAGTTCGGTTATCTTTTTTTGAATAGCCTCTAAAACTAGCGGCATACTTAAACCTGTCAGCAGCTTATTGTAGCCTTCCTGTAAATTCTGAACAACATTATTTTTGAAAATTCCTTTGGTGAAAGTTTGTTTTATAGCATCAAGATGAACAAAATCGTCTGCTTTTAATACAATTCGGTTTGATTTTACATCTGGTAATGTCTGGTACAAATTAGCATAATTGATTTTGCCAATCATGCTGTCATGATTCATTATGTGCTTAGCAACAGTTTTGCTGACAATTAAAACTTTAAAATTGCCTACAATTTCCAGTCCCTGATTGTCGCACGAAAGACTTACGCAAAGGTCAGATTCTTTTTCATAAGACTCCAGATACATTAAAATTACGGCATCTTTAAAATCAAATCCTGTATTTGCTGTGAACTGCGTTAATGCAAAATAAGGATCTTTTTCTTTTTTCTGCTGTTCTTCTGTTAAGAGTTCAAAAAGAGGTAACTGCTTGTTTGCGCCATCATAAAAGAAAGGTTTATACCCTGCTTTTGTATTATCATAAATTTTGCAGTGCGTATAGGTTTTAGAATCAAAATCAATTTTTTTATTTCCCAATACATCTGCCTGATACAACTTAAAAAGATCACCATCTGTTGTTATACCAGTTCCCTGCGTTATTGAAATCGTATTTTGAGCGTTATTATAAGCAGAATAGAATCCGCAAACTATACCAACGCCGCTGAGGAAAACGCGCGACAGGCGGTCCTGATCGTCAAAAAAATCTACAACCTCATTAAGGTTTCCTTCTGTAAGTACCTGATTCTTTGTGAATCGACGGTATTGTGTTGTTATTGTTGAAAGTTTAGCTGACATTGGATTAGTTTTTATAGTGATCCTAAATTCGTTTTTCCTAGTATAATTTTATCTGACAATCGTTCGTTTTCGTCACTGCAGTCAAATAGTCTTCCCGTTGGGTAAACATTGTCGAGAACGGTTAACGCTTTGATAAAGCTGATTAATTGAGGTTCCGGTTGTTCCTGATTCAAATTGGTTTTAGCAGTTAAATAGTCTTTATATGTTTTTTCAAATTGCATAAGCTGATTTTCCGCAGGGTCTTTCACATCTTTTTCCCTATAGCCAATCCAGCATATTTTTGCCAGAACATGAGCAGGCAATTCTTCTTTAATTATTTTTTCTATATAATTTCTAAAATCGGTATTGGCAAATCGCAACGTGTATCCTGGTAATACGACACTCACACGATAGGAGTAAGGGTCTATGGGTTCGCAGTTATCGCACTCATCGGCGCAGATTGGCATGAAGGTATCAGGATTTACGGTGGTCTGATTTACATCGGGACGAAGCATCATGTGTTCAACCAAAAACATTCCTTCTTCGGTAAAATCTTCTTTCATGAATTTGATTAAATCCAGAATTGATTTTTCTAAATCCGATAGTTTAGTATAATATTCAAATCTGCGGGCAATAATGCGATCCGGGTTTTTCTTGTCTTTTATTGCGGGATTTATAATGTCATAAGAGTATTTTCCGCCATCTGACTGCTGTATTAAAATATTGTCGACAATGGCTAAATCTTTTATTGTACCGTTTTTAAAAGCTTCTTTTATTTTATATTCGCGGGTCTGAATAATTTGCAACACGGCAAAATAAAGTTCCTTATTTGCTGCCGAAGTATCAAAATATTCTGCTGTTGAAGAAAGTACGATTTCTTTATGTGTATCTAAAATGCGCCATCTGTAAACCGACTGATTGTCTGAATCAATAAAATTGTACATTTCGACAAACGAATTAGAAAGATTTCTGCGATTGTAATTTTTAATACCAATAAGTCTCGAAATCCTTTTTTCGGCACCGGAAACATTATTAGTATCCCATAAATTGGCAACGGGCTGTTTGTAATAATCAAAAGCATTTCCGCGCTCTTTACTTACTGCTTTGTAATCTTTCAAGAAGTTTTCTTTGTCACGAAGCACTACCTGATCTGTAGTGTTGCCATAAATGGTTTTGTTAACAAATACATATTCCGAAAAATTTTCAGCAAAACGTGACAAGAGGTGGTCTAAAATTTTATTTCTTCGTTCAATATTATTATCCTGCTGGTCAAAAAGCAATGCCGTAATCGTTTCATCGTCGTAATTTTTATATCCGTTTACAATGTCATCAGCACCTTCAATGTCTTTAACGACTTGTGTAAAAAGGGTTCTGGTCAAATTTCCGCTTACTGAAAGTAATTCGCTTACCTGACCCAATTGTTTAAAATAACTTCCTAATATCTGATCAAAAAATAAAAGATACCCTTTTAGTTGTTTTGCCTTAGCTTTACGCTCAACAGATGCTCTGGAAGGAAGTCCTACTTCACCAATACCATACGTTTCAGGAAAATCATTTTGTATAGTGGTATAAAAATCGGTGTTCAGGTATTCGCCATTTGGGATGTCTAATTCTTTATCCTGACTTGCATTGGTTGTCGCTTTATCTTTTTCGGCTTTTATGGCATCTAAATAAATTTTTACCTGCGCCTGATTGATATTGAGAGGCAGTAATCCTTTGTTGTAATTGAAAACACTTTTAGCACAAATAAAAGGTTTTTGATATTCTGAAAGACAAATAAGCCATTTGTTTTCCAGGTCATCGCCGCCGCAATTTCCTAAAGAAATATCTTTAATCAGGATTACATCCGGTACGGACATTATTATTCTCATAATATCTGAAAGACGAACTTCATTTCTTAAATCGGCTGTTAGTAATTCTTTTGTGTCAATAAAACCATTTTCTAAAGTGGGACCGTCAAAAATTTCCAAAGTTGAATATCCTTTATCAATCATTTGCTTAAGCGAATAAAAATTGACTGTTGTCGATAAGTAACTTTCCAAAGCATGAATGACATTGGCATGAACCAGTTCTTCATCGGCTTCCGTATCTACTTCAATATCAGCGCATATTTTGATAGGGTAATCCACGACTTTTTTAATGTCAACCAGATCTTCGCAAAGGTTTCTGTTGGCATGATACTGCTTTCTTATTTTTTCTTTAACAATCTCTATTTCTGCAGGTTTTGAACTTTCAAAATCGACGTAAAGATCATATAGACCATTCAGATCAAAAGATTTTCTTAAGTTTTCAGGTAAATCTTTATAATCCTTAAAATCATAAGAAAGCTGATTTTTTTTGCAGTCCACATACACTGTTTTTTCGTGTTTTGCGAGCCAGCAGTTTCGAACTCCTTCTATGTCTATAAAAAGTTTTCGGTAATCATTTTGTGTAACAGGGCTTGATGATAATACTTCTGAAGCTTTAAAAAATTGTTTTGGAATGCCTTTATTACTATCATCAGAAGCTAATATATTTTCTATAGGAAGATTGAGCCTCATGCCAAGATCTGAAATGGCGTAGCAAAGCATCTCCAGCATCGTAATACCTGGATCATGCTCGTTAAAATCTGTCCAAAATTTGCTTCCAAAAGACTCGATATATTCAATTCCTTTTTTTCTTAAGTAAAAGAAATCCAAATCATCATCGGTAGCTGAATTTTTAGGAATGGTGATATGTTGGTTTAGTATCGACATTTTTCAGGTTGTTCTGGTATTGGTTCTTTGCAAGTTTTTATATTGGTACTGATAATGTGGTTTTTAACAGAGACTAAAATGTTTTTTGGACTTGATGGCGAAAGTGTATTCTGAAAGTCTAAAAGAGGTATGTTAGCTTGGTTATTTTCGGTATCTTCTAATGGAATTGGTTGTTCCTTATTGGTTTTCTTATCAATGTATATGGCCATTTCAAGCGTGGATAAAAAGTCAACATAATGTAGATTTTCGATATATTCAATTACAATACTGCGCTGCAATTCAACACCAAATATGATTTGCTTAGAGGTGTCAAACGCCCACGGAGATAAGAATTTTATAAGATCTTCGTTGAGCTGTTTTTTATAGAAATTCTCATCGTATTCCGGATAAAATTTTACATCTAGTTTTATGATAACTTTTTCATAATCAGGATTAATCACTTTTGCATACACCTGCATGGAGTTTTTAGAATTAATAAAACGCTCTATATTGTTTAATGCGGCTGTGCTGACTCTTGGCTCATAAATATCAAATACATTTTTGTCAACGATATCCGGAATTACTACCAGCGTTACTTTTCCCGGAGATAAAAACGAAGTATTTGTGCCCGAAATAAAAGTATGATTAAGACATTTTACTCTAAAAACATTTGGAAATTCCTGTAAAATCAAATGTTCGTAATCCCAAAGTGTGATCGCTCTGTTTTTGTGGCGCAGCCGTTCGCTCACGCGGAGATAATAGGAGGAGTCTGACTCCAATGGTTTTCCATCAAACGAATTAAAAGGCTGGTCAATACTTTTAATCTGCGGAACTCTGGTTATTAATTTTGATATTGTTTTGGCAGGTAATGTGCTGTCTAAATGCGCTAAATTATTGTTATTATCAAAAAACTGTGCGGTAACGACCTGCGTTTTTACATCGATCACTTTGCAGACAGCGTCATAAGCTTTGTGCATTTTTGCTTTTACCCAAATGGTATCAGCCGGAAAAAGTGTATTATTATTTGATGCCTGTTTTGGAATATTAAATTTTACAATACCCGATTTTAAAAAGTTATCGATACCATTTGCCAGAATATCCTTGTCCAGATTTTTCCAGTAATTATCGCACAGTATATACCATTGTACTTTTTGTTTTCCTGTAAAAGTTGGTACGCTGGTGTTTTCACTTCCTTCCAGTATTTGAAATAGTAATGAAATTTGCTGTAAAACTTCAGCATCCTGAAGACCTGCATAAAATTCGCCTCCATGACAATAATCCGGAACCAGACAATTGGTAATGGGTGTGATATTATCTAGAATTTCTTTATTGATCGCTTGCTGCTTCAAATACGAATGTTCTTCGCGCTGACCAAATGGAGCTTCATGAAATAATTTTATTCGGTTAGAATCGTAGGCAGAAACAGCAAAATCAATTGTTTCTTCAGCAGAATAATTCAGGCTTATGCTCTCTACAACCGGAGTGTAAGGTTCATTTGGAATAAGGGTTAGAGGGTTTTCAGCCACATTCATTATTGCCAGAGTATATATTTTTGGAAATAAAGAATGTAAAAAAGACTGATTCAATGCCAATCGGATAGGGCCGCTTTTGCCAATCGTATAGTTGCCTTTTACGTTAATATTAGATTCGAATAATGTATCCTTATCAAGATCATTAAATAAATTGACTGCTTTATTTTGTTCCTCCCAAATTTCTTTGTTTAAAACCGACAATGTTGCTTTAAAATAGTCACCTTTAACTATCCTGTCATCTGTACTTACTACAGGAGAAGCCTTAGATTCTTTGATAACTTTAGATTCTGATTCGGTTTTTTTTGAAATGCCGTCTTCAGGTTGATTTACGTTTTTTTTGACTTCAATATTGCCTTTGATGAACATTGCCGATATAAAAATCTGCTTACTTATTGTTTCAAGAAAACTTTTTTTGTAAGCGGCGTAATGAGTTTCAAATGATATTGGAGTGTTTTTCCACTTTATGTTAATATCAGCCTCTATCCATTTTTTAGAAAAGATTTCGGGATAGTTGATTATAAATGAACTGTTTTTTTCAGGCTGAGTTGTAAAAGGGTAAAAGGGTTTTGTACCATTAAGCAATCCGGTATCGCTCTCTAAAAGTAGAGATTTTACATCCTTAACTTCAACTTTTATATTAATATCGGTTATTAGGTTTTTAACTAAACTTCTAAAAAGAGTATGACCTTTTATGTTTTCTGTGTGTATTAAAAATCGAATCACAGGTAGTTCTGTACGGAAAAATTCACCTAAAATTTTCTGATCGTAGCCAATAATTGCCGGGCTATCTTTTGGTATTTCAAAAACCAGTCTCAATTTTTTGCTGCCAATAGCTGAAGATTGAGTGCCGTTTTTAAAAGCTATGCCCTTGCTAAGTTTAAATTTTCCAATCCACTCCTTTTTTCCACTATACAGAATGCTGATATTTTCTAAAAGATCATCTACATTGAATGGATTATCAAAAGTTAAATCTTCAACAAAAGTAATAGTGATATCAATTTTTCTATCGCCTTCTTTAAGATTAAATAATTCTCCGGCTATTGCAAAACCTAATTTGGCATCGTCCAGTTCCGGGTATTTCTCTTCGTTGGACGTATATCCAAAAGGAAACCAATATGGAGCATCTTCTTGTAGTGGTTCGCCTTTCCCATCAAGGGAATTGGCAATTTCGCTGTATTTTATTTCGCCTCGGTCAATATCATTGTACACATTTTTCAGGTAGGCAATTTTGGCTTTATTGGCAATAAATTCTTCTGTGGTTTTATATAGCAATTTTTTGCCATCAGGATCTTTTCCGGCATCAAGTTCTGTACCTGCTTCGATTCTTTCTCCGGCTATTTTTTTTGCGAGCTCAAAAATAATATTGACTTTATCTGCTTTTGCAGGCAGTTTTTCGATTTGCAGAATGTCTTTATAAAAAAAGTCTAAATGCTTTTTGGTAATTAAATTAAGTTTGTTTTGAGATAATTCTAATAATTTCAGGAAACACACAAACAAAGTCAGGTGAGGAGTAAGGTCTTGATTGTTATTAGCAGCCAATAATGTTTTGGTGATGTTTTCTTTTAAAACCGCATATTCTTTGTCTGTTCTTTTCGGAATTCCATCTGCAAGATTGTCTTTTGAAAAACCAAAATAGCTGAAAAATTCCTGCCAGTCACCATCTGGGGTCTTCTCGTTATTTGTATCGAAAAAGTTGACTTCTTTGGCAAAATTATAAGCAAATAACAGCCAGTCTTCAATGGTAAAATCATGAAGTTTCAGGTTGGTAGGCTCTAATGCATCAATAAAGCGTTCTTCCTGATTCACTCCATTTCTTTTGAAAATTACATTGTCTATTTGGCTGTCTGTACTCATCACTTATAACTTTTAAATGTTAGTGCCTTCTCCTTTGTAAAAGGGATAAACAAGATTACTTCTTGAGTTTGTACTTCTTATTTTGTAATCGATTATGACTAATAATTCCCCTACTAATTCATCACCTTGTGTAATGTCAATTTTTTCTACATCAATTCGCGGTTCGTAATATAAAATGGCTGTTTTTATGAGTTCTGAAACATAGGTTTTTAATGTTCTGTCTAAGGACTCAAAAAACAGTTCATCCATATTACATCCGTATCGTGGCAGCATAACGCGTTCGCCGATTTTGGTAGAAAGCAATATCTCCAGACTGCTTTTAATATCTGCCTCATCAGACGTCATTACGACCGCTTTATTGTTCTTTTTAAACTCAGGCGGAAAACTCCATCCGGTTCCCAAAAAAGCTTCTTTGTTTTTCATAATCAGCCTATTAAAACGGTTGGACATCCCATTATAATTGTTCCGCCATGCGCAGTCGAATCGCCCATTCTTGCAGCTGGTTTTCCTCCAATAAGCACGGTACTAGAACCCGCGATGATACTATCCGGCGGACCTGTACAAACAATCATATCTCCCAGACAGGCTGCAGGCTGACCGCCTATTAATACTGTAGGCGAACCTGGCGGCAATATTGGGCCGCCTACATGAGGAACAGTTGCTGTTACCATTGGGCAGACATGCATATCGTTAATTCTTGCGGCTGGTGCTCCCATACTATTTGTTGTTATTATTTATTGTTATTAAAATTGAAATTGACATTTGACATTGACATTGACATTGACATTGAAATTGAAACTGACATTGCTCTAATTTATCTGTACAATACTGCCTTTTACAATCGCCACCGCTGCTGATGACATTTCTGCGCCAGCATTTCCTTCAGCTTTAAATTGCGCAGTTGCTTTTAAATTGACATTTGTGCCTTCAATTTTTACATCGCCCGTTGCTTTTATTGAAATATCGCCCGCACTTTCCATTTTTATTCCTGCGCTGTCAATTGTAATAATGTTCGAGTTTTCGTCTTCAATAACAATTGAGCCTTTGTCTTCGTCTAGTGTTATTTTTTTTCCTGCGGGAGTTTCAATCGCTATCGATTTTTTATCGTCGTCAAAGAGTACTTTCATTTCACTTCTTGTAAAAATTCCTTTTTGATGATTATCATCTGAAGCTTTTAGCGGAGCAGGTTTAGCGCTGCTATGGAGCATTCCTAAAACAATCGCATCATTTGGATCCTCGTTGATAAAACCGATAATTACTTCGTCTTCAATTTCGGGTCTGAAAAAAGTGCCTCTGTTATCACCGGCATCAAGGGCAGTGACTCTGCACCAAATCCCTTGTTCTTCGTTATTGATAATGGGTATTTTTACCAAAATTCTGTCCTCGCCGTCAGGATCGTCCTGAAGCTGGGTTACAACACCAATATGTAGTCCTTTTATGGAGGGAATGATTCCAGAAGCCGATGGCGTATTGAGGTCATACGTTTCAGAAAACCATTCCGGATTTAATCCAAACTGAGCATTTACAGTCCAATTTCCGTTGGCTATTTCATGGAAAACGCCTGTGATATAAGCTTTTCCGTTAAAACGATCCCCAACGCCTTCAAGCATAATAATGGTGTTGGGTTTTACAGCGGGAATTCCCTGAAACTTTACTCTTCCGCGAACTTTTGATAGCTGTTGAAATAATAATTTTGCATCAGCCCAATCCTGCAATTCAGTATCAGTAACATGACCGCCGTGACGCAATTCCAGATTTTCCAGTTTTACGATATCAGATAAATCAGAAGCGGTTAAATTTCCGTTTAAACTTACGCTGGGATCTTTGGCTTCAATTTCTAATAATTCCTGATTCGATGGATTCCAGCTGTAGGATGAAACTTTGGCAAACTGATTTCGGGCATCAATTTCGGCATCAAAATCGAGCATACTCGAGCCAAAAGCAACCGTTTCAACTGGTGCAGAAGTCAAATCTGGTTTTTTAATCGAAATTTTGCCGTCTTCAACAAAACATACTTTTCCATTGGCCTGTGCACGGGAGACCATAAAATCCCAATCAGATGTATTGTATTGTACTAGCTCTTTGTGACTATAATTTGTACTTTCTACCTCTTTTTGTAAGCCATAAGTGCCAATAATATCTTCAAAAGCATCACTGTCTTTTACATCATAAAAATATTTGCTTTTTCTGCCAATAGTCAGTTTTACGGCTTCGTCTTTGCATTCCACAATTAACAGCGATGAATTGTCTTTTATTTTTATGGAATGTTTGACCACGATTCCTTTGTAAATTGTTTCTTCATCACTGTGATAACCCGCTTTTATTTCAATTTTTTTTCCAGGAATCAGCAGCTCTTCATTACTTAATTTAAAATCCTGAGAAGCAGCATCTCCATCGGTCAAAATAATCTGCGCCATAGGTATTCTGTTCACCTCATTATGAACTACAATGCTCATTACCTGGTAAATGCCAGACAGCTCAGTTCCTTCAATAAGCATTTTGTGCGTTACTAAATCTGCACTTTTACTGGTTTGTATGACCCCGCTATTGTTCATCTATTGTTGTTTTTGAAGTGGTGGAAAAAATATGGTTTGACCAATTTTTAATTTTCTGAAATTGATTAGCTTGTTGGCTCTTGCCACTTCAAGATAATATTTTGAGTCGCCGTAGATTTTAAAAGACATTAATGGAAGCGTATCGCCGGCTTTTACAATTCTGGTATGCGTTAAATCAGGTGATTGGTTGTTTTGCTGCTTGGCCCGTAATTCATCTTCAACGACACCTTTAAATTTTCCTTTTGCAAGGGCTCTAATGGGTGTTCCGTCTGGTCTGAAAAGTTTATACTCAATAGTCATTTCTGTGAGGGAGCCTTTAAATAAAAGACTTCCCCAGGCAATTTTTAAATAGTTGGGCTTGTGTTCTGTGCCGTTATATTCTAAAATTACTTTTCTAAAATGTTCAATGTCTTCAATAACACCATTTTCGGTACTTTCCTTTCCGGCAATAACACCAGTTCGGTCAAAAACAAAATCCAGTTCTAATTCCTCCGGGGCAATTGCCGTAAATCTTGGTGCAGGACTGCTGGTTCCGGCGGCCTGAGTGGTATCTTGCTCTATCTTGTAATGAAAAGTATATTTTTCAGGATTCATCAGAGTAACGAACTCTTCAATATCCGAAACAGGATTGTTGAATTGAGGATCGCTGTAAGCAATGATCTTTAGTTTTTTTAATTCACCATTAGTTGTCGTCATATTAACGTTCTTTTTTTCGTTCAATAATCTTCATTACCTGCTCGACACACTCCGCCACATTATCTTTTTCATTGTTAGATGAAGAAGAAACTGGTTTTGAACCCGAATTTGAATTTTCGCTCACGTTTATTTTAATATGAAGTTCTTTGATTTCAATTGGCATGGTAAAATTATTTTTTGTGAAGGGTGAAATAATTATAAGCAAGCTCAAAGCTTTCGATAACGATTTTACTTTCTAAAGCACTAAAGTCTTCTACTGCCCATTTTACGGGATAAGCGTGTACAACTTTCCAGTGCATTAAAGGTTGGTGGTCTTGATTCAGGAGCTTTACAGTTAAATCGACAGGCTTAAACTCAAAATTTTCTAATGCTTTTCGGCACCATTCAATGACGTCAGAATCAATCAGAATTCCCCTTTTTAAAACCAAATTGGGATATTTGGTTTTAACAGGAAGCTTATGTTTGAATCTGTTTTCTCCACCCTCGACAATTTCTTCTGTTTCAAGATCAACAGAAAGTCCTGATACGGATTGGAACTGATGGTCTTTTTCTTTTGTGCCCAGCTGATCAAATTCAACCAGAAAATGAAAGCCTACAGGTGGATAATAATTTGCCATAATTATTCATTTTGAATAGATAAACCTTCATGAACCAATTCCATAGATTCGATAGCAACCTCATTACCATCAGCTTTTAAATCGGTTGACTGTATTTTTGTAGGCCAGGCATTTTTTACTTTCCAGATTATTACCGGGTCATGTTCTTCGTTTAGGAGCTTGATGGTAATATCTCTTCTTTCTATAGTATTTAATTTAACGGTATTCCACCATTTGTAATACTCGTTATCACTTTTGAAAGAACCTCTTTTTAATGTTATATTGGAAAATTTTTGCATACCAGGCATTTTGATTTTGCTGTATTCAGGACTTGCTCCCTGGCGGTATTCAATAACTTCTGTTTCAACGTCTAACCCCGAAACTTCTGTAAAACCTATATTTGTTCCTCCCCAGTCAACTGAGAAGTGAAACTTTGGTAATGGATAACTCATGATGTATATTTTTTAATGATGATTATTAATTAAGATTCCTGCATTTTGTGAGAGAAACGCAGGATGATGAACTCAGCCGGACGAACTACCGCCATTCCGATTTCAACAATCATTCTGCCCTCCAAAATATCTAACGCCGACATGGTTTGTCCAAGACCAATCCTTACATAAAAAGCCTGTTCGGGTTTTGCTCCGGCCAAAGCTCCAGCTCTCCATTGAAGAATGAGGAAGTTCTCAATCATCGCCCTTACTCTTACCCAGGTGTTGGCATCGTTAGGTTCGAATACAAATTGTTCAGTTGCTTTTTTAATGGATTCTTCCGCCATGTTGAAAAAGCGGCGCACCGGTACATAACGCCATTCGTTGTCATTACCCGCAAGAGTTCTTGACCCCCAAATCAAGGTGCCCTTACCTGTAAAACTTCTGATGGCGTTTATTGATTTACCGGCAACAGTATCAATATTCAGGTTGTCCTGGTCTCCATTTGTTATTTTGATAGTTGGTTTTATCACATAATTTATTCCCACATTAGCCGGTGCTTTCCAAACCCCTCTGTTAGAATCGACACGGGCGTAAATTCCGGCCACGGCGCTGCTTGGAGGCAAAGTAACAGGAAGTGCACTAATTTCTGCTTTTATGGCATTATAGGATTTATTGTCAAGTCCTTCAATGTCGCCAAGATAACGGCCATTCATTGCACCATTGTTTGTATCTTCAGAATTAAGAGCATTAATTTCAGTTTTGATATCATTAACCAGTGTAGTCAAAGTTTTACCGGGCAGTGGTTTGTTAAAGACGTCGGTGCCAATAGTCAGTGTATCATCCGGCAAATTAAGGATGGAAGCTGGAGCGGAAAATTTGAATAATTTTTGAAGCTCAACAACCACATTATCTACAACTGTGCCTAATGCTGCAGTTGTTTTAGAGGCAAGCGCTTTTGCTCTAAGGTCATCCAAAGTTGTTTTTACACTTTCAATTTTATTAGCGCCTTCAAATAAATTCACAAATTTTGTCAGCGCCGCCACAAGTGGAGCTTCAGCACCCGGATTATCATCTTTAACGGATGCTATTACAGAATTGGCTGCATTTTCTACTGTTTTTTTATCAGAAATTAATAAATCCAAATCGGCTGTTAATTTAGACAATGCTTCTGCAAATCCATTTTTTAAATTAAGGGCATAATTTGCAGGGCCGGCAGCTACATTGAATCCAGAAGGATTAGGAGAATCTATGAATAATAGTACATTTGCTATTTTCCCTTCAATGGTGTCATTTGCAGGAGCTCCGCCTGCGTTACTAATACTGATGATATTTGAGAGGGTTCCTGGAATTGTTACTAACGCTTTATCAATATCATTTGAAGCTGTGCTGATCGAATCAGGAACATTGGTAACATGGCGGATTAAAATATCATCTTCGCTGTATCGGTAATCTAATATGGTCTCCAGATAAGGATAATACGCAGCACCGTATTTAAGATAATCTTTTTCAAGTGCAATCTTGTTTCTTAAAGCTTCCGAGTCAACTTCTATGTCAGCCGATTTATGTGTATCTATAATGGTAAACCGATCCTGCATATCATGGCACTGCATCAATGCATTGTTGTAAAGGGCGTAAAAATCACCTTCGTTTAATGCTTTTGCATCGGGAAAAAGAATTAATGTTGGTTCATCTTCACCTCTCAATAAGTCAAGGCCATTTGTTAAGCTTTTTCCATTTACTAAGTCCTGAAATAAAACGGTGTTCTCATTGCCATTTTCATCTTCATATCTATCTACAGACACAATATAACATGGGCCGCCGCCATTTGCAAAATAGATCTGAAGTGCATAGTACATCAAAAAAGGTTTTGGAGTGGCCGGCTGATTTACCACGATGCTTCTTTCTGTTAATACATTGTCGGTTACTATATCGGTTACATCTACAGTAATGGTGTCTTCCGGATAAGCAGATCCAAAATACGTTTCATAATCCAGTAAAGACGTAATTCGGGTAGGAACCCTGTCTAAATCATTCTCTACTTTTTTGGTCGCTTTTTCGGTATAGCCAATAAAAGCAGGGATTGCTGTTTCTACCTGTGCAACTGAAGGAGGAAACTTTACGATTTCCTCAATATATACTCCAGGCGTTTTGTAAGTTGTTGCCATAATTGATGGTTTTAATTATTAAATAAATATTTCCGAATAGTAATCACTATTGATTTTTAGTATTGATCTGACAGATGGATTAGGATATTGATGGCTTGCCGGTTCCTGCGGGGTAAAATCGGTAAGGGGGTCAATTTCAACAAAACCTGAATAGGTTAATGGTTTTACAGTATTTGTGATAATTTCAGTCTCAGCCTTTCTGTTGATATATTTCCAAAGGGTTTTTCTGTTATCAAAATGAATTTTGAAATTCGGGCTTACTCTTTTACCCAGATTATTTAAAATATCTTTCGAATTATTATCGCCTCGCATCCTCAGGGAAATTATTCCAAAAATATCCTGTTTTTCGGGAGTATGGAGTTCAGATATCAAATAGTCTGTAGTTTCTTCTGATACCAGAAAATCATTTGAAATGAGTACATTATTATTAATTTTTGGAATGTATTCAAAACTTACGGGTTCAGTTGGTGGCTTGACGTTGCTGAATAAAAAGATTTGTTTACGGGCAAATTCCAGATTGGTGTAATTCTCAAACTGATAATTTTTAATGGATAGTTTAAAGTCAAGTTTTGTATCTTCAGGAATACTAATAAATGGATCAGTTTCATCTTCCTTCACCATTATATATACCTTAAACCCGGTTTTAGTTGGCTTAAACACCATTTTGAAATTCCTTAAAAGTATGTTGGTTTCAATAGTTGGAGTTATGGCTGCAAATGAATCGATTTTGAATTTCTGCAGCATTTTTTCCTTGTCTTTTGCCGACATACCAGAGTAATTTTCTTCTCCGTTATTTAAAAAATAATTGTGTAAAAGTGTCACTTCAAATAACAATCCATATGTGGGGATAAAACTCATGATTACTCTTTTCTTTTGGTTAGACCCTGAGGTTTGCTGATAAGCCATCCTTCACCTTGTGTGATATTGCGTTCGATCTGTATCATGCTTACTTTGTATAATGCCGAAGGAAATTGTTTACCCCCTAATGTTCCCCAGATGTAATTTAATTCTTCAAAAGTGGGGGTGTAGAGTTCAACTGTAAATCTAAAGTTGTCTACATTGCTCATGGCAATATTGTTTCTGTTATAAATAGTATTAGCTTGCGTAAAAAGTTTTTTGCCCTGAAAAAATTCAATAATTTTTGAAATATCCTTAAGCGAGTTGATATATTTATCTCTATTGGCACTAAAAAGAATATAAAGATTTAAGTTGATGACGCTGTTTTTATATATTGTTTTAGCACTTTCAATGCTGTGATTCGGAACATTTTTTAATGTAGCTTCTTCGTCTAAATTAATTAAAGTGAGTGCCACAGCATTTTTTAAAGCAGTAGCTATATCTTCATTCTGTGATTCTAAAAAAGCGATGTTTTCAGCAACAACAGATTTATCCAGCCCAATTTCATCGAGATAGTTGTTTACTTGTTCCGTAATAATCTGAATTACTTCGAAAATCATCTTAGTTGAATTTTAGGTATGACATGTTTGAAATTTTGCTTTTTATAAGTGAGATATAATTAGCATTCTGACTTTTCAAATGCTAAAAGGCTACAACACGTTTAATTATTTCAGATGTAATAAAAACTGAAATAATTAATAATGCGACTTTATTTATTATCAGGTATAAATCTGATAATGATGGTAAAGTGTGATGTAATTGTGGAATTTAAATTGTAGTAGAAATTTTAGCTAAAGGTATGTGTTTGTAATAATTTTACTTACAAAATTTAGCTAAAACAGGTTGCAAATTATAAGATGAAACATGAAAATGTAAAATGATACAACGTATTAAAAGACATTTTTTAAGTGATACGACATACAAAATAGCATATATTTTTTGGAATGCTTTTGTGAAGATTCAAACAGATAACCAAAAATTGAACGGATTTTATAACTTTACAGGAATTTATTCAGTTTACTAATGGAGGCCAGAAATCTGCTGCAACAGCATATTGCTAAAACTGTTTCATTAACAGAAGAGGAATTCGATTATTTCTTTTCGCATTTTAAGCCAATGTCTTTTAAGAAAGGACAGACAGTTATAGGAGCAGGAGATAAAGTAGATTGCGAGTACTTTGTTATTTCGGGCTGTCTGAAGGCTTTTTTTATTAATGATGAAATAAAAATGTATATCCTCCAGTTTGCAATGCCTACCTGGTGGACTTCAGATTACGCGGCTTTGTATAATCAGATGCCCGCTACAATAAATGTAGATTGTATTACTGATGCAGAAGTACTTTGCCTTTCCGGCAGTGACCGTGAAAAACTTTGTGCAGCTTTTCATCAGGTCGAACATTTCTTTCGCTGGCGTACCAACAAAGGATATGTCGCCTCGCAAAAAAGACTTTTATCCTTTATGAACAACAATGTCAAAACACGTTATGAAGAACTTTTGGCATTGTATCCTCAATTGTATAATCTTGTTCCAAAGCATTTAATCGCAGCTTATCTGGGGGTTTCCAGAGAAACCTTAAGCAGACTGCACAGTTTGTAAAAGCAATTTAAGAGGCATTAATTGTAAAATTTATTTTTTCAGGAGCTAATCCCGCTATCCGTTGCAATCTTTTGTGGCGAACCCCACCACAAAAGGATTTTCACTTCTATCGGGGCTAGGACATTTAGAATGTGATCTACATCACGTAACCAATTTTCATAGTCGCCGTTCCTTTGCATTGTACTTTTAAATACAATAAAAATGGAAACAATAAATTTTAAAATCGTAAGCTCAGACAGCAGCGTAGAATGGACCGGAAGAAAAGTAACCGGTGCACATAATGGTACAATTGGTATCAAAGAAGGTAATTTCATTTTAGATAATGGAAAAGTAAAAGAAGGTAATGTAATCATTAACACCTCTTCAATTAAAATTCTGGATATAACAGATCCGGCAGCAAATGCGCAATTCGCAGGTCATCTTGCTTCAGATGATTTTTTCTCAACCGAAAAATTTCCAACAGCCTCTTTTGATATTTCGTCAGTAAAGGAACTATCAGGCGATACTTTTTATCTAGAAGGTAACCTTACCATAAAAGATATTACACACATTGCCGGCTTTGAAGCTGTAGTTGGAAAAAGCACAAATGCAATTACCCTTACCGGTAAACTTGTTATTGACCGTACTAAATATGATATTAAATTTCGTTCCGGGAATTTCTTCAAAGATTTAGGTGATACATTGATTTATAACGACTTCGAATTGGATTTTAATATCACTGCCGAAGCCATCTCAGAACAGTCTAAAAACTAATGCCATGCCTTACGTAAAAATCGAATTGACCCGTGAAGGTATAACACGGGAGCAAAAGCAAAAATTAATCAGTGGGATTACCGGTTTAATTACAGAAGTATTAAACAAAGACCCGCATTTAACCCACATCGTAATTCAGGAAATAGAATTAGACAATTGGGGTTACGCAGGAGAACAAACATCAATATTAAGAGAAAAAGGCATTACAGCCGATAAAAAATAAAGACCATGAAAAAGCAAACCATAATAGTTACAGGAGCAGCATCAGGTATTGGAAAAGGAATAGCCCAATATTTTTTAGACAGAGGAGATAATGTGGTAATCAATTCGGTAACAAAAACTTCATTAGAAAGGGCTTATGCTGAATTTGGGGCAGGTGATAATCTGGCTATGTTTGCCGGAGATATAAGTGATAAAAAAACCGGAGCAGAATTAGTTAGAATTGCAATCGAAAAATTTGGTTCTGTTGATGTGTTGGTTAACAATGCCGGCATCTTTGACAGCAGACCCTTTTTGGAAGTTGACGAAGCTTATCTGGATAAATTTTTGACTACCAATCTTAAAGGAACTTATTTTACCACTCAGGCTGTCGTTCCTCAGATGCTGGAGCAAAAAGGCGGTGTTGTCATAAATATTGGGACTCCTTTGGTAAACCACGGATTAGGTGGTTGGCCGGCTTCGGCACCTGTGGCAAGTAAAGGCGCTATCCATTCCCTGACGATTCAATTGGCAGCCGAATTTGGAAAACAAAATATTCGTTTTAATACCGTTGCTCCGGGTGTAATCAGGACTCCAATGCATGGAGATACAGTAGATCAGAGTGCTGGTGTGCATTTATTGAACAGGGTAGGAGAAATAGATGATGTAGCCGAAATGGTCTACACAGTCGCGAAAAGCAATTTCATTACTGGCTCCATTATCAACGTTGACGGAGGAAAAGCCGCAGGGCACAATTTAAACTAAAATGAAAATTATTTTATTAACTGCTTTTATGCTCTGTATTTTTCAGGGTTTAAAAGCACAAAATACGATCAAAATGGAAAATCAGAAAAAAGAGGTTCTCTCAATTACAAATGCAATTGAAAACCAATATTTTAAAGGGATTTATGAAGGAGATGAAATATTTTTGGGAAGTGTATTTCATTCGGAAGCTTTGCTATTTGGGGATGTGAAAGGAGAACCTTATTTCAAAACCATAGCATTATATCTGGATGGGGTGAAAAACAGACAGAGTCCAAAAGATTCCGGAAAACCTTTTAAAGGTGAAATTTTGAATATAAAGGTGATAAACTCCATTGCATCAGCAGAATTAAGTTTAAAGATGTACGATTTTAATTATCGGGATTTTTTATCTTTCCATAAGATTAACGGAAAATGGATCATCGTCAATAAATTGCTGACACATACAAGTGAATAATTTCAAAACTAAAAGTCATGTGGTACAATACAAAAGCAGCAGCGTTACTTGGAATTCAATATCCCATACTTCAGGGACCCTTTGGAGGTAATTTATCATCGGTTGCATTAACTGCAGCCGTGTCAAATGCAGGAGGCCTTGGCGGATACGGAGCTTATACAATGAGTCCGCAGGAAATTTTTGAAACAGACAAACAGATTAAAGCTGCGACTAATAAACCTTATAATTTAAATCTGTGGGTATCTGATCATGATATTTCCGAATCGGGTTTAACTGACGAACAATTTAATAAAGCCAAAGAACTATATAAACCTTATTTTGATGAAGCCGGAATTCCTTTACCGGAGAAACCGGCTTCTTTTCAATCCCGGTTTGAAAACCAGCTCGAAGTGATTTTGAAAGTAAAACCTAAAGTATTCAGTTTTATGTTTGGTGCACTGCCGGCCGATGTTTTGGAGCAATGCCGTAAATTAGGAATTGTAACGGTTGGGACAGCCACCACTTTAGATGAGGCCATTTTTTTAGAAAATTCAGGTGTTGATATGATTATTGCATCAGGTTTTGAAGCAGGCGGGCATCGTCCTTCTTTCTTAGCTTCGGCAGAATCATCTATAACGGGGACTTTTGTTTTATTGCAATTGATTCGGGAAAAAGTAAAAATTCCGGTTATCGCAGCTGGCGGAATCGCGAATGGAAAAGGTGTCGCAGCTGCATTAGCGTTGGGAGCAAGTGCAGCCCAGATTGGGGCCGCATTTTTAGCCGTAGATGAATCGAATGCATTATCCATTCACAAACAAATGTTATTCTCCGATGCGGCAAAATATACAACATTGTCCCGCGCTTACACAGGAAGACTCGGCCGCGGAATAACCAGTAGAATAGCAAAAGAACTTACAGGAAAAGAAACAGATATATTACCTTTTCCGTTGCAGACCACCTTTATGTCCTCATTGCGAAAAGCAGCCCTCGACCAGCAAAAATGGGATATGATTTTATTTTGGGGAGGTCAAATAGCACCTGTTTTAAAACACACAAAAGCCACTGAATTGATGCAGGCATTAATTAACGAAACAACTTCCTATTTTGAAGATTTACAAATTCGATAGAATTTCGAATGAATAAGTTGTATCTATTTAGACGGTTTAATCAAATTGTTATTTATAGTGATTTAATTTCCAGGTTGGTGAAGTAGCTTTGTATATCACAAAATTTCAAAAAAATAAAAGAAAAATAAAGCTAAATTGTAATAAAATAAATATTTTTTTTACTAATTTGTGCTGTAAATAATTACAAAAAAAATATTTTATAAAAAAGCAAATTGTTCATGACAAGCCAATTTAACCGATATCCGTTTTTTTTTCTCTGGAAAAAAAGCGTAACTGCATTTCCGGAATAGCGCTTCTAATTCTATCAAATCTATAAAGCCCGTTAACTATGAAACCCCAAATAGCCAAGTTTTTTTTAGCATTTCAGTTTATTAGTTTGTTTCTGATGGTATCATGCCAGGGAGAAGATTCAAATGAAATGAGACCTGATCCCGAATTAGAAAATGCCCAATTGAAAAGCTTTCCTTTATCTGAAGTTTCCCTTATGAACATCAAAATAGTACATCCTGAATTAGTGAAAGGAGAAGAAAAAAAATATGGGGAGATTGAAATAACCATTCCCGCTGTACATCAGAGTTTGATACTCAGCTTAAAACAATTTGATTTAGACAACAATAAATACAGTATCTCGCCCTCTATTGGTGAGCAGCACGATTTTTCAAAAGGACCGGTTATCTATACAATATCATCCAATTTTCACAGAGATAAAAGTGTGCATTATAGAGTTAAAATTGTAATTGAAGATAAGTCAATATGATTTCAGTGGATAGGAAGTAAAATTCCTTTGCTTCTCCGAATGTAAAGTATTTTCAAAATGTGCATTGTTCCACACCTTACAATTTTTTATTGGTATAAGTTCGAAATTATTTAAAATAAAAAAAGCTTCAGATCTCCCTGAAGCTTTGTCTTTAATTAAGTAGTCCGTGGGGGAATCGAACCCCCCTTACCAGGATGAAAACCTGGCGTCCTAACCGATAGACGAACGGACCTTCTTTTTATTTCGCGTGCAAAAATACAATTATTTTAGAAAACACAAAATATTTTTTTATAAGGCTGTTAGTTTTTTTGAAGATATCTTAGTTTAATAAATAATGATTTGTAAAGATGGTATTGTTTTTTTTGATGCATTTATTTGATTAATAATATATTGTTTTTTATTCTGAAAAAGTAACTAACATAGTTTTTGTAAAATGATGCTATCGAATAATTTTAAAATTATTTTTAAAAACTGTTATTAAGAAAGATTTTTCTTTCTTAATTGTATTTTGTTTTTGATTTCATACAGAAGTTTATTTCCAATTTAATCTGCCGCAATATAGGATTTTGAATAAAAAGGATATCAAAAATTCGATTAAATGTACCTTTCATTTATATCTGGATTAAGGAATTTTTGTGTGGAATAGTGAACATAATCTCATATACATTAAATGAATTATAATTTAAAATAGAAAAGCCTGAGGTAAATCTCAGGCTTTATTGATGGGCACAACTTAAGTAATAAAATGAAAAAAATGCTGATTTTTTAAGACTACACTTTTTCTAACTGATTTTCAATCTCAGATTTTATTACATCTTTGTATTTGGCAAGTCCGATTCCTATGATAGGAATAGCTAATTTTCCAATTGCAGAAGCCGCTTGTTTTTTACCCGTTTTATCAAGGTATGAAGATAAAAGCAAGGAGCCAATTGCACCAATTAGTATATAGCTGCCCGGCACATCCGCAATTTTATCTTCAATAAATTCTCTGATTTCTTCAAGATTTTCCTGATTGATTAAGTTTTCCATGATTTTATTTATTAAGTGATCTTATTGTATTAATTATTTTAAAATTACATGGATTAGCTAGTTTTATTTTATATAATTGGAATAACTGGTTACATAATTAAGCTCAATTGTTGTGCAGTATACCACTTTGCAATCTGATTGCATAAATTTTTTTATACATTTGTCTAATATGAAATGGAAAACAACAATATTATTAATGTATATCCTGGGACTTCTTTTAGTTCCGTGTAGTGATGTTTATAATAATTGTGCAGATTCCATATCGTATCAGAAAGAGGTATCACATAATCATAATGACGATCAGGATGATCATTGTACACCATTCTGCCAGTGCTCTTGCTGCAGTGTTTCGGTTGTTAAATTTAATTTTAAAATGCCGGAATTTAATTTTCAGCAACCCATTATTATCCTTAAAAAAATAGTTATAAAAGACTGCCAGATTATTTCCAGATACTCCGGAAGTATATGGGAACCTCCTAAATTTTTCGTTTAATTTTCTTTGATGTGTATTTCAGTTAGTGATTTTTTGTTTAAGAATCACTAAAAATCATGCTGTAAATTAATTTTGCAGTCATGCAATCTGTTAGCGCACATTCCTATTTTTCGCCACTTTTGGGTGGGAACAGACTATTTTCTAAGCGTAAAACAAATTACATTGTGTTAGATAATATAATCAAATTCAGTATAAAGAACAAAATCGTTATTGGTTTAATGACTTTGCTTTTGATAATTTGGGGCGTATGGAGCGCAACTAAATTATCAATTGATGCCGTACCTGACATCACGAACAATCAGGTTCAGATCTTTACAAGCTGTCCAACACTCGCGGGACAGGAAGTAGAGCAATTAGTGACTTTTCCTATTGAACAAAGTATAGCCACTGTTCCAAAAATTCAGGAAATCAGAAGTATTTCACGATTCGGACTTTCGGTAATCACCGTGGTTTTTGATGATGAAACTGATATCTATTTTGCCAGACAGCTTATTAATGAAAGACTAAAGGAAGCACAGGATCAAATTCCCCAAGGTGCCGGCACACCAGAAATGGCTCCGGTAAGTACGGGTCTTGGAGAAGTGTATCAGTATATCATTCATCCTAAGAAAGGGAGCAAGCATAAATACAATGCAAAAGACCTTCGTACCATGCAGGACTGGATTGTTGCCAGACAATTATACGGGACACCCGGAATTGCAGAGGTAAACAGTTTCGGTGGTGAGTTAAAACAATACGAAGTTGCCGTTAATCCTGACAGGTTAAAAGCAATGGGAGTGAGTATTCCGGATATTTTTATCGCACTTGAGAAAAACAATCAAAATACCGGAGGGGCTTACATTGACAAAAAACCTAATGCTTATTTTATCAGAGGAATAGGCCTTGTTACTTCATTGGATGATGTAAAAAAGATCGTGGTAAAAAATACCGGAGCTGCACCAATTTATGTAAGCGATGTTGCCGAAGTTAGATTTGGAAAAGCAGTTCGATATGGAGCTTTGACCTATAACGGAGAAGTAGATGCCGTTGGCGGCGTAGTCCTGATGCTCAAAGGCGAAAACAGTAATGAAGTTGTAAAACGCATCAAAGAAAAACTGCCTACTATCCAGAAATCACTTCCGGATGATGTCACAATCGAACCTTTTCTGGATCGTACCGATTTAGTTGGAAGAGCAATCAGTACCGTAGAGAAAAACCTTGTAGAAGGAGCTTTGATTGTGATTTTTGTTTTGGTCTTATTTTTAGGAAATCTTAGGGCAGGTTTAATTGTGGCCTCAGCGATTCCGTTAGCAATGCTATTTGCTTTGGCAATGATGAATGTTTTTGGTGTAAGTGCCAATTTAATGTCACTTGGGGCGATTGATTTCGGACTTATTGTCGATGGAGCCGTAATTGTTGTAGAAGCAACATTGCATCATTTAGGAATGCGAAAAACAATGAGAAGTCTTACACAGGAAGAAATGGACGAAGAAGTTTTTCAGTCGGCTTCTAAAATTAGAATGAGTGCTGCATTCGGAGAAATTATTATCCTGATTGTTTATATTCCGATTCTTACTCTTGTTGGCGTAGAAGGAAAAATGTTCCGTCCGATGGCGCAGACTGTGGGTTTTGCGATTTTTGGAGCTTTGATTTTGTCTCTGACTTATATCCCGATGATGTGTGCTTTATTTTTATCCAAAAAACCAAATCACAAAGAAAATTTCAGTGATAAAATGATGCAGAAATTACAGAATATGTATCAGCCATTACTTCAAAAAGTGATCAATATTAAATATGCGGTAGTTGGTTTTACAAGCTTTTTATTTGTGATTGCTATTTTCTGTTTTACCCGAATGGGAGGAGAATTTATTCCGCAGCTTCAGGAAGGCGATTATGCCTTTCACTGTATTCTTCCGCAGGGAAGTTCCTTAAACCAAAGTATCGAAACTTCAATGCAGGCATCCCGAATTATCAAGAAATTTGAGGAGGTTAAAATGGTTGTCGGAAAAACCGGAGCGGCAGAAGTCCCAACAGATCCGATGCCTCCGGAAGCAACCGATTTGATGGTTGTCTTAAAACCTCAAAAAGAATGGAAATCTGGCAGGGATTATAATGAACTGGCTGATGCCATTACCGAAAAGCTGGAAGTTATCCCGGGTGTTTTCTTCGAAAAAAATCAGCCAATCCAGATGCGTTTTAATGAACTCATGACGGGAATTAGACAAGATGTTGCTGTTAAAATTTTCGGTGAAAATATGGATACACTTTCCGTTTATGCAAAAGAAGTCAGCAAAGTAATTCAGAATGTAGAAGGCACAACTTCTCCGCAAGTTGAAAGAGTGAGCGGTTTGCCACAAATCAATATCGAATACGACAGAACCCGAATTGCCAATTATGGTCTGACAATCCAGGACGTAAATGACGTAGTCAGTACAGCATTTGCGGGAAAAAGCGCAGGTCAGGTTTATGAAAATGAAAGACGTTTTGACCTCGTTGTTCGTCTGGACAGCATTCACAGAAGTGGAATTGACAATGTAAGCAATCTGATGATTCCTACTAATACAGGAAATCAGATTCCGCTTTCTCAGGTTGCAAATGTCAATTATAAATTGGGACCAGCACAAATAAGCCGTGAAGCAGGAAAACGTCGAATAGTAGTAGGATTTAATGTTTCAGGTCGCGACGTTCAAAGCGTTGTTGAAGATATTAAGAAGAAATTATCGGAAAAAGTAAAATTGCCGCCAGGATATTATTTCACGTATGGAGGTCAGTTTGAAAATCTTCAAAAGGCAAATGCACGTTTGATGATTGCGGTTCCGGTTTCGCTGCTTTTGATTTTCGGATTATTGTATTTTACATTTCGTTCTTTCAAACAGGCTATTTTGATATTTACCGCAATTCCGATGAGTGCCATTGGCGGAATTTTCGCTTTAATGCTTCGCGGAATGCCATTTAGTATTAGTGCGGGAATAGGATTCATTGCTTTGTTTGGCGTTGCTGTATTGAACGGAATCGTTTTGATTGGAACTTTCAACCAGCTTGAAAAAGAAGGCATGAAAAATATTTTTGAAAGAGTAAAGGAAGGAACAATAACCAGACTTCGTCCCGTATTAATGACTGCGACAGTTGCTTCATTAGGATTTTTGCCAATGGCAATCAGCAGCAGTGCAGGCGCAGAGGTTCAGAGACCTTTGGCAACAGTAGTAATTGGCGGATTGATAACCGCTACATTTTTGACCTTATTTGTACTGCCTTTGCTGTATATTATTTTTAATTCTAAATTCAATTTTAATGGAAAATTTAAAATGGGAAATACAACAATTATAATACTTTTTTTTCTGACAGGTTTAGGATCTGCAAATGCGCAGGAAAGGATTTCAATGGATCATGCGGTAGAAATGGCTTTAAAAAACAATCAGCAGATTGGAGTCAATGAAGCTGAAATCCGAACAGCCGGGCTGAATGTAAAAACGGCTGTAGATATTCCGAAAACCGGAATATTTGCAGAGAATGAAGATCTCAGGCCGTCTGATAATACGGGAATATTAAAAATCGGAATTTCACAAGCTGTTGCATGGCCGGGTCTTTATGCAGCACGAAAAGACTATTTTAATGAACAGTTAAAATATGCCGAATTAAACACCGGACTTTTAAATGCCACAATTAAAAGAGAGGTACAAACGGCTTATTATAAACTGTGGTACCTTCAGGACAAACAATTATTATACAAACGTCTGGACAGTATTTATACATTGCTTTTTAAAACGGCAGAAGTTCGTTTAAAAGCTGGCGATGTAGCAGCATTAGACAAAATTGCCGCCGATGCAAAACTGCAGGAATTAAAAGCTTTTTCGGACCAGAATAAAAAGGATATGACCGTTCAGCAACAACAGTTAATGATGCTTTTGAATCAGAATGTATGGCTGCTTCCTTTAGAAATTCCGTTAGGAAAAGCAGATGTAGTTCTATCTGAAAATAATGGTGCTCATCCGCTTCTGGTACTTCAGGAACAAAATGTAAAAATTGCCGAATCGAATATTTCTGTTCAGAGAAATAGCAATATGCCGGAATTTTCAGGAAGGGTTTTCAGTCAGCGATTATGGGGAGCAAATGATCCTTATACGGGATTTTCGGCAACAGCATCTTTTCCGTTATTTGGGGCAGGTTATGCGCGTAACAAAGTAAAAGCGGCTTCGGCAGAGAAAGAAGTGCAGGAAAAAAGTCTGCTTTATCAGGCACAGCAAATGCACACACAGAAAGCTTCCGCAATTGCAGAAATAGAAAAGAATCTGTCCTTGCTGAACTATTATGAAACTATCGGATTAAAACAGGCAGAAGAAATCATAAAAGCTTCTACATTAAGTTACAGATCAGGTGAAATTAGTTTTGCAGAGTTAGGACAGTTTCTAAGCCAGGCTGTTGGGATACGCCAGAACTATCTGGATATTTTAAACCAGTACAATCAATCTGCTGTTCAGTTTAATTACTTTAATAATAAATAACAATGTCATGCAATTTCTGTTATTAAGAATAACAGGATTTCATCAGATCATTTAAAATAATGCATAAATGAAAGTCAAAATAAAAATTTTAATTGCTGCTGCCATAGTTTTTTCAATGATTAGCTGTGGACAAAAAAATAATGTGGAGGAAGGTAATTCTGAAACCGAAAAATCGGGAGTAGAAGAACACGAAGAAGAAACAGTTACTATTGCCACTCTAACAGAAGATCAGATAAAGGCTGTTGGAATCACTCTTGGTACTATTGAAAATAAAAACCTGACTGCTTCGATTAAAGCAAACGGCGCTTTAAGAGTACCCAATAACAATAAAGCCAATGCAACTTCATTGTACGGTGGCGTGATTAAATCGCTCAAAGTACAATTAGGAGATCACGTTCGAAAAGGACAGGTGATTGCTACAATCGAAAATCCGCAGTTTATTCAGCTTCAGGAGGAATATCTGACTATTGGAAGTAAAATGATACTGGCAGACCAGGAGTTGAGACGTCAGAAAGAGCTTCAGGAAGGAAATGCCGGAGCTTTAAAAAACCTGCAAAGTGCTACGGCTGAAGTGAATTCACTTCGCGCACGAAAAGCATCCCTTCAAAAACAAATTCAACTCATGGGAATAAATCCGGCAGGAATTAGTGCTTCGGGTTTAAGATCAGCACTGACCGTTACAAGTCCGGTAAGCGGAACAGTGAGCAGTGAGTTTGCTAAAATCGGAAGTTACGTAGATGTTTCTTCCCCGGTAGTTGAAATTGTAGATAACAGCCTTATTCATCTTGATCTTCAGGTTTTCGAAAAAGATCTTCCGATGGTAAAAATAGGACAAACAGTAAATTTTACCTTAACCAATAATCCCACGACCTCTTATACAGCGAAAGTATTCAATATTGGTTCTTCATTCGAGAACGAAAGTAAAACAGTTGCTATCCATTGTACAGTTACAGGAAATAAAACAGGACTTATAGACGGAATGAATATCACTGCCATGATCAGTATCGGAAATGTTTTGACTGCTGCTGTTCCAAATGATGCCATTGCTGAGGCAGATGGAAAATATTACATTTTTGCCAAAACGGATAAAAAACTACAAGTGCATGATAAACATGGTGAAGAGGGTGAATCTGGTGAGAAACACAATGAAGAAAAAGAAAAAAAAATAGCTTCCAATAGTGTGAATTTTGAAAAAATTGAAGTTTCAAAGGGAGTTTCAGAATTAGGTTATACAGCAATTACACCTGTGAAAGAAATTCCGGAAGGAACTAAAATTGTCACGAAAGGTACCTTTTTTGTCAATGCCAAGCTAAGTAATTCAGGGGAGCACGAACATTAACCGGATGAAAATATTTGAATTGTTAAAATAGAATCAGAGGAAAACGAAAGGGAAATATCTTCGTAAATTTACGAATGGCATGATTAAATTAAAACTTTCTGGTTCTGTAAAGTAAGTTGAAATGAAAAAATCGACTGAGGATGTTTTTAAGGATAAAGATATTCGTTTAACTACAATGCGTATCTTAATTTATGAATATCTGGAAACGGTTACAGCTGCTTTATCATTAGCTGAAATTGAGAAATATTTTCATAAAGCAGATAAAGTAACTATATATCGAACATTACAAACCTTTCTGGAAAACGGTTTGGTTCATAAAATTCTGGATGAAAATACCACAAAATATAAGCTGTGTGCAGAAATATGCAGTCAGGAAAATCATAAAGATATGCATTTGCATTTTTATTGCAAAAAGTGCCATGAAACTACCTGTAAGGATGAAATTGTTTTTCCTGAAAACATCGATTCCAGGCTGCAGATTGATGAAATTCAGATTCTGGCCAAAGGAATATGTGATAAATGTTTAAAATAGTATAATGTAAAAAATACGGAATCCAAATAGAGACTTTATTGTTCTCTTTATTATAATATATAAAAAAATAACATGGAAAATAAGCCTCACAAAAATACAGAACAATCTTGCTGTGCACATTCTGAAAAAGCTTACGGAAACGTAGGTAAAAAAAGAAGTGCAGAAAACCATTCGGCTGATGATGGTCATGACCATTCCGGACACAGTCACGATGACGGGCATGACCATGGTAATATGGAGGGAGGTATGTTTAAAATGTTTCTTTTGCCTGTTTTGTCTTTCATGCTTTTGACTGCCGCAATTGTCATGGATAACTGGATTTCTCAGTTGTGGTTTTCAGGATCAGTAAGACTAGGATGGTATCTTGCGGCTTACTTAATTGTGGGTTATGCAGTTATAAAAGATGCAATAATGAGTATTATTCGTGGAGACATTTTTTCAGAATTTTTGCTAATGAGTATTGCGACTATTGGGGCATTTTGTATCGGAGAATATCCTGAAGGGGTAGCTGTAATGCTTTTTTATGGAGTAGGAGAGGTTTTTCAGACACTTGCTGTTTCAAGGGCACAGAGAAATATTAAAAGCCTCTTAGACCAAAGGCCAGATGAAGTTACTATTCTGGTGGATGGAAAACCAAAAACAATTAAGGCCGCAGATGCTAATATTGGAGATGTAGTTCAGTTAAAACCCGGAGAAAAGTTAGGGCTTGACGGTGAACTTTTGACAGATAGTGCTGCATTCAATACCGCTGCACTGACTGGAGAAAGCAAACCTGATACCAAAACAAAAGGACAAACAGTTTTGGCCGGAATGATCAATTTAAATGTAGCAGCTCAGGTTAAAGTGACTACAGTTTATACAGAGAGTAAACTAAGCAGAATTCTGGAGCTGGTACAGCATGCAACTTCACAAAAAGCACCAACAGAATTATTCATCAGAAAGTTTGCAAAAATTTACACTCCTATTGTGGTATTGCTTGCAGCAGGAATTTGTTTTTTGCCCTATTTCTTTATACATAATTACGATTTTAATACCTGGTTATATAAAGCGCTTGTGTTCTTAGTTATTTCCTGCCCTTGTGCTTTAGTTATTTCAATTCCGCTTGGTTATTTTGGAGGAATCGGTGCAGCGAGCCGTAATGGAATTTTATTTAAAGGCAGCAATTTCTTAGATGTGATGGCCAGTATTCAAAATGTGGTAATGGATAAAACCGGCACTATGACCGAAGGGGTTTTTAAAGTTCAGGAAACTGTCTTTAAACCTGAGTTTGATAAGCATGAAATACTAAAGATAGTGAATGCTGTTGAAAGACAAAGCTCGCATCCTGTCGCAACGGCTATTCATCAATATGTTGGTGAACCAGACAGTTCAATAAAAATTGAAAGTACCGAAGAGATTGCCGGACACGGGCTAAAAGCGTTCATTGATGGGAAAGAATTTCTGGCGGGTAATTTCAAGCTGATGGACAAGTTTGGTATTAGTTATGATGTCGATACTTCTTCAATTGTGTACACTACTATTGCTATAGCTTTTGATAAAAAGTTTGTGGGTTACATTACGATTGCTGACAGCATAAAAGAAGATTCTCAGAAAACTATAGGCCTGTTACACAAATTAAATATAAAAGCTACAATGCTAAGCGGAGATAAAAGTGCTGTAGTGAAATTTGTAGCCGATAAATTAGGAATTGATAACTCATTTGGTGATCTGCTTCCTGAGGATAAAGTTAATAAGGTAAAGGAAATTAAGGCGAAAATGGGTACAGTTGCTTTTGTGGGAGACGGTGTAAATGACGCGCCCGTAGTAGCTCTTAGTGATGTAGGAATTGCTATGGGAGGACTCGGAAGCGACGCTACCATTGAAACCGCTGATGTGGTAATTCAGGATGATAAGCCTTCGAAAATACCATTAGCTATTTGTATTGGAAAACAAACCAAAAAAATAGTCTGGCAGAATATAAGTTTGGCATTTGTGGTAAAAGCGGTAGTGCTTATTTTAGGAGCAGGAGGACTGGCAACCATGTGGGAAGCGGTTTTTGCTGATGTTGGAGTTGCTTTGCTGGCGATCTTAAATGCAATGAGAATTCAAAAAATGCGATTCTGATAAATTTGTGAATTTATAAACAACAGCAATAAATGATGCTTCATTGCTGTTGTTTTCATATTCTATTTAGTTTTTTTGAGAGAGATATATAAGCGATATGAATATGTAATTCTTTGATTTAGATTTTAAAAAATATCATCTTCTTTTTGAATAACATTCAATTCCTTATTAAAAGAATTCCTGTATTTTTTGATATACTCAGAAGGCTTCATGCCAAACAATTTTACGAACTGCTGGCGGAAATAACGTTGATCTTCTATACCAACCTGAGGGCCAACCTGTGCGATATTAATGCTTTCAGTAAGCATAATTACTGCGGCTCTTCGGATTCTGATAGATCTGATAAAACCGTTTACAGTTTGCCCGGAAATTGCTTTAATCTTTTTGTAAAGGCTGGAATGGCTCATGCCCATTGCAGCAGAGAAACTTTTTAGATTAAATTCGCTGTTTTCGAGATTGGCTTCGATGATTTCGATGCATTTATCCAGAAATTCCTTGTATTCAAGAGGGACCTTATTTCCATTTTCACGAAGTGTTATGCTGTCCAGAAAATATTTACGCAATTGGCCTCTGTTTCGTAAGACAGCATCTACACGTGCCAAAAGTATATTGTTGTCAAAAGGTTTGGTGACATAATCGTCTGCACCTTCATTAATACTTTGTAAATGAATGTCATTGCTTGTTGTAGCTGTCAGAAGTATCACCGGAATATGGCTTGAATAATCATTTTGTTTGATTTTTTTGCATAGATTCAAACCGTTCATACCTTCCATCGAAATATCACTCAGTACAATATCAGGCATGTGTTTTTGCAACAGTTTCAGTCCTTCGAGTCCATTAGCTGCCGAATAAACAATATAATTTTTTGAGAAAAGTTTTACCAGATAATGATTCATTGCGGTATTGTCTTCCACAATCAGTACAACTTTCTTTGGACTGATTAATGCTGATTTTATATTTTCAGGATTTGATAGTTCATTACTGTTTTCAGAGGTACTGTTATTATCTGCCGGCATTCCTTCAAGAAGTTCCCCAACAATAGGTGACATCTGATGACGATTCTCATTGATGCTCATTTCTGCAAAATGTGTTCTTCCTTTTGGAAGTACAATAGTGAATGAAGTTCCTTTTCCGACTTTACTCGTACATGTTATTTCTCCATGATGTTTGTTCACAAAATATTTGGCCACATACAGGCCTATTCCAAAACCGTTACTGCTTTTAGACTGAATCTGCTTAAATTTTTTAAAAATAGTATCAATATCGTTTTCATGAATTCCGCTTCCGGTATCTGTTATAATAATAGAAACATCGTCAGTTTTCTCGATGATCTCAATGCTTATAGTTCCGTCATTAGGTGTAAACTTGAATGCGTTAGAGATTATATTAAAAAGAGTAATTTCTATTTTCTCGTAATCACCATATATTTCAGCGGGAGTGTTTTCTTCAATAAAGTGATAATTTAAATTTTTAACAGCTGCCATCTGCGTAAAGCTGTTATAGATTTCACGGCACAGGCTGTTTAAGTTAATCTTAGAAATTTTAAGTTCATCCAGATCCGTTTCTGCTTTCCTGAATAATAATAACTGATCTGTAAGGCTCAATAATCTTTTGGCATTTTTATAGGCGAGATTCAGGTCAAGATCATCTTCAGAGTTATTTTTTCTGTCAATGGTACTTTTTAGCGGATTTATAATTAAAGACAGGGGAGTGCGTAACTCATGTGCCATGTACGTAAACATAGAAAATTGTTTTTCGGCATGTTCCTTGTCTTTTGTATGCTCCATACGGGTAAGTTTTATTTCGTATCGAAGCCTTTCTTTGTTTTTTTGATAGCCCACATACGCATAAATGGCACCGCAAACAGCAATTAAATAAAATGTATAAGCCCACCATGTTCTGTACCATGGCGGAAGGATTTTTATTGTGGCGAGCGTTACTTCATTAGTCCAGTTTCCAAAAACGTCAGTAGTTTTTACTTTAAATAGATAAGTTCCTTCTGACAGTCTCGAATAACTTGCCCTGTTGTTTTTTGAGGTATAGTTCCAGTCTTTGTCCCATCCTTCAAGAAAATAAGCAGTATTTATTTTTTCGGAATTGATATAATCCAGATAAACAAAATCAAAACTCAGTGCCGATTTTTCATAAGGAAGTTCAGCAGCGCTTATCATTTCAAGTTTTTTTTCTGTAATATAAGGGCTATCTGATTTTAAAGGCTGATTATTTACAAGCAGATCATTTAATAAAAATTTGCCGGTGTTTTTTTTGTCTTTTATGTTGTCAGGATCAAAAACATTGAACCCGTTTATACCACCAAAAATAAATTCTCCTGTCGAAAGTTTAGTGCCTGAATTCCAGCTAAACTGAGTGCCCTGAAGCCCGTCAGATACTCCGAAATTCCTGAAAGTATTGTTGTTAGGGTTTAGTCTTGAAATTCCATCATAGGTACTCATCCATAAATTTCCTTTTGTATCTTCTAAAAGGCGGAGTATAGTATTGCTAGAAAGACCATTTTCTGTGGTGTACTTTTTAGAAGTGCCCGTTTTTCGGTTGTACAAAAACAGGCCTCCTTCTATAGTTCCAATCCAAAGGTTTTTATTTTGATCTTCGGTGATGCATCTAACAGTATAGTCTGAATGATAGGTTTTTACTTTTTTTGTTTTTGGATTTATCTCAAAAAAAGAATTAAAAGTTCCTCCCCATATTTTCCCGTCTTTCGTTTCGTAGAGACAAGTAACATCGCGCAGTTTGTTGCTGTAGCAGATGAATTTATTTTGTTTTCTGTCGAATTGATATAGTGCTCCGTTATTTGTAACGCCAAGCCACAATGTTTTTTTCGAATCTAAAAAAAGCACCCATGATTCCTGTTCTGCTTTTTTAGTGAACTGATTATAAATTGAAAAATTCTGAATTGCTTTTGATTTGGGGTCAATACGACACACTCCGCCTTTCCACATTGCAACCCAGATGGCATTGTCAGAATCCCGGACGATACTGGTCACAAAATCGCTCTGGATTTTTCTGCCGGCAGATGACGTTGTAGAGTATGTGTCATACGTGTTTTGTTTTCTGTCCCAATAGCGCATTCCGGCGCCATCAGTTCCAATCCATATGTTTTTCTTTTCATCTTCACAGAAAGAAAGCATAAAGTTTTTAGCAGGGTTATCGCCTTCTTTATTGCCCAGGGCATCCTTATTTTTATAGTGATTGAAATCGAGCGGTTTTTCTCCCATCATACTTACGCCACCACGTAGTGATCCGAACCACATTTCTCCGTTTTTGCTTTGAAATATATCATACAGCGATTTACTTTTAAGCAACGAAACAGGACCGCTTGCACGGTATGAAACAGGAGTAGTCTGATTTTTTGTAATGGTGTATAGTCCAGCTCCGTCAGTAGCAATCCACAGCCGGTTTTTCTGCTGGAAAAAATCACGTACGACTGTTTTTATTTTGAAGTAGTTTTTAGAATACGTATTGAGGTGTTCATTATATAGATAAGCTCCTTCGTCAGATCCAATCCAGAGTCCTTCATGGGTCAGTTTAATGCAATTTGTACCCGTGATCGTATTGTTAAGCAGTGTTAGTTTTTTTGACTTGATGTCATACTGACAAAGACCGGTTCCGGTTATGAAAACATAAAAGATTTGTTTTTTGGCATTATAAGCGATGGATCTTGCGATATAATTTAATTTACCGTTAAAGGGTATTGCAGTTCCAATTTTTTCACCTTCCTTAAAAAGTATGACGGCTTCTTTTGTAGCGACCAGAATAATATGTAAAGGATGTACAGCAATTATTTCGTAGGCAGTAAAACTTAATGGTTTGACTTTTTTGTTTGTGTCATAATATTGTAAAGGAGTAAAAGAAGATCGTTCTGCGTTAAAAACTACTGGTCCTGCCGTTGTTCCTATCCATAAATTATTTTCAAAGTCACCTTCTATACAGCTAATCGCGTTTCCCTGAATAGAATAGGGGTCAGTATGAACATGGCGGTAAATTTTAAAATCATTTCCATCATATCGGTTAAGTCCGTCAAAAGTCCCAAACCACATATAACCATTTTGATCCTGATAGATAGTGGCAACAGAATTGTTAGAAAGCCCTGATGAAATATCCAGATGTTTTATTGGATAATTCTGTCCAAATATAGTATGACAAAGAAGAAGAATGATAAATGACTTTAGCTTCATAAATTTTAAAAGCTTGCTGCTATTTGATATAAAAATAGAAGAGTATAAACTGAAAGCTGAATCAATATTTTATCTGAAAAAGTTGAAATCTGTTTACTCTCCGAATTATTAATTTGTTAAAAATGCGTAAAAATAGCATTTGTTTTTGAGAATAATATAAGGTTATCGGTTATGTGCTTTTTTTTCTTTATTAAAATATTGAGAGTACAGGCTGTTTGCCCATGTATTACTGGTTTTAACAGCAATTTGGCTGATTTTATAAAATATTTATTAAGATTGTCGATTGTTTGTTTTGTCATTTTTTTAGGACACAATACTGAAGCCTGAGTTTTTTATAATGACTTATATTGGTGTTTTTACGAAATTACCCCCCTTTATAAATGAATTTTTCCCTGTCTTAAGAGTGCATTGTATCCGTAATTTTGCAGCGTGAATTGATAAGCCGGAATGTTTGAATAAGGATTATTTTATTTTTCGTTCAAAGCCTCTTAAGTCACAAAACCCGAATCAATAAATAAATTTAAAAAAGTATGAAAAAAATTTACAACAAATTTTTACTTTTATTATTACTTCTTCCTTTCTGTGTTTTCGCTCAGAGCACAGTAAAAGGAGTTGTTCTGGACAAAAGCACCGGACAACCCATACCAGGAGTAAATATAAAAGTATCTCAAGGTAATTTAAGCATGACTACGGATTTTGACGGAAAATTCCAGTTTAGCGGCTTGAAAGAACAAGCGCAAATTACTTTTTCATTTACAGGTTATACAACTCAAATTATTACTGTTGGAACCCAAAAAGACATTACTGTATCACTTGAGGAAGATCCTAATATTCTTCAGGAAGTTATCGTACAAGTGGGATACGGTTCTGTAAAAAAGAAGGATGCAACAGGTTCTGTAGTAGCACTTACTACAAAAGATTTTAATAAAGGAAACAATATTACTACTGAAAACCTTCTTAACGGACGTGTAGCTGGTTTGTCTATTAACTCATCCGGTGCACCGGGCTCTTTATCTGAAATAAGAATCAGGGGAGGAAGTTCGCTTTTTGCAAGTAACGACCCTTTGATCGTTGTTGACGGATTACCACTTGAAAACGCAACCAATACTGGTTCAGCTTCATTTTTAGCATCCTTAAACCCTGCTACAGTAGAGTCGATGACCGTATTAAAAGATGCATCTGCTACGGCCATTTATGGTTCAAGAGCTTCTAATGGTGTTATCATTATTACAACTAAAAAAGGAAGCAGTAAATTATCAATAGATTATAATGCACAATTTGGTGCAGGAAAACTTACTAAAACAGTTGATGTTTTTAGTGCAGATGAATTCAGAAAACTTATTGCAGACCGAAGACCTCAGGATTCAGGTAAGTTAGGTACAGCAAATACAGACTGGCAAAAAGCCATTTACAGAAACACATCATCTTTTGATCAGAGTTTAGCGGTTAGAGGTAGTTTGTTCGATATTATCCCTACAAGTCTTACTTTAGGAAATACAAATCAGGAAGGTTTACGTATCACAAATGAGTTTAAAAGAAATACTGTTGGATTGGTAATGAATCCTGCATTTTTTGAAAATAGCTTAAAGATAAAACTTTCTGCTAATTACGCATACGAAAAGAACAGATTTTCAGATGCTGTAGAAGGAACTGCTATTAGTTTTGACCCTACACAGCCTATAAGGGTTGAAGGTGCGCCATATGATGGTTTCTTCGAATACCTTAATGCTCCTGTAGATAATAAATATCCCCTGAACCCGAATGCAGCCAGAAACCCTGTTTCTCAATTACTTAATACAAGGGATATAGCAAAAAGTAACCGTTTTTTCGGAAACTTTGAAGTAGATTACAAGCTGTACTTTTTCCCGGACGTAAGAGCGGTTGTAAATTTAGGCTTCGACGAATCTAATGGAGACAGAAGAAGATTGGTGAACCCAAATGCCGGTTCAGGTCCAACACTTGAGAACTTCCCTTATGGTACTAATGAATATACTGAAGCAAAAAGACAGAATAAATTATTGGATGCCTATTTAGTTTACAACAAGACTTTCGACGAATTAAATGTTGAATTAACAGGTGGTTATTCGTACCAAAGATTTGAAAGTTCAAGATTCGAAACTGGTAATGTTTTAAACATAAATTTACCAGCAACATTCCCTGAAACTACTTTAGATACTGAAACGGTTTTAATCGGTTTTTTTGCCAGAACAAACTTAAACTTCAAAGATAAATATTTACTGACTTTATCTTACAGAAGAGATGGATCTTCAAGATTTGATAAAGAAAATCGTTGGGGTAATTTCCCTTCAGTTGCTTTTGCATGGAAACTTAAAGAAGATTTCTTTAAAGACAGCAAAACACTATCTGATGTAAAATTAAGATTAAGTTATGGTATCACAGGTCAGCAGGATATTCCGGAACCTAACGGTTATCTTAAAAAATACGAATCAGGAACAGGAAATTCTCAATATTATTTCGGAACTGATCCCGTTACAATCGCACTTCCATACAGACTAACAAAAGGTTTGAAATGGGAAGAAACAACTACTTATAATGGAGGTTTAGATTTTGGATTTTTAGATAATCGTATCACGGCTAGTGTGGATGCTTACTACAAAGACTCTAAAGATTTATTAGCAAATGTCGCTATATCTGACGGAAGTAATTTTTCTAACAGAGTATATCAAAACATTGGTAGATTTACGACAAAAGGGGTTGAACTTACAGTAAATGCAACCGCTATTAAAACTGAAAACTTCTCATGGAACGTTAATTTTAACGCATCTAAATTTGAAAGAAGAATTAGCGAATTAGCTTCTAACTCTGATATATTTTTAGGAGACAACATCACCGGAAACGGAAGTACTACACAAATTTTCAGAGAAGGTTTTACTCCGTATTCTTTCTATGTTTACAAACAATTATACGATACTGCAGGAAAACCAATTGATGGCGCTTTTGCTGATTTGAACGGTGATAATATCAAAAATGAAGCAGACAAATACATCTATAACAACCCTGATCCGGATGTTACTTTAGGATTTGCATCAAATATGAATTACAAAAAAATTGATTTCTCTTTCAATTTAAGAGCAAGCATAGGTAACAATATATTTAATGGAGTAAATGCCGCAAGAGCACAGTACAACTCTTTGACAAGTGGCGGAGTATTAAATAATATACCTACCCAGATTAATGAAACGAACTTTCAGACTACTGAAAATGTCCTGATGTCAGATATTTATGTAGAGAATGCTTCTTTCTTAAAAATGGACAATATTTCTTTAGGATATACTTTCGATAATGTTATTAATGAAAAAGTTTCTTTAAGACTGTCAACAGGAGTACAAAACGTTTTTGTAATTACTAAATACAGTGGTTTAGATCCTGAAATTACAAATAACGGTTTTGATAAAACAATTTATCCAAGACAACGCACTTTCTTGTTTGGTGCCAACCTTAAATTTTAATAAAAATGAAAAAGTATATAATAACTATTATAGCAATAGCTACCGTTTTTCATTCTTGTACGGATGACATGAATGTAGTTTCTAAAGATGACGACGTACTTTCTGCTGATGCTTTGTTCTCTTCTCCGGCAGGGTATAAAAAAGCACTTGCAGGTGTTTATGGAAACCTTACTCTAACCGGTACTCAGGGGCCTGTATATTCTTCATTAGAAGGTTTAGCTGCGGGAACAAGCCAGTATGTAAGATGTTTACTGAACCTACAGGAACTGACTACAGACGAAATGATATGGAGTTATGAAAATGACGAAGGTACTGCTGAATTACAACGAAATATATGGACAGCGGCAAACCCTATTATTCTAGGAATGTATAGCCGTACAATGGCTTCTATTGCTTATGCTAATGATTTTTTACGTGAAAGTACACCTGAGAAATTAAAAGGAAGAAATATTACGGATGCTGGAACTGTTGCCGAAATTGAACTTTACAGAAAAGAAGTTCGTGTTTTAAGGGCATATGCTTACTACAACATGATGGATTTGTTTGGTAAAGCACCTATGTACACAGAAAATGATCCTTTAAATTTTGCAGGGCCTGAATATAACAGAACGCAATTATTTGAATTTATTGAAACGGAATTAAAAGCGGTTTTACCAGACTTAAAACCTGCAAGAACCAATGTGTACGGAAGAGTAGATCAGGCTGTGGCACGTATGATTCTGGCTAAAATTTATTTGAATGCCAAGGTATATACAGATACTGATCGTTATGATGATTGTATTACCATGTGTAACGAAATCATTGCTGGAGGATATACCCTAAAACCAAAGTATCTTGAAAACTTTATGGCTGATAATAATACATCAGAAGAAATGATCTTTACAATTCAGTCAGACGGGATTCTTACTCAAAACTGGGGAGGTACAACCTTTTTAATTAATGGGCAAATTGGAGAAATAGAAAACAATGCAGTTGATTTTGGAATTACAGGATGGACAGGTGCATTACGTATCAGAAAACAATTTGTACAAAAATTTGATGGTGCTAAATTTAGTCAGGACGACAGAAATACTATTGGAACAGGTACTGCAACAAAACAGAGAACAATAGATATTGCAGATATTAGTGTAAAATCACAAGGATATATTGTATCTAAATTTTCTAATAAAACTTCTACAGGAGTTAGCGGAAAAAACAGGGATTTTGCAGATACTGATTTTCCATTATTCAGGTTAGCGGATGTTTACTTAATGTACGCAGAAGCTACACTGAGAGGAGGAAATGGTACCATCGCACAATCACTTGTTTATGTAAATAAATTGAGAGAGAGAGCTAATGACAATGCTACAACAGCAAATATTACAGCAAGCGAATTAAACCTGCAGTTTATAATTGATGAAAGAGCACGCGAATTATACTGGGAAGGACACAGAAGACAGGATTTAATCCGTTTTGGATTATATACAGGAGGAACTTACAACTGGTCATGGAAAGGAAATGCTGCCAGGGGAATTTCAATCCCTTCTTTCAGAAGACTTTTTCCTATTCCTCAGGCATCATTAGGATCTAATAAAAACTTAACTCAAAATACGGGTTACTAAATCCTTTTTTAACAATATAAAAGATAACAAAATGAAAAATATTTATAAAATTTTTATTGCTATAGCAGTACTTGCAGGATTATGGTCTTGTGAAAACGAAGAAAATTTAATGATTTTGAAACCGCAGGAAGCTTCTTTCTCCATCATCACACCAGAAAATGGTTCTTCTATTATTTTAAATGAAGCTACACCTGCAAATACAGCCCTTACTGTTAGCTGGGAAAAAGTAAGTTATGGAACACCAACTGTTGTTACCTACACTGTTCAGATTGCAGCAAATGACACTGAATTTGCAGCACCTGTTGATGTTACCTCTTCAACTTCTACTTATTCAATCATAGATGTTGCGGAACTTAACACAAGAGTATTGGAGCTTGGACTAACACCAAATGTTGAAAACTCGATTGATGTAAGAATTAAGGCTACTGCTGGATCAGCAAATGCTGAGCCAAAATTTTCAGACGTAATCACTATTTCAGTAACACCATACGGAAGTCTGGAAACGCCAGTGACTATTTTGTATTTAGTAGGTGACGCCACTTCAGCAGGATGGAATCTTAACAACGACAACATGCCAATGTTTACAGATCCTAATGACAATACAAAACATTATTATACAGGATATTTTAAAGCACATGTAGACGGGTTTAAATTACTTGGAAAAATTGATTCATGGTTGCCTGCATATGGTCATGACGGAACCACAGTGGTAAAAAGAACGTCTTTTGATCAAACTGATCCAAGCAGTTTCCCAATTGCAACTGACGGTTATTATACTTTCGAAATTAATATTCAGGATTTAACATATAAACTTGCTCCTTATACTGGATCAACTACTACTAACTATAATAAAATTGCTTATAAAGGTTCAGTAATAACTGGAGATGATTCAGGTTGGAATATGGAAGTAGCTTTAACTAAATCAACATTTAATCCTCATATCTGGAAAGCTTCAGCTCAAACTTTAAAAGCAGGAAAAATGTTGTTTTATGCTGATAATCAATGGATGGCAGAATGGGGACCAGACATTATTATTGAAAAAGAAGGAAAATATGATGTTTGGTTCAACGATTTAGATGGCCGTTATACTTTCATCAAAGTAGAATAATCAATAAAATAAGCATAAGCCTCAAATTTCCTATTATTTGAGGCTTCTTATTCCTCTTTTTTAAAATTATATTTAAAAAAACAAAAAAGCTATCCGTATTGGTGTGTTATTTTAAAAGTTTTAATTTTTAGTAACTGCTATACATATAGCTCGATAAAAAACTTATATATATGAAAAAACATATAAAATTCCTTGGATTGCTTGTAATAACAGCAATTCAGTTTTCTTGTTCAGGTGATGATGACAAAGCTCCAAGTGTTGCTCAGCCGCCTGCAGATGATACTTTTATCAGAGCTTCTGATGTTTCTTATCTTCCGGAAATGGAAGCTATTGGAACTAAGTTCTACAATAATGGCAAGGAAGAAAACATGCTTACAACTCTTAAAAATGCGGGTTGTAATACAGTTCGAATCCGTTTATGGAAAAATCCTGTAAATGGACGTTCTGGTATGGAAGAAGTAAAAGAACTGGCTGAAAAATCAAGAAGAGCAGGTCTTAGAGTCTGGTTAACGGTTCATTATTCTGATAGCTGGGCAGATCCAGGAAAACAGACAACCCCTAAAGAATGGGAAAAATTATCTTTTGAGGACCTGAAAAAAGCGGTAACTACCTATACAGAAGAAATCATGAACCAGATCAATCCTGATATTATCCAGATCGGAAATGAGATCAACGATGGATTACTTTTTCCACAAGGGAAATTATCTAGCAATGAGCAACAATGCATTGCTTTATTGACTGCTGCAAGTAAAGCTGTTCGCGCAAAATCATCAAATGCAAAAATCATGATTCATTATGCAGGTATAAATGGTGAAGGTACGGATTGGTTTTTCAACAAAATGAAACCCATTGATTATGACTATATAGGATTATCATACTACCCTGTTCATCACGGAAAAGATGTGACTGAAGTAGCATCTACAATTGATGCCCTTGGAGAAAAATATGGTAAAAAAGTAGTGATTGCAGAAACATCTTACCCATTTACATTCTTGTATAATGATTTTACGAATAATATTATAGGGGATAGTTCACAAATAATACCTGAATTTCCGGCGACTCCTAAAGGACAAAAGGCCTTTGTTCTTGCTGTCAGAGCTGCGGTTGAAGCGTCAGCACACGGACAAGGATTTGCTTACTGGGGTGGAGAATGGGTTGCTTTTAGAGGAAAACAATCATCGTTCGGTTCTACTTATGAGAATCAGGCTTTATATAGTTTTGACAACAATGCATTATCTGTAATGCAGGCTTTTGCCAGATAATATAGAATGAAAAAACATTTTATAATAGTACCTTTTTTGCTTGTCTTAGCACTTGTATTTACTTCATGTAAAACAAAAAGGACAAGTAAAGAAGGTTCTTTTTCTAAAGGAGCTGATGTGGGATGGCTCCCACAAATGGAAGCCACAGGTTATAAATTTTATGATACAGACGGCTCTGAAAAGGATTGTCTGCAATTATTAAAAGATAGAGGAATCAATACCCTTCGTTTGCGCGTTTGGGTAAATCCCAATAATGATAAAGCTAGCGGACACTGTAGCCCCCAAGAAACAGTTGTCATGGCGGTTCGCGCGCAAAAGTTGGGAATGCGTATCATGATCGATTTTCATTACAGCGATTCATGGGCTGATCCCGGCAAACAAAATAAACCGGCAGCATGGGCAAACCATTCTTTTGTGGAATTGCTAAACGATGTTTACAATCATACCTATGATGTGCTGAAATTATTGAGAAAATCAGGAGTTACACCAGAGTGGGTTCAGATTGGAAATGAAATTCCAAGCGGTATGCTTTGGCCTGAAGGACACACAGACAACTTTCCTCAATTGGCTCAATTGTTGAACAAAGGATATGAGGCAACAAAAGCTATAGATTCAAAAATTAAGGTAATTGTACATTTAGACGAAGGCAATAAAAACGAAAAATTCAGATGGTTTTTTGACAAAGCAACAGAACTAAATGTTCAATACGATGTTATTGGTCTTTCATATTACCCTTTTTGGCTAAAAACAGATTATAAAGAAAACATTGCCGATCTGGAAAACAATCTAAAAAATATGGTTTCACGTTACAATAAAGAAGTAATGATAGTCGAAGTAGGAGGCGATTATACTTTGGAACAAAATACCAAGGAAATGCTTGAAGCCACTATAAAAGCTGTAAAAAGCGTACCTGACAATAAAGGTTTAGGCGTTATTTACTGGGAACCACAGGGCGCAAAAAGCTGGAGCGGTTATCAGCTAAATGCATGGCTTGACAACGGAAAACCGTCGCCGGCACTCGATGCTTTCAAAAATTAAATAAATTTCAATTAAGAATTAAAAGATTTGAGTTTTATAATTTCTTAATAGTAAAGTACAAAACGAAAATGAAGATATTTTTTAAGTCCATATTACTCGCGTTTTTGCTCTTTTTTTCGTCCGGAAAAATTTGGTCGCAATCCACTACTATTGTTTTAAAAGACAACTGGAGTTTTTCTAAAGAAGTAAAAGGAGATGCCTTTGCAGTTAATTTTAATACTTCAGAATGGGAAAAAGTCAGTATTCCTCATGATTGGGCTATTTATGGTCCTTTTGATAAAAAATGGGACATACAAACCGTTATCATTGAACAAAACGGAGAAAAAGAAGCAACTGAAAAAACAGGAAGAACCGGAGCATTGCCACATATAGGAACGGGCTGGTATAGAAATACATTTACCATTCCGGAATTTAAAAAAGGCCAAAAAGCACTTCTTCTTTTTGAAGGTGCAATGAGCGAACCCCAGGTTTATTTAAACGGGAAAAAGGTTGGGCAATGGGGGTATGGATACAGCTATTTTTATATTGATATTACCAATGATCTTCTTATTGGAAAAGAAAATATATTGGCTGTAAAATTAACCAATGAACCATTTTCTTCAAGATGGTATCCGGGGGCTGGTTTGTACAGAAAAGTTAGTATTGTACTTAACGAAGAGGAACGTTTTGCGCAATGGGGGACTTTTATTACTACTCCTGACATGAAAGGGAATAGTGCTGTTGTTGATATAAAAGCAGAGTTTCATGGCAGTAACTTGTCGATGGTAACCCAAATAAAAGATGCTAATAACAAGGTTGTGGCAACACAAAAAAGTACTGATACAAAGGATGGAAAATTCCATCAGCTAATAGAAGTTGCCAAGCCTAATTTATGGAGCCCTGAAACGCCTTATTTGTACACAGCAGTAACCAAATTATATGCAGCAGACGGAACTTTAAAAGACGAACAAAACATCAAGTTTGGTATCCGGTTTATAAAATATGAGCCTAAAATAGGATTTAGTCTGAATGGAAAAGTGACTAAATTTAAAGGAGTTTGTCTTCATCATGATTTAGGACCTCTTGGTGCGGCAATAAATAAAGCGGCGCTTCGAAGACAGCTTACCATTCTAAAAGATATGGGATGTAATGCCATCCGAAGTTCTCACAATATGCCTTCTTTTGAACAGCTTGAACTGGCTGATGAAATGGGTTTTATGTTTTTGGCAGAAAGTTTTGACGAATGGGCAAAGCCAAAAGTAGAAAATGGATATAATCGCTTTTTTAAAGAATATGCCGAAAAAGACATTGTAAATTTAGTAAGAGCTACGCGAAATCATCCTTCTATTGTAATGTGGAGTTCTGGAAATGAAGTTCCGGATCAATGGGGAGCTGAAGGGGTAAAACGTGCCAGATGGCTACAGGACATTTTTCACCGCGAAGATCCTACAAGACCAGTGACTGTTGGTATGGATCAGGTAAAAGCAACTATGGAATCTGGCTTTGGAGCTTTGCTGGATATTCCGGGATTAAATTACAGGGTGCATCTATATGAAGAAGCTTATAAAACATTCCCACAAGGATTTATATTAGGTTCAGAAACGGCTTCTACGGTGAGCTCCAGAGGAATTTATAAATTTCCGGTGGTTCAGGAAAAGAACAAACAATACGATGATTTTCAAAGTTCGTCTTATGATCTTGAAGCCTGCAGCTGGTCCAATGTCCCTGATGAAGATTTCGTGCTTCAGGATGACAAACCCTGGGTTATTGGAGAATTTGTCTGGACAGGTTTTGATTATTTAGGTGAGCCTACACCGTATGATGAAAAATGGCCGTCAAGAAGTTCTTATTTTGGAATTTCAGATTTAGCAGGATTGCCTAAAGACCGTTTTTATCTTTACAGAAGCAGGTGGAATAAGGAAAACAAAACGCTTCATATATTACCACACTGGAACTGGAAAGGAAGAGAAGGAGAGATTACTCCGGTTTTTGTTTACACCAACTACGACAGTGCCGAGCTTTTTGTAAACGGAAAGAGCATGGGGATCCAAAATAAAAATAACTCAACTCCGCAAAACCGTTATCGTTTAATGTGGAATGATATAAAGTATGAGCCGGGAACGGTAAAAGTTGTGGCTTTTGATTCTAATGGAAAAATTGCTGCCAAAAGCGAGGTTAAAACGGCTGGTGATCCTTATAAAATTGTACTAAATGCAGATCGTAAAACAATCAAAGCCGATGGTGAGGATATCTCCTTTGTTACGGTTTCAGTTGTAGATAAAAACGGGATACCATGTCCTGTTGCAGATAATGAATTGCAGTTTAAAGTAACCGGTGCTGCAACTTACAGAGCAGCATGTAATGGTGATGCTACCTCATTGGAAATGTTTCATGAAAATCATATGAAGCTTTTCAGTGGTAAACTAGTGGTTTTGGTTAAAGCAATTAAAACCCCGGGTGCTATCCAACTCGAAGTAACAGGTAAAGGGCTTCAGACAGGTAAAATTAATTTGAAGTCTAAACGATAATATTTTTAAAATTACCTATAAAATTTTAATTGAAAAAGAGGCTGATGCCTCTTTTTTTATGCGCCTATTTTTTAACTTCATAATTAAAAACTGAATTCGTATCTTGTTGTACTAAAATTAATATGCCAGATATATATATTTAAATAGCTGTCTTCAAACGTTTTTGATTCATTTATAGAAATAATCACATTATGAAAAATACAGTAGTGCTCTTCATTGTATTATTAGCTTTTACAGCGTGCTCAAAACATAACGGTAACAAAAATGTTACCATTACGGGAATAGATTCTACATTACGGCCTGGTAATGATTTTTTTAGATATGTAAATGGCAAATGGTATGATTCTGTGTCTATACCTGCATCTCAGTCTGGAGTCGGTGCCTATATGTTTATGAATTTTCCGCAGCGAATTCGACTCCAGGGAATATTGGATAGTATTTCTCAAAGCAAGAATAAGGCAGGGAGTATCGCACAAAAAGTAGGTGACTTTTATGCATCTGGTATGGATACTGTAACTATTGACAAACGCGGTTATACACCTATCAAGCCACTTCTTGACAAAATTGAAGCTATTAGCGATTTGCCTTCTTTAATGAAGTTTGTAGGCCATCAGGTAAAAGTGGATAATTCTTCTATTATAGGTTTTGGAGTATCGCCAGATGAGAAAAACAGTACTATGAATATTGCCCAGATTTATCAAACAGGTCTTGGGCTGCCTGACAGGGACTATTACTTCAAATCAGATGCATCAACTATTGCTATACAGGAATCTTACAAAAAATACCTTACTACATTATTTCAGCTAATAGGCAGCAATTCCGCCGAAGCTAAAAAGAATGCTAATTTGGTTTACGATATTGACAAACAACTCGCTGTTTCCCATAAAACAAAAGTTGAACTTAGGGATGTACAGGCAAATTATAATAAAATGGCTGTCACAGATCTTGTAAAAAAACATCCCAACATAAACTGGACTGCTTTTTTAAATAATTTGGGTGCCAAAACCGATTCTATTAATGTAGGGCAGACAGCTTATTACGATGCCCTTAATAAACTGCTGAAAACCACTTCTATAACAAATTGGAAAATTTATCTGAAAGCAAACTCTATAGAAAGATATGCAGATGATTTAAGTAAGCCTTTTGCAGATGCTACTTTTGAGTATGCCAAAGTACTTTCTGGTCAGGCGGTTCAGAAATCACGTGGGGAAAAAATGGCTACTGTCATTGACAATTACTTAGGCGAGGCATTGGGTGAATTGTATGTGAAAAAATATTTTTCAGAAGATGCAAAAAAACGCATGCTGGAGCTAGTCAATAATCTGCAAAAAGCATACGGAAAAAGAATAGATAAACTGGATTGGATGAGTACTGCTACGAAACAAAAAGCCAAAGAAAAATTGTTTGCCATTACTAAGAAAATAGGATATCCGGATAAATGGAGAGATTATAGCAACGTAAATATAGCTAAAAATACCTATTTTGAAAATATGGTTTCAGCCTCTGCAGCTGCATATCAATTTCAATTGGCAAAATTGGGCAAACATGTGGATAGATCAGAATGGTACACCACAACTCCAACAGTTACAGCGTATAACAATCCTACTGCAAATGAAATTGTTTTTCCTGCAGGTATTTTGCAGGCCCCGTATTTTGACAATAACGCTGATGATGCACTTAATTATGGAGGTATTGGAATGGTTATAGGCCACGAAATAACCCACACTTTTGATGATCAGGGGGCTCAATATGACAAGGATGGAAACTTGAAAAACTGGTGGACAAAAGAAGATTATGCACAGTTTAAATCAAGAATACAACAGGTTATTAATTTGTACAGCACCTTTACTGTTTTGGGAGATTTACACATTAATGGAGCAATGACAGTTGGCGAAAATACCGCAGATATTGCGGGAATAGCAGTTGCGTATGATGCTTTTAAAATGACACAACAAGGAAAAGGGAATACAAAAATTGACGGTTTTACTCCAGATCAGCGCTTTTTTATTTCTATAGCTAAAATATGGAGAGTAAAAATGAAAGATGAGTTTCTGCGTTTGTGGATTAATAATAATCCACATTCTCCACCAAATTGGCGTGTTAATGGACCTCTAATGAATACTACACCTTTTTACGAAGCATTTAATGTACAACCTGGAGATAAAATGTTTTTGCCAGAAAAAGACAGAATAACAATCTGGTGATTTTGTTCTATAAAGTATTTTTTGCTTTGTTACAGATTATAAATTCTTTACAAGTCCCGTAATTTTTATATATAGCTAAAGAAAAAGCGCTTCAGATTTTTTTCTGAAGCCTTTTGTATTAGTTGTGAACAGGAATTCTCAAAAAAAAATCCGGAGGATTTAAAGTATCTGTTTAATGTTAAATTACTAGATGATTTTTTAAATTTAGAATAAGTAATTGATTATGGTAGTGCAAGTAAAACTAAAACTTTCTCTTGTTTTCTGAAAAAGGTGTTTAGAATTGTTCCTGTAATTTTACATTAATATTCCCATTAATTATAACTTACCTTGATATTTTTAAAGTCCCCTCCGCTGCTGTCTGCTGTAAATAGCCCTAATTTTCCTGATGTTCGATTGTTAAGTTTTTCGACTATCAGTGAAGGCTGTTCTGCATCGTTTATATAGGCCTTAACAGTTGTGTTTTCAATTACTAATTTCAATGTAAACCAATCATTAGGATCTGGCGGATTGATAATTTCTTTCTCAAAAATCGCATTTCTTTCTTTTCTTAATTTCTCCCAGGTAAAATCGGGATGAGAAATATATTGCACAGCATGAATTCTCCGAACAGAGTCTTTAGCAAAAAAATTGAAAGGACGACAATAAACAGCATCATAATTAGTATCATCGGCACCGTGAAAAGCGATTCCAATAAAGCTTCGTTGAAAAACGTCTTTTCCCCGCATTTTTATTTGAATGATACCGTTTTTAAAGTCCTTACCAGGTATCCATACAATACCTTCCTTTTTATTTTCTGTTATTTTTAGATAGGCTCCACTATCAGACGAAACGACTTTAATCTCTCTATTTACAGATTTGAGTTTTCCTTTCCTGTAAAGATTCACGAGATCAGTGTCTTGTCGGAGTTGGCCGAATAGAATTAAGGGAAGTAATGTCAAAGTATATATAAATTTGATTTGCTTTTTCATTGAAAGACTGTTTAATGTTTAATAGTGAAGTTATTTCTACAGAAAAGACCACATTCTCCAGTGATTTTGATATGAAATGACTTGTTGTTTTTCGGTGGAAATATTCTCATGTACAAAAATAGCACACATAAAAAAATAATAATGACCAGTTAGGTAAAAGAACTACCATTTTGATAAGTGTTTCTGAATTCTTTTGGAGAGATCCCTGTTTGTGCCTTGAAGAAACGCGTTAAATGATTCGCATGAGAGAATTGTAACAGATCCGAAATTTCATTGATATTAAGTTTTGTATAGTTTAGCAGAGACTTTATTTCAAAGAGAATAAATTCGTTTATCATTTCAGAGGCGGTAACCCCAAATTGTTTTTTGATGCATTTATTTAGTGTTACTCTGCTGATACCTAACTCTTGAGAGTAATAGTCGATGTTTCTTACTTTACAGACTTTATTTTGTAAAATTTCTTTAAACATATATGCAATGCTATTATTTTCTGTTTCTGAAGACAGTTGATAATGCTGTGCATAGGCCCGATTGAGTTTGATTAGTATAAAATACAATAATGCTCTTATGATATGTTCGCTATCTGATTTGAATGTTTTTATTTCACTGATCAGCTCCTGAATTATATCTGTCAGCTGCAAAAAGAAGCCGTCATTGACCTTTAGATACAATGGTTTGGTTTTGTTGTAAAAAAACTGTAGCCTGAAGGAGAATAGTTTATCTGAAAAAAAATCAGACAGAAAACTATCCTGAAAAAATAAAAAATAACATTCAACTTTGGTTTTATCCAAAAACCATCTTCTTTTTTGAAAAGGAGAAATAAAAACGACTGTTTTATCAGAAATTTCAATTCTTTGATGATCAAGTTCTAAGTAGCCATTTCCTTTAGAGAAAAATATAAGTTCGTAAAAATCTGTATGATGGAGCTCACTTTCAAAAAAATAATTTGGAATGTCTTTATAGGTACCAATGTCAATTAGTAACGCAACATTATATTTATTTTTTAAGAATTTGAATGTCTTCATTATTTAACTGTATGGAATGAATTACACTTACTAAGATTTTAAAGTTTTATACCTGAAAATGCTAAATGGCAATAGGAAAACAAATACTGCCGCTAAAATAGCATAACAAAGGATAAATATATTTTAAATCATTCTGTAAATTAGCATTTTAATATTCAATTTTTTTTTTTAAATCTTATATTTAATTCTGGCAAATGCGACAGGGCCTAATTTTTTAATTTTATAATATGATCAATTTAAAAAAGCTACACATATTAGTATTATTTGCTTTCATTTCGTACTCTTACTCACAGGAATTTGTAAAGCCTGATAATGCCAGAATCAATTACACGGGCAGGGTAGATGTTACAGCAGACTCTACTATGTTTTACTGGCCTGGTACTACAGCCGGGATTACCTTTAAAGGATCAGGCGTTTCAGTAAAAATGAAGTCTTTAAAAGAGAAAGCATTTTTTTACGCTATAATCGATAAAGACGATAAAAAGCCTTTTAAGTTTGAAACAGATAATACCCTTAAAACGATAAAGATAGCAAAAGACCTTGGCCCGGGTATCCATACGTTAGAAATATACAAACTATCAAATTCTACATCAGTAAATGTATTTTATGGATTTGAGCTTTATGGGGAAACAAAAGTGTTGAAAAACCCTGACAAGCGTACCAGAAAAATTGAATTCTATGGAAACTCAATTACAGCAGGTCACGGTGTAGATGTGCCGGAAGGAGGGAACGATTCTGGCATGCCTGAAGACTTCAACAATTATTATACGTATGCTGCAATAACAGCCAGACATTATAATGCTAAACCTTCTGTTATTGCCCGCAGCGGGATAGGAATTACAGTGAGCTGGTTCCCTGAAATTATGCCTGAAACCTACAATCGTACTGCTCCGCTGGATTCTTTAAGTAAATGGGATTTTACAAAGTACACACCAGATATTGTAGTGATTAATCTTTTTCAGAATGATTCCTGGATCGTAAACAAACCGGAAAATGAACAGTTTAAACGCAGATTTGGTACAGAGAAACCATCAGAAGCTTTTATAATTCAGTCGTATGCTAATTTTGTTCGTTCAGTCAGAAGCAAATATCCTTCGGCGAGTATAATTTGCGCCTTGGGTAATATGGATGCTACAAGGACTGGTTCAGAATGGCCCGGCTATATCCAAAAAGCCGTTGATCAATTACACGATAAAAAAATATATACCGTATTTTTTCCTTATAAAGAAAGAGGTAACCATCCTGATAGAAAAGAACAGGAAGCAATGTCCAAACAGCTCATTGAATTTATTGACCGTAATATAAAGTGGTAAATAATAGGCAATCGTACGTTCACGAGCAAAATTGCGCCCAATGTCATTAAGTCAAAGATTAAATGATTGCTGATTTTTGATTTCAGATGTATCAACAATCTAATATTTTGTCAAACCAAATCTGAAATCAAAAATAGTTACTACTCAATCTAAAATCTCTTCACTTAATAACATTGCACTCGTGCCAGCCTTTAGATTTTAATTTATAAATTTCGTTGCTATTTATTGTTTTTTCAACCTTTTAAAATCCTCGATATACAAACCTTTGGCAGTATTTGTAGGGTTGAATGCAGCAAGATTACTAATATTTAAGGACAAAGAAGGATTGGTGGTTTTTGCTGTAGTTCGCAGGGTTTGGCCTGTAATTAATTCGAGAGCTTTATTCAAATAAGGATCTTTTACGTTTCCAAATTCAACCAAATTTAAGAAAGCGCTATATGGATTAATTTCGTAATCAGGTGTAATTTTCGATGGATTTGCGTCTTTGTCTTTGTTATAATAGGAAAAGGTAATGGGTTGCAATTGCCATTTGTGTTTAGTGCTTCGATTGGCATAGGAAGTATAATTATAAGCAGGAGAATCGTATAATGTGTTGGATCCTACAAATTTACCAACCGTTTCTTCGCCTATTGTGATTACGCTAATGTATTTTTTAAGACATTGTATGGTGAGCTCGCTGGCAGAAGCGGTTTGAAAACTTACCAGCACATATATTTTTGTTAAAGCAAGGCTGTTGATACTTTCTTCTCTCTGAAAAGTGGGTTCGTTATCAACCAGATTAAAAATATTTACTTTTTCAGAAAGATTTTCATAGCCATCTTCACTATTGTGTTTATTATTGAAGTCTAAGTAAATATAAGGCTTGTTGGTAAAACTTCCGTTAATCATTTGTGCCAGGGCAACTGCTGTTTCTAATGAACCGCCTCCATTATATCTTAAATCTAAAACCAATTCGTTAATTCCATCCGATTTCATTTTAGCGAAAGCGGCATTGAGTTCGTCATTATAATCAGACTTGAAACCATTATACACCAAATAACCAATATTTTTGCTGCCATATACTTTCTTTTCGTAATAAGCAACCGGGTTTTCATCAATAGTAGCTTTTGTTACAGTCACCGTTCCTGCTTTGTCTGTGGTTACCATGCTGCCGTTTGTAAATTTCACACTTGCTGCCAGAGTAATGGTGACTTGTGAATTTTCTAGTTGGTCATAATTACTTGAAGTAAGCTGGCTTCCATTTATTTTTGTAATAACATCGCCTCTTTTCAATCCCGCCAAAGCTGCTGGTGAGCCAGGTACAATGTAGTCAATTAAAGCTACTACATTTGTATTAGATGCGTCTTTAGGGTAAATTCCATAGCTAAAACCACCTTTTTTTTCGACTTCTGCAATTTTTGAAGCATTCACTATCTCATTACTGTTTTCAATCCAGGAGAATCGGTCAACAGTTCCTCTTTGATATAGGAGTGAATAAAAAAGCGCATCGGGAGTTTTTCCGTTAATGAAATTGTTGTATGCTGTGGCAGAAGCGATTTTGCTGTCAGACAAATCGGTAACATTGGGTTGCCAGTAGTACCAGGAATTCATAGCCTTCCAGACAAAGTTGTTAATCTCGTCTGGTTCGGTAGCTGTAGTTTCATCAGCATCAGAATCCTTGCTGCAAGCTGTAAAAACCAATCCTATAAGTAATGTTTTAACAATATATTTTAATTTCATTATTTTTTCAATCGTTAAATTTGTGGATATAAAACGCCAAAAGTATGAGAAATAGTATTCCAAAAGCCTTCTTTTTATTATTTTCTTTCGTGATTTTTTTTCTTTTTTCATGTTCCCGACAACTTTTAGATATTAAAAACCAAACGTATAAAAGTTATAACAGAAATAATGAGAGAGGATATGTGGTTAGTTTTAAATTAAATGACGCTGCTGTTGTTCCAAAATCGGTTGTGATCAATGGTATTGTTCAGGATATAGCAAAAGAAAACAAAATTGGAGATACTTACCAGATAAATGTGATTGCGCAAACAACCATAATTCATAATTATCAGGTAAAATTAGATAAAAAAGAAAATGGAATTTATTTTGAGAAAAATTCCAATATATTTTTTCAGCCTGTAAAATTCAAATTAATCACTGACTAATTGAAAATCTAAACGGTAAGATTAGAAAATACACCAAAAATAAATTATCATTCCCTACCGATGAAGCAGTTTTAAAATCTGTATATTTGGCTTTAAGAGAAGCTACCAAAAAATGGACAATGCCAATCCATAATTGGGGATTAATACTCAATCAGTTCTTAACTATATTTGAAAAAAGGGTTCAACTTTAATTAAAAAGTCAAACCCGTTATTTTTAAACTTACGCACTTTTTAGGACAGTGTCGCAAATGAATCTCTCCCCGAAGAGTTCCTTGAAAAGCGGTGTATTCTATAATTTGATAATACTCAGCATATTTGTTATTAATAACCTGTATAGTTCTTTTAGTACGGCACAGAGTACTTTAAGTAGTTCATTGACAACAAAATCGAAATTTAATACTGCTTGAGTTTTTCGATTAACTTATCAATATTTTCTTTAGGCAATTTATTTTTTAATTTGGAATCTATCAATCTGAGAGATTCTCCCAATTTTCCTGAGAGGGCAAGACTTTTAACCTCTAGTATATTTATGGTATTATTATATGTATTAGCTTTAGGATTCTTTGCTTTTAACTTATGCAATGTTTCAACCATTAACTCAGGTAATCTAAATTTTTCACAAATTTCAATTTTGGTTAATAATGGAAAAGGAGTATCTGGAAATCTACCAATACATTCATCAATTATAGCTAAAGCGGTATCTCGATCATTTTCAAATGTTGATATATATTCAGCTTTAACGCTGTAATACATTTCATTAGATATGTCTGTGTTAATTAATTTTAAATCATTAATTAATTCTTCAATTGTCAATTTATAATTATCTGTTTTGACTTTAAAAAGGCAGCGAATGTAAGCTAGTATATTATATGGATTAAGTTTTTCATAATCATAAATTTCCTTAGCGTATGAAAACGCATTTTCAAAATCTTCAATATCAATATAAATCTGCACTAACTCTCTTCTACCTTTTATCGAGTTTTTCTTGATATTTAAAAATTTTTCTATATTTTCTTTTGCAAGACCTATGTTACCAGATAGTCTGAAATAAAAGCCAAGCAAATAATAACGATCTTCTTTTTTTAAGTTTCCTACTTCTTTAAAAAATCTATCACTGCTACCAATTCTTGCTAAAGAAAGGCACAACATATAAGTAATTTCATTAAGTATATGTTTATCCATGAAACTAGAATTTTCAAGTACCCTATCTGCTAATTCAATTATCGTGTGATATTTTTTTCCTTTATCGTACAACTCATTAATAGTCTTTAGAAAATGAGACGGTATTAAGTATTCATTTGGTACAGCTATTCCATTTTTTAAGGAATTTCTGATTGTATATACGACTTCAGATAAATCATTATCTGACTCTTCTATGGAGTTGACAAATGCTTCAGTATGCTTTTTAATAATATCTTTAAATTCTCGTGGCATTGATGTTCTGGTTCTTGAAATATAATCCCTAATCCCATCATTCAAGCGAATATATTCTTTAGATGCACCTAAGTGTTCGCAAATTCCATTTATGATAAATTCTTTTATTAGACCTATGTAATTTTCACTAAGTGAAATAAATTCGTTTAGAAAATCTATACTAATAAAATCAAACTCTGATAATAAAAGAAGTAAGTTTAAAGACTCTGTATTTTCTTCATATTGTTTTATAAGTTCCTTTACCTTTTCAGTATTATATTCAACAATTAAATACGAATTTTCCTTGAGATAGTTTATTCCCTGTGCTCGAATAATATCTATACAATAAAAAATTTGCTCGGGGAATCCTTGTAATGTGTTTTTAAATATATCAATGGCTTCCTCATCTAATACAATTTCAAATAAATTGGCATATCTTTTAAGAAGTCCAATTCTTTCTTTGGGGTCAAGTTCGCTTAAATTGATATGATATATCTTTTTATTTAAATTGTATGCCTTATAAAATCTATATTTTGAAATGATATTAAAGTAAAGATAGTCGTCATGCTCTGTGAAACTATTTATAATACTATCAAACCAATCAGCAAGTTCTCCTGATGGAGAAACTATGCATCCATTATCTATGACTTGAATAATTTCTTTGGCTTTGTTAATATCGATTAATAATTGATTTATTAATGAAAGCTTTTCATCAATTGTTTTAAACATCAAATTTTTAATGTCGATTTCTTCAGAAAATCCTAAATCATAAAGTTTTAATATGAAATCTTCTATACTTTCATTAATATCTAGACTTATTTTTGTGAACTCGTAAGATTCTTTAATAATTGAACACTTTATTAAAGCCTTCTTGTTGAAACTTTTACGTCCTATTTTCTCTAACCCACAAACAAAAACACAATTTGGCGCATTTAAATCAAAGGAATCAAATCGTTCTTCAAATTCAGAAATTTGTTGATTTCTTCCTACAAATAAATTATTCTTTTCCTTAACTAATGGATGATATTGCCATGAAATCTCAATTAACCTCTGATTTATTCTTCGAGCCGCTAATTTCGGGCGAGAGATATATTGAATATTGTATTCTTTTCTCATCCAATCGGGAATTCTATGATCTTTATATGTGATATTCTCATCTATAATAATGGGGAAAATTCGTTGCAATTCTCCTTTTTTTAATTTGTCATAGCTATTCAAAATTTCTTTCTGAACCCATTCAGAATCCAATGAATCGTTAGATATAAATAGAACAAATAGGTCTGATCTATCTAAGCCACTCAAAATTTCCTCATAATTTTTCATTCCTTCTTCAAAGGATACTTCATCATAGATACATTTACTCTGCCCTAGATATTTATGAACAATTGAGACATATCTTTTTTTATCTATACTACTATGGGACAAAAATGCTTTCGCCATTTTTATTTTTTTTTAATTAATAAATATTTTTTTGCAATAAATTACTTTAAGTTCAGAAAAATATAATTGTTAATACAAATCAAAAATAAAGATAAAAATGATTACACCACACGTACTTTTACCTGTTTAAAGCAATTTTCGAATCAATTATATTGGCTTCTAAAAACTATTATTAAAATTTGTTTATGTCTATATTCTGAAAATATTTCTGTCAATTTTTTTATTTCCCCTGGCGAGCGTCCCGCTCGTGAACACACTCTTGAAGCCCTAATACTAAAATTACGAACCGTTTTCATGACTGTTTGACTAAATTTAGTACAGTTTGAATTATAAAAAAAACATATTATTTTTAGTATAATCGGGTCTTTTTAATTGGATATTTTATAAGAAATAGATTTGCAGTTTCGTAGGCACTGTGACACCTTTCTGTTGTAGGATATTTTTATATTCAAGAGTTAAGGGAGTAGTCGGTGTAAAAATGCTATTAAACCTTTCTAGTAACCAGTTTGAATTATCTTGCTGATTGTAATGTTCAACGAGCCTCATAATTACATTTTCATCAGAAGGGTAATTTTTTATTACTCCTGCTATAATGTCCGCTTTTCCATTTACCCATAAATATGATTTTCGGCTAATAAAATTTGAGTTCTCTATAATTTCTTCTTTGAAAATGTTAAAGAATCCATTTTCTTTCAAAGTATGGTGATCGTTGTATGAATTCGGATAATCATTTAAATTGGATATTAATAATTTTAACGCCTCAGTTATTTCATTAGTAGGTATTAAACCATTTCTTAAAAAAGAGGCAAGTAATGTTGCTTTATTGCTACATGAATCTAATTCTGTCATCCAAAATTCTCTGATCTCTTCCGCAGAAAAATTAAACATTAAAACCTTATCAGGATTGTTAGATAAAAATTCTCTCAGATAGAATTTATTTTCTTTTATAATGGAAATTAGATGCGTATTTACAAAACTTTTATTAACCTCTAAACTTCTGCTGATCAGTTTTTGTATGTTTGAAGATAGGCTGTAAGAGAAAGGTCCGTCATTTAAAAGTTTATTCCAGAATTCTTGTAATTTTGTTCTTTCAACTGAAAATTCAATCTGCTGGATAAGCGGAGTTATATCTTTGTCAGGAGGAGTTACTGTAGGATTAAAATGACTTCTGATTTTATTAAAAAGTGACTGCATGCCACCTTCAATTGTTATTTTGGATAAATTACTCTCAATAAAAGACCAGAAGGACTCAACGTGCGAATTATCAATAATATTGTCTTTATAATGTGCGCAGTCATTTCTTCTGTCTTTCCAGTATCTAATTTGCTGTCTTAGGTTTTCGTTAATGTTGAATATCGGATCTTTTGTTCTTGTTTTGGTAGTCTGATCAGTTTTTTCTTGGCGTAGTACGGATTCAAAAACTAATGCTTCCCAAAGGTTTTCATTTTGTAGTTTTGCAGTTAAATTGTCCCATTCACCCTGAGGGAATAAGCTTGGTTTAGTACCGCCGATTATTCTTTCTTTAAGGATAGTCAGGAAAGCAAGATAGGAAAAAAGTAAAGATGCCCGGTTTGCACCGGCCTTGTAGCAGGTTACGGCATCGATGAAAAGCACGTTCACATCTTCTGAAAAATTATTATCAGAAATCCAGTTCTCAATTTTAAGTTTCATTTCAAATTATTTTTATGTATTTAGTAAAAGTTAAATCATGTAAATATTTAAGGAATAATATTTAATTTGTTTTAATCGTACGTATATTAATAGATACTATCTTTTTTAATTTATATGTGATTGTTTTTAGATTCAATTGTATGAATAAAGGATATAATTTTTAGGTTAAGACCACCAAGTTTATTTTAGAATTTCCATATCATTTGTATTTATTAGCATTTTTTATTAGTTCAAAAGTAGAAAGTTAGTACGCAATTATTTTGCGTAGCATAATTATACGCTTATGAACACTTCGCAGATGGGGGAACGCCAATTTTTTATAAAATTCGTTATATTGCTAAAAATTAAAAACAGTCTCTTACTTTTTTAATTCATCTATTCTTTTCAGAAAATCTGCTAGTGATTCAAGTTTTTTATCTTCGTCATTGATAGGGCTTTCAGTTTCTTTTTTGGTTCTCAAATATGATTCTAAAGCTGTTTTAGAACCAAAAACAAATTTTTCCGAATTATTCATTTGTTGAAAATTTCCGACTAGTTTGTCCATTGTAGAAAAGGCGGCTTTACTAGTTTTTCTAAAAATTAAGTTTTCTTGCCCAGCAATTCCTTCTGGTATTAACATTAAAATGTGTTTATTATCGAGAGGTAGTTTTAACGTATTTTGAGGATCGAAGGGCATGAATTTTTCCCCTGATAAATTACTTGCTATAACGGGATTATCGCTTGTAATGAATTCATCGGCTTCGTCTAGCTTTACGACCATAATAGCGTCATTCTTTAGTCTCAGAGGAATTAATTTTAATGCAGTTTCTAACTGAGTAAGAATCATTCCAGGTTGCCTTTCATCATTATAATCTTTAGTAAATTCTTCTAATGTTCTTCCTGCAATAGATATTTTTTCACCTTCAAATTTAAAATAATCTTTACCAGTTTGTTTACAAAGAAGGAAAACTTGATTAAAGACGCGACTCATCAAACCTCTGCTGGCATTTACCCATTTAGTCGTTCGATAATACATTGTTACAACAGTTGAAATTATTAATTCTCTTTCAACCTGTGAGATTACTCTTTTCTCGGAATCTACTAATATGTTATAAATCGTGTTATAGTGTTGCTCAAATTCATCAGAATAAAATTTTTCAACAGCCATCTTTTGTTCAATGGTTTCTCCAGGCAAAGTATAAAGATTTCTCTCAACAGCAATAGTCTTTATATTTGCTTCAAAAATTTTGTCAGGTGTTTCTACGTTGTTTGGTAATACAGAAATAATGTATTCTTGTCCCTTTTCAACAGCGAAATGTTTCAAATAAGTACGGGGAACAAAGTGTTGCCTTTTTACTAAATCTGCCATAATATTGAGTTTTGATTATTCGATATTTTTATTTAATCTCGCTTGCTTGTGCTGGTTATGTTTTTTAATATTTACGTTATTATCTTTTTACAACTATTGTATCGTGGACAACGATAGTATCATGTATATATACTTGTTTCATTTTGTCAATTATTGAATCAATTTTTTCTATTTTTATTGGCTGTTCTATTTTTATGACTTCATCTTTATTTTTTATGAAGAAAATACCAATGCATAAACAAATTATAGTAATTGCAGTCGTTGCATTAGCTAATTTAAACGCATTATGTGAATGAAGTAAATTAGTAGCTTTAACGTTATTTAAAACAATGTTTTTATTAATACAATATAAATAGTCCCGCACAAGTTCAGCGTTAAATTCTTCAACACTTCTGGCTTTAAAATTAAATACATTCAATGGAGATGGTGTTGCATATCTAAACTTTATAACATCAAAATTTTTTAATGCATTCCTAATTGATATAAAATAAAATATGAATGCAATTACAACCATGATAATTATTAAAATCCTTAAAAATAAATTTGTTTCTCCTGATTTATCAATAATCACAGGTATAAACAACCCAACGAGAGAGAAGATAATACTTGTTTGAGATATAATTTGAGAGGTTTTATTTTCTATGGAACTTTGTCGATTATTCTCTTCATCTATTAATGATTTTAAAAAATCTCTGTGAACTTCAATTTTATCTTTATCAGACGAATCAGATAAATCATATTCGTTTATAACATAATTATAGGGGTGTGGAAAAGAATGGATTTTGCTGACTCCTAAGCTTATTAAAATCTTTTTTAACCAAATCATATTAGTTCGTTTATTATTGCATCTGAAATTGGTAATTGTGTTTGAGTTTCAATCCAAGCCCACTGACCATTTGGGTTAATTTCTAAAAAAATATAATTTCCGTTTACATCTTTTATAATATCTATAGCTCCAAATCTTAAATTTAGTTTTTTAACTATTTCAATACATTTATTCTTAATATCGTTTGGAATTTTATACTTAAAAAATTTGAGTTGAGATTTTCTCCAATCAAGTTGAGTTTCAATATTGCTTTGAGAATCAACACCTGCACTAAAGACATTTTCTCCAACAACAGTAATTCTTAGTTCAAATTCTTTTTCTATCCTGTTTTGGAAGAGACATGGTGTTAAATCAAAGTTTTCAATTGAATCAATATGTTCTTTTCTTAGACGGTTGGTAAATAAAAAAGCGATAGAATCATCTTGAATAATTCTCGATACACCTAAAGGTTTAATTATAATATCTTGATTATTCTGCTCGTAAAATTTTTTTAATTCAATATTAGAATTTGTAACCAATGTTTTTGGAATATTAAATCCTATTTCTCGTGCCAATTTTAATTGCAATAATTTGTTTTCAGCCCTGTAGATTGAATATGGTTCACTAACCCATTTGGCATCTATAACTGAAAATAAATTTTTTATTAATGTTTCATATTCGTTTTGAATATATATTCTTTCTGAAAATTTTGCATTTTCAATTGATGGAAGTTTCGTTCTTCTAAACCAAACCGATTTAAATGAATATTCATTATCAAAAGTAAATTTCAAATTGTTATCAATCGAATAATTTGTTTTATCAATATCCTCACAGTTAAGTCTCTTATAGCTAATTCCTGTATTGTTTAGTTTATCGATAAGAAAATCACTTGTATAATCTTCTTTATGAGTTATAATTAGAATCATTTTTTGGAGGCTAATGTGATCCGTAACCTTTATCATCATCAGAACCTTCTGTTTGATAATGAGTTTGAGTTGAGGTGCCCATCATATAACTAATTCTGTCTGTGTCAGAATCAGATACTTCATCGTAAGTTTTAGTAAAAGTTTCAGTTCCCATATTTAAAAAACTTACTGCTGGTCTTTTTGTTATTTTATCGACTGAAAGATTTAAAATATCATCATATTCAATTAAAGAATTGTCAAAACTATAAACTAGAGGTTTTTCTGTGTATTGAAGTATTAGTGGTTTCATAGTACATTGCTTAAGATTAGAATTAGACATTTTGATAAAAACAAATATTAAGATTTAATTTTAAATATTTTTACGGAAATCCATAATGAATAAATTAAATACACGAAAGTAAAAATATCAATTAGGGCAGTATAATCATATGAGTATATATACCTGATTTATTTGTGAAATTTCAAAGACTTTTTATATTGTACACATCATGATTTTGAAAGTAAAACAGATTAAGTAATGTTCTAAAAACAAAAAAAGAGGCTGTCTCCACTTTTGAGACAGCCTCTTTCTAAAATTAAAAGATCTTTATGAATAATTATTTATTAATCAGTTTTTCAAGCCTCACCATCATTTCATCCTTCTCTTTCAACATCCTCTCATACAAAGCAATTTTTTCTTCGTGAAGCTTTAAAATTTCTTGCAATGGATTAACATTATAAGTACCACCAGAATTACCGATGAATGCTTCATCATGAAAAGTATTAGAAATAATATTTATCGCCTGTTCCTCATCAAAATTCTGAAAAGCTTCCACAGGAATTTTCAATACAGCAGAAATTTGTTTCAGCAAACTGTCTTCAATAACATCTTTTTGCTCCAGCATAGAAATTTTCTTTTGGTTCCAGTCTTCACCCAGATTATAAGCCAATGCTTCCTGTTTTATGTTAAGCATTTCTCTAAAACGTTTTACGTTTCTTCCCTGATGTATTTTCTGTTCCATAAATGAGTATTAGTTTTCTAAAGGGGCAAAGATAAAGCCATCTGCATTAAAAAGTGTGAATTTCAAAGATAAAAAAATATCCTGTAAAATATCTTTTCTGTCAGATATTATATCCAAATCCCGAATAGTTTATCCTTTTGAAAGAGTCGAACTTCGTTTGTGAATTTTAAATCTTCCCGCCATGAAAAAGAATAAAATGTACTTTGAAACTAATTTTTGGGCAGTCTATGAAGCAGAAAATCCACTTGAAGCTCTTTACTCTTTTTTTGACTTTGCCCATCTCGATTACTACAAGCAGATGTTGAGTGATGTGGTCATGCATTGCCACAAGAGCAAGATATACAAACAAGATAATCCATGCGAAATTTTTGTTTTCTACACTGCTGTATGCTCTTTTATCAAAGTGTGTTATTGCTTAAAGAGGAAAAGCATAAAATGGAAGGTGAAAAGTTCGGGTGATTATCAGTCCATAACGCAGCTGGCTTCACTTAGTAAAGAAGAATACGCGAATCCTTTTTTGGTATTCCAAAGCGCATTTGAAGAGAAAACTCCCGAAGAGTTTATTTTTTTTCTCTATGAAATCGTCCAGATCTCATTGTCTCCTCATACAGAAGAGTTTGATTATGATCTCGTAACGTGCTATATCCATTTAATCAGAATGCTCGATGCCGGGCAGATTATGGGAGAAAGAGGCATTGAAAAGATTGAAAAAGCAGAAGAGATTATCCCTGTAACCGAATAAAATATCGTCGGGTTAACTTTAAACACGATAATAGGAAAACGGATAAGAATAGAAGTTGTTATAAAACAAAAAGCTCCAGATTTTCTGAAGCTTTTTGTTTTTAGTAGCGGGAACAGGACTCGAACCTGTGACCTTCGGGTTATGAGCCCGACGAGCTGCCTACTGCTCTATCCCGCGATGTTTCGGGTGCAAAGATACACACTAAATACGGTTATGCAACTTATTTTAGGATTTTATTTTTTAAAATTTAAAAAAAAGATGTTTTTTCTCAGATTCTATAATCTAATAATTCTTCGTAAACATTTCCTTTTAAGCCTAATAGCAAACCAAAAGCAGGTTCGGTTTTTAAGCCTTTTTCTTTTAATCTAATGACCTCCAATCGAAAGTTTTCGCCTTTTGAATTTAGAATTTGGTGTTCAATTAGCATGTGTCTGTAGCCGTTTTGAAGTTCTGTTGGCGTATTTTGTCCGAAGATTTCGATTTCAAAAGTGTTGATAAAAAAGTTAGCAATAACAGATTCCTGCTTATTTATCAGCTCTTCCCGAATGGCAAAATGATTTTCTTTTCCGAACAGTTGTTTTGTCTTTTCAATAAAATCAGCTTTGTTTTTCCAATGGCAGAGAATATCCAAATCGCTGTTTTCAATATCAATATTTAGGGGAATTGTGCCAACCAAAACAGGCTCAAATTCAGCAAGATTTTCCAAAACTTTATGATGGGTTAAAAGAGTAAATGCGGCTTGCTGTTTAGGATTTCCGGTTTGTAAATAAGATATGTCTTTAAAATTAATCATTTATGATATCGCTTTTTTCTTCTTTGATTTCCTGTTCTAATTTTTTATTGATATCAACTTTTGCATTCCTGAAAACAAAAATCGTAGCGCCATATCCTCTGGCATATTTATTGGTGACCCGGCCGCCAATAGTAGCCGATTCAAAATACGGACTAGTTTCTTTCATTTCTTTGTCGTTTTCTTCAAAATCCTTAACGCGAATCAGGTTTTTGTATTTAATGCTAAGATCAAACCAATTCAGATAATCAGCATTAAAAGAAACCGCTTTGATTCCTTTTTTAGTATAATAATTAATGGCTCCGGCTTGTCCGTAATTATCGCAAAGCACAATCGTTTCTTTCTGGTTTGGAAGTAAAGCATAGACAGAATCTGTTTTTCTGGCCAATTCTTTCCACCCAAGCATATCAGCAAAATCCTGTGGCAAATGATGGTCTTTTCCATCTTCCCAACGAAGCAATCCCAGTTTTTTGTAGGGTTCAGAATGTGCAACCATATATTCAGGACTTTTATTTGGAAAAGCGACTTGATAAATCGGAATAAAAAGCAATAACGTAATCAGGATAAAAACTGGTTTTAGATAACGTTTCCATCCGGTATTTATCATTTCAGAGATATAAACTGCTCCAAAAGCAAGGTAAATGGGATATAAACCAATAGTGTAATACGCTTTTGCCTTGAAATAAATAAAAATTAAAAGGGTGAAAACAAATGAAGCGAAAAAGAACTGGTATTTTTTGAAAGGCCCGTAAAATAAAACGGCATAAAGTCCGGCTAAAATCACAAATAATCCGCCAATGAAAAATAGAATCTGTTCTTTTAAAAAATCACCCAGATCAACATGAACCAATTGCGTTTCTTTTAACTCCTTCATGTGATGCACAATTGGAAAATGATTGCTGTACTGCCAATAAAGATTAGGCAGAATTAAAACTAATCCTAAAAGCAAAGCAAAATAAAATTCTTTTCTTGCTGCTATTTTTCGCTGTTTAGAAAGTAAAATAGCAGGAGTTAACCCGAGTAATAAAAACAGGATATTATACTTATTCAGGAAACCTAAAGCGAAAATCACTCCGCCAAAATAAAGCCATTTTGTATTTTCTGAAGTCAGGTATTGTATTAAAACATAATAAACCGCAGTCCAGCATAAAATATCAAAAGAATTTGGCTGATAAAGCATATTTAAACGCAGTAAACATGAAAACAAAATGCATAAAGAGCCAAGAATTAAAGCGTAAAGATTTCCTTTTAAAAGTTCGATAGTTTTCCAGACAAGCAAAAGTGTCAGGGCTCCAAACAGGGCAGGGAAGAACTTTACCCAGAAAACCGAATTTCCAAGTAACAGAATAATATAAGAAAACCACGATGTTACCGGAGGCACTGATAAATAGCCCCATGCTAAATGATTTGCCTGATCGAGATGCAGATATTCGTCACGTTGTAAATCGTATTCGGGACTAATTAAAACATATTGAAGAATGAATTTCAGAATTATAAATCCAAATAAAATCAGGTTCTTTTTGGTCATGTAGTTGTTGTATAAAGTTGCAACTTGATTGAAAGCGCTAAAGACATAGCTAATATATAATTTATTTAGGTTTTTTTATCCTAAACAATATACTTGGGTAGTGTAAAAAATAAAAGCTCCGGATTCTTCCGAAGCTTTGGATCGTTTTTAATTGAAAATATCTTAAATGATTTAAAATTAGTTTTTCCTTTCTTTTTTTTTCTTCCCAAGCCAGATCAATAACCCTGTAACAGGCAAGGTTACAGCAAATAGACAGACGATGAAAGCCAGTATTTTAGTTGGATAGCCATAAAAGCTTCCCGTATGGATTGGGTACATGAGACGTTTTAGTTTGTCTCCTTTAGAGAAAGATTCATAAGGTCTGATTTCGATATCTTTGCCGGTATATTTGTCAAAATAAATAGCACCCGACTGATTTGGGATACTGAATTCTAAGTTTTCTTTTAGTATCAGAATACTGTTGATGGTATCAGCAGGCATTCTGATTTGGATGTTGCCTTTGTATGGAAATATACTGTCAGTTTTGCGATATAAGTTTTGATAAAAAGCAGTTTTGTCCAATTGCGGATCAATTTTAGTTGGGTTTTCGACTTTAGGAGATGGTTTTTCTGTAGTACCGTTTGCAATGAAATATATGCCATTTTCAAACCATTTAAAAGACCATGTCAATCCCGTGAGGGCAATAATCAGTAAAAAAAGAAAAGTGTAGAATCCAAAAGTCGAATGAAAATCCCAGTTGACTCTTTTAAAAGAAGCTTTCCATTTTACAGTCAGTCGCTGTTTCAGGTTTTTAGCTTTTTTAGGCCACCACAAAACAAGACCGGAAATCAACATGAATACAAATATCAGGCAGGAACATCCGGTAATGATTTCCCCAATGTCATGCATCAGTAAATGCCTGTGTATGTTTAAAACAACAGAGAAAAATCGGCTTTCCTGTGAGATAGTTCCGAGTACTTTTCCTGTGTAAGGATCTACAGAGAAAATCTGGCTGTCTCCTTCGCTGTCTTTTCCTATTATGATCATAGTACGGGTAGGATCGTTGTAGACTATGATTCGGTTTATCTTTTCAATAGCATATCGCTTCTGAATGGCAGCTGTACATTCATCAATTGATTTTTTATGGGTTCCAACAGTGGTTACATTATAAAACTCTGGATTAATAAACTGATCAATTTCTTTTTCGAAAACTAAAAGACTGCCTGTCAAAGCTACTATAAACAAAATAAGACCTGAAGCAAGCCCTAGCCAAAGGTGTAATTGTCCAATTTTTTTCTTCAATTTTTTCTTCATGTGGATTTTTAAAGAATTTAATTTCCTGCAAATCTATAGTTATTTTTAGATAAACCTACACTTCTTTAGTATCATTCTAAATAATTTTATGGTGTTTACTTGTTAAACTAATATTAATTTTTACTTTTGCATTGTTTTTATTAATTCTAAATAAAAACAAAATACTAACCAAATTTAAAGATCAATGAAAAATCTTAGTTTAAGAACATCACAATTTTTATTTACTATTAGCTTTTTATTTATAGTCATTTCATCGTTTGCGCAACAAAATCACGGAAAGATAAAAGGGCAAATCACAACTTCTGAGGGAAAACCTGCAGCAGACGTAAATATCATCCTTAAAAATTCAAAATATGGGACTTTTACAAATGATGATGGTAGTTTCGAAATAAACAGGGTAAAAGAGAATACTTATACACTCCAGATATCTTTGGAAGGTTATGAAACTTCTGAACAAGAAGTTAGGGTTGAAGATGATAAAACAGCTACAGTTAATCTACAATTGAAGGTTTCTAATAAAGAATTACAGGAAGTTGTCATTAGCAGCAGAAAAAGCCTGCTGTCAAAAAAAACAGAAACAATAGCAAGGATGCCGCTAAAAAACCTTGAAAATCCTCAGGTATATAATGTAATTCATAAAGAACTTTTTCAGGAGCAGGCAGCAATTGATATCACAACCGCAATGAGAAATGCACCCGGAGTTGTGCCGCTTAATTATCCTTCGGGAGGTTTTGCACTTATTTTTAGAGGTTTTACGGTTGGGATTAATGCCAGAAATGGAATGGAAACCTTATCAGGCCGATCTTCTGTAGGAATTGCAAACATTGAGCGTATTGAAATATTAAAAGGACCTTCAGGAACTTTATTTGGTTCTTCAGCTTCTTCTTTTGGAGGTGTGGTCAATTTAGTTACTAAAAAACCTTTTGAAACTACAGCTACGGAGGTAGGATATACTGCAGGAAGTTATGGCACACATCAGCTTACTGCAGATGTTAATACTCCTCTTACCAAAGATAAAAAAGTGCTTTTCAGGCTTAACGTAGGGGTAAATAAAGCAAAAAGTTTTCTTGATTATGGGTATTCTAACACTTTATCTTTTACTCCAAGTCTTACTTTTAAAGCAACAGATAAGCTTAAATTTAATATCGATGCAGAGCTATATAATGCAAAAAGTACTAAACCCTTGTATCCGGCTGCAGCTGCTACATCTGGTATAACGAATCCAGCCGATGTCAAATTAGATTATAAAAAATCGCTGGTTCATGATGATGCCGATGCTAAATCAACTTCATCAAAAGCTTTCGTACAGTCAGAATATCAAATATCAGACAACTGGAAATCTACTACCTTATTTTCTTATGTAAGTGAGAATGTAGAGTATAGTTATCAGGTTTTGCCAACATGGACTTCTCCCACTACGGTAACTATACGCGCGACGATGTTTGGACCAATATCCAGTAACTATACTAATATCCAGGAAAATATTAATGGGGAATTTAAAACAGGTATCTTAAGCCATAAAATTGTTGCGGGAGTGAATTACAGAAACTATTCAGATACTTTTTCATCTACACCAACGCCAACAGCTCCATTTAGAACAATTGATGTAACTACTAATTTTATTCCGGTTAGAAAAAAAGATATTGATGCAGTTTTGTTAGCTCCGGTTATACGTGCCGGAAGAGACGAGAATACCTATAGTGCGTATGCTTCTTATGTAATGGGTATTGCAGAAAGATTACATATTATGACTAGTTTGCGTCTTGATGATTTTGAACGTAAAGAAAGCGGCACAGTGCCGGGGTACAAACAAACATCCGTATCTCCTAAATTTGGATTGGTATTCGAGCTTTTGGATGATCAGTTATCATTGTTTGGGAATTATATGAATGGTTTCCAGAATATTGCGCCGGTTAATCAGCCTGACGGTTCACAATTTGTACCGGATCCGTTGTATGCTAATCAATGGGAGTCAGGGATAAAAGCGGAACTGTTTAATAAAAAAGTAAGCACAACAGTGAGTTATTATGAAATTACTAATGATAATGCATTAATAAGACAATCTGATTTAGTTTATCAGCAGGATGGAAAACAAGTGAGTAAAGGAGTGGAATTTGAATTTTTGGCGAATCCTATTTCTGGTTTAAATATTACTGCAGGGTATGCGTATAATGATAACCGTATCGAAAAAACAAGCGACGCTAATAAAGCTATTGAAGGTAATAAGGCTCAGGATGCACCAGAGCATGTGGTAAACTTTTGGGCTTCTTATAAGCTTCAGAATAAGTTAAAAGGTTTAGGTGCAGGAGTTGGCGCAAATTATGTAGATGAAAGTTACATGAGTACAGCGAATACTTTTTACATTCCATCTTATACTATTTACAGCGCAACTGTATTTTACGAGCAGCCAACATGGAGATTAGGACTTAAGGTAGATAATTTAACTAATGAAAAATACTGGAGTACATGGGGAGCACCTCAGGCACCAACTACTGTTTTGGGAAGTTTAACATTTAAATTCTAATCGTTTTATCCCAATAAAAAAGACCTCTAATTCGCAAGGATTAGAGGTCTTTTTGTGTTTTACAATTTATAGTTTTTACATTGCTATTTCAGATTCGAGTGATTCTTTAATAACAGGATAATTTACCTTTCCGTTAGCAGTAAGTGGTACAGTATCTAAGTAAATTACTTTTAAGGAGCTGGAGTGAAGACTTAATTTTGCTTTTAAAACGTTTACAATTACTTCTTTGTTTACGTTTTCATCGGTATATAAGACAGCTAAATGTTTGTCATGAATATTCAGGCAAATAAAGGTTTGTCCTCCAAGAGTGTTTTTTAGAAGCAATTCTATTTCATCCAGATTGATACGGATACCAAACAGTTTGACAATTCTTTTTAAACGGCCTGTGATATAGTAATAACCTTCAGCATCTACTCTTGCCTGATCACCTGTATGCAGCTTTTCTTCCTGATCATAAAATTGCAGGTCAGCTCTTCTTTCGGCATAACCGCCAAAAATATTTGGACCGTAATAAATAAGCTCCGAAGTTTCATTATCAATTTCAAAACGCCCGTTTTTAATAGCGCGTCCGATTGAAGTTGCTTTTCTCAGCAGGTCTTTTGGAGGTAAAAAAGACATTCGTCCGCTAGCTTCAGTCTGGCCATATTGAGCAAAGAACTGTTTATCAAACTTTTCGTTATATTCTGAAATGATTTCAATCAGTTTATGACTTAACATTCCGCCACCATGTGTAAAATAGCGTAATGAAGGATAGTCTTTTCTGAAGAAACCAATGCTATGAAGCATTTCATAAAAATAAGGTACACCTCCCAATGTAGCATATCCGTAATGCTTCAAATCTGACCAGAAATCTTTCTGAAAAACATCTTTGTCCGTACATACAATCTGATGTGCTTTTATACAATTCGTATTAAAAATTGACATTCCGTAAACCGAATGAACCGGAACATTCAAAGGCACTACATCATCACTTTTAATTGGCAGATATTCCAAAATAGATTTGGCATTTTGCACTAAGTTTTCAACAGACAGTCTCACAAATTTTGGAGATCCGGTTGTTCCGGAAGTACTCAGCAGTAATTTAATTTTGGGATGTATCGGATAAATCGAATTTTCATTGCGTCTGAAAAGCACGATAGTATCAGAAACATGTACAGCAGTGTAACCTTCGATACTATTTCGTGACGGATCATAAATGTAATAAGGCGTATATTTTGCTTCTAAATTTTCCTTAAAATCGGTATTGGTTCCCTGTCCGAGTAGTGCAATTGTAAATCGGCTTTGATAAAAATTTAATAAAGTCTCTATAGCCGGTAACTGATTGTCATTATATATAAAAACAACAGATCTCAAGTTCTCAATTTCGAGAGACTGATGTATTTCTTTTATTGATTTAGTAGCACCCGAAGCAGCATCCGTAAAGATTAAATTTTCGTTTTTTGAGATTAATTCATATAATTCCATGTTTCTAATGTTGGTTGCTAATTAATTTCAAATCCATGTTTTTTAAGAAGGTTTTTTATTTTTTCAACGCTTCCCATATCCAGAATATCTTCCATGTCTATTGAAATGTTATAGGTTCTTTCCAGTTCCTCAACCAGTACCAGATGGCTCATCGAATCCCATTCGGCTATTCCCTGATATTCTAACTCATCGTTTATAGTTTCAACCGGTATTTCAAAAGCTCTTGAAAATACGCTGTGTAATTGTGCTGTTGTGTTCATGATTTTTTAATTGATTTAAAATTGATTAAACTTTAGTTGTTTTCCATTTTCCTTTTCGAAAGATGATAATACAGGCTACGGCCAGTACAATTTCTGAAAGCAGGATGGCGGTAAAGACACCATTAGAGCCCAGATCAAAAGCGATTCCCAACAAATAGGCAAAAGGTATCTGTACGATATAAAACATCAAAATATAAAGCCAGGTAACGACTTTTACTTCTCCGGCAGCATTGAGTGCCCTTGAAATAACCATGGTGTATCCTAATAAAACATACGCCATCGAAATAAGATGGATATACATCGTACTTTGAGAAATTACTTCCGGAGTATCAGTAAAGATTTTCACCACCGGAACTGCTAGAAATATCCAGCATACGGCAATAAAAACCAGAAATCCCATATTGAGCATTCCGGCTCTCCAAACCGATTTTTCGGCACGGTCGGGCTGTCTGGCACCCAGATTTTGGCCTGTTAATATTCCGGCGGCGTTTCCAAGTCCCCAGGCAGGCATTGTAGCAATTGAAGTTACTCTTTGTGCCAAAATGTACCCGGCCAGCGCATTTTCTCCAAAATGGGACATAATTTTTATCATGAATACCCAGCTGGAAGCAGGAATGATAAACTGAACGGTTCCGCTGAAAGCCAGTTTGAGGATTCTTTTGAAAATATCCAAATGAAATACCAATTGCGCCAAACCGATTTTCATTACGGTTTTGCCTCTAATGAGATACCACGTTTGATAAAGGACTCCGATCAATCGGGCGATTAAGGTTGCGATTCCGACTCCGAGTAAACCAAAAGCAGGAATAAGTCCCCATCCGAAGATGAAAATAGGACATAAAATGATGTTCAGTGCGTTCGAAACCCATAATACCCGCATCGCTGTAGAAGCATCACCGGCTCCACGAAATATTCCGTTGATTACGATTCGCAGAATCAAAAATCCGCTGGAAGCAAACATGACTACTCCATAACTATATCCTTCCTGAACCATGGCAGGGGAGAGCCCCATAAGACTCATGATTTCTGAAGTCCAGACAGCGCAGACGATACTGATAATTACGGCTATTGGAGTTGTGATGTAAATAACCTGCATAGCAGTTTGTCCTGCTGCTTTAAACTTCTTTTCTCCGATTCTTCTGGAAATCATAGCCGAAGCTGCAATTCCCAATCCTATAGAAACCGAATAGCAAAAAGTAATAAAAGTAGTTGTGGCACCGGCAATAGAAATGGCATTGGTTCCTAATCTGCTGACGAAAAACAAGTTCCAACAGACAAATAATGATTCCATCAGTAATTCGGCAACCATTGGGACAGACAATAAAATAATCGTTCTGTTGATACTACCTGAGGTAAAATTACTTTCCTTTCCGGAAATGGAATGCCTTAAAAGGCTAAAAAAGGAACGCGTTTTCAATAGGGCTTCTTTCATGAATTTTCTTTTAAAGTTGCCAATTCCGATGTAACCAACTGGTACAAAGGGTTGGGTATAAAACCGCTTTTTTTCATATGAGGAAAACCGGAAGTTTCTTCATAGCCATTAAACAAACGTCGACTGTTAAAAATAAGACGCTTGAATTCCGGAATCAGCAAATCGTATTTTTCAAACATTTCCTGTAGTTCCGGATGTTCTTCCTGATATTCTGTGATGACTTCGTAAACACAATTCCAAAACGAAACTTCCGAATAGTCTGCAGTTGTGATTAACACATCGCTCAGGTATCTGAAAAAAGCATCAAAAACCGCTATCAGAATAACCAACGGAGCATTTTCAGGATTTGGAGAAGCATTGAACATATTATCAATGAATTCCTGAGGCAGTTTTTTCTTCCCTTCTTCATTAATTAAAATATCGCCTACAAAATCCTGCAAAGCAATACGCGTAGGGACATAATCTTTTAAAATAAGGATTACGTTTTGCCCATGCGGATCAATACATAGAGAATGCTGGTAATAAATCTGCAACACCGGTTTAAGATAAGCTGTCATATAGGCTTTTAACCACTGTTCTGTAGAAAGACCTGATTTTTCAATCAGTTCCTGAATCAGACTTTTGCCCTGATTGTCTACATATAATAAAGCCGCCATCGTCATCAGATTTTCTCCTGGCTTTAAAAAGTTAACCGGACTTTCTCTCCACATCGCTCCCAAAAGCTCATTGTACTGATAAGGAGGATTTGCAATTTTACTGTAACTCGGATGTGTATAACTTACCGAAACGACTTCGCCCAAGAGTACAACGCCCATATTTTGCAGATGTAAATCTTTTTCTAATAAATTTTTTATCCAACCGGTTAATTTAGGCGCAATGGATAATTGTTTGGCACATAATCCTCTGATGTGGCTGGTGTTTAAGATAGATATCGCTGTTTTTACATAGTGTCTCTGTGGCTGACTCTGGTTAAAAAACGTACGAATACTTTGTTGCGGACTGTACAAATCATCTGAAAGTCCTAAAAGAATAAGCTGTTTCGAAGCAATATCATGGGCAAACTGCATCACATGTTTATTCTGCCATTGCCAGGAATGAACAGGGATAAAGATGTAATCATCCGGATTTACATTTGCCTGATGAAGCACAGCTTTAAAAGAATCTATTTTTTCTTTGCCCAGTTCGTTTTCAAAAAAACGCTGCTGATCCATAGTTTCCAATAAACGAAAAGTAGTACGGCTTTTATGAGCGGCAACCCAAACCAAACGTGTATTCTGACCAGATTCAGGTGCAAAATTCTGATAATCCTGCGAATCAAAACCAATGCGGCCTTTATTTACAATGACCCATGGATGTCCATCAAGACTGTGTTCAATAGTTTGAAAATCGGCATCTGCGAGTTCTGAAGCCGACAAACGTTTCTGAGAATGGATAAAGGCATCAGCGTATAAAGTATGCAGTAACTCTTCAGCATAATGAGCCAGCGTAAAGGAGTTTATGCCAAAAGTTTCCTGAAATTCTATAAAGAAATTAGGAACATCAATTGTCGCTGATTCCTGCCCGTCTTCATTTTTACGAATACTTTCCTTTATAATATGCCAGTAATTGATAAATCTTGGGTAAGCAGAAAAAGTATAATGCAGATTTTCTTTATCAGCTGCTAATCTAAAATGAGTCAGACCATCTTCTTGTTTGCTTATGATTTCCGGTTTTGCCAGATCTTCGCGCATCAGTTCAGAGATACTTTTAGCCAACAGATTTCGGTTGACTTTATTCCAGATTTCTATGTCGAGATGTTTGGTGTCGTTGAATATATTTTCAGGAGTTATCATCTTAATTTGTTTTTAGTAAGGCCTCGATATCTAATTGTTCGTTGATGGTTGCCATAGCATCCTTTTGTAAAAAATCTTCTGTTGATTTCAGTACACCAAATTCCTGGAAGGCGATTCGTTTTTCCACTTTATAAATCTCACGATTGGTTAGTTGGTTAATGATGCAGGAATTTCGATATGGTCCCATGCCCAGGTCAGGAGTCGAAAGTCCATGGGTATGCAGTTCTGCATTCTGAACAAAAATGTCTTTTCCGTCTTTATCAATGGTATAATTGCGATTGACATTGAATAAGCCGTTTTCAAGGCGGTTAATTTTGTTTTCAATTCCTTTAATGATATCCGGTTCTTTGTAACTGTAACCTGTTGCCAGAATAATGTAATCGCTCTGATCCTGAAAGGGTTGTTCAAGTTCGGTATGAATAAAGTCCATAGTGTAGGAACTGTCCGCATTTTCAGTAACAGTTGTGAGACGCAGATTGGAACGCAATTCCACATTCAAAGGCTTGTTTTCTAAACTCATTTCATAAAGGCTGTCAAAAATTTCGTTAATCAGTTCCTGATCGATTCCTTTATAAAGTCCGTGTTGTCTGGCTAAAAGTTGTTTTCTTTTTTCGTACGTCAGACTATGAAAATGATCCACATATTCAGGAGAAGTGAGTTCCAGCGTCAGTTTTGATTTGTTATCCAAAGGGAAGAAGTGGGAGGAACGGGTGTACCATTTGAGTTGTAAACCGTTTTCAGTTTCCGGTAAAAGATCGCGAAATACTTCTGCAGCACTTTGACCTGAACCAATAATAGTAACCGAATTATTGTTTTTGATTCTCGATTTGGAATATAAATATTTCGATGCATGAATCACATTTGGCAGTTCCTGTTTTTCGATAAAATCAGGAATGTATGGAGAAGTTCCTGTCCCTAAAACAATTTTTTCGGCATAATAGGCTGATGTGATGCAGGTTTCTGTATTCATCACGACTACTTTATATAAGCCATCAACATAATCCAGAGAAACTACTTTGTGGGAGAATTTTAAATTATGAAGTTTAGAAGCCACCCATTTACAATATTCATTGTATTCTCTTCTGAAAATAAAGAAATTTTCACGGATGTAGAATTTATACAAACGTCCGCTTTTTTTGATAAAATTCAGGAACGTATATTGACTTGTGGGATCTGCCATTGTAACCAGATCTCCTAAAAACGGAACCTGAAGTGTGGCGTTATTTAACATCAGACCCGGATGCCAGTCAAAACTGGCTGACTGATCGAAAAACAGTGATGAAAGTTCGTCTACCGGCTCCATAAGGGCGGCAAGACCAAGATTAAAAGGACCAATCCCGATACCTATGACCGAGTATATTTTTTCTTTACTCATTATTACTTTTTTTAATTGATTAAACCTGAGGTGCTGAAACCGGAATGTTCTGAAAGTTTTTGGCAGCAGGAAATTTTTCCCAATACCATTCTCTGTAGCAATAATTAAGGTTGGCTTTTTTATGCGGCATTTCAATTACTTTTTCAATTTTGAATCCAACATGTGCTTTATTCAGCATTGATGCTATTGAGTCTACCGCTCCTTCGCCCACCATTTTGCCGACTTTTGATTCCGCAAAAACAAAATCCATCATCGATTGCGTTACGGCAGAAGTGAATTTCAGTTTGGAATCTGTTGGCGCGATAAATAAATGCGTTCCGTAATCGGATGGGAGCGAGTCATAATAACCTCCAACAATATCACGGTTCGCCCAATATACTTCCATGTTAAATGTAGGTTCGCCATTGACTTCGCCGATATAACTGTGTGAAATATCTCCGGGAAGGAGCGTTCGGTAAAATGATTCCAACTCCTTAACAGGCCAGTTCATTTTCCAGATTTTTAAAGCATGTTCACGATGAAACCATTCGTGCAGCATTTCCAAATCCCGTTCAGGATTAACCGGACGCAATGTTATGGTTACATTTTCCTTTTCGAAGTATCGGCTAAAAATCACATCATTTCCTTTAGGATTAATTAGTTTTGGAGAAAAAAAGTACTTGTTTAAAGGATTTGGATAATTTAAATATACCGCCGGATTGGTTCTTGGCGCACTGGCTTCATCCATATTGTTGAGGCTTGTCAGTAGGTTGCATTTTGCATACAATTGAATACTGTTTAAAAAATGTGAAGCCAGACCTGTGGTGTCATTTGCTTCTTCTGTTTTGAACGCTTCATATATAATGTTCAGAAGAGATGATTCATTGGCCAGTTTATTTTTGCCTAAAACATTTACAATTCCAAAAAGATGATTCACTAAAAAATAATAGCCCCAAAGGTTAATAATTCGGCTTTCGGCTATAAAATTTCGGCTTTCGTCACCAAAACCTGTAATTAGATTCTGTAATTCCTCCGTTTTTCCCTGACGGAAAAAATAACCCTGATTGTCCCTGAAATACATTTTAGACGGAAAAAGATTGTCATCAAATTCTATAAGGATGTTTTGCTGATGGAATTCTGCTCCAAATCCGTATTTATTGAAGATGCCTACTAACGGATGTAAAGTAACTTTAAGGTATTGCTTAAACCAGTCGATGGCTGTATCAGTCACTTCTTTGTCCAGTCTTTTTGCCGATTCGTTAATGATATTCAGTATTCTGGCTGATTCACCCAGCACACCATCCTGACATAAAGAAGCAACCATGCTCACATTTTTTCTGGCATTTGCCCCATGGAAAGGATTTTGGCGTACACTGGTGCTAAAGCCATCAATGACCTTATCTTCATAAACCACCGAAATAAAAGCAGGATCGCAAATGAGCTGTACTTCAGGATACTCTTTTTCAATTCCTTTTCCCCATTCTGTTTTCATGAGTTTGCCGGCATCATAACCACGGTTTAATTCATGAAGATAATTGACACGATATGAGTTGGTGATTTTTACATGAAGTGAAAATTTATACATCCATTCGCTTTCTGCATTGTAAACCGTACGAACCGATGAGGTAGCAGTATACGATGGTCCGAATTGTCCCAGACTGAAAAGCAGTTTTTTTGACTGCATTTCTTTTACTTCAGCCTGATTTAATAAATACTCGGCTTCCCATGGGTGTGTTGGAACTACTTTCCATTCCGGATATAAAATCAGTAATTCTTTAGTGCTGTTATCTACATATTTTGAAATTTCATTTTTGAGATAATCCGTCATCAGATAATCTTCGGCACTTTTTTCGAGTACATTATCCGGATGAATAAGGAAAAAATGCAATGGGAATTGTCCTGCCGTTTCCGGAGAATATTTTTTCAGTTCCTCATGAGTAAAACCTTCCCTGCTTTTAGGAAGGGGATGCACACTATGTCCTAAAATCAGTGATTGTTCTGATTCAATAAACGATTGCTCAGGATTATTGGCTACAAGATTATTCTCTTTGTATTGAGCGAGATAAAAAGCCAGATTATCAATACTGTTTTGCATACGTTTTTGAGTAGGAAGGGAATCGAGTTCAGGATATTCTTTTTTAGCAAAAGCAGCAACAAATTCTACAAAATCCAAAGGACTAATTTCTTTGATTTGATCAGAAGCAGCATTACGTGCAACAACCGGAAATCCAAAAGAATGAACCCCGCTTTCTGAAAAATAAGTCAAAGGCGCAAAAACTTCCTGACCGATATCAGTAAAATCAAATCGGAGAAATGATTTATGATTGATGGTCTGCATATAATCTGCCAAAGCCGGATCGTATTTCGGAATACCTTCATAACGGCTCCAGTTCCTGAATTCCCTGCAATAACAATTCAGCAGGGATTTAAAATTAACCTGCTCTGCCAGCTGTTGAAAATTAGTTGAGTTGTTGGTATTCATTTCCGTTTTGTTTAATGAGGTTAAGAATGTTTTTGATATCATTAAGCGTAGTCAATGGATTGAAAATGGTGAATTTGAGATAGAAATTTCCATTTACTTTTGTGCTGGCAACCAAAACGTCTCCGCTAAAAAATAATTTTTCTTTGATGTACTGATTGATATTACAATAATTAGCCTGATCAAGACCATTGATAAAACGGAAGACTAATACGCCCATATCAGAGTGGCATAAAAGTTCAAAATTTTCATCATTTTCTAAGTAATGAGCCGTTTGCTGGGCTGTTTCTATGATGGTGTCCGTATATTGCCCAAGCTTTTCTTTACCCATATAACGAAGCGTAAACCAAAGTTTAAGCGCATCAAAACGACGGGTACTCTGAATAATGGATTTGTTGATTTGCGCCGGAAGTGCATCATAATTCTGCTCTTTTGGATTCAGATAATCGGCGTGGTGCTTGATAATGTTAAGATGCAGTTTGTTTTTTACTATAAAAGCGCTGCTGCTAATCGGCTGAAAGAAAGATTTATGGTAGTCGATGGTTACCGAATCTGCAAGTTCAATTCCGTTTAAGAGATATCTGTATTTTTCTGTCAGCAATAATCCGCATCCATAAGCGGCGTCAACATGAAGCCATAAATTGTGGCGGCTGGCAATATGAGCTATTTCAGTTAACGGATCAACATTTCCAAAATCGGTTGTTCCCGCTGTGGCTGTAATAGCAATCGGAATATTGCCTTTTTCTATTTCTGCAGCAATTGCTTTTTCAAGTTGTTTAGGATCCATTCTGTATCTGGTATCCACGCCCACATGTACAATGGCCTGTTCACCAAGTCCTAAAATCCATGCATTTTTATGATTACTGAAATGTGCTTTATCCGAAACAAAAATTCTAAACTTACTCGCATCAGGCGGAAGCCCGTCAAGTTTGATGTTCCATTTTTGATATTCAAGAGAAAAATAATCTCTTGCCAGTAATAATCCCATTAAATTACTTTGGGAACCCCCGGCAGTAAAAATACCATCCGCATTTTCAGAATAGCCAATTTGTTTGCTGGTCCAGTCAATTAGTTTTCGTTCTATAAAAGTTCCTCCGGCACTTTGATCATACGTGTCCTGAGATGAATTAATGGCGCTGATCAATACTTCGGCTGCCAGTGCCGGAATTACCACAGGACAATTTAAGTGCGCAATATATTCCGGTAAATGATAGGCTGTAGCATGTTGTACATACAACTCATCCACTTCATTTAATAAGCTTTCGTAATCGGGTAGGGGAATATCCAGATCTACATTTTCAACTTTTGCTTTCATTTCATCAGGCCTGATTCCGCTGAAAGGTTTTCGGTTGTTTTTTAGAAAGTCCGAAACACGGTTTTGCGCTAATTGTATGGCTTCAGCATATTCATCATTAGCATGTTGATGAAAAATATCTTTATAATAATCCTGATCGGGAGTAAGCACAGAATTTTTTTGTGCCTCATCATTCATTAATGTGTTGCTCATAATGGGTTTTATTTAAGGTTTGTTAATAATTTATTGCAGATAAATCACTTTTTTAGATAAAGGAGTTCTCTTCTTTTTTGATATTTTTAATTTATCATCATAATAGCCCAGATAGAGAAGGCCTAATGATTTTTCATTTTCACCAAGACCAAATTCGCTCACGTAATCAATAGCCACATTTTTGGTACTCCAGTAACTTCCAATCTTATTCGCAGTACAAGTGAGTGCCATATTTTGTACAGCAGAAGATACCGCGGCAATTTCTTCCCACTCCGGAAGATTGATTTTAGTGTTTCGAACCAGAATTATTCCAATTATGCAAACAGCGTTCAAAGGATAGTTTCGCAGATAATTCAGTTTTTTTACTAATGCATCAGGTGAGAGTTCTTTTGCATAAGAGTCTTTGTAATAATTGGCCATGTATTCGCCATATTCTTCAAGATATTTTCCTCTTAAAACAATAAATCTCCAGGGTTCAGTCATTTTGTGATTGGGTGCCCACATAGCGTTTATTAGAATTTCATCGAGCAGGTCATCAGGCAATTCTCCCTTGACAAATTGATCACCAAAAATGCTTCTTCTCTTCCGAATATTTTCTGAGATTTTTTTTGATTTATCAGAGTAATCTGAAGCTCTTATTTTACTGGGATTGTCTTCTATTTTCATATTTTTTTAAATTTTTCTAAGAAATTTATTGTTATTTAGATTAATTAAAAATATATTTGTAAGTAAATGTTATTTAGACTAAGTAAAAACAAATGTATAAATTAATATGAATAAAAAAAAATAAATATGAAAATTTTATACGAATGCCCGTACATAAATAAATTGTTGTTATAAAATTAATTTTATATAATGCTTATTTTTAGTGCATTGTGTTTAATGTTTCAATTGTATTTTAATAACCTAAAGCGAATTAAATAATGAAATCACAATCAATTCTTTCGATTGAAAGATCTACTAATGAACCATTGTCTTTTGATATTCCTACAAAGCCTGTAATAATAGAAATATCACCTCAGGAGAGAAATATTTTATCAAATGTGGGAAGCCTTTTGATGAAAGCATTTGGCAATTATGAAAACCCTGAATATATATCGTCTCTTCATCTCCATGCTTTTCAATTATTGCCCGAACGAATAACCCGAATTTTGAGCCAGTTTGGAACCGATTTTTCAGCTGAACAATATGGTGCGATTGTCTTTAAAGGGCTTTTAGAAGTCGATCAGGAAGATTTGGGACCTACACCTCCTAACTGGCAGGGAGCAGATTACGAAAAGTTAAATAAATATGGTTTTATCTGTTCGTTACTGCACGGAGCTGTACCTTCAAAACCTGTTCAGTATTATGCTCAGAGAAAGGGTGGAGGGCTTTTACATGCTGTAATTCCGGATGAAAATATGGCAATGACACAGACAGGATCAGGCTCTAAAACCGATTTATTTGTACATACCGAGGATGCCTTTTTATCACATCAGGCTGATTTTTTAAGCTTTCTTTATCTAAGAAATGAAGAAAGAGTGCCATCAACATTATATTCTATCCGTTCACATGGAGAGGTTAATGCTGTAATGGAAAAGTTATTTGAACCTATTTATCAGTGTCCAAAAGATGCCAATTATGAAAATGAAGACATTTCAGACTCCGCACCATTAGCGTCTGTATTGTATGGAAACAGGGATCTTCCTTTTATTCGTTTTGATGCTGCTGAGCAAATTTTTAATGAAAATGCAGGACAGACATCTGAAGCCCTTAATAACTTAATAGATTTTTGGGACGAAGCAAAAACACTAATCAATAGTGATTATATTCCAAATTCAGGAGATCTTATTTTTGTAAACAATCATTTGTGTGCACATGGACGAAGTGCATTTGTTGCCGGCCAACGAATAGAAAATGGTGAAATTATAAAATGTGAACGCAGGCAGATGCTCAGAATGATGAGTAAAACAAGTCTTATTCACATCAGAGCTGTCACACAGACCCATAATCCTTATTTTATTATGGAAGAACACTTAGGGAAAATATTTGATCTGGATGAAATTTAGATAGGTTGTCAATACCATAAACTCATTACACTTCCATACTCCATTATTTTTTAATGGAGTTTTTTATGAATTTGTTTGCGTTATTATATAGTTGTGATTTAAAGTAATGATGTACAATTATTTATTTCTGTAAGATAAAAGAATAATTATGTAAAAAAATCACTATTTCATCATTTAAATTTGAGTTTTAAGCTTTAAAATCAAATACTATGAAAACACTATTCAATTCAAAAATCCTATTGTTGCTTATTATGATGGGAGTATTTTCTTCCTGTAAAAATAATCAGGATGGGTACAGCGATGAAATCGATACGCATAAGACTACAGTTGATACATCAGGCACAATTTCAGATACCACAAACCTCGATAAAAATAATGGAGCTAATACAACAGGAAGTAATGCCCCAAAAGTTAATAACGGTACAAACAACCCAAATGCTAGCAGTGCTGGTACTGGAAGCGGGCCTGGTCCTGACCCTAATGATGGATCTGTATACACAAGCTCTTCAGGAGTAAGAAAAGACAGCGTCGATGTTAAGTCTGCTAAGAATAAAGAAAAATAAAACACTTTAACCTTTTCAGTTTTAAAGCCTGTATATTATTTTGCAGGCTTTGTTTTTTTGAATTCGATTAATAATTAATTGATAATAAAAAGATCATCAGGATTCGTTAACCAGGCAAGATAAAATTTCAGCAATAGAAAAATGAGCCCCACAGACAAATTCATCAGCTGCTCCATAATATATAGTAAGTTTGTCTCCTTCTAGAACATGCCCATTAGTGAAAACCACATAGCCGAAAAACCCGCTTAGTTCATAATTTTCCTGAGGCATCATTATTGGTTCTAATGTTCGGGCAATTACTTTTGAGGGATCATTTAAATCCATTAAAAAAGCTCCCAGACAATATTGGTGTTCAGCATTGGCTCCATGATATATTTCTAGCCAGCCTCTATCCGTTTTAATCGGGGCAGCACCGGCACCAACTCTGGCACTGTCCCAAAGTCCTTTTCGGGTCCCAACTAGAAACTGATGATTTCCCCAATGTACACCGTCAGCAGATTCGGCTAACCAGATAAAATTACCTCCAATCTGCGGACTTGAAGGGCGATGCAACGCATAGAATTTGCCATTTATTTTTTCTTCAAAAATGGCGCAATCTTTATTGTGTGGAGGAAATATCATCCCTTTTTGTTCAAAATTTGTCCAGTCCTTTGTGGTACGCATTCCAACGCCAACTCCATTGGAAGAAACCGCGGTGTAGGTAATATAGTAAGTATCTTCGAGTTTGCTTACACGGGCATCTTCTATACCAAATTGTTCAAGCGTACCTAAACCAAATAAAGAACTATAACCTTCAGGTTCATAAAAATGAATGCCATCATCACTGCACAGAATACGTAAATGTGAAAGCGTAGTCAAATAATCCAGGCCTTTATATTGAACAATTCGGGCATCTGTAGCTACAAGATCAGGATCATTCAGCGGGATTTCAATAATTTCTACTTTTCCTAATTCATTAATTACAGGAAAAAAAATAACACCTTCTTTTTGCGAAATACTTTCGGCGACCCGTACCAAAAGCCATGTTTTGTTTTCAAATACAAAAACTCCCGGATTTAACAGGCTGATAATTTGCAAATCAGGAGTGCTTGATTTAAGATCTTTAGGCATTAATATTGGATTTTCAGGAAATCTTTGTGCTATATCGCTCATTGTAATTATTTTACATCTATTATAAATTCAATCAAATAGTATTCATTTATACTAAATTAAGTTATAATTCTTAATTGGTTGTTTATATAATAATTCCTGTTTTTTACATGATCTTCATTAGCTTTTTTAAGATAATACTCGTAAAAATTAAAAAGTATTTTTTGTAATTTTAATTGTAAATTTTATTCGAATAATTTTATAGAGTTTTGAAAGTTTATTTTCAATAGATTTTATCTATTAAGGTAGGTTGATATAATATAAAAAAAGCATAAAGTCTAATCGTTTAGTTCTTAAATTCGTTTTCGGTTATTCTAAAAATCAAAAAAGTATAGTATGGAAAATCAATCAAATGACATTAGTAAGTGCCCTTTTCATAATGGCAGTATAGACAAAGCGGCGGCATCAGGTACAAAAAACCGTGACTGGTGGCCGAAACAGTTAAAAGTAAACATTCTGAGACAGAATTCCTCATTATCAGATCCAATGGGAAATGATTTTGATTATGCAGAAGCTTTTAAAACTCTTGACCTTGAAGCTGTAAAAAAGGATTTGCATGAGCTTATGACGGATTCTCAGGACTGGTGGCCAGCAGATTTTGGTCATTATGGTGGTTTGTTTATTCGTATGGCATGGCACAGTGCCGGAACGTATCGTGTTCATGACGGAAGAGGTGGAGCCGGTGCAGGACAACAGCGTTTTGCTCCCTTAAACAGTTGGCCTGATAATGTAAGTCTGGATAAAGCCAGAAGACTTTTATGGCCAATCAAGCAAAAATACGGGCGAAAAATATCGTGGGCAGATTTAATGATATTAACAGGAAACGTTGCCCTGGAATCTATGGGTTTTAAAACATTCGGTTTTGCCGGAGGAAGAGCAGACGTGTGGGAACCGGACGAATCAGTTTATTGGGGTTCTGAAACTACCTGGCTTGGAGGAGACGAACGTTATGCTGATGGTTCAGATGGAGTACCAAAAGATCATGGAGTAGTATCATCTGATGACAATGCAGATGGGCAAGTTCATACCAGAAATCTGGAGAAACCGCTTGCAGCAGTACAAATGGGACTTATATATGTAAATCCTGAAGGACCGGATGGAAATCCTGATCCAGTTTTGGCAGCCAAAGATATTCGCGATACTTTCGGACGTATGGCAATGGATGATGAAGAAACAGTAGCGCTAATTGCTGGAGGACACACATTTGGTAAAACTCACGGTGCTGCTTCTTCAGATCACGTAGATAAAGAGCCGGAAGCATCAGGTATAGAATTACAGGGCTTTGGCTGGCAAAATAGTTTTGGTTCAGGTAAAGGTCCTGACACCATCACAAGCGGATTGGAAGTAACGTGGACAAAAACGCCAACGCAATGGAGTAATAATTTCTTCGAAAATTTATTTGGTTTTGAATGGGAACTGTCTAAAAGTCCGGCCGGAGCTCACCAATGGGTAGCTAAAAATGCAGAACCTATTATTCCTGACGCATTTGATAGTTCTAAAAAGCACTTACCGACGATGCTTACAACTGACTTATCATTACGGTTTGATCCTGCTTATGAGAAGATCTCCCGAAAATTTCTGGAAAACCCGGATGCTTTTGCAGATGCTTTTGCACGTGCATGGTTTAAACTGACACACAGGGATATGGGACCACGTTCACGCTATCTGGGTCCAGATGTACCTCAGGAAGAATTGTTATGGCAGGATCCTATTCCTGAAGTTAACCATACTTTGATTGATGAAAATGACATTACTCAATTGAAACAAAAAATACTGAATTCAGGCTTAAGTATTTCTGAGTTAGTTGCTACTTCGTGGGCATCGGTATCTACTTTTAGAGGTTCGGATAAACGTGGCGGAGCAAATGGAGCACGAATCAGACTGGCTCCTCAAAAAGACTGGAAGGTAAATAATCCGGTACAACTTAAAAAGGTTTTAGACAAACTTGAAAGTATTCAAAATGAATTTAATGCTGCACAAGGAAATGACAAAAAAGTTTCATTAGCAGATTTAATAGTTTTAGCGGGTAATGCAGGAATAGAAAAGGCTGTTAAGAATGCAGGATATTCCGTTAATATTTCTTTTGCTCCGGGCAGAATGGATGCTTCCCAGGAACAGACAGATGTTGAATCTTTCGGTTATCTGGAGCCTAAAGCAGACGGATTCCGTAATTATAGAAGTACAAAATCGACAGTATCTACTGAGGAACTTCTTATAGATAAAGCAAATTTACTGACACTTACTGCACCTGAACTTACAATACTTTTAGGTGGGTTACGTGTTCTGGATATCAACACTGACGGAAGTAAAAATGGTGTTTTCACCGATCGTCCGGGTCAGCTTACCAATGATTTCTTTGTCAATTTGCTGGATATGAATACAAAATGGCAGGCTTTATCTGATGACAAGGAACTTTATGCCGGAAACGATCGTAATACCGGTCAGCCAAAATGGATTGGTACACGTGCAGATCTTGTTTTTGGATCTAATTCAGAATTAAGAGCTATTGCCGAGGTTTACGCAAGCAGTGATGCACAGGAAAAATTCATCAATGATTTTGTTGCTGTATGGAATAAAGTAATGAATCTGGATCGATTTGATTTAATCAGATAAATTCATGTTAAGTTAAAAAATAAAGGGGCCTGATCATGGCTCCTTTTCTAGTTTAATCTTATAGTAAAATGGGGATGTTTTCAAACGCAGTTCCTAATTATATTCGTACATTAGTAATAGATAGAAATATCATTCAGATAAATAGTATTAAAGAACATAATTTGCATAGTAAGAGAAGTACTAATATTGTTTTTTTATTATAATTTTAATGTTGTATTTTTTTTATATTCAAAATAATAAGGGAATATAATGGACTTTTTTATGATTATTCAAAGAAATTCAATACATATTTGCTGAAAAATTAAAAATACATAGATTTGTTTTTTATAGCCTATTTGCTTTTTATACTTACTTTGGAAATAGATATTGTCTTAAAAGAACTTCAAAATCAAAATAAATCCGTTTACAAAAATGTATTTAACCATTTTTATAAAGGGCTGGTTGTATATGCCAACAATTTTTTATTCGATCAGGAATCAAGTGAAGATGCTGTACAGGAAGTATTTATTTCGTTATGGGAAAATGCAAAAAACATTGAAATAAAAACTTCTCTTAAAGCTTACCTGTATGCAATGGTACGCAACAAATGCCTGAATTATCTGAAATCGGTAAAAATAACAGATGATTTAAATGTAATTGATTTAAATTCAATGCTGGTTTTAGAAGAAGATTTGGATTTGATTTCTGAAGAAGAGAAAACAATTCTTTACCATCATATTTTAAAGATTATAGAAACTTTTCCGAAAAGTATGCAGCAGGTTTTCAAACTTAAATTTATTGAAAATTATAAATACGAAGAAATCGCCGATGAAATGGGGATTTCCGTAAACACTGTAAAAACGCAGCTTAAGAGAGCAAAGGTGAAAATTAGCGAATCGTTGGTTATTATATTAGCTTTATTATCCATTCATTCGTAAGAAAGTTACCTCGTTTGTTGGTAAATTTAATTTTTTCTTCACTTTTTCTTAAACTTTTGTCACCCATTCTTTAGTTTCGGTTGTCTTAGTTATAAATTACATCAGGTAATTGTTAATTTAAAGAGATTCTGAAAATGGAATTTAAACTGATCATAAAGAAAATACACAATACTCTTACTCCCGAAGAAGAATCGGTTTTTGATTTATGGTACAATCAATCTGCGGCCAATAGGGCTTATTTTGCCAAAGTTCAAGATAACTATCAAACGGATGATATCAAGGAGATAAATCTGGATGACGCATGGAAAGCTATTGACAAAAACATTAGTCCGGAAAAAAATAAAAATCAGTTTTATAAATATGCTGCTGCTGCATCCATAGTTTTATTGCTCGGTACAGGAATATTTTATTTTACAAAACCAAAAGAACAAATTATTGAGGTTGCTGAAAAACCAAAGGACATTGCCCCTGGAGGTAACAGAGGGATTTTAACGCTTTCGAACGGAAAACAAATTGTTTTGTCTGATATTTCTGCAAAAGATACTATTGCCCACGAAGGAGAAAAAGAAGAAGTTACAATCAAAATGGATGCTAACGGAGTTATTACTTATACCATAAATCCTGATGCTGATGTTTCAATAGCTGATGCTAATTCGTTCAATACACTTTCAACACCAACAGGAGGGCAATATAATATTGTTTTAGCAGATGGAACCAAAGTTTATCTAAACACTGTTTCTTCTATTAAATATCCAACCCGTTTTAATGGTAAAGAAAGAATCGTAGAATTAGAAGGGGAGGCTTACTTTGAAGTAGCTAAAAATAAAAATAAACCCTTTATCGTAAAATCAGATACTCAGTCTATAGAGGTTCTGGGAACTCATTTTAATGTTCATGCTTACCATAATGAACCATTTGTGAAAACAACATTACTGGAAGGAAGTGTAGCAGTTACTTCTAAAAATCAAAAAGCAGTCTTAAAGCCTGGAGAACAATCTAATGTATCTGATAATCTTGGCAGGATTACCATTCGAAAAGTGGATACAGAAGCAGCTATTGCCTGGAAAAATGGCCGTTTTAAATTTGATAATGCCGACCTGAAAACGGTAATGAAACAATTGGAACGCTGGTACGGAATTAAAGTTGAGTACCGTGGCGATGTATCGGACGTAAGGTTTAATGGTGGTACATTTATGAATAAAAATTTATCTGAAGTATTAAAAGTGCTTGAGCTTAGTAATATAAAATTTAAGGTCGAAGGAAAAACGATTGTTGTGTATCCATGATCTTAAGTTTACCCGATTATATTGAGCTTAAAACTAAAAAACCAGAGGCAGTTGCGATGCTTCTGGTTGTTAGAAAGTTGATAGCCAATATGAGTTTTCCACTATTGTTTAACTATAACTAAATGTAAATGTATGAAATTTAATTTACAACCAAAAAAACCTTACAAAGAACTCAGGAAAACAATTCCGGGGTTTCATTTTTCTAATTATCCGTGGATATTGGGTTTGCTGTTTATGCTGTTATGCAGTTTTACGGTTCAGGCACAAAATGTTACTATTAATTTCAAGGATGCATCACTTGAAACAGTCCTGAAGGAAGTAGCAAAACAGGCTAATTACGAAGTTTTTTATACGCAAAAACTGCTAAAAGATTCGAAACCGGTAACGATTAATGTTAAGAATTCAGGTTTAAAAGAAACGCTTAATCAAATTTTCAATTCGCAAAATTTAAAATATTCACTTACCAATCAAACGATAGTGGTAACTGCTGCAAAAGAAAAAGAGGAAAAGCGGGGAAACGGATCCGGAAAAATACAAGGAAAAGTATTAAACAGTAAAAACGAGCCATTTCCGGGAGTAAATGTTACAATTTCAGGGACAAACAAGCATAGTATAACTGATTTTGACGGCAGCTTTTCTTTTGATGATGCGCCTCTGGATGCTATATTAGAGTGTACTGGATTAACTATTGAAAAAAAATCTTTTGCCATTGATGGACGCACCCAGTTAACACTTGTTGTTGAAGATAAGGTTTCTGTAATGAAAGATGTTGTTGTGACAGGATTCCAGACGCTTACCAGAAGCCATTCTACCGGTGCTATTACCAAAATAGATGAAAAAGTATTAAACGAAAATATCAACACTAATTTAGCATCTGCCCTTGAGGGACGTGTGGCAGGTTTGATGTTTCAGAAAAACCCGACAGGAGCTTCAGCTGATACTCCAATACTAAGAGGTATTGGCACTTTTTCTGTTGGTGAAGTAGGATATAGTCCGCTTTTGGTTATAGACGGTCTGCCAACCGAATTGACTCTTGATCAGATTAATCCGTATGATATTGAAAGTGTAAATGTTCTTAAAGATGCAGCAGCAGGATCTATTTATGGTTCAAGAGCAGCAAATGGTATTATTGTTTTGACTACCAAAAAAGGGAATGGCAAGCTTAAAGTGAGCATAAATTCTGATTTTTTTATTGGTACAAAACCAAATATTAAAGATATGAATTACGCTTCTACAAGTGATTTGATTGATTTTGAACAAGCTGTGTATAACAGAGAAAGAGCCAGATTTGCCAATACAGCTACAATGTTCAATGCTTATGGCGATATTGGAAGCAGCAGCCCAAAATATTATAGCCCTTTATACCAGCTTAACAGGGATCTTGAAGACGGAAAAGTGAGCAGTACAGATTACGATACTACTATCGCTCAATGGAGAAAGAACGATTACATAAAAGATTATCGGGATAATGTATGGCAAAACGAATTCAGACAGCGTTACAATGTGGCATTTTCCGGAAGTACGAGTAAGCAGAATACTTATGTTTCATTCAATTATGACGCCGCAGATAATCGTATCGTAAACAACACAAGTCAGGCATTTAATCTTTATGTTAAAAGCAGTTTTCAGGTAAACAACTGGTTAAATGCAACTTTTGGGGTTAATGCTACCTATAGCAACGATGATGTTACTGATTTTGATTTCGGTAATTATAATATTCAAAAAAGATATGAGCGTATTACGGATGATAACGGAGACCGCGTATTATCACAGTTTGTAGGGATTAAAGATGGTTTTACCGGTAGTAGTGTTATTAACCCGGCTATGGCTGCAAAAATAAACAGTTTAAGTGGTTTTAAATCAGTTAATTTTAACGTATTGGATGCGCTTAATGAAGGTATCACACATGAAAACTCATTAAGTTTAAGAGCCTTTACAAACCTTCGTGCGAAGATATGGAAAGGGTTGAGCTTTAATACACAATTTCAATATGAATTACGAAAAAGTGATAACGATCAATATTATGCCGTTGACTCATACAGAATGCGTTATGCCATCAATGCCTTGACAGGGTATAACCCAACTACAAATGTTTACACTTATGTAGATGGTTTTTCTGCAGGAGGACGCTACAAACAATGGAGCAGTCAGGCAAGTAACTATTCTTTTAGAAATCAGTTAGATTTTAGTCAGGATTTTAGTGAAGGGAAGCATTCTGTTAATGCAGTTGCCGGTTTTGAAATGCGCGAAACTTTTGTTCCAAGAGGTATTGAACAAATACGATATGGTTACGATCCGGTTACACTTACTTCTGCTACATTGAATAACCTTTCACTTAGCCAAACAGGAGTTCCTAGTTATATTTATGGAAATAATACCACTTTGGCAGCTATATCAAGATCACAAACGGAAGTTTTACATCATTACTTTTCAGTTTTCAGTACAGCAGGTTATACTTATTTATCTAAATATAACGTAACAGGAAGTTACCGTGTGGATCGTGCAGATTTATTTGGTGTAGATTCTAAATATAAAAACCGTCCATTATGGTCTGCAGGTTTAGGCTGGAATATTAGTAATGAAGACTTCATGAAAGAAGTAAAATGGGTTAACATGCTTAAATTCAGGGCTACTTATGGTGTAAGTGGAAATGTCGATCAAAGTACAACACCCTATGTAACTGCTACAAGAAGAAATGACAACTTATATCAGTCTTTACAATACATAAACATTACGTCTCAGCCAAATCCAATGTTAAGATGGGAAAAAACACAAACAACCAACTTGGGTTTAGATTATACAGTACTAAACCATAAACTGACAGGTAGTATTGATGTTTATCGCAAACTGAGCAGTGATTTATTGGCAACAACCGATTTAGATCCTACTGTTGGAGCTACAAGCAGAAGAATCAATGCAGGCGCCTTGTTAAACAGAGGAGTTGAATTTACTGTTGGTTCTGAATGGTTTAATAATGGTAGTTTCCGCATTAATTCCAATGTTGTTTTTGGTTACAACAAAACGACAATTGATAAAGTTACCAGAGCACAGTCAAGTTCATCAGTGTATGTCAGTGCGCCATCAAATTACTTTTTTGAAGGTGACGTATTCAATAACCTGTACGCTTACAAATACGGGGGTACAGTTAATGGATATCCTTATGTTCTGGATGAAAATGGAAATCCGTCAATCACTTTCGATGCTAACGGGAACCCGATATCAACGAGTATAAAAACAGTTTCTAATCCGAATGCATTGGTAAAAATGGGAAGTTTAACCCCAACTTATACAGGTTCATTCTCACAGCGATTCTCATATAAGGGATTCGATCTGAATATGTTGTTTGTTTTCTCAGGAGGAAATGTAATGCGTAAAGAGACTATTGACATGAGTACTGATGCAGTAAATCTTTCAGGGATTTCAGATCGTTATACAGATGCAAATCCAAATGGTAATACACGTTTATATGTTGATTTCGCAGAAAATGTAAGATCTTATGCAGGAACAATTAGCAGCCAATGGAGAAATTCCGATGTGAATGTGGTAGATGGAGATTATATCAAACTTAGAAACATTTCATTAGGTTACAGTCTTCCGAAAATTTTCGCAAACAAAATCAAAATGGAATCAGCAAAATTTACTTTCCAGGTAAACAATATCTGGTATTGGAGTGCAGCCGGAAACCGTATTGATCCCGAAGTTTATTCTGTGAACTCAGGAACACGTAATTTGCCATTGTCCAAAACCTACTTATTTGGTTTTAATCTAACCCTTTAAAAAAATGAAAAAGACACATATCATAATGCTGTTGCTGGTAATGTTTGGTGCAGCATCCTGCGAAGAATATACAGACCTTACTCCTAAAGGAGCTTTAGTAATAGAGACTGCAGATCAATTTTACGAAATGGTCTCCCTGCCAAACAGAGGTTATCCGATTAATAATTTTCAGTATTTGGTAGATGACCAATGGATGAAAGAATCAAATGTTATAGGAGTAACTCCTAATATCAATACGATCAATTTTACCTTTGACGAAACAACTGACAGGGTTTCTTTAATGTCTGGTTCAAGCTTTTACAACCAGGCTTACGTTTACATTAACAGATGGAATACTATTATTTCATTGGTAGATGATAGCAAGGGTGAAGGAAGTACTAAACAATTAGCAAAAGCAGAAGCAAAAATTTACAGAGCATACGATCACTTTTTGTTAGTAAATCACTATGCAAAAGGCTATGATCCGCAGACTGCTGCTACCGATGGAGGTATTTGTATTATGGATAAATTTGATTTAGAAGCTCAGCCGTCAAAATCAACAGTAGCACAGGTTTACGATTTTATTCAAAAAGACATTGAAGAGGCATTGCCATATCTTAAAGAAACCCCTCGTGATGTTTACCATCCGTCACTGGCATTTGCTTATGCTTTCAAAGCAAAAGTTCATTTGTTCAAACGCGAAATTGCTCTTGCAAAAGAAGCCGCAGAGAAATCATTAAGCTACAATAACAAAATATTTGATTTGGTAGCCTACAGCGCTCAGGGAGGACCAACAGCTGTTGCTGTACCTGCTGCAAATAATATAGAGGTGCTTAGCTATATGTACATGACAGGTTATAACGAAATGAACTTTGCACAACAAAATATTATAAGTCCAGAACTGAGAACGCTATTCGGTACTAATGATGCACGTTTTAATTTGTTTTTTAATACCACAAGTGCAACCAATTTAGATCTTGGTTCTAATACCGCTTACTGGGCAACACAGTATACCCGATTTTTTTACCCAACAGTCGGAATGAAAACGACCGAGGTTTACCTGATGCTTGCTGAATGCTATGCGAGAGAAAACAAACTTACTGAAGCTGTTGATATCTTAAATCAATTAAGAGCAAAACGTATTTTGTCTGGTACGGTAAATTTAACGGTACCGGCTACCCGAAAAGAAACAATGGAATTGGTGATAAATGAACGCAGAAAAGAATTAATGTTTGGTTTTAATCGTTTTTTCGATCTTAAAAGGTTAAATACGGAACCGGAATATGCAAAAACAATTACAAGAGTATTTCCGCTTGTTAACAAAACTGTTCCGCAAAAAACATATACGTTGCAACCGAATTCCAGATTGTACATTGTGCCGTTTCCTTTGACAGCTTTGATGAAAAATCCAAAACTTACTTTAAACACAGACGAAAAAGTCCCATTTTAATCCTGATGAATAAATTATTTTTAATTTTAATCATGCTGCTGGCCACGCAGCAGCATGGTTTTTCTCAAAACACTGCAGAAAAAAAAGCAGACAGTACCAGCACACAGCCGAAAGGCATGCTGGCTTATAATAAAGTAATTACCGATAAAGCCAAAAGCAAAGTAGGTCTTTTTACAGTAAGTCAGGTAGATACGAAATACTACTTTCAAATTCCGGACAGTTTGTTTAACAGATACTTACTGGTAGTAACCCGATACCTTTCGACACCTGAAGGAATGGGAATTTTTGGAGGTGAAAAAGCGAATGAGCAGACTATTTATTTTGAAAAGGGCGCTAATAATACTGTTTTTTTAAGATCACTGCAATATAGACAGGATGTTCGTAACGCAGATTCAATGCTGGCAAAAGCATTGGCGGGTAGTAACGAGAATCCTATTGTAGGCGCTTTTCCAATAAAAACTACCAATCCTGATAATGGATATGTTGTTATTGATGTTACGGATGCTTTCAAAAAAGACAATGCCATGTTTTCTCTGGAAACCAAAGAGAAAACAGAAAAAAAATTAACCACTCTTGCTGATGATAAATCTTTTATTGAAAGTATTGAAACCTATCCAATCAACATTGAGGTAAAATCAACAAGAACCTACACGAGTTCTTTAGCAAGCAGCGGAACCGTAACAATAAGATTGAACACCTCAATTGTATTGCTGCCAAAAACGCCAATGCGAAAACGTTTTGCAGATGAAAGAGTCGGTTTTTTTGCCAATAAATATGTTTTGTTTGATGATGACCAGCAGCGTGCCGAAAAAAAATATATTATTCAGCGCTACCGTCTGGAACCAAAAGACAAGGATATCAAAAAGTACTTAAGAGGAGAACTGGTTGAACCTAAAAAACAAATCGTTTATTACATTGATCCGGCAACGCCAAAAAAATGGAGACCGTATTTAATTGCAGGTATTAATGACTGGCAGAAAGCTTTTGAAGCGGCAGGTTTCAAAAATGCTATTGTGGGTAAAGAATGGCCGGAAGACGATAAAACAATGAGTCTGGAAGACGCAAGATATTCTGTAATACGATATTATGCTTCAGAAACACCTAATGCTTATGGGCCGCGTGTAAGTGACCCGAGAAGTGGGGAAATAATTGAAAGCCACGTGGGCTGGTATCATAATGTGATGAAATTGGTGCAAAGATGGTATATGATTCAGGCTGGACCTTTAGATCCAAAAGCCAGAAAAATGCATTTAGATGATGAACTAATGGGGCAGTTAATCCGTTTTGTTTCTTCGCATGAAATTGGGCATACGATTGGTTTGCGTCATAACATGGGAGCGAGTAGTGCTACTCCGGTAGAAAAACTTCGCGATAAAAAATGGGTCGAAGCGAATGGACATACGGTTTCTATAATGGATTATGCCCGTTTTAATTATGTGGCACAACCGGAAGATAATATTGGCCCGGCAGGGATTTATCCTCGAATTGGAATGTACGACAAATGGGCAATTAAATGGGGATACAGTTATCTTCCAAATGCAAAAGATGAGTTTGAAGAAGAAAAAATACTGAGCAAAATGGCCACAGACAGCCTGTCCGTTAATCCTAAATTATGGTTTGGAGGTGAAGGAAAAGACGAAGATCCACGAAGCCAGTCAGAAGATTTAGGTGATGACTCAGTGCTTGCCAGCGATTACGGAATTAAAAATTTAAAACGTGTTGTACCTAAGCTTATAGAATGGACTTACGAGCCAAACGATGCTTATGATAATTTAGAAGACATGCATAAAGCGGTTTTAGCACAATATTCAAGGTATTTGTATCATGTATTGAAAAATATTGGCAACAACTACGTTACAAAAAGAACAGTTGATGAAAAAGGAATTGTATATCAGCCAATCCCTAAAGCAAAAGTAAAAGCAGCTATCGATTATGTAGGAAGACAATTGTTTGTTGCCCCTCTGTGGATGTATCCTCAGGAAATTGACCAACTTATTCGTTTAAAAACAGCTGACCAAATACTAGACCAGCAAAACCAGGTATTAAATATGCTATTAAGTTCAGGCATGCTTTATAATATTAGTCTTAAATCACTGCAATTTGAAGGAGCTTATACGGTTCCTGAATTTTTAAACGATTTACAGCAGACAGTTTGGATAAAATTCAGCGGTGATGAAAAGCAGGATTTTTACAGAAGAAGCCTTCAGCGAGCTTATGTCGAAAAATTGGGCATGCTTTTGTTACCAAAGGAATTAGAACCCGGCAAAGCGTCAAATACAGCACAACGCAGTGATGTAGTGTTGTATGGAAAACAGCACTTAGTAAAATTAAGGGCAGATGTTACCAGATTAATGAATTCAGCAACAGGAATTAATAAAGATCATTTCGAAAGTATTCTGATCGATATTGACAAAATTATTTCAAAATTAAATAAAACAGACATATGAAAAAAATACTAGCTACAGCATTTATTTGCTTAAGCACCTTCATGCAGGCACAATTAACATCAAAACAAGAAGTAACACCTGAGTTAGTAGCAAAACGTGAAGCACAAAAAAAAGAAATCACAAATAATTATCTGGCTTTAAAAAACAGCCTAGTCCTGTCAGATAGTCTTGCTGCTGCTAAAAGTGCAGAAGCATTAAAGACCTCATTAAAAAACTTCAAATTTAAAAAACTGAAGCTTGAACAAATGAATGAAGCTACTGCAAAAAGAAAAGTAATAATTGATCTTGTAAGTCAGGTAGCGGCAACGAAAAATATTAATAAACAACGTGAGATTGTTCAGGAACTTTCAGTAAAATTCTGGGACTTGGCTCCAAAGTTTAAGGCTGAGGACGCCACATTATATCTTCAGGTTTGCCCAATGACAGGGGCTACGTGGACAAGTGACAGTAAGGAAATCAAAAATCCTTACTATCCAAAAAATATGCTGACTTGCGGTGAAGTAAAAGCAAGTTTATAAAAATTGAATTAGTTGGACAAATACGGTATTCTGAAAAGAGCCGTATTTGCCTTTTTAATAAATGATGTTTTTTGTTTGGATAGGTGTTTAAAATATTCAAAAAAGAACATTATTAATGGAACGTTAATCGGGCAAAGAGATGAATATAGATTTCATATCTTTGTAAAATATCACAGGAATAATGAAAAGGATTTTTCTTTTATTATTATTTATTTTGGGCTTTTTGCTGATGCCCAGTATTGGTATGGCCTGTAACACTAAATCGTTGAAATCTCCTTCTCATAAAGAGATGTCCACAAAGAATGAAAAAGAACATTCCTGCTGTAAATCATCTGATTCCAAAAATAAAAATCATAATTGTGATGGCAAAACATGTACACATACAAAATGTGCCTGCACTTTTTCATGCTCAGTATTTTTATTCTTTACCCCAACAGTCACTTCAAATACTGTAATAGAAATTGCTTCTGCAGTACAAAGATTCCCGGATTTTAAAACTCTTTTATCGACAGGTTACGGATCACTTTGGCTAATCCCTAAAATAGGCTAATAGAATTGTGTGACAGCCAAAGGTCTGTCCATTTACGAGCAGTTAATGCTCAGGATTTAATTATATCAGTTCTCTTTCAATTCAACCATGCTTTGAATAAGTTGCTGTAATTTGATTTTTATTATTCTTTTAAAAAAAACTATTATGTATCCATTCAAAAATATAATGATGGCAATATTCCTGTTGCTATCAGTTAGTAGCCAGTCTCAGGTTAAAAATGATAGTACTGAGAACATCAAAATATATGGAAATTGTTCCATGTGCAAGGACAATATAGAACACGCAGGTAATCAAAAAAATGTGGCTGCCGTTATCTGGGATAAAAATACCAAAATGGCTTCTGTAACCTATGATCCCAAAAAAACAAATACAGATCAGATTTTAAAACGTATTGCTCTAGCCGGCTATGATAATAGCAGTTTTTTAGCACCACAATTATCTTACGACAAACTTCCTGATTGCTGTAAATATGTAAGGGAATTAAAAAAAGCTGAACCAAAATCTGAAATGGTGTTTACTTCTCATAAAGTTCATAATCAAGCAGCTCAAGCAGGTCCATTTCAAACAATTTATGATGCTTATTTTGCTCTTAATGATGCTTTTATTCAGTCTGATACTGAAGCAGTAGCTTCTAAAGCAAAAGGATTTGTGGATGCTGTTTCGGCTGTAAAAATGGAATCATTATCTGAACAGGAACATATAATCTGGATGAAAGTAAATTCAGTATTGACTGAGCAGTCTGGCGCGATTGCAACAGCAAAAGGAATAGATAAACAAAGGGAAAGTTTTAAGGGATTGTCTAAAAATCTTTATGAATTGCTCAAAACTGCTAAAGGAGCAGCGCCTGTTTATTATCAATATTGCCCAATGGCAGATGCTAATTGGCTAAGTAGAGAGAATACCATAAAAAATCCTTACTATGGTGTTCAAATGCTAAGTTGTGGTAAAACGGTAGAAACCATTCCATAATTCAAATTTAAAGAATGAAATCAATCTATATACTATTGCTGATCGCTGTTACTGCAACCGCGCAAAAAGTGGTACGGTACGACCTGTATGTCAGGGATACACTTGTCAATTTCACAGGCAAACAAAAAAGAGCTATTGCCGTTAATGGACAAATTCCGATGCCGACACTTACATTCACAGAAGGCGATATTGCCGAAATTTATGTACACAATGAAATGGATGAAGAAACTTCGCTTCATTGGCATGGACTATTCCTGCCTAATAAGGAAGACGGGGTTCCTTATCTGACCCAGATGCCTATAAAACCGCATACAGTTTACAAATATACTTTTCCCATAATTCAGCATGGAACGCACTGGTATCACAGCCATAGTGGGCTTCAGGAACAAATTGGGATGTACGGATCCTTTGTAATTAATAAAAAAACAGATGATCCTACTTTTAGAAAAGGTATTGATGATCTGCCCACCGTTCCTGTTATTTTAAGTGAATGGACTGATATGAAACCTCACAATATTCACAGGCTTCTGCATAATGCCAGTGATTGGTTTGCGATAAAAAAAGGAACAACCCAAAGTTATGGAGAAGCCATCAGGCAGGGACATTTTTTTACGAAAGTGGTCAATGAATGGAAAAGAATGAACGCCATGGATGTAAGTGATGTTTATTACGACCGTTTTTTAATGAATGGCAAAAATGAAAGTCAGTTGTCTCAGTTTAAAGGAGGGGATAAAGTCCGTTTGAGGATTTCTAATGCCGGGGCTTCAAGTAATTTTTGGCTTACCTATGCAGGAGGTAAAATTACAGTTGTAGCAAACGATGGCAATGATGTAGAACCTGTAGAAGTAGATCGTCTGCTTATAGCCGTTTCTGAAACCTATGACATTGTGGTAAAAATTCCGGCAGATCAGACAGCATATGAATTTTTGGCTACCCCAGAAGACAGAACTAAATCGGCCTCTTTATATCTTGGTTCGGGAATCAAACAGCTTGTTGAACCACTTCCCAAATTAAAATATTTTGAAGGAATGAAGATGATGAACGGTATGATGAAAATGAATGGCGATCTTGATGATATGGGTATGAGCATGTCCCTGAATCAAATGGATATGAACGTAGTTATGTATCCGGAAATAAATGGTGAATCAGTTAAGAAAGAAAATTCAACTCATAAAAACCATGCCGAAGAAGGATCTTCGAAATACAACAGTAATGCATTGTCCGATATTATAACTTTAAATTACAATATGCTCAAATCTACTATTAAAACAACACTTCCCAAGGATGCACCTGTCAAAGAACTTCGGTTTGAGCTTACCGGCAATATGAATCGTTATGTGTGGAGCCTGGACAATAAAGTAGTATCTGAAACAGATAAAATCCTGATCAGGAAAGGAGAGAATGTGCGTATTGTATTGTACAATGGTTCGATGATGCGTCATCCAATGCATTTGCATGGCCATGATTTTCGTCTGATTAATAATCAGGGCGATTATGCACCACTAAAAAATGTGGTCGATATTATGCCAATGGAAACCGATACAATAGAATTTACTGCCAATGCTGAAGGGGACTGGTTTTTTCATTGCCATATCCTTTATCATATGATGAGTGGTATGGGAAGGATTTTTAGCTATGAAAACCAAAAGCCTAACCCGGAAATTCAAAATCCTAAAGCTGCTCAAAAAAAACTCTTTGCTGATGACAGGATGTTCCATTTTATGGCAGAAAATGATTTTGCTACCAATGGTAACGATGGTGAAGCAATGTATCAAAATACGAGATGGAGTATAGGAACAGAATGGAGGTTAGGGTACACCGATATGCATGGTTACGAAACAGAGACCCATATTGGAAGGTATATTGGCAAAATGCAGTGGCTGATGCCTTTTATCGGGTTTGACTGGCGATACCGTAAGATGGAGATGGGTGAGTATGAAAAGAACCTCTTTGGACAAACCAACACTAAAAATGAGAGAGCTGTTTTTAGTGCGGGTGTCAATTATACTCTGCCAATGTTAATTGTTGCACAAGCAGAAGTTTTTACTGATGGTAACTTTCGCTTTCAGCTGGAACGCATGGATATTCCTCTTTCCAAAAGACTGCGAATGAACCTGATGTGGAATACAGACAAAGAATATATGGCAGGTTTGAAATATATAATAGGAAAGAATTTTGGACTTACCACGCATTACGACAGTGATATGGGAGTAGGGTTTGGTTTGAACCTGAATTACTAGAATTTCTAATAACTACAATAAATAAAAAGAGGCTGTCTCAAAAGTGAGGCAGCTTTTTTTGTGGCATAAAAAAAAGGAAAGTTTTCGCTTTCCTAATTCTTGCAATTTAATTAAATTGCGGTGTGTGTATAGCTTCAAAAGTAGTCTTTA
>NZ_JAIQDW010000014.1 GCF_020026925.1 Flavobacterium hibisci | reverse complement strand
CAACGGGTTCAAGGAGAAGGCAGAGGACTAATGCGCAGCTTAGTTCTTAACTAGCAAAGTCTAAAGTTCACCTCTGCTTTCCTTTGAATAAATTTAAAGTTTTTATCAAATCCAAAGTAAAGGCAAATGTCTCTGACTTTGCGCAATTTTTTAATGTTATTATAATCCTTAACTTCTCAAAAGTCCCTCAGGCTGGCGCGAGCAGAAATAATTACAAAGGCTAGCGCGATGCCTCAGGCTCGTGCCCACAAAGACAAAATCTGGCAAAACTGCAGAAAAATGGCGTTGCCATCACCCTGCCCACAAACGGTACAGGGGCAGCGCTGATGATGCTTGACCGTGGTTACACCAGCCACGAGCATCTGGCAGAGGTTGGAATGATACACATGAATGGCCGTTTGTACGATCCTGTTTTACGTTCTTTTTTAATGCCGGACAATTTTATACAGCAGACCGAGAATACCCAGAATTATAACAGGTACGCCTATGTATTGAATAATCCTCTGATGTACACGGATCCTAGTGGGGAAGAAGCTATTACTTATAGGAGTAGCGGTTATAATTGGTGCTGTAATTGCAGCAACAACCTATACCCTTACAGCTTTACTGGCCGATGTTCCTTTTAGTGTTGGAGGTTTGGCAAAAGCTACATTTATTGGGGCGGCAAGTGCCGCAGTGACATTTGGGATTGGTAGTGCGGCTACAAATTTATTTACGAATTTCTACTCACAGGCAGCGTTTCAGGCTGCTGCGCATGGGACTTTTCAGGGTACTATGACGGCTATTTCAGGAGGTAAATTCTGGAGTGGTTTTGCGGCAGGGGCTTTGAGTAGTATAGCGAGCAGTGCTTGGGGTGGAGGAATGAGTTCAGAGACTGTAGGTAATGTTACAACTGAAACCATGCATCACGGATTAAGTGGAACATTAGGTATGACTAATGGATTTGGGACTATTGCTTTTGGTACAATAAGTGGCGGAGGTGGTGCAATCCTAACAAAAGGAAATTTTTGGCAAGGTGCAATAAGTGGCTTTTTTGTTAGTGCTTTAAATCACCTAGCCCATGGGGGAGAAAATAAAAACAAATTATTATATTCCAGAAGATATGCCAAAGATGAAGATGGTAATATTATAAGTGAAAGTTTGAATTACTTTAATCCAAATTCTAAAAAAGATGTTAATTTGTATAACAGAGCTGAATCAGAACCTCTTAAAATGAATGAATTAACGATTTATAGTCATGGAAGTCCTATGGGATTTGCAAATGTTAATAATTTCAATAAAAATGGATATCTTACAGACATTTTATATGAAGATAGTGTAATGTTTAGAAATTTGTAGATGGTAAAACAAAAAGTTTGACGATGGTCTTAAAAGCCTGTACAACAGGATCTTTAAAAGAGAGAAATATATCACAATACTTAACAAATGAATATAGCGGGTTAACTATATGGTCAGCAGCACAAAATTGGTGTTCAGATGGAAATGTACATTTTACCAAAAGTAATCAATCACAAAAAGGTTGGTATAATAAATTCCAAAATGGCTCTTGGACAAAAGTTAGTGCTGATATTAAATAAAAAAATAAACATATGAAATTAACAAATGTTTTAACGTTGTCATTTCTTGTAATGTTAGTTATATCTTGCAAAAATGAAAAACAAATTAAAAGAAAAGAAATAATTGAAAATACTATAGATTCTAATAGGGAAGATTTTAAAAAATCAAAATACTTTGATGAAGATCGAATTAAGAATGCAAAATATAATGTAAAGTATAAAGGAGATGACGCTTCATATGGAGAGTTAGAGCTTTATTATGTTTATAATGATTCTAAAAAAGAAGAAATTATTCCATATACCTTAATAATGGTTGAAAAATACCATAAGTTTAAATATGCATCTACAGCTTTTAGTAATTTGTTAGAATTTTACACGAATACAAAATATGACTATGATGGAACGGATGCTAGTTTAATGCCATATTTAAATAATATTAAAAAATTGAATTCAGATCAGAAGAATTATTTGATGTATTTTTTAAAAATTGGAGTAGAGAATAAAGAATTAGGAAGTGTTCGTTATTTAGAAATTTTAAATCGTAATGGTATTGGAATTCCTCAAAACATGCAAAGAGCAGATAGTTTAAAAAAAATCGTAGTTGAATTAGAACATGAACATCATATAAGAGTAAAAAAATAGTATTATACCATACCCGCTGGCGCTCGTTTATCGACAACTCTGGCGCTTGCTTATAGCGAGTGCCTACTTAAATTAAAAGATAAATCGTAGCATTTGTAATGCGGTTAAAACAACAAAGCCACTTTAATAACGGAGTGGCTTTAGTTTCTAGAATATCTTAAATTTCGGTTGGCATCTTATTTCACACCCCCGATCGCGCAGATGTGTAGACAAGGATCGCGCGGAAATTCTTTCCGTGCCCACAAAGAGAATCGGCAAAGAATAGAAAGACAAAAGGTAGTGTTTGCGGGAAAACAAACAAAGCCACTTCATTACGGAGTTGTTTTTGGCTTTATTGAATACTTTGAATTTTCCTAAGCTGGAGCGAGCAGAAATAATTACAACGGCTAGCGCGATGCCTCAGGCTCGTGCCCACAAAGAAATCTCGCCAAACTGCAAAAAAAAACGGTGTTGCAATCACCCTGCCAGCAAACGACAGGAGCAGCCCTGATGATGCTCGACCGTGGTTATACCAGCCACGAACATCTGGCAGAAGTTGGGCTGATACACATGAACGGCCGTTTGTACGATCCTGTTTTACGTTCTTTTTTAATGCCGGATAATTTTATACAGCAGCCTGAGAATACACAAAATTACAACAGGTATTCGTATGTACTGAATAATCCGTTGATGTACACGGATCCTAGCGGGGAAGAAGCAATCTCATTTGGTGTTGCGGTGATAATTGGTGCTGTAATTGCAGCAACAACCTACACCCTTACAGCTTTACTGGCCGATGTTCCTTTTAGTGTGGGTGGATTGGCAAAAGCTACATTTATTGGGGCGGCAAGTGCCGCAGTGACATTTGGAATTGGTAGTGCGGCTACAAATTTATTTACGAATTTCTACTCACAGGCAGCATTTCAGGCAGCAGCGCATGGTACTTTTCAGGGGACTATGACGGCTATCTCTGGAGGTAAATTCTGGAGTGGATTTGCGGCAGGGGCTTTGAGTAGTATAGCTAGCAGTGCTTGGAGTGGTGGTAGCACACAAACTGAAGGTTTTTCTGCAGAAAACAACTGGGCTTACGGGGCTAAAACCATACACCACGCAGGTCTTGGTGCAGGAACTGGCAATTTAGGGATGATTGCTTTTGGTACAGTTTCCGGTGGTGTCGGAGCTGCACTTACGAGCGGGAATTTTTGGCAAGGTGCTGTTACGGGATTAGTTGTTAGTGGACTAAATCATGCGATGCACACTATTGATGGTGATGGTATTGACCCTCCAAAGAATAAGAGTCAAAATGAAATAGACCAAGCTAATGGTTGGACAAATTTTGAATTTAAGAGATTATATGAGTTAAATGAATCTCTATTAGAAGCACGAGTCTTTTTCGCTACATTTGAATTAAAATTACCAGAATTAAGATTACCTACGTGGGCGGGTATTAAATCGGGCCTAGGTTTTGGTAGCAAAGGTTATGCAAGTTTCAATGCTTTTAAAGCAGCTCAGGGTTCAGCTGGTGAAGGGATGGCGTGGCATCACATTGTGGAGCAAGGTGGATCGAATGTTGCTAAATTTGGAGCTACCAAAATTCATAATACTAGTAATTTAGTTAAGTTAGAACATGGTGCAGGATCTATACATGCTAAGATTTCCGGATATTATTCTTCTAAACAAGCATTTACGGGAGGGAAAACGGTAAGACAATGGCTAAGCACACAAAGCTATAAGCAACAATATAATTTTGGTATTAAAATTATGAAACAATATGGTTGGAAACCTTAATAAAAAAAAAATGAAAAATATTGAAATAGCAAGAGATGTATTTTTAGAATCATCAGCTAAACAGGCGGAAGCAACTGAAAACGGAGATTATAAAACTGCAAATAAATATTATGATAAAATAATTAAATCAGCAAATTTCATAAAAAATGAAAATGAAATTAATATTTTTTATGATTATTTATCAAATCCTAATGTTGGTGTCAGGTTATGGTCAGCATATTTTCTTTTACCTGTAAATGAGCGAGAAGCTTTAAAGGTTTTAAAAGACATTGTAAAGACTAACGAAATCCATTCCTTGACGGCAGAAACTACTGTGAAAGAATGGAAAAAAGGTAATTTAAAGTTCTAACCCTACCTCAGGCTGGCGCGAGCAGAAATAATTACAAAGGCTAGCGCGATGCCTCAGGCTCGTGCCCACAAAGACAAAATCTGGCAAAACTGCAGAAAAATGGCGTTGCGATCACCCTGCCAACAAATGGTACAGGGGCAGCGCTGATGATGCTCGACCGTGGTTACACCAGCCACGAGCATCTGGCAGAGGTTGGGCTGATCCACATTAACGGCCGTTTGTACGATCCTGTTTTACGTTCTTTTTTAATGCCGGACAATTTTATACAGCAGCCTGAAAATACCCAGAATTACAATAGGTATGCCTATGTATTGAATAATCCTCTGATGTACACGGATCCTAGCGGTGAGGAAATCGTTTTTGGTGTAGCAGTAGCAATTGGTGCAGCAATAGCCGCATTGACCTACACAGTAACAGCTTTACTGGCAGATGTTCCTTTTAGTGTTGGAGGTTTGGCAAAAGCTACATTTATTGGCGCAGCAAGTTCAGCGGTGACGTTTGGTATAGGTAGTGCGGCCAGTACGATTACGAATTTTTATGTCAGGGCTGCAGTAAGTGCTGTGGCACATGGAACTTTTCAGGGTGGTATGTCAGCGATGCAGGGTGGCAAATTCTGGAGTGGTTTTGCCAGTGGGGCTTTGAGTAGTATTGCATCAAGTGCTTTTGGGAAAGGTTTTAATCATGAAGGGATAGATGCAAATGGCAAAATGATAAAACCAACGCAAGTCTGGGGAGGAGCAGGAAAATTTGCAAGTTCAGGAGCTGGTATGATTGCTTTTGGAACAGTTTCGGGTGGTGCAGGAGCAGCTCTTACTGGAGGTAATTTCTGGCAAGGGGCTGTTACTGGACTTGTGGTAAGTGGACTGAATCATTACGCACATGAAATAAAAGAAAGAACACTCATTGAAAGAGCCATAATAAAGGGCGGATATGGCGCAGAACTTTCATCCGATGATCCTTTGGGGTGGACTAATGAACAAATTAAACAATTCGCAGCCGATGTTTTTCCTGAACTGTATCAAAGTGCTGATTCGCCAGATTTTGAGAAAAGATTGATCATAGACGAAAAAAAACCGAACACTGCAGGAAGAGCTTTGAAAACAGATCCTAAACTAGATCCTAAAACTGGTCTATGGTCAATCAAATCGCTGCGCCTTATATTAATTAGAAGCAATGTTTTAAATTCTATTAGACAACTTGGATTGACGGTAGGTCATGAATTGAATCATGCAACAGAGCATGTGAATGGAGTATATTCAGATATGATTAATAAATATGGAGGCTTAAAAGCGGGAGATATTTCTGAAATTAATGCCCAAAGTTGGGAGCTATATATGAACCTAAATGAATCAATATTAAGACTTGGAAGATGATAAATACATTTAAAGCCAGTAGCGTTAGTTTTTTTCTGATGTTTAATTTATGCTTTGCCCATGAAAAAAAAGCAAATGGAATAACATTTAAAATACTTGACAAAGTTTTGAAAAGTAATACTTGCGCTAAATTATTGATTAGCAATAACTCATCTTGTAATTATTATCTTCCGATTTTAAACTCTCCTGACAGTCAAACATGGAATTTTATATTACCCTCAGATGAGACGAGTTTCTTTTTTGCACATATGATTGTATATAATTTCAATAATGAAAATTTAAGTTGGCAATCAAATAATTGTTTTGAGAAAGATTTAGATCCGATATGGAGAACTTTTGATAAAAAATGGATGCAAAAGAAAAATAATATTAAAATAGAAGATTTCGTTTTACTAAAGGCAGGGGAAAGAAAGGTAATAAATGTACCGATCAATTTAAAGGTAAAACTTTCGAATGATTGTTTTTGGGAGATTAAAGATTATAAAAATGAAAAAGAATTAAAAGTCACTTATTATTATCGAAAAAAACAAGAAGAATGGACATCATTATTTTTGGATTCTCAGATATTAAAAAAGTTGGAGCAGTTAAATTATAAGCTTTATAATTTAGAAATTGAATCCAACAGAGTAAAATTAATTATTTAAAATAATTGTTTTCACTTCGATATGGTTGCTTTTATTAAAAAGTTTAATCTCCCACTGGCGCTCGTTTGTCGACAACCTGCTGCGCATGGGACTTTTCAGGGTACTATGACGGCTATTTCAGGAGATAAATCCCGCTCTACGAAGTGTTCTCAAAAAAACTACAGTGCTGCGCAAATGTCTCTGACTTTGCGCAATTTTTTTATATTCTTATAATCTCAAAATCTCTTAAAAGTCTCCCGACTTTTAACCTTACATACCAATAAAAAACAAAAAGATTATATTTATAAAAAATTTAAAAGTATTAATCTGTAATTTCAGGATATAAATTGCAAAGACAGTAAAATCCTGTTGCCGATGTTTTTACCCTAGGTCATTTACAAAGTACAATTTGTAGCAATTTTGGTTTAAAGTCGGAGACTTTTACAGATATTGGATTCTTAAAAAATTTAAAGTTTTTATCAAATCCAAAGTAAAGGCAAAGTTCTTTTTCAGACTTTGATCAATTTTAAAAATAATATTACAATCATAAAAGTGTATAAAGTCTCCTGACTTTTAACGGGAATAACTTGTTAAGTTGACAACATGTTTAATTAAATCTAAAATAGCATATAAAGATTTAGCAGACCCGATAGCGCGGATTTGCAATCCGTGCTCTTAATAACAGAACGTTACCACCAATTTTAAAAAGGTATGATATTTTGCATAGACAATTATAGTAATCCAAAAGAAATTGTAGTTTATGATTCCATAGACCAACTCACCAATATGATTGAATGGCAGGATATCTTAGACAAAGGAATAATAAATATAGATGCAGATGGTAATATTTATGAATGGGACGACAATAAAAAATCTGAATATGGAGGAATTTATGGTTACTCAATGAAAGTAGTAGGGACAAATATAGGTTTGGCAACCAAATGTTTTCTGATTTACGAAAGATTAAACAGACCCAATGAGTTTTTGCTCGAAGATTAAACATGATAGCGCGGATTTGCAATCCGTGCCAGCATAGTTTTAATCATTTTTAAACTTTTATAAAATGAAAAGAGAAAATTCCCACTGGCGCTCGTTTGTCCACAACTCTGGCGCTTGCTTATAGCGAGTGCCTACTTAAATTAAAAGATAAATCGTAGCGTTTGTAACGCGGTTAAAACAACAAAGCCACTTTAATAACGGAGTGGCTTTAGTTTCTAGAATATCTTAAATTTCGTTTGGCATCTTATTTCACACCTTTTTAATCACATAAGTAACCATTCCCCAAATAATAAGCTGATTTTCTTCAGTAACTTTTATAGGACTGTAATCTGCATTTTCAGGCATCAAATACAAACAGTCTTTTTCGACCTGAATGCGTTTTACGGTAAACTCGCCATCGATAAAACAAATCGCAATTTTATTGTTTTGCGGTTCCAGACTTCGGTCAACTACTAAGACATCTTTATCGTTGATACCCGCATCGATCATCGAATTGCCTTTGACCCGGATATAAAAAGTAGCCAGCGGATTTTCGCTTAGTTCTTTGTTCAGGTCAATACTGGTTTCCATAAAATCAGCTGCCGGCGACGGAAAACCAGCCGAAACACCCTCATGGATATAAGGAATCCTGATGTCACTTTCGAAATCGGGCTCAAAAAAGGTCAGTTTTTGTTCTTTTTTTACAGACATTTTACTTCCAGAAGTTTACTAAAATCGGTTGTATATTTAGGAGATAAATGATTCTGGTTCATATCCCAGGTCAATTTAAGATTTTGCGAAGCCAGTTTTACTTTACGGTTTCCTATTTTATTGTTCAGCTGGTCCATTACTTTCATTAAAGCCAGATGCTTTGGATTTTCTTCTTCAAACAACTGAAACTGCTTTTTATCCTCATCAATCAATTCGGTCACTATAACGCCAGCTTTTTTAAAGCGGATTCCTTCGTTTCCTTTGTGCAATTTCTTCAGCATTTCGATGGCGGTATTCGAAATAGTCAAAGTTGAATTAGTTGCATACGGCAGTGTTATTGCCATATTAAAATAATATTGGGATGATTTTATAGAATGTTTATCAATCACCAGCATAACAATAATAGTATGACAGCAGGAATTTTGCTTCCGCAATTTTTCTGCACACACAGAGGCAAAAGTAACAATACGCTCACGCAGTAAATCAAAATCGGATATTTGTTTGGGAAAACTTCTTGTAGTTGCAATACTCTTTTTCTGCTCTGGCAAAGGTTCTAAATCCAAAACCGATTTGCCTTCCAGTTCACATTTCAGCCGAAGGCCAATCACGCCCATTTCTCTCTTAATCCAGGCTTCGTGCACAGGATCAATAAAATCAAGAGCCGTGTTAATATTTCGAAGTTTGGCTTTCTTTTTTGTACGGTAACCTATGCCCCAGACATCTTCAATCTTAGTCCATTTCAAAGCCTTGATCCGTTTTTCGTCAGTATCAATTACATAAACACCTTTGGTCCTTTCCTGAAATTTTTTTGCAATTTTATTGGCTAATTTTGACAAGGCCTTCGTTTCGGCAAAGCCAATACAAACCGGAAGCCCAAGCCATTTTTGAATACGCGATTTCATTTGAAGCCCGTAATCCTGATAATCCAAAATATTTAAACCATCAAAATTCAGAAAAGCTTCATCGATACTGTAAATCTCGACATTCGGGGTAAACTGTCTCAAAATTTCCATCACACGATTGCTCAAATCCCCATACAAAGGATAATTTGACGAAAACAACTTGACATTTTTTTCTTTAACCAATTCCCGGATCTTGAATGCCGGGGCACCCATAGGAACGCCAGCTTCTTTAGCCTCATTGCTTCGCGAAATCACGCAGCCGTCATTGTTCGATAATATCGCAACAGGTTTTCCGTTGAATCCCGGCTGGAAAACACGTTCGCAGGAAGCATAAAAATTATTACAATCAACTAAAGCATACATAATGCAAAATTACGCAATAGTGTAACATGCTTTTTGATTAGGAAAGTTAAATTTTCATGCTATACCATATAAAACATTAAAATACAACAACATAACCCTTAACCTTTCATTAGAAATTAAAAAATAATCTTATTAAAAAATATTGATACAAATCTTCAAAAAACTGGCTGATATTTAAAAAAATATTTACATTTGAAACCTAAACTAATCCCTTAATTTATGAAAAAAATACTATTGGCATTGTTATTCGTTTCAGGATTTACATTTGCTCAGGACATGAAGGTTGTAAATGGAAACTTTGATTTTTTAAAAACACAAAAAGAAGTTAACGTAGAATTTGATTACAGTTCCTTCACTATGATGAAAGAAAATAAAACTGAAAAACAGTATGTCGAAGAAAGAACTGCCGAGCTAAATGAAAAACACAAAGGCAATGGTAACATCTGGCAAAAAAAATGGAATTCTTCCAAAGAATTAATCTGGACTCCTAAATTTTTGGAATTAATGAATGTTGTATTGCAAAAAGAAAAAAAAGACCTGACCTTTCAGGAAGGACTAACAACACCTTACACTCTGATTGTAAAAACTACATGGATATATCCAGGCTGGGATGTCTCGATTATGAAACAGCCTGCAAAAGTTTCGACCAATTTAAAATTTGTTGAAACAGCCAATAAATCAAATGTTTTACTCGAAATTACAAGCGAAGAAGCACCAGGAGATCAATGGGGAAGCAATTTTAGCAATGAATCAAGAATCGGTGAAGGTTATGCTAAAACAGCCAAATCACTTGCCAAACTAATTGCAAAGAAAGCCTACAAATAATAGTAAAAAATAAAGCCCTGATTATTCAGGGCTTTGTTCTTTTTGCATATTGAGTAAATAGGCCATATTTTTAATGACATGGTCATGCTTCTTAACAAACGGATTTTCTTCGTTCCAGACATAACCAGCTAAAACGGAACATATTTTTTCTTTCACATCCGCATTTTCAGGCTGATGAAAAAACAGCGTCTGAAGATTTCCGGTGTACCATTCCTGCACATAAGTAGTAAAAACAGCAATACCGCGCTTCATGTATTGCGTAAATTCAACCTCCCAGTCAACAGCAATTCCCTTTGCTTCTTTTAGGTATAATTTGGCTGCCAGCATTCCGGACTCCGTTGCAAAAGCAACTCCCGATGAAAACACCGGATCCAAAAATTCGGAGCTATTTCCCGTTAAGGCAAAACCGTCTCCGTACATTCTTTTTACGGCTCTTGAATAATTCTCCAGTTTTACAGGTTCGAATAAAAATTCAGTCCCTTTAAATCTTTTGATATAATAATCGGATTTCTGAATCGCATTTCGCAAAGCCTCTGCGTTATCTTTATTTTCTGAAAGTGAATTGATAAAATCGGTTGGCCCTACAACTCCTAAACTGGTATTTCCATTCGAAAACGGAATTACCCAAAGCCAGACTTCGGTTTCGAGAATGTCGAATGAAATCTGTGTTCCCTCCTCGCCTTCTTCTCTGTTGATATCTTTTACGTGCGTAAAAATAGACGAATGCGGATCTAGTTTCGAAGGCGTATCCAGATCTAAAAGCCTTGGGAGCACACGTCCGTAACCGCTGGAATCAATAATAAATTTCGCATGGATTTCCTTTAGGTTTCCATCTTTATCTTTTACGATGGTTTTAGAATTTTTACCTTCAAAGGAAACTTCCAGAACCTCTGTTTCAAATTCCAGATCAATTCCTTTTCGGATTACTTCCTGTGCCATTGTGTTATCAAAATCTGCTCTTGGCACCTGCCAGGTCCAGTCCCAGCCTTCACCAAATTTCTGGCTGAAATCAAAAACGCAAATTTCTTCTCCTCTTATAAAACGGGCTCCTAATTTCTTTTCAAAATTCATTGCGTCTAAACTTTCAAAAAGTTCAGCTTCCGCAAAATGGTCCATAACCCTTGGTATAAGGCTCTCACCTACAACTAGTCTTGGAAACTTTGTTTTTTCAACAACTTTTATTTTAACACCATTCATATGAAGATAGGATGCCGAAACACATCCTGATGGTCCTGCCCCTATGATTAAAACGTCTACAAACTCCTTTATCATAATAGAAATGTTCTGATTTATTAACTTACATTTGCCCTCATCAAAATAACTACATTTATTTTGATAAATAAAATTAAATTAGCGCAATCAAAACGAGTTTAATGAATACAATTAATGAATATTTAAGTTTGGCCGAATTTGAGGCTATTATATTTGGAAACCAGAAAGTTGTCATTAGCGATTTAGTTCTAAACCGCATTAGTGAAAGTTTTAATTTCCTAAAAGAATTTTCAGGAAACAAAGTTATATACGGTGTAAATACGGGCTTTGGTCCTATGGCCCAGTATCGAATTAAAGAGTCTGACCAGATTCAGCTGCAATATAATTTAATCCGAAGCCACTCATCAGGAACAGGAAAACCTTTAAGTCCTGTTTGTGCAAAAGCAGCCATTTTAGCACGTTTAAACTCATTATCATTAGGAAATTCCGGTGTTCATCCTTCTGTTATTCATTTAATGGCTGAATTGATCAACAGAGATATCACTCCTCTTATATTTGAACACGGCGGTGTTGGTGCCAGTGGAGATTTAGTTCAGTTATCGCATTTAGCTTTAGTTTTAATTGGCGAAGGCGAAGTTTTTTATAAAGGCGAAAGAAGACCAACTCCCGAAGTTTTTGAAATCGAAGGGTTAAAACCAATTCAGGTTGAGATCAGGGAAGGTCTGGCTTTAATCAACGGAACTTCTGTAATGACCGGAATTGGCGTTGTAAATGTACATCATGCCAATAAATTATTAGACTGGTCCTTAAAAGCTTCCTGCGCGATAAACGAACTGGTTCAGGCCTACGACGATCATTTCTCTGAAGAATTAAACCAAACCAAACGTCATAAAGGACAGCAGGAAGTAGCTTTAAAAATGCGCCAAAACCTTTCTGACAGTACCTTAATCCGTAAAAGAGAAGACCATTTATATTCCGGTGAAAACACCGAAGAAATCTTCAAAGAAAAAGTTCAGGAGTACTATTCTTTACGATGCGTGCCTCAGATTTTGGGACCTGTTTTGGAAACCATTAATAACGTAGCTTCCATTTTAGAAGACGAATTCAACTCGGCAAACGACAATCCGATTATAGATGTAAAAAACCAGCATGTTTATCACGGAGGAAATTTCCACGGAGATTATATTTCGCTTGAAATGGATAAACTGAAAATCGTGATTACCAAATTAACAATGCTGGCAGAACGTCAATTGAATTATTTATTAAATTCAAAAATTAACGAATTACTGCCTCCGTTTGTAAATTTAGGGACCTTAGGATTTAATTTTGGAATGCAGGGTGTTCAGTTCGTTGCAACCTCAACCACTGCCGAAAGCCAGATGCTATCCAACCCAATGTATGTTCATAGTATCCCTAACAACAACGATAATCAGGATATTGTAAGCATGGGAACCAACTCGGCTGTAATTACTTCAAAAGTTATCGAAAACGCGTTTGAAGTATTGGCAATCGAATTAATTACTATTGTTCAGGCCATTGATTATTTACAACAAAAAGATAAAATTTCATCTGTTTCTAAAAAATGGTATGATGATGTTCGAAAAATAATTCCAACATTTAAAGAAGATCAGGTCATGTATCCTTTTGTTCAGCAAGTAAAAGATTATTTGATCAACAGTTAATATTCTATACAGAAATTAGTGTATTTAAAATTTTATGCCCCAACGAGTTTAACTTTTATATTTTTAAACATTGAATTTTAAAATCATGAAAAAAGTATTTATTTTTTTGTTACTGGCAGGTGTTCAATTTGTTAATAGTCAGGGACTGGCATTAGTTAAAAAGAATTCAAAAATTGGATATCTAGCTAAAGATGGTTCTTTTAAGATTGAGCCTCAGTACAAATCTGCCAAAAGTTTTTCTGAAGGTCTTGCGGCTGTCGAAAAAGATGGAAAATGGGGTTTTATTGATGCAAAAGGAACCTGGGTAATTCCGGCAGATTTTAAAAATGCCAAAGATTTTAACAGCGGAATTGCCATCGTTCAAAAAGATAAAGACTGGGTTTATATTAATACAAAAGGAGAAATCTTAAAAGCACCTGCTTCTGAAAAATTATATGATTTTAATGACGGTGTAGCTTTTATAAAACAAGGAAACAAAGTTGGGTTAATCAATTCTAAAATGGCTGTTGTTTTAGAACCAAAATACGATCAGATCAAACCTTTTGAAAACGGTTATGCCAGAGTTGAACTGAACAAAAACTGGGGAATTATAAATACTGCCGGAAAAGAATTGGTAGAACCTGCTTATGCCGAAATAGGGAATTATTTTAAAAACACAACCTGGGCCAGAAAAGACAAAACTTTCGGAATCGTAAGCGGCGGTAAGTTTATTCCGGTTGAAGGCGCTGAAAAAATATGGGATTTTGAAATACAGGATTTGACATTTGCCAAAAAAAACGGAAAAATCGGATTCATTGATCTAAAAGGAAACTGGGTTATTCTGCCAATATATGATAAAGCAAAAGCTTTCTCAAAAAATCTGGCACCAGTACTGGTAGGTTCAAAATGGGGTTATATTAATCCAAAAGCAGAAGTTGTAATTCCGCCAACATATAGTGATGCAGAAGTTTTCGCTTCAAATGGTCTCGCTCCTGTAAAAGAAAGCAATTGGGGATTCATTAATGAAAGTGGAAAATTAGTCATCCCAACCCAATACGGCATTACTGCAAATGGAATAGCTGCCCTTTTTGTTCAGCAGGACAAGGGATTCATTGATGGTCTCGCAAGAGTAAAAAATGAAGGAAAATGGGGCTTTCTCAAACCTGACGGAACCGTATTAAGCAATCAGTGGTTTGAAAATGCTGAACTATTTTCTAAATCCGCTGAAAGAAATGTCCCTGCTGAAAAACCTAAACCGGAAACCAAATCGACAAATCCTGCAGGAAAATCAGCTCCCAAAAAAAAGAAATAATAAGTTATCTCTATAACAAAAAAAAAATAAAATTCCACATATATGAAGTGTGTATTAGTAACAGGTGGTTCAAGAGGAATTGGTAGCGCTATTTGTAAAAAATTAGCTGTCGAATCTAGTTATCACATTCTGATTAATTATCATTCAAATAAAACTGCTGCCGAAGAAACGCTTCAGGAAGTACAAAAACTGGGAGCAACCGGAGAAATTCTGGGATTTGATGTCTCTAATTTTGAAGAAGTACAAGCTGTGTTAACAAAATGGCAGGAAGCCAATCCCGAAGCGATTGTTGAAGCGATTGTAAATAACGCAGGAATCACAAAAGATGGTCTTTTTATGTGGATGACTCCCGAAGACTGGAACGGTGTTGTCAATACAAGTCTCAACGGATTTTTTAATGTAACACAATTTTTCATTCAGAAGATGCTCCGCAATAAATATGGGCGAATCGTAAATATGGTTTCGGTTTCAGGCGTAAAAGGAACAGCCGGGCAAACCAATTATTCTGCTGCCAAAGGTGCCATCGTTGCTGCTACAAAAGCTTTGGCTCAGGAAGTAGCCAAACGTAATATTACTGTAAATGCAGTTGCACCGGGTTTTATCAGAACAGATATGACGAGTGAACTGGATGAAAAAGAATTATTAAAACTAATTCCTGTAAATCGTTTTGGCGAAGCAGAAGAAGTCGCAGATTTGGTAAGCTTTTTGATTTCAAAAAAATCAAGTTATATTACCGGAGAAATTATCAACATAAACGGTGGAATATATTCTTAAAAAATTACTTTAAAGAAGATGAACAGGAGAGTTGTAATTACTGGAATGGGAATTTATTCCTGCATCGGGACTTCACTTGAAGAAGTTAAAGATTCCTTGTATAAAGGAAAATCGGGCATTCAGTTTGATGCTGAAAGAAAAGAATTTGGTTTCCAGTCTGCATTGACGGGAATGGTCCCAAAACCAGATCTGAAAAATTTACTAAACCGGAGACAGCGTATGAGCATTGGTGAAGAAACCGAATATGCTTATATGGCTACTATCGAAGCATTGAAAAATGCCAATATTGACGATGCTTTTTTTGAAAATCGCGAAGTTGGCATTATGTACGGAAACGACAGTGTTTCTAAAGCCATTATCGATGCTACAGATATTGTTCGCGAGAAAAAAGATACTGCGCTAATTGGTTCGGGAGCGATTTTCAAATCAATGAATTCTACGGTTACCATGAATCTTTCTACGATTTTTAAACTTCGTGGCATTAATTTAACTGTAAGTGCAGCCTGTGCGAGTGGTTCACATTCTATTGGACTGGCTTATTTTTTAATCAAAAGCGGCTTTCAGGATATCGTAATTACCGGAGGCGCACAGGAAATCAACAAATATGCGATGAGCAGTTTTGACGGCTTAGGCGTTTTTTCTAACAGAGAAAGTGATCCTGAAAAAGCCTCACGACCATTTGATTCAGGTCGTGACGGATTAATTCCGAGTGGCGGCGGTGCGACTTTAATTTTAGAAAGTTACGAATCTGCCATCGCAAGAGGAGCCACCATTATTGCCGAAGTTTCCGGCTACGGATTTTCATCAAATGGAGGGCATATTTCGACTCCAAATGTCGAAGGACCGGCTACAGCGATGAAAAGAGCCCTTGAAGAGGCAAACTTAAAAGCGTCAGATATTGAATACATAAATGCACATGCAACCTCAACTCCTGTTGGTGATGCAAACGAAGCCAAAGCTATCTTTGAAGTTTTTGGTGAGAAAAATCCTCCTGTAAGTTCAACAAAATCAATGACCGGACACGAATGCTGGATGGCCGGCGCCAGTGAAATAATCTACTCTATTCTAATGATGCAGCATGATTTTATTGCTCCGAACATCAATTTGGAAACTCCGGATGAAGATGCCTCAAAATTAAATTTAGTTAAAAGTACGTTAAACAAAAAATTTGATATATTTTTGTCCAATTCTTTCGGGTTCGGAGGAACCAATTCTGCATTGGTGGTTAAAAAGTTTAAATGAAAAATGAATAAAGAAGAGATTATAGAACGAATTAATGGTTTTTTGGTTGATGAATTTGAAGTTGACAATGACGAAATTGAACCAGATGCTAATTTAAAAGATACACTTGGGCTGGATAGTTTAGATTACGTTGATTTAGTCGTTTCAATCGAATCGAACTTTGGTGTTAAACTGGTTGAAGTGGATTTTGTCGGAATCGCTACTTTTCAAAACTTTTATGACCTTATCGAATCCAAATTAAAAGCTAAAACTGCTTAATGAGTCAATGGGATGGCAAATCAAAAGGAACAGTTTTAGGCTATAGAATATTCGTTTTTTTGATTCGGAAAGCGGGTGTTAAATCAGCTTATTTTTTACTTTATTTTGTTGCTTCTTATTACTTTCTATTTTTAAAGAAAAGCAATAAGGCTATTTCTTATTATTTTAAAGAAAGACTTCGCTATTCGTATTTCCGGTCAAAAAAAATGGTTTTCAAAAGCTATTATACTTTTGGCCAGACCATTATTGACAAAGTTTCTATTTCAGCCGGTCTGCGGAATAAATTTACCTATGAATTTGACGGAATCGAAATCCTGAAAAGGCTTTTAGCCGAAAAAAAAGGCGGTGTTTTAATCAGCGCGCATATCGGAAATTTCGAAATTGCGGAACACTTTTTTGGAGACATCGATCTTGATTTCCAAATCAATCTGGTCACTACCGATTTAGAACATTCGGCAATTAAAAATTATCTCGAAAGCGTTACGCAGAAATCTGCTGTAAAATTCATTATTATCAAAGAAGATCTCTCGCATATTTTTGAGATCAATGCGGCTCTTGCAAATAACGAACTAATCTGCTTTACCGGCGATCGTTATTTTGAAGGCACCAAATCACTTTCTGAAACTATTTTAGGAAAAGAAGCCAATTTTCCTGCAGGCCCATTTCTAATAGCTTCCCGATTAAAAGTTCCTGTAGTTTTTGTTTATGTAATGAAAGAACCAAGCCTTCATTATCATTTATACGCAAGAGAAGCTACGGTAAAACATCGGGACGAAAAAGGATTATTGAAAGAATATGTAAAAAGTGTGGAAACTATTGTGCAAAAATATCCTTTGCAATGGTTTAATTATTTTGATTTTTGGAATGATCTGAAACCATAAATCCGCTTAAATAAAATTTACTATTTTTGCCTGCAACCTAAGGTAAAACCAAAATGAAAAATGTCCTTGTTATTTTTTATTCTCAGTCCGGGCAATTAAAATCGATTGCACAAAATATTGCAAAACCCTTTTTTAATTCAGATGAAATAAAAGTAACTTTTCACGAAATCCAATTAGAAAAGCCTTTCCCTTTTCCGTGGAATAAAGAATCTTTTTTTGATGCTTTCCCGGAATCCTTTTTACAGATTCCAACCGCATTAAAACCGGTTTCAGATGAAATTCTGAATACAAAATTTGATTTAATTTTGTTTCACTATCAGGTTTGGTATTTATCGCCATCGATTCCAGTCAATTCTTTTTTGAAAAGTGAAGAAAGCAAAAAAATCCTGAATAATACACCTGTAGTTACCATCAGTGGTTCCCGCAATATGTGGATTATGGGTCAGGAAAAAATTAAGGTCCTGCTAAAAGAAGCCAACGCTCAATTGGTTGGAAATATCGCGTTGGTTGACCGTGTAGGAAACTTAATTAGCGTTTTGACTATAGTAGAATGGATGTTTTCAGGAGTAAAAAAGAAATATTTAGGCTTTTTTCCGTTACCAGGAGTTTCAGAAAAAGACATTCAGGAATCGACAAAATTTGGAGATATTATTCTTTCACATTTCAGTCAGAACAAATTAAATGATGTACAAACCAAATTAGTAGCCGCTGATGCTGTACGGATTAGCCCTTATTTAGTGACCGTTGATAAAACAGCCAATAAAATTTTTAATAAGTGGTCAAATTTTATTCATAAGAATCCGAAAAAGAGAAAACAGCTTCTCAAAATATTTTATATTTATTTATTCTTAGCAATATGGTTAATCTCACCAATAGTGTATATATTGCACCTCGTTAGCTATCCTTTTAAGCTAAAAACAATAAAAAAACAAACTCAATATTATCAGGGAGTTTAGAAGAGATTTAGATTATGTTTGAAGTATACATTACAAAAGCTGCAAAATATTTGCCAAATGACGCCATTTCTAATGATGAAATGGAAACATATTTAGGCCTTATCAACGATACTGCTTCTAAAGCAAGACGTATTATTTTGCGTAATAATAAAATTCAAAGCCGATATTATGCTGTTGATAAATCTGGGAAAAGCACTCACAGCAATGCCGAATTAACACGTAATGCTATTTTACCGCTATTCGACGAAAATTTTACGCCTCAGGATTTAGAAGTACTTTCATGCGGAACCTCAACTCCTGACATATTCCTTCCTTCTCACGCTGCAATGGTTCATGGCTTATTAAAAAATAAATCTGTAGAACTTAACTCTTCAACAGGGGTATGCTGTGCCGGAATGAATTCTCTTAAATTTGGTTTTCTTTCCGTAAGATCTGGAAATTCAAACAATGCAATCTGTACAGGTTCAGAAAAAGTTTCGACCTGGCTGAATGCACAAAAATACAATCACGAAGCCGAAAATTTAAAAAATCTGGAAGAACAGCCGATCATCGCTTTCAAAAAAGATTTCTTAAGATGGATGCTTTCAGACGGTGCTGGTGCCTTTTTATTAGAAAATAAACCAAGAGGCCCAATCTCCCTTAAAATAGAATGGATGGAAGCTTTTTCGTATGCTTACGAATTAGAAACTTGCATGTATGCCGGAGGTGACAAATTGGAAAATGGTGAAATTAAAGGCTGGAGCGATTATTCACCAGACCAATGGCTAAACGAGTCTGTTTTTTCTATAAAACAAGACGTTAAATTATTAGACGAATTTATCCTGTCAAAAGGTGCGGAAAGCATGAAAGACGCGATGGATAAAAACAATATTAAATCGGAAGATATTACTTATTTTATTCCTCATGTTTCTTCTAACTTTTTTGTGGAAGGATTGAAAAAAGGATTAAATGAAAAAGGTATTGGAATGAGTGATAATAAATGGTTCATGAATCTTTCTAAGGTTGGAAACGTAGGCTCCGCTTCTATTTACCTTGCTCTTGAAGAATTAATGAATTCAGGGAATTTGAAAAAAGGAGATAAAATTTTATTATCTGTTCCGGAAAGCGGAAGATTTTCATTTGCGTATGCGTATTTAACCGTTTGCTAATGGAAGCCTCAGTACTTTTAGAAAAAGAAGCAGTAGAAAACCTGATCCCGCAAAAGTTTCCTTTTGTCATGGTGGATCGTATGTTTTCGTATTCAGAAACGGCATTAGTTTCGGGATTGAAAATCCAGGACAGCAATATTTTTTTAGAAGAAAACATTTTTTTAGAAGCAGGCTTAATTGAACATATGGCGCAATCTGTCGCTTTACACACCGGCTATCAGTTTTTTTTGAAAAACGAAACTGCTCCAACCGGATATATTGGTTCTATTAAAGATATTCTGATTAAAAAATTGCCTCAAATTAACGATAGCATTCAGTCGAATGTTACCATTTTACAAGAATTTGCGGGAGTAACTTTAGTAGATATCGTGACTTTTTTAAACAATGAAGAAATTGCAAGCGGACAAATGAAAACCGTTTTAGCCAAATAAAAATATATGAAAGTGGGAATTGACATTCAAAATTACTTACCTCACCGTGCTCCAATGCTGATGGTTGATTTGATTTTGGATATCGATGCCAATTTTGTCGAAACTGAATTTTTAATTAAAGAAGATAATATTTTTGTTGACAATGGTACTTTTATTGAAGCCGGATTAATCGAAAATACGGCACAGACTTGTTCATCAATCGTTGGAAAAAAATATTTTTTTGAAGAAGACGGTACAGAAAATAAGGATATCAGCGTTCTGGGTTTTATCAGCGCCATAAAAAACCTGAAAATTCATTCACTGCCAAAAGTTGGTGAAATCATTATCACAAAAGCAACTTTAGTTTCAAAATTCATCGGCGATGATTATACGTTGTGCACGATGAAGTGTGAAAGCTTGCTCGAAGATAAAATACTTTTAGAATGCGAAATTAATTTGTTTATTCAAAAGACAATTTCGGCCACAACATAATGCTAATTAAAATTTAAACCGTCATGGAAAAAGAAAATGTACCGCAGCACGATGGAAATTTAAGCAAAAAAAATCTCAAGGAACTCGTTTATGCCACAGATGAAAACGGTAATTATACTACCGCTTTGAGTACGGGCTGGGAACCAAAAGCCATAGCGCTTTCAAACGCGATTGACGACATTAAAGAGCGTGCCGAAGAAGCCAGACAACAAGTAATTGCTGGAGAAGTTAGTCCGATTTGCTATTTTATGGAACTCAATAAAATGGATCTTTCTATTCTTTCCGGCTATGTAGAAATGTGGAAATGGCGCGTAAAAAGACATTTTAAACCGGCTGTTTTTGCCAAATTAAACGACAAAACTTTACAAAAATATGCTGACGCTTTTGATATTTCAATTGCCGAACTCAAAAATAGTATCTCAAAATAATGCAAGTTACTTTTACACACCACCAATCTGCTCATTGTGAAAACGGAGTAGCTTCAAACCTCTTAAAAAACAGCGGACTGCACATCAGCGAACCGATGGTTTTCGGAATTGGTTCGGGACTTTTATTCGTGTATCTGCCCTTTTTAAAAGTCAATCATGCTCCGGCAATAAGCTACAGAACTTTGCCGGGACAGATTTTCAATAAAGTCGCCAATCGGTTAAACTTAAAAATAAAAAGACAAAAATTTTCTTCTGTTGCTAGTGCGAATAAAGCTTTAGAGGAAAACCTGAAAAATAATATTCCGACGGGATTACAAGTTGGCGTGTATCATTTGAGTTATTTTCCTGATGAATACCGCTTTCATTTCAACGCCCACAATTTAGTTGTTTACGGAAAAACCGAAACGGATTATCTGATCAGTGATCCGGTAATGGAAACGGTTACTACCTTAACGCACGATGAACTAGACAAAGTTCGTTTTGCTAAAGGAGCTTTTGCGCCAAGAGGCCAGATGTATTATCCAATTCAGGTTCCGGGCAATGTTGATTTCAAAAATGCAATCATCAAAGGAATCAAAGATACGTGTCGTACTATGCTGGCACCAATGCCAATCGTGGGTGTACGCGGTATTAAATTTGTATCGCGCCGAATCCGAAAATGGCCGGCGAAACATGGTGTCAGAAAAGCCAATCATTATCTGGCTCAAATGGTTCGCATGCAGGAAGAAATTGGTACCGGAGGCGGCGGCTTCCGTTTTATTTATGCCGCATTTTTGCAGGAAGCATCGGTGATTCTGAATAATGAAGAATTAAAAACGCTTTCGAAAGAAATGACCCAAATTGGCGATTCATGGCGTGATTTTGCTGTTGAAGCTTCCCGAATTTATAAAAACCGAAGCGCCAAAGAAGATGCCTACAACGCTATTGCCGATGAACTTTTAGACATCGCCAATCGTGAAGAAATCTTTTTCAAAAAACTAAAAAAAGCCATCAGCTAACGATATTTTGCAGCCCATTATAAAAATAGAATCCCTTTCGAAAAAGTACAAAGAAGCAGAAATGTACTCTTTGAACAACGTTTCGCTAAATATAAATGAAGGTCAGATTTTTGGTTTACTTGGTCCAAACGGTGCCGGGAAAACAACCTTAATTTCGATGCTCTGCGGTTTGATTAAACCTACTTCGGGACATTTTACAATTGATGGCTTAGACTATCAGCATCATGCTTCAAAAATCAAAAAAATCATAGGCGTTGTGCCTCAGGAATATGCTTTGTACCCGACATTGACTGCCAGGGAAAATCTGCATTATTTTGGAAGTATGTACGGCTTGAAAGGTTCTGATTTAAAAGATAAAGTTATTGAAGCTTTGGATCTTTTGGGTTTATTAAAATTTGCCGATAAACAAGTTCAGACTTTTTCGGGCGGAATGAAACGCCGTGTCAATCTGATTGCCGGAATTCTTCATAATCCAAAAGTTTTGTTTTTGGATGAACCAACTGTTGGTGTTGATGTGCATTCTAAAACTGCCATTATCGATTATTTGAAAGTTTTAAACCAAAACGGAACTACGATTATTTATACCTCGCATCATTTGGCTGAAGCCGAAGATTTCTGTACGCAGATTGCCATTTTAGATCAGGGACAGATTTATGCACAGGACACTCCTTTGGCATTAATTGAAGCTACAAAAGAGGCCCGAAATCTCGAAGATGTTTTTATTTCATTAACCGGTAAAGCCTTGAGAGATGATATATAAAATCTGGATGTCGATAGTAAAAGAATTTCTTTTGCTGAAAAGAGATTTAGGCGGACTGATTATTTTATTTGTCATGCCTTTGGTTTTGGTCATTGCCGTAACCATAATTCAGGACAGCACTTTTAATGCGGTAACCAATTCTAAAATTCAGATTCTTTTGGTGGATAAGGACAAAGGATCTGTTTCTAAAACCGTTTTTGAAAATTTAGAAAAAAGCAACTATTTTACCGTTGTAACACAAATTGACAATAAACCGATTACCGAAGAAATTGCCAAAGAAAATGTGTACAAAGGAAAATTCCAGCTGGCAATTGTAATTCCGGAAAATCTAAGTTCTGATCTGCAGGCTAAAGTCGAGCAGAATGTAGAAAAAATTGTCAGCAATTTAGGGTTGACAGACAGCACTGCAACCTCAGAACCTCAGCGTGTCATTAAAGAAAAAGAAGTCAAACTGTATTTTGATCCCGCCGTTCAGATGAGTTTCAAAAATGCAGTTATGAGTTCGATTGACAAAATGATTTCGCAGATTGAAACCAAATCGATTTATTCAACTTTTCAAAAACAATTAGGAGAAGAAACCATCGATTTTGAGCAAAAAAGCTTTATTACTTTCAAAGAAATAATTCCGAGAATCAATAATAAAGAAGTGCTTCCGAATTCGGTGCAGCACAATGTTCCGGCTTGGACACTTTTTGCGATCTTTTTTATTGTAATTCCCCTTTCTATCAACATTGTAAAAGAAAAAACACAGGGAACTTTTGTTCGTTTAAGAACCAATCCGGTTTCTAATTTAGTTGTGATTATTGGCAAAACCATCACCTACTCCATCATTTGTATGATTCAGTTTTATATGATGGTTGCCGTTGCAGTATTTTTGTTCCCCTCAATCGGGTTGCCTTCTTTAAACATCGAACGACATTTCGTATTGACAAGTGTTGTAGCATTATTTTCAGGTTTTGCAGCAATCGGCTACGGAATCTTATTAGGAACTGTCGCCAGCACGCAGGAACAATCTGCTCCGTTTGGTGCAACAAGTGTAATCATTTTAGCCGCAATTGGAGGCGTTTGGGTTCCTGTTTTTGCCATGCCGAAAATCATGCAGTATATTGCAAAATCTTCTCCTATGAACTGGGGATTAGAAGCGTTTTATGATGTTTTATTACGCAACAGCTCTTTCGTCGAAATCATTCCACAGATAACTTTATTATTTTTGTTTTTCATTATCACAACCGCCATCGCCTTATTTTATGACAAAAAGAAAAGAACAGTATAACGAAGCCTCCAACCTGACCGTTTCACACGAAATCAGAATTCGTTTTAACGAGACTGATCCGCTTGGGATTGTATGGCACGGCCATTATATCACGTATTTCGAAGATGGACGCGAAGCTTTTGGACGCCAGCACGGACTTACGTATCTGGATATTGCAGCAACAGGTTATACAACCCCAATTGTAAAATCGACCTGCGAACATAAACTTTCCTTGCGCTACGGCGACGTGGTAACGATTGAAACAACAGTTGTAGAAACACCAGCTGCAAAAATAATTTACCGTTTTAAAATTATTGATGCCAAAGGAGAAATAGCTTGTACCGGTGAAACGACTCAGGTTTTTTTAGATAAAGACGGAAATTTAATGCTGACAAATCCGCCTTTTTATGAGGAATGGAAAAGGAAAGTGGGATTGTTGAAATAAACACAAATTGCACAAATTAAAAATAATTTAAATCCGTTTCCTGCAAGGTTTTCAAAACCTTGTAGGTATATATAAAATCGAATAAATCTGCAAAATCTGCGTGAAACCTTTTTTTAGATAAAGTTTGAAAAAAACATACCTACAAGGTTTTAAAAACCTTGCAGGAGAAATAGAGAAATAAAATGATAAAAGAAATATACATCACAGAAACGAATTGCATCACACCTTTAGGTTTTGATGTTGCATCGAACATCGAAGCCATTCTTCGTGGCGATTCCGGAATTCAGCTTCACAACGATATTTCTTTAATGCCCAATTCATTTTATGCTTCGATTATTTCTGATGAAAAAATAAACAGTGCTTTTGCAAAAATCAGCTCTGAAACCAAATATTCCCGTTTAGAAAAAATGATGATTCTGGCTTTAGAGCCGATTATCAAAAATGCTGAAGTCGAATTAAATTCTAAAACCGCTTTTATACTTTCGACAACAAAAGGAAATATAACGGCTTTACAAGATTCTTCTGAAGAAAGTCTTAATAACGCCCATTTGGATGTTTTGGCAAAAAATGTTTCCGGTTTCTTCGGATTCCAAACACAGCCAATCGTGGTTTCAAACGCCTGCGTTTCCGGAATTTTAGCCGTTTCTGTTGCGAAAAGAATGATTCAATCGGAACTTTATGATAACATTTTCGTAGTTGCGGGTGATGAAGTTTCAGAATTTGTTTTGTCTGGTTTTAATGCTTTTCAGGCGATGAGCGAACTGCCTTGCAAACCGTATTCTAAAAACAGAACGGGTGTAAGTTTAGGCGAAGCAACAGCTGCCGTTTTAGTTTCGGCGGATACCAGAAACGCTAAAATAAAAGTCATTGGAGACAGTTCGATAAACGATGCCAATCATATTTCAGGTCCGTCAAGAACGGGCGAAGGTTTGTTTAGAAGTATTAAGAATGCTTTGAAAGAAGCTCAAATTGAAGCCAATAAATTAGATTATATTTCAGCACACGGAACCGCAACGCCTTATAATGACGAAATGGAAGCTATTGCTTTAAATCGTTTGGATTTGCAAAACGTTCCAATTAACAGTTTAAAAGGATTTTACGGTCATACATTAGGTGCTTCGGGATTATTGGAAACAGTAATTGCGATTGAATCTGCCAATCAAAATATGCTTTTTCAATCAAAAGGTTTTGATGAAATCGGAGTAAGCCAAACTATCAATGTGATTGAGAAAAACGAAGAAAAGAATATTCAATATTTCCTGAAAACGGCTTCTGGTTTTGGAGGTTGTAATACGGCTGTGGTTTTTGAAAAGATAAAAATGAGCGATGGAAAATCAAACTAATTGGACACCGTTTCCTGACGATAATTTGTTAGGCCTAACGGATAAAAATCAAATTAATGAATTTGAAGCAACAGGTATCGCAAAAGCTGAACTTTATACTTTTGAGCTAGATATTGATGTAGAAATTTCTACAACTCTTATTCTAGAAATTCATAAAATTGCTTTTGAACAACTTTACGATTGGGCTGGAAAATGGCGAACAACTGAAGTTTCAGTAGGACAACTAATCCCGCCAAAACCTACTTTAGTTTTACAAGCTATGTATCAGTTTCTGGATAATTTGAACTTCAAAATTTCCATTTCCAAAACTAGAAAAGATCATATCGAATGTTTAGTTTATTCTCATTATGAATTTATAAGAATACATCCTTTTAATAACGGAAATGGAAGAACAGGAAGGATTCTCATGAATCTCATCGCTTTAAAATTTGGATATCAACCTTTAGAGTTATATCACCGAGAAGGAGAAAGTAGAAAATTTTATATTAGTGCAATGAAATTAGCAGATAGTGGAGATTATAAATTACTGAACAGATTAATTAGTGAAGAATTGATTTCCTTTTGATTCTTTTTCTTTTAAAACGGTATCAACAATTTTAACAACTTTGTTCTTCGAAACTTGCTGATCTTCTAAAGCCATTGTAGAAAATACAGTATCTGCAAGAACTTTTGATAAAAAGCTCTTGTTTTTTAGTTGTGGATATTTTTCGTAGAATTTCATAACTTGACAAAGTTATAAAAAATATGACATATAATCTGTTTATTTCAGACGGGCATTTATTTTGATAAATTATTTATAATGACCAAAAAAACCAACATACAATCCTACATCAAAATCGAAAACAACGAAATTGTTCTCAACGGAACTTGTGTATTCAAAACTGAACCAACAGATTTTGCAGATTTCGCCAAACAAGCGTATCGTAATTTTGAAATCCAATATTCGAAGTTTTTCAAAATGGATGCGTTGAGCAAACTGGCTTTTTTAGGATCAGAACTCCTTTTGAGTCCAATTACCTCAACTGACCCGAGCGATAGCGAACTGGCGAAGCAAAAGGAAAATAATATCGCTTTGGTTTTGGCCAATAAATCGTCGAGTTTAGACACCGATGTAAAATACCAGGAATCCATTTCAGACAAAGAAAACTATTATCCGAGTCCGGCGGTTTTTGTTTATACGCTGCCCAATATTTGCCTCGGCGAAATAAGTATACGCCATCAGCTGAAAAGTGAGAATTCTTTCTTTATATTTGATGCCTTTAACGGCGAATTTTTATCGAATTATTCGAACATTTTACTGAACACAAATAAAGCAGATTTGGTGCTGTGTGGCTGGACAGAATTTTTTAATGACAATTACAAAGCGTTTCTTTGCATCATAAGTGCAGCAGAAAACGAAAATTATAAAAACGAAAATATCAATACATTATACCATAAATAATCATGGAAGCATTAAAAGCAGAATTAAAAAATAAAATCATTACAACTTTAAACCTTGAAGATATCGCTGTAGAAGATATTGCAGATACTGATCCTTTGTTTGGAGACGGTCTAGGTTTAGACTCAATTGATGCACTTGAACTGATCGTGATTTTAGATAAAGATTACGGAATTAAATTAGTGGATCCGAAAGAAGGAAAATCTATTTTCCAGTCTATCGAAACTATGGCAGCGTATATCAGCGCAAATAGAACGAAGTAATTTTCATAAACTTTGCCAAGCAAGAGTTGCTATTTAAAAAAGCTTAAAAATCTTTGCGACTCTGTGACTTTGCGAGATTAAATTACAAGTCTCTTTGTGTTAAGCTGCGAGAAATCTACTCGCAAAGACGCGAAGACGCAAAGTTTAATCTAAAATCTAAAATCATAAATCTAAAATTAGATGAAAGGTGTTGCTATAACGGGAATGGGAATTATTTCTGCGATTGGTAATTCGGTTGAGGAAAATTATATTTCGTTGATCGAAAACAAAATTGGCATTTCGCGTATTCAAAATATTTCGACGGTTCATGAAGATGTCATCAAAGTGGGTGAAATCAAAAAAACCAACGAAGATCTTATTTCTGAATTGAAATTAAATGAGGATAATAATTTCTCCCGAACCGCTATGATTGGCACTCTGGCAGCCAGACAAGCTGTTGAAAACGCCGGTATTTCTGATATTAATGAATTCAGGACCGGACTTATTTCGGCTACCAGTGTGGGCGGAATGGATATGACCGAAAAGCATTATTACGATTATTTCGAAAAACCGGAACTGGTAAAATATATTACCTGCCATGACGGTGGTGATGTGGCAGATAAAATTGCAGAAGAGTTGGGTTTAAAAGGAATGGTTACGACAATCAGTACGGCTTGTTCGTCTGCAGCCAATTCGATTATGCTTGGCGCAAGATTGATCAAAACCGGAAAATTAGATCGCGTGATTGTAGGCGGAGCCGATGCTTTGGCAAAATTCACTATCAATGGTTTTAAGACTTTGATGATTTTATCTGACGATTACAATAAACCTTTTGACAACAATCGTAAAGGTTTAAATCTTGGCGAAGCAGCAGCTTACTTAGTTTTAGAATCGGATGAAATTGTCGCAAAACAAAATAAGAAAGTGCTGGCAAGAGTTTCGGGTTACGGAAACGCAAACGATGCTTTTCACCAAACCGCTTCTTCTGAAAATGGAGACGGCGCTTATCTGGCAATGAAAAAAGCGTTTGAAGTTTCGGGATTACAACCTTCTCAAATTGACTATATCAACGTACACGGAACAGCAACGCCAAACAACGATTTATCGGAAGGAAGAGCTTTGCTACGAATTTATGAAAACGAAAAAGTTCCGGATTTCAGTTCTACAAAACCTTTTACAGGACATACTTTAGCGGCAGCCGCAGCAATTGAAGCTGTGTACAGTGTTTTGGCCATCCAGAATAATGTGGTTTATCCAAACTTGAATTTTGATGTTCCGATGGAAGAATTTGATTTAAAACCGCAGAAAACTTTAAAAAATAAAACTATCGAACACGTTTTATCGAATTCTTTCGGATTTGGAGGAAACTGCTCAACCCTTATATTTTCAAAAAGCTAATGAGTAAAAAAACATATATAAATGGAGTAGGCTGTATTTCGACTCAAAAAACATTTGATACTGTTTTTTTGGAAGAAGCTGTTGTAAATCATGAAGAAAATGTACTGGGGATTGTTCCCCCGGCGTACAAAGAATATATTTCTCCAGCTGCCAGCCGACGCATGGCAAAAGGGGTAAAAAACGGAATCGTAGCTTCGGCTCTGGCCATGAAAGATGCCAATGTTGAAAATGTTGATGCGATTATTACCGGAACAGGTTTAGGCTGTATCGAAGATTCTGAAAAATTCCTAAAAAGCATTTTAGACAATAACGAAGAATTTCTAACTCCAACTTCATTTATTCAATCGACTCATAATACGGTTGGTGCGCAGATTGCACTTTTACAGCAATGTAAAGGTTATAATTTCACTTATGTGAATGGCGCGGTTTCTTTTGAATCGGCTTTGATCGATGCAAAAATGCAGATTGAAGAAGAGGAAGCTAATTCTATTTTAGTTGGGGGCGTTGATGAAAATGGCGATTATACCACTGCCCTTTTCAAATTAAACGGACGCATTAAACAAGACAATCAGGCGCCTTACAATGTTTTGACTTCTGACACAAGCGGTGCTGTCTATGGAGAAGGTACCAGTTTTTTTGTTTTAGAAAATGAAAGAAAAGACAATACTTACGCTGAAATTTTAGATGTTTCTATTGTAAATACTTTAGAAGAAAACGAAGTTGAAAGTGAGATTTTATCTTTCCTAAAATCAAATAATTTAGAAATCGCTGATGTTGATGCTTTAGTCTTAGGCTTTGACGGAAATACAGCTTTCGAAAATTATTATAAAAATCTAAGCGAAAACACTTTTGCAAACACTCCGGTTTTGTATTACAAACATTTAAGTGGTGAATACGATACAGCTTCGGCTTTTGCATTTTGGATGGCTGCTAAAATTTTGAAAACACAGGAAATTCCTGAAATCGTAAAATTTAATGCTATTGAAAAACTGAGTTACAAAACCATTTTATTATACAATCAATTACACGGAAAAAACCATAGTTTTACGCTGCTGTCAAAATGATAACGCATAAAAACATATCGCTGTTTTTTATCTTTTTGTTGCTTGTATTGTTTCTTCTGAATCTTTATCTCGCAATTCATTTCCTGTGGTTTGTTGCTTTAGTCTTGGTTTGGATTGGAATAAATGCTTTTGGTTCTGCCCGGATTTCATCTAATTATCATGTAAAGGCTTTCTGCAGTAATCCATTAGAAACAGAAAAAAAAATCGCATTGACTTTTGATGATGGCCCAAGTGAATTTACTTTAGAAGTTTTAGCACTTTTAAAAAAATACAATGCCAAAGCGACTTTTTTCTGCATTGGAAAAAATATAGAAACTCATCGTGAAATTCTTCAAAAAGTAATTGACGAAGGTCACTTGGTTGGAAATCATTCTTATTCTCATTCTAAATTTTTCGATTTTTATCATGAAGATAAAATAACCCGTGAACTTCGAAAAACAGATCAGCTTCTGGAGCAATTTACTTCCAAAAAGATTCACTTTTTTCGTCCACCTTACGGAGTTACGACGCCATCAATTCGGAGAGCTTTAAAAATCACCGGACATAAAACAATTGGCTGGAATATTCGTTCTCTTGACGGAGGCACAACAAATGTGGATTTGATTTTGAATCGAATTAAAAAACGTGTTTCTCCCGGCGGAATTGTACTTTTGCACGACACGGCGCCACACTCTGTTTTGGTATTGGAACAGTTTTTGCAATTTTTACAGCAAAATAATTATGAAGTTGTTTCTTTGGAAGAACTTTTGAATCTTAATGCTTATGAAAACTAAATTATATATTTTCCTTTTTTTGCTGAACATTAGCAGTTTTTCGATGTTAGGTCAGGAACAAAAAATGACTGCTGCAGAAATTACTCAATTCAAAGAAGAAGTAAATGTGGTATCCAAAAAAATCAAATCACTAAGTACTGATTTTGTGCAATACAAGCATTTGGATTTTTTGTCGAAAGACATTGAAACTTCGGGAAAAATGTTTTTTAAAGAACCGGCACTACTGTCCTGGCAATACAAAAAACCATACAATTACAGCATTGTTTTCAAGAACGGAAAAATCCTGATTAACGATGAAGGAAAGAAAAGTGCCGTTGATATTGGCAACAGCAAAATATTTGCCCGCATCAATAAATTAATTGTGGGAAGCGTAAGCGGAAATATGTTTGATGACAAAGAATTTACGATTTCGTATTTTAAATTAAAAGGACAAAATCTGGCGAAGTTTATTCCGAAAGATGCTACGCTGAAAAAATACATCAAACAAATTGAACTGACTTTTGACAAAGAAGAAGCCACTGTGGTTCAGGTAAAATTATTAGAATCATCTGACGATTATACCAGAATTGTATTAAAAAATAAAGTAATCAATGCAAAAATCGACGATTCAGTTTTTACTAATTAATTGCTTTCTGGCGATTGTTTTGATTTCCTGTGGCTCAGTCACAAAAAATTATACGCCTAAAAAATTAGATAAAACCACACTTGAAGTTCCTTATTTCTCAGACTCAAAAACCGATTATGTTTATAAAACCAATATCTCGGTTTATGGTCACGAAATATCCGGGATTTTCATCGCCAAAAAAATAAATGATACCACCCACCGAGTCGTTTTTACAACTGAATTCGGCAACAAATTAATGGATTTTGAAATTTCGGAAAACGATTTTAAAGTCAATTCAATCGTTTCTGAACTCGACCGAAAAATCCTGATTAATACTTTGGAAGAAGATTTTAGGCTGCTTCTTAAAAAAGATTATCTGATTGAGGAACAATTCGAAAACGAAGAAAGCAACATTTATAAATCGGGAGACGGGAAACGTGACAACTATCTCTTCTTCTCCAAAAAAGATCAAAAATTAGAAAAAGTCGTCCGCTCCTCTAAAACAAAAGATAAAATAACAATTACTTTTACTTTAGAAAACGATATTTTTGCTAAAAAAGTAGTCATTTTACATCAAAATATAAAATTGAAAATTGAGCTAAATTATTTTAAATCAGAGGAAAAACCAAATTAACTTAAATCATATACAAATGAAAAAAGTAACCTTAATTGCATTCGTTTTATTTATTGGTCTAATAACATCTCAGGCGCAGATAAGGGTTAGTCCGGGAATCAGAGGGGGATTAAACTTCTCTACATTAACCAATATTGATGATAATAGAACTAAAACAGATTTTTATCTTGGTGGATTAGTAGATATTAAATTTAACAGGTATTTCTCATTACAGCCTGAGATAACGTATTCAAGACAAGGTGATAAAGGAAGATACTTTGAAAATGGTCGCTATTATTCTGAAAAATATGAACTGAATTATATAACACTTGGAGCCGTTGCTAAATTTAACTTTGGTGGTAGTGGTTTTCATGTTTTGGCAGGACCTTCTTTAGATTTTAAAGTAGATGATAATTACATTAACTCTGATCCTGAAGGTTTTGACATGGCAATTGTTGCAGGTGTTGGTTATACATTGCCAAACGGACTGGCATTTGAAGCCAGAATCAAACAAGGATTTATAGATATTTATGGCTATGACGGAGTTGATGATGACTATTATTATGACGAAATAATTTTGAATCAGGTCTTCCAGGTTGGAATTAGTTATACTTTTAAAATGTAGTGAAATTGAATAATAAAAGTATAATAGCTCTGTTTTTTATCATACAGGCACAGGGTCAAGTTAGTTTCAATCCAGGAATAAGAATGGGATTGGGTTTTTCTACGATTTCAGAAACACATTCCACTTATAAAAAGGATTTTTATGCAGGTGGTTTTGGCGAAATCAGGCTGGGTAAATATTATGCTCTTCAGCCCGAGATAACATACAGCAGACAAGGTTCTGACAATGTGGTCCGAAATTACAATGATGCCAATTCAGGTACTGAAAAATTTAATAAAGAAAATTTAAGACTTGATTATTTTTCGTTTACATTACTAAATAAGTTTACTTTTGGTCCCGGTATTCAGATACAATTTGGTCCATCGGCAGATTTTCTTGTAAATCACAATTTAGTCAAAAGAAAAGATGCTAATGATTTGGCTTTTGTTACCGGAATTGGCTATCGTCTGCCATCAGGTTTAACGTTTGAAGCCCGATTTAAAAAAGGTTTTTACGACATTTTAGATAGTGATTATTATTACAATGATTCTAATAATAATTATCTTTTTGGCGATTATAATACAAATATCAATTTTCAATTAGGGGTTTCCTATTCGTTTGGAAAATAAAAACTATGGTTTTAAAAGAATTTTACAAAATACTTTCGGAAGAAAAAATATCCGATTCGAAACATATTATTACGATTTTGGTTAATGAAAAACATGAAGTTTTCAAAGGTCATTTTCCGGGAAATCCGATTATGCCGGGTGTTTGCATGATCCAGATTATTAAAGAACTGACAGAGAAAATCACTCAGGAAATTTTAATGATTCAGACACTTTCAAATGTAAAATTTATGGCGCTCATAAATCCGGAAAGCACTCCGGAATTACGTCTGGAACTCGATATTGCAACAACCGAAGACAATTTGGTCAAAGTAAAAAACACAACTTATTTTAATGATACAGTTGCTTTAAAACTCAGCAACGTATATAAAAAGCTTTAAATATGAAACTGCTATTAACATTACTTCTACTGGTAAATTTTGCAGGCAATCCGGATCTGGCTGCCATTCGAAAAATGTATGCTGACGTTACAAAATCTGAAAATAATGCCAAAGAATTTGTAGCAAAACTTGCAGGCATTTCCAATAATGATGATAAAATTTTAGTGGCTTACAAAGCGGCTTCCATTTTACTGGAATCAAAATTTGAAAAAAAATTAGGCGAAAAAATAGAGCGTTTTAAAGAAGGCGCAAAATTACTTGAGGCCACAATAAAAAGTGATCCCAGTAATATCGAAATGCGAATGATCAGACTGAGCATTCAGGAAGATGTTCCGGGCATTACAGGTTACAAGAAAAATATTAAAGAAGATAAAAAATTCATAACAACGTATTATGCTTCGCAGGGTGCGGCTTTGAAAGATTATCTTAAAGACTTTGTTTTGCAATCTAAAAGTTTCTCTGAAAAAGAGAAGCAATTTGTAAAATAAAGCTCAAAAAACGCCACATGAATTCACATCAGGAATTACTTAGTTCGACTAACTTTTGCGTTATTGTACCTACGTATAATAATCAAAAAACGCTAAAAAAAGTTCTGGACTCTGTTTTAAATTTCACCACAAATGTCATTATTGTCAATGACGGTTCTACTGATGCTACGAGCGAAATCTTAAAATCGTATTCAAAGCTCACTCAAATTCATCATCCTAAAAACTTAGGAAAAGGACGGGCGCTTAGAAACGGTTTTCGAAAAGCAATCGAATTGGATTTTGAATACGCCATCACAATCGATTCTGACGGACAGCATTTTGCTGCTGATATTCCCATTTTCTTAGAAGCTATCCAAGAGGAGCCAAACGCTCTTTTGATTGGAAGCCGAAATATGACGCAGGAAAACGTGCCGAAAAAAAGCAGTTTTGGCAACAAATTTTCGAACTTCTGGTTTAAGTTTGAAACCGGAATCAAGCTTGACGATACGCAATCCGGTTTTAGATTATATCCGCTTCGATTGTTACCAAAACGATTTTATACCAATAAATTTGAGTTTGAAATTGAAGTTATTGTACGTGCTGCATGGAAAGGAATTGTGGTAAAAAACATTCCGATTCAGGTTTTGTACGATCCTGCAGAACGTGTGTCTCATTTTCGTCCGTTTCGTGATTTTACCAGAATCAGTATTCTAAATACCGTTTTGGTAACAAATGCGCTGCTTTACATCAAACCAAGGGATTTTTTCAGAAGAGCAAAAAAAAAAGGTTTTAAAAAATTCTTTCTCGAAGATATTTTAGAAAGCAAGGATTCAAATTTTAAAAAATCTGCTGCAATTGCGTTAGGAATTTTTATTGGTCTTTCTCCTTTCTGGGGTTTTCAGACCATTTTGCTTTTTGCTTTAGCCGCCTTATTCAGGCTTAACAAAGTCATTGCTTTTTTAACTTCCAATATTAGTTTTCCTCCTTTCATTCCTTTTATTATCTACGGTTCTCTAAAAATAGGAAGCATTTTTGTCCCTTCTGATACTTCACTTTTTTTGGACAGTTCGATGACGTTTGACGATATTCAAAAAAATGCCGCTCAATATATCGTAGGAAGTCTTATTTTAGCATCCGTTTCGGCGTTATCAGCTGGTTTAATAAGTTATTTTCTTTTAACCGCTTTTACTAAAAAACGTACAGAATAAAATTCTATGTCAATTCGCTACGAATTCTCAAATTAGTACAATTTATTCAAAATAAATTCGTGAATTTGTGGCTGAAAAATTTAAGCTATAATCATGCATCAATACTTCTACGCCATTCATTTATTTGTAAACCGAAAAAAATCACTTTCGGTTCTTTTGGCTGTGCTGATGCTTTTTATTTTTGGATTTTTTGCGTCTCAAATCAAATTTGAAGAAGATATTACCAAATTGATTCCCACAAATGACAAGGCTGATGTAACGGCAAAAGTCTTAAAACAGTTAAATTTTGCAGACAAAACTACTGTCATTTTCAAACTCGAAAAGAACGGTTCAGAAGAGGATTTGAAAGAAATGGCAACTGCCTTTTCAGACAGTGTTTCTAAATCCTGCAAACCTTATATTACCGGAATCCAGGGAAAAATTGACGAAGAGAATATTCAGGAAACAATCGATTTTGTTTACAATAATCTGCCGATTTTTTTAGACGATAAAGATTATGATTCTATCGAAAAAAAATTGCAGAAAGACAGTATTGCAGCAACAGTTCAGGCAAATTATAAATCGATTATTTCACCTTCTGGATTTGTAACAAAAGATTTTATTCTGCAGGATCCGCTTGGGATTTCGTTTATCGCCTTAAAAAAATTACAGCAGTTAAATATTGGTGATGATTTTACACTGGACAATGGTTTTGTTATGACCAAAGACAAAAAGAAATTATTGCTTTTTATTACCTCAGATATTTCATCTAGTGAAACCGAAAAAAACACTCTTTTTGTAGAAAAACTAAAATCGATTCAGGAAAATTTAAATAAGCAGTTTAAAGGTAAAACTTCAGTTAGTTATTTTGGATCGGCTTTGATTGCTGTTGCCAATGCGACTCAGATTAAAAGTGATATTGTCCTCACGACAACCATCGCCATGATTACGCTGATGCTGATATTAATTTTATTCTACCGAAAAATAGTAATTCCGCTCATTATTTTTATTCCGACAGTATTTGGCGGACTATTTGCCGTTGCGTTTTTATATTTCGTAAAAGAACAGATTTCAGCAATCTCACTCGGAATCGGATCTATTTTATTAGGAATTACTATTGATTATTCGCTGCACATTCTTACGCATTACAAACACAACAGCGATATCAAAACGTTGTATAAAGACATCACGATGCCTGTCATCATGAGCAGTTCGACTACGGCAGTTGCATTTTTATGCCTGCTTTTTGTAAAATCAGATGCACTGAATGATCTCGGAATTTTCGCTGCCGTCATCGTTATGGCATCTGCGTTTTTCTCGCTTTTGATTGTTCCGCATTTATACAAACCCAAAGAAAATAATTTCGAGCACAAGAAAAATGTAATCGATAAACTGGCTCATTTTTCGTTTCACAATAATAAATTTTTGATTGGCTTTTGTGTTATAATTACAATCATTTGCTTTTTTACTTATAATAATGTTGGTTTTAATAATGATTTGTCACAGCTAAATTTTGTTCCTAAAGAAATCAAAGCTGCCGAGAAACAACTGGAAGAAAGCACGAGCCTGACTTCAAAAACCATCTATGTAGCTTCGTACGGAAAAAGCATGGAAGAAGTTTTGCAGCACAACAGCCAGCTTTTTGCCGATTTAGCAAAAGAAAAACAGCAAAATAAAATATTGAATTTCAGTTCTGTGGGCGGGATTATGCTTTCGCAGAAGGAACAGCTTGAGAAAATTGAAAAGTGGAATTCGTTTTGGGATACTAATAAAAAACAGCTTTTAAAATCCGGATTAATTACAGAAGGTTCCAAACTTGGGTTTAAACCCACAACATACGATATCTTTTTCAATCATTTAAATCTTGATTTCAAACCGATTTCTTCTGAGGATTATCTAAGAATTCAGGCTTTACAATTAAAAGAATTTGTAACCGAAAAAAATGGTTTTTACACGATTTCAACTTTGGTAAAAGTTGCACCGGAACAGCGCGATATTTTTGTAAAATCGGCTTCCGTCAAAGAAAATCTGATTGCAATTGACCGCCAGCAAATGAATGAAACCTTTTTCAGCACTTTGAAAACCGATTTCAATTCGCTTGTCAATTATTCCTTTATCGCAGTGATTTTAATTCTGTTTTTCTTTTTCAGAAGAATCGAATTGGTGATTGTCAGCTGTATCCCGATTGCTTTAACCGGAATTGTTACAGCAGGAATTATGGGGATTTTTGGCATTCAGATGAATATTTTCAGCATGATCGTCTGCACTTTGATTTTTGGTCACGGAGTTGATTTTAGTATTTTCATGACCAGTGCACTTCAAAAAGAATATACTACCGGAAAAAATGAAATTGCGATTTACAGGACATCAATCATTTTAGCTGTAATCACGACAATTTTAGGAATCGGCGCCATGATATTTGCGCAGCATCCTGCGCTAACTTCAATTTCATCAGTTTCGTTAATCGGGGTTTTTGCGGCACTGATTATTACGTTCATCTTCTACCCGATTCTCTTTAAACTTTTTATATCAAACCGTTCAAAAAACGGAAATCCACCTTTTGCACTACGCAGTTTTTTAAATGGTGTCTTGTCCTTTTTTTACTACGGACTTGGCGGAATTTTAATGTCGCTTTACTGTTTGCTTATTATGCCGATTCTTCCAATAAAGGAAAAATCCAAAATGAGCGGATTCCGTTTTGTGATTTCAAAATTTATGAAATCAGTCTTGTATTCCAATCCGTTTGTGGTCAAAAAAGTGATTAATCCTTTTCATGAAAATTTCGAAAAGCCAGCCATAATTATTGCCAATCATGCCTCATTTTTAGATACGCTGACAATCGGGATGCTGACTCCAAAAGTCATTTATTTAGTAAATGACTGGGTGTACAACTCCCTGTTTTTTGGTCCAATTGTTAAAAAAGCAGGTTTTTATCCCGTTTCAAAAGGGCTTGAAAATGGTGTTGAGCATTTGCGCCAAAAAGCAAAAGAAGGGTATTCGATAATCATTTTTCCTGAAGGAACGCGTTCTGAAAGCAATCAGATTAAGCGTTTTCATAAAGGTGCTTTTTATCTTGCTGAAGAATTGAATTTAGACATTCTTCCAATTTTAATTCATGGTGTTTCGGAAGTCTTGCCAAAAGGCGATTTTATAATTTATGACGGCAGTATTACCATTTCTATTTTAGAAAGAATAAGTCATGACAATCATTCTTTTGGAAAAAATTATGCAGAAAGGACCAAACAGATTAGTGCCTTTTTTAAATCTGAATTCTCTAAAATCCGTCAGCAAATCGAAGGTCCGGATTATTTCAAAAAAATGCTGATTCATAGTTATGATTACAAAGAAATTGAAGTCGTAAAAAGTGTAAAAGAAAATCTGAAATCAAATCTCGAAACCTATTATCACCTAAACCAATACATTTCGGCGAAAGCCAAAATCCTGCATTTAGCTAATGATTACGGGCAATTAGACGTTTTACTCACTTTGCAGGAACCGCAGCGAAAAATTAATTCGTACATTTCTGATGAAGAAAAAAGAGAGGTTGCCAAAACGAATTATATCGCCCAAAAAAGAAAAGTTGATTATGTATCCCAATTGGAATCAGCAGTTGTAAATCAGTATGAACTTCTTTTAATTTCTGATGAAAGTTATAATGAAAATCCTGAAAAATTCGTCTCAAAATTTTCTTCTATAATTTTGATATATTGTCTGCATTATAAAACAAAGCTTATAGCTTCCGGATTTAAAATTGTTTCAGAAGAAAACGGTATCACTTTATTAAGTAAAAATTAATGAAAGATCAATACGACGTAGTAATTGTAGGCAGCGGTTTAGGCGGATTGGTCTCGGCCATTATTCTGGCTAAAGAAGGCTACAGCGTTTGTGTGCTCGAAAAGAACAATCAGTACGGCGGAAATCTTCAGACTTTTGTTCGTGATAAGACGATTTTTGATACCGGAATTCATTACATCGGAGGTTTGGGCGAAGGTCAAAATCTGCATCAGTATTTTAAATATCTGGGCATTATCGATAAACTAAACCTGAAGCAATTAGACAAAAATGCTTTCGATATTATTTCTTTTGAAGATGATAGTATCGAGTATCCGCATGCACAGGGCTATGAGAATTTTGTTCGCCAATTAGAAAAATATTTTCCCGGAGAAAAAGAGAACATTGAGAAATATTGTGAAAGTTTACGAGAAGTCTGCGATTCTTTTCCGCTCTATAATTTAGAATGGGAAGGTAAATATGAAGATGAAATTTTAAGGCTGAATGCAAAAGAAACTATTGATTCTTTTACAGAAAATGAAAAACTAAAAGCCGTTCTGGCAGGTTCTAATTTTCTGTATGCAGGACTTCCGGATAAGTCCCCTTTTTATGTTCATGCCCTGATTGTAAATTCATATATCGAAAGTTCATGGCGCTGTATCAACGGCGGAAGCCAGATTACCAAACAGCTTTTAAAACAGCTTAAAAAATACGGCGGCGAATTTTACAAATACAAAGAAGTTACCCATTTTGAAGTCGAAAACTACAAAGTAAATTCGGTTAAAATGAAAGACGGAACGCAGGTTTCCGGAAAGCTTTTTATTTCGAATATTGAACCCAAAACAACATTAAAAATGGCAGGTGAAGAGAACTTCAGAAAGCCATTTTTCAATCGGATTCAAAACCTTGAAGGCGTTCTTTCGGCTTTTAGTCTGTATCTCGTTTTTAAACCGGAAACTTTCAAATACATCAACCACAATTATTATCATTTTAAAAATAGCGGTGAAGTCTGGACGTCGCACGAATACGATGAAAATTCATGGCCAAAAATGTATATGGCTTCTATGAATGCTTCCAGACAAGACGAAATCTGGGCTGATGGAATGACGTTTATCACCTACATGAAATTTGATGATGTACTGCCCTGGGTAAATACTTTTAATACAACTATCGAAAAAAATAAACGTGGTGAAAGTTATGAAGAATTTAAAGCCAGAAAATCAGCTAAATTTTTGGATGAAATCGAAATAAAATTTCCCGGAATCAGAGATTGTATTCAGTCTGTTCATACCTCAAGTCCGCTCTCGTACCGTGATTACATTGGCGGTGATAAAGGCAATATGTACGGCTATGTTAAAGATTCCAATAATCCGATGAAAACATTGATTCCGTCAAAAACCAAATTAGAAAATTTGTATCTCACAGGCCAAAGCATCAGCATGCATGGGGTTTTGGGTGTAACAATTGGGGCTGTTCTAACCTGTTCTGAAATTGTTGGCAAAGAATATTTAATTACTAAAATCAATCAGGCTTAAATTGTCATGAAAAACCGTATTTCATATCTTTTACTCATTGGTTTTTTAGGAATTCTGGTTTCCTGTGGCACAGCAAAATCAAAAAAACATTTGCCCGATCTTTCAAATTATAATGCTACAAAACCCGTTGTAACGAAACTTTCTGACAGCTCTTTTATTTCAGGAAATAATTCATTTTCAAAAAACAAACAAGGACTTTGGGAATTATATGTCGAAGGCGATCCGTTGGAAATTGGACTTACAACCGGAGCATTGTCAGATTCGCTTTTGCAAAAACAACAACGCATTTTTTTCTCGAAAATAACTGATATTGTCCCTTCCAAATTTCAACAGAAAATACTGCGCCATTTTTTGAGCTGGTTCAACCGAAAATTATATCTGAATGTTCCTGAAGAATATCAAACTGAGATTTACGGGGTTTCACAATATACTTCGCATGAATTTGACAATATCGCACCGCAATATCAGCGTGGTTTGTACCTGCATGCGGCGCATGATATTGGGCATGCTTTGCAGGATCTGGCGCTGGTTGGCTGTTCCTCTTTTGCTGCATGGAATGAAAAATCGGAAGACGGAAATTTGATTCTGGGACGCAATTTTGATTTTTATGTGAATGATGCTTTCGCAGAAAATAAAATCATTGCTTTTGTAAAACCGAAGGAGGGCCATAATTTTATGATGGTTACATGGCCCGGAATGATTGGAACCCTTTCCGGAATGAACCAGCAAGGCCTGACTGTCACTATTAATGCTTCTAAATCTAAAATTCCACTGGTTGCCAAAACACCGATTTCGATTCTGACACGTGAAATTTTACAGCACGCTCAAAATATTGACGAAGCCATTGCGATTGCAAAAAAAAGAAAAGTATTCGTTTCTGAATCCATCATGGTGGGAAGTGCTCAGGATAATAAAGCCGTTTTGATTGAGGTTTCTCCTAAAAAAATGGATGTTTATGATATGCCGAATACCAGTCAGTTAATCTGTTCGAATCATTTTCAGGGAGAAGCATTTAAGGATGATAAGCGAAATCAGGAACAAATTGTAAACAGTCATTCTGAATACCGATTCGAAAGAATGCAGGAACTTTTATCAGAAAATAAAAAAATCAATCCGCAGATTGCTTCTGAAATTCTCAGAGATAAAAATGGTTTAAATAATCTTCCTTTGGGTTACGGCAACGAAAAAGCTTTGAATCAGTTAATGGCACATCACGGAATTATATTTAAGCCAAAAGAAAAACTGGTCTGGGTTTCGGCAAATCCGTATCAATTGGGCGAGTTTGTCTGTTACAATCTGGATTCTGTTTTTAATGGCAAAAAATCGAATGCCCAAATTTCATTCGAACAGGAAAATCTAAATATTGCCAAAGATCCTTTTATAAAAACAGAAGCTTTTCAAAACTATAAAAAATTTAAAATAGAAGATCATCAAATGGATTTATATCTGAAAAACGAGGAAACGATTTCTGATGAGTTCATTCAAAATTATCAATCCTTAAACCCGGATTATTGGGTTGTGTATTATAAAACAGGATTGTACTTTTACCAAAAAAAGGAATTTCAGCAAGCTCAGTTAAATTTTGAAAAAGCACTGACCAAAGAAATTACCACTGCTCCTGAAAAAGCAGAAATTGAAAAATATTTAAAAAAACTCAAAAGAAAATTACAATGATTCCGGCAATAGAAAAAAATTCTTTAGAGGAAATTAAAATTTTTCAGGAACAAAAATTAGCTGAACTTTTAGGGTATATCAGCGAGAATTCTCCATTTTACAAAAGACTTTTCGCGGGACAAAACATTGATATTTCGAAAGTGAAAACGCTGGAAGATTTACAATTTTTACCCGTTACTACCAAAGAAGATTTACAACAATATAACGATGATTTTTTGTGTGTCCCGCAGCATAAAATTATTGATTACGCTTCAACGTCCGGGACTTTGGGCGATCCGGTAACTTTTGGTTTAACCGATTCTGATTTAGACCGACTGGCTTATAATGAAGCCATTTCATTTGCCTGCGCCGGAATTGCTGAAGGCGATGTCGTTCAGTTAATGACAACAATTGACCGAAAATTTATGGCCGGTCTGGCTTATTTTCTGGGTCTTCGAAAACTGAAAGTTGGCGTTATTCGTGTTGGTGCGGGAATTCCGGAAATGCAGTGGGATTCGATTTTAAAATACAATCCGAGTTATTTGATTACCGTTCCTTCTTTCCTTTTAAAATTAATCGAATATGCCGAAATCCACGGAATCGATTATCATAATTCGAGTATAAAAGGCGCTATCTGTATTGGAGAATCCTTAAGAGAACAGGATTTTTCAATGAATATTTTATCGAAAAAAATTACGGATAAATGGAATATTAAGTTGTTTTCGACTTATGCTTCTACCGAAATGAGCACTGCTTTTACCGAATGTGAACACGGAAAAGGCGGGCATCATCATCCGGAATTAATTATTGTTGAAGTGCTGGACGAAAATAATATACCTGTTAAAAACGGTGAAACCGGCGAACTGACGTTTACGACTTTAGGAATTGAAGCCATGCCTTTACTGCGTTTTAAAACCGGAGACATTGTGCAGCTACATAACGAACCGTGCGCTTGCGGCAGAAACACCTTACGTGTCGGACCCGTTGTTGGTCGTAAAAAACAAATGATCAAATACAAAGGAACGACGCTTTATCCTCCAGCGATGAATGATGTTTTGAGCAGTTTTGACAATATTGAAAATCATCTGATCGAAATTTCAACCAATGATTTAGGGACGGATGAAATCCTGATAAAAATTGCAGTTAAAAAACAAACTCCTGAATTTCTTCAGGAAATAAAAGACCACTTCAGAGCCAAATTAAGAGTAACGCCAAAGATAGAATTTGCCTCAAAAGAAGTTCTAAATCCTTTGGTTTTTAATCCGATGAGCCGAAAACCTATTCGGTTTTTTGATTACCGAAATACCATATAGATTTTTTTTCACCATATAAGTTATGTAAGTTCATTTAAACTTTGCGCAAAGTTTTTATATGAACTTACATAACTTATATGGTTTAATTTCAGTACTTTGAACCTCACTACTAATGTTTTGCCGTGAATTGAACTAAATGTTGTAATTTTGCAAAAAATATTGAAGATGGTCAAGATTGGCAACATAGAATTACCCGAATTTCCTTTATTACTTGCTCCGATGGAAGATGTTAGTGATCCGCCGTTTCGCAGATTATGCAAAACACATGGCGCCGACATGATGTATTCTGAATTTATTTCATCAGAAGGATTGATTCGTGATGCTATAAAAAGCCGCATGAAGCTTGATATTTTTGATTATGAACGTCCTGTTGGAATTCAGATTTTTGGTGGTGATGAAGAAGCAATGGAAATGTCGTCTAAAATTGTTTCAACGGTAAAACCAGATTTAGTGGATATCAATTTTGGATGTCCGGTAAAAAAAGTAGTCTGCAGAGGTGCAGGTGCAGGAGTTTTAAAAGATGTTGATTTAATGGTTCGTCTGACCAAAGCTGTTATCAAAGGTACTGATTTGCCAGTCACAGTAAAAACACGTTTAGGCTGGGATGACAGCTCCATAAATATTGATGAAGTTGCAGAAAGACTTCAGGATATTGGTGTTCAGGCTTTGACCATTCATGCCAGGACCCGTGCTCAAATGTACAAAGGCCATTCTGACTGGTCGCATATTGCACGTGTAAAAAACAACCCAAGAATTACCATGCCTATTTTCGGAAATGGTGATATCGACAGTCCGGAAAAAGCTTTAAAATATAAAAACGAATATGGTATAGACGGAATCATGATTGGCCGTGCTGCAATTGGGTATCCGTGGATTTTTAATGAAATCAAACATTTCTTTAAAACCGGAGAACACCTGCCTGCCCCAACTGTTATTGATCGTGTTGAAGCTGCCAGAAATCATTTGCAATGGTCAATGGACTGGAAAGGCGAGCGTTTGGGAATTGTAGAAATGCGCCGTCATTATACCAATTATTTTAAAGGAATTCATTCGTTTAAAGAATTCAAACAAAAATTAGTTACGACTGACGAACCTGAAGATTTATTCGCCATTATGAAAGAAATTGAACAGGTTTATGCTGGGTATGAGTTTGTTTAAAACATAAAAAAAGACCTTCGTAACTGAAGGTCTTTCATTTTTATTATACCTGAACCCGTTTCCACTTTCCTCTTTTATAGAAAAAGATTCCGGCTAAAGTAATCGCAGTTTCAGCAACCGGAATAGCGATGAAAACCCCGGTTGGTCCCATATTAAAATGTTTCGCTAACACATAAGCTAATGGAATCTGGAACAGCCAAAAACCGAAAAAATTAATTCCGGTTGGCGTCCAGGTATCACCTGCCCCGTTGAAGGTATTAATCAAAACCATTCCAATTCCGTAGAAAATAAATCCGATGCTCATCGTGCGCAATGCTTCAGCAGCAATCGTTTTGACGATTTCATCATTCGTAAAAAAATAGATAATATAGTCTCCAAAAACTAGCGTAATAATCATAATCGAAGCCATGAAAATTACATTGTATCGGGCAGTTGTAAAAACTGATTTCTCGGCACGTTCGATTTGTTTGGCTCCTAAATTCTGTCCGACTAAAGTTGCGGCCGCATTACTCAATCCCCAGGCAGGAAGGATAAAAAACATCATAATTCTAAGCGCCGTCTGATAACCTGCCGAACCATGATCACCTCCTGTTGTAGCTACTAACTGGGCTAAGAAAATCCAACTGCAGGATGCGATTACAAATTGTAAAATTCCGGGAGCTGCAATTTTTACCAAAGCTTTTATTTGTGTAAAATCCGGTGCGAAGTATGATATTTTGATTTTTAAAATTCCGTTTCCTGAAAATAAGTGATAGACTTGATATAAAACCCCAATACTTCTTCCACAAGTTGTGGCCAATGCTGCTCCAACCAATCCAAATGCAGGAACTGGTCCGAATCCGTTAATTAGAATCGGACACAAAATAATATTGCAGATGTTGGCAATCCAAAGACTTTTCATGGCAATTGCTGCATTTCCGGCACCGCGAAAAATTCCGTTTATCAGGAACAAAAGCATAATACATAAACTGGAACCAATCATGATTTGGGTAAACCTGAAACCATGTTCTGCAGATTCTACGGATGATCCCATAAGTATAAGAATATCTTTCGCATACATAATTCCGAAAATGCTCAATACGCTGTTAACTGCAAAAGCAATAATAATAGCCTGCATTCCGGCTTTTGCAGCAGCAACTGGATCTTTTTCCCCGATACGTCTGGCCACAACCGCTGTCGCCGCCATACTCATTCCGATGGCAAGCGAATAAATAACCGTCAATACCGATTCGGTTAAACCAACAGTCTGAATCGCAAAACTGCTGTGTTCCAAATGGCCAACAAAATATAAATCGACTAAAGCGAAAACCGATTCCATCATCATTTCCAAAACCATTGGTATAGCCAGTAGAATTACTGCTTTCTTGATACTTCCGGATGTGTAATCAAAGGATTCGTCGCCTTTCAGGGCTTGTTTTAATGTGATAAAAATTTTAGAAAATAGATTTTTCTTTATAGTTGTTTCTGTCATGATATTTTAGGATAAATGATAAAATTGTCCAGGTGTATGTAGTAGTCTGAACTGAAAATAAAAGCGTAAGTATCCTAATTATTCTAAAAATAAAATAGGATTAAGCAGAAACAATCATATGCTGTAGATTTTTGAGTCGGTAAATATAAGTAATATTTTTTATGCAGAAATATTAATCCAGCAACTTTTTGCTTACACGGCTGCTGGCAATTAAGGAAGCCACAAAGCCCAGAATAACAATAGTAGCCATTACAATAAGAACATTTTCGAATGAGAAAACAACAGGATAAGCCAAAGTTGGTGTTATCATTATCAATTCATATTGCTGCTGTAATAATACTAAAACCATACCCAGGATAAGACCAATAATACCTCCGAAAACACTTAATAATGTTCCCTGCAATAAAAATATTTTTCGAAGATGATTAATTTCAGTACCTAAATTAAAAAGTGTTTTTAAGTTTCCTTTCTTTTCTAAAATCATCATAATTAAAGCCCCGACCAAATTAAAAAGTGCTACAATTATGACGAGCGTAAAAATTAGATAAACAACGATATTTTCTGTATTAAGCATTTTGTACAAAGACTCATTTAGCTGTGCCCTGTTTTTTATTGTAATTTTATTTTTGAAAATGGTCTGAAGTTGAGAGCGTATCGCTTTCTCATCAGCATTAGGTTTCAATTTCAATTCGATGCCGGAAATCTGATTTGGCTTGTACATCAATAATTCCTGAGCTAGGCCTAAATCTGCAAAAATATATTTAGAATCGAGTTCTTCACTGATAGAATAAATTCCGACAGGCAGGACATCTGTTTTATTGAAAGCCTCTTCTGGATTTTCGATTGCCCCTTTTCCGGGTTTTGGTGCAAATACCTGCAACGGATTTTCGAAGTCCAGAATCCCCATAGAAAAATCCTGTGAAATCCCATATCCAACTACAACCTGATAGCTGTCTGGCTTCAGCCATTGTCCGTTAAAAAGCTTTTTTTTGATATCGTTTACTACAGGATAAAGGCTGTCAACACCTTTTAGATAAGTAACCTGCTGTTTGTCTTTAAATAAAAACAAAACACGTTCTTCGATAATTTTGGTGTATGAAGCAACTCCTTCTATTTTCTTAATTTGATTTTCATCTTCCGGTGTAATCAAAAATGATTTACCGTACGTGCTGGTCAATTTTAAATCAGGGTCAATTTCATTGGTAAAAGAAAGGCTGAAAACTTTCAATCCGCTAAAAACGGATAAAACCACAAACAAAGCCATAGTACCAACAATAATTCCGAGACTGGCAATTGCATTGATGATATTGATAGCGTTATTTTTACTGATGCTAAAAAGATAACGTTTGGCTATGTAGAGGGGAAAATTCAATTTATGATTTTCTTCTTTTTTCTAAAAGATCACGGTTTTCGATTGGGTTCTCTTTGCCTGCTAAAGCATTGTCAATTTTTTCGATATAATCTAATGAATCATCGATAAAGAATACCAGATTTGGTACACGACGCAATTGCAAACGTACACGCTGTGATAAATCGTGCTTAATTAAATTCGTATTCGATTTTATTGCTTCTAAAGTTTCTTTTGCTTTTTCTTGCGGAAAAATACTTAAATATACTGTTGCCACTGATAAATCAGTAGTAACACTTACTTTGGATACCGAAATTACTAAATTATTAATTCCGTTTTTTCTCACTTCACCCTGCAAAATATCAACCAGATCTTTTTGGATGACACCGCCTATTTTTTTCTGTCTGTTTGTTTCCATACTGCAAAAATACTATTTTTAAATTCAATCGTATCATTTCAACATAATGAAAGAAGCAATTTCAATTCAAAAACGAAGATTTTTATTTCATAAAAAAGGGAGCAAAAAAAAAGCTCCCTTTATTCTTATCTGTTTTGCAACCATCCTTCCGGATTGTTATTTGATGTGTTTTGAAGAATCAAAAACTTGATAACTGTTTTACCTGTATCGCCACTGGTTCTTACTTTTCCAATACTTTGTTTAATATTCACCTTATCACCTTTATTTACAAAAACCTGACTCAGGTTTTGATAAACTGTAAAATAATCTCCGTGCTGAATCATAACTGCCCTGTTAATTGGTGATAATACCATGATACTTGAAACTTCACCCTCAAATACGGCACGTGCAGTAGCACCCGCTTCAGTTGTAATTTCGACTCCTGAATTATGAACCGTTAAAGAGGGATAAAGAGGGTGTGGCTGATCTCCATATCCTAACGAAATAAATCCTTTTTCTACAGGCCATGGCAATTTTCCTCTGTTTGCTTTAAAATCAGCAGCCAGAATTTTACCTTCAGGTGTCAATGCAATTTTTGATGATGAAACAGGGGCTTTTGCTGTAGTTGAACCCGGATTTTCCTTTGCTCTTTCTAAGGCAGCTTTTCTGTTTGCTTCAGCAATTGCTTCACGAATCAAACGATCGATTTGTCTGTCAATTCTTTTTGATTCCTGTTGTTTACTTTTTGTATCAGCAATAATTTTATTTTTGTCTTTTTTAATCGAATTTACCAGCTTTTGCTGTTCTTTCTTTTCAACTTCCAGACTCTGTTTTTCCTTTTGATTTTCAGCAATAATCTTTTTCTTTGTTTGTCGTTGATTGTCCAGTTTAGCATTATATTCAACTAATTCTGCTGTTTTAGACTGAATTTCTAAACCTTGATTTTTTCTGAAATTGGTATATTGCTTTAAATATTGTGCTCTTTTATAGGCCTGTAAAAAACTCTCCGAAGACAAAATAAACATAGCACGGCTTTGCTCGGAGCGACTTTTATATGACTTCAAAATCATCTTGGCATAATCTTCTTTTAATACAGCCAATTCTCTTTTTAGTTTATTTACTTTTAGCTGATTAATGTACATATCATTGCCTAAAAGTCTTTCCTGCTTAGAAGTCGTATTAATTAATTTCTCCTTCAGTTTTATTTTATTTGCCTGAATTAAATATTCATTCAAAGCAGACTTCTCCTTTTTCCGAACTGACTGCAGCATTTTTTCGTTCTCACGAATTTCCTGCTGAATCTGGGCTTTTCGCTGCTCCAGTTTTTCTTGTTGCGAGTCCTGCGACCACACAAAAGCTGTGGTGCATATAAAAATTAGGCTTAGGAGAAATTTTGGCATTTTTAATGTTCTTTTTGCAAATTTAGTTAATTATAACTTTTTTATAGCCACTTGGCACACTATATGGAAAAGAAAGTTCTTCATTAAACGAAATTGTATTATAATTTAAATTAATATCCGTCTTTCCTTTGGGCTGGATTGCATTAATTTCAATACTGGTTGGAAGTGTTCCCTGATTAAAAACCTTATTATCAGAATATTTAATTTCTAACATTCTATTTTCTGAAGACTGCGAAATTTGTTCTTTTTGCAGCAAATATTTTTCAGGCTCCAAAAAGAAAGTCTTTTTCAGATTTGTGCTTTTTTCATCTTCTAAACGAATAAGGTTTTCTACAATTGTCTGTGTATATTTTCCTTTTCTTAAATCATCCAAAGCTTCTCCAACTAATAGATTTTGAACTTTACTGTAATCCAGTTCGGTTCCCAGCCATTTACTTAAACTTGTAAAATCGCCTTCATAATACGTACCGTTTATTTTTTCGTAATAACTTACTGTCGTTGTGGTAATTAAAGATTTTGCCATTGTGATTCCAAGAAAACGTACACTTACTAAAATCTGCTTGTCTTTTTCAATTTTAATTTCGGCTGTTACATTTTGACTTTGTTTTTCATCCACATATTTTGCGCTTGCTTTGATATATAGTGTAGAAAAATCCAATTTGTTTTCATAATGTTTTTCTACCGTTTTATTGTCAATTTTAACTGGTGTTTCCGTATTACTATTTTGCACCGCAACAGATTTTGATTTACACGAAATCATTAAACCTGTTACCAATAGTACTGCTATATATTTTTTCATCTTATTTTTTTTGTTTTAATAACTCATTTGCTTTCAAAAAGTATTCCTCTTTTTTCTTAGCATCTCCCAATCCATTGTACGCCTCGCCTAACTGAATATTAAAATTTGCTTCCATTTTTTTATCATCAACTACATAATCAAGTCCCATTTCTAAAACGGTTTTTGCATTCTTAAATTGTTTTAGTTCATTACTTCCTAATCCTGCATAATAATAAAATTGCGGCTGGGATGGATAAATTTCAATCAACATCATCGCCCTTTGGGTCATTGGCTCAAATTGCTTTGCCTGGGAATAAGCTTCAAGCAAAAGCAAATTTGTTTCACGATCTTTATCTGAATTGGAACTTAAATGCTTTTCATAATATTTAATCGCATTCTCAAATTGGTTTTTACTGTGATAAAATTTTCCAATTTCTTTAGCAACATCAACATTCGGATCGTTGTCAAAATAGCCAATCGCTATCTCTAAATCAGATGCATATTGCGGATTTTTATTCACATAAATTAAAAATTCATTTAGCGTTCTGTGCTTAATTTTCGAATCTATTTTTGGGCTGGATAAAATAAAATTCATTGCCTTTATCGCCTTGCCTGCCTGGTTTTGATCTAAATATCCTTTAAACAAACTCAGCTGCGCCCACTCTGAGTTTGGAATTTCCCTGGCTAGTTGTTTTGAAACATCCAAAGCCTTATCTGTTTCTGCTGTTTTTGAATATAATAAAATCAGGTTAACATAATTAGATTCTTCTTTTGGATTTTGTTTAATCTGACTGATCAAATTGTCTATTTCGGTATTTTGAAATTTGCCCTGAGATAAAATCTGTTGCTTATATCTTTCTCTGTCTTCCGATTTTCCATATTTGTCATTCATTTCATTGATTGCCAAAAGTGCTTTTTCAAACTGATTGGTAATCATATATAATGAAATCAAATCATCTTTATATTCTTCGTCAAACGGAATAATCTTCTGGATCGTTTCAATTGCCAGAGTATAATTTTTGGTTTCGAAACTTACATCATAAACTCCTAACCAGTACCATTTATTTTTTGGATCTATCTGAATCGCTTTTTCAAATGCGTTTTGAGCATTTTGATACTCCTTTAATTTTAAATAATTTTTACCCAGTTCAAAATAAGCAACGGCATCATTTGGTTTGAGTTTAATACATTTTTCTAAAGATATAATTGCCTTATCATAATTTTCAATTCCTTTCTGTTTTAATGATTCATAAAAAGAGTCCTGATATTCGTCTGTTGCCATAGCAATATCTTCAGGTTCTGTTTGCGCCATAACCATAGTAGAATTGCTTAGTAAAACGAAAAATAAAATTACTAACACTCTCTTTCTCATCATTTACATAATTTCATTTTAAATTACTATTTTATTCAAAAACAGAATAATCACCAATACTGATACTTTTAAATTTTCCATCATAGCTCACATGATTTCCAATCATTGCATTATCCAAATCAGCATTTTTTATTTGCGAATAGGTTTGTACCAAGCTGTTTTTTATGGAGCTATCCGTAACGTGGCATCCTTTTCCTAATGAAACATTTGGGCCCACAGTTGCATTTTTTAGCACTACATTTTCTCCAATATAACAAGGTGGAATAATAGTTGAATTTTCTAAAGTCACATTATAATCCACTAAATGTTCTCCATCATTATGAAGAAAACCAAGCATTCGGGTATTTGTTTCAACCGTCACATCTTTGTTTCCGCAATCCATCCATTCATCGACACTTCCTGTTTTGAAAATTTTTCCGTTTGCCATCATAGCTTTAATACCATCATTAATCTGATATTCTCCGCCATTTTGAATATTATTATCCAAAACGCCCTGAAGTTCTTTTTTCAAATCGCCAACTTCTTTGAAATAGTAAATTCCGATAACTGCTAAATCACTAACAAATTCTTTTGGTTTTTCTACCAATTCAGTAATCTCATTATTGCCGTTTAATTTTACTACACCAAATGCTTCAGGCTGATCCACTTGTTTCACCCAGATTACGGAATCAGCAGCCGGATCCAGTTCAAAATCTGCTCTGATTAAAGTATCAGCATAAGCAATTACGGCCGGTCCTGATAAAGAATCTTTGGCACACATAATCGCATGACCCGTTCCTAATGGTAAATCCTGACGATAAATAGATGCTCTTGCCCCTAAACCTTTGGCTAAATCCTGCAAACTTGAAACAACATCATCACCAAAAAAAGCTTCATCTCCTAAAATAAAGGCAACTTCTTCAATTGGTTGTTTTAATATTTTGGCAATATCTTCAACCAGACGATGTACGATTGATTTTCCTGCAACAGGAATTAATGGTTTTGGAACAGTTAAAGTATGAGGTCGTAATCTGGATCCGCGACCTGCCATTGGAACGATTATTTTCATTTTTTGTATTTATTTTTTATGGCGAGACTAAAAAAATCTCCTTGGTTTGGTTGAAAATTTTAAAGGTAAAGTTGCAAAGTATTTAGTTGAAAGCGATACAATTTAGAATAATACAGTTTACTGAACTATTTCACACCCGTACTCCCGAAGCCACCTGCTCCTCTTGAAGTTTCAGAAAGTTCTTCCACTTCAATCCACTCAGCCCTTTCATGTTTAGCAATAATTAATTGTGCAATTCGTTCTCCGTTTTCGATTACAAAATCCTCGTTTGATAAATTTACTAAAATTACGCCTATTTCACCTCTGTAATCAGCATCTATAGTTCCGGGAGAGTTCAAAACCGTAACACCTTTTTTAGCTGCCAGACCGCTTCTTGGTCTAACCTGAGCTTCGTAACCAATTGGCAACTCAATAAAAAGACCTGTTTTTACGATGGTTCTTTCTAATGGTTTTAGAGTTATTGATTCCGTTAAATTGGCACGTAAATCCATTCCTGCCGAAGCAATTGTTTCATAATTTGGTAAGTCGTGCTGCGATTTATTGATGATTTGTATTTTCATTTTATTTTAAAATTTAAGGCATTATTTTTTATTCATAATTCCTTTGATTGTGTCTTTTTCATTATGATAAACAAAATAAATGAATCCTAGCAATAACGGAATTCCAACAAAATAATTTTCTCTAAACCAATAAAATGAAATAGCTGAAAATACAATTGAAATTCCAAGATAAGCTCCAATTTTATTCATATCATAAGGTATTGGATAATATTTGTTTCCTAATATATAGGAAATGAACATCATACTTCCGTAAGCTGATATAGTTGCAATTGCTGATCCGTAATAACTGTATTTTGGAATTAACAAGTAATTTAAAAACAGTGTTACAATAGCACCAACGATAGAAATATATGCGCCAATTCTTGTTTTATCTGTCAATTTATACCAAACAGATAAATTATTATAAATTCCTAAGAAAAAATTGGCCAGAATAATTAATGGAACAACTTTCATGGCTTCCCAATACGATTTATTATCAAGTAAAAGGAGTTTTAAAATATCTGCAAAAACAATTACTCCCAATAAGATCAGTGATCCTAAAATCACAAAATACTTCGTGATAACGGCATAGGTTTGTGGCGCATTTTCATTTTTGGCATGACTAAAAAAGAAAGGCTCAATTCCGAGTCTGAATGCTGTGGCAAACAAAACCATAAATAATCCTAACTTATAACAAGCCGAATAAGCACCAACTTCGGACTTCGCTAAATTTTCTGGCAATAAATAGCCCAATAAAATTTTATCAAAATGTTCATTAACTGCAAATGCAATTCCGGCAACAAGAATTGGCAAACCATATTTCATCATTTTTTTCCAAAGTACAGCATCAAATCTTCTTCCGAGGGAAAGATAATTTGGTGAAAGAACAATGAATGTGGCTAAACTTGCTAAAAGATTTGCGATGAAAATATAGGCAATCTGAAAATTTTCAATATATAAATTATCCCAGACAGAATTGGGATTATCGGTGGCCAGTTTTGGCAAATAGAGTAAGAAAAAAATATTGAGTAAAAGGTTTATAACAACATTTCCAATTTTAATGGCTGCATAAACCATTGGTCGCTGATTGGCTCTAAGTTTAGAAAACGGTATTAAAACCAATGCATCGAGAACCAAAATCCAAACTGAATAGGTAACATACTGCGTATCGACTTCTGCCCAGTTTGCCAATGTATTTCTAAAGATTAATGCGGCGAATAAAAATCCAATCGAAGTCCAAAATACCGATATTGTAGCTGTTGCAATTACATTTTTCTTGTCATCTTCGGCGCTGTAAAATCTAAAAAACGCAGTTTCCATTCCATAGGAAAGAATTACATTAAAGAAAACCATCCAGGACAAAACAATCGAAACTTCGCCATATTCAGCTGTAGGTAAAATACCTGTATATAATCTGACTAATAAAAAACTGAGCATTCGTGGTAAAACGGTTGCCAGTCCATAAATTGCAGTTTGTTTGAAAAGATTTTTATATAATCCCAAAATAATTAGTAATAAAGTTCGGAAAACAAAAATAACCAATTCTTTGGTTTTATTGGTCTTTTTAACGAATCAATAAAAAAACTTCACGACAATTTTAATGATATAATTTCTCATTTAAGACTTAGACTTAATGAATATTTTGGTTATAATAATTATATATGCTTCCAGAATTTCCGGTGAAACATCAAAAATTATTGCTCTAAACCTAACTCTAGCTTTTTTCTTTAATATAATTCACATTTACCAATTCCTTTATAATGGTTTGTAGAATTCACTTACAATAATGAACTTTAGAAGATTTACACTTCATAAATAGCAGCTTAACCATCAACCTAAAATCCTAAAGATGTTTCATTTTCAAATACAATTTGCAAAAAGGAGTGAAATCATTTAGAAAATAACTTTTTGTTTTGATAGTTATATAATGGTAGTCACTGTTAAAAATTTACAAGTTCTTTTTATAGAAAAAACTTACACATGTGAAATATATAACTTAAATAAGAAAATTATGTAACATTTTTTTTCTAGTCTCATCATAAATTTGTCACATAGGGATTGAGAAAGCTAGATACAACCCTTATAAAAAAGGAAGCACTGGGACTGATAAAGCTTGTTTGTTCCCATAAAAGACAAAGCAAAAGGGATTGATTCTGCTGTATTGTAACCCTATAAAAACAGAGCATTGGGACTAATAAAGCTAGTTTGTTCCCATAAAAGACAAAGCACAGGGATTGATTCTGCTGAAATGTAACCCTTAAAAAAACAGAGCACTGGGACTAATAAAGCTAGTTTGTTCCCATAAAAGACAAAGCACTACAGAGAATAATCTGTCAATTGTTTATAAAATGGTATTGATTCTCAATTTTTTGGGGAAGTTGAGGATCACCATTTTATAGTTAATAAAAAAAATTAGAAACTACTATATATTAAAAAGAGCCAACTTTAATTTGTTGGCTCTTTTGCTTTTTATTTTAAGTTCAATCAAATCCATAAGAATAAACTTGGTTTAATATCATTTATAATTAAAATTTGCGATAATTTTCAAAAAAGTATTCTGCCAAAATCTCTATTATATAATGTATCCCTACATAAGTAATCAAGTAATAAAATTGGAAAACGAATATAAAACATAGAAAATCAATTACTTAAAACACTATAATTAGTATAAATAACAAAATTGAAAAATCACTAAATGTGGGTATTGTGGTTCTAATAATATAATCAAATATTTGTAATACTAAAAAAGTAAATCTTTTTTATAAAAAATAAGGGATTGATACAGCTGATATGTAACCCTCAAAAAAACAAAGCATCGGGTTTATGAAGCTATTTTGTACCCTAAAAACAAAGCATAATAGGATTGATACAGCTGATGTAACCTGTAAAAAAAACAGAGCTTGGGATAATTTAGCTATTTGTACCCTAAAAACAAAGCACGGGATTGATTAAAGCTAATAGGTAACCCTTAAAAAAACAAAGCACCAGGGATTTTAAGAGCTGAAATATAACCCTTAAAAAAATAAGCATTGGTTTGATAAAGCTAGTTTGTTCCCATAAAAACAAAGCACAGGGATTGTAAGAGCTGAATACAACCCACTAAAAAATGTAAGCATCGGGTTGATAAAGCTAGTTTGTTCCCATAAAAACAAAGCAAAGGGATTGTAAGAGCTGAAACACAACCCACTAAAAAAGTAAGCATCGGGTTGATAAAGCTAGTTTGTTCCCATAAAAACAAAGCACAGGGATTGTAAGAGCTGAAACACAACCCTCTAAAAAGTAAGCATCGGGTTGATAAAGCTAATTTGTTCCCATAAAAAAACAAAGCAAAGGGATTGTAAGAGCTGAAACACAACCCTCTAAAAAGTAAGCATCGGGTTGATAAAGCTAGTTTGTTCCCATAAAAACAAAGCACAGGGATTGTAAGAGCTGAAACACAACCCTCTAAAAAAGTAAGCATCGGGTTGATAAAGCTAATTTGTTCCCATAAAAACAAAGCAAAGGGATTGTAAGAGCTGAATATAACCCTTTAAAAAGTGAGCAATGGGATTAATAAAGCTAGTTTGTTCCCATAAAAACAAAGCAAAGTGTGTTAAATCCACTTGAACTCTTTAAAATGGTAATGATTCTTGGGGAAAAGAATTCTCCAGAATCACCATTTTAAAATCTAATTTAAGAATAATGGGGAATTCTTAAATACAAAAAAAGAGCCTGCATTTGATTGCAGGCTCTTTTTTGTATATAACTTTGAATATTCACTATCCATTTAAGGCTTCAGCACCACCAACAATCTCTAAGATTTCGTTAGTAATAGCAGCCTGACGTGCTTTATTATAAGTCAATTTCAATTGATTTCTCAATTCAGTGGCATTATCAGTTGCTTTGTGCATAGCTGTCATACGTGCTCCGTGCTCTGAAGCAAATGAATCACGAATACCTTTATATAATTGTGTTTTTAACGATTTTGGGATCAAAGTCAAAACAATTTCTTCTTTGGAAGGTTCGAAAATGTAATCTCCGGCCGAAACTGATTCGTCAGATTTAATTGGAGCTAAAGGCAAAAACTGTTCAACCTGAACAATTTGAGTTGCAGCATTTTTAAACTGATTATAAACCAATTCAATTCTATCGTACTCTCCAGATAAGAATCTTTCAGTCAGATTATCTGCAATAGCGGCAACGTTATCAAAAGTTAAATGATCAAAAATCGCATTATGATGACCGTGAACTTTGTGCGTTTTAGCCAAAACATCGTTTCCTTTTTTACCTATAGGAAAAACATCAACCTGTTTGCCTGCGTAAAATTCAGTACGGTTTTTGATTTCTTTAATAACATTTGAATTGAATGCACCACATAAACCTCTGTTAGAAGTTATTGCTACAAGCAATACTTTTTTTACTTCACGTTGTGCTGTGTAATCTCCTCCAACTTCACCATCAAGTGTAGCAGAAAGATTTTGCAGTAACTCTGTTAATTTCTCGGCATAAGGGCGCATTGCAGTGATTGCATCTTGTGCTTTCTTAAGCTTTGCAGCAGAAACCATTTTCATAGCCGATGTAATTTGCATCGTCGATGAAACGGAAGTAATTCTATTACGGATTTCCTTTAAATTTGCCATCTATTAATTAGAAAATGTGACAATTTGAAAATTAGATAATTAGAATAATGTTAGTTCATTTTCTAATTATCTAATTTACCAATTATCTAATTAGTTATATTTTGCTGAAACTTCTTTTGCTGCTTTTTCAATAACATCAGTAATGTTGTCATCTAATTTACCAGCTTTCAATGCATTAAGCGTATCTTTATGTTTACTGTTTAAGTAAGAGATGAAATCTGCTTCAAATTCTTTTACTTTATTTACAGGAACATTTTTCAATAAGTTTTTAGATCCTGCATAAATAATCGCAACCTGGTTTTCCACAGGATAAGGATCATTTAAACCTTGTTTTAAGATCTCAACGTTTCTTTTTCCTTTTTCAATTACATTTAAAGTAACAGAATCCAGGTCAGAACCAAATTTAGCGAAAGCTTCTAATTCTCGGAATTGAGCCTGGTCTAATTTTAAAGTTCCTGAAACTTTTTTCATTGATTTAATCTGAGCATTACCTCCAACACGAGATACAGATATACCTACGTTAATTGCCGGACGAACTCCAGAGTTGAACAAATCCCCATCAAGGAAAATCTGACCATCTGTAATAGAGATTACGTTTGTTGGGATATATGCAGAAACGTCACCAGCCTGAGTTTCGATAATTGGCAATGCAGTTAAAGAACCACCTCCTTTTACGATAGACTTAATAGAATCTGGTAAATCGTTCATGTTCTTAGCGATACCATCATCAGCAATCACCTTACAAGCACGCTCTAATAAACGAGAGTGTAAGTAGAAAACGTCTCCAGGATAAGCTTCACGTCCCGGTGGTCTTCTTAATAAAAGAGAAACCTCACGGTAAGCAACAGCTTGTTTAGATAAATCATCATAAACGATTAACGCTGGACGACCTGAATCTCTAAAATATTCCCCAATTGCAGCACCCGCGAATGGAGCGTAAACCTGCATTGGAGCCGGATCAGAAGCATTAGCAGCAACGATAACTGTATAAGCCATTGCGCCTTTTTCTTCTAACATTTTAGCAATTCCTGCTACAGTTGAAGCTTTTTGTCCAATTGCAACATATATACAAAATACAGGTTTTCCTGCATCGTAAAATTCTTTTTGATTTAAGATTGTATCGATACAAACAGTTGATTTACCTGTTTGACGGTCACCGATTACAAGCTCACGCTGACCACGTCCAACCGGGATCATAGCATCTACTGCTTTAACTCCAGTTTGTAATGGCTCAGTTACCGGCTGACGGAAAATTACACCAGGTGCTTTTCTTTCCAAAGGCATTTCGTATAAATCTCCACCAATTGGTCCTTTTCCATCAATTGGAAAACCAAGAGTGTTTACTACACGTCCTACCATTTGCTCACCTACTTTAAGAGAAGCAATACGTTGGGTTCTTTTTGCTGTTGATCCTTCTTTGATACCAGTTGATGGTCCTAAAAGTACCACACCTACATTGTCTTCTTCAAGGTTCAATACAATAGCTTCAAGTCCGTTTTCAAATTCAACCAACTCACCATATTGTACATTAGATAACCCGTAAACACGAGCAATACCATCCCCAACCTGAAGTACTGTTCCTACTTCCTCTAGCGTAGCACCAGATTCAAAACCTTCTACTTGCTTTCTTAATATTGCTGAAATTTCAGCAGGTTTGATTTCCGCCATCTTAATTTATAATTTAGACACTTTTTGTGTTATAAAAACTAATTACTTAACTCTCTCTTTAATACTTGTAATCTGTTTGCAACTGAAGCGTTATATTGCTGATCACCTATTCTTAAAATAAATCCGCCAATAATTGCTGGATCTACTACATTTTCAATTGTTATTTTCTTATCTGATAAAGTTGCAACTTTAGCTAAAACTTTAGCTTCTAAAGCAGCATCCATTGGGATTGCTGTCGTAACTTTTGCTACTTCTATTCCGTTGCCTTCGTCAAATAACTTATTATATTCTAATGCAATTGCATCCAGAATTTCAAATCTTTTGTTTTCGAATAATAAACGAAATAAACCTTTGGTTACATCATTTACATTTGCAAAAACTTCCAAAAGAGCACTCTCCTTTACTTCAACTGTTGTTGTTGGGTTTTCAATGAAGTTGCTCAATTCAGTATTTGTTTCAATTGCATTAGCAATTGATTTCATATCGTTATTAACAGCTTCGGCAACACCTTTAGAGTTTGCTAAGTCCAGAATTGCTTTTGCATAACGAATTGCTGCTCTTGTACTTGCCATAATCTTAGTTTAACTTTACATCACCTAACAATTTCTCTACTAATTTATTTTGAGATTCTTTATTAGATAATTCTTCTTTCAATAGTTTTTCAGCAATAGTCAATGATAAAGTAGAAACCTGAGCTTTTACTTCTGCCATAGCAGCATTTTTTTCACTTTCGATAGCCGCTTTAGCCTGCTCAATCATTTTTTGACCAGCCTCTTGTGCTTCGTTTTTAGAATCAGCAATCATTTTTTCTTTCATTTCGCGAGCTTCTTTTAGCATGGCATCACGTTCTGCACGAGCTTCATTCAGGATTCTTTGATTATCAGCTTGTAAATTTTCCATTTCTCTTTTTGCGTTTTCAGCAGAAAGCAATGCATTTTTAATACCTTCTTCTCTTGCAGTAATAGATTCCATAATTGGTTTCCATGCAAATTTTACTAAAAGCAAAATCAATATTACCAAGATTAAAGCCTGCCAGAAGAATAATCCGAATGAAAAATCGTTAATTAACTTATCCATTTTATATAATTATATTAAATATTTAATTTCTTTTTTAAAGTAACAACATCTTTAACCAACCGTTAAAGATGCTGTTATTTTCTCCTTTATTATTTTCCTAAGATTAAAGCAGCGAATGCTAAACCTTCTAATAAAGCCGCGATAATAATCATCGCAGTTTGGATTTTACCAGCAGCTTCTGGCTGACGAGCAATTGCGTCCATAGCAGATCCACCGATTTTACCTAAACCTAAACCTGCACCAATTACTACTAAACCAGCACCTACTAAAGTTGGAATTGTTCCCATAAGTATTTATATATAAAAATTAAACTTCTAAATTAAATGATTGCAGTTTCATCTTCGTGATGATGTGCATGATCATGATCCTGAACTGCCATACCAATAAACAATGATGATAGCATTGTAAAAATGAAAGCCTGTAAAAATGCAACTAAAACTTCAATTACCGAAATAAATAGTGTTAATCCTAAAGAGATTGGCAAATCTGCTGCCAAATTTTTACCTACGAAAATCATAGCGATCAAACTCATAATTACTACGTGACCTGCGGTAATGTTTGCATACAAACGGATTAATAATGCAAATGGTTTTGTTAATGTTCCTAAAACCTCGATTGGAGCTAAAATGATTTTCATTGGAACTGGTACCCCAGGCATCCAGAAAATATGTCCCCAATAGTCTTTGTTAGCACTGAATTGAGTAATAATGAAAGTAAATGCTGCAAGACAAACTGTAATTGCAATATTTCCTGTAACGTTGATTCCAAGAGGAGTCATTCCTAATAAGTTTAATAACCAAACAAAGAAAAATACAGTTAATAGGTAACCCATATATTTACGGTATTTTTTCTCTCCAATATTTGGAACAGCAATTTCGTCTCTGATGAAAATAATAAGTGGTTCTAAAACTCTGCCAAATCCGGTTGGGATTGGTCCTTTTTTATATGATTTTGCTAATCCGGTAAACATTAAGAATAATAATATTGATACGAAAAGCATTGAAACCACATTTTTAGTAATTGAAAAATCTAATGGTTTTTCGTTAGATGGATGGCCATGCTCATCAAAGTTGATTGTTCCGGCAGCATCTGTTTTGTAAATTTTACCATGAACCAATTTATAGTAGTTACCATCAACTTCTGCAACTTCTTCTCCGTGGTGTAATTTTGAAGAAGAGAAAACTTTCAAACCTCCATCGATAAGTATAACTGGTAATGAAAAACCATAATGTTTATTCTCTTTTTCATCTGAAAAGAAAACGAAATCATGAGAATCCTGCAAGTGATGATCAATAAAAGCATCCACTTTTGCCTTTGGATCAAGAGCTACATGCTCTCCTTCTTCGTGAGCATTGTGCGAAACTACTTTTTCTTCGTGAGCTGTTTCAGTTTGAACATGCGTTGAGTCATTCTCCGGGTTCGCAAAACCCATAATTGGAAGAGAAGCTACAAAAGCTGCAAGAATAAATCTGAGTGGTTTGTTTGAAATCACCATATCGTGGAAAATCTTATTTTTTTACGTTTCTAAAATTTGGTGCAAAGGTACATTTTTTATTAATATTAAAAAGGATATAAAAAATAATTTTTGAACCTTATTATACAGAATTGCTGTTTTAAAGCTTTTTATTTAATAATCCGACAGTTAAAAGCGTCTGAAATAACAAAAACAAAATAAATGTTATAAAAAAACTGAGCTTTTCAACATCTGTTGATTCAAAATTGTTTTTTAGAATCGGCTGCAGAATTAAATAACCTAATAACATTTGCGTAAAAGTTCCAAATAAGAAAACCATTCCAACGATTTGAAAATTCTTCTTTTTTACTATTAATAATATAAGGTGTAATATCAGAGTAGATGCGAAAAAAATCATGTACAGAAATTCAACAGCATAATAAAAACTTTCTGTGTTTATTTCTAGAGAAAAGAAAGCCGCTTTATGCAATATATATGCTACTACAGTGAACAAAAATAAATGAAAAAAAGGTTTGGAATTTTTTAAAAGCATTTGAAATAATTTTATGTAAAGATGCAACTTTTATTTAAGGAGCCGTAACCAATAAAATTACTTCGTTTTATTAATATCATTAACTTGTCGAATGACATTATATAATGCAAGACCAACACCAATCATTACAAAAATAGTATTGTACTCTAATTTAGGGCTTGGATGATTTTCATCGAGCCAGGTTCCAAAATATGAAAAAATAAAAATGATGACCCCCATTTGAAAAGGAATATTAATGAGTGCTATCCATTTGTTCCGTTTGTTTTTATTCGGATCCTTTTCCATCTTCTAACATTATTACCTGATTTGAATGAGCGAGCATTGTACAAGTTGCTGTAAAGTCAGCTCCGGGTTCAATAGACAATTTTCCAACAGCTACTTCTCCATGAATCCGTGCGGTGGCTTTTATATTAAGGACTTCTAAAACTTTTAATTTTCCCTGGAATTCTCCTTCGATGTCTGCATTATGGCAAATAATTTCTCCTTTTATAATACCTAATGGTCCAATGACTAATTTTCCCTGTGAAGTAAAATTTCCAATTAATTCTCCATCAAGTCGAAAATCTGCTTTAGAAACTATATCCCCTATAATCGAAGTTCCTTCAACAATTCTGTTGGTTTTTCCTAAAAGTTCTGTCCCGTTTTTTTTTGCTTTTTCAAACATAATTATGGAGTTTTTGGCGCTAAGTAAGTCTGAAGATTTTTCTTCATCTGAACTATTTTGTAATTTTCACTTGAAATAATAATGAACGGATGTGAAATTTTATATTTTTCATCATCTCTCAAAACTCCTGCAACATCTCTGGCATAAGCTTCAGATTTTATACCGTGAATAGCAAAAAAGCTTTGAGTCTTATTATATTTATCAAAAGAAGTGGTCAATCTTTCAAAATTTTCAATTAATAAAAAAACCTTAATCGCTTCTTCAATTTTTTTTGCTGTTTTAGTATCATTTCTATCCACTAAATATAAAATCTTCCAGCTTTTTCCATCTGTTGTAAAATCAAGTTTTTCAAGTGTTGGGATTTGTTTTTCTAAATTTTCACGTGCAGTTTTGCCTTCTTCACTATTTGGGTAATTATCAGCAACTTCTTCCATGCTTTTTTTATAGGCTGCCAAACCATTCACTTTTCCTAAAGTATTTGCTTTTAACAATTCAAATTTTGAAACAATCTCATCTCCTGAATATTGATTTATTAAATTGTCAATGTTGTCCAGCACTACATCAAACTGTTCCTCCAGAAATAATTTATACCATTTTTCATATTCTTTTTCAGGTGATAAATTTGAGCCATTTTCAGGATTTGTATTGTTTAAAATTTGGGCATATCGTGAATTTGGATAATTGGCAGTAATATCAGACTTTATCCTTTCAGCCCTTGCAGGATTTGTAATCTGATACATTTTATACAAATTGTACATCGATGGTAAAATCCATTTTTCTTCAGGATTATTACGAAGTAACTGCTCAAATTTGCCACTGGCCAAATCGTATTCCTTAAATTTTTCTTTGTAAATTAACCCTAACTGATAGTAGGCAAAATTTCGTTCTTTTCCAATACTATCCATAGCAACCTGAGTGGTAGGAAGTTGTTTTTCGTAAAAATCTGTTGTATATTTTTCGACAACTATTACATCCTTCAAAGCATTTATGGAATCCTGTTTCATACTTATTGAATCAGTCAATGCTGTATTGTCATTTAACTTTGAAGCAGATAATCTCCAGTTTCCTTTTAATGCTCTGTTGCCCCACATTTTTTTGAACTGTAATTTTCCATAAGCAACTGTTGACGGATTGTAGAAATAAAAAGCACTAGCAGCATCATTTCCGGATGGCGGATTGAATGCTCCGGGCATAGCCACAGGCGAATTATTTCCTGCTGACTGAGGATTTACAGCTTCTGGCGCATTGTTAGAATTTGAGTTTTGCTCAATATTTGCTAATCGTTCTTTCTCCTTTTCTTCTAAAATTCGTTTTGCCTCATCTTTCTTTTTTAACTCTGCAATATAATTTTCGAAATAAGCTTTTCTTTCGGTATCCGGTAAGGCTTTGACTTTAATGATACTGTCATTGCGTTTTGCAATTCCTTCGTATTTGATAACGTTGTCTAAGTTTTTTCGGTTTTTTTCGATAAAAGCAAATTCTCTCGTTTTGGGGTTTAATTTTACCAATGTACTATCATAATATTTGGCAGCCATTGTATAATCTGTAGCTTTAAAATACATATTTCCTATGTTTCTATACGTTGAAGCTACCAAATAGGAGTCTTTAGATTTTCTCGCTAAGGATTTATTATAAAATTCCAGTGCATTTTCCTGCTGTTTCTTGTTATCATAATAAACGCCCATTTCAAAAAACAGGATGTCATAATAAGGTCTGTTCTCCCGATCATTAACCAGCTTATTATAGGTCTTTAAAAACAGGGTATCATTACCACTTTCATAATCAAACATTTGTGCTTTTTTGGCATAAGCCTGCATCATATATTTTCGGTCAGCCTTACGGTTCATATCGATTACGCTGTTGTAAAAATAAATGGCGCTGTCCCTTTTTTCTGCTTCCTGATACATCTGACCCAGAATAAAACGATAACGGGCTTTGTCTTCGTTTATTCTTGAAAATTTTTCAGCTACCTTAAGTCTGGTAACGGCGCTGTCTTTTTGTTCCAGATTTAAAAAAGCCTCTGCCAGCAAAGCATTTGCATCAGAAAATGTCTGTTTTTTTAAATCTGTGTTTTTTAATAAAAGCTTGATATTTTTTATCGCAATGGCGTCGTTTCCTAAACGCATATTGGTTTTTTCGCGCCAGATTTTAGCGGTATAAATATTACTGCTGTTGGGATATTTGTATAAAATATAATTGAATGCTTCCAGCGCCGGAATGAAACGCTGGTCATAATATCGTGCTTTTCCGAGCATTAAATAGGCTTCATCAATCTGAGTGTTTTTCTCTCTGCCTCCAATATTCATCGAATGTTTCTGAATCGCTTTTGTCGCTTTGGTTTCGGCTAATTCAAAATCAGGATTTTTTGTTTTTTCCTTCTCAGAAATATCCTCATTGATTTGCATTTTTTCAATTGGCAGCATTTCCCAAAAATTATCCTGATCATTGCCTTTTATCGTTGCCAGCCCTTTATCTAAAGCAATTCCACCGTTATATAAAATATTATACTTTGTACTTAAAGCATGAGAATTCCTGGCCAAAAAAGTGTCTCTTTTGGTAGAACAGGCTATCAAAAAAAATATAAAAACAAATGGAAAACTATATTTTAGCGTATTCTTTTTCAATAGAAAAGAGTTTAAATCAATTAACTTCTAAAAAGGTTTTTTAGTATAAGACCGGTAAAAATACGCTTCTTTTTGAAATATAGAAATTTAAACCGCAAAAAACGATTCCAGCTCCTGTAGTGTCTCTTTTGAGGTTTGAATATCTTTTACAATTTCACCTTTGTTCAACGCTACAATTCTGTCACAAACCTCAACAGTATGTTGTAAATCATGGCTGGAAACGAGAACGGTAATATTTGGATTGTCGGCCAGCTCTTTTATAATTTTTTTTAATCGGCTTACAGTTGTAGGATCTAAATTGGCAAAAGGCTCATCCAGAATAATCACTTCAGGATTTCCAATAAGTGTGGCTATAATACCAACTTTTTTCTGATTACCTTTTGATAGATCACGCAGGTATTTTTTGTTTTTAAGAATTTCTCCATTAAAAAATTCTTCATGCTGTGCCAATAACGCATCCACATCTGCTTTATTCTGATTGCGCAAATCTCCGATAAAATAGAAATATTCCTCTGGAGTTAAATAACCTATCAGGAAACTCTCATCTAAAAATGAACCTGTAAACGATTTCCAGTTTTCGTTTGTATTCACCTGAATATTGTTACTAGTAATCTTTCCTGTTGAAGGCTGAATCAGGTCTAATAGTAAACTGAAAAAAGTAGTTTTTCCTGCTCCGTTATTTCCCACTAATCCAAAACTCTGGCCTTTCGGAATTTCTAGATTATTTATGTTTAAAACTGTTGTTCCGTTGTATATTTTTGAAAGTTGATTTACTTGTATCATGGTTCTTTTATTTTAAATTTTTAGTTTAATCCCGCCAATTAATTTCAATTATCTAATTGACACATTTTTTCAAATTGACTAATTTAATTTTTTTGTTTGTAAGCACTGATTGTACTGTATTTCTCTATTTTATATCTTTTTTCAATGATAGAAAAAACGGTATTTCTAAACACAAAACCTAAAACTCCTGCTCCTGCAACCAGCAATAATCCAAGGGTTTTGTCTCCCAAATAAAGTCCGATTCCATAAAGTCCTAATGGCAATAATAATTTTGGCAGCGTCAGTAACATAGCACTTATATTAAATGCTTTTTTATCTCCAAAAGCACCTCCGGCATTACTTAGGTCAATTGGCGTTTTAGTAAATGCGCCTCCAAGAAGTACTAAATGTGAATTGACTCCAATATTATAAATTGCTCCAGCCACAATAGTCAGATAAATTTCCAGTCCGTAAAATAGATAGAATGATGCTAAGATTGTAGAGATAAAAGTTGCAATAACAATCAGCCACCATTTTGAAGTGATATACCCGCGATACGGAATATTTTGGGTCATCATCAATTGATAATACGAACTATCCCAACTTGGCACGAACTGTCCGAAAACAAATAAAAAACCGCCCGAAACAAATATTCCGGCAAAAATATGCATGATCGCAGGCTGATGTGTATTTCCAAAAAAGATCAATCCGTAAAACAAAAACAGGACACTCATGAAAATGGTTGTTTTCGATCTTTTGTTCCTTTTGATAAGTTTAATATCATTTTTAAGAAACGTTCCTAAAGTACCAAACTGATTGAGCCAGGCAAGGTTTTCAGTTTTAGCAATATCCTCTTTTTTAGAAAGCCCGGCATCCAGAAATAAATTATTCTTAAAATATCTGAATGTAAAAAAATATAGACCCGTTAAAACCAGAACAGGAATCAAAAACAAACCTTTAGTTTCATAAAATTCCTGAAAAACAGGGCCCGTAAAAGTAGTAATATCAAATAATTTATAATATTGTGCAGCTCCTAAAGCCATGGCAATTCCCAGAAAAAGGACAAATAATTTATCGATGTTATTTAAAATAATATTCAAAAAATTATTAATATAAACAATCGAAAAAGCTGCTATCAGCCAACAAAGAATTCCCGCAACATCATAACCTTCAATAATTAGTACAATAGAGAAAGGAACAAAAAAGAGTGCATGCGCCCAGTTAAAAAATGATAGTATTGTTTTGCCCAGGGAGAAATGGACAATTGTAGGTTTTTTAAAGGGCAGAACCAATAACGGTTTAATATTCAATACCGGAATCGCCTGCATTAGCAAACGAACAACTAAATCGAACAAAAAGTAATAAATTAAAAATTTGTTGATGGTTGACAGGGGTTCAAGATTCATTTTCTTTAGGATATAAAATGATCCCACTCCCATTCCGATAAAAATAAGGGAAAAATAAACCATCAAAAAACCTATCAAAATTTTCATTGCCAGATTTGCACCAAAAGACGCTGATCTGGTAAAGGCCTTCCATTCGAGATAAATAAACTTTTTAATCATGGTTGTTTGGTTTTCATTTTTGTAGTAAGAGATCAAATTTAGCGAAACGTTACAAAAAAAGTTAAAAAAAATAGTTTAGTACCTTTCAATTAACTGCTGTTTGCTACTTTTGCATAAAATATCATATCATGCCTTCATTCTTAAAACTCATAATTAAAGAGGTAAAACGCGAAACTACCGATGCTGTTTCCATCCTTTTTAATGTTCCCGAAGAACTAAAACCAGACTATAAATTTATTGCCGGACAATATATAAACTTAAAATTAACCCTTGACAATCAGGAAATTCGTCGTGCTTATTCTATTTGTTCAGGACCTGAAAGCGGTGAATTACGAATTGCCGTAAAAGCGGTTAAAAATGGCCTTTTCTCGCAATTTGCCAATACCAAATTAAAAGCAGGAGATGTTCTTGAAGTGGGTCATCCTGAGGGGAAATTTACTTTTGAACCAGATGCTGAAAGACAAAAAAACTACGCAGCTTTTGTTGCCGGAAGTGGAATTACTCCTGTACTTTCGATTATAAAGTCGGTTTTAAAAAGCGAACCAAAAAGTACTTTTGTATTGGTTTACGGAAACAAAACTCCTGAAGAAACTATTTTCTATCAGGAACTTCACGATTTACAATTGCAATACGTAGGACGTTTATTTGTACATTATGTATTTAGTCAGGCTAAAGCCGAAAATGCTTTGTTTGGAAGAATCGATAAATCGGCGGTAAATTTTGTACTCAACAATAAACACAAGGAACTGGAATTTGATAAGTTTTATTTGTGTGGCCCGGAAGAAATGATCAATACAGTTTCCGGAATTTTAAAAGAGAAAAACGTAAAAGATTCTGCTATTAAATTTGAACTTTTTACCTCTTCTTCACAAGAAAATGAAATCAAAACTTCATTAGAAGGACATACAAAAATCACTGTTTTGGTTGATGATGATGAAGTTACTTTTGAAATGTCTCAAAAACAAACCATTCTGGATGCAGCCTTAAAACAGGGCATCGATGCGCCATATTCCTGTCAGGGCGGAATTTGCAGCAGCTGTCTTTGCCGTATAACACAGGGTAGTGCCGAAATGACAAAAAACTCAATCTTAACCGATAAAGAAATTGCTGATGGTTTGGTACTTAGCTGTCAGGCGCATCCAACTTCTGAAACTATTTACGTAGATTTTGATGATGTATAAGTGTTGAAATTCCAAACTGGAAATATGAAATTCCAAATTCTAACGTTACAATGGTTCGTTTGAATTTGGAATTTTTTATTTGATTCTATTCTAAAGTAGAATTTTCAATTTAAAAATATCAAAAATGGTATTAATATTTTTGAAGATTTTTAAAATATATGCTTAGAAATTAGTAAATTAGTAGAATCTACAAGACTGATACATTTTTTATCTTGATGATAGATTTTGTAAGCCTTCATTTAATTGTCACACATTTAACATTAAATATCATGGCAACACATCATTATCTTCGCCTAACTTTTATTTTACTTTTTGTATTAACTTCTTTCGTTTGTATTTACTTCATAATTAAAAAAAGGAAAGAAAAAAAAGCTCCTAAACTACTTTCACCAGAAAAGTATAATTCTTCAATTATTGGAGGAATGAAAGAAATAGCAGCCTCTGATAGTTTTTTCAATATTTGGCCGTATGTAAGTGAATTGAAAGCGGCTAAAATTTTATCGAAAAAAATAAAAGAATCTGAACTGGTGCATAAAGTTTACAGAAATTCAACCGAAGATTTTGAGCACATTTTACTGGCTACAGAAAAAGAAAATCATTTTGTTAAAGTTGTAGTTGACAGGAATAAAAAGAAAGCTATGGGATATCTTTTTCTGGATTTATGAGTAATGCTATTTCCTCAAAATTTAAACCCTTACAAATAATAAAATTCGAGCTTAAAACAGAAGTACACCGAAAAACTTAGCATAACTTTTAGTTGTTTTCATATCTTCAATTTCATCACAAAACAAATTTGTTTTACTATTTAAAACAACAAAATTACAAAGTGATTTCATACATTTACAGTGTCAATTATCTGTTTTTATGAAGCACTTTGTATTTCTTGTATTCTTTTTATATGCTACTAATGGTTTTTCACAATCAGAAAACCAGACATATATTGATAAATATGACGAATTTTATTTTTATGCAAAGCCAAGTAAAACAAATGCGCTTTCCAAATATTTTGCAAAACGAATCGATTCAAGATTGATTGATCCTTATGAAATTAAGGATGATAAGATAAAAAACAAAAAATATATTTATTTAACTTTTACGCTTGACAAATTAAATAAGCCGATTGGTATAATTGTCAATTCGCCATACACAGAATTAAACAAAAATATCCGTGAAGCCTTTATAAATTACAATGTTGAAGATTTAAATATTCCCGAAAAAAATCAACTGAACACTTATACGCTACAAATTCTTTCCATAGAAGGAGATAAAATGATCATTAATTGCAGCACAAATGTTGTCTTTGATAAACTGCCTGTTTTTGAAGGATGTGAATCTCCTGTAAATAAAACAAAACTGTCTAACTGCCTGCTAAAGAAAATTTCTGAACACGTAGCAAATAATATTTCACCAGTCGAAATTAAAAAAGCAAAAATATTAGGACCATTAAATTTACATGTAAAATTCTCAGTAAACGAAAAAGGGGAGATTGATCAAGTAAATTGTAAAGCCCCAACAGATAGTTTGACCAAAGAATTAAATCGTGTTGTGGCACTCTTTCCAAAAGCCAAAATTCCAGCTGCCCGTAATGGTAATCCAACCAGCTTTGTTTATGAAAAAACCATTTCTCTTGAAATAGAATCTGACAATGAAAAATATAAAGAGGAAGTGAATCAACATCAGGAAAATATTTTAAATGTAAGTAACGAATTCCTAAACCCGAATAACGAATTAGCACTTCATTTTAAAAAATATATAAGTGTCGAAGAGCTTGATAAAATTCTTCTCCTAAGAGATCCTATTAGTATCTCTTTCAATATTGACAAAAAAGGTAAGCCAATAAATTTTAGAACCAATGCTTATACGTCAGAATTTAATGATAAACTTATTGGGATTTTCAAAAAATTTCCACTTGAAAAATTAAATATAAAACCTGTAAATGCAATAGATTCGTACAGTTATCCTTTAATAATTAATAGATTTAACAAAAATATAATTGTGTCTAACGATAAACCGTTTGTGCATACACCCCCTGTTTTTGATAAGAACTGTGAATCATCAAATTCAAATGAATTAAGCGATTGCATGAATCAAAGCATTAAAAATCTTGTAGTTAATAATTTTAAAAGAACTATCCGAAATAAAACAAAACTTAAGGGCGTCATCAATGTCAGTTTTTCGTTTCAAATAAATGATAAAGGTAAAATCATAAATGTAAAAGCATTTGCGCCTAATGCGGAAATTTGCAACGAGCTCGAACAAATAATAAAAAGCATCCCTGATGTTTATAAACCTGCTTATCTAAACGGAAATGCTATAACTGTTACCCGCAAATATTCTTTTGGTTTTAATGTTGGAAACAATACCGTTGATGATTTTAAAGATCTGAGAAAAACTCCCGGGCCAAAACGCCGTTTTTGAAATTATACAAAAAATCCAATCCTTGTTATAAGATTGGATTTTTTGTATTACTGCTGATAGCAAAATCGTTCCCATTTCATCCTGTATAACCTTCCACAATTTTGTTTCCATAAACCGAGGTTCGTAATTTTAGATATTCATTTCAGTCTGCTATTAAGTTGTTTACAAAAAAGCATCCCAAAAAAACATTTCCTTTCTTTTCTTATTTTCTTCTTTATCTTCTCCATAGCTGAACCAGTCTTTTGTTTTTTCTTCCAAAAGCGATTTTAATCCTGTTAAATCATACATTTTTTTATCCGAAAGTGGCTTAATATCAGATGTGTTGTCCAATTGTAAATTTACTTTCACAGCCATAAATGAAGTGTATAATCTTGGTATTGTAAGACCTAAGATCATGCCTGGCAAACCATTTATAGAACATGGCCCGCCGGAGATGGTAATATTATCTGTGTAAAATGCAAATACATATACGCCATCAGGTCTCTTCCCTATTGCTTTACGGCAATTATAGCCCGCTATTTCTCTGTGTTCGTTTGTAATTTGCCATTCTATATTTTGTATACTGTCTGCTATTACAAAATTAGTTCCTACTATTTGTTTTTGCATCGTCATTTTTCCTGATGTAAAATCATGAAACCATATATTTTCTTCATCTTGATCTTTTAAATATTTTGGTATTCTTGTTTTCGCACTCCATCTTTCAAATTTATAAATGCTTTTGTTATCAGCAAAAGTATAGGTAAAATAGGAGACTTTTAAATCAGAAAGATTCTCTTTCATCATCTCATCCCAGCTATCATTACTCATTGTTTTTTTGAGGTTGGTATTTACTTCATATTCAATTACTGCCTTATCTATAAATTGCTGTGCTTTTGATGTATTCGTTAACATTAAGGCTGCAATAAAAAAAAGTAATGATTTCATAATCCTGTTTTGTTTTTATATTGTGCTGTTCGTCCTTTTTACTGAGCAGCATCTAATTATTTTTTTGCCTGTACGTCCTTATTTTTAAAATTCCAGGTAAAACCTACCATTGCATATCTTTTCAGTCTGTCATTTTGTTCTTCCCCAATTGTATTTTCATAGACGTATCTTCTAATTCCTATATTCTGATTCAAAATATCCCTAACCATGATATAAGCTGTGAACTCATCATTTTTGAAATTGCGCTGCAGTCTTGCATTCCACAATTGATTGGTGAGATTGGTTTGAAAATCAACCGTTTTTTGACGAGAGAATAAATTATAATCTGTTGAAAATTTCCATTTTTTTCTAAAATAAACTCCTATATCTAAGCTAAAATTATTTGTGTTGAATGATTTTACCTCATCGTTTTGAGAAGTAGTATTTCTATTATTTGAAAAGTTATTACCTAAACTAAATTCGTATTTCTTTTCCTTAAATTTGCTCAGGTAAAGTCCAAATCCTGAATTTAAAGTATTAGAGTTGCTGATTTTATTATTAATGCTAAGTACCGTTTTGTTATAATTCAAATTTGGATTCAGATTTACATATAAATCTATTTTCTTTACCTTAAATCCATATCCAAAATAAAAATTACCGGAAAAATTACCGTTTGTATTGATAGGCTTGGTAATTGTTTTAGCACTTTCAGGATCAATATCTTTGTTATAAGAAATTAAATTTGAAGTCATATTTAAAGAAATATTTTGGTAAAACTGCGATTCTGTCAAAATACTATAGGTGTTATGAAATATAGATATCCTGTTTGTGAAAGATTGTTTCAAATCCGGATTACCCACAATCTGATTAAAGAAATCCTGATTGTTTCTTAAAGGCTGTAACTGATCAATCGTTGGCTGCTTAGTTGCACCCTGATAAGTCAAACGCAAATTACTGTTGCTTTTGTACTTATAATTAAAATTTGCTGTTGGGAAAAAGTTAGTATAATGACGCTTATATTGTTTATTTAAAGTTTGATCCTGTAAATCAAATGAAGTAAAACCAAAACCGCTTCCAAAACTGTAGTTTATTTTTTTTGCATTATAGCTTAATTTTAAATTGGGCGTATTTGTTGTTATTGTTTGTCTGAACTGATTTGACAAGGAGGTATTAATCAAATCATAATTACCTGTGTCCTCTGAATAATCATAGGTTAAATAATTACTCTTACCGGTATTATGACTAATCTGATATCCTAATTGTAATGCAAACCTTTTACTCAGAGGTTCAGTGTAAAGTATATTTAATGAAAGATTTTGACTCGTTTTTTCTCCTATCTTATTTTGATTCACATCATTGCTGGAAGAAATAATTCCTTCATTGTAACTTTCATTTAAAGACTTCAAAAAATTATCTGAATTTGTATGCAGTCTATTCCAACTACCATTTAGCGAAATTGTGCGGCGTTCTTTAGCAAATTTATGTTTAAATAATACATTGGCGTTCAAAGACTGTTTATCTGAATCTGTAATAAAAGTTTTGCTCTGTTTGTTTTTGATCAATCCATCACTTCCTTTAGTTTCGCCATTTGTAAATTCATCGCTTTCAGTATCATAAAAATTAGTTTTGGCTGTAAATTTTATGGCGTTTACAGAATCTAATTTTACATCGTAAACAGCATTTAATTTAAAGTTGCCTCTGTTTACATTACTCACCGTTGAAGTAGTTTCGTTTAATTGGGTTTCTCCGACCTGACGTTGTATAAATGTACTTTTATTGTTAGTGTAAATCTGCTTATTGTATTTAGGAGACAAATTCAAAGTCTGCTTGTCATTCCACTTGTTGCTGTACTGCAATCCTGCATTAGTATTTTTGATAAAACCGTTTTGGGTATCCACATAAGGTTCTTCATCATTATTGCCGCCTGTCCATTCATAACTGACATTTCCGTCCTCATCCATATTCATAGATATATCATCTCGTCCGCCAAACCTTTCATTATCCTGCCAGCTTAGTCCATCCTGTCCCGTATTTCCGTTCAGTAAAAAAGCGGATAATTTTCTCTTCCCTTTAAAACTGCTAAACATCGAATTGATGTTGTACCGGGAGTCTGCATCTGAAAATGGCTGATTGGCTGCATCGACCTTACCGAAATAACCTTTCTTTTTATCTTCTTTTAATTTCAGGTTAATTGTTTTTTTTGTTTGTCCGTCATCTATTCCGGTAAACTCAGCCTGATCGCTTTTTTTATTAAAGACCTGTACTTCTTTGACTGCATCTGCCCTTAAATTTTTTACTGCCATCCCTGGATCATCACCAAAAAATTCTTCTCCGTCAACTAATACCTTTTCTACTGTTTCGCCCATAGCTTTTATGGAGCCGTTTTTATCAACTTGTATTCCTGGTAGTTTTTTCAACAATTCTTCAACGTTTGCATTAGCATCTACTTTAAAATCACTTGCCCTGTAACTTGTGGTGTCGCCTTTAACTCTAATGGAACCTGTCTTTATGATTACCTCCTTTAATAGTTTCATTTTACTTATAAGAGCAATTGTACCCATATTCTTTTCAGTCTCTTCAAGAGTTATGGCATCCAGATAATCAGCAAAATGGCTGTGTGTGGTCATGAGGATATAGTTTCCTGTTTTTATATTCCGGATATTAAATTTACCCTCTTTATCAGATCTGGTAAATTTATATAAGATGGAATCTTTAGGAGTCAGTAAAGCAACAACAGAATTATAAATGGGAGTATTTTCGCTTTCATCAATCAATGTACCTGAAAGACTTGTTTTTTGAGAAAAGGATGAAAAAGAGAATAAGAACAAAATTGCAATTGTTACCGTAATTTTTGGCATAGACAGTTTCTGATTTAAACATTAATATCTTTCAGCTTTGTAAGATGTAACTCACAGCGGCCGAAATTAATTCATTTAACAATACGTATTTAAACCTACTTGTTAAATTATTGATAAAATTATTTATATCAGAGAAAATAAATACAACTATTAATGTGTATTAACTAAAAAAGTGCGTATTTATGAATTTAAAAGATTTACTATAGATTCTGCAGTAATTGTACGCATTGCGTTTTCATAACCTTCGACAATTTTGTTTCCATAAACCGAAGTAGGCAATTTTGGATACTGCTTTCGGTCTGCAGTTAAGGCATTATCTAAACTTTGGTTGAATGGTAAAAATCCGGCATACGGATGTGTTGCCCCCCATAGTGTAACCACTTTTACACCCAGCATTGCAGCAATATGTGCATTTCCGGAATCCATTGAAAGCATAACATCCAGATTACTTATCAATTGTAACTCCTGTTGAAATTTAATTTTTCCTGCTACGTTTATCACATTTTCAAATGGTTTTGAAAGTGAATCTAGAATCTCTATTTCCTTCTTTCCTCCCCCAAAAAGTAATATCGTCTGATCTTTATTTTCGGCTAATTTTGAAATTACTTCCTGCATTAAATCTACAGGATAAACTTTAGAATCGTATTGGGCAAAAGGAGCAATTCCTATTAATTTTTGATAATTCCCGCCAATTAAATCTGTAATTTCAGCGCTTAAAAAAGCTTTTTCAGGGAACTCAGGATTTGATAAATCTAAGGGAAAACCCAGCTCTTCAAATACTTTTGCATGCCTTTCAAACATCGTTGGTAATTGTTTGAAGATTTTATTTTCGGCACGGGTTAATTCTTTTTTTCCTTCACGGCCTTTATCAACGGTCGCACTTTTTTTTCCGCTTAAAGCGAAAAGCAAACTCACAACCTTAGATCTTAAAACATTATGAAGATCTGCAAAAGCATCTATTTGAAGTTTTTTCAAGTCCCGGAATAATCTCAAAAGTCCCGGAAATCCTTTGTGTTTTTCTTTTTCATCAAAAACAAAAAACTCAAGATTCGGAATTCCGTCAAAAAAAGGTTTAAAAAACGGGCGCGAAATAACAGTCAGTTTTACTGTTGGATATTGTTTTACAAAAGCGCGTAAAACAGGAACCGTCATGGCGACATCTCCCATTGCGGATAGTCTCATGACGGCTATATGTTTAATTTGGGTGGACAAGTCTGCCAAATTATTTTTTATTTTGATATAAAACCGGATTTAAATCATCATCGTTGTACATTTTCATTTGCTTGTACACTTTCATGAATTTATCACCGTTTTCGATATCTGTCAATAATTCTTCAATTGCTGTAGATAAATCTGTTCTTTGCTCTAAAAGAATATTTAATTTTTCCTGACATTTATCTCTGTGTTCCTGCGTGGCTTCAGCACGTGTAGCCTCTTCCTGCATATGATAAATTTTTAAAGCCAAAATTGATAATCTGTCAAACGCCCATGCCGGACTTTCAGAATTTATTTTTGCTCCGTCTTTTGCTTTTATGTGACTGTATTTCTGTAGGAAGTAACTATCGATATATTCTACCATATCAGTTCTTTCCTGATTTGAAGCATCAATTTTTCTTTTTAAAGTTAAAGCTGCTACAGGATCAATTTGCGGGTCACGGATAATATCCTCATAATGCCATTGAACGGTATCAATCCAGTTCTTCAAATACAATAAATGCTCGAATTTATCCTTTGGGAAAGGATTGTTTATGGGTTGGTCAACACTATCAAACTCATGATAATCTTTGATGCTTTGTTCGAAAACTGAATATGCTAATTTTGAAAACATGTATTTATTTTTAGAGTTACAAAGATACTTTTTATACTTTTATAGTTAGGTAAAAAACCTTTAATTTTTCATTTCCAGTTATAAGCAATTGCTAATTCTAAAAATTTATTATGAAAATCCATTATATCTCTGAAAATAATAGTGTGCTAAATCATTTCTTATCACAAATCAGAAACGTAAATATTCAGAACGATAGTATGCGTTTTCGGAGAAATATAGAACGAATTGGTGAAATTATGGCATATGAGCTGAGCAAGGTTTTACCTTATAAAAATGTCGAAATTCAAACTCCGCTTGGTATAAAAAAAACAACTCAAATCGAAACTGATTTGGTTTTATGCCCCATTTTAAGGGCCGGATTGCCACTTCATAACGGTTTTTTAAACTATTTTGACCACGCAGAAAACAGCTTTGTTTCGGCTAGCAGGCACCATCCGAATAATGATGATGAATTTGAGATTTTAGTTGAATATCAGGCGATTTCAAATCTCAATAATAAAACGGTTTTGCTTCTTGATCCTATGCTGGCAACCGGTCAGTCTATAGTTGCGGTTCATGAAAAGTTAGTTCAGAATGCAGTTCCAAAAGAAATTCATATTGCAGTTGTTATTGCTGCACCAGAAGGAGTTGCCTATCTTGAAAAAAATCTGCCTGAGAACTGTCATTTATGGATTGCTGCCCTGGACGAAAAATTAAACGAGAAAAATTATATTGTTCCCGGTCTTGGCGATGCCGGAGATCTTGCTTACGGAAACAAATTATAGCTGAGAGAAAAACGTAAACAAACTGCAGCAGATAAGGACATAGAATGTAATTTCCCTATTTAGTTTTTGCTGCATATATTCAACACTACTCGATGCCATAATGGTCAAAGGAGTAATACTAAACAACAATAAATCATTGCTTTTTTCTGGTGAAAGAATGAAAACAAATATCGCTATAAAAAAACAGGCAACCACTTTTTTGTATGAAGTATGGACAATCTGCGGTCTGTTTGACAAGGTTGATAGTATTGAAACCACAAAAAATAAAACTACTGCAACATAAATTGAGAATGCCCCATTTTCAGAATTATTTTTAAAATAATCAATCCTTAAATCGATAAATGCCCTGTCCTGAATAAATTTTACAGCATCAAAATTAAAAATCAAGGATACTGTTAAAAATAATAAAGCAACAGCCAAAAGTGCAATAAAAGGCAAAACCCAATTTCTATAATCCCTCGAAACGTGAAAAATAATGGATATAAAAACCAAAATCAGGAAAAGAATACACCAAAACTGAAATAACGTAGCCACTAAAATCCAAAAAGAAGCATCAAATATTTTTTCTTTTGAAGATTTTAAAGATTGTAAAGAAATTAATCTGCGAAGCGCTAATAACAGAAAGAAATTAGCATATATGATATTTGGATTATTGAATATTGTTGGAAAAAACAATAGCAGCAATAGATAGAAAAATATAGCGTACCCATTGTCTTTACTGAGCCCATTCTTTTTCACAATAAAATTTATCAGAAAAAAAGAAGCCAGCACAAAGCAGAATAAACTTATTTTTTGAAACACTAAAAAATAAGAACTCATCCATGATGGTTCCTGAATTTGATACAGAAAAAAGAAAACCAGTATTAAAATTACAACCAAAGAATAATTTAATGGTGTAGATTTTTTAAAAACACTTGTTATCATAAGGATATTTTATACTTTTGTGATTGTAAAGATACTACTTGTTTAAAATGAAAAACCGAACGAGTTGAAAAAAGATTCATTAAACCGAATTTTATCTTCAAAGCATTACACAACAATAAATAACATATAATTTTTAAAAATTATGACAGCTTTTTTTGAAGGAATACAATACTTATTCGTTAACATTTTGTTTGCTCCTCTTGACTTTTTACGTCGTTTGGAATTGATTACATGGTTTGGTGCAAACACTATTAACTGGATTTTTATGATCATCTGCTCTGCTGCAATCGTATATTGGATTAAACAATTACGTATTTTTGATGACGCTGGAACAGAAAACCAGGATACAACGGCTCATTCATTTTTAAAATAAAAACCAAACCCTTTAATTAAAAAGGGCTGGTGAATTATTTTTTAGATTAAATCAAAACCGATATCTTTTCTAAAATACATCTTATCAAAGCTTAGTTTATCTATGTTTTGGTAAGATTTTTTTATGGCTTCCTGAAAATTATCTCCGTATGAGGTCACAGCAATTACACGTCCTCCATTAGTAACGACGTTTTCGCCATCTAATTTTGTTCCTGCGTGAAAAACTATAGAATCTGTTACATTTTCTAAACCAGAGATTACTTTTCCTTTCTCGAAATCTTCAGGATATCCGCCAGAAACGACCATTACAGTTGTTGCACTTCTTGGATCAACTTCTAAATTAAAGTTTCCTAATTTTTGGTCCGCAACAGACAAGAACAATTCAACTAAATCTGATTTTAATCTTGGAACCACAACTTCGGTTTCAGGATCACCCATCCTTACGTTGTACTCAATAACGATTGGTTCGTTTTTAACGTTGATCAAACCAATGAAAACAAAACCTTTATATTCGATTCCGTCTTTTTGGAAACCTTCAATTGTTGGTTTTACGATACGGGTTTCAATTTTTTCCATCAAAACGGCATCAACATAAGGAACCGGAGAAACTGCTCCCATTCCGCCTGTGTTTAAACCTGTATCTCCTTCTCCAATTCGTTTGTAATCTTTTGCTGTTGGAAGAATTTTATAGCTTTTTCCGTCAGTTAAAACGAAACAGCTTAATTCGATTCCGTCTAAAAATTCTTCGATAACCACTTTTGAACTTGCTGTTCCGAATTTTGCATGAACCAGCATGTTTCGTAATTCTGTTTTAGCTTCTTCAAGATCCTGAATAATCAAAACACCTTTTCCAGCTGCTAAGCCGTCTGCTTTTAAAACATAAGGAGGCTGTAAAGTTTCTAGAAATTCGCATCCTTTTTCTACAGTTTCGGCAGTAAAACTATCGTAAGCTGCAGTCGGGATATTATGTTTCATCAGGAATTCTTTAGCGAATTCTTTACTTCCTTCTAATTGAGCACCTAATTTTGATGGACCAATAACCGGAATATTTTTTAAACTTTCATCATTTTTAAAATAGTCGTAAATGCCTTTTACCAATGGATCTTCAGGTCCTACAACTACTAAACTTATATTTTCTTTAAGCACTAAAGCTTTTACGGCTTCAAAATCTGTAGCAGATATTGCTACATTTTCAGCAATTGCAGCAGTTCCTGCATTTCCAGGTACTACAAAAAGTTTTTCGCAAAGCGGACTCTGTGTCATTTTCCATGCAAATGCATGCTCTCTTCCGCCTGATCCCAATAGTAAAATTGTCATGGTGTTGTTGTATTTAGTTGTGCTGCAAAAATAGTGGCTTTTAACGTTAAATAATAATTTATTTTACTTACTTTTGACGTTAGTAATGTGAAAGGTATGATAATTTCATTTGGATCAAAAGAAACTGAAAAAATTTGGAATGGTATTGTAGTCAAAAAACCTTCAATTGAAATACAACAAATAGGGAGACGAAAACTTAGAATGCTCAATAATTCACAAAATTTAATTGATTTGAGAATTCCACCTTCCAACCGACTAGAAAAACTAACTGGAAATTTAAAAGATTTTTACAGTATCCGAATTAATAATCAATGGCGAATTATTTTTTGTTGGGAAAACGGAAACGCATCAAATGTTGAAATTGTCGATTATCATTAAAAGAATTAAAATGGAAAAATTAAAAAACATACATCCTGGAGAAATTTTGTCCGAAGAATTTTTAATTCCGCTAAATATTACACCCTACCGTTTATCAAAAGATTTAAAAATTCCGCAAACAAGAATTTCTGAAATTATTAAAGGAAATCGAAGAATTACGGCTGATACAGCTTTACGTTTAAGTCAATATTTTGGGAATTCAGCTAAATTCTGGTTGGGTCTTCAGGATGATTTTGACATTGAAGAAGAAGAATCTAATAAGGGCCAGGAGCTAAGATCTATTAAACCTTACCATATAAAAGAAGCTGTTTAATGATTCGCCTTTTTGATATTTCACTTCAATTAAATGGTTTTCCGATAAAGAAAGCCAAAGCCGAATTGGATAAAATAATTCATTATTCTGAAGAGGAATTTGCTGTTTTTCTTCAAAATAAAAAAAAAGAAATTGTTGATTTTCATCTCAAAAACAATTCCTTTTACAGCGAATTTGCCGGAAATACAACTTCTGAAAATTGGGAAAATCTGCCGGTTTTAAACAAACAAAATTTACAGAAACCTCTTGAAGACAGGCTTTCAATAGGCTATTCCAAAAAAAACATCTACCTCAACAAAACATCCGGATCCAGCGGAACTCCGTTTGTTTTTGCTAAAGACAAATATTCGCATGCTTTAACATGGGCTTCCAATATAATGCGTTTTGGCTGGTTTGGAATTGATTTTAACAAATCTTATCAGGCGCGTTTTTATGGCATTCCAATGGATATTATTGGATATCAAAAAGAACGTTTCAAGGATTTTTTGAGTCGCCGGGTTCGATTCCCGGTGTTTGATTTATCAGATGCTATTTTGGATAAATTTTTGAAAAAATTCAAAACCAAAAAATTCGATTACCTCAACGGTTATACGAGTTCGATTGTTTTGTTTGCTAAATATTTAGAACAAAAAAACATTGTTTTAAAAGAAATTTGCCCAACTTTAAAAGCTTGTTTTGTCACTTCGGAAATGCTGTTTGAATCGGATAAAAAATTATTGGAAAAGCAATTCAGCATTCCAATTATCAGTGAATATGGTGCTTCTGAACTGGATTTGATTGCTTTTGAAAATCCTGAAGGAGAATGGCAGGTAAATGCTGAAACACTTTTTGTAGAGATTTTAGATGAAAACAATAACCCTGTCCCAAACGAAACCGAAGGAAAAATTGTCATTACTTCTTTATTCAACAAAGCAAATCCTTTTATTCGATATGAAATTGGCGACATTGGAATTCTCGATGAAAAAAGTACTCCACAAAAACCAATTCTAAAAAAATTAATTGGAAGAACCAATGATGTTGCCATTTTACCAAGCGGTAAAAAATCGCCTGGTCTGACATTTTATTACGTAACCAAAAGCATTATTGAAGATGACGGAAACGTCAAAGAATTCATTATTAAACAAACCAAAATGGATACTTTTGAAATTGAATATATATCTGAAAAAGAATTAATTTCAGAACAAATCGACAAAATAAAGCAGGCAATTGATTTATATCTGGAACCAAATCTAAACTTCACTTTCATCCGAAAAACAGTTTTAGAAAGAACCAATCGTGGCAAGCTAAAACAATTTAAATCTTATTTATAATATAAATAAAACCTTATATTTATTTTTTTAATTAAAAAGTGACAAAGCCGTCCAAACCAATATTCAAATTATGAGGATTTTCAAGAAGTGAGACAGATGCTTTTGGACACAACTGAAATTAAAGTTGATATTCTTCAGATTTGGAAAAAGTTAGAGAATCATGATAAAATATAGAATTGGTATTTTCTTATTTGGATGAATTGACGGAGAAAAAAGAAAATGAAGAAGAAAGAGTAAAAATTGGATATAAAAAATAATACTTCAAAGTCGCAAATTGCGAACTCAAGTTTTAAATATTCTTTATATATCGTTGTTTTACAATCAGCTGCGTATACAAAAATCTCATCATCAACAAAACAGCAAATACCAAATTATATCCGTGGAATTCTCTGTAAACTCCAAAATTGTGCTTTATTAATTTGAATTTAGAAGAAGAAACAGAATTCTTTCTGATTCTGTAAAAAGCCAGAGGTTCCGGAACAGGTTTTGCCGTTTTTATTTGTTTTAAAATGGTCAGCCAAATTCTCCAATCCTGGCGCTTTTGTGACGTTTCAAGCATAATTTTGCCAAAATAATCTGCATCGTAAATTGCCGTTAAATTACCTATATAATTGCAGAAAAATAATTGTTTATAAGTCAGCGGATTGGGTGATTCTACCCTTCTTTTCAGATCATTTCCTTCTTCGTCTATAGAATCATAAAAACTAAAAGTAAAATGCAAATTATTTGCTTTTAGAAACTGTATTTGCTTTTCTAATTTCTCATGAAACCATACATCATCAGCATCCAAATAAGCAATATATTTTCCGTTAGCTTTTTCTAAAGCGGCATTTCTAGCAAAACCATTTCCGCGATTTTCCGGTAATTTAAAAAATTTTATCCGGTTGTCTTTTAATGCAAATTCTTCAACTATCGCAATCGTTTTATCTGTTGAAGCGTCATCGGTCAGAATCATTTCCCAGTTTTGATAACTTTGATTTGTTACCGACAGCAGGGTTTCCCGAATGTATTTTTCGACATTATATGTGGGGGTTATGATAGAAACTAACTCACTCATCAATATGCTTTTTTATCACCTTTAATGATATGGTAAATTGTAGTTACAATAATTTTCAAATCTAACAGAATGGACCAGTTTTCAATATAAAAAATATCATACTTTACACGGTTTATAATATCATTATCAGTTTCAATTTCTCCACGAAAACCTTTTACCTGCGCCAAACCTGTAATACCAGGTTTTATAAAATGGCGTACCATAAACTTGTCAACCTTAAGTATATATTCCTTATTATAGCTTACTATGTGAGGTCTTGGCCCAACTACAGACATTTCACCAATCAAAACATTAAAAAACTGAGGCAGCTCATCAATACTGGTTTTTCGAATAAACCTGCCAATTTTCGTAACTCTTGGATCGTTTTTAGAAACCTGGTTTGAATACTCATTATTACCCATTTTCATGGAACGGAACTTATAACAATCGAATTCTTTGTTATTAAGGCCATTGCGTTTTTGTCTGAGTAAAACCGGTCCTTTTGACTCGAGTTTTATTAAAATTCCTAAAATTGGCAATACCCACGAAAGAACTCCAATGATGATGACGATTGAAAAAACAACATCAAAAGTTCGTTTCATTATCTTGTACAAATGCTCATCGAGTTTAATACTTCTAAGGGCAATTACAGGGATATAATCGTAATATTCTAAAATGAAATTTCTAAAAAATATCTGATTGTCGTCCGGAATAAATTTCAGTGTCTTCAGGTTACTGTCTGCAAAGTCTATAATTTCGTTTATTTGATCCTGAGTCAAACCAATAATTGAACAATACATTTCATCCATGTTTTTATTCAGGACAAATTCAAACATTTGTTCAATATGTTCTGTTTTTACTTTTTCAAATTCAAAAACATGAATCAATTCATATCCATAATCAGGATTTTCAGTAAAAAAATGCCTTAAGGGAGAAATACTTTCTTTGTTGCCTAGCAGGACAACTCTCCTGTGATTTCCGCCAAAGACTACTCTATAAGTCTGTAGAAAATAGTAGATTGAAAACTTGATGAATAAAATAAGAATAAAAATAAACCATAAATAAAACAGCAATGTTCTAAAACTGATTTGTTTAGCATAAAAAAAGGCCAGGGCAAAAACCACAAAACCAAATAAGCAGGCTTGTTTTAAAGCACAATTTAAAATTGCGATAACTTTTGTATAGCGATATACTTCATAAAAACCTAAATCGGACGCAATACCAATCCAGCCAATATTCAATACGGCTAAAAATAAAATTTGATCTACAGGAAAATGTGCAATATAAACCGCAAAAAAATTGACAATAAGCAAATCAATTAAATAGGAGAACGGACGAATATAGCCTGAATATTTTCCTGTTTTTGTCCGCATTTATTTTATATAATTTGAAAAATCTTTATGCTCTTCTTTTGAAAGCTCTTCTTTTGAAAGCGATTTAAAATAATCGTATGTGATTTTCATTCCTTCGGCACGGCTTACTTTAGCTTCCCATCCCAACAATTCTTTTGCCTTTGCAGTATCCGGCTGGCGCTGCAAAGGATCGTTTATTGGTAATGGATGATAAACTACTTTTTGGCTGGTTCCGGTAAGTTTTATAATTTCTTCTGCAAAATCTTTAATTGTAATTTCGTCCGGATTTCCAATATTTACCGGATACACATAATCAGAATGCAATAATCTGTAAATTCCTTCTACCTGATCGTCAACATAACAGAAAGAACGTGTCTGCATTCCGTCTCCAAAAATGGTCAGATCTTCTCCACGAAGTGCCTGTCCTATAAAAGCAGGAATTACCCGTCCATCATTTAGACGCATTCTTGGTCCGTAAGTATTAAAAATACGTACAATTCGGGTTTCTACGCCATGAAAAGTATGATACGCCATGGTTATTGATTCCTGAAAACGTTTGGCTTCATCATAAACTCCACGTGGTCCAATCGTGTTTACGTTTCCATAATATTCTTCTGTTTGAGGATGTACCAATGGATCTCCATATACTTCTGAAGTAGAAGCTATTAAAATCCTTGCCTTTTTTACACGTGCCAAACCTAATAAATTGTGTGTTCCCAAAGAACCAACTTTTAAAGTCTGAATTGGAATCTTTAAGTAATCAATTGGGCTTGCAGGTGATGCAAAATGCAAAATATAATCTAATTCGCCCGGAATATGAACAAATTTGGTAATGTCATGATGGTAAAACTCAAAGTGCTCTAATTTGAATAAATGTTCAATATTTTTAAGATCTCCCGTAATCAGATTATCCATTCCAATAACATAATAGCCTTCTTTGATAAATCTGTCGCATAAATGTGATCCTAAAAATCCTGCGGCACCCGTAATAAGTATTCTTTTCATATTAATTTGTTTCCTTCAGCAAATTTACTTTTTTCAATTTTATAAAATAAATTTAACTTTTATCTTTTTCTGTGCTGATTAAATTTGCTCCAAGCTGATTATTCAGATTTAAAATTTGTTCCAGAATTTTAATAGTAATTAAATATGTTGGCTTTACGCCTGTCGTTCCTAATCCACCTGAAGCCAGTGTGCTACCGGTTTCTAAAGGATTGTCTGAAGCATAATATGCATATCGTACTTTTATATCCTGAGGCACGCTTTTTCTAATTTTTGATGCCGACTGAATTGCCTTTTGATAATAAGATCCTTCCATTTCCAGACCAATTACACCCCAGGTCGATTCGTGAAAAAATTTCAACAAATCCCTGTTTTGTAATGATGTCCCTAAAACAGTCACCATTGCTCCTTCATAAACTGCGATATCATTTCCTTCAAACATGGCACCTGTTAATTCATTTTCAAAGAAATAATTATCTGCGGTTCCTTCATTTATATGTGCTGACGGAATCATAATATCTCCTTTCCCGCCTTCCAGAATTCCGGCTTTTCCCATTATTGAAACCGATTTTACATTCAGTAAAGTTTCTTTTTTATAGGGTTTTAAAAGCTCATCAATCGTTTCATAAGCCTGTTCACCAAAAGCATAATCCATTACAATTATAACCGGTTTTTCTTCTCCTACATTCGCATAAGCAAAGGCAGTTTTGCTCCAGTCTATTTTGGCAGTATCAAAAATCTGCACATCGATATTAGTTCCTGATGTGTCAGGCAAAGAAATCATTCCGTTTTTCAAGGCTAATTCTTCCACTAAACTTCTGATATCTTTGGCAGCAGATTTACTCAATTCTTCATAAATAAAGAAATCCGATTTGTCTTTAAATTTCGTTTTCAACAGCGGCGTTGCAAATATTGAATTCATAACACTGTGCATGTTTGCACTAATAATATGAATTGGTCTTTTTAAAAGATTATTTGCTTTTAAAACTTCCTTGATGTTGGTCGCCCATATTTCACCATGGATATGATGCCCTAATCGTTCTCTTAAAACCGGACTAAAAGTGATCGTTCTTTTATTGTTGTCGATCATTTCTTCAATGGCTAATTTTCCAAGCCAGTAGATTACATGCAGAAAACGATCTGGTGCATTTTCAGAACCAAAAGCATCATAAATATCCAAAACTTCTTCGAATGTCCTGGCTAAAATGTTAGCGGCATGCGAAATTGCTTTTTCTTTTTCTATCTGAGACAATTTTTTGGTTTGAAGTATGGCTTGTTCCAGTTTGAGCCAGTCACGTGAAACTTCTCCTCCGTCGTCTATTAAAACCCTGTTTTTGATTTTATGTGATTCGATGAAAATAAAAGTCAAATGTGTCAGGATGTCGTAAATGTCTGAACGGCCACGCGTGATTTCAACATTCATTTGTTCCTCATCGATTCTATAGCAGTTTCTTCTTCTTTTTGGAGGAACAATCGGCTGAAAATGCGATTTTGAATATCCTTCGTCTGAAGTTAAATTAATGAAACGGCATTGTTCAATTCCTATCGGAAGACGCTCTATAACGTACAAAAGCCCGTTTAATTCGACTTTCTCTTCGGCTATATTTCCATAAATTTCAGGACGTAATGCCAATAATGATTCTCTTAAACTATCGCCTGAAACTCCCATTGGTTTATAAAAACCACGATTGAATAAATGACGCATGGTGATGTACATTTTTTCAATCGCCGCAGATGATTCCTGAGCTCTTGATCTTGATATATGTTTTGTTTCTTTCATGTTTTTTATTTTAAAAATCTTCTTTTATTAAAGATGATTAGGTATTATATTTAAGCGAAAGTTATGAATTATTGCTTTAATTTTGCTTAAAATAGCATTTATCAAATTGTTTACAAAATGTAACAGATAACCCGTTGGGTGAAATAGAATAAAATAGCTTCATTTAAGGATTAAATCTAATTGATCTGCGAAAATCCTTTAAAATCTGCGTGAAATACTTTTGCGTATTAATTTTTCACGCAGATTTACACAGATTAAAGCAGATTTACACAGATTTTTATCTAAGTTGATGCGACAGAATTGAAAAAAAATAAATTTCACCCAACCGGTACAGATAATTATTATCTATTTTAAATTATCCGCAATCTTTCTGTCATTCGACAATCTCGGAATTTTATTCTGACCTCCCAGTTTTCCCTGAGATTTCATGTATTCCTGAAAACCATTTTTTGAAACTTTGGTTACAACCACTTTCTGTAAAACATTTCCAGTAATTAGATCGTCGTAGTAAATATTTTGTTTTCGCATCGAATTGTCAATTGCTTCGGCGAAAGCCTCCATATTTTCAGGCTCTTTTTCAAATTCAATCAGCCATTCATGATACGGCAATCCGCTTGCAGGCGTGATTTGAGGAGCAACGGTAAATTCATTTATTACGATATTAGTTCCTGCAGTTGCTTCTTTCATTGCACTTTCGACTTCATTGGCAATTACGTGTTCACCAAAGGCCGAAATATAATGTTTGATGCGTCCGGAAACAATAACCCGATACGGAGCCAAAGAAGTAAACTGAATAGTATCGCCAATGTTATAGCCCCAAAGTCCTGCATTTGTAGAAACTATTAAGGCATAATTCACGCCAGTCTCAACTTCGCCAATGGTATATCTTTTGGGGTTTTGGGTAAAAAATTCATCAGCTTTTATAAACTCATAAAAAATACCTGAGTTCAGCAAAAGAAGCATTCCTTTTTCTTTTTGAGAATCCTGATAGGCAAAAAATCCTTCTGAAGCCGGAAATAACTCAATGCTGTCTACTTTTTTGCCAATCATTTTTTCAAATTTGGCACGATAAGGTTCGTAGTTTACTCCTCCGTAAATGAACAAATTAAATTTCTTGAATATTTCGCTAATCTTTTTTCCCCCGCTTTTTTCCTGTAATTTTTCAAAATACATCTGAACCCATGATGGAATTCCTGAAATTACAGACATATCTTCTTTAATCGTTTCATCTACAATAGCATTGACTTTGGTCTCCCAGTCTTCGATACAATTCGTTTCCCAGGATGGCATTCTGTTTCTCTGCAGATATTTCGGAACAAAGTGCGCCACAATTCCGGAAAGTCTGCCAAAATTGATTCCGTGTTTTTCAGTCAAAATGGGACTTCCCTGCAAAAAGATCATTTTTCCATCTACAAAATCAGCATTTCCGGTTTCGTTGATGTAGTGCAAAATTGCATTACGCGCCGCATTAATATGAGATGGCATTGATTCTTTGGTAAGCGGAATATATTTAGCTCCTGAAGTTGTTCCTGAAGTCTTAGCAAAATAAATGGGTTTGCCTTTCCATAGAATATTTTCCTGACCCAATTTTACTTTTTCGATATACGATTTTAAATCCTCATAATCGCGGATTGGAACATTCTTTTGAAAATCTGCAATTGTTTTTATCGTATCAAAATGATGTTTTTTTCCAAATTCTGTTGTTTTTGCGTTTTCAATCAGATATTTAAAAACTTTCCGTTGAGTTTCAACCGGTTTATCAGACCAGGAAAGTGTTTTTTTGTATATTTTTCTAGCAAAAATTTTTGCTGCTATTGATTTAATTGACATTTTGTGCGGTATTATTTCTTTTTGTTCGGTTTGTTACCTGCTGACTCCTTCTCTATTCTGGCAACTTCTTCACGGAGTTTGATTTCTTCTTCTGAGGCATTCATATTGGATTTAGGAATTTCCTCAGAATCAGCCAAAATGGAATCTTTATTGAATTTGGAATACTCTAATTCGCCGTTCAGTACTTTTTGAATGGATTTGATATAGGCTTCATTTTTCTTTAATGAAGTGGTCAATGAATCGGATTTTATAGCCAGTTCCAAAGCATTCTTTTTTAACTCAGAAGAAGAATATCCTGGAATAAATTCACGCAAAGGTGTAAAAGCAATTATATAAGTAGTGATCAATATTAAGAATATTCCGCCCAAAGAAAAAACAACAAAAACATTCATTAGGTTAAGTTTAAACGAAAAAATTTCTTCGAATGTATCTTCATTCAAAATAACCAATCGGTTTTTGGTGAATAATTTTTTCCTTAAATTGTGTTTTTTCCTTGGCATTACGGTTATTTATACTCGCAAATATAACAATTAATGGTTTTAATTACTGCTGAAGAAATTTGCATAAAACTATTTAATTTATTATTTTATAAAATATTTAACGCTGCTCAAAACAAATATTTTAGCACAAAAACTATTGTTCTCCGTATATTTCTATACCTTTGCTCAAATATTAGAACAATTTGCTTCGGCATTAAATATACAATCATGGGAAGATTAGGTCTTACAGAAATCCTTGTTATAGTAGGTATTGTGTTGTTACTTTTTGGAGGTAAAAAAATTCCAGAATTAATGAAAGGTTTAGGAAGCGGTATTAAAGAATTTAAAAACGCTGCCAAAGACGATCAGTCTGCTGTTAAAAAACAAGAAGAAGAAGTTAAATAAGACGCTGCAAAGTGTTCTTTTTTTAGAATCCCAACTGAAACTACTATAGTTTTAGTTGGGATTTTTTGTGTTTAAATTATAACTGCTTTGATAACATAATTTCAATTTTTTAGAATACTAACTAAATAGAAATTATGATTCTTTTTTATTTATATAAAAAATCTTACTTTTATGGTCCCTAAATTTATATAAATATGAAAAACCTATTTCTATTGGTGACTATTTTTCTATGTTATGAAAATTATTCACAAACAAAACCCTTCCCTGCCAATATTGTTTTTAATAATGGCTTAATGGCAACGAATAAAAATAGTCTGGATGCCTCTGATAATTATAATACATGGAAATCCAATTTTACAGAAGCCTGTTCGAATGGAAGATGGAGAGTAAAATTTAATTCTTCGGAAACGGTTTCAGAAGGTATTGCCTACGGAATGCTACTTAGCGTTTACAAAGGCGATAAAGATCTTTTTGATGGACTATGGCTCTACTATAAAGAAAATGTAAATGCCAACGGCGTTATGAACTGGAAAATTAACGGCTGCTCAGTAATTACTGGTCAAAATGGCGCAACCGATGCCGAACTCGACGCCGCTTTTGCCCTTATCGTTGCCGATTATCAATGGGGAAGCACCGGAACAATCAATTATAAAAATGATGCTAAAACTTTAATTACTGCCATTAAGACCCATGAGATAGAAGCTAATACTTTTGTGCTAAAACCTGGGGATGCTTTTGGCGGAAGCTCAATTACCAATCCTTCCTATTTTTCTCCTGCTTATTATAGAGCTTTCGGAGCTTTTACTAATGATACTGCTTTTTGGAATGCTGTTGCTTCCAAGTCTTATGTTATCATCAATAATAATTTAACTGTAAATAACGCTGTTGGCGGGTTAGTTTCTGACTGGTGTGAAGCTTCAGGAAGTTATTCAGCAGAAGCGCAGTCCAGAGGCTATGTAAATGCAGGTAAGACTTACAACTACGATGCAGTCAGAACACCATGGAGAATTGCAGTTGATTATTTGTGGTACGGAACTCCGGAAGCCAAAACGTATTCCAAAAAGTCCTCAGATTTTGTTAGAATAACTCTTGGTGGAACAGCCAATATTAAAGATGGTTATAACCAAAATGGAACGCTAATCGGACAATGGCACAATGCTCCTTTTGTTGGTGCTTTTGCATGCGCAGCAATGGCTGGAGAAAATCAGGCTCATTTAGATGCTTCTTATGCTGATTTAAAAAGTACAGACGAGCCAGGTAATTACTTTAATCACACATTAAAAACATTGTATTCGTTTTTATTAACTGGTAATTTTTATTTACCGCCAAGCGCCACTTTATCCGATGGTGATTTCGATATTGAAAAATCTACTGTTTCACTTTATCCAAATCCAAGTGCAGATAAATTTACTGTTTTTGCTCCTGAAAATTCATTAATTACAGTTTTCTCTCCGCAGGGAAACCTTATTTCAGAACAAAAAGCATCTTCTGAAAATACTGAGATTAATTTAGCTAATCATTCTTCTGGATTGTATCTCATAAAAATTACAAACGATAACAAAACTGTCACCAAAAAAGTGATATTAAAATAAACTAAAAACTCCCAAACTACGAATTGTAATTTGGGAGTTTTTTTATTATCGATGTTCTACTTACATTTATTTCTTTCGAAAAGAGAAATCAGCTGCTCTAATGCTGTTTTGGTTTTAAAATCTTCTTTTTCGATAGCAGCGATAAGTTTCGGACATCCTGCAAAAGCTTCTTTAGACATTTTTTTAATGTTGGAACCTGTTTGTGTATGAACGGCAATCCCTGCACTTGACTTTAAAAAACCAAAATATAGTTCATCCCCTTTTTTCTTTCCAAAATAATAAGTTGTATCACCAAACTGTCCTGAAGTTTTACCTTTTGAAGGATTGTATTGCATCGTTCCTGCAAAATCTACACAACCCACTTTTATGTCTCTGTCATAAATAATGTAAAACCATTTTTTCTCCTTTGATTTCGAAAACTTTCCGGTAAAAGCATTTGCTGAAGTTAAATATAATTTTTCGGCCAAAAACTCATTGCCATCATCATCTGTAAACTCGATTTTTTTGATGTCAGCACTTGCAATCTTTTCTTTCTTGGCTTTTTCATCTATTTTAAAAATCACTTTAGAATCACCGCTTTCAACCATTTCGGCTAAACCGGTTTTTTTGGTTCCGTCTTCCATGTATAAAATTGCTTTATTAAATTTTGCATGGGCAAGCATCGAAAATAGAAAGGCAACTGTAATTAAAATGTTTTTTTTCATGATTTGGGGATTTAATGATTTCTTACAAATATATAGTATTGGGAAGAATTATTTTAAAAAGAAAACTCCCAAATTACAGTTGTAGTTTGGGAGTTTCTTTATCTAATGATTCCAGTTTTTGGAATTTGGAATTTAAAAATTGGAATTTGCTACAAAACCATCGTCAACTGAATCCTTTTTCTATCTTCATCAACCTCAGTCACCTTTACATCCACATGCTGATGTAGTTTTACCACTTCGTTCACATCACTTACAAAACCGGCTTTCAATTGCGAAATATGAACTAAACCGCTTTCTTTGATTCCGATATCAACAAAACAGCCGAAGTTGGTAATGTTGTTCACAATTCCGGGAAGGATCATTCCGGTTTTCAAATCTTTGATTGATTTTACATTTGCATCAAATTCAAAAACCTTTGCCGACTTTCTTGGGTCCAATCCTGGCTTTTCAAGCTCTTTTATGATGTCTTTTAGTGTGAGTAAACCAATTTCAGGTGTAATATAGTTTTCGGCCTTAATAAGTGCTGTTTTCTCTTTGTTTGCAATTAAGTCGTTTACCGAAAGTTTCAAATCTTTCGCCATCTTTTCGACAACCGGATACGCTTCCGGATGTACTGCCGAATTATCCAGCGGATTTTTAGCATTTGCAATTCTAATAAATGCCGCTCCCTGCTGATATGCCTTATCGCCCAAACGAGGGACTTTTTTCAATTGTTTTCTGTCTTCAAAAGGTCCATTTTCAGAACGGTATTGAACAATGTTTTCTGCTAGCTTCTCTCCTATTCCACTTACATAACTCAACAAATGTTTACTGGCTGTGTTGATATTGATTCCAACCGAGTTTACGCAGCGAATTACAGTGTTGTCAAGCTCTTCTTTTAGTTTAGTCTGGTCAACATCATGCTGGTACTGCCCTACTCCAATCGCTTTTGGGTCTATTTTTACCAATTCGGCCAAAGGATCTGAAAGTCTTCTTCCGATTGAAACCGAACCACGAACGGTCACATCATAATTAGGAAACTCTTCTCTCGCAATTTTGGATGCTGAGTAAACCGAAGCTCCAGCCTCAGAAACAATAAAAACCTGAATCGGTTTGTCGAACGCAATTTTTTTGATGAAAAATTCGGTTTCTCTCGAAGCCGTTCCGTTTCCAATAGAAATAGCATCAATTTTATACGAATTTACCATCGAACGGATTTTTTTGATCGCCATGGTTTCCTCGTTTTGAGGCGCGTGCGGATAAATCGTTTCATTGTGTAATAAATCGCCTTTTTCGTCCAGACAAACTACTTTACAGCCGCTTCTAAAGCCCGGATCAATTGCCAAAATCCTTTTTTCTCCTAACGGCGGAGCCAATAACAACTGTCCTAAATTGTTAGCAAAAACCTGAATTGAATTCGCATCAGCCTTTGCTTTTGCTTCCTGCAGCGTTTCATTTCCAATAGCCGGATTTAGTAAACGTTTATAACTGTCTTCAATCGCCAGTTGTAGATGTGCCGTTGTGCTGTTTTGTTTTTTAATGATGATTTCGTCAATAACATCATACGCATCATCAATATCAACATCAATTTTCATTTTAACAAAACCTTCATTTTCAGCACGAAGCATAGCTAATAATCGGTGTGAAGGCGTTTTGCTTAAAGGCTCTTCCCAATCAAAATACTGACTGAATTTTTGTGCTCCTTCTTCCTCTGCTTTCTTTTTAACGACTTTTGTAGCAATAGTCGCTTTTCGCTGAAACAGTCTGCGAAGCTGTTTACGGACATATATATTTTCATTGATCCATTCGGCAACAATATCCCTTGCGCCCTGCATGGCTGCTTCTTCATTAATTACATTTTCATTGATATATTGTGTCGAAATAAAATCGACATCTACATCACTTTCTGACATAATAATTTTTGCCAGAGGTTCCAATCCAAATTCACGGGCAACATCAGCTTTTGTTTTTTTCTTCTTTTTGTATGGAAGGTAGAAATCTTCAATCTCTTGTAAATCAAAACTGTCTTCTATTTTTTTCTTCAAATCAGGTGTAAGCGCTTTTTGTTCTTCGATAGATTTTAAAACAGCTTCTTTACGTTTAATCAGTGTGTCGTAATCCTTTTGCAATTTTGCAATCTGCTCAATTACGGTCTCATCAAGGTTTCCGGTTGTGTCTTTTCGGTAACGCGAAATAAACGGAATCGTACAGTCTTCCTCTAATAATTTTACCGTGTTTTGAATGTTAATCGCTGCTGTTTGGACAGATCTGGCAATAAATTGAATGTTGGTCATTGTATGAATGAGATAATGTGTCAATTTGAAAATTAGATAATCTTTCGCATTTGTAAAATGGATTAATTATATCGCTAAAATAATATCTTTGTTTTGAATTTTAAGTTTATGGAAGTTTTATTACTGTATTTTTTATTTATAAATGTCTTAGTTTTTATTTTCGCCGGATATGATAAGTTTCAAGCCAGAAAAAATAATCGACGAATTCCTGAAAATACTTTGTTTCTGATGGCTTTTATCGGTGGTTCGCCAAGTTTATTAACCGCAATGTTATTATTCAGACATAAAACGAGTAAAATTTCTTTTATTGTAAAGTTTGCTGTGATTTTAATAATTCAGACTGTTTTTATAATTGCCCTTTTAGATTATAAAAAGTAGATATTAACATTGTTGATAACTCAAAAAAAGTATTTTATTTAAATTTTAATAATCTGAATTATAATTGCTTAAATAAAAAACCGGACAAATTTAAAAATCGGCCCGGTGTGCTTATAATAGGTGCGAAGCACCGAATTTTTTTTTGACTTGTTTACGAACAAGCTATTTTATTCACTCTGTTTTGATGTCTTCCACCTTCAAATTCAGTACTAAGAAAAGTTTCAACCATTTCTACTGCTTGTGGAATTGATGTAAAACGCGCCGGAATACTGATAATATTGGCATCATTATGCAAACGAACTAAAACCGCAATTTCTTTTGTCCAGCATAAACCGGCTCTCACTTTCGGGTGTTTATTAACCGTCATGGCAATTCCATTTCCGCTGCCGCAGATCACGATTCCAAAATCAGCTTTTCCTTCAGATACATCATTGGCAACCGGATGACCAAAATCCGGATAATCAACTGAATCTTCAGAATCTGTTCCGTAATTGGTTACTTCATATCCTTTTGCTTTAAGCATTGCTACAATAGCTTTCTTGTACTCTGGTCCTGCGTGATCGTTTCCTATCGAAATTTTCATTTTAAATACTATTAAGTTGTGTTTGTGCAAATTTACTCAATAATTAAATGTTCTCTATAAATAAGAGTAATTTTCACTATTTTTTTGTTTATTGACAGAAAATTGTGGTTCGAATATGTTGCTTAAAATGTAATATAAAAACATAATTGCAATTATCTAAATTTCAAACCTTTATCAGTTATCAACATTTTTAATAAATATATAAAATACTGATATTCAATAAATAAAGATCATTTTTTTTGTTAAATTTTTATAGTGTTAATAAGAGTTCTTAATTCGTTGATATTCAGTTAACTTTAAATTAACAGGAAATGTTGATAAGTTGAGATAGAAAATTAGAAGTTTTTTTTGGTTGTGTCAAAAAAATACTTAATCCAAAACTGAAATCAAAAATGCAAGAAAAGTTTCAGGAATTTTTAGAAAAGTTATCAATATTAAAAATGCCATTTTCAACACAAATGAACCTATCAACTTATTTACAAAATGAATCAAATTTTGGTTGTCAACCGTTGTTAATTAAAATTCAAAAAGGCTTAAAAATTAATATTTTAACTACAAATAACTATGTTGATAACTCCCAATAACTAAAAGAAACTTCATTTCAATACTTTTAAAAATAAATTTATTCGACATATTAACACACTATAATAACCATCAATTTTTTTTAAATTTTTAAAAATCTTTTTTGTTGTATTTAATATATGTTGAAAACTAAAAAAGTTGAAAATGAAAAATTTTATTTTTAAAATGAATTTTTGTTTGAATTGAATTGTCTCAAACGATTTTAAGCGGATTATTGAGATTGTCCAGAATTCGCTGAACTTGTACAAAATCGTTCGGATGAACCTTAAGTTTGATTCCGCCTAGAGCTGTAGTGTAAAAAGGTACGACTGAAAGTGTCATTTCGTTTTCGAAAAAATAAGGGATATCTTCCTGCTCCAGTAAATGTTTGAGAACTACCGTCTCGTATTCAAAATTAAATATGGCAATTGTTTTAAAGCTTTCCATAAAAGGTATTTTTATAAAGATACGAAATTTAAAAATGTCTAAAAATCTGCTTTTTAAAGTTATAATTTTAATAATTCTAAATCTTAAAATCTGTTATCTGATATCTTATTTGTAATTTTAAACCTTATAAGAAAAGATATATGAGTAAGAAAATTAGAAAACCGATAAAAAATGAGAAAGATTTCTCAGGAAAAATACTGAAGATTTTATCGAAAAGCCCTAATAAAGCATTTAATTACAAACAGATAGCAGCAAAGCTTGAACTTGATGATACAAAAAGCAGAAACCAGATCATAAAAGATTTAAAAATAATGGCTGGTTCAAAAAAAATTATCGAATCGGAGCCAGGAAAATATTTAGTAAAAGCTGAAAGCCAGGATTATTACGAAGGAACTATTGATATGACAAGCCGTAAAACAGCTTATTTTATTTGTGAAGATTTTGCAGAAGACGTTTTTATTCCGACCAATAATCTGAATCGTGCATTAGATAAAGATAAAGTCAAAGTTTATGTTTATAACCGTAGAAAGGGAAAACGTCCTGAAGGTGAAGTAATTGAAGTTGTTGAAAGAAATAAAACAGAATTCGTGGGAGTAATTGACATTCAGCCCAATTTTGCTTTTGTTTCGACTGCAAATCCTAAAATGTACACGGATATTTTTATTCCGAAAGACAAAATGGGAGAGGCAGAAAATGGAGATGTTGTTTTAGTGAATATTGAAGACTGGCCAAAAAGAGCTGATAGCCCGTTTGGATCTGTCATTAAAGTTTTAGGAAAACCCGGTGAACACAATACAGAGATTCATGCTATTTTAGCTGAATATGGTTTGCCATCAGATTTTCCGGTAGAAGTAGAGGTGTATGCTCAAAAAATAGACACTTCGATTCAGCAATCTGAGATTGCAAAACGTCGTGATATGCGTGACACGCTTACCTTTACCATTGATCCAAAAGATGCTAAAGATTTTGATGATGCCTTGTCTTTCAAAAAGTTAGAAAACGGAAATTACGAAATTGGTGTTCATATTGCTGATGTTTCGTATTATCTGGAAGAAGGAACAATTCTGGATGATGAAGCCTATCAAAGAGCAACTTCAGTTTATTTGGTCGATAGGGTAGTACCAATGCTTCCTGAAGTATTGTCTAATTTTGCCTGTTCACTTCGTCCGCATGAAGAAAAATATACATTCTCTGCCGTTTTTGAAGTTTCGCCAACCGCACAAGTTATTAACCAATGGTTTGGAAGAACTGTAATTTACTCCGATCAGCGTTTTGCTTACGAAGAAGCACAATATATTATTGAAACCAAAGACAATACTATTCCATTGGAAACTTCCATCACTGGTGAATCTTATGTTGTTTCAGATGAAATTGTTGAAGCAACTTTAAAATTAGATGAATTAGCTAAAATTTTAAGAAAGAAAAGAATGCAGAATGGTGCGATTTCTTTTGATAAAGTAGAAGTAAAATTCAATCTTGATGCTGAAGGTGAACCAGAAGGTGTTTATTTTAAAGTTTCTAAAGATGCCAATCATCTGATTGAAGAATTTATGCTTTTAGCGAATAGAAAAGTCGCGGAATACATTGGTAAACAAAAGAAAACCTTTGTGTACAGAATCCATGATGAACCAAATGAAGATAAACTGATTGCTATGCAGCAGGTGATTTCGAAGTTTGGTTATAAAATTGACTTTAGAAATAAGGGCGATATTTCAAAATCACTGAACGCTTTGATGGAAGAAGTGAATGGTAAAAAAGAGCAAAATTTAATTGATACGCTGGCTATTCGAAGTATGAGTAAAGCTAAATATTCGACTGATAATATTGGTCACTATGGTTTAGCTTTTGATTATTACAGCCATTTTACATCGCCAATTCGTCGTTATCCGGACGTTATGGTGCATCGTTTACTGCAGTATTATCTGGATGGAGGTGCTTCTGTAGACGAAGAAACGTACGAAACCAAATGCCTCCATTGTTCGAACATGGAAAGCTTAGCAACCAATGCTGAACGTGACAGTATCAAATACATGCAGGTTAAATACATGCAGGATCATCAGGATGAAGAATTCCTTGGTGTTATCTCTGGTGTTACGGAATGGGGAATTTATGTTGAAATTGTTTCTAATAAATGTGAAGGAATGGTAAGAATCAGAGAAATCAAAGATGATTATTATACTTTCGATGAAAAGCAATATGCACTTGTTGGAGCTACTTCAGACAGTATATTGCAATTAGGGGACGAAATTTACGTTAAAGTAAAAAATGCAGATTTAGTTAAAAAACAACTGGATTTTCATTTTTTACGAAGAGCGGAATAAGTTGTTAAATTTAAAAATTTAAAGAAATGAAAAAATTAATTATAATTGCAGTTGTTTTATTTTTCCAAATGTCCTTTGGTCAGGTTACCAAAACATTAGGAGATTTTGATACCGTTAAAGTTTATGATAAATTACATGTAAAATTAGTTCAGTCATCTGAAAATAAATTGGTTATAAAAGGAGCAAGGGAAGCAGAATTAGAAGCTGTTAATAAAAATGGTATTCTAAAAATAAGAATGCCATTTCCAAAACTTTTGTCCGGCGAGGATTTAGAAGTTACTTTGTATTACAAACATATTGAGCTTATTGATGTTAATGAAGGAGCAATTGTTACAAGTTCAGAAACTATAAAAGCAACAAGTTTTAAAGTAAGTGCCCAGGAAGGTGGAAAAATTAATGTAGATTTGGAGGTTGAAAAACTTAAGGTAAGTTCAGTTTCCGGAGGAGAAATTACTTTAGCCGGGAAAGCTTCGAACCAGGTGGCAAGTTTAGGTGCAGGAGGTTATTTATTAGCAAGTAAATTAGAAACCTCTCAGACCACAGTAAGCGTTTCTGCGGGAGGAAAAGCTGATGTAAATGCATCAACACTTGTTGATGCAAAAGTAAGCGCAGGAGGCTCTATTTACATTTATGGGAAACCTAAACAAATTAACCAAAAAACAGTTTTTGGAGGTAAAATAGAAGAAGTAAAATAATATTGAATGATAAATGATATTCTGGCTGGGCTGCCATGGGGACTTGTTCTGAGCTTTATGGTGGGTCCGGTATTTTTTGTTTTATTGGAAACCAGTATTACCAAAGGTTTTAGATCAGCAATTGTCTTTGATCTTGGAGTGGTATTAGGTGATATTTTTTTTATAGCAATTGCCTATTTAGGAAGTTACAGGTTAATTTCAAGTTTAAAGGATGATCCTGCTCTTTTTATTTTTGGCGGTATCATTATGTTGTCTTATGGTATTATTTCATTTTTAAAATTAAAAAAAGTAGAAAAAATCAATGATGAAGAAATTGATCGGGATATTTTAAAAAGAAATTATGGCAGTTTATTTGTAAAAGGCTTTTTACTGAACGTTATTAACATTGGAGTTCTTGGTTTCTGGCTTGCAGTCATCATTTCTGTCGGACCAAAATTACAAATGCAGACTCCAAGAATGATGACTTTTTTTACTTCTGTAATTATTACTTATTTATTAGTTGATTGTCTAAAAATAGTATTGGCCAAACAATTAAAAACTAAAATGACACCAACAAACATCCTAAAAATTAAAAAAGGTATCAGCATTGTTTTAATGGTTTTTGGAGTAGTATTAATTACCCAGGGATGGTTTCCAAAAGAAAAAGAAATGGTAAAAAATGCTTTTGAAAGAATAGAAAAGTAGTTTTAATAACTCAATTATATATTTAAAACCCTGATTTTCAGAGGTTTTTTTGTATTTATAAGTGTGCTGTAGAACTTTGTCAAAGTTAGCATTAAGTTTGTCATTTCGACGAAGGAGAAATCTCCATAAGTAACTCCGTTCCAATTGATTTACTTTGTAGAGCTTCTTGTGGAGATTTCTCCTTCGTCGAAATGACAAGATTGCGGAAAAAATTAGATATAAAAAACTTTAAATTGACTTTTAATGTTTAGAAGCATTGTCCGGATTCGAACCCATACCTTTAATTAATTTTTCCTAAAAATTATGCATAAAATAAACCTTCAAATTGCTTTTAATGTTTAGAAGTATTGTCCGGATTCGAACCCATATCTTTAATTAATTTTTTCTAAAAATTAGACAAAAAAAACCTTCAAATTGCTTTGAAGGTTTTGAGGCATCGTCCGGATTCGAACCGGAGTAGGAGCTTTTGCAGAGCCCAGCCTAGCCGCTCGGCCACGACGCCATTGCTTGAACGGATGTCAAAAGTAACTAAAATCTTTAAAATTCAAAAGTTTCGAATAAACTATTTTAAAAAAATACGGTTTTAACCTAAAGAATTACTTTCTGATTTCCGTCATTTTTATGGTAACTGATTCAACATCACCACCAATAGGAGGATTTATCTTTGAAACCCAAACTGTCGTTTTTTCTACTGATTGTATCTCTTCCAATATGCGATTATTGATTCTTTTGGCTACATGTTCTAATAAATGCGAACGAATTGCCATTTCCTCAGTAACAATTTTATTCAAATGTACATAATCGACTGTATCAGTTAGATCATCTGTTTCTGCTGATTGCTGGAAATTGGTTTTAATTTTTAAGTCAACAGTGTAATCAGATCCTATTTTTCCTTCTTCAATCATACATCCATGATAAGAAAAAGTACGGATGTTTTTAAGTTTTATAACTCCCATTTTTATAGTTTTATTCTAGTATTTTCTGGATTTTGATAGTTACAAGTTACGGCTTGAATATGAACAATTTTTTCCAATTCATCAACTGTAAAGTGTATAGTATAAGGAAATTTCTTTAAAGATAAAGTACGAACAACATTATATTTTTCCTCAAAAAAAGGAAAATTATAGAGGGTTTTTAAATGGTCATTATAATCTAAAAGAAATTTTTCTCCTAAACCTTTACCAATATTTTCATAGTATAAAAGAGCTTCTTCAATTTCTAAATCGGCTCTTTTTACTATTAAAACTTTAAAAGCCATATTTCTTTTTTAAATTTTCTAAAGCTTCATTAGCATCAATATAATCTTCGGGCTTAGTATTTTTTATACGCTCCAAAACCATTTCTTGCTGCCATAAAGGAATTTCATTTTCCACCTTTTCATCTATAGAAACTTCAGGAACATGCTTAAAAAAACTAATAAAAGTTTCGTAAAAATCGTCTGGAATTGTAACAGTTAATTGTCTCATAATTCTCAATATTTATACAAAAATACTAAATAAATTAATCTGGGGTTTTAGCTTTAACGTTTCATGTTTTGTGTGACTTAATAACTTTAAACCTGAAACCTGAAACCTTTTTTTTATCTTTGCTAAAATTACTATAAATAATGGCATCAGAAGATAAATCACTCAATTTTATTGAACAAATCATAGAAGAAGATCTTAAATCAGGTCTTTCAAATTCTAAATTACGTTTTCGTTTTCCACCTGAACCAAACGGTTATTTACACATTGGTCACGCAAGTTCTATTGCTTTGAATTTTGGTTTAGGAATTGATTATCAGTCACCTGTAAATTTACGTTTTGACGATACAAATCCGGAAAAAGAAGAACAGGAATTTGTTGATGCTATTAAAAAAGACGTAGAATGGTTAGGATATACCTGGGCAGAAGAATGTTATGCTTCAGATTATTTTCAACAGCTGTACGATTGGGCCGTTTTATTAATTAAAAAAGATAAGGCGTATGTTGACAGTCAGACTTCTGAAGAAATGGCTGCTCAAAAAGGAACCCCTACAACTGTAGGAACTGATAGTCCATATAGAAATCGTTCTGTTGAAGAAAATTTAGATTTGTTCGAAAGAATGAAAAATGGTGAATTTGAAGCTGGTACACATATTCTTCGTGCTAAAATTGACATGAAATCAACTAACATGTTGATGCGTGATCCTATCATGTACAGGATTTTACACAAACATCACCACAGAACCGGAGATACTTGGAAAATCTATCCAATGTACGATTGGGCACATGGACAAAGTGATTATTTAGAAGCTATTTCACATTCGTTTTGTACGCTTGAATTTTTGCCTCATCGCGAATTATACGATTGGTTTTTAGATCAGATTATAGATGAAAACAGAATACGTCCTAAGCAAAGAGAATTTGCCAGACGTAATCTTTCGCATACTGTTGTTAGTAAAAGAAAATTGCAGCAACTCGTTAAGGAAAAGCATGTTAACGGTTGGGATGATCCAAGAATGTCAACTATTTCCGGATTAAGAAGACGTGGTTATACAGCTGCTTCATTACGTAATTTTGCGAACACAATTGGTATTGCAAAACGTGATAATTTGATCAATGTATCCGTTTTAGAATTCTGTATTCGTGAAGATCTGAACAAAATTGCACCTCGTGTAATGGCTGTTTTAGATCCTGTAAAATTGGTAATTACCAACTATCCTGAAGGAAAAGAGGAGTGGTTGGAAGCCGAAAATAATCAGGAAGATGAAAATGCAGGTTTCAGAAAAGTGCCTTTTTCACGTGAATTATACATTGAAAGAGAAGACTTTTTAGAAGAAGCTCCAGCTAAATATTTCCGTTTGACTCTCGGAAAAGAAGTACGTCTTAAAAATGCGTATATTATTAAAGGTGAATCAGTTATAAAAGATGCTGAAGGCAATATTACTGAAATACATGTAACGTATGATACCGATTCTTTAAGCGGAAGCGGAACAGAAGCAAGCCAGAGAAAAGTATCCGGAACCTTACATTGGGTTTCTATCCAACATGCTTTGGAAGCAGAAGTTCGTTTGTACGATCGTTTGTTTACAGATGAAGCTCCGGACAGTTATAAAGAGAAAAATTTCTTAGATTTTGTGAATCCAAATTCATTAGAAATCGTAACTGGATATGTTGAACCAAGTTTAGCAACAGCTCAAAATGAAGATAAATTCCAATTTCAGCGTTTGGGTTATTTTACTGTTGATAAAGACTCAACTGCTTCAAAATTAGTATTTAATAAAACAGTTGGACTAAAAGATGCCTGGGAAGAAAAAGGTAAAAAAGAAGAAAACAGCATCAATAATTCTTTAAAAGAAATCAACAAATATTTTAAAGTTGAAACTAAACAGGAACGTATTGCAATTGAAAGTGCGATAGGGGAGAACATCGCAACTATTTCAAGTTTTTCTTTATTACAAAATTCATTAAAGAAGAATATCAACAATAATAAAGCTTCACTTTTATTTTCTCAATTTTTATTGAAATATTCAAACTGGAAATCTACAGATTTTGAAGAAGATGATATCAAGAAATTATATACGATGTCTCTGAGAAGTGAATCGACTTACGTCAGATCAAAAGCACTTTTGAATTTAAGAGATATTGAAAATTCAGATTTCAAAAATCAATTTGAAGATGATATTTTGAAATTATATTCAAATCCTCCAAAATCTGCTTCAGAAAGAGAAATCGAAATTCTTTCTGAAATGATGAAGTAATAAAATCAATATTATTTATTAAAAGCGCTTTTATAAGTGCTTTTTTTATTATTTATTTTTTCTATTAAAACTAAATATTTTATAATTTTTATAAATTAAAATTGACTTTCATAAATTGATTTTAAGACGTTTTTAAAATACTTCCGATTCATTATATCATCTTTTTAAAAATCTTTTAAGATTGAGCTTTATTTTAATTTTGAACTATATTTATGGCTGTTTTAATGCTTATAAACATTGAATTGTTGATAAAGTTGAAAAATGAGATTTCATTTTCATTTAATTCAGAATGTCATGTTCAAAAATTCTCTTTTTTAAAAATATCAATTTTATTTATTAAATAATTAAAATTTAATTTTTTACTTATTATTTATAAAAACTATTAAAAATAAAAATTATATAATTTATTTAAATTAAAATTAACCTTCATAAATTAATTTTAAGACCTCTTTTAATATCTTCCAATACATTAATCATCTTTTGATTTATTGTTTATTTTAAGGCTTAATTTTACTTTTACTATCAATTTTGCCAGTTTAACGGGTTGTTAACATTCAATTGTTTATAAAGTCAGTATTTTTATCTAAAGGTCAAATATGAAATTTCATAAATTCAGAAAAGAGTATCTTTATTAATCACTTTTAATTTTAACATTATGTCAAACAATTCAAATACGATTGCAGCAATTTTAGCCGGTGCAGCTGTAGGTGCAGCGATAGGAATTTTGTTAGCTCCTGATAAAGGTTCAAACACAAGAGCAAAAATTAAAGAAAATCTGGGAGATACTGCCAACAATTTAAAAGACTCCTTAGAAGCAAGTTCAGAAGTTTTGCGTGAAAAATTTGCAAGTGCTACAGAGAATCTTGATGGAACTTTTGATGAATTACTTTCAAATGTAAGCCATAAAACAGAAGAAGTTATTTCTTTTTTAGAATCGAAGCTAGCTGATTTAAAGACACAAAACGCTAAATATCAAAAGTAATAATCGAGGAAACACAAAGCTTACCTGATTTATAGTTGATAAAATATTTTTTTATAATATTTCATATTCAATTTGTAATCAGTTTGTTTTGTGTTTCTTTTTTAATGAAATTTAAAGTTATGGCTTTTGAAGAATTAAAAGAAAATACAGAGAGTATTCAGGAAAGTACCAAAGCTTATATTGACAGTAATTTAGCATATTATAAACTTTGGGGATTTAAGGTTGCGATGAAATCAACCACTTTAATTTTTAAATTTACTTTGATTTTATTGTGTTTTAGTATGGTTCTTATTTTTGTATCTTTTGCCGCAGCGTATGCTTTTGGTTCTTTATTTGAAAGTAATGCACTCGGATTTTTAGCAGTAGGAGGGATCTATTTTGTATTTACAATTTTACTTTTTTTCATAAAAGACAAGTTTGTTGAAGGTCCGATTTTAGAGAAATTTTCAGAAATCTTTTTTAACGATTAATTTATGGTAGTAAAAAAATACTCGTCGTATGCTGAAATTGAAAAAGATCTTGAAATTTTGAAACTCCAAAAAGAGATTAATTATCAGAAATTGGTTTTGAGTTTACAGAAAACCACGGAAAGTATAACTCCGCAAAATATTGTTGAAGGAATTTTTTCTTCGTTCAAAGATTACATTTCAAATTCTTACGGAAGCATTTTGCAATCAATTTTACCTTTTGTAATCAATTGGTTTATAAATAAAAAAAGAGGCAATTAAGCCTCTTTTTCATTTTTTAAATTATTTTGTTTCTGGTTGAATATCATCTTCATAACCAGATTGTGGCTGAATTGGTTTTGGTTTTTCGACTTTTTTATTTGTTTTTTTCATCATTTCACCAACCTGATTAGAAGCTGTAAAAGAGGCAACCATATTATTTAACATGTCACTTCCGGCTTGTGGGGAATTTGGAAGAAGGATTAAGTTTGAGTTTGCATCAGCTCCAATTGCCTGTAAAGTATCATAATGCTGCGTCACAACAATTAGGGCAGAAGCTTCCTGAGAATTGATTCCCACATTGTTCAAAACTTCAACACTTTCTACTAAACCTCTTGCAATTTCACGACGCTGATCTGCTATACCTTGTCCTTGTAAACGTTTACTTTCTGCTTCAGCTTTTGCTTTTGCAACGATTCTGATTCTTGAACTTTCAGCTTCAAATTCTGCAGCCGTTTTTTCTCTGTCCGCAGCGTTAATTCTGTTCATTGCATTTTTTACCTGAATATCTGGATCAATATCGGTAACCAAAGTGTTGATAATATCATAACCGTAAGTAGTCATTGCTTCATTCAATTCTCTTTTTACTGCAATGGCAATGTCATCTTTTCTTTCAAAAACATCATCCAGTTTTAGTTTTGGAACTTCAGCACGAACCACATCAAATACATAAGCGGTAATCTGATCGTGTGGATATTCGAGTTTGTAAAAAGCATCATATACTTTTTCCTGAATCACTTTAAATTGAACGGAAACTTTCATTTTAATAAAAACGTTGTCTCTGGTTTTAGTTTCGATGATAACATCCAACTGTTGAATTTTAAGATTTACACGCCCTGCAACTCTGTCAACAACCGGAATTTTAAGTTGTAAACCGGAATTTCTAACACTTTGAAATTTTCCAAATCTTTCGATAATTACTGACGATTGTTGTTTTACAGTAAAAAAAGAGGACATGAAAATAAAAAATGCGAATACTAATAAGATAATAAATGCTGTACCCATGGTTATATAGTTTATGTTTAATGATCGGGTAAATTACGAAAATTCTTGTGAATTAATTTTTCTAAATCATAAAAAAACGCTAAGATCATTTTGTTTGATTCTTAGCGTTCTCTATTTTGAATTTACTTTTTATTATAAAGTAGTAATTGCTTTCTGAATTCTGGAAATAGTTTCTTCTTTTCCAATGATTTCTACAATGTCAAATAGGTGGGGACCTTTAAGTGCTCCAACCAAACTTAGACGGAAAGGCTGCATCACTTTCCCCATTCCAATTTCGTTTTTCGTCAACCAGTCTTTTACGATTGCTTCGATATTGGCTGAATCAAAACCATCAATATATTCCAAAGTTGAAATCAATTCCTGCATTAAAGCCGGTGTTTCTTCTTTCCAGTTTTTGCTTGCTTTTTCATCATAAGATGTCGGCGCCTGGAAAAAGAAATCAGTTAAATCCCAAAATTCAGAAACGAAATGAGCACGTTCTTTTATAAGAGAAATAATTCTTGTAACATCAAATTTAGAAACATCAACACCTTTTTCTGTTAAAATAGGAGTGAAGTCTTTCGCTAAATCAGCATCATTTTGTTTGATAAGATATTGGTGATTGAACCATTTATTTTTCTCAGGATCAAATTTTGCTCCCGATTTATGAACTCGGTTTAAATCAAAAGACTCAACTAATTCATCCAAAGAAAATAATTCTTTATCAGTTCCGTCATTCCATCCTAAAAGTGCAAGGAAGTTTACAACCGCTTCCGGGAAAAATCCTTTCTCTCTGTATCCTGATGAAACACCTTCTTCGGTTTTCCATTCTAAAGGAAATACTGGAAATCCCATTTTATCACCATCTCTTTTTGATAATTTTCCATTTCCAATTGGTTTTAAAATCAAAGGTAAATGTGCAAATTCAGGAGCATCCCAACCAAAAGCTCTGTACAATAAAATGTGAAGGGGCATAGATGGCAACCATTCTTCACCACGAATTACATGTGAAGTTTCCATCAAATGATCATCGACAATATTGGCCAAATGGTAAGTTGGCATTCCGTCACTTTTAAATAAAACTTTATCGTCAAGAAGATTCGTTTCAAACTTTACGTCTCCACGAATGATGTCTTTTAAATGTAAAGTTTCGTCAACCGGAGTTTTAAAACGGATAACATAATGTTCTCCATTTGCAATTCTTTTGGCAACTTCATCAGCAGAAATTACCAAAGAGGTTTGTAATTTTTCACGGTTTGTATGATTGTAAATAAATGTTTTTCCTTCTGCTTCTTGTTCTTTTCTCAAAGCATCAAGCGCTTCCGGAGTATCAAAAGCATAATATGCCCAACCAGAATTAATCAGTTGATCTGCATATTTTTGGTATAATGCTGCACGATCACTTTGTCTATACGGACCAAATTTTTCATTCTTTCCAACCGTTTCTTCAGGAGCAATTCCTAACCATTCTAAAGCTTCCATGATATAATCTTCAGCTCCGGGAACAAAACGAGTCTGATCTGTATCTTCAATTCTCAGATAAAAAACGCCATTGTTTTTCTTGGCAAATAAATAATTAAATAGGGCAGTACGAACTCCGCCAATATGTAAAGGTCCTGTTGGACTTGGTGCAAAACGCACACGAACTTGCTTTGACATTTTGTATAAATTTTGATGCAAAGATACAACTCCTAAATTAGATAATTTGAAAATCATGATAATGAGATAATGCTTTGTTTTGTGGTCAATTGACTAATTGTCTAATTGATTATTATCTAATTAAAATTACTACTTTTATGGGTTATAAATTAAACAGATTCATTTTGAAAACAACGTCTTCCATATACGCAAAGCTAGAAGCTTTTATTAAAAAATATTACACGAATGAACTTATAAAAGGAATACTTCTTTTTACCGGTTTTGGACTTTTGTATTTTTTGTTTACGCTTTTTATTGAGTATTTCCTTTGGTTAAAACCTCTGGGAAGAACACTTTTATTTTTGTTATTCGTGGGAGTAGAAGTTTTCCTTTTGTTTCGTTTTATTTTATTTCCGATTTTTAAGTTATTCAAACTTCAAAAAGGAATCGATTATAATCAGGCTTCGGCAATTATCGGAAATCATTTTACAGAAGTAAGTGATAAACTGACGAACTTTTTACAGCTTTCGGCTTCTGAGAATTCAGCAGAAAGTTCAGAATTAATGTTGGCTTCGATAGAACAAAAAGCAAATTCACTGCAACCAATTCCATTTGGAAACGCAATCAATTTTAATGCAAATAGAAAATATTTGCCATTAGCATTAATTCCAATTTTGCTTTTCGCCGTTTTTTATATTTCAGGAAACAGCAATATTATTTCTCAAAGTTTAAATAGAGTAGTACATTTCAATGCTACGTTTTTACCTCCGGCACCATTCAAATTTGTGGTCCTAAATTCAAATTTACAAACAGAACAGAACAAAGATTTTATTGTAAAAATGGAATCGATAGGAAACGTTGTTCCCGAAAATGTCATGATCCATATTGGTGATGAAAGTTATTTTATGGAATCTTCTCAGCCAGGAAAGTTCGAATTTAAGATTGAAAAACCGGTTGAAAATGTTTCTTTTTCTTTTGAAGGAAATTCAGTTTCATCTGAAGAATACGAATTAAAAGTAATCACGGTTCCATCAATTGCCAACTTCGAAATGGTTTTGAATTTTCCTTCTTACCTAAAAAAGAAATCAGAAACGATTCAGGGAACTGGAAATGCAATCGTTCCGGAAGGTACTTTAGTGACCTGGAAAATGAATACACAATCAACTCAGGAGATTGTTTGGAAGGATGAAAACGCAACTTTAAAGTTTAATAAAGCCGAAAATGAGTTTAAATTGAGTAAAAATATTGCTCAAAATACAGAATATCAAATTCTTACTTCTAATAATAAGGTTAAAAACTACGAGAAATTAGATTATCAGCTGTCTGTTATCAAAGATCAGCACCCAACAATCATTGTTTCGCCTGCACCAGATAGTTTAAAACTGGATAAGAATTATGTCTTAGGAAGATTAGGAGACGACTACGGATTATCAAAATTACAAGTTGTTTTCTATGAGCGTAACAAACCACAAACTGCAAAGCGTGGAACTATTCCAGTAAAGCAAGCTGTGTTTGATCAGTTCGTTTTTTCTTTCCCAAGTAATTTACCGGTAGAAGAAGGAGTGTCTTATGAATACTATTTTGAAGTTTTTGACAACGATGCACCACATGGTTTTAAGAGTACAAAGTCTTCTGTTTTTTCAGACAGAGTTGCTACTACAGATGAAGTTCATGATCTGGAATTGCAACAGCAAAACCAAAACATAAATGGTTTATCTAAATCATTAAAAAACCAAACTAAACAGATTTCTGAAATGGATAAGATCCAAAACACAGGAAAAGAAAAAGATAATTTAGAGTTTAAAGACCAGCAAAAGATTAATGATTTTATCAAGCGTCAGAAACAACAAGACGAAATGATGAAACAGTTTGCTGAGAAAATGAACAAAAATTTAGATAAATTCAAAGATGATAAAAAGGATAAAACAGCAGAAGATTTACAAAAGCGTTTAGAGAATGCCGATAAAGATTTAGAGAAAAATCAGAAATTATTAGATGAACTGAAGAACCTAAACGATAAATTAAACAGTGAAGAGTTGTTTGATAAAATGGAAAAGTTCAAACAAATTAGTAAAAACCAATCCAGAAATTTAGAACAATTAGTTGAATTGACCAAGCGTTTTTATGTAGAAAAGAAAGCTGGGCAAGTTGCAGAGAAATTAAATAAACTGGCAGAAAAGCAAGAAGAGCTTTCAAATAAAGAAAAAGAAAATACACACGACAAGCAGGAAGATATCAATAAGGCTTTTGATAAAATTCAGGAAGATTTAAAAGACTTAAAAAAGGAAAACGAAACCTTAAAGAAGCCAATGGATATTCCATCTGATGCTTCTAAAGAAAAAGATTTGAAAGATGATTTGCAAAAAGCATCTGATGAATTGAACAAAAAGAATACTTCTTCGGCAAAGCAAAAACAGAAAAGTGCTTCTAAGAAAATGAAGAGTATGGCGCAACAAATGGATTCGAGTATGGGAGGTGGAGAGCAGGAACAATTAGAAGAAGACGTTGCAATGCTTCGTCAGATTCTGGATAATCTTCTGGCTTATTCATTATCTCAGGAAAATGTAATGAAACAATTTAAATCTATGAAATTGGGTTCTTCTATATATACGAAGAATATAAAAGTACAGCAGAATCTAAAACAACAGTTCAAACATGTCGATGATAGTTTGTTTGCTTTGTCTTTAAGAAATCCAAAAGTAGCAGAAGATGTAACAAAGGAAATTGGAAACGTACAATATAATGTAGATAAAGCTATTGAATCTTTGACAGACGTTCAGGTTCCAAAAGGAGTATCTCACCAACAATATGCTGTTTCATCTGCAAATAAATTAGCTGACTTTTTGAGTGATTTATTAAACAACATGCAGATGTCTATGTCAAAACCGGGAGCAGGAAAACCAAAACCAGGACAGGGGCAAGGACAAGGAATGCAATTGCCGGATATTATTCAAAAGCAAAAAGGTCTTGCAGATAAAATGAAAGACGGAATGAAGCAAGGTGAGAAACCCGGAGAAAAACCTGGACAAGGTCAAGGTCAAAAACAAGGACAAGGACAAAGTGGTCAGGGTAAAGATGGACAAGGAAAAGAAGGTCAGGGCAAAGGTGGTGATAAAGTTGCTTCTGGAAAAGATGGTAAAAACGGAAAAGGAGAGAAGGATAATAAAGACGGTGATGATAGCGAAGGCGATGCAGAAAAGATAATGGAGATTTACAAAGAGCAGGTAAAACTTCGTGAAGAGTTGCAAAAAGAGTTAGCTAGAAAAGGATTAGATTCTCAGGGAAGATCTGTTATTGAACAAATGAAACAATCTGAAAAGCAACTTTTGAATAAAGGATTTAAGAATGAGAACCTGCAAAGAATATTAAATATTCAACAAGAATTATTAAAATTAAATAATGCAGTTCAGCAACAAGGTCAGGATACGAAGCGTCAATCTGAAACAAACAAGGCTGAATTCACAAATAGAACTAATGCGTTACCAAGCTCATTATTGGATTATTTAAATAGTGTAGAGATTTTAAATAGACAATCGCTACCTTTGCGCTCAAATTTTAACCAAAAGGTTCAAGAATATTTTAATACCAAATGATTAATTTTAATTACGAAACAGATTTTAATTTAGAAAACGAAGAAGCCTTTACTGATTGGTTGAGCGCTGTAATTGTTTCTGAAAAGAAAAACGAAGGTGAGATAAATTACATTTTTTGTGATGATGAATATCTTCATAAGATCAATGTTGAATATCTGGATCACGATACATTAACAGATATCATCAGTTTTGATTATACAGTTGGAAACGAATTAAACGGAGATATTTTTGTTTCTGTTGAAAGAGTAGAAGACAATGCAAAGGATTTCAATGTTTCCTTTGATGAAGAATTAAAACGAGTTTTAGCTCACGGTATATTACATTATTGCGGATATAAAGATAAAACAGATAAGGATGCAGAGTTAATGCGTTCCAAAGAAGATGAAAAAATAGCGATGTTCCACGTGAAACTTTAACTTAAATATCTCTTTTTAAAGTTTAGAATTATATGTTCCACGTGAAACATTGTTCTAAATTTTACATCAACAACTAAACGTTCCATGTGGAACGTTTTTTAAGTTTTAGTTTTTTATTGAATTCGTTTCACGTGAAACATGTAAATCTTTGTTTTAAGTTTAATATTTAATTAATTTGTTGTTCCACGTGAAACAGTTTTAATTAGAAGTTAGTAAATCAGAAAGTAATAAAAATGTTTCACGTGGAACATATATCAGGTTTACTGAAAAGAGGAAACATGAATAATGGATATAAAATGTATGTTTCACGTGGAACATAGTTCAGGGTAAATTTGAAACCTGAAACAAAATAAAGAATGTTAATTCTGAGAACTGACTTAACCGGTTTCCAGAGAATAATAAAACAAAATGTTTTTAGAAGAATACGACGTTATTGTGGTCGGTGCTGGCCATGCAGGATCTGAAGCTGCAGCTGCGGCTGCAAATTTGGGGTCAAAAACTTTATTGGTTACAATGAGTTTGCAGAATATTGCACAGATGTCTTGCAACCCAGCGATGGGAGGAATTGCAAAAGGACAGATCGTTCGTGAGATTGATGCGCTTGGAGGTTACTCCGGAATTGTTTCAGACAGAACGGCAATTCAGTTTAAGATGTTGAATAAATCGAAAGGACCAGCAATGTGGTCGCCAAGAGTTCAAAGTGATCGAATGCGTTTTGCTGAAGAATGGAGAATGATGTTGGAGGGAACTCCAAATTTGGATTTCTACCAGGAGATGGTAAAAGGTCTGATTATCGATAACGGAAAGATAAAAGGAATCAGAACTTCCCTTGGAGTTGAGATTCGTTCGAAATCTGTTGTCCTGACAAACGGAACTTTTTTGAACGGATTGATTCATATTGGAGACAAACAATTCGGTGGAGGAAGAGCGGGCGAAAGTGCCGCTTTCGGAATTACCGAAGATTTGGTTGCAGTAGGTTTTGAATCTGGAAGAATGAAAACAGGGACGCCGCCGAGAGTCGATGGACGTTCTTTGGATTATTCTAAAATGAACGAAGAAAAAGGAGATGCGAAACCAGATAAGTTTTCGTATTCTGATTTGACCGTTCCATTGACTGAACAAAGATCTTGTCATATGACGTATACATCTTTGGATGTTCACGATATTTTGAGATCAGGTTTTGATCGCTCGCCAATGTTCAACGGAAGAATAAAAAGTATCGGTCCGAGATATTGTCCTTCTATAGAAGATAAGATAAATCGTTTTGCAGATAAAGAAAGGCATCAATTGTTTGTTGAACCGGAAGGATGGAAAACTTGTGAGGTTTACGTAAACGGATTTTCAACTTCACTTCCGGAGGATATTCAATTTAAAGCATTGCGTTCTGTTGCCGGTTTTGAGAATGTGAAATTCCTTCGTCCGGGTTACGCAATTGAATATGATTATTTCCCGCCAACACAATTGAAACATACTTTGGAAACGAAGCTAGTTGAAGGATTATATTTTGCCGGACAAATAAATGGAACAACAGGATATGAAGAAGCAGCTTCGCAAGGTTTGATGGCCGGAATAAATGCGCATTTAAAAGTGCATGAAAAAGCTCCATTAATTCTAAAACGTGATGAAGCCTATATCGGAGTTTTGATTGACGACTTAATTACGAAAGGAACAGAAGAACCTTATCGGATGTTTACATCAAGAGCAGAATACAGAACATTGTTGCGACAAGATAATGCCGATTTCAGATTGACACCAATGTCACACGAAATTGGTTTGGCTTCTGAAGATAGAATGCGAAGAATGGAATACAAATTGAACGAATCTGAAAAGATGGTTTCATTCTTTAGAGAAACGAGTGTAACGGTTGCAGAAACAAATCCAATTTTGGAAGCGAAAGAATCGGCACCAATTTCTCAAGGCGATAAAATGTTCAAAGTTTTTTCTCGTCCGCAGATTGATTTAGAAGATATGCTGAAATTTGAAAAAGTAGCAGCTTATGTCGAAGAAAATAAATTAGACAAAGAAGTTTTAGAGCAAGCCGAAATTCAGGTTAAATATTCTGGCTATATCGAAAAGGAAAGAAACAACGCTGATAAACTTACTCGTTTAGAAGAAGTGAAAATTCCGGATAATTTTGATTATCATAAAATCAAATCTATGTCGATCGAAGCGAAACAAAAATTAAGTAAAATTCGTCCGATTACAATTTCTCAGGCATCAAGAATCAGCGGAGTTTCTCCGAGTGATATTTCAGTGCTTTTGATTTATATGGGAAGATAAAATAAATGTTTCAAGTTTCAGATTTCAAGTTTTGTTGGAATCTGAAACTTGTTTTATTTGTTTCTCGTTCCATGTGAAACTTGAAAGCTGAAACAAAGAAAACCTGAAACAACTTTAAATTTGTTCCACGTGAAACACTGAATTTAATTTTAATTAAAATTATTAGCAAAGAGATTTTATCTGATGAAGAAAAAGAAGTTTCGAGAGAACTCTGGAACGAGGAATATCCGACACTATTAAATTGCAAAACGATGCAGGATTTTGAATTGTACTTAAACGGTCTTTCAAATACAAAACATTATTTGCTGTTTGATGCGTTAGATAAAATTAGCGGCTGGGCATTTACTTTTTTGAGAGAAGATGAAAATTGGTTTGCTATAATTTTGAATCATCAAATTCAAGGAAAAGGAAATGGTTTGTTTTTGATGAATGAATTAAAAAAGAATGATACAAGTTTAAATGGCTGGGTTGTGGATCATGAAAATGAAGTAAAACAAAACGCAGCACATTATAGATCTCCAATGCCATTTTATATTAAAAATGATTTTACAATTTTGACAGAAATCAGAATTGAAAATGAAAAATGTCGGGAGTAAAAAATTAATTGGAAGCGCTGAATTCAAAATATAAATATTAAAAAAGAGAAACCCTAAAAGTGAAAATTCCACTTTTAGGGTTTACTATGAAATTAAACCAAAATACCTATAATTTAAAAATGGACGTTTTAAACAAAAAACATTTTCTGACTGTAAAAGACCATTCAGTTTCAAAAGAAATTTTCGATTTATATTATGATGAAAATCTGGATATGCTGATTACATCTCCGCAGCCGGATTTAGAAAATTTAGGAAGATATTACGAAAGTGAAGATTACATTTCGCATACAGATAATAAACGTTCTGTTTTTGAAAAAGCATATCATTTTGTAAAAAGTATCGCTTTAAAAAATAAACTGAATTTGATCAATTCCGAACAATCTCAGAAAGGAAAAATTTTAGACATTGGAGCCGGAACAGGAGATTTTTTATTGACGGCAAAAAATGACGGTTGGGAAACTTTTGGAATTGAACCAAGCGACCGAGCAAAAAATATTGCAAAGCAAAAAGGAATTTCATTTGTTGAAGAAACCAGCGAACTTGAAAATAATTCTTTTGATGTAATTACAATGTGGCACGTTTTGGAACACGTTCCAGATTTAGAATTACAAATCCAAGAACTGAAGCGATTATTGAAGCCAACTGGAACATTAATTGTTGCGGTTCCAAATTTCAAATCGTACGATGCAAAACATTACGGAGAATTTTGGGCAGCTTTTGATGTACCAATTCATTTTTGGCATTTCTCTAAAAAAGCTATAAAATCACTTTTCGAAAAAGTCGATATCAAATTAGAAAAAGTACTTCCAATGAAATTTGATTCTTTTTATGTGAGTTTACTTTCTGAAAAATATAAAACAGGAAAAATGAATTTTATTAAAGCATTTTTTGTGGGTTTGCGATCAAATTTAAAAGCATTAAGTACAAAAGAGTATTCATCGCACATTTATGTCTTAAAAAACACCTAAAACGCATTTTAAGCTTATTTAAGCCGATATTTCGGCTTAACCGAGGATAAATATCGGCTTTTTTTTGAAATCACCTCTAAATCGATCTATTAAAGCCGGTTTTAATAATGTTTCTTTATAGTTGATTTTTTTCTGATAAATAAAATTAATATCATAAAAATTGTCCAATTTTTAAACTTTCTGTCGATGCTATTTATTTTTTTATATTTTTGTCATCCATACATTAAAAAATAGAAATTCATAAAATGAAAAAAGCATTAGTAATTATCGCACTTTCGGTTTTCGTTGTTTCATGTAACAAAACAGCTGAAGTAAAGGAAGTAAAAACAGCTTACGTAGATACTTCGGTTTTGATGAAAGAGTATACTGAAGCAAAAGACCTTGAAGCAAAATACAAAGCCCAATCAGAAGAAAAAGGAAGACAACTGCAAGCTGAGATAAATCGTTTCAAACAAGATGCTGCTAATTTTCAAAGTCAGGCACAGGCAAATGGTCAGGCCTGGGCACAACAAAGAGGTGCTGAATTACAAAAAAGAGAACAACAATTGGGTTATGCTCAACAACAATTAGCGCAGCAATTACAGCAAGAAAGCGGAGTTGAAATGGATTCTCTTGTTAGTGGTGTGAAAAAATTCATCAAAGATTACGGTAAGAAAAACGGATATTCCTATATCTACGGTACAGGTGATGCTGCAACTGTATTATATGCAGAAGATAAATACGACATTACAAAAGAAATTATTAAAGCTTTGAACGATAAGTACAAAGCTGAGCCAAAAGCAGATAACAAAGCTGCAACGAAAGAAGAGGCTAAGAAATAATAACCAAAATAACTAACTATTCTAAAACCTAAATCTAGCAACAGATTTAGGTTTTTTTATTTTATAAAAATGCGATACTTTTAGTGTTTAATATACGCCCAATGCAAAACGTCTCAGAAGCAGCTGCTTACACTTTACAATTCATCAATCAAACGCAGAAATCTATATTCCTGACGGGTAAAGCCGGAACAGGCAAGACCACGCTTTTACGCGAAATTATTGCCACTACGCATAAAAATACAGTGGTTGTAGCCCCTACAGGAATCGCCGCTTTAAATGCTGGCGGAGTAACGATTCACTCAATGTTTCAACTGCCATTTTCGGCTTTTATTCCGTCATATGAAGACAATTCACAGTTTACAGAAGCGGTTAAATTTGAAAATAAGGAAACTTTACGCAGGCATTTCAAAATGAATAATGTAAAACGTAATGTGATCCGTAATATGGAATTGCTGATTATTGATGAAGTAAGTATGTTACGTGCTGATTTACTGGATGCTATAGATTTTATGATGCAGACAGTACGTAAAAACACGCAGGCTTTTGGAGGTGTTCAGGTGCTTTGTATTGGAGATTTATTGCAATTACCGCCAGTCATTCGGGATGAAGAATGGCGAACATTACGGAATTATTACAAAGGAAAATTCTTTTTTCATTCACATGTAATTCAGCAAAATCCACCACTTTATATAGAATTATCTAAGATTTACCGACAGACTGATGATTCTTTTATCTCCGTTTTAAATAATCTTCGAAACAATCAGATTACGCCTGAGGATATTCAGATTTTAAACGAATATGTCAAACCTGATTTTGATTTGAAAAGTAATCCCGGTTATATTACGCTCACAACTCACAATGCAAAGGCTGATTCGATCAACGAACAGGCAATTGGAGATTTGGCAGGGAATGAGTTTAGTTATCAGCCTTTTATAGTTGGCGATTTTCCCGAAAAGATTTTTCCGGTTGAAGAAAATCTGAAATTGAAGGTAGGAGCACAGGTAATGTTTGTCAAAAACGATTTATCTTTTGATAAAAGATATTTTAACGGAAAGATGGGTGTTGTAAAATCACTTTCGGCAGAAGAAATTTTTGTGTATTTTCCGGAAGAGAATAAAACAATTGAGGTTGAAAAATACGAATGGAAAAACATTCGTTACAAAATAAATGAGCTTACAAAAGAGATAGAAGAGGAGGTTTTAGGGACTTTTGCGCATTACCCGCTAAAATTAGCCTGGGCGATTACAGTACATAAAAGTCAGGGACTAACTTTTGAGAAAGCTGCGCTTGATGTATCGCAAGTTTTTTTGCCCGGACAGGCATATGTTGCATTGTCACGTTTAACGTCTTTAAAAGGGCTTATTTTGCTTTCCCCGCTTCAAATGAATGGTATTTCAAACGATCAGGATGTAATGGATTATGCTTTGAATAAAGCAACTGAAGATATTTTAGAAAAACAATTGCACTTCGAAACCAAGAATTTCATTCATAACTATTTGATTAACAGTTTTAACTGGTCCGATTTAGCTCAGGAATGGCGTAATCACAGATTTAGTTATAACGAAAATGCTGCTAATTCCGAAAAATCAAAACATTCCGTCTGGGCTCATAAGCGTCTTGAAACAATTGAATTACTCATTAACCCTTCGCAAAAATTTGTGCAGCAGCTCAATAAAATTTTTAGTAAAGAAACCGTTGATTTATTTTTTGTTCAGGAAAGGGTAGTGGCGGCTTATGATTATTTTTTTAAACCAATGGATAAATTGGTTATAGATCTTCTTCAGAAAATGGCTGAAATCCAGAAATTCAAAAAAGTAAAAGAATTTTATGAAGAATTAGCCTTATTGGATGATCTGCAGACAAAGGCTGTTTTACGCTTAATGAAGGCTAAATTATTGATCGAAATAGTTGTTTCGGGAGAAACCATCTGCAGAGAAAAATTAACGTCTATAGCCATTAAAAATTACAAATCAGATAAGATTTCGAAAATACGTGAGGAGTTTCAAATGAGTAATACTGATATTTTCAAACTTGATGAGCCAGTTATACGCTACACGGCAAAAAAATTAGATAAAAATGACCCAAAAACAGTTAAGAAAACTACTATAGAAGAAACATACGACTTGTGGATGGAGAAAAATTCGGTTCAGGATATTGCCCGAATGCGTAAGCTTACTGTACAAACTATTGAAATGCATTTGATTAAATTGATTCAGGCAAAAAAAATCGAAATCTCGGATGTTCTACCGTATGATAAGATACTGGCACTGCGTGATGCTTTCGAATTTTATCAGGAGGAATCCCTAAACGGATTAAAAGAAAAACACGGTGATGAATTTACCTGGGATGAGTTAAAAATGTTCAAAGCAAGTATAAATTAAGTATCTTTAAGTTCAATGTTTCACGTAAAACACAGATTAATTAATTTATAAAAAATGAAATTTAAAATCATAATTCTATTTTTCCTTGGCGTATTCTCAAATTTAGCTTTAGGCCAGGAGTTAAAACCTGAATATCAGAAGTTCATAATTACGTTCATCAACAATGTAAAAAATGATAAAAAAGTGGCCGTCGCTGATATAATTCCGTATCCTTTCAAAAGGGAATATCCAATACTACCAATCAAAAACAAAACTGAATTCATAAAGCGATACGATGAGATTTTTGATGATGTCCTGAAGAATGAAATCATAAAATCCAATCCTGCGAAAGACTGGTCAGAAATGGGCTGGAGAGGTATTATGCTCAATCAGGGCACAGTATGGTTTGATACAGACGGGCGCCTCATTTCGATAAATTACCAGTCAAAATTCGAAAAGGATTTGAAAAGCAAAATAATTGCTAAAGAGAAAACAAAATTACATTCTTCAATAGCAAAGTTTAAAGCACCTGAATGTGTATTAGAAACCAGCAAATTCCGGATTAGAATAGATGATTTAGGAAATAACAATTACCGTTATGCATCCTGGTCGATAAAAAAGGGAATGAATGAAGTACCCGATCTGGTAATTACAAAAGGAAAGTTGATTTTAGACGGAAATGGAGGAAACCATCGATTCGAATTTAAAAAAGGACAATATACATACGAATGTTCTATAACTCCTTTAAGGGAAAAAGAAGTATCACCGGCAAGCTTAACCATTTATCAGAATAAAAAAGTAATTCTTTCTCAGGATGCAGAAATTGTTCCACGTTAAACAAAAAATCCTATTCGCTCAGAATAGGATTTTTTTGTATTAAAAAGACGATCTAATTTGGTCTAATTCTTTTTTCTGTTGTAATAATTTGAGCTCCAGTTTATCTATTTCAAGCTTTTGTTTGGTTGATTTTATTTTTAGTTTCTGAATTTCTTCTTCAGAATTTTTGCTGGATTCAATTTGACTTTCCGTTTTTTGATTCGCAGTTTTTTGTTTTTCTATTTTCTTTTGTGTTTTCTTAATAGATTTTTCTGCGCTTTTAACCTCCCGCTGATGCTTGTCAATTTTTTTCTGCTCTTTATCTACTTTATTTTGATATTCTTTAGTTTTTTTAGCCTCCTGAATCGCTTTTTCTGATTGAACAGGTGTTTGCTGTGCATAAAAGCCTTGTGAGGTTAAAAAAAGGCATACAATTAAAAATACTTGAATGGTAAATTTCATAATCTTTTTATTTCTAAAGTAAATAACAAAAAAATGTACTTTTATGTCTGGCTTTATAAATTTTCGATTAAAATCCAGGCATCCGGATTTTCAGCCTTTTGTATTTCTTTTTGTGCTTTTTCAGCTTCAGCCATAGTCGCGTAACTTCCATACAAAACAGGAAATAATCCGTGTTTGTTTTCACCAAGCATTCTGGCATCATAGCCATTTTTTATTAGTTGATTATATGCTTTTTTAGCATTTTGTTCACTTCTAAAAGCACCCGCAATAATATGATATGGCATTGTCTTTTCAACAGTTTCTGTTTTTGAAGTATCTACAGACAGCGTTACTGCCGGTAAAGGATTCTGAATCATGAAGGTAGCTTCCTGAATTTTGTTCTGTACCTTTTTTTGTACAGTACTTTCAACAACAAGCGTTTGTGTTGCAATTTCTTGCTGATAGAGTGGATATCCAATGCTTCCTGTGATTCCAAGACCTAAAACAAATATTGCAGCATATTTTAAATACGAATTTGAAGATTTTCTTTCTTCGTCATATGCAGGTTCTTTCTCCTCAATTCTTTGAATTTCTTTTTCGAAATTTTCTCTTTTTACCAAAGGCGAAACAAAAGGACTTAATCCAAATGAAGTTGTTAAATAATTGTTTTGTTGGTTTGGACTGAAAACTAAATTGTTATCACTGTTTAAACGAATTTCACCAATATTTTTTAAATATAAAATTCCATCTTCTTCTAAAGCCTTTTTCCAATTTAAAATTTCAAAAGCAATCGCACTAACAGCAAAACCATACGATGTTTTTTCTGCATTAGCTATATGATTTGCCAACAAGCCGTCATTGTTTTTAATTTGACTGTTGAAAGAGACCATTTTCTTAGGTGGAAAAAACGAATTTGTGCTTTCATTGAGCTGTGCGGGCTGCATTTCTGTTAAGAATGCACCAAATCCTGGAACCGTTACGCATTGATAACGATATAATAACTGCGAGATGTAAGTTTCGATTTTCATAGTAACAAAGTTATGCATCCAATATAGTTATCAAAAATTTATTCACAATTTTTATTAACAATCTGCATGTTTTGATATGTATTTATTTTTTAGCCGGTTACATTATTTTTCATTTTGTGATTAATTATTTTTGACTTTCAAAAGTTTATTTTTTGAAAGAATTTACTTCTATTTATTATATTTGCCAAAACGAAAACAAATCTTGTTTTTAAAAATTCCTTTAAAAAATTATACAAGCCATGTCAGAACAAGATTTATTTTATGTATTAGCCTTACTTAGGGTAGAAGGCGTTGGAGATATTATGGCTAAAAAATTATTAGCAAATTTTGGAAGTGCCGAAGAGATTTTCAAGGCAAAAACGAATCAAATTGCTGCTATAGATGGAGTTGGTTCAGTATTACTAAAAAATCTAAAAGACAAAACTGTTTTCGAAAAGTCAAATAAGGAACTAGATTTCATCACTAAAAACAATATTCAAGTCTCTTTTTTTAAAGATGAAAATTATCCTGATCGTCTAAAACATTGTATTGATTGCCCGGTTTTAATTTTTTCTGCCGGAAATATTAATTTAAAAAATAAGAGAATAATCAGTATAGTAGGCACAAGGCAAATTACTTCATACGGAATTGAATTTTGCAGAACGTTGATTGAAGATCTAGCTCCTTTAGATCCCATAATCGTTAGTGGTTTTGCATATGGAGTTGATATAGTGGCGCATCAGCTGGCAATAGAAAATAAACTGCAGACTATTGGTGTTTTAGCTCATGGATTAAACCAAATTTATCCTAAAGCACATAAAAAATACATGCCAAAAATGGAGGAGAATGGGGGCTTTATAACCGAATTCTGGAGCTCAACAAATCCCGACAAAGAGAACTTCGTTAGACGAAACCGGATAGTTGCCGGCATGACCGAAGCTACAATCGTAATAGAATCTGCTGATAGGGGAGGTTCGCTCATTACGGCCAATATTGCGAACGATTATAATCGTGATGTTTTTGCCGTTCCCGGCCGCGTAACTGATAAATATAGTCAGGGATGCAATCAGCTGATTAAAACTCAAAAAGCCAATGTATTAACTTGTGCTGCTGATTTGGTTTATATGCTCAACTGGGACATCAAAAGCGATATCAAACCTGTTCAGAAACAATTGTTTGTTGAACTGGAATCTGAAGAACAAAAAATCTACGATTTCCTGATTAAAAATGGAAAAGAATTGCTTGATATAATTGCACTACAATGTGAATTTCCTATTTATAAAATATCAGGAATTCTCTTAAATATGGAATTAAAAGGTGTAATCAGACCATTGCCTGGGAAGTTGTTTGAGGCTATTTGATTTTAATAAGCTGATTTATTTATGAGACTTGAAAACATTTATGAAAAACAAGATTATGGACAACCCACAAAAAAACATATTAAGCATAAAATTTTCGTAATGCATTAATGCGAGATTGACTATAATGATTTCAAAATGTGCAACAGAAAGATAATAGCTCGTCTTTCGCTGAAGTAGAAAAATTATCAAATATCCCATAATAAAAAGTATTTGAGAAAAAGCAAAAATGAATACAGTAAAAATGACCTGATGTGAAATGTCATAAGCCCATCCAACTGTTTTGTTTACACTATATAACTGCTCATCTCCAAACAAATAAGCCAGAATAAAGCCTAATCCAAAAAGTGATATTAAGAGAAATACCAAATATTTTGTAAATATTTTTCTTAACATTTGGTTTAATTTTTTTAAATCGATTCAGTTGATTTTATAATTTTAAATAGAAAACCCGACAGATTTTTAAGATGTCGGGTTTAATTATTTACTTTCCAAATCCAAGAACTTCCCGAACTCTTGCTAGTACACCATCAGCAATAATCGATGCTTTTGCGGCACCTTTTTTCAAAAGTGTATTTACTTCTTCAAGGTTGTTTATGTAGTAATTGTATTTTTCTCTTTCTGTTTTGAATTTTTCCGTAATCAATTCAAATAAGGCTTGTTTAGCATGACCGTAACCATAATTTCCTCCTAAGTAATTGGCTCTCATTTGAGCAATCTGAGCTTCATCTGCTAAAAGAGAATAAATAGCAAAAGCATTGCAGGTATCCGGATTTTTAGGATCTTCCAGTGGAGTACTGTCAGTTTCAATACTCATTACTTGTTTGCGTAACGCTTTATCATCCAGGAAAATATTGATAATGTTGTTGGCTGATTTACTCATTTTTCCTCCGTTTGTTCCCGGAATCAGCATGATATTTTCCTGAATTTTGGCTTCCGGAAGCACAAAGGTTTCACCCATTTGGTGATTGAAACGAGAAGCTACATCACGCGTAATTTCAAGATGCTGTAATTGGTCTTTTCCCACCGGAACAAATTCGGCATCGTACAATAAAATATCAGCTGCCATTAGCATCGGATAAGTAAAAAGTCCTGCATTAACATCATCTAAACGATCCGATTTATCTTTGAAAGAGTGTGCTAAAGTAAGACGCTGATAGGGAAAAAAACAGCTCAAATACCAGGTCAGTTCAGCTGTCTGTGTTACATCAGATTGTCGGTAAAATGTAACTTTATCTGGGTTTAAGCCACATGCGAGCCATGCAGCAGCAGTACTATACGTATTTTCTCTTAATTTTTTTCCGTCTTTTATTTGCGTAATCGAATGCAAATCAGCTATAAACAAATACGATTCGTTTTCAGGATTATTTGATAATTCGATTGCAGGAATAATTGCCCCTAATAAATTGCCTAAGTGTGGTGTTCCGGTACTCTGAACTCCGGTTAGTATTTTTGCCATTCTAATTTTTTTCTTAAACGCAAATATTGCAAAGTTTTTACAATATCCGAAAAGTTATTTTCTTTATTGCAAAGTTCGCAAAGTTTTTTGCAATGTTCTTCGTGTTTTCAGGTTTTGTTTTTAAAATGGCAAAAATCTGTCCATCGAAAATCTAAATTCACATCTGTTTTCTTACATTTGAAGTTATGAAAGGAATTAAAATTATTTTTTGGATTTTTTGGCGCATTTGGTTCTACATTCTAATGGCCATTCCAATATTGATTATGCTGCCATTTTTAGTGGCTTCAATTATAACGGAAAGCGGATATCCCTATTTTTTTAAAATGGCCCGGATTTGGGCAAAATTCATCCTTTTCGGAATGGGTTTTTATTATAAAATCGAGCGACTGCAAAAACTGGAAAAAGGCAAAAGTTATATGATTGTGGCCAACCATACTTCAATGACGGATATCATGCTGATGCTGGCAATTATAAGAAATCCTTTTGTTTTTGTTGGAAAGAAAGAATTGGTGAAAATTCCATTATTTGGATTTTTCTATAAAAGAACCTGTATTTTAGTGGATAGAAATTCTTCGAAGAGCAAAAATGAAGTTTTTAAAAGAGCTCAGGACAGGCTAAATCAGGGGCTTAGTATTTGCATTTTTCCTGAAGGAGGTGTTCCTGATGATGAATCTATTTTATTGGATGAATTTAAAGATGGTGCATTCAGGTTAGCTATAGACCATCAAATTCCAATTGTTCCAATCGTTTTTGCTGATAATAAAAAACGTTTTTCTTATACATTTTTAAGCGGTAGCCCGGGTAAAATGAGGGCAAAAATTTTCCCTTTTATTGAAACAAAAGGATTAACAGGAGAAAACAGAAAAGACCTTCGTGATGAAACAAGACAATTGATTTACAAAGGATTACTTGAATTTAAAAAGAAAAAATTAAACAGTTTATAAGAATTAAGCCCGGCAAGCTAAAAAGTTCGCCGGGCTTTAATTTTGAATTAAAACCCCTTTTATATTCAAAATTTTATCTGTGAATTATTTTATCTGAGATGAACCGTAATATTTTTTTAATTCTTGACTTCTTTTTTTTACCTTTTTTATTCAACTGAACTTCTTTTTTTTCTTTCATGATTTGAAAATATTAGCGTTGATAAAAAAGTTCATCAAACTCAATTAATTTATTAAAATAGATGACTGATAATCAAAAAGGTTGCGTAAGAAAGGAGAAAATCTTAAATAATAAAAACCCGCTAGTAACCAAAACAAAAAACTAACGGATTTTTATTAAAAATAACCAACCAAACTTATCCTAAAAAGTATTTGAAAGTAGTATGACAAACTTTCAAAGTTTTACGTCGCTTATAAGATGATATATTTTATAAAAGGTTGCGTAGTTTTTTAAATAAAAAACCCGACAAATTTAAATGTCGGGTTTAACAGATTCTGTAACTTACAGATTATAAGGTTTAAGCGTTAGCCAATTCTTTGATGTGTTCTTTAATTTTTATTTCTAATTCATCGGCTAATTCAGGATTATCCTTAATTAAAGTCTTAACTGCATCACGCCCTTGTCCTAATTTAGTATCACCGTAGCTAAACCATGAACCTGCTTTTTTAATAATATCAAATTCAACAGCTAAATCTAGTATTTCTCCGGTTTTAGAAACACCTTCTCCGTACATAATATCAAATTCAGCAGTTTTAAATGGCGGAGCAACCTTGTTTTTTACAATTTTTACTTTAGTTCTGTTTCCGATCACGTTTTCACCATCTTTAATTTGTGCTGAACGACGAATATCTAAACGTACAGAAGCATAAAATTTCAAAGCGTTACCACCGGTAGTAGTTTCAGGGTTACCAAACATTACACCTATTTTTTCCCTCAACTGGTTGATAAAGAAAACAGTACAATTTGTCTTACTGATAGTCCCGGTAAGTTTTCTTAAGGCCTGAGACATTAAACGAGCATGGAGACCCATTTTAGAATCTCCCATTTCACCTTCAATTTCGCTTTTTGGTGTCAATGCCGCAACAGAGTCAATAACCACAATATCAATTGCGCCTGAACGAATAAGATTTTCGGCAATTTCTAAAGCCTGCTCCCCGTTGTCCGGCTGAGAGATAATCAGGTTTTCGATATCTACGCCTAATTTTTCAGCATAATTTCTGTCGAATGCATGTTCAGCATCAATAAAAGCAGCAATTCCACCTGCTTTTTGAGCCTCAGCAATAGCGTGCAATGTTAAAGTTGTTTTACCAGATGATTCGGGACCATATATTTCGATAATTCTCCCTTTTGGGTATCCGTTTACTCCAAGTGCTAAATCAACACCAAGGGAACCAGAAGAAATTGTTTCAACTTCTACAATGGCTTTGTCGCCCATTTTCATTACGGTTCCTTTTCCGTAAGTTTTATCTAATTTGTCAAGCGTAAGTTGTAGCGCTTTTAATTTGGCATCTTTCTCTGAACTCATCTTTTCTTTTTCTTTTTCTTTCATCTAAATTTTATAAATTCTTTTTCAAAATAAATCAGAATTAATAACTTCCTGATTTAGATTTATGTGGGCATGTAATTTTGTAAAAATACTTCTTTTTTTTGGAAGTTCATTGCCTCAAATTGTTACAAATTGAGACAATTTATGCTATAAAAATAAAGCCTTTAATTCTGTAGCTTCAGATGGTTTTATTTTGCCGGCAAGCAGTAAACTCAATTGTTTACGGCGTAAGGCAGCATCAAAACGTTGAATTTCGAGTTCGGTTTCGGGTACAATGGGCGGTACTTCAACAGGTCTTCCGCTATCATCCACTGCTACAAAAGTATAGATGGCTTCGTTGGCCTTGGTTTTGCTTCCGGATTCACGGTCTTCTACCCACACATCAATAAAAACTTCCATAGAACTTTTAAAAGATCTGGAAACTTTTGCTTCTATTGTGACTACAGCTCCAAGTGGAATTGCCCTGTTAAAAGCAACATGATTTACAGAGGCGGTAACCACAATCCGGCGTGAATGCCTTCGTGCAGCAATACTGGCAGCACGATCCATACGCGCCAGTAATTCACCTCCAAAAAGATTATTCAGAGGATTCGTTTCGCTTGGTAAAACTAAATCAGTTAATATAGTCAGAGATTCTGAAGGGTGTTTTGGATTCATTTTCTTTTGGTAAAATTTTTAAAAATATCTGATTAATTCAGCCAGTAAACCGCCATCACAGCCGGAATAAAATAAATTACGATAGTTCTCGCCCCATCATAATCCTTAGCCAATCGTTGACCGAAAAGCATCATTAATAAACATATACAAGAAAAAATGGCACCATAAAAACCAAATTCACGACCACTTTGCGTTAATAATTGTATAACACCAACCACGCATAAAATTCCTGAAATTATTTCTAAAATTAAAAGATGCAGCAGCGCAAGAGGAACCTGATTTTTTAGAATAGTTTTAGCAAAATGTTCTTTAAGCCAGATAACATTTTCTTTCCAGTAAAAAATTTTCTCATAGCCTGATTGTAAAAAAGTCAGAGCTAAAAAAATCAGTAGTAAAACAGAAGCAACATTAGTCATTACAAATTATTTTTTATGAATTAGACGAGTAAGTTTTATGGATAAATCGGTCAGGATTATTTTTGCATTTCCGTTTCTTTCGATATGGTACATAGCATCTGAGAGTTCTTTGAAAATAAGATGAATGTTGTTTCCATTTACGAAAGGGGCAAAATTTTCCATCTTAAATTTATCAACTTTTGGTTCGATGTAAACCAAAGCAGGTGCTTCATAATTTAGTAAAAGTGCCTGTCTGAACATTTCAATGCAAAACTGGATGAATTTTTTCTGACTTTCCCGGCCCAGACCAGCAATTTCTTCACTCCAGGAAATTAGATCCTGAATGGCCGCAGCATTTCCTTTAGCCCTAAATGCGGCACGGACCCAATTAACAAACCATTGTTCAAAAGGATATTCAGAATCATCATCTTTTAATAAGGAAAGTGCTTTGTTAAAATTTCCTTGTGCCTGATGTGCAATTTTTTTGGCTAAGTTCGGATCTATATTTTCCTGAGAAACTAATGCTTCTGAAATTACTTTTTCGGGTAAACCATTAAAGTGAATTACCTGGCAACGTGAGCGTATAGTTTGTATAATGTCTTCTTCATTTTCCGAAATCAGAATAAAAATGGTCTTATCAGATGGTTCTTCTAATAGTTTCAATAATTTATTAGAGGCAGCAATATTCATTTTATCAGCCATCCAGATAATCATAATTTTATATCCGCCTTCATATGATTTTAGTGAAAGGGATTTTAGAACTTCCTGTGCATCTTCTACACGAATTTCGCCCTGTTTGTTCTGTACCCCCAAAATTTTATACCAGTCAAATAAGCCACCATAAGGCATTTCCTGAATAAATGTTCGCCAGTCCTGAATGAAATCTAAGCTTTTGGGTTTTGTTTTAACATCTTCGGTAGTTACGGTTGGATAAATAAAATGCAGATCAGGATGCGAAATGTTCTGAAATTTTAGATTGCAGGAATCATTTCCGTTTGAATTTTCATTACCTGTATTACTGCATAAAATATATTGCGCATAAGCGATAGCAGTAGATAATGTACCACTTCCTTCCGGTCCAATAAATAATTGTGCGTGTGGAATTCTTCCGGAAGAAGCACTTTTAATTAAGTGACTTTTGATGTAATCCTGACCTAAAATTTGTGAAAATTGCATAGAGCAAAGATATAAGAAATTGATAGAGTCAAAAATATTATAAATTAAACTTTAATTATCATATTTATTTTTTACCAGATAATTTGTTTTTAACTTAATTGTTAATTTTTTTTCTGTTAAGTTTTGTTAACATTGATATTATTTGAAACAGATGTTAAGATATTTTTGTTAATAGTTTTTCGGAATCAAGGATAAAATCAACACTTTTTTATCTAATAGATTACTCTTAAAAAATGCTTTTTCAATTTATAAACGGATAAAAATCTTACATAACCAGTGCTTGGACAAAATAAATTTTAACACATGCGAAGTCCTTATTTTAGAGAGTTTTAAGGGTAATTTTAAGTTTTTTTTAAGTCTTTTTTTCAAAAAAAAAAATATTAAAGTTGCAAATTAAGTTAAATTACATATTTTTGTTTTCATCAACAACAAACTTTTAATAAGAATCTATGAAAGGGAAAATTATTTTTTTAAGTGTATTTTTTTTATTGACTACAGGGGCTGTATCTGCCCAGGCTAAAAATGCTCCAAAAAGTATTATTAGTACAACAGCTCTTATTCGTAAATATCACGACCAAAAAGAATTAAGTGGTATGCAAAAAGGAGAATTATTGGAGTTATACATTGAGCGTATCAAGGTATTGGTAAAAACACTTCCTTATATCGCTTTGGTTACAAAACCAGGTGTTACTATGGCGGATTTAGGTATTCCGGACGATAATGAACATAAAAAATCTTTAGAAAATCAAGCTTTAGGAACCACTACATTCTTAGATACTACTGTAGATTTTCAAAGAAAAATGATGCCTTACTCTGACAAGGCAAATTTAATAGCAGCAATTTTATTTTACGAAGGAACATTAAAATCTTTACATGAATTCAACGAATTGAATGAAATGTAATTTTTGAAATATTTTAAAACCTTTTTTAAGATGTCTAAAAAATATGAATTAAATTTCATACGGACATTTTAAAAAGGGTCTTTAAGCAACTCGTTTTCGATGTATTCAAATTTTTTTGGAAACGCGGGATGAGTTTTATAATTACGCATCCCAAATTTATTATTAACCCTAATACCCCCTTATCATGAAAAAATTTACTCAAATTATCTGCGTTCTTTTCACAGTTGCAAGTATGAGTGCTCAACAAGAAAAAGGAATTATGGGCTACACAAACTGGTTGAACAACTGGACTGAATTTAAGCCTAACAAAGTTGAATACAGCGAAGCCAACCAAATTTTAGCTGGAAATATCTCAACAAGTACAAAACTTCTTAAAAAGAATGTTTATGTTTTGCAGGGAAATGTGTATCTAACTAACAATGCAGTTTTAACAATTGAACCAGGAACATTAATTATTGGTGATTTTGAAACAAAAGGTACTCTGGTAGTTACAAAAGGTGCATCAATTATTGCAGACGGATTAGAAACTGATCCAATTGTATTTACTTCTAACAGAAGTCAGAAAAAAGCTGGTGACTGGGGAGGAATTGTAATTCTTGGTGATGCTCCAATTAATAAATTTGGAAATGTTAGTTCTTATAATTTAGATCTTGATCCTACACTTACTACTTATGGTGGAGATAATGCTGCTGGTAATTCAGGAATATTAAGATTTGTAAGAATTGAATTTGCAGGAAAAAAAGTAAAAGGTGCTGGAACTTTTAACGGTCTAACACTAGCAGGAGTAGGTAATAAAACAATTCTTGAGAATATAATGGTAAGCTACTCTGGTGGTGATTCATTTGGTATTTTTGGAGGAGATCTTAATGCAACTAAACTAGTTTCATATAAAACTATTAATGATGACTACAAATTTACTCAGGGAGCACAATGTCGTCTACATAATTCTTTAGCAGTAAGATCATCTTATTTATCTAGTAATAAGGATGGATCTCGTTGTATGGAGGTTGCTTCTTATGAGAAAAAAAGTGAAACAGATTTTACAAAAAAGCAAACACTGGTTATAGCATCAAATATTACTATGCTTAATGATAGTGAAAACATCAATGCTGATATCCAGTCAGGTTTAGTAAAAGAAGCTATCTATGTTGCTGAAAATGCTTCACTACAAATGAAAAGAAGCGTAATTTCAGGTTTTAATCCTGCAGTTTTATTAGATAGTAAAACAGAAATTAACGATGCCAATCTTAAGAAAATCAAATTTGAGGAAATGTTTTTTAACCAATGTAAAGGAAACATCTTTACAGAATTCAATTCTAATAATGAAGATTTAGAGAGCTGGTATGGTAATAGTGTATTCTTTAACGTATACTCTCAAAGCGATAACAAAGAAACTTTTATAGATATTTTTAATCCAAAAAAACCAGATTTCAGACTTCAATTAGGAAAAATTACTGCTTCAAGCGGTAACAGATAAATAATTTAGATTTTTATTTCAAAGCGTAAATTTTATTAATAAAGTCCCCAGACAATTTATGTATACGTCTTACACAGGACCCAAATAAAGATCAAAAAGAATATGGCCCCACGTATTAAAAAGTATTTTATATATACAATATTTTTGGTTTCCCCTTTAACATTAAGTTTATATTCCCAAAGCAAAATTGAAAAAACTACAAATTCAAATGTTGCTATTGGAGAGACTACATTGTTAAAAAATTCAAACCAAACAACCGCAATAATTACACCTGTAATTAATTTAGAGTATTCTAAACAGTTTATAGTAGAGCTATCCATCCCCAAGGATAGCTTTGCTGTAGAAGCTGCAAGAACTGATGAAGGAAATACAGATGTCAACTCTAAAGATAAATCAAAAGGTATCGCTGCGTATTCTGTACTCGCAAAAGATATTATTGAAAATTATAAATATGATTTTTCTGAAACCTTTATAGATATTTTGTTTTTTGAAGATATAGACTTAGCAAGAATTCGTACTATATGATCAAAAAAACTACTCTTTCTCTGATAAAATCATTACTTTTTTTAGGAGTATTTTTGTTTACCGTTTACCAGTCTAATGCACAAGCTACAATATCAGCAAGTAAGTCTGATTTTTTGAATATTTGTGCAGGAGAAATAGTAAACGGCAAACCCTTTAATGAGTATTACACAACTTTTACATACAGTGGTTTACCTGCTGATGTAACTTTTGCTGTTGAGATATCTGACGAGAATGGTAATTTCTCAGCTACACCTGTTTTCCTTAATGTATTAGAAGTAACAACAATATCTGCTACGCAAAAAAGGATCAAGTTTGCTGTTCCGATTGATTTTAAAGGATCTAATAATTACAGTTTAAGGATAAAAAGCAGTAATGGCATCAATAGTCAAAGAATAAGAAACATAAACAATAATGACACTTTTTCTGTTTATTATAAAAATTATGTAGAGCCATTTTCTATTAATAATCAGGGTGCAAATGCTGCTTTTTGTAGTGGGGGAAGCTTGACACTTTCTATTGATAATTCGACACCTGCTATAAAAGAATCTTCTCCTATCAATTATACAAACTTAAAATACAGCTGGTACAAAAACGATATATTAATTCCAGGACAAAGTGCAGCAAGTTTAGCAGTAAATTCTCCAGGTAGTTATTACGCAAAAATTGACTACGGTCCTTGTTCTGATAATAATTACAGTTCTAATCGTGTTAACGTTACTAGCATATCCGGATCAGGTTCTACCACTTCTATATCTTCAAGTTTAGGAAATCCATTTTGTGCAAATGGAGGTAATACAGTGTTAACTGCAACTTCAGGAAATAGCTATGTTTGGAAAAAGGATGGAGTAGTAATAAGCGGGGTAACAACCCGTACTTATGCCACTAGTGAAGCCGGTGTTTATACAGTTGATGTTAATTTTGGTGGGTGTACAGCTTCTGGAAGTATCAATTTGATCAGTAATAGTTTTGATGCGAGTATTGATGCTCCTGAACAATTTAAACTTGGAGAAGGTGAAACCAGAAGTGTAACTGTGACTGATGATGCTTCAAGTCCAACTTATGAATGGTATAGAAATAATAATATTATTGCTGGAGCAACAACTGATACTTATTTAGTTTCTTTTGCTGGAACCTATAAGGTAAAGGTATCTCAGGCAGGCGGATGTATTTCTACAAAAGAATTTACTTTTAAAGTTGAAGGGGATTTTCCACCTACTTCTGTTATTCCCAATATCATTAAACTAAGTGGTTCTCCATGGAATATTCCTGATGAATACAAAAACGAAAGCACAAAAGTTATAATAATAAGCTCGAATGGCGAAAAAGTTCTGGATGTTGTCAATTATCAAGGTGACTGGCCACAGACAGGATTAGATATTAAAAATGTGAATCCGGTATATTACTATGTTATTAAAGGCGATGCAGGTGAAAAAAAAGGATCAATAACAGTGCTGAAATAATATGAAGAAATTTTTACTATTCTTAACTTTATTTTACGGCTCATTACAATTACTCTATTCTCAGGATACAAATGAGAATGGAGTTGTTTCGTTTTCATTACCTGTCCGAAATTCATTAAAGTTTAATAGATATTTAATCAACCCAACATTTAGTTTTGTACGTGAGCAAAACCCAATGATTAGTTTTTATAACAAAAGACAATACATACAATTTGATGATGCTCCCAATACCTACCTTTTTAACTATTCAGGACGTTTAAAAGAAAATGATGGGTACGCCATTGGCTTATTTCAGCAAAATTATGGATTGATGACTGTTTTTGGAGGAGTTGTCAATTTTGCGCACAATATTGTTTTACAGGAAGACAGCAATTTAACTTTTGGATTAAACGTGGGTGCTTATCAGAGCGCCTTAAATAAAGGAAAAATAATTTCTGATAGCAGCATTGAAGGAGATTTCCCTTCAAATACTTTAATTGCTGTTAATCCCGGTATTAATTACGGAACCGCCTTTCTTGATTTTGGATTATCTATGAACAATTTGATTCTGTATAATTTTGCTTCAGGAATGATAAAAGAAGATCCCGAAAAAGCGATTCAATTACACGCTATGTATACAGGTTACATTGATAGCTATGGTTTTTTCGATCAAAGCAGATTTTCCGGTATTGTAAAAACAGAAATTAAAAAGGACAATACTATAATTTCAGGACTCGCAATGCTTACCATTCCACAAGGAATTTGGGCGCAAGCGGGTTATAATACCTTACATGGAGTTTCAGCAGGTTTAGGACTTAACATAACCCCTAATATCGCAATAGAATATAATTATGAAAGAGGTTTAGGAAATTTCACGAATTTAGGATCTTCTCATGAATTTGTAATTGCATATAAATTTAGAAACACAAATTACTATTATGGAGATGATGAAGAAGGCTCTCTTATAGATACGTCTAAACCAAAAGCAGTTATAGCTAAAAAATCACCAACTCCTATTACAAGAGTTGATGGAGCAACAAAAGCGAAACTGGCTGCAGATGCTAAAGCTAAAGCTGATGCAGAAGCAGCGCAGGCAAGACTAGTAGCAGCTGAAAAAGTTAAGGCTGATGCTGAGGCTGCAAAAGCAAAATTAGCGGCTGATGCAAAAGCAAAAGCTGATGCCGAAGCACTAAAAATTAAATTAGCTGCTGAAGCAAAAGTAAATGCAGATGCTGAAGCAACAAAAGCAAAATTAGCTGCTGATGCAAAAGCAAAAGCTGACGCCGAAGCATTAAAAATAAAATTAGCTGCAGAAACAAAAGCAAAAGCTGACGCAGAGGCTGCAAAAGCAAAATTACTAGCTGATGCCAAAGCAAAAGCTGATGCAGAAGAAGCGAAACGCAAAGCTGAAGCTAAGGCAAAAACCGAAGCGGCAGATTTAGAATCTATTATTGCTGCAGATGCTAAAGCAAAAGCCGATTCAGATGCTTTACAAGCCAGATTAGCAGCCGAAGCCAAAGCAAAAGCTGCAGCAGAGGCTAAAACAAAAGCGGCAAAAGATGCTGCTATAAAAGCAAAAGCAGCAGCAGATGCAAAAGCAAAAGCAGCAGCATTAGCAGCAGAAAAAGAAAGATTAGCAGCTGAGGCGAAAGTAAAAGCAGATGCAGAAGCAAGACAGGCAAGAATTGCAGCTGAAGCAAAAGCTAAGGCTGATGCAGAAGCTCTCAAAATAAAATTAGAAGCAGAGGCAAAAGCAAAAGCTGATGCAGAAGTCCTTAAATTAAAATTAGAAGCCGAAGCCAAAGCAAAAGCCGATGCAGAAGCCATACAGGCAAAATTAGCGGCCGAAGCTAAAGCTAAAGCTGACGCAGAGGCAAAACTAATAGCCGAAGCTAAAGCGAAAGCAGATATGGAAGCCTTACAGGCAAAATTGCTTGCGGATGCTAAAGTTAAAGCTGATGCAGAAGCAACTAATAAAGCAAAAGCCGAAGCTAAAAAATTAAAATTAGCTGAGGAAGCCAAAGCAAAAGCTGACGCAGAAGCATTACAGGCAAAGCTAGCTGCCGATGCTAAGGCCAAAGCCGATGCAGAAGCACTTCAGGCAAAACTTGCAGCTGAAGCTAAAGCGAAAGCCGATGCGGAAGCATTACAGGCAAAACTAGCTGCTGAAGCCAAAGCAAAAGCCGATGCAGAAGCATTACAGGCAAAACTAGCAGCAGAAGCTAAAGCGAAAGCCGATGCAGAAGCACTTCAGGCAAAACTTGCAGCTGAAGCCAAAGCCAAAGCTGACGCAGAAGCATTACAGGCAAAACTTGCAGCTGAAGCCAAAGCAAAAGCCGATGCAGAAGCACTTCAGGCAAAACTTGCAGCTGAAGCCAAAGCCAAAGCTGACGCAGAAGCATTACAGGCAAAACTTGCAGCTGAAGCCAAAGCAAAAGCCGATGCTGAAGCACTTCAGGCAAAACTTGCAGCTGAAGCGAAAGCAAAAGCCGATGCAGAAGCATTACAGGCAAAACTAGCTGCCGATGCTAAAGCGAAAGCCGATGCAGAAGCACTTCAGGCAAAACTTGCAGCTGAAGCGAAAGCGAAAGCTGAGGCAGAAGCACTACAGGCAAAACTAGCTGCCGAAGCTAAAGCAAAAGCCGATGCAGAAGCACTTCAGGCAAAACTAGCTGCCGATGCTAAAGCGAAAGCCGATGCAGAAGCACTTCAGGCAAAACTTGCAGCTGAAGCGAAAGCGAAAGCTGAGGCAGAAGCACTACAGGCAAAACTAGCTGCCGAAGCTA
>NZ_JAIQDW010000013.1 GCF_020026925.1 Flavobacterium hibisci | reverse complement strand
TGCTTTGCAAGCTTCATCATCCGGCAGTTCTTTTATAAAGTTTAGTATGCTTTGTCCTTGAAATACTTCCATAGTAGTTGATTTTAAAGGCATAAATATACAGAAGCTAAATGATTAACTCAAAAAATTTATATCCGTCTTTATACATTGCACCGCTTCTAACAGTTAATATCTGTGGAATTCCTCTTCTGCTTCCTACTTTTGTTGCTGTTTCTTTGTCTTTGCTTAAATGCACGTGCTGGCGGCTCATTTTTTTCAAACCTTCTTTGCGAATGTTTTCCATGAATTTGCCAACTGTTCCGTGATACAAATATTCCGAAGGTTCTGTTTCTTCCAGATTTAATTCAACCGAAATCGAATGTCCCTGACTTGCACGGATTTTAGTTTTATCTTCATTATAAGCGAAACGCTTTTTATCGTTATTTTCTACAACGTAATCTAGAAGTTCAACCGTCATCTCATTCTGGCTTCCTCTGTTATTACATTTTACAATTAATTCTTCTACATCTGCCCATCCATTTTCGTCTAATTTTAATCCGATAGTTTCAGGCGAATGTCTAAGCACCAGACTCAAAAATTTGCTGACGCTTTTTGCTGTTTTTTCATTCATCTTTTTCTATATTTTTTTCATCTACCGATGACATTTTTATAAGTAATAATTATAAAATACTTTTATAAATTTGATAATTTTCATCATCAAAACAGAGAAAAAAGTACTTTTTCAATTTCTAAAATTCTATCAAAATCTTTTACTGCTTTTACGGCAATTTCAGCTGCTTTATCTTTCGGAAAATGGTAAATTCCTGTACTGATATTTGGAAAAGCAATTGTTTTAATTCCGTTTTCAACAGCAAGATTTAAACTGTTCTTGTAACAATCTGCTAGCAATTTTGACTTTTCTTCTTTATCACCATTCCAAACCGGTCCAACAGTATGAATTACATATTTTGAAGGCAGATTTCCGGCTGTTGTAATGACTGCTTCACCTGTTCTACAACCTCCTTGCTTATTACGAATTTGAACGCATTCGTCTAAAATCGCTTTTCCTCCTTTACGATGAATTGCTCCGTCAACACCACCACCTCCAAGCAAAGAAGTATTCGCTGCATTTACTATTGCATCAACCTCAACTTCTGTTATATCTGCTTTTAATAATTCTAAAATCATTTTCTAAAATTATCTAGTTTATCATTAAGTTCTTTGTTTTCACTTACGAAAGAACGATTTGTAAAATGAACGTTTATAATCTCGATTCCATTTACTATATTAGAATTAAAATCAGCTAAATCTTCTGATGGAATCCAAAGTTCATTATGGTTTTTATCACCGACATTTTGAATTTCATACTTTTCAAGAAAATCTGTTTTCACTTCAAAAGCCGTTACAATTCCAATAAAGCCCGAAAACTCATCAACAGTATTCCACTCAAAAGCAATCTGATCTGCATATTGCTGATTCGTTACCGGATAAAAAATAGGTTGCCATTCTAATCTTGGTGGAAATGCTTTGTAACCGGAATCCGCAATTAATTCCATTTCTTTTAGTCCAACCGGGCGATATAATCTTGTTGTTTGCATAATCAATTTATTTTAATTGATCTCGAACTTCCATCAAAGCAAACCCCAAAAGATTCAAACCTCTCCATTTTTCAGGATTCAAAACATCTCTATGATCACTAGCCATTCCGATTCCCCAGATTGGGTCAACCGGACTTGCTTCGACAATAACTCGTTCTTTAGTGTTTAACAAAAAGGTTCTCAAATCAGCATTTTGACTGAATTTGTGATAGTTTCCTTGTTTTACGATTTCATATCGGTTTTCTAACCAAACCGTATCAACATAATTTTTGACTTCCCTACCGAGTTTTTTGGCTTCTGCAGGAGAATCGGCTTCAAGGATTTTTTCTAAAATTTCCTGATCGTCGAATAATTCTGCTTTTTTCGCCATCATCCAGTGTTCTGCGGTTTTGTAGGTTACTTTTTCTACTTTAAAAGAACTTAACCACCATTGGCTGAAACAGGTTTTGGTAATTTTTCCGTCTTTATTGGGCTGATGTCCCCAGAAAAATAAAAATTTACTTTCTGGAGTTATGGTATTTATATTGTATTTCATTTTTCTATTTTATTGAAACAAAGAAGTAATGTTTTTGAAATCTTTAGAATCAGGTGAAAATGATCCGTAGATTTCGTTGAATTCTGTTGTGAGACTTTCAAACTCGTAATCCTGCTCCAGCTGATCCATACAAGTTACAACTAAGTTTCTTTTTACATTCGGACTGTAAGCTGCATCGAGTTTTAGCGCATAATTTAAAAGTTCGTAATTTAGACTTCCAAAACGCAAATGTTTTTGATATTCGTTAAAAACACAGGTTTCTTCTTCGTTGTTTTTTAATTTAATTTCTCCTTCATTCGCCATCCAGCCATGTCCGTGGCGGGTTGAATAACTTCTGGTTACGTAATAAACGGCTACATCTTCAATCTTTAGTGTATTACAAATTTCAATGGCATTTTTTGAAGTGGTATTGGCATACGTTACATTCGGAAAAACGCCGTGATCCATGTCGAGTAAAATCCCCTGACTGCCTTCAAAAATCAGATTTTTATATTTCGAAAGAAATGTATAATCGACAATATTCCATTGTATTTTATCGATTGCTTCCAGATATTGATTGATTTCTTCGTCTAATTCACTTTCGTTTAAAAAACCATAATAATAAGCGATCTGATTAAGTTTTTCTAAAAGCATTTTACGAGGCGCAATAAAATCGATGGCAAATAATTTATACGGACCTTCGTTTCTTTTCATGGTTGCCCCAATTCCTTTTCCGCAGGTTCCATGATCGAGATTTCGAACATTATTTCTGTTTTGCCAGACATCAAAAGGCGTGGTTACTTTTGCCAATGGATGAATGTGAAGTTCCGTATTACCGCCGTTTTTTTCTAACTCTGCTTTTTCATTATATAAAAAAAGAGGATGTACGGTACAATGTTCACTAAAATAAGAAGGCAAACCCCGAAGCGCACCACTCGCAAAACTGGAATGAACGTGTTTTTTGTCGCCAATCATGACAGTATGTGCTGCCTGCTGTCCTCCCGAAAAGCGAATAACTATAGATTCAGGGTTTTGTTTCGCCAGAAAATCGGTTGTGATGCCTTTTCCTTCGTCACCAAATCCTAAACCTATAACTATTTTTGCTGTTTTCATTTTTATTGTTATTTTAATCTCGCTAAGTCGCAGAGTCGCTAAGTCTTTTTAAACTTAACTTTTTAATTAAGAATCTTTGCGCCTTTGCGTCTTTGCGAGCAAATTTCTAAGAATAAAACTTCACAATTAAACCTCGCAAAATCGCTAAGTTTAAAGCATTTCGATATTGTCTAAGCCTGTGTTTGTCGTATCAGAAACGGGTGTTGTTCCTAAACCAGAACTTTTATGTTTTTCGCAGATGATCTTTTTGATTACGTTTGGGATTTCTCTGTGATCTTCGATAGACAAACAGTTTTGTCCCAGTAATTTTTTCCATTCCACATCAGCATTTATTGCTTGTCCTGAATGCAAAACACTAATGTGATAAACATCATATCTTTTTTGCGCTTCTGCTAATAATTCAAGATACGTATAAGTCTGTTGTCCCTGACCCATAATTTCTTTGATTGCTGAAGCTGGAAGTGTTTTCAAACCTGGTTCATCACCAACGGTAAACAGCAATCCTTTTTGTCCACGTTTTTCGAAAGCATCAGTTTTGGTATGAAAAGCGGCAAAGTACCACGCTAAAAGGTAGCTTTCGCCAGCGTTTCCTCCGCCTCCTCCTTCTATATAAGTTCTCGTTAACCACATATCCAATTCTTCGTCACCAGATTCAAACTGTCCAACCTGAAGCGGAAATCTGTCGCATTCGTGATCTCCGATTCCTAAGAATAAAAGTGCTGGATCCGGAACGCCTCCTTGAATAATGCCTCCCATCAATTTTGGAAGTCCGTCTTTAATCAGTTCATGTGGAATATGCCCCATACTTCCTGTAACGTCCAATCCTAAAATGATTGGAACTGTGTTTGGATGAACATCAGAATCTCTTGCTTCTCTAAAAATCACTCCATTTGGATTCATAGATTCATGAGCCACATGTAATGCATTCTGTGTAAATATTTCGCTAGCTGATTTCTTTCCGTAACCTGCTGCTTCTGCTCTGCTCAAACGAGCGCCTATATCGTATCTTGTACCTCCCATAACTAATATTTTTTACCAAATAAATATTCAAATCTCTTTTTTGTAACTTCAAACTGAATGTTTAAATTTCTGATGGTCAGCGAAAGTTCCATGTCTTTCTGCACAAAGGCTTCCGGCTGAAAATCGGCAAATGTCAAACTGTTTTTATCCAGCGGACTGATATCAATCAATCCTTCTTGCTCTCTTTCGAGTCTTTTGATTTTTAATTCGATGTCTTCGACTCTTCGTCTGTAAATTAATTCAGAATCCTCGCCAATTACTTTGGCTCTGTCTTCTCTAATCTGATCATTGTTTCTTTTTAAAGACTCAATAAATCGTGGTTTTAAATCTTCGCTCATGGTTTTTTGGTTGTTTTATTTTTGTTTCAGGTTTTTCTTGTTTCAGGTTTCCTGTTCTGTGCGAACTTGAAACTTTTAATTTCAAACTTGAAACTTCGTTAATAGTGTTTTTTAGGTTTAAGAATTAACTTTAAACCTGATCCCGAAACTTCGGGAGAAACTTTTTAAACTAGTTAAAAGTTTCTTCAAACTGCTTAAAATTTGCTTTTTTATCAGAATTGTCAAATACTGCAAAAACGATTTTTTTAAAAGAACCTGAATATTTTGCTGCAATAATTTCTTTGAAAAGACGTGCTACATCTTTAGGTTCATTTTTAAAAACACCACAACCCCAAGCTCCTAAAATAAGTGTATCGATTTTTTGCTTTGCGGCAATTGCCAATACTTTATCCATTCTTGCTTTTAAAATTTCTTCTGTTATAGCAATTTCTTCTTTCCTGTTATGTTGTTCCATCGCACCTTTATTTGGTGCTGGAGCAGTAATCATATCTACAACAAATGGTTTTTCAAAATAATTTCCTTTATCATCATTCCAAAACAAAACATTCGGACTATAAATCATGTAATCTGAATATAAAAATGAGGACTGATTTCTGTTAAAATCGTACATCGTTTTGTCTTTTATCTGCGTTTCGTAAAGGTTTGACGATCTGGCCAGACTTTCTTCCTGAGCAGAAGCTCCGCCTAGAAATCCACCTCCTGGATTTTTTGCAGAGGCGAAGTTTAAAACACAGATTTTACCATTTTTTTCTTCAGCTATTGCTTTAATTGTCGAACAGTTTTTCGTTATAATTTCTGTTTCAAACTTATTTTCAATTGGTGTTTTTAAAATCGCATCCCAATCATTTGGTGAAATGGTAAACGTATTTTTTTTAGATTCTTCGAGTTCTTTATCTACAAGAATCTTTTTTCCTTTGTATTCATAAAAACCATTTTTAATGATTTCTAAGGTTCTATTTGCTATTTCTACTCTATAATTTTTATTCATAATTCTAATTTTACAACCTCGACGTTTTCACCTTCAAAATCTTTTACAGAATTAGTTGTAAAAATGCCGTCAAAACAATTTAAAACTTCAAAACCTTTGTTGAAAATTCCGTGGCTTACTGCTAAATATAACTTTCCGGCGTTTTTCTTTTTTAGTTCTTCGGCTAAGCCAATGAAAGTTCCTCCTCCGTCACAGATATCATCTACTATTAAACAATCGATTCCCTGCAAATCATCTTCGTACACTTTAAAACCAGACAATTTTCCCGTTTTTACATCGCGGCTTTTACTGCATTCTACAACTTCAATTCCGCCTAAGAATTCAGAAACTTTGTAGATTTTTTTCAAAGCGCCTCCATCTGGAGAAATCAGTTTTACGTTTTCTCCAATTACTTTTAAGACTTGTTTGATAAAAGTATAGTTCGGAATTACAGTACTATTATTCAACAAAGCCGGAGTTACTTCCGAATGTGCATCAAAAACAAAAACTTTATTCAATTGAAGTCCGTTAATTATATCAGCATACACTTTAACAGACAAAGGTTCTCCAGGAATCATAACACGATCCTGTCTGGCAGCCGGAAAATACGGAATAAACAAATCGATTATCTTAACATCCATTCTGCGTAAAGCATCTACTGTGATACACAATAAACCCAAATCATTGAATGAATTTAAACGGTGTGTGATGGTTACTTTTTCATTGGTATCAAAATTAGGATCAATTTTAATATGCGGTTCTCCTCCAGAAAATGTAAAACTTTGAAAATTGATTTGTTTCTGGTTTTGTATCGGAGTGAATTTTGGGTCGAGATTTAGTATCATAGTGTTGCGGTTTGCGTTAATTATACGCAAATGTAGGGTTTAATTTTGAATAAACAATTTATTTTGTGTAAAAATTACGCAAACTTTATTTCGAAGTGAAAGCCTTCTTTGTGTAAGTCATTGTATTTCTTATGGTTGAATCGAAATAATTTGGCCGGACGCCCTGTTTTTACCGGAGAATAATTTTCTGTTTCTTCTACGATTCCGAAGCTCAGAATTTTTTTTCTGAAATTCCGGCGTTCGATTTCCTTTTCTAAAATAGTGCAATAGAGGTTTTCGAGCTCTGAGAAAAGAAATTCTTTTGGAAGCAAATCAAAACCAATTGGCTCGTAGGTTAGTTTGGCTTTTAAACGTTCCAGCCCTTTTTTAAGAATTTCATTATGGTCAAAAGCTAGGGCAGGAACTTCATTAATCATAAACCATTGTGCATGTTCAGCATCTGTATCGGCCTGGACTTTTAAGTTTGAAGGATCTACCAAAGCATAGTAGGCTACAGAAATGACACGGTTTCGGGGGTCACGATTTGTATCATCGCCAAAAGTAAACAGTTGCTCAAAGTAATTTACTTCAACATTTGTTTCTTCCTTCAATTCTCTTTTTACAGCGTCTTTTAGTGATTCGTTATTTTTAACCAAACCTCCTGGCAATGCCCAATAGGATTCCTGAGTTCCAAATTTCTGTTGGATTAAAAGAACGTACAACTGACTGTTTTGATAACCAAAAACAATGGCATCCACAGCAACTCTTATATTTTGATTTTCAGACATAATTAAAATGCGTAAGATTTACACAAATATAAAATTTTATATTTCTTACGCTGAGCTATTTAAAGTTTAACTCAGAAAAAGTTCGCAAAAATCAAATTCTCTATACGACAAATTTAATGTGGAATACAATAGTACAACTCATCATTTTTGATGATTTTAAGTAAGGATTTTATCTTTTAAGTAGATAATGCAATTCTTACTTCATTGGCAATGATATCAAAAAAAGTTTTCAGATTGTTGTTTTTAGCAGCCAATAAATAAACATACTCTTCCGGAACGTGGAAGCTGTTCCACACCAATTGTAGTTTGTTTTGCTGAATAAATTTTCTGGCATTACAATTCCACGTTACGGCAACACCGGAATTTTTGGAAAGCATTTCCAGCATTTCATATTCTGATGGGATAATATAATTGGGAACCATGGATGGTCTTTTTTTATGGAAGGCATGTAGCCAGAATAATTTTATGTGTGGGATCCTGGCATCATGCGAATACCATTTTTGCTCGTTCAGCCATTGTTCTGCTTCAGTAAAATTATCTGATTTCAGTTTCTGGCGAAATTCGGTAATGTCTAAATTCGTTGGTCCAACCAATACCAGTTTAATCTTGGCAACCGTTTCCTGAATCGTATCAAACGTATCATATTTTTTGGAAACAATTGCAAAGTCCAGTTTTTTAGAATCGACTAAAGAAAAAAGTGTATCATCATCGGCAAAAGTAAAATCGATCAAATCAAATTTTCCAATTAAAGCATTGCCAACACTACTGAAAAGATGTTTAGAGATGCCCACAGAAATTAAGCGTGTGGCATCTTCTGCTTTTGACCGAAAAGTAGTTTCTACATTTTCAAGCCGGTCAAGTGCGTCTATTATTAAGTTATTCAGTAACTTAGCATATTCTGTTGGTTCGACGCCTTTTGATTTTCGAATAAATAATTTATTCCCAACATGAGCTTCCAGCATAGAAATCTGCTGACTAACTGCGGGCTGACTCATAAATAATTCCTTTGCAGCGATAGAAAAATTACCATTTTTATAAACTGCTTTAAATGTTCTGTACCATTCCAGATTTACCATGATATAATTTTATTTATAACAAACATAGTTTATTTTATTTTTACAAATATCATATAAGCCGTAAATTTGTTTAAAATTAATCAAATGAATAAAATAGTATTATTTGCGATAATCGCTTTCACAGCAAGTAGCATTTCAGTTACTGCTCAAAAATTAAATAAAAAAAAGATGAAAAAAGTATTATTTGTGCTTACGAGCCATGACAAATTAGGAGATACAGGTGAAAAAACAGGATTTTGGACAGAAGAATTTGCTGCGCCATATTATACTCTTATAGATCAGGGATATGTTGTCGAAATTGCAAGCCCTTTAGGAGGCCAGCCGCCAATTGATCCAAAAAGTAATGATCCTAGTGCTGCTACAGAAGACACTAAACGTTTTGATGCGGATTTAGCTTTACAGGAAAAATTGAAACATACGCATAAAATTACAGATGTGAATCAGAAAGATTTTGATGCAGTCTTTTATCCGGGGGGCCACGGACCAATGTGGGATTTGGCTGTAGATCAAAATTCTATTGCTTTGATTGAATCTTTTTACAATCATAAAAAACCAGTAAGTTTTGTTTGTCACGCTCCGGCAGCATTAAAAAATGTAAAGATTGATGGTTCTTATTTAGTAAAAGGCAAGAAAGTTACCGGATTTTCAAATACTGAAGAAGAAGGTGTTGGTTTGACAAAAGTGGTTCCGTTTTTATTGGAAGATGCTTTAAAAACTAATGGTGGCGAATACTCAAAAGGAGCTGATTGGGCACCTTATGCAGTAGAAGACGGTTTGTTGATTACAGGTCAAAATCCGGCTTCATCAAAACTGGTAGCTGAAAAATTAATGGCACAATTAAAAAAATAAGCAGATGTTAAACTTTGAATTATACAATCCGACAAATTTAATTTTCGGAAAAGGACAAATAGAAAAACTTTCGGCTTTAGTTCCAAAAGAAGCTAAAATCCTTTTGGCTTACGGTGGTGGAAGTATTTTTAAAAACGGAATTTACGATCAGGTAATCAGTAATCTGAAAGGTTTTGAAATCGTAGAGTTTGGCGGAATCGAACCAAACCCTAGATTTGAAACTTTAATGAAAGCGGTTGATGTTATTAAAGCTGAAAAAATCGATTTTATTCTCGCAGTAGGAGGAGGATCTGTTATTGATGGTGTAAAGTTTATTTCGGCAGCAGTTAATTTTGAAGGAAATCCGATTGATATTCTTCAAAAGAGAATTTTAATTAAAGAAAATGCAATGCCGTTTGGAACAATTTTGACTCTTCCGGCTACAGGGAGTGAAATGAATTCAGGATATGTGGTGACGATCGAAGCGACTCAGGAAAAATTAGCTTCAGGCGGAAGCGCGTTATTTCCACAATTTTCTATTTGTGACCCAACTGTAATTGCATCTTTACCTAAAAGACAACTTGAAAATGGTATTGTAGATGCTTATACTCACGTTATGGAGCAATATTTAACGTATCCAACCGATGCTTTTCTTCAGGATAGAATTGCAGAAGGAATTTTGCAGACTTTAATAGAAGTTGGTCCAGGAGTTGTAGAAAACCCAACCGATTATACTTTGGCTTCTAACTTTATGTGGAGCTGTACAATGGCTTTAAACGGATTAATACAGAAAGGTGTTCCAAGCGACTGGGCAACGCACATGATTGGCCATGAACTGACAGCTTTATACGGAATTGATCATGCAAGGACTCTGGCAATTATTGGTCCAAGTTTATATAAAGTGATGTTTGAAACTAAAAAAGGAAAATTAGCGCAATACGGAAGGAGAATCTTCAACTTAACAGGTTCAGACGATGAAGTTGCCAAAGAAGCTATAAATAAAACCGTAGAGTTTTTCCACACTATGGGAATGGATACTAAACTTTCTCAGTACACCAATGATTACGGCAGAACAGCAGATTTTATTGTTGACCGTTTTGAAGAAAGGGGATGGAAAGGCTTAGGCGAAAAACAGCTTGTAACGCTGGATAAAGTGAAATCTATTGTAGAAATGAGTTATTAAAAAAATAAATTCCAAGTTTTAAAATTCGAAATTCCAATAATTTTGTGGTATTAGTTTTTGGATTTTTTGTTTGGACCTCATGCCATACACAAATTTGGAATTTAGAAATTCAATATTAACAAAAAGGCGTTCTTAATATATTTAGGAACGCCTTTTAAAATACTAAAACAAAACTAACTAACTCAATTCTTACTAAATTCATTTAATAATCTAATTAATAATAGTTTACAACGCAACTGTTTGTTTTTTATTGTATAGGAGGAGAAATATTTTTCATTTTTTTGAAATTCTTTAAAAACGTTGTATTTAAAGCTGTTTTTAAAATTCTTAAATTACATTTTGTGATATTACTGCATTATTAAGTACTTTTGCTCTAAATTATTTGAATAATGAGCCAAAATTTAAAATTTGCAGTAATTGGTGGTGGGAGCTGGGCAACAGCTATTGCAAAAATGCTGTGTGTGAACCTGGATGAAATTTCGTGGTATATGCGAAATGACGCTGCGATAGAGCACCTTTTAAAATATAAACATAATCCAAATTATTTGAGTTCAGTTGAGTTTGATATCAATAAACTTAAATTAACCAACGATATAAACGAAGCGATTGAATATGCAGATTACCTTATTTTTGCAATTCCTTCTGCTTTTTTAAATGCTGAATTAGAACATTTGACAGTTTCTCTTGAAAATAAAATTATCTTTTCAGCCATTAAAGGAATTGTTCCTGAGACAAGTTTGATTGTGGGTGAACATTTTCACATTCAGTACGATATTCCATACTACAATATAGGGGTTATTACAGGACCCTGTCATGCTGAGGAAGTAGCTTTAGAAAGACTTTCATATTTAACGATTGCCTGCGGTGATCCGGAGAAAGCCTGTACAGTTGCAAAATCCTTATCCAGTAATTATATAAAGGCTAAAATTTCAGATGATATCATCGGAACTGAATATGCGGCAATGCTGAAAAATATTTATGCAATAGCTGCCGGAATTGCACATGGTCTGGGATATGGCGATAATTTTCAGTCTGTATTGATGAGCAACGGAATCCGTGAGATGCGAAAATTTATCAAGAAAGTACACAGAATGAAACGAAATATCAATGATTCTGCTTATTTGGGGGATTTACTGGTAACAGGATACTCTGTATTTTCAAGAAACCGAATGTTCGGCAATATGATCGGAAAAGGGTATACTGTAAAAAGTGCTATGATGGAAATGAGTATGGTTGCCGAAGGATATTATGCAACTAAAAGCGCTTATAAATTAAATCAGGGTTATGGTGCCAAAACACCAATTATTGATGCGGTTTATGCAGTATTGTATGAAGGAAAGAATGCCAAGACTGTTTTCAAAAAACTAACAGAATCTTTAGATTAAGAATTAAAAAGTTCAAGATATACAAAAAGAGTTCGTTTCTATCTCAGAAGCGGACTCTTTTTGTATAATAATTTTCTATTTTACTTCTTTTATAGCAGAAGCATCAATCCAGCCTTCGGTGCCATCCGTCAATTCAATTTTTTTCCAGTTTTCAAGGGATTCGGTTACATAAACCTTAGCACCTTCGTGCAATAAGAAAATACTTGATGCTCCTTTTTGAGGTTCACTTCGTACTTCTGTCATTTCAGCAAAAACGATTGCAGGACGATCATTATTATAATGATCTTTTTCAGTTATTCCTGCTGAAACACTTAATAATAAGGCAAACAGTAAAATAAACATTCCGATAAAATAGATTCTTTTGGAAAGTGTAAGCTGTGAAAAATAATAGCCAATAAAACTAAGCAGAAAAGCAAATGCAATTCCTACCGAAATCCAAGCCCATGTATTGTAATTAAAAATACCTGTAAAATTCTGAACCAGCTTTGCAAAACCAACCTTTGGGACTTCTTTAATTTCGTCTATTGTGAGTTTTTTGGCAAATTTGAGATTGTTTAAAGTTTCAGCATCATGTGGTTTCAGGACAAGAGCCTTTTCATAATTATAAATCGAAAGGGCCACTTTATTAAGTTTGTAATAACAATTCCCTAAGTTAAAATACAACTCGGCAGAGTGTTGTTTTTCATCCTTAATAATGCTTTCATAAGTTTGTGCTGCTTCCTGGTATTTTCCCTTTTGATATAAGGCATTTGCTTTTTCAAAACTGCCCTGAGCAAAGAAAACCTGTGAGATTAATAAAAAGAGATATACTATATTTTTCATTTTCTGTAAATTTTAACCTTTCGTAAACTTTGACGTTAGGTTTAAATAATTTGTTTTTCTAATTCCGAAATAATCAAAACAGCTTTGTCATAATCCTGTTGGATAGATGTGCCTGATGCAGGTGCATATCTCGCAAACTCGCAGTTCTCGGTCAAATTAATAAAGTTCTGAACCGTTTCCGGATTTACACTTCTTGATAACAGCAATTTGCGAATATTGTCTTTGCTCATTTCTGAGGTCTCAATGTGTAATTTGGCTTTCAGGAAATTATGCATTGCTTTTTCAAGGGCAATATAAAAAGGTTCTTTATTATTAAGCTGTTTCTTGGCTTCAGACAAATATTTCTTCGCCAGTTTGTTATTCATTTTAATTCTGTTACCGGTAACATCACTATCGATTGCCTCTTTTTTCTTCTTGGCAATTACAATAATTGGTAAAATGACAAAAGGCAGTAACAATAAACTGTAATATAAATCGGAGCCGTAAAAATCATCTTTTGCAGTCGAAACTAAAACCGTTTTTGGTTTGATATATTTAAATTGCTCTGATTTTGTAATCACATTTTTAGATGTATGTGAGGCCACTGCTTCAGCCTGAACAGGACCATCCAAAACATCAATCATGATTTCAGGAGAAGTTATGGTTTTATAGCTTCCGGAATTCAAATCAAAATACGAGAATTCCATTGGTTTTATAGCATACTTTCCTTTAAATTGAGGTATGATGGTATATTTGTCCGAAATTTTTCCAGACATTCCTGCAAGTGATGTATTTACTTTTTCGTCATGAACCGGATCATACATTTCTAATGCATTAGGTACAACTGGTTTTGGCAAGGTAAATAGTTTCATGTTACCTGTTCCGTTTGCACTAACAATCAAATCAAGGCTTTCTCCACTTTTTAAGGTAGTTTTTGATGGGGTAACGGTAAAATCAAATTTACCTACAGCTCCGGTAAAACCAATAGGTTTATTTGCCTCAGGAAGTGCTCTTACATTGATTGTTTTGGCTCCGGCAGAAACGGTTTTGTTTGCGTCATCCAGCATCATCTGACCAAACATGTTCCGGCCTCTTGGTACCTGAATTCCTATGTCTAAAGAAAGCGGTTCAATAGTAAGTTTTCCTGATTTTTGAGGGTATAAAATCGTTTTTTTAAGGACTACAAAGTAAGAGCGTTCACCTTTGTACATTCCCTCTTCAATTTGAAGCTGTTTGATGTCAATATTTTGATTCCAAAAGTCTTTGTATTTAGGTTTAGCCAGTTCTTTAAATCCTGTTACACCAATACCATTAAAATATAATTTATAAACCACTGTAATAGGTTCATTTATATAAGGATTCGTTTTGGAAATTTCCGCAATCAGATTCAGTATCTCATTTCCGCCCCCTTGATGCTGTTGTTGTGAATTTGGATCTCTTTCTTGTGGAACTGCATTGGTAACCGTTATTTTTATGGGAGATGTTTTATAAACCTGCCCATTATATTCAATTGAAGCCTGTTTGATGGTAAATGTACCTTTTTGATTCGGCAGCAAAAAATAAGAATAAATTTTCTGAAATGAACTTCTTCCATTTACCCATGACTGACTTATCTGCTGGCTTGGCCCTCCTACAATCCTGAAACCTTCAAAAGAAGGCTGGTCAAAGTTATCCCCATCAACATTCATGATAAAGTCAATACGGAGTCTTTCGTTAACTCCAAGCGTATTCTTGCTTACCCTGGCTTCAAACTGAACCTGAGCCATAAGTCCCTGAAAAGTGAATAGTAATAGAATTAAATATCTTTTCATTACTTGTTTAATCAATTTTTGTTTGTTGTTAGTAGTTTATAGTTTCTGTTATCTTCTAAAAGTTTATTCTTTTAATTTAGATGAAATGGTAAACTGTTTTTATTAAATCAGAAAAACAATTAACCAAAAACAATAACAATTCTACCAGTCTTTTTCTGCTTTTTTAGGACTTCCTTTTACTTTTTGGGCATTAACTTTATCCTGAATTTTCTTTTCTTCATTATTCACCGCATCTAATAAATTCTGGACACGATCTTTTGAAATTCCTCCCGGCATAGGTTTTGGCTCTCCGTTATTGTTTGATTTATCATCTTTTTTGGGATCGTTTTTACCGTCTTTTTTATCTTTGTCCTTATCGCCTTTGTCGTCTTTTTTCTGATCGTCTTTGCCGTCTTTTTTATCTTTATTGTCGCCGTCCTTTTTCTGATCGTCTTTTTTATCGTCCTTTTTATCCTTGTCCTTATTCTTGTCCTTATTCTTGTCGTTTTTCGGAGGGTTTTCTTTTAGTTTTTGTTTGGCTAAAGCATAATTGTAACGTGTCTCATCATCACTAGGGTCGTTACGCAAAGCGTTTTTATAAGCTTCAACAGCCTGAGTATAATCTTTTTCTTTCATAAAAACATTTCCTAAATTATGGAAAGCTTTGTGTTTTTCAGGTCTGGTTTTGGCATTTTTAATAGCCTTTGCATAAGCATATTTTGCTTCTGATGCCTGGTTTTGTTTGTAAATTGTATTTCCTAAATTATAAGAAGCTGTAGCTTTTTTAGGAAATTTTGATTGTGAAATCCTGTAATTTGCCTCTGCATCAACAAATTTATTCTGTTTATATTCTTCATTGGCTTCAGGCAATGTTTTGTCTTTTTCCTGAGCAGAAACTGCCAAAGAAAAGGTTAGTAATATATAAAGAAGTAAATTTTTCATTCTGTGTTTTTATTTTTTTGCTCCCGATTTGTCAGAACAATTATTTCTTTTCGTTAAATAAATTCAACTCGTTTATCCAGTTTGTTTTTCTTTCCAATAAAAAGATATCCAGAAATAACAGGAAAAAGGCAAAGCCTAAAAACCATTGAAACTGCGATTGAAACTCTGCCATTTGTGTTGCTTCAAACTCAGTTTTCTGAATATTATTCAAGGCATTTTTTACATATTCCAGTACTTCTTTTGTACTTCCTCCATAAACATACCCGCCTTTGGTTGCTTTTGCAATTGCTCTTAAACCTTCCTGATTTAGTTTTGTAATAACTGTTTCACCATTTTGGTCTTTCTGATAACTTCTGACTACACCGTTTTCCTTCAACGGAATTGTGGCTCCTTTTTCTGTTCCAACACCAATAGTAATGATTTTCATTCCAATTTTATTGGCTTCATCTGCAGCTGCTTCAGCACCTTCAGAGTGATCTTCTCCATCAGAAATAAGGATTAAAAGTTTGCTGGTTTTACTTTTTTCATCGAAATAGGTTGCTGATAATTTAATCGCTTCGTCAAGTGAGGTCCCTTGTGATGACACCATTCCGGGATTCATACTTTGCAGAAACATTTTAGCGACACCGTAATCTGTTGTAATTGGTAAGACTGGGAAAGCGCTTCCGGCATAAGCTACAATTCCGATCCTGTCGCTGCCTAAATTATTGATAATCTGAGAAACCAATTGTTTGCTTTTTTCTAAACGGCTCGGTGCAACATCCTCAGCCAGCATACTTTTTGAAACGTCAACAGCAAAAACAATATCAATTCCTTCACGTTTTACAGTTTCCATCTTGGTACCAATTTTTGGATTAACCAGTCCAATAATCAGAAAGGCTAATGCAAAAAGAAATAATACTAACTTTAAAACCGGTTTAAAAACAGAACGTTCCGGGCTTAGTTTTTTTACCATTTCCAAATCACCAAACTCACGCTGTTTTTTTCTTTTCCAATACAGATTAAAAAGAAAAATACATGCCACAATCGGGATGAGAAATAATAGATATAAATATTTTTTTTCGTCTAGTTCCATAAATGTTTTTAAATTCCAATTTTAAAAATTCCAAATTCCAAATTCCAATTTGTTTTTTGGAATTTCATTTTTGGAATTTTTTAATTTTTTCAAAATTAAATGAAGCTTCTGTAAACAGTGTTTCTTAAACCCACTTCCAACAACAATAATATTCCTGATAACAAAACAAAAAACCTGTATTTTTCATCGTAATCGTAGAATTTTAATTCCTGAATTTCAGTAGTTTCTAATTTGTTTATTGAGTTGTATATTTCAGCCAGTTTATCATTACTGGTGGCTCTAAAATAGGTTCCATCCGTTTTTTTGGCGATACCTTTCAGTAACTGTTCATCAATCTCTACTTTTTGCATTTTAAACAAGAAACCGCCGTTTGGGGCATATGCATAAGGAAATTCAGCCATTCCGTTAGTCCCGATTCCAATAGTATATACTTTTATCCCATATTGCTTTGCAATGTCAGAAGCTGTTTCCGGCTCAATGAATCCCGCATTATTTACACCATCTGTCAAAAGAATAATCACCCTGCTTTTTGCTTTACTATCCTTAAGTCGGTTTACAGCCGTTGCAAGTCCCATCCCAATTCCGGTACCATCCTGTAATACATTATCGTATTTGATCTCCTTAATAGCTTCTAAAATGATGGCTTTATCGCTGGTAACAGGTATTTTAGTGTAGGCTTCAGAGGCATATAAAACAATTCCGATTCTGTCGTTTGGTCTTTCGTTAACAAAATCAGCCGCAACTCTTTTTAAAGCTTCCATACGGTTGGGCTTTAAATCTTTTGCAAGCATACTTCCCGAAACGTCAATTGCCATTACAATATCAATCCCTTTCGTTGTTTTAGTTTCGTTGCTGATGTCAACAGTTCTCGGTCTTGCTAAAGCCACAATCAGAGAACACAGAGCGATAATCCTGAAAACATACAAACAAGGTTTTAATTTTGTTAATAGTGATTCGCTGTTTTTAAAACCCTGAGTTGAACTCATTTTTAAAGTAGCCGATTGCTGATTGCGTTTCCAGAAAAACCATCCTATTGCAATTGGGATTAATAAAAACAGCCAAAAAAATTCCGGATTTAAAAAAGTTATTTTTTCCATTAGTTGCTTGCTCTTTTAAGTTCAACAGAATTTAAAATTCTATCCGAAATATCATTAGCATACGTATCTCCTTCTTCATGGAATATAGCAATTTGCTGTAATCCGCCATCTTGTTTAAACATCAGGACTTCGTAGTAAAGTTTAGCGCTTGTTTTCAGGTTTTCATTAATAAAGGTAAAAGTTCCGTACCCTTTTATTCCCGTAATGCCTTCTTTAGTTTCAAAATCTTCTTGTTTTGTAATCATATTTCTGGCACCCTGAGCTTCGATTATTTTTAAATTGCCTTCAAGGGCTTTTGATAAATCAATTTCTGTAGGGTTTTTAAATTTAGCTGTAGAAACCGTTATATAAAAATTATCAAGTAAACTTCCGTAACCAAAAAGCTGCATTTCCTTTATAAGGGCCATAGCCTCTTTTGGTAATACTTTTTGAGTATCAAGTCGTTGTAAAACCCTTGGGGTTTCAATTAAAACACCAGGATTGCCGTACTCGCTTTTTATCCATTCCCCTTCCAGTAATTCTTTGGTTGGGTGTCCAATTATATTGTCTTTTACATAATTAAAACCTTTAGTGACAACGAAATAAGTAGTGGTTGCAGTAAGTAAAAAAACTACAGTTGCAGCAGCAATTGCAATACGTTTATTTCTTTTTTTCTTTAACTGAAGCTGAATTTGTTTTTGTTTTTGGGCTTCGTTTAATAATTGATCTTCTTCCTCAACAGGAACTTCTGTAGGGATAGCATTATCCAGCGTTAAAATTGCTTTTTGAATCTTATTTCTGTCTTCAGTAATTTCAAACTCTAATGGTTTTGATTTTGCAAATTTCACCAAATCTGCCTGTCTTAAAACACGTTCCAGATTTTCAACAGTTTCGGGAGTAAGGCTCATTTTCTTTTTGGCAGAAGCCGTTTTAAGACCCTGAATCAGTTCAGAAGTTGTGCTTTCCATTGCCGGAATCTGAATTGCTTCTTCTATATAATTACGGGCAATATCAGTCAGTTCACTATAATATTCTTTTACTTCGCCTTTTTGCCAAAGTTCTTTTTTCTCAAGATTGTTTAATAAGCTTGTCGCTTTTTCAATAGGCGTTTTATAAACTTCTTCTTCAATTTTTTTCTTTTGGTGTTTTTTCATATACCAATAAACGAAAACACCAATTCCTATAATCAGAACTACAATCAAAAGATAAATCCACCAGTCTCCAATACCGTTTTCAACAGTTGAGATATCTTTAATATCATACATTTTTTGCTGTAGAGTATCCACTTTCACACTGGCTACTTCAACTGAAACCGGATCGCTTAAATGAGGCTTTTTATCAATCAGAATCTTAACTGGCGGAATAACATATCTTCCGGAATCAAATTGTGTCAAGCCATATTTTTTGATAAGCTCATAAGTGCCGTCTTTTTTAACGGTGTCAATTGGGTACGATTGAATCACTTCTAATGGACCAATGTTTTTTAAAGCAGGAAATACAACTTTAGATTTTGAACTTACGATCGTTTTAAGCGTTAGCTTAAACTCGGCGCCAATTTTATTTTTTGTAGTATCGATACTGGTTTCAATCTGCTTATTTTGTGCAAAAACAGTTGAGGAAAGTAAAAATAGAAATATGTAAAATTTTAATTTCATTTGATTTGATTTCAGATTTTAGTCTAAAATGAAGCTTAAAACAGATTCAGCTTAAGCGATTTATTTTCGATTATTCTTCAAATTAATCTAATATTCTAACAAACTAAGATCTCTGATAATCTAAAATTATCTTGATTTGAAATACCCCAGTAATTTAGTTACGTAATTTTCATCAACTCTTGTGTTTACGACACCAGCTCCGGATTTGCTGAAAATTTCCTTAAAGTAGCTGACACGTTCCTGATAGTGTTTTTCATAATTCATTCGGACTTTTTTAGAACCGGTATCTACGAGCTGAATTTTTCCGGTTTCCGCATCAAGCATCGTTACCATTCCTAAATTTGGGATTTTTTCTTCACGGATATCGTAAACCCGAACACCTGTAATATCATGTTTTTTAGAAGCAATTTTTAAAGTGTGCTCATAATTTTCAGACATAAAATCTGAAATCATAAAAACAATTGCTTTCTTTTTTTGTGTTCCTGAAAGAAACTTTAAAGCTTGGGCGATATCTGTTTTTTGGCTTTTTGGTTCAAATTCGATCAATTCACGAATAATTCTCAAAACGTGCGAACGCCCTTTTTTTGGCGGAATGTATAATTCAACATTATCAGAAAACAATATTAATCCAATCTTGTCGTTATTTTGTGTAGCGGAAAAAGCCATCGTTGCAGCAATTTCAGTTACGATGTCTTTTTTAAACTGACTTTTTGAACCAAAACCTTCAGAACCCGAAATGTCTACCATTAAAACCATAGTCAGCTCGCGTTCTTCTTCAAAAACTTTTACGTGGGCTTCGTTATAGCGTGCGGTTACATTCCAATCGATGTTACGAATATCATCGCCATATTGGTATTGGCGTACCTCGCTAAAAGTCATCCCGCGCCCTTTAAATGAAGAATGGTATTCTCCTGAAAAGATGTGATTGCTCAGTCTTTTGGTTTTGATTTCTATTTTCCGTACTTTTTTTAAAAGCTCTTTTGTATCCATTCTATTTGTTTAAAGTTTAAAGTTTAAAAGTTTCAAGTTTGTCTTGCAACAACCTGAAACTTGAAACTTGAAACAAATTTTTAAGGTACCTCAATCTCGTTTACGATTTTGTTGATAATGTCTACAGAAGTAATGTTTTCAGCCTCAGCTTCATACGTTATTCCAACTCTGTGACGAAGTACGTCATGTACAACAGCACGAACATCCTCTGGAATTACATATCCACGGCGTTTGATGAATGCATAACATTTTGCCGCATTGGCTAAATTGATACTTCCACGTGGTGATGCTCCAAAACTGATAAGCGGTTTTAAGTCGGCTAGTTTATACTTTTCCGGATAACGGGTAGCAAAGATGATATCTAAGATATATTTTTCGATTTTTTCATCCATGTAAACTTCACGAACGGCTTCCTGTGCACGCAGAATTTGTTCTACAGAAACTACAGGATTTACTTTTTCGTAACTTCCTTTTAGGTTTTGGCGAATTACAAAGCGCTCTTCGTCAATTTTTGGATAATCGATAACGGTTTTCAGCATGAAACGGTCAACCTGAGCTTCAGGAAGCTGATAAGTTCCTTCCTGTTCAACAGGATTCTGAGTAGCCAATACTAAAAACGGACGATCAAGCTTAAAAGTGGTATCTCCAATTGTAACCTGTTTTTCCTGCATTGCTTCCAAAAGTGCAGACTGAACTTTGGCAGGAGCACGGTTGATCTCATCGGCAAGTACGAAGTTAGCAAAAATTGGCCCCTTTTTAATAGAGAATTCGTTTGCTTTAATGTTGTAAATCATGGTTCCGATAACATCGGCAGGTAATAAATCCGGCGTAAACTGGATACGGCTGAAAGAACCCTGAACTGCTTGTGATAAAGTATTAATCGCCAAAGTTTTTGCTAAACCAGGAACACCTTCCAGTAAAATATGCCCTTGTCCTAATAGCCCGATTAATAAACGCTCGACCATGTGTTTCTGGCCCACAATAACTTTGTTCATTTCCATTGTAAGAAGGTCTATAAAAGCACTTTCTCTCTCAATTTTTTCATTTATCGCTCTAATGTCTAAAGTCGTTGTATTTTCTTCCATATAAATATTTTTAAAAACCTTTTAAAACTTGTGATTTTTATACCTGATTTTTGAGAGTGCAAATTGAATATTTTTTAAGAAGTAAGATGTTAAAAAATGGTTAAAACTTCGACCAAAACCCTAATTTTAAGGACGAATTGTGAATCTATTTTTATATTTTTAAGAACTTTGGTGATTATGCTGTAAGCAGACATCATTATTACTAAAAATAATACAACAAAACATGAGCAAAACTTTATTATCACCTGTAATTTCAGGGGTTAGGAATTGGGGAGTTTGGGATAAAAATCTTACATCAAAAGAAATGGAAAGCATGATACAGCTCTGTATCGAAAACAAAATTACTACTTTCGACCACTCCGATATTTACGGAGATTACACCACAGAAGCAGATTTTGGAAAAGCACTTCATGACAGTAAAATTTCTCGCGAAAAATTGCAGTTAATTACCAAATGCGGTATTCAGATGGTTACCGAAAACCGTAATAATAAAGTCAGGCATTATGAACATTCTAAAGAATATATAATCTGGTCAGCAGAAGAATCCCTGAAAAAATTAAAAACAGATTATATCGATGTTTTTTTACTGCAAAGACCAAGTCCGTTAATGCAGGCTGATGAAATTGCTGAAGCAATTGAAAAACTGAAATCAGAAGGGAAAATCATTGATTTTGGAGTTGGAAACTTCAGTAATTCACAAGTTGAGTTAATTCGTCAGAAAACAGATGTTAGTTATCATTCAGTACAATTTTCGGCTACGAATTTTGAACCGATGACTGACGGAACTTTTGATTATGCGCAAATATACGGAATCCGACCATTGGCATGGAATCCGCTGGGTACTGTTTTTAGGGAAGATAGTCAACAAACACGTCGTCTGAAGAAATTACTTTCGACATTAGTAGAAAAATATCATTTAGGATCTGATACACTTTTATTAACATGGATTTTAAAACATCCGGCAAAAGTGATTCCGGTTGCAGGAACTGTAAATGTCGCCAGAATTCAATCATTGATGAAAGCAGTAGAACTGGAAATGGATAAGGAAGACTGGTTTGCAATATGGACTGAAAGCAGGGGAGAAGAGTTGCTTTAAAATAATAATTTATAAACATAACAGAAGTAAAATTCGCTTAAGCGAAAATAGTTGCCACAAATTAAAATGGAGTTTTCAATAAATGAAAGTTGTTTAATTTATGGCAAAACATATAGTCAGGATGAAAAAAACAGTTTTAATTACCGGTGCTACAAGCGGAATTGGGAAGGCAACAGCTCAGATTTTTGCACGAAATCATTATAAAATTATTATTTGCGGAAGGCGTAAAGAACGATTAAGCGAACTCGAAAAAGAACTTTCAGGATATACTGAGGTACATTCTTTGTCTTTTGATGTCAGGGATAAAAATGCTGTTTTTGAAAGTATAAATTCCTTACCGGAATATTTTTCGAATATTGACGTTTTAATCAATAATGCAGGGAATGCACACGGATTAGATCCAATTCAGAATGGTGATATTGATGATTGGGATGCCATGATTGATATCAATGTAAAAGGACTTTTATATGTTTCGAAAGCTATTATTCCGCAAATGACTGAAAGGGAATCGGGACACATTATCAACATTGGTTCAACTGCAGGGAAAGAGGTTTATCCGAATGGGAATGTATACTGCGGATCAAAACATGCTGTGGATGCTATTACTCAGGGAATGCGAATGGATTTGAACCCACACAAAATTAAAGTAAGCGGAATACATCCGGGTTTGGTTGAAACAGAATTTAGTGAAGTACGTTTTAAAGGAGATACCGAAAGAGCTTCAAATGTTTACAAAGGTTTTGATCCTCTGAAAGCAGAAGATATAGCCGAAATTATTCATTTTGTGGTTTCAAGACCTTACCATGTAAATATTGCCGATTTGATTGTTATGCCGGCAGCGCAGGCATCATCAACGATCGTTAAAAGAGACTAGCTTATATTTTAGACTAATTTAAACTTCTTGGGTTTAGCTGTTTAATAATCTGAGAAGTCTAAAATGAAACAAGAGAAAAATGAATAATCCAAGAATTCTAATCATCTAAGCCAGTCTAACATCTTAAAAATAATGATTAATAAACGCCTTTTAATTAAAAATCTTTTAGCTCATAATGATGAGAGCAGTTTTTATGATAAAAAAAGGCAGCTGAATTTACACTCGCGCGAAGGAAAAGGAAAGTTTTTGAAACATATCTGCGCTTTGTCAAATTCAAACCCTGCCAATAATTCTTATATCGTTGTTGGTGTTGAAGATCATGATAATGAAATTGTGGGTGATGATTTCTTTGATGACAGCCGGATTCAGAATCTGGTCAATGCTTTTCTGGAAAATCCGCCTAAAATCCAGTACGAAAATGTGCCTTTCCCCAATCTTCCAAAAGATAAGGTGATTGGACTGGTTACGATTAAGCCCAAAAGCCAGATTTCATCTTTCAAAAAAGGAATTCATACTATTCCGGCCAATAGTATTTTTATTAGGCGGGGAAGCAATTCGGTTCCGGTAGAGGGTGAAATCGAAAAAAATTACCAGAATACTGAAACAGTTATCGGAATCGAAAATAGTTCCCGAAACAGTATCCAGTATACGCTTGACGGTGTATTCGATTTTATGAATTTCAGGCATAAAGATATGTCTCCAAAATATCGTGTTTTTAAAGAATTGTTTGTTATCTGCTGGGCCGGAGTACCAAAAAAATCCAGAGATAAAACCTTTCTCTCGCGGGTAGATATTGAATTGATAAATGAACAGATCAAGCTTTTTTATTCGGCTCAGGATGTTGTTACAATTGTTTTTGATGATGATACTTTTACCATAACCGAATATGTTCCTCTGGGTTTAAACGATAAAACCAGTTATTATCCACTAGAAAAGCAAACTATACATTTTTTTGACAACGGATATTATAAAATTGACCGTCAAATGCTTTTTCAGCCTCCGGAATTCAATAGACGAATGCTTTTTCATATTTACAATTCGAATATTGCATTGCTTCAAAAACTGCAAAATGGTTTTGCTTTGTCAGAGCGTGAATTAAAAGATTTAGAAAACCTGCCTTCCACTTTTATGATTTGTTATCTGAATGGTTTTGACGAAGCCAAACAAAAACTTATTGATGCCAAATTACTTTTAAAACCGTTTAGCCAAATATATCTTTCTTTTAAGGAATCATTACGGGTTTTACGTAAAATGAAATATGATGTTCAGTAATCTTCTGCAGAGATTTACTGTTGTGATATGACTTAATCATTTGAATTTTAAATATTTACTTATCTGTTCATACGGGAACAAAATCTCTTTTGGACCATCCGCATAGGAAGCTGTTTCATACGAATTGTAATATAGTAACAGGCCTTCCTCAGTGTAAAATATATTTTGAGGCAATTGAAAAACATCTTTTTCGAACATCAATCCTGTTGCATTTATGTTCGCTTTAGCCGGTATTTTATATTTTTTTCGGAACTCTTTTTCGGCGAAAGCCTTAAACTCTTTTTCGTTTTTAAATAATTCATCGCTAAAAATGGTTTTTCCGGTATCAGGATTAAATAGAAGCGAACGAAAGCCCTGATATCCGTGAGCACCGCCTGTAAAAGTATAGTGATCCAGTTTAATGTTTAAAATCTGATCGGATTGATATTCAATATTTCCTTTCACTTTAGCTTCCCAGCCGAATGTTTCAGTTGGGAATTTTTTATGCATTTCTTCATAAGAACCAATAAAAGAATCAACCAGGCTTTTATAATCTTTAACTTCTGAAGGTTTTTCTCCGAAATAAACAATGTCTTTTAAAACACCTAATATCTTTTTATTAATACTGTCAGCTACAACAGGAATATTTTTTGCAATTGGTACTTCGATTGTAATTTTAGGACAGTCTTTTTTGCACGGTATTTTAGATTCTTTTTCAAATACCTCATTTTCAAAAGTTAATGTTTTTGTGCAGCCTGTTAGTAATAGGAGCACCGCGGCAAGAAGAGAATAAAGTTTCATCTTAAAAAGTGTTAATTATACTTAAAGGTAAGAAGTTGTATCTGGATTTGAATAAATTTAAAAGTAAATTTGTGAAAGTATTAAGTATTTAAAATTTATAACTATATGAAATTCAATACAAAAGTGATCCATGGAGGTCAGCATCATGATCCGGCTACAGGAGCTGTTATGCCTCCGGTGTATCAAACTTCAACATATGTTCAGACAAGTCCGGGCAAGCCATTGGGTGATTACGAATATAGCCGCGCCTCAAATCCTACAAGAATGGCTTTAGAAAATGCATTGGCAAGTATTGAGAATGGTACCCGCGGACTGGCATTTTCATCGGGTTTAGCGGCTACGGATTGTATCCTGAGATCATTTAAAGCAGGTGATGAAGTAATTGCTATGGATGATTTGTATGGAGGGACTTATAGAATGTTCTCCAGAATTTACAAAGACTCGGGAATTAAATTCCATTTTGCTGATATGACTGATATTGCAAAACTGAAATCTTTGATCAATGAAAACACCAAGTTAATCTGGATAGAAACGCCAACAAATCCTTTAATGAAACTGGCCGATATTGAGGAAATCGCCAAAATCACAAAACAAAACAAAATCTGGCTGGCGGTAGACAATACTTTTGCAACACCTTATTTGCAAAAACCACTTGATTTAGGTGCCGATATCGTAATGCATTCGGCAACCAAATATTTAAGTGGTCATTCAGATGTTATTGCCGGAGCCTTAATTGTGAAAGATGAAGCTTTGGGTGAACAATTGCATTTTCAGCAATTTGCAACCGGGGCAACATTAGGACCAATGGATAGTTTTCTGGTTTTGAGAGGAATAAAAACACTTTCGTTAAGAGTTCAGAGACATTGTGAAAACGGAGAAAAGGTAGTTGAATTTTTAAGTAACCATCCAAAAATTAAAACCGTTTATTATCCTGGATTAAAAAGTCACCCATTTCATGAAATTGCTAGAAAACAAATGAAAGCTTTTGGCGGAATGGTGTCTTTTACTTTCGCTTCAGGTAGAAAAGAGGATTCAATTGCTTTTTTAGAGAAACTTAAAGTATTTACTTTAGCAGAATCTTTAGGAGGAGTAGAGTCATTGGCGAATCATCCGGCTTTAATGACCCATGCATCTATTCCGGCAGATAAAAGAGCTGAGGTTGGAATTACAGATGATCTTGTGCGCCTAAGTGTAGGTATTGAAGATGCTGAAGATTTAATAGCGGATTTAGAACAAGCTTTATCATAAAAACAAAACCCCAATTCTTTCGAGTTGGGGTTTGTGTTTTAATATTATTATTGCTTTTAGAATTCTAAATAGTGGGAATATCCAAAATTAAACCACACTTGCGAATCATTTGCTTTGTTTTCTTTGTAAAGATCCCGGTTCGGATTTAATCCGTCAATCCAGTCAGAATTGAATCCCTGATAGCGTACTTCAAAAAGCAAATCGTTCATTTCATCCAGTTTATATTGTACGCCAACTCCAAGAAGCAGAGAAAATGCAATGCCGTTTTCGGATGCAAAACCGTATTTATGACCATCTGATGGTACTAAATACTTGTCAAAAGTTGTTGCTGGCGATCCTAATGGACCAAGAGAAGAATTCGCTTTAGTGTCATAGTAACTTGCCATAGCACCAACACTTAAATAAGGGTAAAAACTGCCTACATGTTTTTCGAATTCATGAATCGTCATAAAGGGCGAGTAATTTATTTGAGCTCCAATATTTAGCATACTGGTTTTTCCACTCATCGCTTTTAGTTTTTCTTTTCCGGCAGATGGCTTGCCTTCAATCCATTTTCCATAATGCTGAAAGTTGGTATGAGAAAACGAAATTTCAGAACGAACTTTAAAGTGTTCATTAAAATATTCATTGCCATTAGCAGCTGATGAGAAGTTTATCCAATGAACCGCACCAATTCCAAATCCGGTATTTCCGATATTTGTAGATTGATCGTGTCTTTGTCCGTAATCAGACTGAAATGCTACTGGGCCAGCGATCAATCCAATTTCGTAGGCTAATTGTGCATTTGATACCGTGGTAATACCAAATATTGTAAAAAAAGTTAAGGCTATTTGCTTGAACATGAGTTTTTCCGCTTTCAAATCATGGGCAAATATATAAAAAACATAACCGACTTTTAAATAATTAATTAGCCAATTAAAAAATAACTATAAAAACACTTAAAAAGTTAATCATAATATTCTGTTTAGGCTGTAATCTAATTTTTGTAAATGAGAATTTTAAATTTGTTTGAAAAATGTATAATTCTTGTAAAATTGTTATAAAAGATAATTTTCAAATTGATTTTGCTTTACCTTTGTTATGGATAACGAAAACGTTTTCTTAATGAGGTTTTCCTATTTAATTGTACAAATAAATGATTTGTAAGCATAATTTATTTCAAAATGATGAAGCAAAAAATAAATGAGTTTATGGCTCTTGTAGAGTCAAAAAATCCAAATGAACCTGAATTTCTTCAGGCCGTCAGAGAGTTCGCAGAAACAGTAATTCCGTTTATAGCTGAACAAAAAAAATACGATGGAAAAAACTTACTTCTTAGAATAGCAGAACCCGAGCGATCTATAATTTTTAGAGTCCCATGGGTAGATGATAAGGGGGAAATCATTGTAAACAGAGGTTTTCGAATTCAGATGAATTCGGCAATTGGTCCTTATAAAGGCGGAATCAGATTTCATCACACAGTAAATCTTTCAGTTTTGAAATTTTTGGCTTTTGAGCAGGTTTTCAAGAATAGTCTGACAACTTTGCCAATGGGAGGAGGAAAAGGAGGTTCTGATTTTGACCCTGAAGGAAAATCTGATGGTGAAATTATGCGTTTCTGTCAATCGTTTATGACAGAATTATGTCGCCATATCGGTCCGGATCTGGATGTCCCTGCCGGAGATATTGGTGTTGGTGCCAGAGAAATTGGGTACTTGTTTGGTCAGTATAAAAGAATCAGAAATGAATTTACTGGTGTTTTGACTGGAAAAGGCCTTGCTTATGGAGGATCATTAATCAGACCAGAAGCTACAGGTTATGGAGTAGTATATTTTACGGATCAAATGTTACGTACTATTGGTCACGAAATAAAAGGAAAAATAGTGGCTATTTCAGGGTTTGGAAATGTTGCCTGGGGCGTTGCTTTAAAAGTAAATGAACTTGGAGGAAAAGTAGTTACGATTTCTGGTCCTGACGGTTATATTTATGATGAAGAAGGGATCTCTGGAGAAAAAATTGATCATATGCTGGAAATGCGGGCAACTGGAGACAACAGGGCAGAAAGATATTTAGAGAAATATCCAAATGCTATTTTCCATAAAGGTAAAAGTCCGTGGGAAGTAAAAGTAGATATTGCAATTCCATGTGCCACCCAAAATGAGTTGAATGGTGAAGATGCTCAGAAACTTATTGATAATGGTGTTTTGTGTGTAACTGAGGCTGCAAATATGCCTTCTACATTAGATGCAATTAAATTGTTCTTAGATAATAAAGTGCTTTTTGCTCCCGGAAAAGCGGCAAATGCGGGCGGAGTTGCTGCATCCGGATTAGAAATGACCCAAAATTCTATTCGCCTAAACTGGACAAGCGAAGAAGTAGATTTGAGACTAAAAGAAATAATGGTCGGCATTCATAACCAGTGTAAAAAATACGGTGCTGAAGAAGATGGATATGTAAATTACGTGAAAGGAGCTAACATTGCCGGCTTTGTTAAGGTTGCAGATGCGATGCTTGCTCAGGGAGTAGTATAGCTTTTATTTAGATTTTAAAGAGTGCCTTTGTTTTATACTTAAAAATAAAATGAAGGCATTCTTAGTTTTAAAAAACTTCTGATGTTTAAAATAGAATTTTAAAAAGAACAAAAATCAAATACTTTCGTTTGTAGTATATTTGTCAATCTGAATCTTTCAAGCAAATGAAAAAAAAGTTTCTTTATATTCTGTTTCTTATAATTGTTCAAAATTGTTTTTCTCAGGGAGCATTATCCTGGCAGGGCTATTTTTCGTATAATAATATTAAGGATATTTCTGTAAGTCCAACAGCTATTATTGCTGCTTCTGAAAATGCTTTGTTTTCAAAGAACTTAACGACAAATGCTATTACAACGACCACAACAATTGAAGGTCTTTCAGGACAGACTATATCTTCAATACATTACAGCGAAGCTTTAAAAAAAACAATTATAGGTTATGAAAACGGTTTGATAATTGTCATAAAAGAAAAAGATGGAAGTATGTTAAAAGTTGTAGATATTATCAATAAACAGCTACCATCAAATCTAAAAAAGATCAATCATTTTATGGAGCATAACGGATTGATTTATGTTTCCTGTGATTTCGGAATTGTACAGTTTAATTTGGTAACTTCAAAATTTGGAGATACTTATTTTATTGGGGATGCAGGTGCTGAAATCAGTGTAAAACAAACCACTCTTTTTAATGGTTTTATTTATGCAGCTACTTCAAGCGGAATAAGACGAGCAGATAGTACTAATGCAAATTTAGTTGATTACAAACAATGGGCGGTAGTTAACTCAGGTGATTGGTCAAGTGTTGAAACGCTGGACACAGTGCTTATTGCAGTTAATTCTGGCGGGTATATTCATAGGTATAATTCAAATTCATTTGTTGGCTTTTTTCAGCTTCCACAATCTTCTACAGATATGAGGGCCATAAATCACCAGTTGTTTATAACTACGCCCGGGGCAATTTATGTTTACAATAATCAAATGGTTCTCAGTCGGCAGATCTCTAATACTCAGGTTTTAGATGCAAGTTTGAATTTTAGTTGTGCAACTGCTATTGATGATTTTATTTATATTGGAACTAAAGAAAATGGGTTATTTACTTCTTCCCTTTCAGTTTCAACAGTTTTTGAAAATAAAACACCAGGTGGACCTTCAAAAAACAACATTTTTTCAATTTATGCTGCTTCAAATCAAACTTGGGCAGTATATGGGGATTACGATTTGTTTTATAATCCGTATGCTCTAGATAGCTACGGTATTAGTAAATTTAGCTCGTCTGGTTGGTTAAATATTCCATATTCCAGTGTTTTAAACGCTCAGTCAATAACCAGAATAATTGTAAATCCAAAAAATACAAATGAGGTTTTTGCAAGTTCTTTTTTCTCTGGATTGTTAAAAATTGAAAATGATGTTCCAACTGTTTTATATAATGAGAAAAATAGTGGTTTAGAAAGTTTAACAGCCGGAGGTCCAACTTATATTGATATTCGTATTAATGGAACCGCTTTTGATCAAGCAGGGAATTTTTGGGTAACTAACAGCCGAATAGAAAATGGATTGAAAGTTTTAAAAACAACTGGGCAATGGCAAAGTTATTCGATGAGAAGTATTCTTTCAAAAGCCGAAGACGTAAGTTATGCAGATATTGTGATTGATAAAAATAATGTAAAATGGATAGCAACAAATAGAGATGGAGTAGTTGGTTTTAACGAAACAACAAATACGTTCAAGAAAATGACAACGGGTACTGATGCTGGAAATTTGCCAGTTGCTGATGTCAGAGCGATAGCAGTTGATACGAAAAATCAACTCTGGATTGGAACGACAAAAGGACTTCGCATTTTGACAAACGTAGGTAGTTTTCAATCCGAAAATCAATTAAAAACAAATCCAATTATTATTATCGAGGATAATTTAGCTCAGGAATTATTATATGAACAATTTATCACTTCAATTGCCGTTGATGGAGCTAATAATAAATGGATAGGAACTGTAGATTCAGGTGTTTTTATGGTATCGCCAAATGGTCAGGATACAAAATATCATTTTACGATAAACAATTCGCCCTTACCAGCTAATACTATAAACGATATTAAAATCAATGATAAAACTGGTGAGGTTTTTATTGCGACTAATAAAGGAATGATTTCCTTTAAAGGGGTAGCAACAGAAGCAGTTGATAATTTAAATAATGTATATGTATACCCAAATCCAGTACGGCCATCATATACGGGAACGATTAAAGTAGCCGGATTAATAGATAAGGCTAATGTTAAAATAACTGATGTAGAAGGGAATTTAGTTTATGAGGCAATATCAGAAGGAGGAACAATAGAATGGGATACAACTGCTTTTGGTCGTTATAAAGTAGCATCAGGAGTTTATATGATTTTTATTTCTTCAAAAGATGGTGCTGAAACAAAAGTTAAGAAAGTTATGATTGTAAGATGATTTGATTGTTACTCATAAATGATTTAGATTCAATATGAAAAGCTTACCAAATTTAACTTCATTAAGATTTATTTTGGCATCGTTGGTTGTGTTTTTCCACACGTTTCAATTTAGTAAAAATAGAGGTTTTACTTCTTATGATAATTTTTCCATTTTTGATAAAGGAGAAGAAGCTGTTTTTATGTTTTTTTCATTAAGTGGTTTTTTAATTATAAGACAATTATATATTGAGAAGTCAATTTATAATTCAATTAATTTGCAACACTTTTTTTTAAGAAGGATTTTAAGGATTTTTCCATTGTACTATTTAATATTAATCTTTGGATTACTATATTATAGGTTTATTTTACCATGGTTTGGATTTAATTTTCAAAATAATTATAATTTTTTACATGGTATTTTTTTATCAGCCACTTTGTTTTCAAATATTTTTGCCTCATATAAGCCAGGAGGTATAATAGAAATATTATGGTCAATAGCAATAGAAGAACAGTTTTATCTGCTAATAGCGCCATTAATTTTCGTATTGCCGTTAAAAAATATAGTAAGGTTTTTGTTGTTTTTTACAGTTTTATATTTCTGGCTCTATTTTTCAGATTTTGTTGATTTTTTAAAAAGCTATAAAATGTTATTTTTTTATTTTTCTTTTAGCGGAATGTGTTCAGTCATATTGCTAAATGAAAAGATAAGGATTCAAAAAATTAGATATTTTGTTTTTATAACTCTTGTGGTATATTTTACAACATCTATCTTTAAAGATAATTTGAGTAATTGGGCTTATCATTTTTTCAGTATGATATTATTCGGATTGACGATTTGCCAATTAGTGGAAAAACCAATCCTGATATTGGAAAGTAAAGTGTTGAATCATTTGGGCAAAATATCATATGGTATATACATGTATCATGCTATAATGATGCAAATTGTAGGATTAGTTTTTTTAAAATTTGATTTTCACTTAAAAGTGTCAAGCTTTTGCTCAATAATTATTTTTAATTTTTTAGTTTTTACTTTTACAGTTTTAACAGCAAATTTGTCATATAGATATTTCGAAAGTTATTTTTTAAATTTGAAGAAAAGACTAAGCAAATAATAATTTTTGACATGGCTAATTTGAATTTTAACGCTATTTGAATATTTAATATATGCTGGTTAAAACCAAAGCAATCGTTATTTCGGCTTTAAAGTTTAATGAAAAAAGCCTGATCGTAAAATGCTTCACACTTTCAAACGGACTGAAATCCTATTTTGTGCGTGACGCTTTTTCGAGTCGGAAAGCAAGCCAGAAAATTGCTTATTTTCAGCCTCTGTCTATTCTCGAAATAGAAGCAGTGCATAAAAATAAAGGCACTTTAGAAAACTTCAAAGAAATCAAAACAGCTGTTCCTTTTCAAAGCATTCATACAGATCTTGTAAAAAGTACAATGGTCATGTTTCTTTCTGAAATTTTGCATTATTCAATACAGGAAGAAGAAAAGAATGAATCATTGTTTGTGTTTTTAGAAACAGCGCTCACATGGCTCGACCATCACGATGAAATTTCTAATTTTCATTTAATTTTAATGTTGGAAACTACAAAATATTTAGGTTTTTATCCTGATATTTCAGAACTTGATTTGCCATATTTTGAAATGAATAATGGTGTTTTTACTCTTTTTAAAGGATCAGATTCCCTGTCTGAACACGAAACAAATCTGTTTAAAAAACTACTGACTTTAAAATTTGATAATGATCAGAAAACCTTTCACGTGATTGAAAAACAAATACTGCTAAAGATTCTGATTGATTATTACAGCTTTCATTTAGATGGTTTTAAAAAACCTAAATCACTTGAGGTTTTGAAAGAAATATTTTCTTAAATAAAGTTTAATTTGTATATATTCGCAGACAATTATTTCATTCATAATTGCCACATATCTATTCATTAATTAAAAAAATCTACTATGAAGAAAATTACTTTTTCAATTATTTTACTTCTGGCTGTTTCGATTTCTGCTGTTTCTCAAAGGAAGTATGATGAAATTGTTACAACAGAAAATGCCGTTCAGGATTTAGTACAAAACGAAATTACCGGTGTTGTTGTATTTAAGGAAGGCGGAACTATAAAAGGCTTAGATCCGGAAACAAAAAAAATTGTCTGGACCCTGACTAAAGATGATTTTGGAACTACTTCAGCAGGAGATATTTTGACAGATCCTGATTTTGGAAAAATTTTTAAGGAGAAAAGCGATTTAACCAGTGTTCCGGGAAGTCCATACGTTGAAGCTTATATCAATAGCAAATATTTAATTATTAATACCGATAGCGGGAAAGTAGTTTACAATTCATCTAAAGAATCGTTCTGGGTAACGCAGTCAGATTTTATTCCTGAAACAGACGAATATCTGCTTACTTTGAAAAAAGACGGTGACATGGCAATCGCTTTATTGGATATGAAAACAGGAGAATTGAAATGGAATACTACAGTAGATAAAGCAAAATCATTATTTAGTTTTTCTTTTAAAGAATCTGCAAACACAAATATTGCGACAGTACACGGATCAGTTATTTACTATTTGTTGTACGGAAAATTATATTCTTTCGACAGAAACTCAGGGAAATTAAACTGGAAAGGTGAAGAAGATTATTCTAAATTCTTTTTAACTCAAAATGATAAAAATATTGTGGTAGTTAATAATGCAGGAACTTTTTCTACCAAACAATACTTAAATGTGTTGAATACTGAAACAGGAAAAAGTATCTGGAAAGAATCTATCAAAACAAAAAGAGTGGTTTATCTGGAAGACTGGGGGACAAAAATCTTAGTAGCTCACTACAGCGGTTTTAATTTTTATGATTTAACTTCAGGTGAAAAAATATGGAAAAAAGATGCTCGTGGAGACGGTTTAAAAAGAGTTATCCCAATCGATCAGGATTTCTTATATGTAGCTGAAAACGAAATGATGCTAATCAACAAAGACGGTGAAAAACTTTGGAAAAAATTCATCGAAATTTCTGACGACAAAGAAGATCCAATTTATTATTTAGGAAAAGTAGGTGAAAAAGTTATGTACCTGACAGGTACTTACGGAAATATGGTTGATTACAAATCAGGAATTAAACTTTGGAAGCGTAATATTAATTTTGATAAAAATCGTCCTGTATTACCTGCTTACGATGAAGCTACAAATTCTTACGTAGTTTATAACGACGAAAAATTATACAAGTTTGATCCAAGTATTAGCGATAAACCGGAGCCTTTCGCAAAAGTAAATATCAAAAAAGAAAAAGAATTAAACAGTATAGAGCAGTTTCCTTGGGGAGTTGTACTTTCTGGACCAGTTGAAGTAATGGGGGTAAATGTTGACGGAACAATTAAATACCACCATACTTATACACAGCCAGGTGAAGGAACAAGACGTCTTATTAAAAGTGCTGCTATTGCAGGAAGCATTGGTATGGGTATAGGTTCAGCAGTAAGCGATATCAAAGGAGCTGAATTAACAATGACATACCGTGATTCTTCAGGAAAGATGAGATCCACAGTTATAAAAAAGGAAGATAAGACTAACCAGGATCAGGCAAAAGCTTATGCAGCAGGATCAGCAGCTCTTGGCATGGTAGCAGCTAAATTTAATTCCCGTTTTAATGCGATGAAACAAAACAGAGATTTCTCTTATATTTTTGCAAAAGCAGATACTGGAGAAAAAGTTTTGGTTAAAGTTAGTAAAGCGGATGGTGTTGAAGTAGATAAAATTATTTTTAACAACAATAAACCGGTTTACGAAATCGATCCGGCAACTCAGAATATCTTTTATGTTTCTGATAAGTCTATTCAGATTTTTAACAAAAAATAAAAAATGTAAAACCTTTAAGGCCATCAGATACAATTTCTGATGGCTTTTTTTGCCTATGAAAAAAACAGTACTCTTAATCGTTTTGCTTGTAATTGGTTCAATGCAGGCACAAGAAAAAATAAGCTCTAAAACCAAGAAATTTAAAATTCCGATAATTAGATATCCCGAGTACCAAGTTCTAGACAACGTATTAACTCAGACCGCTTTTTATCAAATGGATAAATCACTGCAGGAAGAAGAATCTAATTTAAAGAAACATTTTTTTAATATTAATGGATATATAAAAGATCCCGTAAACGGCAAACTTAAATTTTTTTTAACTTTTGCCATGCCCAGATATACAGATTCGAATATTGACAGTACTTATAATAAAAAAGAAAATAAATGGACTTACAGTGGTCGTTCTAACTATTTGACAAATGTAAGACTCGATGTTAAATATGGAGATAAGATTTTATTGACTAAAGATTTTGGAGGTTCAGAATCCTATTCATTGAGTATCGGAAATAATGGTTTAGGTGAAGTGAAAATTGCAGTTTCAGAACATGATAAAAAAGTAAGAGCTGCAGTTAAGGAGGCAGATTACAGTACTATAGGGCTTGGGTTTGACAATGTAATTTATCAGGCAGCAGCAAGAATCCAGGATTTTTTAAATTATAAATTTGGATATTCGCCTGATAAATCGAAGGAAAGATTTGAATTTGTAACATCAAAAGGACATTCAGAATACAAACAGATGCTTGCTTTTGAGACAGAAATTACAGCTCAGATGGAGAAAGTAAGCCTTGAAAAAGGTTTAGATGAGAAATTACTAACACCACATTTGCTGTATTTAGAAAGTTTATTAGTAAAATATCCGCCTTCCCCTGCAAATGAAGATATTCGTTTTATTGTTACTAACAATCTGGCGCAGACTTATTTTTTACTTGAGAATAAAGAAAAAGCATTGCAGTATGCTAATCTATTGATTGAAAATGACAAACAGGATTCAAGGGGGTCTGCTATTTTAGAAAGAGTAAACAAGGCTAATTTTGCAGATAAAAAGATAAGAAATCACACTACTCGTTTTATTGAACTTAAAAAATTAGGAGCGAAAATTGAAGAAGAAAAAGAAGAAAAACGATTAGCTTTTTTTGAAAAAATAGAGCAGCAGGAAGCAGAATGGGAAACTGAAAAAGCCAACCGTGAAGCAAAACTGGAAAAAGCCAAAATCCAAAGGAATAATATGCTCGATTCGATTCCGTATCAGCTTAATGCTAAATTGTTAGCAAAAGTAATTGCCAGTCTGGGAGGAAGTGATGCTTTGAAGAAAATTGAAAAAGCACATCTTTTTTCTAAACTTACGATTGAAGGAAATAAAGTGCCTCAGACAGAAGAAAAATGGGCTACAAATTCTAATTATCTTCTTAGAAAAAAAATGCCTGAAAGCTATTATGAAATTTTGAATGGAGCAGAAGCCTGGAGTCATGATGACCGTGAAAGCGGCGTAAATGCAAAATGGGCAAAACTTACCTCTTATGATCATAATAATTTATCTAAGAATGCTGATTTAGTAAACTTTCTTACTGATTTAAGACTCGATTTGTGGAATAATTTTGAAGTTTTGGAAGATGAAATGTACGAAGGAAGATTATGTTATCATTTAAACTACTTTGAAAAAACACTAAGCACAGGAAACAGAACAATTCCAAAAACGGATTATCATGTTTTTATAGATAAAGAAAATTTCAATATAGTTTCAACAGAAAAAACAGAATTTGATAACGGAAATAAGAGTTTCTTCGAGAGAAAACTTTTTGGAGATTATCGTCCGGTTGCAGCCCTGAATTCGGGAAAACTTCCGTACAATGTGCGTTACGAAATTGAAGATTTTAATGGCGAGACTATCTATCAGGAACAAAGGGAAAAAGTAGAAATAAACCCGGTTTTTGGAAATCGTATTTTTATGAAAGAAGTTTATTTCGGAGGATTTAAATAGTCTTTAATTTCTTTAAAAAAAATAACATAGAATTGACTACTTTTTGGTTTATTGACTCCTATCTTTGAGATTAGTACCAGAAAGTAGTCAATTCTTTTGTTTTTGATCTGGTATGTCTCTATAAAAGTGTGAAATTTCAAGAAATTGATGGACAATAATTCAAAATTCCTTACTTTCGCACCTCGTTTAAGAAAAGGATAAAATGAGTACAAAATTTACTGAATACAAAGGACTTGACTTGCCAACTGTAGCGTCTGAAGTTCTTGATTTTTGGAAGAAAGAAAATATATTTGAAAAAAGTGTAACTACTCGCGAAGGTGCTGAACCTTACGTATTTTTTGAAGGTCCGCCTTCAGCAAACGGATTACCGGGAATTCACCACGTAATGGCACGTGCGATTAAAGATATTTTTTGCAGATATAAGACTCAAAAAGGTTTTCAGGTAAAAAGAAAAGCCGGTTGGGATACTCACGGTTTGCCTGTAGAATTGGGTACCGAAAAAGAACTAGGAATTACAAAAGAAGATATTGGTAAAACGATTTCTATCGAAGAATATAACGAAGCGTGTAAAAAAACCGTAATGCGTTATACCGACGTATGGAATGATTTGACCGAAAAAATGGGTTATTGGGTTGATATGGAAGATCCGTATGTGACTTATAAACCAAAATATATGGAGTCTGTTTGGTGGCTTTTGAAACAAATCTACGATAAAGGTTTGTTGTACAAAGGATACACAATTCAGCCTTATTCTCCAAAAGCAGGAACGGGATTATCTTCTCACGAAGTAAATCAGCCGGGTGCTTACCGTGATGTTACCGATACTACGATTGTAGCGCAATTCAAGACTTTGCCGGAAACTTTACCAAGCTTTTTACAAGGTTTTGGTGATATTCATATTTTGGCCTGGACGACAACGCCATGGACATTGCCTTCAAACACCGCTTTGACCGTTGGTCCAAAAATCGATTATGTTTTAGTTAAAACTTTCAATCAATATACTTTTGAACCAGTAAATGTTATTTTGGCTAAAAACTTAGTTGGAAAGCAATTCGGAAAAGGATTTTTCTTAAGTGAAGACGACGCTGATTTTGACAATGTGAAAAACGGCGACAAAAAAATTCCATACAAAATCTTAACCGAAGCAAAAGGAAAAGATTTAGTAGAAATCCGTTACGAGCAATTATTGCCTTACGTTTTACCTTATGAAAATGCTGAAAATGCATTTAGAGTAATCGCTGGTGATTTCGTTACAACAGAAGATGGAACGGGAATTGTGCATACAGCACCAACTTTTGGTGCAGATGATGCTAAAGTTGCAAAAGAAGCAAAACCGGAAGTTCCGCCGATGTTGGTTTTAGACGAAAACGGAACTCCGGTTCCATTAGTAGATTTACAAGGGAAATTCACCTCACATTTAGGTGATTTAGCGGGTAAATACGTTAAGAATGAATATTACGATGCAGGAAAAGCTCCGGAGAAATCTGTAGATGTTGAAATTGCAATTCGTTTAAAAGAAGAAAATAAAGCATTTAAAGTTGAAAAATACGTGCACAGTTATCCGCACAGTTGGAGAACAGACGAGCCGTTATTATACTATCCTCTAGATTCTTGGTTCATTAAAGTAACCGATGTAAAAGATAGAATGTTCGACCTGAACGAAACTATCAATTGGAAACCTAAATCTACTGGTGAAGGACGTTTTGGAAATTGGCTTAAAAATGCCAACGACTGGAACTTATCTCGTTCTAGATATTGGGGAATTCCGTTGCCAATTTGGAGAACTGAAGACAAAAAAGAAGAAGTTCTTATTGGTTCTATTGAAGAATTGTACAATGCGATCGAGAAATCTATTGAAGCTGGTTTTCAAAAAGAAAATCCGTTTAAAGGTTTCGAAATCGGAAACATGTCCGAATCAAATTATGATTTAATTGATTTGCATAAGAATGTTGTTGATAAAATTACTTTAGTTTCTGCTTCTGGAAAACCAATGAAGCGCGAAAGTGATCTAATCGACGTTTGGTTTGATTCTGGAGCTATGCCGTATGCACAATGGCATTATCCATTTGAAAACAAAGACAAAATTGACGAAAACAAAGATTTTCCGGCTAATTTTATTGCTGAAGGAGTAGACCAGACTCGTGGATGGTTTTATACATTACACGCGATCGGAACTTTGGTATTTGATAAAGTGGCCTACAAAAATGTAGTTTCAAACGGTTTAGTGTTGGATAAAAACGGACAAAAAATGTCTAAACGTCTGGGTAACGCAACAGATCCTTTTGAAACCATTGCAGAATACGGTCCAGATGCGACACGTTGGTATATGATTTCAAACGCTAATCCTTGGGATAACTTGAAATTTGATATCGAAGGAATTGCTGAGGTTCGCCGTAAATTCTTTGGAACCTTATACAACACGTATTCTTTCTTTTCGTTATATGCCAACATCGACGGATTTAAATATGAAGAAGCTGAAATTCCGTTAAACGAAAGACCGGAAATCGATCAATGGATTATTTCTGAACTGCATACGTTAATAAAATTTGTTGACGAATGCTACGAAGATTACGAGCCTACAAAAGCAACAAGAGCGATTTCTGACTTCGTTCAGGAAAACTTAAGTAACTGGTACGTTCGTTTATGCCGTCGTCGTTTCTGGAAAGGCGAATATGCTAAAGATAAAATCGCAGCTTACCAAACGCTTTATACTTGTTTGCTTACAATCAGTAAATTGAGCGCTCCGGTTGCTCCATTTTTTATGGATAAATTATACCGTGATTTAACAGCTTCGACGGGAACCGAGGATTTTGCTAGTGTTCACTTGGCTGAATTCCCAAAATTTGTCGAAAACTTTGTTAATAAAACGTTGGAAAGCAAAATGCAGAAGGCGCAAACTATCTCATCTTTGGTTTTATCACTACGTAAAAAGGAGATGATCAAAGTGCGTCAGCCTTTGCAAAAGGTAATGATTCCAGTACTTGACGAGAATCAGCGTGCTGAAATCGAAGCTATTTCCGACTTGGTAAAAGCTGAGGTAAACGTGAAAGAAGTGGAACTTTTAGATGATGCATCAGGTATTTTGGTAAAACAAATTAAACCTAATTTTAAAGCATTAGGTCCACGTTTTGGTAAAGATATGGGGTTGATTTCTAAGGAGATACAAGGTTTTTCTGCAGAGCAGATCAATCAGTTGGACAAGCAGGGAACGCTAGATATTGTTATTGCAGGAAATAATGTAACTTTATCATTAGAAGACGTCGAAATAACATCGCAGGATATCGAAGGATGGCTGGTTGCAAATTCAAACGGAATTACAGTTGCGCTTGACATCACCATATCTGAAGAATTGAAAAATGAAGGTATTGCGAGAGAATTGGTAAACAGAATTCAGAATATCCGTAAAGATTCAGGATTTGAAGTTACTGATAAGATCAAAGTACAAATAAAAAGAGACAGCATTTTAGAAGAAGCTGTTTCAAAAAATGAAGATTATATAAAATCGGAAACATTAACACACGAACTGGTTTTTGCTGACGCTTTAGAAAACGGCACAGAAATTGAGTTTGATGATATTAAAACAATGATATTAATTTCAAAATAAGTATAAATACCATGATAGATGAAATTACAAGATACTCAGACGCTGATTTAGCAGAGTTCAAAGAAATAATTCAGGCAAAAATTAAAAAAGCACAAGAAGATCTTGATTTGATCAAAAGTGCCTATATGAACGATTTGAATAACGGAACAGACGATACTTCTCCAACTTTCAAAGCTTTTGAAGAAGGAAGTGAAACAATGTCTAAAGAAGCAAACTCTCAGTTGGCTATCAGACAAGAGAAATTCATTCGTGACTTAAAAAATGCCTTATTCCGTGTTGAAAATAAAACATACGGTATTTGCAAAGTAACAGGTAAACTAATTGGCAAGGAAAGGCTTAAAATCGTGCCTCATGCAACAATGAGTATCGAAGCTAAAAACATGCAAAGATAAATCACCTTCAAATTACAAAAGAATTAACGCTCCATCAGGGGCGTTTTTTTTGATTTAATTGTTATTTTTGCCAACATTAAAATTCACAACATGTCATTAAGAAAAGCATATCTCCTTATATTCATAATATTATTAATTGATCAGGTTTCTAAAATCTATGTAAAAACAAATTTTATTTTAGGTGAGGAGGTTATGATTTTCAATTGGTTTAAAATACATTTCATAGAAAATGAAGGGATGGCATGGGGAACTAAAATCCCCGGAGAATATGGTAAATTAATTTTGACTGTATTTAGGATTTTTGCTGTTTTCGGCATTGGATACTGGTTATATGATTCTGTAAAAAAACATGCGTCTTCTTATTTAGTTGTGGCCATTGCACTTATTTTTGCGGGAGCTGCCGGGAATATTCTGGATTCTGTTTTTTATGGTGTCATTTTTGACAGCAGTTATAATAATTTAGCAACTCCTTTTTCTCCTGAGCCGTATGGTACATGGTTTCATGGTTTGGTTGTAGATATGTTTTATTTTCCTATCTGGAAAGGAGATTTGCCTGCATGGATTCCTTTTTTTGGAGGAAAGCGATTTGAATTTTTTAATGCTATTTTTAACGTTGCTGACGTGGCCATTTCTACAGGTGTAGGTATTTTGCTTGTTTTTAATAAAAGAGCATTTCCAAAACATTGATCTTGTTTTAAAAAGTCAAAAAAAAATAAAATCCAAATTCTAATAGTATGTGATTGCCATCATCTATTAGAATTTGGATTTTGCATTTATTGGTTTTAATATTTAATGTGCTATTTTTACAAGACTAAAACCAAGCTTATGCAAAGCCCGTCTTTCTCAATTTATGATGCTTCTGCAGGTTCCGGAAAAACCTATACTCTGGTTAAGGAATATCTTAAAATCATTCTTTCTTCGCCTAAAAATGATGCTTATCGAAATATCCTTGCAATAACATTTACGAATAAGGCAGTCCATGAAATGAAAGGCCGTATTGTTGGAAGTTTATCTGAATTTGCCAAAGACGAACCTTCAGAAAAAGCCATAGATCTGATGGAAGATTTGTCCCGGGAAACAGGACTTTCTGTAATTAAAATCAAAACAAAATCTCAAAATATTATCAAGCATCTTATTCATAATTATGCTGCTTTTGATATTTCTACCATAGATAAATTTACGCATAAAGTAATCCGGGCTTTTGCTCACGATTTAAATTTGCCCATGACTTTTGAGGTGACTCTGGATACCGAAAATTTGTTGATTGAAGCTGTTGACGCCATTATTGCACAGGCAGGTCAGGACGAAACACTGACTAAATTGCTGATTGATTTTACAATGGAAAAGACCGATGATGATAAAAGCTGGGATGTTTCGCGTGAAATCCTTGAAACAGGTCGTTTGGTTTTGAATGAAAATAATCGAAATGAAATTATTCATTTTAACGATAAAACGATCGAAGAATTTGTTGTCATTAAAAAGAAAATGCTGGCTTTGTGTCAGGAATTAGAATCAGAAAATGAACAATTAGCTGTTGAGGCGCTTTCTTTAATCGATAAAAATGGAATCGACTTAAAATCTTTTTCCCGTGGGACTTTTCCAAATCATTTAGAAAGTATTCGTGACGGAAAATTCAATCCCAAAAATAAAACCTTTCATCAATTTGAAGATATTGCAATTAACAAAACGGCTAGTGACAGGGCTTTGATTGAAAATAGTATTCCGCAGCTGCTTCAGATATTAGACAAAGTCTATAAAAACTTTGAAAAAAGGGATTTTTACAAGGCCTTTCTAAAAAATATTACGCCACTTTCTTTGTTGAATACAGTTAGTAATGAGCTGGCTAAAATTCAATCGGAACAAAATGTATTGTCAATTTCAGAATTCAATGCGATTATTCATCGTGAAATCCAGAATCAGCCTGCGCCATTTATTTACGAACGTTTAGGCGAACGATACCGTCATTTTTTTATAGATGAGTTTCAGGACACTTCAGAGATGCAATGGCAAAATTTAATTCCGCTGATCGATAATGCACTTTCCGGACAGGATGATTTAGGTAATAAAGGAACCTTGATGATTGTTGGGGATCCAAAGCAATCAATTTATCGCTGGAGAGGAGGAAAAGCAGAGCAATTTATTGAGCTAAGTAAAGATTTAAATCCGTTTAATAACCCCGATAAATCTATAAAACATTTAGATACCAATTATAGAAGTTACAGCGAAGTAATTGATTTTAATAATGCTTTTTTTAAATTAATTTCTGCTGAATTTTCAAATGAGGATTATAAAAATTTATACGAAAATCATAGTTTTCAGAATGCAAACTCTAAAAAAGGAGGTTATGTAAATATTTCTTTTCTGCCTATAATTGAAAAAAATGATTTTGCAGATGAAGAAGAAGAGATTGAAAAGTCAGATTTGTATGTTCTGACAACTTTAAATACAATTCAGAAAGTTCTTCATGAAGGTTTTGAATACAAAGATATAGTGATTTTAACCCGTAAAAGAGATCAGGGAATCGCTATTGCAAATTATTTGACAGAACAAAATGTTCCGCTTTTGTCATCAGAAACATTGATGATTCAAAATGCTACTGAAGTGAGGCTGATCATCCATTTGCTGAAGTATCTCAATAATAGCATTGATTTGGAGGCAAAAGCAAATTTTCTGCATTTTCTGGGAAATGCAAAGGAGATCGAAATGCCAATTCATGATTTTATTGCAGAAGGAATGAATCAGAAAGCTGAAGATGATTTTGAAAAATGGCTTTTATCCTTTGATGTTTCGCTTTCTTTTGAAAATATTCGAAAAAAATCACTTTATGAGGCCGTAGAGATTATCATATCAAAATTTATTCTCCCTTCAGAAGGAAATGCTTATGTGCAATATTTTCTTGATATTGTCCTGGAGCGTGATATTCGAAATCAGGCAGGAATAGCTGATTTTCTAGCTTATTGGGATAAGAATGGAGAAAAATTTAGTATTCCGTCTCCCGAAGGAAATAATGCAGTTCGTATTATGACAATTCATAAATCGAAAGGTTTAGAATTTCCGGTGGTAATTATGCCTTTTGCAGAAGAAGATTATAACAGAAAACCCAAAGATAAACTCTGGCTGGATACTGAAGAAGCAGATTTGGGAGTTCCGAAAGCTCTCATTGATAATAGTAGTGCTGTAGAAAGTTTTGGAGAAAATGCTTCTGCTGTTTTTAATCTAAAAAAGCAAGAGGAGCTATTAGATAATATTAATGTTTTGTATGTAGCATTAACAAGGGCAGAAGAGCAGTTGTATGTTATTTCTCAATCGCTAAAAGAAAGAAAAGATGGAGAATTTCCAAGTAATATGGCTTCATTTTTTATTAAATTTTTAATCCATAAAGGAATTTATGATCCTGATAAAATGGAATATGAATTTGGAAATTCAAAGAAATTTTCTGTATCTGATAAAACACTGACTGTGTTGAAAACAATTCCGGTTGTTTCGGAAGTTTTAAATCTGAAAAATATTAAAATTGCTCAGCGTGAAGCCTTAATGTGGGGTACACACCAGCAAGAGGCAATTTCATATGGTAATATTGTGCATGAGATTTTAGCTTTCGTGAAAAATAAGTCAGATATTGAATTAGCGCTTACAAAGGCAATTGAAAATGGATTGATAACACAAGATCAAAAAGAAATTGTTGCTAAAACACTATTTGAAATCGTAAACCATCCAGAGATAAGTATTTGTTTTAACGAACAAAATACTGTGTTAAATGAGTATACAATAGTCCAAAAGGAGGGGAAAATCTTAAAACCGGACAGAATTGTGTTGACAAAGGATATGGAAGCTTATTTGCTGGATTATAAAACCGGAGCTAAAAATCCTAAATACGTGCATCAAATTCAGGAATATCAAAATGCAATTGAAGATTTAGGATACAAAGTGTTAAAAAGAACTTTGGTGTATATAGGTGCTGAAATTGATGTGGTAAATTTGTGATAAAATTAATCAGATGTTAAATGATTTACGTAGCTTTAATTTGGCTAATGTATTAATTTTTAACATATTATAAATATTGAGATGTACGGAAAAATTAAAGAGTATTTACAAAGTGAGCTCCACGCAATTGAAGAAAACGGGATTTTTAAAAAAGAACGTATTATAACCTCTGCTCAGGATGCAGAAATTACTATTTCTACAGGGGAAAAGGTTTTGAATTTTTGTGCTAATAATTATTTAGGACTTTCATCGCATCCTGAAGTAATTCAGGCAGCAAAGAATGCAATGGATACACACGGTTTTGGGATGTCATCTGTTCGCTTTATCTGCGGAACACAGGATATTCATAAAACTTTAGAGAAGAAGATTGCAGATTTTTATGGTACAGAAGATACTATTCTTTATGCAGCCGCTTTTGATGCTAATGGAGGAGTTTTTGAGCCCTTATTAGGAGAAAATGATGCTATAATCTCAGATAGTCTGAACCATGCCTCTATTATTGATGGGGTACGTTTGTGTAAAGCTGCCCGTTATCGTTATGAAAATAGTAACATGGCAGATTTAGAACAGCAATTGATTAAGGCTAATGAAGCTGGTGCACGTTTTAAATTAATCGTTACAGATGGTGTTTTTTCTATGGACGGACTTGTAGCGCCACTGGATGAAATTTGTGACCTTGCAGATAAATATGATGCAATGGTGATGGTGGATGAATGTCATGCAGCCGGATTCATTGGAGCAACAGGAAAAGGAACCCTTGAGGCAAAAGGGATAATGGGAAGGGTTGATATCATAACGGGGACCCTCGGTAAAGCTCTTGGAGGTGCAATGGGAGGATATACTACTGCCAAAAAAGAAATCATCGAATTGCTACGCCAGCGTTCACGTCCTTATTTGTTTTCAAATTCTTTAGCTCCCGCAATAGTGGGCGCTTCAATTAAAGTTTTTGAACTCCTGGAAAAAGATACATCTTTAAGAGATAAATTGGCCTGGAATACCAGTTACTTTAAAGAAGGAATGAAAAAAGCAGGTTTTGATATTATAGATGGGGATTCAGCCATTGTTCCTGTGATGTTATACGATGCAAAATTATCCCAAACGATGGCTAATGAGCTTCTAAAAAAAGGAATATATGTAATTGGCTTCTTTTTTCCTGTAGTTCCTAAGGGCAAAGCACGAATTAGGGTACAGTTATCTGCAGCTCATACTAAAGAACATTTAGACAGAGCAATAGAAGCATTTGTATTTGTAGGCAAAATGTTAAAAGTTATATAATTACCATTTTGAGGAATTTTTGTAGGTTTTTTTTAACATAACATTTTGTATTTAAAAAATTACGTGTTACTTTTGTCTATAATTAACTAAATTGTAATTAAAAAAAATAAGTATGAAACATCTTAACAAACTTTTTGTTGCTGTATTAATGGCGATGGGCTTAAATGCTCATGCACAGGACAGTAACAATCCATGGGCTATCTCTTTTGGGGTTAATGCCGTTGATACCAGAACAAGTTCTGGTTCAGGAAGTGGTTTCTTTGATCAACACTTTTCTCAGCCATTCGCTGTTAAAGACAACTGGAATATTCTTCCTTCTTTATCTTACATTGGTGTATCTAGATACGTTGGAAGTGGTTTTTCTCTTGGTTTACAAGGTTCTGTAAACAAAATTGATAAATATGTTGTATTTGATCCATCAAGTGCAGATCATGACTCAAGAGGAAATGTTGTTTACAATCCAGGAGATTTAATGTACTACGGAATTGATGCTACTATTAAATATAGCTTCCAGGAATTAATTAAATCTAAAGTAATTGATCCTTCGTTATCTGTTGGTGGAGGTTATACTTTCTTTGGTGATAGCAGTTATGGAACTGTTAATCCAGGTGTTGGTTTAACTTTTTGGTTTACAGATGCTATTGGTCTTGAACTTGCTTCAAGATATAAATGGGCTGTAGGTGGTGATAGAGAAGATGCTTCTGGTACTCCGGATGCTCCATCTCACTTCCAGCATACTGCAGGTTTGGTTTTCAAATTCGGAGGTAAAGATACTGACGGAGACGGAGTTTACGATAAAGATGACGCTTGTCCGGATGTTGCTGGTTTGAAACAATTCAATGGTTGTCCTGATACTGACGGAGACGGAATTGTTGATGCTTCTGATGCTTGTCCAGATGTATTTGGTCTGGCTGCGTTAAACGGATGCCCTGATACAGACGGAGACGGAATTGCTGATAAAGATGATGCTTGTCCGGATGTTGCTGGTTTAGCTGCTTTAAAAGGTTGTCCTGATGCTGACGGTGACGGAGTTGCTGATAAAGATGATAAATGTCCTAATGAGGCTGGTCCAAAAGAAAACGGTGGTTGTCCTTTCTTAGATGCTGATAAAGATGGAGTTTTAGATAAAGATGATGATTGTCCTACTGTAGCTGGTCCAGCTAGTAACAGAGGTTGTCCTGAAGTAACTACTGAAGCATTAGAAGAACTTAAAGTTCAGGCTAGAGCTGTTTACTTTAACTCAGGTAAAGCTACATTCAAAACAGGAGATAAAGAAACTCTTGCAAGATTAGATGCAATTAAAGAAATCCTTAAAAACTATCCTAATGCGAAATTCAGTATTGAAGGTCATACAGATAGTGATGGTTCAGACAAATTGAATCAAAAACTTTCTGAAGACAGAGCAGCAGCAGTTATGAATGCATTAATCGAAAGAGGAATTAGTGTTGATAACTTAGTTTCTAAAGGTTTTGGTGAGTCTCAACCAGTTGCAAGTAATAAAACTCCAGCAGGTAAAGCTCAAAACAGAAGAACTGAAATCAAACATATTGGTTCTAAATATGAAGGTAAACTATAATTTACTTTTCTAAATAATTTTAAAAAGCCATTCTTAATTGAATGGCTTTTTTTATTTTTATCATATGATAAACACTTCTTTTTTAGAAAAAATTGCAGCTACTATTATTCAGGATTATTCCGATAGATTATTTGAAATTACTATTGTTCTTCCTAACAAAAGAGCTAAGGTTTTTTTGATTGAAGCATTAAGGAAACAAACAAATAAAACCATTCTCTCTCCTGATATTATTTCAATTGAGGATTTTGTACAGGAAGTTGCTTCTATTCGTTCTGTTGATTCAATTGAATTGTTGTTTGAATTTTACGAAGTTTATCTCTCTGTTACAGAAAAACAGCATCAGCAGTCATTTGAATTATTTGCAAATTGGGCAAAAACACTTCTTCAGGATTTTAATGAAATTGATCGCTATCTTCTGGAGCCTTCTCATGTTTTGTCTTATCTAAAAGATATTGAAGATATTAAAAAGTGGGGTATTGAAGTTGAAAATAAAACGAAACTCCTTGAAAATTATATTGATTTTTGGAAATTGCTGCCAATTTATTATGAAGCTTTATATAGCCATTTGTTAAATAAAGGTTTTGGTTATCAGGGGTTAATATATCGTGAAGCAGTAAATAACTTAAATCATTTTTCAAACGCTATTTCGAATAAAACTTATGTTTTTTCGGGTTTTAATGCTTTAAATGCTGCTGAAGAGAAAATAGTACAGCATCTTTTAGCTCTTGATCAGGCAAAAATTTATTGGGATATAGATCAAACTTTTCTAAATGACCCTTACCATGATGCAGGACTTTTTGTAAGGCGGTTTAAAGAAAACTGGAAACATTATAAATCAAATCCTTTTGAGTGGATTACGGATGATTTTTCTCAGACAAAGAATATTCAGGTAATAGGAACCCCAAAAACTATTGGACAGGCAAAACTTTCCGGAAGCATTATTGAAAGTATTCTGAAAGATAATCCAGGTTCTTCTCTTGATAAAGTAGCAATTGTGCTTGGTGAAGAAAATTTACTTATACCAGTTTTGTATTCTTTGCCAAATTCTGTTGGTGCATTGAATATTACTATGGGGTATTCAGGTAAAAACAATCCGTCACAAATTTTAATTGCCAAATTGTTCAAAATGCATACAAATGCTCTTTCCAGAAATGGGGCAAGTTATGTTTTTTATTACAAAGATGTGCTTGATATTCTCACACATCCGTTGATTCAGCCTTTTGCCAAAACCGGTCAATTAGTTAAAGTTATAAAGGAAAATAATTATACTTTTATTACCCATAACAGATTAAACGAACTCAATTTTAATCCGTCAGATTTATTTAGTCTCCTGTTTAGAAAATGGGAAAATGGGGCTCTGGTTGTACTCGAAAGTATTTCGGCACTTTTGCTTTTGATTAAAGAAAATTTCAGTAATGACAATGAAGAAGAGAAAATCGCAAAAACTTTTGTGTTCTCTATTTTTAAAGTTATCAATAAGTTAATCAATTATTATTCTAAGCATACTCATATAGATAATATCCAGACTTTGTATGCAATTTATAAGCAAGTAATAGACGTTGCAGAGGTTTCTTTTGAAGGAGAACCTTTAAATGGGTTGCAAATTATGGGGGTTTTGGAAAGCCGCGTCCTTGATTTTGATACCGTAATTGTAACTTCTATGAATGAAGGGAAATTTCCTGCCGGCAAATCTCAAAATTCATTTATCCCATATGATGTAAAGAGGGAGCTTGGGTTGCCGACTTTTAAAGAAAAAGATGCTATTTATACGTATCATTTTTATCATTTGCTGCAAAGAGCTAAAAATATCTATCTGATACATAATACCGAAAATGACGGACTAGATGCCGGCGAACGAAGCCGATTTATTACACAATTAGAAGTGGAAAAGCAACCAAAACATAATTTAACTTTTGATATTTACAATCCGGTACTGCCAACAACTGCATATAAACCAATGTCAATTCCAAAGTCAGATGCCGTAATGGAGCGTTTGAAAGAAATTGCTTCTACAGGATTTTCTCCTTCTGCACTGACAAGCTATATTCGGAATCCAATCGATTTTTATTTTCAAAAAATACTTCGCATCCGGGAAGTCGAAGAAGTTGAAGAAAATATTGCTTTGAATACACTCGGAACCATAATTCATGAAACACTGAAAGCCTTATATGAACCTTTTATTGGTAATTTTATTTCGGAATCCGATATTTTGAATTGCTTTAAGCTTTTAGATAACGAGGTTTTAAAACAGTTTAAGCTGGTTTACAAAGAAGGTGAAATCAAAAAAGGACGTAATCTTCTGGCTTTTGAAGTTGCAAAACGTAATGTTTCTAATTTTTTAAAAATGGAATTGGAGGCAATCAAAAATGGGGATGCAATTAAAATTATCGCTTTGGAAGAAACATTTGGACGCAATTTAATTCATCCTAGTCTGCCATTTCCTGTTTTAATCAAAGGAAATGTAGATAGGATTGAACTACGTAACGGAAAGATAAGAATCATTGATTATAAGACAGGAAAAGTTGAAAAAGCTAATGTTGTCCTGAAATCATGGAACGGTTTGACTCAGGAGCTTAAAAATGATAAAATTATTCAGGTATTGGCTTATGCTTTTATGTTTGAAAAGGAAGCTGGGGAATTTCCTGTAGAAGTAGGAATTATTTCATTTAAAAATTTGAAGTCTGGTTTTTTACCGTTCGGATTTAAGGAAGATAAAGAATTGGATATCACTGTTACTAGTGAAAAGTTAAATAATTATTTGAATGAGGTTGTATTGTTGTTAAATGAGATTTTTGATGCTAATATTCCTTTCGAAGAAAAAATAAATTGATTGTCAGAAAGCTATTGAATATATTCGGATTTTTAAAGCTGTTAGATAATTTGTTTTGCCGAATGACTCTTCAAAAGATGTCTCCAATTATAATAGATTGCTTTGAACATGTTGATAAGATCAAATAAACAAATAAAAGGAATGATTATTACTGATCATGATTATCAGAATGTAATCAAAATTTCTACTAGTTTGGTTTTGATTAAAGAAGGCAAACGACATCATATAAATAAGAAAGAAGATCTTATTGAGAAAGGTTATTTGTCAAATACATCCTTTATTTAATTATATATTTTTAATTACCGCAATTTTATAAATTATTAAATTAAATTTTATTCTTTTATATTATTGTTTTTTAATGAGATATAAATTATTAAGTAAGATTTTTTATGCAGTTTATTTTAAAAAGAAAGAATTGATGTGTTATTAATAAAAGTGATACTAACACTTATTTTTAGGGCGTATTTTAACAGTCATTCATTGAAAAGTTATATTTATTCAAATACCTTTGTCGCGTCTAAAAAAATATATTATTTTAGAAATTTGACATGAGAAGTCAAAAATTAAAGCGATTAAGATTTTGCCCCCGATAATGAAGAAAGGCCGTTTCACAATGATGATCGGTCTTTTTTCTATTTTACGCAATTCTTAATCCCTGAAAAAATCAGAGAGAACTTTTTTCAAATCTTCCTTATTCTCAATTTGGCTCATGTGCCCGTCCTCAAAAGAAACAAGTTGCGCATTTGTATTTTTGATTTGGGATATATTTTCATCATAATTTAAAACAGGATCTTTTTTTCCCAAAACCAATAAAACAGGAAAAAGGTTTCGCTTCAAAATATTTTCCCTGTCTTTCCTGATTTTCATTCCTTCCAGTGAAGCTACAATTCCCTGCAAAGGTGTTTTTAATGCTTCTGTTTTTACTTTTTCAATTTCGTTTGCAAGACGCTCGCGATTATTCTCACTAAATAAATTTGCAATCGCCATACTAACAAAGCTGGCATAGTTTTGTTTTACCGCTTTAATAGCACGAGTTCTGTTTAGTTTTTTTTCTGCACTATCTTCTTTGGAAGTCGAATTTAGTAAAACAAGTTTTTGTAGTTTTTCGGGGTATAATTCGGCGAAAGCCAGACCAACGTAACCGCCCATTGAATGCCCAAGAATTATCGCTTTTTCAATTTTCAGATTTTCTAAAACGCTATTGACAGCTCTGGCATTTTCTTCCATTTCATGAACATAACCTAAACATTCGGATTCACCGTGGCCTAATAAATCAATGGCAATTAAGTGATAATTCTCAGAGAAAAAAGCAGCATAATCCTGCCACATTTTTTTGTTTTCCAGAAAGCCGTGAAGTAAAACAATCGCTGTTCCTTCGCCTGAATCAGTATAGGATATGGTGGTGTTTTTATATAGAACGGTTTTCAAAATGAAGTTTTATAATGTGAAAAGCAAAGATAAGAAACGATAAACCATATAAGAAATTTAAGTTTAAAATATGAGTTTTAGCTGTTATGTTGTGTTGTTTTCTTATAGCAATTGCAGTTTTGGTATAAATAAAATAGACTTCATTTTGAAATCTATTTTTAGATTAAAACCGATTATCTCCATCCAAAAGATTTCCCAATCCGCCAAGAAGACTTCCTTCATCACGACTGTTTCCCCCGGATCTTGGTGCCGATGCAATGATGCGGTCCGCGAGTCTGGAGAAAGGTAATGATTGTATGTAAACTGTTCCTGGTCCTTTTAAAGTAGCATAAAATAAGCCTTCACCTCCAAAAATAGAATTCTTAATACCACCAATAAATTCAATATCATAATCGACGTCTTTGGTAAAACCAATAATGCATCCCGTATCTACCTTCAGGATTTCACCGTGACCCAAAACTTTCTTAGCCATTGTCCCTCCCGAATGTACAAACGCCATTCCGTCCCCTTCAATTTTCTGCATGATAAAACCTTCTCCGCCAAATAAGCCGCGACCTAGTTTCTGAGAAAATTCGATCCCGACTGAAACGCCTTTGGCAGCGCATAAAAAAGAACTTTTCTGGCAGATAAATTTCCCCTGAAATTCGGTTAAATCAATCGGAAGGATTTTTCCCGGATAAGGTGATGCAAATGAAACTTTACTTTTGCTATTACCATGGTTTAAAAATGCGGTCATAAACAAGCTTTCGCCGGTAAGGACTCTTTTTCCTGCATTTAAAAGTTTGCCAAACAAACCTGATCCCTGTTGTTGTGAACCGTCGCCAAATATGGTTTCCATTTGGATGTTGTTCTCCATCATCATAAAGCTACCAGCTTCGGCAATTACAATTTCCTGTGGGTCTAACTCTATTTCAACATATTGCATTTCTTCTCCAAAAATCTGATAATCTATTTCGTGTGCCTGCATGATTTCTAAGTTATATAGTTTTAAAATAAGTCGAATGATGCGCTGTAATGTTACAACTTTTGATATTATTAAGAGATTTTTAAAAACAAAAACAGCCTTTGTTATTTTAAATTAGTCTTAATTACGCATTTAATTCGTTTAAATTCTATATTTTTGCAACGTTATAATTTTATCAGAATGGCATTAGTTAGCGATTTGACCACAAAAGTATTATTTGAAACCGAAAAAGGATATAGTTATCAGTGTGATTTGACTAATAGTATCATCATTAATTTTACTGATACAGAGTCAAGTTATAAAATTCAGGATTTTTTAATTTTCCAAAGAAAAGTCAATAGTGTCGATATTTTAGACATGCTTTATGATTTGTCTGATCATGCTGATGTACAGCTGATTGAAACTACTAAAAAAAATTTCTCCAGAAATCTTACCATCTGCGAAATAGTGCAGCTTCGTGAATTATTAAACGGGACTAAATTTACACTTAGTTTGCATTCTATGCTTTGTAGTATTGCAAATGTTGAACTAATTTAGATTCTTACTTAGATTAAATCCAAATTTTCAGTCGATTAAGGCTTTTGTTTTTATATTTTGTAAATTTACATGTATAAAAAATTAATGATTATGAAAGATTTACTAAGAACCAGTACTTCATTAACTGAAGGAATAGAAAATATATTGAACTTACAGGCAAAAATAGAAAGTGACGCTTCTAATAAATATTTAGCTATGGCTGCATGGCTGGATAGAAACGGTTTTGAAAATACAGCATCGTATTTGTACAAGCAGGCGGAAGAAGAAAGAGAGCATTTTCTGAAAATTTTCAAATTCATTACAGATATGGGAGGGATTGCTGTTACGCCATCTGTTCCGGAAGTGCAGCAGGAATTTGCTTCTTTCAGGGAAGTATTCGAAATTGCTTTACAAAATGAAATCGCCGTTACTCAGGCAATCAATAGAGTAATCGCAAAATGCAGAGCTGAAAATGATTATGCTACAGAAGATTTTATGATGTGGTATGTAGCAGAGCAAAGAGAAGAAGAGAAAAATGCAAGAAGAGCTCTAGAGCTTTTTGAGTTAATCAACGAAAACGAAGCTACAGGCAAATTTGAATTAGATCTTCAAATATCAAAAATTGCATAATAATCGATTTTATAAAAATTTAAAAGCCCTTAATACTTTTAATATTAAGGGCTTTTTTTATTTATGTATTCATCAGACTCTCAATCTCATCAACTTCAATCGGAATATTACGCATTAAGTTAAAAGGTTCTCCTTTTTCCTGAACTACAACATTATCTTCCAGACGAATTCCGAATTTCTCTGCCGGAATGTAAATTCCCGGTTCAACAGTAAAAACCATATTCGCCTTCATAGGTTCGTGTAATAATCCGTAATCGTGTGTGTCCAGTCCCATGTGGTGAGAAGTCCCGTGCATGAAATATTTTTTGTAAGCCGGCCAGTCCGGATTTTCGTTCTGAACATCAGCTTTGTCAATTAATCCTAAGCCTAATAATTCAGAAGTCATGATTTTACCCACTTCAACATGATATTGTTTCCAAAGCGTTCCCGGTGTCAGCATTTTTGTCGCTTCATTTTTCACTCTCAAAACGGCATTGTAAACCGCTTTTTGACGATCTGAAAAACGTCCCGAAACCGGAATCGTTCTGGTCATGTCGCTGGAGTAATTGGCATATTCAGCAGCAACGTCAAGCAAAATCAAATCTCCAGTTTTACATTGCTGATTGTTTTCGATATAATGCAAAACATTCGCATTATTTCCCGAAGCAATAATTGGCGTATAAGCAAAACCTTTAGAACGGTTACGAATGAATTCGTGTGCCAGTTCGGCTTCGATTTCGTATTCGGTAACATTTGGTTTTACAAATGACAACAATCTGCGGAAACCTTTCTCGGTAATATCACAGGCATGCTGAATCAAATCGATTTCTTCACTTTCTTTTACAGAACGGATTCTTTGTAAAATTGGGTTACTTTTTGCCACATTATGCGCAGGGTATTTTTCTTTCCACCATTTTACAAAACGGGCTTCGCGTGTTTCAGTTTCAACAGCAGCACGGTAATGTTCGTTAGTGTTGATGTACATCGTATCGGCATAGGTCATCATTTCGTTCAAAACTTTATGAAAATCCTGCAGCCAGTAAACCGTTCTGATTCCCGAAACCTGAAAAGCACGTTCCTTGGTCAGTTTTTCACCTTCCCAAATCGCGATATGTTCGCTGGTTTCTTTCAGAAAAAGTATTTCTTTCTGGTTTTCATAAGGTGCATCCGGGAACAAAAGCAAAATACTTTCTTCCTGATCGACACCGCTCAGATAAAAAATATCCCTGTGTTGGGCAAAAGGCAAAGTACTGTCGGCACTAATCGGGTAGATGTCGTTTGAATTGAAAACGGCAACCGAATTAGGTTTCATTTCTGCCGTAAATTTTCTGCGGTTTTTTACAAAAAGATTGCTGTTTATTTGATGATATTTCATAATAACTTGTTTTTTGAACTTCGAATTTCAAAATTACATATTTTAAGGCATCAACATAAAATTGATTTCTTAAAGTTTTATTATTTGTTTAGGAATTTTTATTCGTTTTAATTTTAACCGCAGAGTTAGCTAAGGTTTACGAAAAGCACGCAAGTTTTTTTGCTCGCAAAAGTCGCGAAGTCGCAAAGTTTTTCTCCATCTTGTCATTCTGAGGAACGAAGACATGAGCGAAAGCGAATTGGCGAAGCAATCTCCGCAAGTAACTCGACAAAGCTTAATAAGCGCAAAGTTCTGTCGTTTCGACCTTTTCGGAGAAATAACACTCGTAGCTTCACAAAGATTGGTAATTTATTTCACGCAGATTTTGCAGATTTCTCTAATCTTAGCAATTTAGAATTTTTATGTTGTGTCCCAAGGGCGGGCTTTCGGCATAAAGGATACCTCCTGTATACCTCACGCAAAACTCGGATTAACATAAAGTTGATAATGAAAATCATTTTTCAATCGAGGGAATTTGTATATTACAATTCTTAAAACGCTCTTGATATAAACAACTACAAAATAAAAGTGAAGGCAAACAAACTTATAATATTACTAATTCTATTTATTTCAATTTCTGGTTATTCTCAGATTAAGAATTTTCAAGAGGTAGAAAAATATGTCAAAGAGGTTCCGAAATCTGAAACATCAAATGTAGAATCTTTGGCTCTTTATCTTAAGAAAAACGCTAAAACAAAAACCGAAATTTCAGCAAGAATTTATTTTTGGATAATAGAAAATATAGAATACGATTGGGATACTTTTTTAAATAACAAGGACATTGATGTTTCTCCTGCTGCAACTTTAACAAACAGAAAATCTGTTTGCTCTGGATATGCAAATTTGTTTAAAGCAATTTGTGATATTGCCAAAATAAAATGTGCTGTAATTACTGGTTATGCTAAAGGATATGGGTATAAAGGCGAAAAACTAAGTGACACAAATCATGCATGGAATGCGGTAAAGCTTTATGATAAATGGGCACTTATCGACGTGACATGGGGAAGGCAAACTATTATTACTGATGAAGGAGAAGGGAAATTATGGAATGCCAGATATTTTTTAGATGATCCAAATGACTTTATTCTTGAACATTTTCCCCAAGATGAAGTATGGCAATTATTAGATAATGAAATAAGTATTGATGCTTTCTTTAGTGCTGAAATGGAAGAGAAACGAAAAATAAGATTACATCAAGATTTTAATTGATGAAATAACTCAAAGCCTGAATTTATAATCCATGTCCTCATAATATCATAAAAAAACCAAAGCTTTTTAAACTTCGGTTTTATTTGGGGTTTTAAAAATTGGAATTTTAAAATTTAATCCACCCATTTATAATAACGTGCTCCAATCAGAGTCGGAATCTCTGTTTCGATTCTGTCTAAAACCCATTCATTTTTAGGAGTTCGAACGCTTTGCTTTTGTTCTTTTTTGTGAAGGCTTTCGTAAGTTTCAAATCCAATTTCTGTACTTTCTTCCAGATTTTCAAAAAGTTGGATTTTGGCCAAAGCCGATTGCCATTCCGGTTGAATTGTTCCTTCAAAAACTTTTGATTTCGATCCGCTTCCATAAGCTAAGAAACCAAATTTAGTTCCGGAGATTTCTTTTTTTGTATCATAATAATGAGCTAAAGTCGATAATAATCCCATAAAAATAGAACCTGTATAAAGATTTCCTATTAAAGAAGAAGCTAATTCTGCAGGCTGCAATTTCTCGGTAACGAATTTTTTGTATTCATCGGATTTTCCAATCTCTTTAATTTTGTTTTGGTAATCTGCCGGTGCCATATCATCAGCAATAATTTTATCAATATGATCTAAAGCATAGATTTCAGACGACATTCTGCGTCCCTGAAAAGAATAGGGAAGATGCATGATAATGCTGTTCCAGGTATTGTATAAAGTTTCGGTTGTGTTTTTTAATTTCTTGAACGAAAAGTAAGCATTTCGCGTACGATCCATATAGCATTGATTCGAATATTGGCCATCAAAAACTGGCTGGTCTTTATGGATTTCGATTTCGGCTTCTAAATTGTCAAACCACGATTCGTTATTTGTATTTTGTGTAATGGCTTCTTTTGAAATGCTTCTGTACGGTTTAAAAAAGTCAAAAACCCCTTTTGTGCTTGTGGCCCAATTGTCATCGAAAGCAATGATTTTTGGATTTGCAGTAATCAGCATTGCAACCGCTCCGGCACCTTGTGTATATTCTCCACCAGAATTTAAATCGTATTTTGCAAAGTCACTGGTTACTACGATTGCTTTTTTCGATGGATTCAATTTTACAAAATCCAAACAGTTTTGCATGGCATCAACTCCGCCAATACAAGCAAAAGTGAAATCGACAACATCACATTCAGCCAAAGCATCTTCGCCAAATTTTTGCTCTATTAAACTAATCAAATAAGAAGCAATTGGTTTCGAACTGTCAATACTGCTTTCGGTGCCAACATAGATTCGGCTGATTTCATTTAGGTTTATATTGTTGTCAATAATAAGTTTTGTTAAAGCATTTGCTCCAAAAACTACCGCATCCTGATAAACGTCCGGAAAAGTCATTTTTAGTAATCCAAGACCTTTTTCTAATTTTTCTGGTTCGATATTCCTGGCAATTGCTAAAGTTTTTATGGGTAAATGTATCTTAGCTACATCAAAAGAAATAGCGTCAATTCCTGTTTTCATTCTCATTTTTTTTTGAAGACTGTAAAGGTAAAGTTATTAGAATGGAATGACAATTTTTGCGAGTATAAAATTCTGGTTTAAGGGGAGTTTTGGAGAAAAGTAGTCAGAAGTTGCAGTAAAATAATAATTTAGCAATGTTTTGTTATTTTTTTATGAGATTACTATTTTCTGAAATAGAGGTGGTAAATTATACATTTGAAAATTTTTATAATAATTTAATGCGTATTCTGCTTTTTTAATACGTAAAAGTACGTATATGCAACCTATTTTAAAATCATTATAAATAACAACGAAATGGTTGTAGTTGATATGTAATTGAGTTATTTTTGCTTAATTTTTTAAAACAAACTACTTAAACACTTATGGCACAATCTGCACTATTGAATGCTTCCATCTTAAAGAAAGTAGCTATGGCTCTTTCGGGAATATTCTTAATCACTTTTTTAGCGCTGCATGTTACCTTAAACTTCATTTCTGTTATTAGTGAAGACGTTTTTAACGAGGCTTCACATTTTATGGGTTACAATCCGCTAATACAATTTGTAATGCAGCCAATTTTGGCAATTGGAGTAATTTTCCATTTCATAATGGGCTTTATACTTACTGCTCAAAACAGAGCTGCTAGGCCTATTGCTTATGCGAATTATAACGGAGCTGCAAATGCATCATGGAGTTCTAGAAATATGATTATTTCTGGATTGGTTATTTTAGCATTCTTAGGACTGCATTTTTACGATTTCTGGTTTCCTGAAGTTACGTATAAATACATAGCAGGAACTGCACCAGATGCTACAAGATATTATGGTGAGTTAGTTCACAAATTTCATGACCCAATCCGTACAGGATTATACTGTGTGTCGTTTATCCTTTTAGGATTTCACTTATGGCACGGGTTCGCATCTTCTCTTCAATCTGTAGGGATGCACAACAAATATTCAAGATTTTTGGCAAAAGTGGGTTACTGGTTCGCAGTTGTTGTTCCGGCACTTTTCGTAATTATCGCCTTATTTCATCATTTCAAACAATAATTAATATCAATTATAATGGCATTAGATTCAAAAATTCCAAATGGTCCTATAGCGGACAAATGGACAAATTATAAAGATCATATTAATTTAGTAAACCCGGCTAACAAACGTAATCTTGATATTATCGTAGTTGGTACAGGTTTGGCTGGAGGTTCAGCTGCGGCTACTCTAGCAGAGTTAGGATATAACGTAAAAGCATTTTGCTTCCAGGATTCTCCACGTCGTGCGCACTCTATTGCAGCACAAGGGGGTATCAACGCGGCAAAAAACTATAAAGGTGACGGTGACTCAGTTTACAGATTATTCTACGATACTGTAAAAGGAGGTGACTACCGTGCACGTGAGGCAAACGTTCACCGTTTGGCTGAGGTTTCTGCCAATATTATTGACCAGTGTGTGGCTCAAGGTGTACCATTGGCTCGTGAATACGGTGGATTATTAGATAACCGTTCTTTTGGAGGAACATTGGTTTCGCGTACATTTTACGCACAAGGACAAACCGGGCAGCAGTTATTGTTAGGAGCTTATTCTGCAATGAACCGTCAGATTGGCCGTGGAAAAATAAAAATGTATAACCGTCATGAAATGCTGGAATTAGTAGTTATTGACGGAAAAGCGAGAGGGATTATCGCTCGTAACTTAATCACTGGAGAAATTGAAAGGCATTCTGCTCACGCGGTAGTAATTGGTTCAGGTGGATACGGAAACGTATTTTTCCTTTCTACAAATGCTATGGGAAGTAACGCAACAGCAGCGTGGAAAATTCATAAAAAAGGAGCGTTTTTCGCAAATCCTTGTTACACACAAATTCACCCAACATGTATTCCGGTTTCAGGAGATCATCAGTCTAAACTGACTTTGATGTCTGAATCGTTACGTAATGACGGTCGTATTTGGGTTCCTGCAAAATTAGAAGATGCACAAGCTATTCGTGAAGGAAAGAAAAAAGCAACTGATATTGCTGAAGCAGACAGAGATTATTTCTTGGAAAGAAGATATCCTGCTTTTGGTAACCTGGTTCCTCGTGACGTTGCATCCCGTGCGGCTAAAGAAAGATGTGATGCTGGTTTTGGCGTTAATAAAACGGGCGAAGCAGTTTATCTTGATTTTGCGGCTGCTATCGAACGTTACGGAAAAGAAGCTGCTCACGTAAAAGGACTGAATGAAAATGATAAAGCTTTAGTTACTAAATTAGGAACTGATATCGTAAAAAGTAAATACGGAAACTTATTCCAAATGTACTTGAAAATCGTTGACGAAGATCCGTATGTAACGCCAATGATGATTTACCCAGCGGTTCACTATACAATGGGAGGAACATGGGTTGATTATAACTTAATGACTACAATTCCTGGATGTTTCTCCATTGGAGAGTCTAACTTCTCTGATCACGGAGCAAACAGACTTGGAGCTTCTGCTTTAATGCAAGGTTTAGCTGATGGATATTTTGTATTGCCATACACTATTGGGGATTACTTAGCTCCGGATATTAAAATGGGACCAATTTCTACTGACTTGCCGGAATTCGTTGAAGCTGAAAAATCAGTAAAAGATTTGATCAATAATTTTATCAATAATAACGGAACTCATTCTGTAGATTATTTCCACAAAAAATTAGGTAAAATTATGTGGAACAAAGTAGGTATGGCCCGTAACGCTAAAGGTTTAGCTGAAGCTATGGAAGAAATTGCCGCTTTACGTGAAGAGTTTTATAAAGATGTTAAAGTACCTGGAAGTGCTAACGAGTTTAATCAGGAATTAGAAAAAGCAATCCGTGTTGCCGATTTCTTAGAATTAGGAGAATTGTTTGCGAAAGATGCTTTACACCGAAATGAGTCTTGTGGAGGTCACTTCCGTGAAGAATATCAGACAGAAGAAGGAGAAGCACTTCGTGATGATGAAAACTTTGCATACGTAGCAGCCTGGGAGTACAAAGGAAAACCAAGTGATGCCGTATTACACAAAGAACCTCTGGTTTACGAAAACATTAAATTAGTTCAAAGAAGTTATAAATAAAAAAGGTTAAGAGTTAAGGGTTATGAGTTTAAAGTCGTTCGAAGATTTGGAATGCTGGAAAGCAGCACGAGAATTAAGAATCTTTGTCTCTCGAAATATTCTTCCAAAATTTCCAATTGACGAAAAATATGCCTTAACAAGTCAGCTTAAACGATCTTCTAGATCTGTTAGTGATAATATTGCCGAAGGGTTTGGAAGATATCATTATCAAGAAAATATTCAATTCTGCAGAATTGCCAGAGGTTCTCTAACAGAAGCTTTAAATCAGGTAATTACAGCTTTAGATGAGAATTATATTGAAGAAGATTTGTTACAAAAATTTAGAGAAAGGTTCGAAAGAACCAAAGCAATATTAAATGGATATATAAATTATTTAGCTAGGACTAAAATGGAGTAGTAACCCTATGACGTTTAACTCTTAACTTATAACACATAACATAAATATGAAACTTACATTAAAAATATGGCGTCAAAAAAACGCACAAGATAAAGGAGGGATTGTAGAATATCCTATCGATGGAATCGAACCGGATATGTCTTTCCTTGAAATGCTTGATGTTCTTAACGAACAATTAATCAATAAAGGAGAAGAGCCTGTAGCATTTGACCACGACTGTCGTGAGGGAATCTGCGGAATGTGTTCTTTATTCATCAATGGTGAAGCTCACGGACCGGACAGAGGTGTTACGACTTGCCAGTTACATATGCGTATGTTTAAAGATGGTGATACGATTTTTATCGAACCATTCAGAGCAAAAGCGTTCCCTGTAATCAAAGATTTAGTTGTTGACAGAAGTTCTTTCGACAGAATTCAGCATGCAGGTGGATTTATCTCTGTAAATACTTCAGGAAATACAATCGATGCCAATACAATTCCAATCAACAAAAGCGATGCTGACAAATCATTCGATGCTGCAGCTTGTATTGGTTGCGGCGCATGCGTTGCAACTTGTAAAAACTCATCTGCAATGTTATTCGTAGGGGCAAAAGTTTCGCAATATGCTTTATTGCCACAAGGTAAAGTTGAGGCTACAGAACGTGTATTAAACATGGTTCATCAAATGGATTTAGAAGGTTTTGGTAACTGTACTAACACCGGAGCTTGTGAAGTAGAATGTCCTAAAGGAATTTCTCTTGAAAATATCGCACGTATGAATCGTGAGTATTTGGCAGCAAGTTTAAAAGGATAAGTTACTTTATCATAAAAACTATAAAAACGCCCCAATTGTTGGGGCTTTTTTTGTAGTATAAATAATCTTAATAATTTGTTTATATTTGGAAAAAAAATGCTTTTACAATATGATAGAAGGCATGCAAAATCAATTAAATCTATATGAAAAAAAAACTACTCCTATTATTGCTAACTTCTTTTGTATTCGCTTGTTCGAGTGATTCAGGATCAGATGATTCTCAAAACTCATCTTCTAATAAAATAAAAAAAGTTGAAGAAATTCAAAATGGCATAGTCATAAAAACAAGTGAATATGAATATAATAATTTAGGAAATATTTCTAAGCTAACTATAAAAGATCAGGATAAATTTTACCAGACAACATTTAACTATGACTCAACTAATAAAATGATTAGTTGGAATTTAAAAGAATACTATATATCCAGTCCTTCCGATGTAATAGATCAATTAAATTCGTTAGAATATACAAATGGACTGATTACGAATATGTGTATTGCCCGAACAAAAAAACAATCGGGGTATGTAACAAATTCAACCGATAGAATTAGTCAGACCTATTCAAATTCTGCTCTGACATCTATAAAACATTATGTTCAGATTACCGGAGGGGAAAAAACAGTATGTTCTGATGTTACAGATGTTGATAATGAGGAGCTTTTTGAATATTCTAATGGAAATTTAATTCGTTATGAAGCACCAGGGACCGGTTTGTTTGATTCATATTATAAGATACAATATGACGAAGGGAATAATTATTTATCAGGTATAAAACCAGATGCATTTAGGTATTGTTTGGGAAGTCAGGTGTCTGTAAATAATTTAAAAACGATAAGTGTATATGATTATTATTCTGATAAACTCACGGCAACGATTAAATTTGAAAACACTTATGATAAAAATAAAAATATTATAAAAGCTGTAGAAAAATATTATAGTGCAGGCAGCACAACGCCGTCTAATACAACAACTATGAATTACTATTATTACTAATTAAAAGTAATTACGAAAGATCAAAGCTAGACCAATAGGTTTTAAAAACGCATTCATTAATTTGGATGCGTTTTTTTATCTTTATATAAAATTGAAAAATATGAAAATAGCCCTTATGCAATCGAATCTTGTCTGGGAAAGTCCAAAGCATAACATTATTAATTTCGAAGCTAAAATAAACGAAATAAATGCTTGTGTTGATTTGATCGTGCTTCCTGAAATGTTTTCAACCGGATTTACTATGAATGCTTCTAAAATGGCTGAAGCGATGGATGGAGAAACTGTTGTTTGGATGCAGCGTTTAGCTAAAAATAAAAATTGTGCTATTGCAGGAAGTTTAATTATTTCAGAGAATAAGGAATGCTATAATCGCTTTGTTTTTACTTTTCCATCAGGTGAAATTCAATATTATGATAAAAGACATTTATTTACCCTGGCAGGAGAAGAGAAAGTATATACGGCAGGAAATAAAAAGCAAATCGTGGAGTACTTAGGCTGGAAGATCTGTCTGCAGGTTTGTTATGATTTACGTTTTCCTGTATTTGTAAGGAATGTCGAAAATTATGATTTGATTTTATATGTTGCCAACTGGCCAAAAGTCCGCATAAATGCCTGGGATATACTGCTCAAAGCCCGCGCGGTTGAAAACCTTAGTTATGCCATTGGGGTAAACAGAATAGGTTTTGATGCGAACAATCATCACTATAATGGTCATTCGCAGGTCGTTGATTTTCTTGGTAATCCAATTTTAGAGCCTCAGGAAAATGAAGGTATTTTTATAGTTGAATTAGATAAAAAAATAATGTTGGAAACCCGAAAAAAAATGAATTTCCTTAGTGATAAAGATCTGTTTGAAATACAGAGCTAAAAAGCGGTTTTCTTTTTCTTTTTTTCTGCATTTAACTTTGCCTGTTCATTCTTTTTCGCCAGTTCAGGACTGTATGGGATACTTAAATCTATAGATTCAACTTTGTCCCAGTTTGCATGCAGGTCAATTTCTTCCTGATAATAAAATACTTCTTCAGAATATCTTTTTTCTAAATAGTTTCCGGGATCGTACACTTTGTTTTTATTGTCGTCATAAATAACCCTCACAGAATATATAGCAGGTTCTAAAAGCAGAAACTCAAAATTAGTTTTGCTTTCAGAATAATCACTGGCAAGTACAACGTCTCCTTTTTTATTAGTTAATTCAACTATAATCGGGAAACGTTTTACATTTTGTAGATTCAGTGTAAGATTTCCGTACTCTTCTACTTCACGTGTGTTCAGTTTGTATGATAAAGTATCATTCGATTTTTCATAAAAATCAGTCAATGCACCAGGTAAAAACGTAAAATTATATTTTTGTGCCGGGTCTTTTTTAAAATCGATATACAGTTTTTGCTCAAATTCATCATATTCTGTTGTATAATCCACAGCTGTAGAATCTTTGTTGACTAACTTAATTTTTGACTTGTCGAAGTTGATAAGTGGAGTTGCAGTTTCAAATGTAAACCTGTCTCTGAAATGTATGATTCCGTTTTGTACTGCAGTTATATTCAGGGTGTCTTTTTTCTGGTTTTTGATTCTGAGACTAAATTTTTTATTGTAATCTTCCTTACTTACTTCCAGTGATAAAGAGTCGGCTTTTATTGGTTTATACCAAACTTGCAAAGAGTCCTTTTTTGGAAATTGTGTTATAATGGTTTCTAAAACTTGAGTATTGTTCCTGAGTACAATTTTGGGTTTTGAATCTTTATTAAAGTTTTGTTGTCCTTCATACGGAAGCAATAGTCGGTTCCCTGATGCCTGTATCGGTTTAAAAGTTTTCAAAGGAACTTGCTCTTTAAATAACTCAAGTTCGTAAACAGTATCGTTTGGAATCGTTATGGGTTGTTTGATAAATCCAATTTTATCATCTTTCGGATTAAATTTATTGTTGTTTCCTTTGTCTTTTAAAGCTACCAAAAGATATTTACCAGCCTTTAGATTTTCTAATCTAAAAACGGTTAGACTGTCTAACGTATTGGTGATGTATCGTGGATTTTCTTTATAAATGACAGAGTCCTTAAATTTATCATTGACTTCGTAAAGCATTACAGTGACAAAATTATCAGCAGTTTTATTATAAGAATCTTTAATTCTTCCGTTTAAGGCAAGAGAATCAATATAAGTACCCGTAGAGAAAACATATTTGAATTGATTATACGGATTTCCTTCATTATTATCTGCAATACTTTGTCCGAAATTAAAACTATATGTAGTGTTGGGCTGTAAGGTATCTAGAATTTTTATATTGATAAATTTGCTTGCATTGGTAGGTGTTATAATAGGCGAATTTTTCATTGGCGGAGAAATAATCAACTGTTTATTGGCGTTTTTAAGCTTTACATATTCATCAAATGTCAGTGTGATTTCGTCTGCTTTAAAATTGGTGCTGAAATTCTCAGGAGAACTCGATCTTAAAACAGGGCCAAGCGTGTCTTTTAAGCCACCAGTTATGCTGCCGCGCTTCGCGCAACTCATCATTAAAAATACCAATAAAAAAGTAAAATATTTTAAGCTGTTTTTCAACATAACGATTCGTAATTTAATTACACAAAATAACAACTATATTTGCTTTAATTGAAATTTTTTATCGTTTTATTGGGTTTTGGAATTTTGAATTAAATGGTTTTTAAATTTAATAAAAAGTTATAATTTCAAATTTACAAACGGGATATAATTTCTTACATTTGATTCCAATTTAATTTTCAGGTTTTGAAGAAGATTTTCTTTATAATATTACTTTTCTTTTTGTTTATTTCGTGTAATGATACTCCTAAACCAATTGTCTCTTTTTACTATTGGAAAACAATTTTTAAATTATCTGAAACAGAAAAAGAAGCTATTCTTGACAATAATGTCCGTAAAATTTATATCCGTTATTTCGATATCGATTTGCATCCAAAAGATACAAGTCCTATTCCTTTAATGCCAATTCGCTTTATGGAAAAAATGAATAGTTTTGAGATTGTCCCTGTGGTGTATATAAAAAATAAAGTGATGCTGAAACCGCATCTTGATGTTGAAGATTTGGCACAAAAAACGGTTAAGCTTATAAACGATATCAATTCTAAAAATAACATCAATAGTAAAGAGATTCAGGTTGACTGCGACTGGACACTCTCAAGCAAAGACAATTATTTGAAATTTATTGAGTTATTTAAAAAGCTTTCGCAAAAGAAAATCTCAGCAACAATACGATTGCATCAGATAAAGTATTACAGGAGAACCAAAATACCAAATGTAGATTCAGGTGTTTTGATGTATTACAATATGGGTACGATTGCTCCGGATTCACTAAATTCTGTTTATGATAAAAAAGTTGCAGATCGTTATCTGAAAAGTTTGAAAAAATATCCGTTGCATCTTGATTTTGCCCTGCCGGTTTATTCCTGGGCAGTTCATATTAGAAATCAAAAAGTAACAGGATTACGTTCAAAGCTTAATGTAAACGAACTTAAAAAGGATAAAAATTTTGAACAGAGAAGTGCTGTTTTTTTTAAAGTGAAACACGCTAATTATAAAAACGGCATATTTTATGAAGAAAATGATGTATTAAAAATAGAGGCTATTTCATCAGAAGATTTAATTGAAATGGCGGAAAATCTGAATGACAATAGCCCTCAAAAACCAAACGAAATTATTTTTTACGACTTAGACGAATTCAATTTAAAAAACTATGAAAAGAATATTTTTAAGCAAGTTGTTTCTTGTTTCTAGCGCTTCCTTATTATTTGTATATGGAATTATTTATGCCTGTGCTGGCGGAGATGACTGGGATTTTTTTGGTTACAATTCAAACTTTACGCCGGAGACTTTTGCAGATAAATCCTATTCACCACTTTTTTTAGCGGGAGATGTTTTTTACGGTATCGGATTTGACACTGAACATAATTCACGCTTCAATGAAAACATAAAATCGGATTGGGTTACCTATCTCAAAGGGAGTGTAGATGCAGCAACTGTGAATTATTTTTTAATTGGAGATGATAAGCCGCGTTATTATTCAGATGAAAAGAGTACAATAAAAAACAAAGAAGAAGTTACCCAACTTCATGTATATTATAAGAATAAAAAAGAGAATACTGCTTCAGTAAAATGGGGTAAAAAAATCAGCCTTAAAGACAGTAAGGTAAAAAACTTTATTGAGTTTTTGTATTTGGCACAAAAAATTGAAACCGTATCAATTGGGGGAGATTATTGGAGTTATGATCCGGTTGTGGCCAAAACTTTTGATGACCTGAAAATGATTCAGTCTATAGAAAATGTTTACAATACGACTTCAGATCCATTTTTGAAAAACAGATATTGGTTCCTGACTATGAAAGCCCGTTTTTACAGCTCTGATAAGAAAGCGGCGATTGATTTTTTTAATAAGACAGAAAATTCAGTTCCTAAAAATACGCTGTATTATCGTGCCCTCTCTTATGTGGCAGGAATTCATTACAAGCAGAAAAAATATGCGCTTTCTAATTATTTGTATGCTCAGGTTTTTGATAAATGCCCTGAACTAAGAATAGTAACTGCGTATAGTTTTCACCCAAAAAACGATGCCGACTGGACCAAATCATTGGCAATGGCAAAAAACAATAAAGAGAAAGCTGCTCTTTGGGCAATACACGGTTATTACAAAGATGAAAAACAAGCCATTGAAAAAATATACGAACTGGATACTAAAAGTGAGCACCTGAATTATCTGGCAACGAGATTAGTAAACAAGCAGGAACAGGCAATCAATAATTCTTTTCAGCAGAATGCCGGGGAAAATGTGCCAATGAAAAACCAGACTGTGGCAGAAAATAAAACAGAAAATCAGTCAAAAATAGATAAAGCGGGTTTTGATTTAGTCGGAAAAATAGCTGCAGCAGGAAATACAGACAGACCTTATTTGTGGGATTTATCCCTGGGATATCTGCAGACTTTAAAAGGAGATTATGCAAATGCGGATAAAAGTTATGACAAGGCAGTAAAAACACTTCCGAAAACAGAATTGGCAGGAATGCAATTGCGTTTGCTTCGTTTTGTAAATAATCTGAGCAAAATAGATAAGCTTACTGATAAAAACGAAAAAACAATTTTAGCTGATTTGAATTGGCTTTACAATGAACTTCCGAAGACTTATAAAGGACAGGAGTTTCGTTATCAAAATGCCGCTTCATGGAGCAGAAGTTATTTGTCAGCACTTTACAAAGGCAAAGCTGACCCTGTCATGGCTGAAATATTTGGTGAATCACGTTACAGCTATTGGAACGATGGAAACTCTTTTTATGATAACGAAAAAAATCTGCTTGATATAAAAGCATTTTTGTCTAAATCGAATAAAACCGAAATTGAGAAAATTGGCGCAGGAATCTATAGTTTAAAACTAAAAGATATCAATAATTTTCAGGCTGTTCAGGCAACCTTTAAAAATAAGATTTCAGAAGCAATAGGATTTATGCAGCAGGCAGATTCTGTTCAGTATCAAACCTTTTTAGGTAATCCGTTCAACGGAAATATTAAAGATTGCCACGACTGCGATCACGTTGCTTATCAAAAAAAGAAATACAGTTACCTCGATTTTTTAAATACGATAAAAACGATGCAGGAAAAACTGGCTCAAAAAGAGGATGTTTACACTAATAGCTTATTGCTTGGAAATGCATTTTACAATATTTCACATTTTGGCAATGGAAGAACTTTTTATGAAATAACGATAGTAGGTTATGGATCAAGTCCATATTCTTTCAGAGATTCGATGAAAGAAATGATAACCAATTGTGATGTGTCAAAAATGTATTACCAAAAAGCATTTGAAGCGGCAGCTACCAAAGAGCAGAAAGCAAAATGTATTTATTTAATGTCGAAGTGTGAGCGCAATCAATATTACAATAATAAATATAACAAGGTAAACAGCTGGTGGGAAATTCAGGACGATAAAATTAATTTTATTGCCTGGAATGGATTTAAAATATTGAAAAAAGAGTATTCGGATACAAAATATTACCAGGATGTAATTGCAGAATGCGGTTATTTCAATACTTATGTCAATCAATAGATTTTTATCTTTAATTTATAAAGGTTATGGTAAATAAAATTGAACACATAGGAATTGCAGTAAAGAATATCGATGATGCCAATGTTTTATTTGAAAAACTATTAGGTGTTCCGTCGTATAAAACCGAAACGGTAGAAACAGAAAATGTAGTAACTTCCTTTTTTCAGACAGGAACCAATAAAATTGAACTTTTAATGGCAACAAATCCTGAGAGTCCAATTGCAAAGTTTCTGGACAAAAAAGGAGAAGGAATCCACCATATCGCTTTAGATGTTGAGGATATAGAAGCAGAAGTTGCCCGATTAAAAAAGGAAGGTTTTGTTCTGATAAATGAGCACCCAAAACCTGGAGCCGACAATAAAATGGTTGTTTTTTTACATCCCAAAACTACAAATGGTGTTTTAATTGAGCTTTGTCAGGAAATCAGGTAGTTTGTAGTGTTTTAATAATTGCTTGATAATCAATTTGGTTTTAAATAAGATTTGTTAATATTGAAATTAAGTAGAAATGAGAGTGTAAAATATTTGGAACGAATAAAAAATAGTAGTAATATTGCAAACTCTTAACCGGTCCTATAGCTCAGCTGGTTAGAGCACCTGACTCATAATCAGGTGGTCCCTGGTTCGAGCCCAGGTGGGACCACAATTTAAAAAGCTTCATAATTTTTTTATGAAGCTTTTTTTGTATCATAGCTTTTTTGAATAAAAAAGCAATATATTTGTAGCGGACTTTATAAAGAACCACGCTTTAAAGGTCTGCAAATCAGATTTAAGGGAAACTAAGATTTTAAACTATTTCGTTTTTTATGAAAGTAATAAATAAAATTACTACTGTTATTTTTGTGTTGTTTGGCGCTTTGGGAGCTTTTGCACAGCCTCCTTCGCCTGATGGTCCTGAGCCGCCTCCTTCGCCAATCGATGGTGTTGGTCTTTTGATGTTGGCCTTTGCTGCAATTTCATTAGGGATATATGTAATTTATAAACATAAATTAAAAACAAAAGCTTCAGTGTAAAACTGAAGCTTTTGTTTTGTAAGGAAGTTTATAGTTTTATTGGTTGATGGAATAAAGTCTTGCAATGTACTTTCCAACTACATCGAATTCTAAATTAACCTTCGTTCCAACTTGGAAATTTTTGAAATTGGTATTTTCAAAAGTATAAGGTATTATTGAAACGCTGAATTCGTTTGTTCTAGAATTTACTACTGTTAGGCTGACCCCGTTTACCGTTATTGAACCTTTTTCAATTGTAATATTATTTAGGTTTTTATCGTATTCAAAAGTGTAATTCCAGCTTCCGTTAGCTTCTTCAATTTTTACGCAGGTTCCGGTTTGGTCTACATGACCTTGTACAATATGTCCGTCAAGGCGGTCACCAAGTTTCATTCCTCTTTCTAAATTAACGATATCACCGACTTTCCAGTCTCCAATGTTGGTTTTTAAAATGGTTTCCTCAATTGCTGTTACGGTATAGAAAGAATTTTTTATGGCTACAACTGTCAGACATATTCCGTTATGGGATACGCTCTGGTCAATTTTTAATTCATTTGTAATAGATGAATCGACCGTTATATGAAGGTTGTTTTGGTCTTTTTTTATTTCTTGAATCCTTCCTAAGGTTTCTATGATTCCTGTGAACATTGTGGGTTTTATTTACTAAATTTGCACATCAAAATTAGTAATAAATAATTGGAGGTCATGAATAAAAAAGCAGAAAATATAATTGTTGGAATTTCGATTGGAGATTTAAACGGTATTGGAAGCGAAGTTATATTGAAAACATTCGAAGATTCCCGCATGTTGGAACTATGTACACCGGTTATTTTTGCAAATGCCAAGATACTTTCTTTCGTTAAAAAAAGCTTTACATCAACAGTTCAGTTTCATGGAGTTGACAAGTTAGATCAGATTATCCCTGGTAAACTTAATGTTTTTAATCTTTGGAGAGAAAGTGTTGAAATAAATTTAGGCACAAATGATGAGAAAATAGGAGAGTATGCTATAAAATCTTTTGTGGCTGCTACTAAGGCACTGAAAGAGGGAGAGATTGATGTTTTGGTGACTGCTCCTATAAATAAGTACAATATCCAGTCAGAAGATTTTAAATTTCCGGGTCATACAGATTATCTGGATCAGGAATTAGAAGGAAATGCATTAATGATGATGGTTCATGATGACTTAAGAGTTGGTCTGCTGACAGATCATGTTCCTTTAAATGAAGTTTCTTCTCATTTGACAGAAGAATTAATTACAAGAAAAATCGAAACTATACGAAAATCGTTAATTCAGGATTTTAGTATTGTAAAACCGAAAATTGCTGTTTTGAGTTTAAATCCACACGCAGGTGATGGAGGCGTAATAGGAAAAGAGGATGATTTAGTTTTAAAACCTGTATTAAAGAAAATCTTTGATGCAGGAACTATGGTTTTTGGCCCTTTTCCTGCAGATGGTTTTTTTGGAAGCGGCCAGCATGAAAAATATGATGCGGTTGTAGCAACATATCACGATCAGGGATTGATTCCTTTTAAAACATTATCATTTGGAAAAGGAGTTAATTATTCTGCAGGACTTAATAGGGTAAGGACATCGCCGGATCATGGTACTGCTTATGATATTGCAGGAAAAGATATGGCAGATTATAATTCATTTAAAGAGGCTGTTTATCTTGCAATTGATGTTTTTCGTTCACGTAATCAGTATGAGGAGATTACAGCAAAACCTCTTAAAATAAAAGAAAAACAGTTATAAACAAAAAAAGGTGAATAAGATTATTAGTTTTATAATAATTTTATATCTTTGCACCCCAATTCAGGTGTCTGGGTTTTAGATCCTAATTGTACAAATTGATGTTGAAATGAGCAAAACAAAAGAATTTTTAATTCCTTTCGTGGGATTAAAGCTAGGCAAACACCATTTTGAATATCAAATAAATAAGAAGTTCTTTGAGGACTTTGATTATGATGAGTTTCAAAATTCGGATATCAAAGTCACTTTAGTTTTAGATAAGAAAAGCAATATGCTGGAACTGGATTTTAAGCATAAAGGAACAGTAAATGTGCCTTGTGACCTGACCAGTGAAGATTTTGATTTGTCTGTAAAAGGAAAGATGAAGCTCATCGTTCGTTTCGGGGAAGAATTCAACAATGATAATGAAGAGTTATTGATTCTGCCTCATGGTGAATTTGAAATAGATGTGGCACAATACATTTATGAAATGATTGCATTGTCAATTCCGCAAAAGAGAATTCATCCGGGTGTAAAAGACGGAACTTTGCAGACAGAAGCCCTGACAAAACTAAACGAGTTAAAAGTTAAGGAACAAAAGGAAGAGAGTAAACAAGAAGAAGATATTGACCCGCGTTGGGAAAAATTAAAAAAACTATTAACGGATAAATAATATAGTAAAATGGCACATCCTAAGAGAAAAACCTCGAAAACAAGAAGAGATAAGAGAAGAACACATTATAAAGCTACTGTAGCTCAAATCGCTACATGTCCTATCACAGGTGAGGCACATTTATACCACAGAGCTTACTGGCATGAAGGTAAAATGTATTACAGAGGGCAAGTTGTTATCGATAAATCTGAAGCGGTTGCTTAATACGTTTTTGTAAATGATATTAGAACTCTCACTATGTGAGAGTTTTTTTTGTTGGATACAACTTTCTTTTTTAAAGAAATTTACGACAATACGTTTAGATTTTTTTTTGTAATTTTCAAGTCTTTTAAAAATTTTTCAGATACCCAGTATTTGAGAGGAAATAATAGAATATAATGAATACAATCACAGCCGCAATTACCGCTGTTGGAGGATACGTTCCTGACTTTGTACTTTCTAACAAAGTACTAGAAACAATGGTTGATACCAATGATGAATGGATCACAACCCGTACGGGAATAAAAGAAAGAAGAATACTTAAAGATGCTGATAAGGGAACTTCCTATCTTGCTATAAAAGCAGCACAGGATTTAATAGCAAAAGCCAATATTGATCCGTTGGAAATTGATATGGTAATAATGGCAACAGCTACACCGGATATGATGGTGGCTGCTACAGGCGTATATGTTGCCACAGAAATCGGTGCAACTAATGCATTTGCTTACGATTTACAAGCGGCTTGTTCCAGTTTTTTATATGGAATGTCTACTGCAGCGGCTTATGTGCAGTCAGGACGTTATAAAAAAGTACTGTTAATTGGGGCAGATAAAATGTCATCAATTGTAGATTATACAGACAGATCTACCTGTATTATTTTTGGGGATGGAGCCGGAGCGGTTTTATTCGAGCCAAATTATGAAGGTCTTGGATTACAAGATGAATACTTGCGAAGTGATGGTGTTGGACGCGATTTTCTTAAAATTCCTGCAGGAGGGTCTTTGATTCCTGCTTCTGAAGAGACCATAAAAAACAGACAACACAATATCATGCAGGATGGTAAAACAGTATTTAAATATGCTGTTACCAATATGGCTGATGCCAGTGAATTAATTTTACAAAGAAACAAGCTGACAAAAGAAGATGTGAACTGGTTAGTACCACATCAGGCAAACAGACGTATTATTGATGCTACTGCCGGCAGATTAGACCTTGAAGATTCTAAAGTACTTGTAAATATCGAAAGATATGGTAATACCACTTCCGGAACATTGCCATTAGTACTGGCTGACTTTGAGAATAAGTTTAAAAAAGGAGATAATGTTATTTTTGCCGCTTTTGGTGGTGGATTCACCTGGGGATCTATTTACTTGAAATGGGCTTACGATATGAAATAAATTAAAACTAAAAACGAATCATTATGGATTTAAAAGAAATTCAAAACCTAATCAAATTTGTAGCAAATTCGGGAGTTGCAGAGGTGAAGTTAGAAATGGATGATGTAAAAATCACTATCAGAACAACTTTAGAAACAAATGTAACTGAAGCTACTTATGTACAGCAATTACCAGCTCAGGCTGCATTGCCGCAAGCAGTTGCTCCGCAGCAAACTGCACCGGTAGTTGTAAACGTAAATAGTGAAGCGGCTGCTCCTGCTGAAAATTCTAAATTCATTACCATAAAATCTCCAATTATTGGGACATTTTACAGAAAGCCATCTCCGGATAAACCAGTTTTCACTGAAGTAGGAAGTACTATCGCTAAAGGTGATGTTCTTTGTGTAATTGAAGCAATGAAATTATTCAACGAAATTGAATCTGAAGTTTCAGGTAAAATTGTAAAAATTCTTGTTGACGATATGTCTCCTGTAGAATTTGACCAGCCTTTGTTCTTAGTTGATCCATCTTAATTTTAGATGGTTAGATCGTTAGATTTTAGACTTTTTTTAAAAGTGCTTGAAATCTAATAATCCAATTGTCTAATTATCTAATTATCTAATTTTAAAAAGATGTTTAAAAAAATATTAATTGCGAATAGAGGAGAAATTGCATTACGTGTAATTCGTACATGCAAGGAAATGGGAATCAAAACTGTAGCAGTTTACTCTACAGCCGATGCGGAAAGCTTACATGTTAAGTTTGCTGATGAAGCGGTTTGTATTGGTCCTCCTCCAAGTAACTTATCGTATTTAAAAATGTCAAATATTATTGCTGCTGCAGAAATTACAAATGCAGATGCAATACATCCGGGATACGGATTTCTTTCAGAGAATGCTAAATTCTCTAAAATTTGTCAGGAGCACGGAATCAAATTTATTGGTGCAGCTCCTGAAATGATCGACCGAATGGGAGATAAAGCTTCTGCAAAAGCTACAATGAAAGCAGCAGGAGTACCATGTGTGCCAGGTTCAGACGGATTATTAGAATCTTTCGAACATGCGCAAAAAGTAGCTAAAGAAATCGGATACCCGGTTATGATGAAAGCTACTGCAGGTGGTGGTGGAAAAGGAATGCGTGCCATCTGGAAAGAAGATGAGCTTTTAAAAGCATGGGAAAGTGCACGTCAGGAAGCTGCTGCTGCTTTTGGAAATGACGGTATGTACATGGAGAAACTTATTGAAGAGCCACGTCATATCGAAATTCAGGTTGTCGGTGATTCTTACGGAAAAGCATGTCACCTTTCTGAAAGAGACTGTTCTGTTCAGCGTCGCCACCAAAAACTTACTGAAGAAACACCTTCACCTTTCATGACTGATGAATTGCGTACAAGAATGGGAGAAGCGGCTGTAAAAGCAGCTGAATTCATTAAATACGAAGGAGCAGGAACTGTAGAATTTTTAGTGGATAAACATAGAAACTTCTATTTCATGGAAATGAATACACGTATTCAGGTTGAGCATCCAATTACTGAACAGGTAATTGATTATGATCTGATCCGTGAGCAGATTATGGTTGCTGCCGGAATTCCAATTTCTGGTAAAAACTATCTTCCTGAATTACATGCTATAGAAGTTCGTATTAACGCTGAAGATCCTTATAACGATTTTCGTCCTTCACCAGGAAAAATCACTACGCTTCATATGCCTGGAGGACACGGAGTTCGTTTAGATACGCACGTTTACTCAGGATATAGCATTCCGCCAAATTACGATTCCATGATTGCGAAGTTAATTACAACAGCGCAGTCGCGTGAAGAAGCGATTAGTAAAATGAGAAGAGCTCTTGACGAGTTTGTAATCGAAGGTGTGAAAACGACAATACCTTTCCATAGACAATTAATGGATGATCCAAAATACATTGCAGGAGATTATACGACTGCTTTCATGGATACTTTCAAAATGAATAGCCCGGAATAGATAATATTAAACCTCATTGAAAAATGAGGTTTTTTTATGCCTTGATTTTAGTGTTTGTTGATTGTTTAAATCCATATTTAATTATGACAACTAAAAGTAATTCTTTACAGTGCTCATTCTGATTTTAAATTCAGTAGTCTTAGGGACTTATAAATAAGCGACTGTGATATATAAAAAAATGCCACATCTTGCGTGATGTGGCATTTTTAATTATTAGATTACAAGCGATGTGTTAGTTTTTTATTTTGAAAGTAACTCTTCGAACTAACTTTCTTGCGGTAGCAGACTCTTTATCTACAGAAGAATCTACGCCACCTCTCATGACATTAATTCTTTCAGGGGCAATTTTCGCTTTAAGAAGAATTTCTTTTACATTGTTTGCTCTTTCATCTGCTAATTTTTCGTTGTATGAAGCATTACCAATTTCATCAGCATAGCCCGTAATGTCAACAGAAGCTGAAGGATTGTTTCTTAAATAGTTTAGTACAAAATTAATACCATCCATAGAGGATTCATTTGGAGTAGATTTGTTGAAATCGAAATAAGCGGCAACATAACCTCCGTTCACTAAATTTGTGATTGATTCCTTATCGCTCAATGGAGCATCAGATCTGCTTGGATAAGTTTTTGTTAAGTACCTCTCTAATTCATCAGGTATGCCGTTATTATTTAAGTCAACAGCTCTTCCTTTAGAATCCACCATAAGTCCTGCAATAGTGTTAGGTTCTAAATCTAAATAATCAGCTACACCATCTTTATCACTATCATTTAACATTTTTTCAAGCTGATCAATTCTTTCTCTTTGAACAATTACTTCATTGTCAACAATAGTAACCCAGTCGGCGTGTTTTTCGTTTTTTCCCAGATATAATGTCAACCCTATAGTACCATTAAATAAAGCTCCGTTGAAACCTTTTTCGGGATTTAATGCAGCTGCATCATATGTATGGTTTTGAAGGGCATTCACAATAGTTGAAAAATCTCCCGTAAGAACCAATTTGTTAGAAAGTTTAACCTGACCTGTTACACCGATTATGAAATTAATCATTTTGTCGTCTATTGAAGAGTTTTTATCTTCAAAATATGCAGCACCAAAACCTGTATGCCCTAATAGGCCAATTGTCTGTGTCCAGGTTTCAAAATTCATAATTCTACCAAAGTTGGCTACACCCTGAATATCAAATCTATAATATTTGGTATCAAAAGGAGTTGTGTTTTTTTGTTCCTGGAAACTATTGAATCCTAAATCAGCTTTCAGACCAAATTTGTTATTAAGCATGTATCGAACCCCTAAATCAACAACGTACGGACTTATAGTTGAGGTGTAATATTTCATTGGCTTTTGTGGTTTGTTAAATCCCCCTGCTAATTCGATAGACCATTTGTTGAAATTGCCATCAGCCAAACTTTCGACACTGCTTGTTTGAGCATTAGTCTTTACAACTGTTACAAGCAGAACAAGTAATAGTATAATTTTTTTCATTTTTATATTCCAATTTTAAAATTTGTGCAAAATTACAACTTAATTTTTAACATTTAAGCATGGGGCTAACACAATTATTATGAATTGTTTGCGATTATGTTAAAATTTTTTTTGAGGTTATAATTTTTGTATTATTATTCTGTTTATTCTGCATCATTTTTAAATGAGTTCAAAAATTTATTTTGGGAAAGTATATGGAATCATAATCTTTCCTAGATGTCAAAAAATTAGAATATAAATAACATAGAAACACTTTTGTGTATATTTTTTACACAGAGGTTGTGTTAAATTATACAGTTGTTATTACTTTTAAAAATGTTTTTATTTGGCTAACTTATTAAAAAATAGTACTTTAGATGTCTGAAGGCTTTATTTTTTGATTATGGCACAATAATTTCTTTCTCTAATGTGTAAAACAATAATTAAATAATTTAAAATATACACATTATGAAAAATTTATTTTTATCAGCCGCAATTGTTTTGGGAGGTTTAACTTCATTTGCATCAACTTCTCCAATTTCAAATAATATTGTAAAAACTATTACAATTCAGGACGAATATACTGAAGTAAAATTAGAAGAATTGCCAGCTGCAATTACAGAAGCTCTTAAAAAAGCATATCCGGATGCTGTGCTTACAAAAGCATATAAAAATGAGAAATCAGAATACAAACTAGATGTTACAGTTGGTGACAAAGTAGGTAATCTTTTTGCTAATGCAGATGGATCATGGATTAAAAAATAATTTAAGTAATCTTTAAAAATGACTTATTATGAAAAAGATAATCTTAACAGCAGCAATAGTTTTAGGAAGTTTGTCAATTCAGGCATCAATATTAAGTCCGGTAAATACAATTACTAAAACAATATTTCAGGACGATTATAAAGAAATCGATGCTGTTCCGGCAGCCATTAAAACAGGTTTAGATAATGCTTATCCAGGTGTAAAACTTGAAAAAGCATTTGTAAACAGCAAAAAAGAATATAAAATTGAAATTACAGTTAGAGGTGAAAAATCTACTGTTTTCACAGACGAAAAAGGAAATATTCTTAAAAAATAAATAAAAGAAGCATTATGAAAAAATTAATTTTATCTGCAGCAGTTATTTTAGGAGGTTTATCAGTTCAGGCAGCTATTCCTCACGTAAAAAATTCAAATGTTAATTCTTTCTTTTTTCAGGATGAATACACAGAAGTTGCTTCAGATGCAGTACCGGCAGCTGTAAAATCTACAGCAGAGAAATCTTTTCCAAACACTAAACTCGAAAAGGTATATAAAAATGCTAAAAACGAGTATAAACTGGAAATTTCGAACGGGGACAAGAAGTATACAATTTTTACAGATGCATCAGGAAATGTCATTAAAAAGTAACTAAATTAAATCATTATGAAAAAGTTAATTTTATCCGCAGCGATTGTTTTTGGAAGTTTATCAATCTATGCATCAACAATTACCGATGCTCAACCACAAAAAACTTCCCTGGTGTTTCAGTCAGAATTTACTGAAATTAGTAACGACGATGTTCCCGCAGCTGTGAAGACAGCTCTGGAAACAGCTTATCCGGGTGCCGTGCTTGAAAAAGCATATAAAAACGACAAAAACGAATACAAATTAGACATAGCAGTTGGAGACCAGAAGGCTACTGTTTATTCGGATGCTGAAGGTAACTGGTTAAAAATATAATTAGGTGAATTAGATTTATGTTTTTGGTGAAAAAGAGATTGCTTAACAGCAGTCTCTTTTTTTTTACATAATTTTGTGATAATACTGCATTAATAGTGGTATTTTAGCAAAAAGACCTGAAAAGCAATGCCAAAGATATTATTAATTGAAGACGATATTTCATTTTGCAAATTATTAGAAAGGTTTCTCGAAAAAAAAGCATTTGATGTCATTATTGCTTTCTCTGCAGAAGAAGCCCGGTTATATATCAAAAAAGAATCTTTTGATTTGATTTTGACAGACCTCCGTTTGCCTGATGCTGACGGTATTGTTTTGATGTCTGAATTTAAAATGTCTCATCCTGAAATTCCTGTTATACTTATGACAGGCTACTCGGATGTAAATACTGCCGTAAAAGCAATTAAAAACGGAGCATCTGATTACATCTCGAAACCATTTAATCCTGATGAAGTTTTATTGGTTATTACCAATGCACTCCAAACGGCACCAACTGAAAAAGTTGTAGTAAAAGAAAAAAAAGCTGCAAATAAACAGGCTCCACCAGAAAATGAGTTTGTGAAAGGAATTTCTGTTGCTTCCAAAAAATTATTAGAGCATATTAAACTGGTAAGTCCTACTGACATGTCTGTTTTAATTATAGGGGAAAGCGGCACAGGAAAAGAAATTATTGCAAAAAGCATCCACCAGCAAAGCCAAAGAAAAAACAATAATTTTATAGCAGTTGACTGTGGTGCGATTCCGAAAGAATTGGCAGCGAGTGAGTTTTTCGGACATTTAAAAGGATCTTTTACCGGAGCAATAAGTGACAAAACAGGATATTTTGAAGCAGCAAACGGAGGAACCATTTTTCTGGACGAAATAGGGAATCTTTCCTATGAAAATCAGATTCAGTTGTTAAGGGCACTTCAGGAACGAAAAATAAAACCAGTCGGCAGCAATAAAGAAATTAATGTTGATATCAGGATTATTACAGCTACCAACGAAGATTTGCGTGAAGCTGTTAAAAATGGTGATTTTCGTGAAGATTTGTATCATCGAATCAATGAATTTTCTATTCAGTCACCTTCATTAACCGACAGGGGAGAAGATTTGATGGTTTTTGCCGATTATTTTTTAGAGAAGGCAAACCAGCAATTGAATAAAGATATTATAGGATTTTCACCAGAGGTAGTAGCCATTTTTCAAAAATACAGCTGGCCTGGAAATTTACGCGAGCTTCAAAACTGTATCAAACGTGCTACGCTTTTGTCTCAGGGAGATTTTATCGAAAGCGATGTTTTGCCTATTGAGTTTTTTCAAACAGAAAAACTGGGCAGTTCAGGGAGTTTTTCTTTGTCTGATAATGAAAGGGAAGCCATTATTCATGCTTTATCCAGGACTCAAAATAATAAATCTGAAGCGGCAAAGCTATTGAAAATAACCCGAAAAACGCTTTACAATAAATTAAAACAATACAATATTGACTAAAGAATTTCTTTTTTTAAACCATCAAATAACAAGTCTATTTTGGTTTTTAAATTAGTAAAAAGAGGGTCTAAATTTGAGTTTTCTAAATTATTTTGTTCTAATTTTTTCAGGATTTCACCAGTTTCATGTGCCTGAATCTGTCTGAACATTGGTGCCATCCTGTGACTGATCGCATTTATTTCGGCAATATTTTTTTTCTCAACGGCATTTTCTAAATCTTTTAAATTTCGGATTGTACTTTCGATAAATGATCTGATAAACTCTTTTGCCGATTCATTATCATTTCCTAAAAACTCTTTTAAAGTTTCTAAACAATAAGTTTTTGAAGAAACCTCTTCTTCTCTTTTTACAATTTTATTGTCTAGACTTATGGTATTGTCTAAGACTTTCTGAATGGTTTCAAGTAAGACTTTGGGAGAGTAAGGTTTGTTTATTACTGTAGAAAATCCGGCATTCGTGTAAGTAGAAAAATCTAAATCGGTCCTTCCTGTTATAGCAATGATGGGCTGATTTTTATAAAATGAACCTTTTTTACTTTTCAATTTTTTAACAAACAAGAAACCGTCAATTTCAGGCATCTGAATATCTGTAATAATAAAATCAAAATCAGTATTCTCAATAGTTTCTAATGCTTCTGCAGCACTCGTAAATGACAAAACCTGATGCCCCTGCTGTTTTAAAACAGTACTCGTCAGATTCAGCAAATTGACATCATCATCCAAAACGATAAAAGTAAATTTTTCTAAGCTTGTAATAATTTCTTTTGATGCTGAGTCGGACTGGCTTGCACTTGTATCAAATAAGAGTGGTAGTTTAATTTCAAAAGTGCTTCCTTCTCCAAATGTGCTTTCAAGCTTTAATTTTCCGCCTAAAATCGAAATGATTTTTTGGCAGATGGCCAGCCCTAAACCTGTCCCCCCGTATTTTTTTTCGATGTTTTCATTCGCCTGGGCAAATTCTTCAAAAACGAGTTTCTGATTTTTCTTTTCAATACCAATACCGGAATCTTCAATGGTAATGGTAAAAAAATCATTTTCTTCGGCAACATAAGCACTGATTCTTATAAAACCCTGCTCTGTAAATTTATAGGCATTTCCAATAATGTTGCTCAAAATTTGTTTCAGACGAAACGGATCGCCAACAATCTTTGAATTCAGTTTTTGATCAACATTAATAATAAGGTCAATGTCTTTTTGTTTGTAAACAGTCTGGATGCTTTTGGCCACTTCGTCAATGATTTCAGGTAATAAAAAGGGAACTTTTTCAATCGTAATTTTACCTGCCTCGATTTGAGAAAAATCTAATAAATCCTTTACGAGCTGTGTAATATATTCAGATGAATTCTTTATGTTTTTAATGAAATACGACTGTTTGGTATTCACATCAGAATTGCTCAAAAGTTCAGAATATCCCACAATGGTACTCAGCGGGGTTTTTAAATCATGACTTACCGTTGAGATAAGCTGCTCACGGCTTTTAAGAAGGTTTTTGGTTTTAAAATTGGCAATCTCTAGCTGTTTTTTATACAATTGCGATTTCGAATAATCGCTTACAATAATGATGGAGAACACTACGGTAAGCAGTAAACCCACGATTGCTGAAACGGTAACGATTTCATTTACTTTTTTAAGTGATTTTTCTTTTAATGAATTGTTTTTAATGGAATTGATAATAATTTCCCTTTCAATTATCCGAAGAACTTTTCGGAGTTGTTCAGAAATTGCAATTTCATTTTTAAGCAGTTTATTTTCTTCAAAATTGAGCGACTCTTTTTTCTTTTCAGCTTTTTGTTTTACGTCACTCAAAAGCTTTTTAGAATTGGCTAAAATCGAATCAGAAGCTTGTTTGCTCAAAGTATTGGTACTATCGTCAGGAATATTCTGGTTTAGATAATCAACATATTTTTGCAGTACATTTCGCTGATAACTTCCCAAATCATTGGGGTTTTGAGTAAAATCCTGAAGTTCCAGTTTTCGGAGTTTAAACTCCATTTTAGTAATTTCATCAATGGCGTTATTTACTGAAACTTCATCATCAGCCTTATTTTTTATAGTTTTTAATTGTCTGATGTTTTCTGTTTTTTCAGACAATAAATAAGCAACGCTGTCCAGCAAAACCTTTTGATATTCTGTGGTTACAATCTGTTTCAGTGTATCTAATCTGGATTTTAAGGAATCTGTTTCGATAAGGTAGCTTTTGAAATCCTTTTCAGAGTTGGTCTGAATTGTTTTTCGGGCTAAACTTTCTGTTTTATATACATTTGAAAAAAGTTTGCTGACTCTTAATATTTTAGTTTTTTCAAAAGCAATTTTATCTTCTAACTTATTGTAAACTACATTTTCAGAATATAAAAACCATCCCACAACCACTACTAATCCGATCAGGGCAAGGTAGCCGAAAAGTACTTTAATGGGCATATAGCTTCTTTTGCTTTCCATAAATTGGTATTGAGAAATTCGCTTTTTGAAATGATTACTGCAATTTATTCAATATTTTCTGTTTTAAAAAGCCAAACTTTCTATAAAAAAAAGCCACAGAGTGTAAATCTGTGGCTGGAATATTTTGCTTATGTATTAAAGGGTTTCGTTAAGCCATTTAAAAAATTCGTTTTGCCAAACCTGTGCATTTTGAGGTTTTAAAACCCAGTGATTTTCATCAGGGAAATAAAGAAAACGGCTTTTAATTCCTCTTAACTGTGCAGCCTGAAAAGCTTCCTGACTCTGTCCGATTGGTACACGGAAATCTTTTCCGCCCTGAATGATTAAAATAGGCCTGTTCCAGTTTCCAACCAAAGTTGCCGGATTAAAAATCGTATATGCTTTTTGCGCAACTGCATTGTCCTTTTCCCAGTAAGCCCCGCCAAAATCCCAATTGTTAAAGAAAACTTCTTCGGTGGTTCCAAACATACTTTGTGTATTGAAAACACCATCATGAGCGATAAAAGTTTTAAAACGGTTTTTGTGAATTCCGGCCAGATAAAATACAGAGTAGCCTCCGTAGCTTGCGCCAACACATCCTAAACGGTTTTTATCAACGTAGTTTTCTTTGGCTACATCGTCAATTGCAGAAAGGTAGTCGTCCATAACCTGACCTCCCCAATCCTTACTGATCTGCTCATTCCATTCTACACCGTGACCCGGCATCCCGCGACGATTTGGCGCAACAACTACATAGCCTTTCGCAGCCATTAAAGAGAAATTCCAACGGAAAGAATACGATTGTGTCAACGGACTTTGAGGTCCTCCCTGACAGAACAATAAAGTTGGATATTTTTTTGAAGCGTCAAAATTTGGAGGTAAAATTACCCAAACCAGCATTTTTTTGCCGTCAGTTGTAGTCACATAACGTTTTTCGGTTTTGCTCAAGGTTAATTTTTTATACGTTTCAGTATTGATATTTGATAATTGTTTCCAGGTATTTTTCTTTAGATTAAAAGAAAAAATTTCTGAGGCATGATTCATATCAGATCGTGTTACGATAATATCATCTCCGGCAAAACCAACTAAGTCATTTACATCAAAATCACCGTTTGTCAATTGCCGAACTGTAATTGCAATTCGTGTCAAACCCGGAAAATTTACTGTAAAAAGCTGTTTAGTTCCATCGACTGGTGCAACAAAAAAGACATTTTTACCATCCTTGCTCCAGATAAAATTATCTACAGTTCCGTCCCAGTTTGCAGTTAAATTTTGTTTAATTCCTTTAAACTCAACAATAATATCATTTTTATCAGACTCGTAACCGTCACGTTTCATTTGCAGCCATGATAAATTTCCTGTTGGAGAAAATTGAGGAGCTGTATCGTAACCCAAATTGTCTTCGGTTCTGTTTATTGTTTTTTGAGTTTCTAAATTATACTCGTAAATATTCGTGTTTGTAGAAACGGCATATTGAGTTCCGGCTTTTTTCTTGCATACATATAAGATGCTTTTGCTGTCCGGAGACCAGATGTAATCTTCATCACCACCAAAAGGTTTTTGTGGGCTGTCAAAATTTTCATTCTTCAAAATGTCAATTCCTTTTGCGCCATCTTTGTTTTCTTTGTAAAAAACGTGATTAAATTTTCCTTCGTTCCAGGTATCCCAATGGCGATAATCCAAACCATTATAAATTTGAGCATCCGATTTGTCAAGATTCGGATAGAAATCTTTTCCTAGAACTTTTTCCAGTTTTACTTCTTCATTATACACCAAATATTTTCCGTCAGGCGAAATGTTTTTGTCTGCCAGAACCTCTTTAGTGTCTTTGATTTCAGTTGCGTTTCCTCCGTTTACTGGCAGAATGTAAAATTTAGAATGCGATTTGTTTTCCTCTACAGAAGGAGTTGAAACTTTGAAAACAACATTTTTACCGTCTTTCGAAAGTCCAAGTGGTGTTACTCTTCCTAATTTCCATAATAATTCCTGTGACATTACATTTTGTCCGATAGCATTCAAACTCATCATTATTAAGGTTATAAATAATACTTTTTTCATAATAAAAATCTAATTTTAACAGCGCTAAAAATACAACATTTAGGCTTTGATTAGTTAAATTTTAAACTCTATATAATTGTTAAAATTTAAATTCCAAATTCCAAGGGAGTACTAAAGTTTTTTTCTCATAAATTCACGAATTTAATTTATAAACATTGAATAAGTAGTGATTAAATTTAAAGGCAAAGTTTGGAATTTGGAATTTAAAATATTGTAATTTAACCCACGATTGGGATTTGGGATTTAAAATATTGGAATTTAATAAATTGCTAAGATGGAACTTAGTTATTGGGAACTAAAAAACTGGTTTACTAATGTAGAGTATACCATAGTTGGAAGCGGGATTGTAGGACTTCATGCAGCATTGCGCTTACGCGAAAGATTTCCGGAGTCAAAAATTCTGGTGTTAGAAAAAGGCATGCTGCCTCAGGGGGCAAGTACAAAGAATGCTGGTTTCGCCTGTTTTGGAAGCATTTCTGAAATCATGGAGGACTTAAAAACACATACTGAAGAAGACGTTGTCGAATTAATAGAAAAACGATGGCAGGGTTTACAATTGCTTCGAAAAAGGTTGGGAGATGACATAATTGATTTCAGGCCTTATGGCGGTTATGAATTGTTTTTGAAAGGGGATGAATTCGGATTTAATGAATGTATTTCTAAAATTCCTTTTATAAATGAAGTTTTAAAACCCCTTTTCAAGGCAGAAGTATTTACCAAAGAAATTGACCGTTTTGGGTTTGAAAATATTCAGGAGTATTTGATTTTTAACCCGTTTGAAGCGCAGATTGATACTGGAAATATGATGCAGGAATTGCTGAGAAAGGCTGTTGCCGCTAATATTTTAATTCTGAATCAGCAAACTGTAACGTCTTTTACTGATGCCGGCAATCATGTTGAAGTGGTGTTGAATGATTTTAGTTTTAAATCTAAAAAATTGCTTTTTGCAACAAACGGATTTGCAAATACTTTAACAAATGGCGCAGTAAAGCCTGCCAGGGCACAGGTTTTAATTACAGCGCCAATTCCAAATTTAGATATCAGAGGGACTTTTCATTTAGACAGGGGCTATTATTATTTCAGGAATATTAGTGACAGAATTTTGCTTGGAGGAGGAAGAAACTTAGATTTTGAAACTGAAAAGACAACTGAATTTGGCCAGACCAAAATTGTGCAAAATAGATTGGAAGATTTATTGAAAAATGTAATTTTACCAAACCAGGATTTTCATATTGCACATCGATGGAGTGGTGTTATGGGAATCGGAAACAGTAAAAAACCTGTTGTATCCCAACTATCTGATAACGTGTTTTGTGGAGTGCGTTTAGGCGGAATGGGAGTAGCAATAGGTAGTTTAATAGGAACAGAATTAGCAGATTTAATTTAATGGCAGCCAAGAAACCAACACCAAAAAAAACAACCGCAGGCAAATCGAAACCTGCTTCTAAAAAATCAAATCGTAGTTTGGGACAAAAAATAAAATGGTTTTTCATAAAAGCTGCTTTATGGTTTTTCGGAATTTCGATTGCATGGGTTGTAATTTTTAAATATGTCCCTGTATTTTTTACACCGCTTATGGTGATACGGGTCATAGAGAACAAAATGTCTGATAAAGAAATATATTTCGATCATAACTGGGAACCAATAGAAAAGATCTCCAAAAATCTTCAAAAAGCCGTTATTGCCAGTGAAGACGGAACTTTTTTGTATCATAACGGATTCGATTTTAAAGCACTTCAAAAGGCCTACAAAAGCAACGAACGCGGCCGCAGGATTCGTGGAGGAAGCACCATTTCTCAGCAAACAGCCAAGAATGTTTTTCTCTGGCAGGGAAAAAGTTATTTCCGTAAGGGACTCGAAGCTTATTTTACAGTGCTGATTGAACTCATCTGGGGCAAAGAACGTATTATGGAAGTTTACCTGAACAGTATCGAAATGGGAGATGGGGTTTATGGTGCTTATGCCGCAACAGAATACTGGTATAGACGTGATGCATCAAGCCTGACACCAATGCAGGCAGCAGGTATCGCGGCCATTTTGCCAAATCCAAGGAAATTTAAAGCAACGGGATCTTCAAGTTATATCAACAGAAGAAAAGAAAGAATTATTCGCGAAATGCGCGCCGTTGGTAAAATAAATTATGATGGAAAGTAAAAAAAGCTTTTTTCTGCTTTTCATATTCCTGACAGCTTTTGGCTTTGCCCAGAAAAAGACTGAAATCGGTTTTATTACTGATAACGATTTGTATACTTCCTCTAAAAATGATATGTATTATACCAATGGACTGGAAATTTTTTACAGGTTTTTGTCGAAAAATAACAATGAAAAGATCAATAAAGAAATCACCGAATTCAGGATCGGTCAATATATTTATAATCCGAGGTTTATTAATGAGGAAGCGGTTACCATAAACGACCGCCCTTTTACCGGATATCTTTTTGCGGAGGCTGGACACAGTTTTTTTTATCAGAGTGAATCAGTTTTGAAAACTGATTTTCAGTTAGGCTACATGGGACCGAATGCTTTTGGTAAAGAAATGCAGGAAAGTTTTCATCATATAATTGGGTATAAAAAAGTATATGGCTGGGAAAATCAACTGCATAATGCCCTGGCTGTACAGACTCATGTTATGTATTCGAAAAAATTATTTTCTAAGAAGCATCATGACTATGTAGATTTTCATTATCAGTCAGAAGCAAATCTGGGAACTATTTTTACAGGAGTTTCTACAGGATTTTTAGCCCGGTTTGGGTTTAAAAAACTATTGCCGGTTTACGACTCAAATCTGCATGATGCATCGGTAAGTTTTGAACCACAGTACAATGTTCGTGAATTTTACTTTTATGCGATGCCAAGCGTCAATTATCAATTTTATGATGCGACAATTCAGGGAAGTATGTTTAATGATTCAAGTCCGGTGACTTTTGATTTAGAACCTTTACGTTTTAATGCTGAAGCAGGGTTTAAATACCGACATAATAATTTTAATATATCGTATTCATTTTTGTATCGTGGAAGAGAATTAAAAGATCCTGTTCATAATACGAATACGGGCTATTTTTACGGTTCGATTCGGTTAGGGTTTTTACTGAAATAAGTTATAAAATTTACAATTTACGGTTAACCATAAAATCGTATTTCTAAGTTTTGTACTTTTATATATAATGCAGAATAAAATCATTTCTAACCAATAACTTAAAAGCAAAAAACAGCATGGGAAAATTTGTAATTACCAAAAGAACAAATGGAGAATTTCAATTTAATTTGAAAGCCGGCAACGGTCAGACGATTTTGACAAGCGAAGGATATTCGACAAAAGCAGCTTGTTTAAACGGAATAGAATCTGTAAAAACGAATTCACAGGACGATTCAAAATTTGATAAAAAAGAATCTTCTAGTGGGAAGTTTTATTTTTCATTAAAGGCTTCAAACGGACAAATTATTGGAAACAGCGAAATGTACGAAAGTGCTTCAGGGAGAGATAATGGAATTGAATCTGTAAAAACTAATGCCCCGGATGCTTCAACTGATGATCAGGCTTAGGTTTAGATTTGTAAATAATATGATTAAAAGCTCTCGTAATCGAGGGCTTTTTTTGTTAACTTAGGTCTTAAAAAGTTGAAATTTCTAATATAGCCCTGATGGGAGCGGCATCCTTTTTCCTGCTCCTTTACCAGGAAAAAGATATAGCGGACAGCAGGACAAAACGTCTTATTGAAAACAAATAATCTGCTTCTAAAAAACTAATAATACAGCCTAAAATCCAGAAGTTTACAAAGATCGTAATGCTTTTCGTAGAGTGTTTCTACAATTTCAATGAGGTCGTCCTCTTCCTGGCATAATTTGAAAAAAGCTTTGTCAACAGAGCCGGTACTTGTAAAATTGTTCGAAAACGTACCATAACCGGAAATCGCTCGTGCTCCGGTAATATCCAGGAAATACTGTGCTTCCTCTTCGTTGAGGTCTAATATTTTTGAATTGGCAAAATGCAGGATTTTACCTTTCATTTTACCTTCAAAGATTTCGGCGATTTCTTCCAGGCTGTAATAGTAGTTGTTGAGGCAGATGTTGTTGGCTTCGCCCTTCATTACCAGATAGATGATTTCGTAATCTTTGAAATTATGATCGTCATAAAGCAGGTTATTCAGGCTTTCCTCGAGTCCTTCAATAGTATCGCAGGTTTTGTGAATGCTGGAAATTCCCTGATTAAAGGCCAGTTTTTCAAGACTTTTAACCACTTCGGTAGCAGTGTCGTTTTCTATATCTGGTACACCTTCCAGGCAGAAAATAAATTTATCAGAATCCATGGAATTTAATTTTTATAGTCCATTCAGGTTAAAAGCGTTTTTTTTTTGTTGTCAGCAATTTAATTATAATTACTTAGATAGAAAAGCCTGTTATAACAGATTTGTACAATTACAGAGGTTTAACATTTTGATAATATCCGGAAAATTTTAAAATGATAATTTTAGTGAAATTTAAGGATATGGAAATCAATTGGATAATAATTGGAGTTGTAGCAGTAGTACTAATGTTGCTAATTTTGTTTATGATTAGAAAAAATCAAAAAGAGAAAAAGAAACTGACAGAGTTTCTAAACAACGACTATAAAAAATCTAAAGAAGACGAACCGGATTTTGAAGATACTGCTAATGAGAAATAAAAAACTCAGGTTTTTTAACCTGAGTTTATAGTTTGTGGAGAATACCGGATTCGAACCGGTCACCTCTTGCCTGCCAGGCAAGCGCTCTAGCCAAATGAGCTAATCCCCCGTGTATAAAGTTTGCGATGTCACCTTCCCGAAAGCTTTCGGGACGCTCTAGCCAAATGAGCTAATCCCCGTTTCGAGAGCAAATAAAGTCAATTAATTTTCAAAAAACAAATTTCAAATCAATATAGCTCAAAAAATAGTTGTCAAAACCGTAACTTTACTTTTAAAACTATTATTTATGAGTTCAGAAAATCCAAACGGAAGCTTAACAACTTCCTTTCAAAATACGGTGGCTACCATTCAGTTTGGTCACCCTGCCAGTAATTCTTTTCCGCGTGAATTGCTGGATCGACTAACAGCAGAAATCAATTTGTTAAGCCGAAATGAAACAGTTTCCGTTATCATCCTGCAAAGCGAAGGTTCAAAAGTATTCTGTTCCGGCGCTTCGTTTGATGAATTGCTGGCGGTGCAGAATGAAGAACAGGGAACCGAATTTTTCTCCGGTTTTGCTCATTTGCTAAACGCTATGCGAAACTGTACCAAACTTATTATTGGACGCGTTCAGGGAAAAGCCGTTGGAGGAGGCGTGGGCATTATAGCTGCCTGCGATTATGTTTTGGCAACGCCTGAGAGTGCCGTAAAACTCTCGGAACTCGCTATTGGTATTGGTCCGTTTGTTATTGAGCCTGCTGTTTCCCGTAAAATCGGTAAAATGGCAATGACCCAAATGACTTTGGCAGCTCACGAATGGAAATCCGCAAGCTGGGCCCTGCAAAACGGACTGTATTCAGCACTTCATAATGCTGATTTACTGGATGCGGAAGTGGAAAATTTTGCACAAAAACTCAGTTCATACAATCCCGAAGCGCTATTTGAAATGAAGAAAATTATTTGGGAAGGTACAGAACAATGGGAATCGATATTAATCGAGCGCGCGAAAATCACCGGAAAACTGGTTCTTTCAGATTTTACAAAAAAGGCTTTATTGGAATTCAAGAAGTAATTTTTTCAGGAGCTGATTCCTGCTCTCCGCTATATCTTTTGTGGCGAACCCCGCCACAAAAGGATGTCGCTGCGATCAGGGCTAAAAACCGTAAATCAAGACCTTTTTGTATTAAAACACCATTTCTCAACATCTATTTCCTAAATTTGCAGAAAAAACAACCGATGAGTAATATCAGAATTACAAAACAATTTAGTTTCGAAACCGGACACGCTTTATACGGTTACGACGGAAAATGCAAGAACGTTCATGGACACAGTTACAAATTATCGGTAACGGTTATTGGTTCGCCAATCACGGACCGTTCAAATGTAAAATTCGGAATGGTGATTGATTTTTCGGATCTAAAGAAAATTGTAAAAGAAGAAATCGTCGATCAGTTTGACCATGCAACTGTATTTAATGAAACTACTCCACATATAGAATTGGCAAACGAACTGAAAAATCGTGGGCATCATGTAATTCTTGTCGATTATCAGCCAACCAGTGAAAATATGGTAATTGATTTTGCTGACAGGATCGTAGCAAGATTGCCTTCAGGAATTAAACTTTTCTCACTAAAACTTCAGGAAACCGACTCTTCATTTGCAGAATGGTTTGCGTCTGATAATATGTAATAAAGTTTTAAGTTAAGAGTTAAACGTTAAAGTCAAAAACTCATAACTTCTAACATCTAACTTTTAACACACCAATGAAAAAAATATATTTTGCTTCTGACCAGCATTTTGGGGCTCCAACTCCTGAATTGAGTCTTCCTCGTGAAAAGAAATTCGTAGCCTGGCTTGATGAAGTAAAAAATGATGCGGAAGCTATTTTTTTATTAGGTGATTTATTCGATTTTTGGTTCGAATATAAAACAGTTGTACCAAAAGGCTTCGTTCGTATTTTAGGTAAACTGGCCGAAATTCGCGACAGCGGAATCCCAATTTTTTTCTTTGTCGGAAATCACGATTTATGGATGCATGATTATTTTGAAACCGAATTGAATATTCCGGTTTATCATGACAATAAAGAATTTATCTTTAACGGAAAAACATTTCTGATTGGTCACGGGGACGGAAAAGGTCCCGGAGACAAGGGATATAAAAGAATGAAAAAGGTCTTTACAAATCCGTTTTCAAAATGGCTTTTTCGCTGGCTTCATCCTGATGTTGGCGTTAGTTTAGCACAATACTTATCCGTAAAAAATAAACTCATTTCCGGTGATGAAGATGTGAAATTTCTGGGCGAAGAAAATGAGTGGCTGGTTTTGTATGCCAAACGAAAACTTGAAACCAAACATTATAATTATTTTATTTTTGGTCACCGTCATTTACCCATGATCATTCCGGTTGGAGAAGATTCAAAATATGTAAATCTGGGTGACTGGATTGGTTATTTTACGTACGGTGTTTTTGATGGAGAAACTTTTGAACTCAAAAAGTTTGAGAAATAATTACTTTTTAGCTGTCGGATATATAGCAATTTTGTGTGTTCTTAGCGAATAGCTGTTAAAAGCAGCACTATTCGACTGCTGAAAACGGATTACTTTCGAATCTTGTGTTGGCATATGACATTCGACGCAATTATTCGTTAATTCCGATTTTGAAATTGTTTTTAAGGTTACAGCCTTGTGTTGCGTGCTTTGATGACAGCTCATACAGATTTTGGAGTACGAAATACTTTTTTGTGGCGTATCCTGATGAGGGTTATGACAGGTAATACAGTCCATAGTCTGGCTTTTTTGAAAACATTTGCTTTGAGAAAGCAGGCCTAACTGGTTTCCATGTACGTCATAAGTCAACGTGTCTTTTGTACGTCGGTTTTCCTGAAAATAATCGGTCAGACTTTCTCCAGGTTTAAATTGAAATCGTGATTTTAGTTTCATTTTATCATTCCCCGAATGGCATAAAGCACAGGCATCTATTCTTTGCTGCCTGTTCAGATTACGAAAAGACAGCATATTTTGCGCTTTCTTTAAATCAGGAAATTTTAAATGCGTCCGGACATGTTCTTTTGCCGGACCATGGCAGCGCTCGCAATCTAATCCGTAAATTAAAGTGTTTTTGTTCATAAAGTTATGAACTTCCATTCCCATATAATTATAAGCTTCGGAACTGCTTGTAGTCACATAATCGCCTGCAATATTAGAACTGTGGCACGAAAAGCATTCTTTTTGTATTTTTTTACTAAAATCGGCTTTCATGTTAGAATAATCCGGACTAGTTGCCCAGTTGTTTGTAGATTTATAGTAGGAAATGGGTAACTCATAAAAATTGTGATTTTTCCAGTAACCGCTGGTTTGAGCATGTTTAAAACCAAAGAGAACATCAAAAGGATAAGCTTTAACTTCTTTCCCATTTTCATACAATACCTGATAAAGTGAATCGTTACGTTCCTCCATGACAAGTTTAGTGGTTTTGTCATAGACGAAAGTATTTTTGCCATTTGTAAAATGTCCTAAAATATTCTTTTGAGTAGCAGCTAATGTAGCTTTGTAATGTGCGCTGAAAATAGAAGTTTGATGTTGTTGCTGATGACATTGAATACAGCTTTCAGAGCCAGCATAATCGGTTCCGCGAGGATCAATATAATCATCGGCTTCATTTTTACAACTTATTAAAAGCAGCGTCAGGGCAAATAAAGTAAAAAGAGTAAGGGCTATTTTCATTATAGTAAATATACTTTTTTAAAATAAATAAATTTCAATTATGGAAAATAACTGTTAAATAATTTGGAATTTCTTAGTTTAAGCCCGGTCCGTATACATATTCATCCAGATCCAACCGGAATAAAGTTCCTTCAATTAGATCCTTTATTGATTTTATCTCTTTCATCGAAACTGCTAAATCTACTTGAGATAAGGGTGTTTTGAGTAAAAATTTATGGCAGCTGTTTTTTAACTGGCAGGATTCACAACAAGTATTTTCAATAAGGCTGTCCTCAATCAAATCACAAAACTGATTCAATTCGGCAACAGAAAGATAAAATCCGGTTTCCCTGAAAACCAATTGTACTTTATCTAAAATTGTTTTGTTTTCCTTTTTCCAGTAAAAGGCCACTCCAAAGTTATTGTGGTATATCTGTTCAATATCTTTCATTATAAAATCCTTTATTTCAACAAATATAAATATTATTTATATTAATTCTAAATAAAAAAAACATAAAAGGGTAAAATTTTCAGTTTACTGACACATTGTGTTAAGGTAGAATGTTAAGCTTTGTCCTGTTTTGCTCCAATTCGCCATATTTCTTTCTCTGTAAAAACTATTTTCAGTGGCAGACTTAGCAGTAGAAATAGAGAAAAATTTGCTTTTTTCGTTGGCTTTTATACTTTCAATCCATTGAATAGTGACCGCAATATCGCCCATTTCTTTATCAAGATAAATATCGTAAGGCTTTAGGTCAACTGAAAATAATCCGGTTTTTTTGTCTTTGACTTCAAAAATAATGTCTTTTTCAATTACTATTGTAGAAGGTAGGCCATTTTCAATTTTATAAAAATTCAGTCTGAATTTAACCGATTTAAATTCGTTAGAAGTAATATTGAAATTGAAATCATTGACTTTACAATCTTTTTTGATTCGAAATTCCATTCCTCTTTCACGACTCAAATAATCATCGACAGTCTTGTCATGAACGGTAAAAAAATTAAAATGCATAAGCCCCAGACCTTTTGCACTTCTGCCAAATTGTTTGGGTTTGGTTTTTTTAAAAGCGACTACAACTTCTTTTAAAGTGTTTTCAGAAGGTGTCATCTCAATATCATTATGATCAGATTTTAGTTGATTGACTAATAATTTTTTCGTTTCAAAACCAACATGAGAAAATACAACTGTATCATTTGGAGTTACTTTTTCATTTAATTTTAATTTGAAAAGACCTTTTTCGTTTGAAACAGTTCCAGCATTTTTATTGACGATTCCGATATTTACATAACCGAGTTCTTTGCTGTTTTGAGCATTTTTTAGTTTGCCTGAAATTATCGATTCTTGTGCAAATATGATGGATGTAAAAAGAATGGGAAATAGGATAGTAGTATATTTCATTTGCTTTTTTAGAATAAAGAAATGAAATAAGATTAAAATTGAATTCTATTTTATCCTATTTTTAACATTTTGTAGGAAATTAATGTATTGAATATAAATAAAATAGGTGATGAAGTGGAATTTGATTACTCCAATTTATGATGATCTTCCATGTCTCTATTTAGATCTAAATTTCTAAAAGTTGGTGATTTAAGTGCGGTTACAATAACCGTTAAAAGCGTCACACTTCCACCAAAAACAACTGAAGTTACAGTTCCCATTAATTTGGCAGTTGCACCGCTTTCAAAAGCGCCCAATTCATTAGAAGAACCCACAAAAATTGAATTTACAGCACCAACACGGCCACGCATATGATCCGGCGTTTTAAGCTGCAGGATAGTTTGCCTAATTACAACCGAAATTCCGTCAGAAAGTCCACTCAAAAATAAAGCGAACACCGAAAGCCAGAAAAAAGTGGAAAGGCCAAATAAAATAATCGACAATCCAAAAATAAATATGGCTGCTAAAAGTTTCTTGCCTGCATTTTTATTTAAAGGCACATACGCAGAAACAAGTACTGTAATGAAAGATCCTACTGCAGGAGCAGCCCTTAAAATACCAAAACCTTCAGAACCCACTTTTAAAATATCCTGAGCAAAAACAGGCAATAATGCTACGGCTCCTCCAAAAAGTACCGCAATCATATCAAGCGATAATGCACCTAAAACAATCTGGTTTTTGAATACAAAAGTCAAACCTTCAGTAAGACTGTCTTTTATAGATTCCCCAATTTTTGGATTTAAGATTGGTTTTTTGCTGATTTGCGATAAGGCAATTAAGGAAAGAATAGAAAATCCGAATACCAGACACATAGACCAGTGAACGCCAATCCAGTTAATTGAAAACCCCGCCAAAGCCGGGCCCATAACGGCTCCAATCTGCCAGACTGTACTGCTCCAGGTTGCCGCATTTGGATATACTTTTTTAGGAATGATCAGGGATAAAAGAGAGAAAATAGTTGGTCCCATAAAAGAACGTACAATTCCGCCAACAAAGACAAGAGCATAAATGGAATATAAAATGTAATCTTTAGACCAGTCTCCAACAACTGTTGGCCAGGTTAACAGGAAAAGTCCAAAACTAATGACTGAAAAGCCTAAAATACATTTTACCAATAATCCTTTCTTTTCTCTCTGATCGACAATATGTCCTGCGAACAAAGCCATTGAAACGGCAGGAATAATTTCCATCAAACCAATAAAACCTAATGAAAGTGGATCTTTTGTCAAACTGTAAACTTCCCATTCAATCACAATAAACTGCATGGACCAGGCAAAAACCATTGCAAAACGCAACAATAAAAACACATTAAATTCTCTATAGCGCAACGCCTGATACGGGTCGTTTTTCTTTTCGTTATTTTTCATTACTTCTAATGTCTTTCAGCATCAGCTGGGTGGTGATATTCCCGTTCCATTCGTTTTCAGCAATGCAGTACGCCAGTTGAAACGGATTTTGATTTTGTGCAATATTTATTTTTTTTCCGAGTCCAAAACCAATAGCGGCCATCCCTTCAGAGTTGTTTTGTTTTACAAAAAGCCTTAAATGTTCTTCTTCTGAACCAAGAGTTTTGGCATATCCCGTATCTTTTGCATTTCGTGTCATAAAAACCGGTGTCATATTTTGTGGGCCAAAAGGTTGAAATTGTTTTAAAATCCGAATCAGTTTTGGCGTTATATCAGCGAAATCAATTTCAGCGTCAATTTCGATTTCCGGAGTCCGCATATCGGGATGAATGGTTGATTCGACGCATTTCTCAAAAGCGGCTTTAAAAGCCAGGTAATTTTCTGCTTTCAAAGTCATTCCTGCGGCGTACATGTGACCTCCAAATTGCTCCAGATGCTCTGAACAGGTATCTAAGGCATTATAAACATCAAAACCTTTTACAGATCTTGCCGATGCCGCATATTTATCACCGCTTTTAGTGAAAACCAAAGTAGGACGGTAATAAGTCTCAATTAATCTCGAAGCCACAATTCCAATTACGCCTTTGTGCCAGTCTTCCTGAAAAACAACGGTTGAAAAGCGTTCTTCTTCGTTGTTTTCTATGATTTGCTGAAACGCTTCTTTGGTAATTTTTTTATCTAAATCTTTTCTGTCAGCATTGTATTGTTCGATTTCAGAAGCAAATTGCTGGGCCTGTTCAAAATTAAACTCGGTTAACAATTCAACCGCATGATTGCCATGTTTGATTCTTCCAGCGGCATTAATTCGCGGAGAAATAATAAACACAACATCGGTGATGTCTAAAACTTTCTTTTTTACCTGATGAACAAGAGCTTTAATTCCTGGTCTTGGCTCACTATTAATTACTTTCAAACCGAAATAAGCCAGAACACGATTTTCCCCCGTAATCGGAACGATATCGGCAGCAATTGCAGTGGCAACCAAATCCAGATACGGAACTAAATCTTCTATCGTTTCATTTCGGTTTTGGCCTAAAGCCTGAATCAGTTTAAAACCAACGCCACAGCCGCATAATTCATCGTAAGGGTAGGAGCAGTCTTCTCTTTTTGGGTCTAAAACTGCAACAGCATCCGGAAGAAATTCTCCGGGGCGGTGGTGATCACAAACAATAAAGTCAATGCTTTTTGCTTTCGCGTAGGCGATATGATCGATGGATTTGATTCCACAGTCTAGAGCGATAATTAAAGAAAATCCGTTATCGTCTGCAAAGTCAATTCCTTTATACGAGATTCCGTAACCTTCGTCGTAACGGTCCGGAATATAAGTCGCAATGTTTGGGTAATGGGATTTCAAATATGAAGAAACCAAAGAAACCGCAGTCGTACCGTCCACATCATAATCGCCGAATACCAGAATGTTTTCCTGATTTTCAATCGCTTGTTCAATTCGGGCTACGGCTTTATCCATATCTTTCATTAAATAAGGATCATGCAGGTGTTCTAAAGATGGGCGAAAGAAATTTTTAGCCTCTTCGAAAGTTTCAATTCCACGCTGAATCAAAAGTGTGGCTACAAAATCTTCTACATTTAAGGCTTGTGCCAAATGTTTGATTTTATCTTCAGAAGGTTTTTGTTTTATGGTCCAGCGCATTTTGATTTTAGATTGTTGATTTTAGTCCCCATAGCTATCGGGACTAAAAACGTTTAATTTGATGTTTATTTTTTTAACCACAAATTACACAAATTTCCACCAATTCAATTTGCGAAAATTTATGTAATTTGTGGTTGAATGTTTTGTGTTTGGCTTTTTCAGAATTTTAATTATTTCAGAATGTGGAATTCTAAAATCTAAAATTATTTCAATTCTAAAGCATTTCCTTCAAACTGAATTCCGTTCCAGCCTAAGTTGATGAAATTTCGAATATTTTGATGATTCGTTCCGTTTGGATCTCCCAGAACTTCATCAAAATAAAAAGCGCCAAAGCATGCTAAAGTTTCTTCTTTGCTTAAATTCTGTAGTTTTGCGAAAGAGAATAATTTGCAGGAACCTGAGTTTTCACCTGCAGCGTTATGTTGTGTTCCGTTTTGAAAAGCAGTTGGCGTAAAGTTGTAGTTTTCTTCAATTACTGCAATAGTTTCAGGAAATGTGATTTGTGTTGGTGTTTGTTTTACTTTTTCTAAAAAGGCTTGTATGCTCATAGTTATAGGGTTGTTTTTTTGCCACGAATTACACGAATTAACACGTATTGAATTAGTGAAATTGGTGGAATTCGTGGCGAACTTTTTAATTAATCTGTGATAATCATTTTAATCTGTAGCTGAAATAATTATTTATTCTTCTTCGTCTTTTGAATATTTACTTTTTTTGGCTTCTTTCTCTATTATTTTTCCAGCAACAACCACGACGATTTCTCCTCTTGGAGCTGTTTTTTCAAAATGTGCTAAAACTTCTTTTGCAGTGCCGCGGACATTTTCTTCGTGTAGTTTTGATAATTCCCTTGAGACACAAACTTGTCTGTCTTCTCCAAAATAAGTAATAAATTCGGCTAACGTTTTGACCAGTTTATGTGGTGAAACATACAAAATCATCGTTCGGGTTTCTTCGGCTAAAGCCAAAAATCGGGTCTGACGTCCTTTTTTCTCCGGAAGGAAACCTTCAAAAATAAAACGGTCATTCGGTAATCCGCTGTTTACTAATGCCGGAACAAAAGCCGTTGCACCTGGCAGGCATTCTACTTCAATTTTATTTTCAACACAGGCCCGGGTCAGTAAAAATCCGGGATCTGAAATGGCCGGAGTTCCTGCATCTGAAATTAAAGCGATGGTTTCGCCGGCTTTTAGGCGGGCAATTAGATTTTCGGTGGTTTTATGTTCATTGTGCATATGATGGCTGTGCATGTGCGTGCCAATTTCAAAATGCTTTAAGAGTTTACCGCTCGTTCTGGTGTCTTCGGCCAAAATCAGATCGACTTCTTTGAGAATCCTGATGGCGCGAAAAGTCATATCTTCTAGATTGCCTATTGGCGTTGGAACGATATATAGTTTTGACATAGTTTATTGGTGAAATGTAAAATGTGAAACGAAAAGGTTATGAAAATTTCTTCTCAATAATTCCCAGAAAACGCTCTTCATAATCTTCTTTTCCCTGCCAGTCGTTGTAGTCAGGTTTTACCATTGTTTCTATGAATTCTTTGGCTTCACTAAAACTGTCAAATGTCAAAAGCTGATTTAAAACACGGCTGTAATCTTCCGTGTTGTTTCCAAAAAGATTTTTGGTAAAGGCTATACGGTCATTCAGATCAATATGGAAACCTCTGGCGAGTTTTTCGTTTAACGGAACTGTCTTCGTTTTTACCGGTTCTGTAATTGTAGCCTGAACTGGTGCCTGCTTCTCCTGAAATTCATTTATTGAAGCTGCAGGAGCAGAAGAATAGTCTTTAATCTCATCTACTTTAACAAATTGTGCATCTACATAACTAACACCCAGAATATCTTCCAGCGAAATTGTAACGGCATCTGATTTTGCCGGCGTTTGTACTTTTGGTTCTTCAGGTTTTATTTCTTCTTTTTCTAATTCAAATGCAGGTTTAAAATCCGCGATTGGTTTTAAATCGCTTACTGTTTTAAAAGAAAATTCTTCTTCAGGTTCTGATTCTATTTTGGTTTCAGCAACAGGCTCTTCCATTTTTGCAGCAATTTCTTCGACTTTTTCTACGGGAATATCGACTACCGTTTCTTCTTGCACAACTTTTGGAACTTCAGTAACGACTTCAATCGGAGTTGCTTCAATAATTTCAGGTTCATGAATAACTGTTGCTTCAATTACAGTTTCTTCAACAGCAGCGGGAAGTGTTTCTTCAGCCTTAATTTCTGCAGGAAGATTATTTTCCTCTTTGTCAAAAACAGTTGCAATCTGAGATTCTATTTCGCTATATCCGATAGTGGGTTTTATATTGTCGAAATTTTCTTCTACAAATTTTAAAACAGTTAATTTTTCATATAATTTCTGTGTTTCCAGATACAATTGATTGATATCGGATTTGTTTTTAAGCTTTAAAATTCGATGTGCAATGCTGATTAAATCGGCTTCCAGTTTTTTTTTCATGACTATTGAAATTATAGTGAATAGGGTATTTTAGTATATTTTGAATGTCTTTTTAATTTGCGAAAGAAATTCGCCTGATATTTATTTTCTGTTAATAAACGCGAGCGAATCTTCAATTTCATAAAAATTCTCTACTTTTGAAAAAGTGTAAAAGGACAATTTTTTACATGAGTTTATTACCAGTACAAAGTAATAAAAACTATTCATTTTTAAAGGTAGAAAAATACAAAATGTTTCTCGAAAATACAGTAAATCACAAAGAACAATTTGGCTGGATTGAAGTTATTTGTGGATCAATGTTTTCGGGTAAAACCGAGGAGTTAATCCGCAGGCTCAAGCGCGCCCAGTTTGCCAAACAAAGAGTCGAAATCTTTAAACCTGCCATAGATACCCGATATCATGACGAAATGGTCGTTTCACACGATGCTAATGAAATTCGCTCAACACCGGTTCCCGCCGCAGCCAATATTGCTATTTTAGCCCAGGGCTGTGATGTTATTGGAATTGATGAAGCCCAATTTTTTGATGATGAAATCATAACAGTCTGTAACGATCTTGCGAATCAGGGAATTCGTGTTATTGTTGCCGGTCTGGATATGGATTTTAAAGGAAATCCATTTGGTCCAATGCCGGGACTTATGGCTACAGCAGAATATGTTACAAAGGTTCATGCCGTTTGTACCAGAACCGGAAACCTTGCTAATTACAGCTTTAGAAAAACGGATAATGATAAATTGGTAATGCTGGGTGAAACCGAGGAATACGAACCGCTTAGCCGTGCAGCGTACTTTAATGCGATGAAAAAAAGCCAGGAGAATAAGTGAAAAGCCTTAACAATACAGACATGAGAAAGCAGAATATTTTATTTTTAGCAATTATTGTAATTGCGATGGGCGTTGCAGGCTATTTCTATTTTTTTATTGCTGAAAATACGGAAGAAGCAAATAAAGAAGTAACGGAATTAGTAGTGAAATACAATAAAAATTGCCCGTTACTTATTCAGGAGGGAATTCGTCTGGATAGCGTAAGTTTACATAAAGAAAGAACGGTTCAGTACAATCTTACCTTGTTGAATGTTGTGAAAGAAAAAGCGGAAGTAAAGGTTATAAAAACGGAAATTGAGAAAAGCTTAATCGGTACAGCAAAAGCAAATCCGGGACTTCAGGTTTTCAGGGATAATGATTATGCATTGGTTTATAGTTACAGTGATAAAAATAAAGTGTTTTTATTTAATGTAAAAATATTTCCGGACCAGTATAAGTAAGCTTTTTAATCCAAATAAAAACCCGACAGCATGTGAATTTTGTCGGGTTTTCTATTTATAAAAAAATTAAATCTTTTTCCTCATCCTTGCAACCGGAATATCCAATTGTTCACGGTATTTAGCAATTGTTCTTCTCGCAATCGGATATCCTTTTTCTTTTAAGATTTCAGCCAGTTGATCGTCCGGAAGTGGCTTTCTCTTATCTTCTTCTTCAATGGTATTTTTAAGGATTTTTTTGATTTCCAAAGTAGAAACATCTTCTCCCTGGTCATTTTTCATTGCTTCAGAGAAGAATTCTTTAATCAGTTTGGTTCCGTATGGCGTTTCAACATATTTACTGTTGGCAACACGCGAAATCGTCGAAATATCCAAACCAACCATATCTGCAATGTCTTTTAAGATCATGGGTTTTAGTTTGGTTTCGTCACCATCCAGAAAGAATTCTTCCTGATAATGCATAATCGCATTCATAGTCACAAAAAGTGTTTCCTGACGCTGTCTGATCGCATCGATAAACCATTTAGCTGAATCTAGTTTTTGTTTGATAAACTGAACAGCATCTTTCTGAGCAGTCGATTTATCACGCGAATCTTTGTACGTCTGCATCATTTCCTGATAATCCTTAGAAACGTGCAGGGAAGGAGCATTTCTTCCGTTTAAAGTCAGTTCCAGTTCGCCGTCCACAATTCTGATGGCAAAATCCGGAACTACATTTTCTGTGACTTTATTATTTCCTGTAAAAGAACCGCCCGGTTTAGGATTCAGTCTTTCAATTTCGTGAATCGCTTTTTTAAGCTGTTCGTTTGAAACACTGTATTTCTGTAAAAGTTTATCGTAATGTTTTTTGGTAAAAGCATCAAACTGATTTTCGATAATATCAATCGCTAAATCAACATATTCAGTCGGTGTTTTATGTTTTAACTGCAGTAATAAACATTCCTGTAAATCACGTGCCCCAACTCCTGAAGGTTCCAGTTCGTGAATTACATGAAGCATTTTCTCGACCATTGCTTCATCAGTGTAAATTCCCTGAGTAAAAGCCATATCGTCAACAATATCCGGAATACTTCTGCGGATATAACCCATGTCATCTATACTTCCTACTAAGAATTCAGCGATTTCACGCTCTTCATCATTCAGAATAAAAGTATTCAGCTGATTGATTAAATCCTGATGAAAACTGATTGGAGAAGCAAAAGGTGTTTCGCGTTCTTCTTCATCGCCATAATTATTCACCTGAGTCTTATAATCAGGAGTATCGTCGTCGCTTAAGTATTCGTCAATATTAATATCCTCTGCTTCGATTCTGTCTGATTCCGCATCATCATAATCATCGTATTCCTCATTAGCAAATTCGTCAGCTTCATATTCATCTTCCTGACCCGCTTCTAAAGCCGGATTTTCGTTCATTTCTTCTAATAAACGCTGTTCAAAAGCTTGCGTAGGCAATTGAATTAACTTCATCAGCTGGATTTGCTGAGGAGATAATTTTTGGGATAATTTTAAATTTAAAAATTGCTTTAGCATTTGTTTTTGTTAAAAGTTTCAAGTTTCAGGTTTCAAGTTGCCAACTGAAAGGTAAACCTGAAATCTGAAACCTGAAACAAATTTTATAATTTTTAGTTCAGGTTCGAATTAACTTGAAACCTGAAACCTGAAACTTTTTTAAACTAAATCTATTAAAATTCCGCACTACCAGGAGTTCTTGGGAAAGGAATTACGTCTCTGATGTTTGTCATTCCTGTTACAAACAATACCAAACGCTCAAATCCTAAACCGAAACCTGCGTGTGTTGCAGAACCGAATCTTCTGGTGTCTAAATACCAGTATAATTCTTCTTTGTCAATTCCAAGCGCTTCCATTTTCTGAACCAGAACATCATAACGCTCTTCTCTTTCAGAACCACCAACGATTTCCCCAATTCCAGGAAAAAGGATGTCCATGGCACGAACTGTTTCTCTTCCAGGTTCTGTGTTGTCATTCAAACGCATGTAAAACGCTTTAATGTTTGCCGGATAATCGTATAAAATTACCGGGCATTTAAAGTGTTTTTCCACCAAATAACGCTCGTGTTCTGATTGTAAATCAGCTCCCCATTCGTTGATTAAGTATTGGAATTTCTTCTTTTTATTTGGAGTTGAATCTCTTAAAATGTCAATTGCTTCTGTATAAGAAACACGTTTGAAGTTGTTTTCTAAAACGAAGTTCAATTTCTCTAACAAAGCCATTTCGCTTCTTTCTGCCTGAGGTTTTGATTTTTCTTCTTCCAGAAGTCTTCCTTCTAAGAATTTCAAATCATCTTTACAGTGGTCTAAAGCATATTTAATTACATACTGAATAAAATCTTCAGCCAAATCCATGTTGTCATCAAGGTCGTTAAAAGCAACTTCAGGCTCGATCATCCAGAATTCTGCTAAGTGACGAGAAGTGTTTGAGTTTTCTGCTCTAAACGTTGGCCCAAAAGTATAAATCTGACCCAAAGCCATTGCAAAAGTCTCACCTTCTAATTGTCCAGAAACTGTAAGGTTTGTATGTTTTCCGAAGAAATCTTTTTTGAAATCGATATTTCCTTCTTCATTTTTAGGAAGATTATCCAATGGTAATGAAGTTACCTGAAACATTTCTCCGGCACCTTCAGCATCAGCTCCGGTGATAATTGGAGTGTTTACATACACAAAACCTTTGTCCTGAAAGTATTTATGAACAGCATAAGACAATACCGAACGCACACGCATAATGGCGCCAAAAGCATTCGTACGTACGCGCAGGTGAGCATTTTCACGTAAAAATTCTAAAGAGTGTTTTTTTGGCTGCATTGGGAATTTTTCGGCATCAGAATCTCCAAGGATTTCCAATTTAGAAACCTGAATTTCGTATTTCTGGCCAGCACCTTTACTTTCAACCAAAGTTCCAATAACAGAAACAGAAGCTCCCGTTGTGATTCTTTTTAAAGTTTCTTCTGGTGTATTTTCAAAATCAACAACACATTGAATATTATTAATTGTAGAACCGTCATTTAAAGCGATGAACTGATTATTTCTAAAAGTTCTCACCCAACCTTTTGCATTCACTTCCTGTAACGTCGTCGTACTGTTTAATAAGTCTCTAACTTTTGTGTGTTTCATTTTAATTTTAGATTTTTAGATTGCTGATTTTAGATGAATAAAAAATCAGTGTTTTATATCGAATTGCAAATATAAACGATAATAATTAATTTTTGAAGCTGTTTCCTGCTCTTCGCTGTATCTTTCTATTTTTGGCAGCAAAAATAGAAAGGATGCCGCTTCGATCAGGGCTAGGGCAGTAGGTTTCAAAAGAAGTAATTTTTTCTTCTCATTTTTTATGCGCATTTTTTGTCATTGCGAGGAACGACGCAACCGCACTACAATGAGATGCAAAGTTTGATTTAGCAAATGAGATTGCTTCGTTCCTCGCAAAGACTTTGCGTTATGTATAAAAATTAATTCGTATCAATTTGTGAAATTCGTGGCAAAATACTACTTCTCCAAACTCTCCAATTCTTCTTTTTTAGTCTTCTTCTTCTCGAAAGTCAAAACCAAAGAAGGAAGCACTACTAAATTAGCAAACATGGCAAAAACCAAAGTACAGGAAATTAATCCTCCTAAAGCAATGGTTCCGCTGAAACTTGATAAAGTAAAAGTCGCAAAACCTAAAATCAAAACGATAGAAGTATAAAAAGTACTTACTCCAGTTTCTCTTAAAGCGCTGAAAACAGATTTTTTTACCTTTCCTCTATTTTGAGTCAGTTCATCTTTGTATTTTGCCATAAACTGAATCGCATTATCAACTGAGATTCCGAAAGCGATACTGAATACCAAAATCGTTGATGGTTTAAGCGGAATTCCAAAATAACCCATTAATCCAGAAGTAATACAAAGCGGTAAAATATTCGTAATCAAAGAAGCCAGTACCATTTTGAAAGAACGGAATAAATACAACATCAAAAATGCAATAGTTGCGATTGCAAACAGCAGCGATTCGATTAAGTTGTGTGCCAGATAAGTTGTTCCTTTCTGGAAAACCAATGCTTTCCCTGTAATCGTAACTTCAAAACGGTCTTTTGGGAAAATTTCGTCAATTTTTTTGCGCAGTTTTCCTTCTACTTTTGCCATTTCATCCGTTCCGATATCTTTCATGAAAGTCGTGATTCTGGCATATTGTCCAGTCGAATCAACATAAGCTTTCATTAGGTTTTCTTTGCTGTTTTTTGTTGCATTTTTAGCATAACTTAAAATAAAAGTCTGCTCTTGCGAAGTTGGCAATTGGTAATATTCCGGGTTTCCGTTGTAGAAAGCCTGTTTTGAATATTTTACCAGATTCACTACCGAAACCGGTTTTGCCAATTCCGGAATTTCAGCAATGGTATTCTGCAGTTCATCCATTTTACGAATCGTCGAAGCTTTCATGACACCTTTTTTCTTTTTGGTGTCCACCATAATTTCCAAAGGCATTACTCCGTTAAATTCTTTTTCGTAAAACAAAATATCTTTAAAGAAAGAAGCGGTTTTTGGCATTTCCCCAATCAAACTTCCTGAAACTTTCATTTGTCTCACTCCATTCAAACTCACAAGAAATAGAACGGCGTAAATACAGTAAACAATTGTTTTTTTACCTTTTACTATAGTGGTAACAGTATTTAAAAGGGTCGAAATATACGTTTTGTCTAAATGGTATAAATGTTTTGCTTTTGGCAATGGCATAAAACTGTAAATAATTGGCACAATAAAAAGTGTCAGTGTATAAACAGAAAGCACGTTGATAGAAGTGACTAATCCGAATTCAAACAGCAATTCGTTTCCGGTGATCATTAAAGTTGCAAAACCAATTGCAGCTGTTAAATTAGTCATGAAAGTAGCATGTCCAATTTTTGAAATCACACGCTGTAACGCTTTTGCCTGATTGTTATGCAGTTTAATTTCCTGTTGATACTTATTAATCAGGAAAATACAGTTCGTGATTCCGATTACGATAATCAGAGGCGGAATAATAGCAGTTAAAATCGTGATTTTATATCCAAATAACCCCAATGTTCCAAATGACCAGGTTACACCGACAATCAAAATAACAATCGAAATAAACGTAGCCCGGAATGAACGGAAAAAGAAAAAGAAAATCAGCGAAACGGTCAATAGAGAAGCACCGATAAACAGCCCGATTTCACCTTTCATATCATTTGCATTGATCGTTCTGATATACGGCATTCCCGAAACTTTCAGGTCAATACCGGTTGTTTTTTCGAATTTATTGATTTTAGGAACTAAATTTTCAAGAATAAAAGTCTTTCTTCCGGCAGTATTTACCAGTTTTTTGTTGATGTAAATTGCAGAACGCACGCTTCCGCTTTCTTTGTTGAATAAAAGACCTTCGTAAAAAGGTAAATTATGGAACAAATCGTACTGAACACTTTTTAAATAAGCAGGGTCTAAAACTTTGTTCTGATCAATAAACGGAGAAAGAACAAATTTTTCATTGACAGTATCTTTTTCCAGTTTTTTCAAATCATTTAAAGAAACGACCAAATCAACTTCTTTCGATTTTTTCAAACCGGTCATCAATTCATTCCAGGCGGCATAATTTTTTGGAGTAAAAAAGTTTTTATCCTGAAAGCCAATAACGACCAGATTTCCTTCTTCGCCAAATTTGTCTAAGAATTTTTGATACTCTTTATTGGCAATATGATCCTTAGGAAGCAGGTTAGCTTCTGTATAAGTCATCGCAAGATTTCTCCATTGAAAACCAAAGAAAATAGTTAAAGCAGCAAGGATAACTAGAATTATAATTCTGTTTTTAAGTATGATTCGGGCAAGTTTTTCCCAAAAACCTACTTTTATAGTGTTTTTCATAAAATTTGTAAAATGGATGCAAATGTAGTTAAAAGTGTTAAAAATCATTTAGTAAGGACATTGTTTTTGCGATTTGTTAACATTAATTAACAAACCTGACATTTATATAATTATTATTTTGATATGAATTGTATGCCGGCTTTTCTCATCTTTGTAGTGTAATTTTAAAGAAGGAAAAATGAATTGGATTTTACTAATTATAGCAGGGCTTTTTGAAGTAGGTTTTGCATCTTGTTTAGGCAAAGCCAAAGAAACATCAGGAATTATTTCAACGTATTGGATGGCTGGATTTTTTGTCTGTCTTTCGATTAGTATGATGCTGCTTTATAAAGCAACCCAGGTTTTACCCATTGGAACTGCTTATGCAGTTTGGACTGGTATTGGTGCCGTTGGAACTGTTTTAGTCGGGATCTTGATTTTTAAAGAACCTGCCACTTTCTGGAGGATATTTTTTCTTTCTACCTTAATTGCTTCAATCATTGGGCTGAAGTTTGTTTCTAGTCATTAAAAATCAACATATGCAGGACAACAATACCATCACTTTTATTTTTTTAGCTATAATTTTATTGCTGATTGTCATCATTGGTTTGATGGTTTTTCAATTAATGAAAGCCAAAAAATCAAAGGAAGATGCCGAAGAAAGTTTTTATGCGCTTGAAAGAAAAGTAAATGATCTGCAGTTAGAAACTTTAGAATCCAAACTGAATCCGCATTTGTTTAAGAACATTCTGAATTCAATTCAGTCGCATGCGTATCAGACTTATTTTGCTTTGGATAAACTGGCCAATGTGCTGGATTATATTTTATACGAAAGCAAAAAGAAATTTGTCACTGCCAAAGAAGAGATTGATTTTGCACTGAACCTGATTGAAATCAACAAAATAAAAATCAGTCCGCTTTTTGAGTTGAAGATCAAAACCAACATTAATAAAGAGGACAAATTATACGAACAGCCTTTACTGGCGCCGTTAATTTCGATTGATTTAATTGAAAATGCTTTTAAACATGCCGATCTGCAAAGTGCCGATGCGTTTATTTCGGTTGTGTTTGAGTTTAAAGACAATGCTTTCTTTATGACAGTTTCGAATAAAATTTCAGATAAAAAAGTCCTGAAAAAGGAACGAAGCGGTTTAGGAAATACAACTTTAGAACACCGTTTAAGAATTATCTACAAGAACAATTTTAAACTTGAAAGGTTTACAGAAAACGATATTTATATAGCCCATCTAAAAATAGACTTACTTGAATACAAAACTGAAATGCTTGCTTCTGGACGATGAGTTACCTGGATTAACGTACCTGAAAATGCTTTGCGAACAAATTCCCGAAGTAGAAATCGTAAAAACGTTTAATAATCCTGAGAAACTATTGACCGAAATTCCGGATCTCGAATTTGATTTGTTAATTTCAGATATCGAAATGCCCGGAATTGACGGCTTGCATCTGGCTGAAATGATTCAGGATAAACTCGTGATTTTTTGTACAGCTTATAAAGATTATGCTGCCGATGCGTTTAATATTGATGCAGTTGATTATATTACAAAACCGGTAAAACTGGAACGTTTGCAAAAAGCAATCTCCAAAGCCTTTGAACGTTTCAATAAACCGGAAACGGCCAAAAAATTCATTCAGTTAAATACAGATAAGGGAAAAACTTTGTTGTATTTTAATCAGATCTTGTATATCAAAACTGCGGTAAGCGACAGCCGTGATAAGACGGTGTTGCTTGCAGACGGAAGTTTTCTCAATCTTAAAAATATTAAATTTGATACGCTTTTAAATGAATTGCCTGAGGCTGATTTCTGTCGTGTCAATAAAAAAGAAATTATTGCGGTAAAAGCAATCAAATTCTTTAATCATAACGAAATTGTACTGCATCATTTAGAAGAAAAGAATAAAAATACTACGCTTTTGCTAAGTGAAACCTATCGTTCCGACTTTTTAAAAAAGGTCAAAATCTAACTTATTACAAAGTTTTTCAGACTTGTTACATAGATTGAAAATTAGGGCTGAATTTGCTTTTACACTAGCTTTTCAGTGCTGATATTTGCCCCATAATTTAAAATACGGGTTATGAATAATATTAAAAATTCTTTATTCTACGTTACAGTCATTGGTGGTTTTACCGCTCTGATATACTGGATGATTTCAAAAGGGGCTTCACTTGAAGCAGGACGCGGAATTATTCAGAAAAAAATTGAAAGCAATCACTGGAATGATTTTTTACATTCGATGATTGAAAACCTGCAGCATCCGTTGGCCATTTTGCTGGCTCAGATTGTGACGATTATCCTGGCGGCACGTTTGTTTGGCTGGATTTTCAGGAAAATTGGGCAACCATCAGTTATCGGAGAAATGATTGCGGGAATTGTTTTGGGACCCTCTTTGGTCGGGATGTATTTTCCGGAATTCTCAGCTACTTTGTTTCCGGCAGCATCTTTAGGGAATCTGCAATTTCTAAGTCAGATTGGTTTGATACTTTTTATGTTCGTGATCGGAATGGAACTGGATTTAAAAGTATTAAAAAACAAAGCGCATGAATCTGTGGTAATTAGCCACGCCAGTATTGTGATTCCGTTCGCTTTAGGATTAACGCTGGCTTATTTTATTTATGGAACTTTTGCACCACAGGGAGTAGCCTTTTCTTCTTTCGGATTATTCATGGGAATCGCAATGAGCATTACTGCTTTTCCGGTTTTGGCCAGAATCGTTCAGGAACGCGGGATGCAAAAGACAAAACTTGGAACTATTGCCATAACCTGTGCAGCAGCAGATGATATAACGGCCTGGTGTATACTAGCAGTTGTAATTGCGATTGTAAAAGCAGGATCGTTTACAAGTGCATTATATGTTATTGGATTGGCAATTTTATATGTAATTATCATGTTGAAAATAGTTCGTCCGTTCCTGAAACGTGTGGGTGATTTAAATTCAACCCGTGAAAGTCTGAATAAACCTGTGGTTGCTATTTTTTTTATTACACTCCTGATTTCTTCTTATGCATCAGAATTAATTGGAATCCATGCCTTATTTGGAGCGTTTTTAGCAGGAGCCATTATGCCAGAGAATAATAAATTCAGGAATATTTTTATCGAAAAAGTTGAAGATGTATCTATTATCGTTTTGTTGCCTTTGTTCTTTGTGTTTACAGGTTTACGTACGCAGATTGGTTTGCTTAACGATCCGTATTTATGGAAAGTTACAGCAGTAATTATTGCCGTTGCCGTTGCAGGTAAATTTTTTGGAAGTGCACTGGCGGCCAAATTTGTAGGGCAAAACTGGAAAGACAGCTTAGCTATTGGAGCTTTGATGAACACACGCGGATTAATGGAGCTGGTCGTTTTAAATATTGGGTATGACCTGGGAGTTTTGTCTACTGAGATTTTTACGATGATGGTCATTATGGCTTTGGTCACTACTTTTATGACTGGTCCGGCCTTGGATTTTATTGGTTATATTTTTAAAGATAAACCAACAATCATTCCACAGGAAATTGGGAATAAAAGCAAATACAAAATCCTGCTCTCGTTTGCAACTCCTGAAAGAGGCAAAAAACTTTTGCAGATTGCCAATAGTTTAGTCAAAAAACAAACCGACAATTCAATTGTTACGGCGATGCATTTGTCGCTGAGTACTGAAATCCATTCTTTTGATGTTAAAGATCATGAGCGCAAAATGCTGGTTCCGGTTATAGAAGAATCAGAGCGTTTGAACCAGAATATGGTAAGTGTTTTTAAAGTAACAAATGATATTGATACCGACATTATAGATACTGCAAATCAGGGAGAATATGATTTGTTGCTAATAGGTTTAGGACAATCTATTTTTGAAGGAACCTTGCTTGGAAAAATCCTTGGATTTACATCGAGGATTGTAAACCCTGATCGGTTGATTGACAAGTTTACCGGGAAAGAAGGTTTGTTTGAAAACTCTCCTTTTGATGAACGAACGCGTCATATTATTTCCAAAACCAAAATGCCGGTAGGGATTTTTATTGATAAGGATTTAGAAGAAGTAGACCGGATTTTTATGCCGATTTTCAGTGAAGAAGATTCTTTTTTGATTGATTATGCCAAGAAACTAATCAATAATAATGGTTCACAAATTACGGTTCTTGATGCCAGTGGTGAAGTAAAGAGTCGACGGGACATGCAGGAAAGTATCCGCTCGATCGAACAAATTGCGCCAAACCATATTATGATTATGCACGACAGAACGATTAAAAAAGAATTTCTTGAAACTCAAAATTTAATGATTATAAGTTTAGATAGCTGGAAAAAACTAATCGAATCTCAAAGTATCTGGCTGAATAATACACCATCGGTTTTGATTTTAAAACCATAAAGATTTAACAAATTCCAAATATTTTAAATTCCAAATTCCATTCATATAAAAATTGGAATTTGGAATTTTTTAATTGAGATTTAAATTTTTTTATAATCCTAAATCTAATACATAAGAAATCTTAACCGCTATATTGTCTTCGATTTTTGGTAATTGATTTGGACCATAACGGTAAAATCCGCTTAAACCAAAGCCTTTAAAGATTTTATTTAATTCAAGCCCGGATTCAAAGAAACCTTTATCCAAAGTTTTATAAGCCGGACCAATATGCTGTTCCGGTTTTTCCATATTTCCCCAGGCCATTCTGGTAACCAAAACTAAGGATGGACGAACTTTTTTGAAAATTTTTACTCTGTTAAAGCCATGTTTTATCTGGAAAAATAGATATTCGCTAGAGAAAAATTCATTAAAATACATCGTTTCAAAACTATTTCTTCCTGAAAAAGTAATACGCTGAATGACGGTTTCTTTGTTGAGGTTGTTAGGCATTGTATTGTACAAATGTGTAATTGGCACATCACCAAGAGCGTAGCCTCCCTGGAATAGAAGGCTGGTTTTTTGTCCGTCTAAATATTTTTTTTCGTATTCTGTTTTAAAATCTATTTTAGCAAAACTGAAGTCATTATCCAGAACATTTGGGAGGGACTGAGTAAACTGAAAAGTAAATCTTGGAAAACGTTTTTCGGTTTCGGATCTTCCTGTTGGTGTCTGCATAAAATTACTAAATGGTGCCCAGACAATAGAAGCCATTGCAGTTGTCATGACATAGTGAGAATACAATTGCCCGTTATGATTAAAAAGATAATCAAATTTAGGTTCAACATATGTTCTTGCTAATTCAAAGACAGCTTCTGTTTTCGGAATAATTTTTGTCTGCAGATTTGTTTTCCAGCTGATGTAATGGTAAAAAGTACTAATGTTGATCGGACGGGGATCATAAATTTTAAAAACGCGTTTGTCAACAGCAAAAACAGTACTCGCAATCTCCCTGACATCATCTGTATAGGATCCGTTTAGCCAGGTATTGGTGTTTTTATCCATTAAAATACCTGAACCCAGGTTATATTTGAAGTTGCCGTCTTTTGTTCCATAAGCACCATAACCTTCAATCCTGAAGCGTTTAGAGAAACGGTCATTGGTAATTCCGCCCAGTCCTAATCGAAAACCTTCATAATTATTATAACTAATTACTTTTTTCAAATCCAGGTCAACCGGTCCAATCGGAATATAACCGTTTATGATTTTCCGGCCAAGCCACAAACGCTTCTCAATTCTTTTATTGATTGAAATACTATCTAATAACTGATATGTTCTTTGACTTTTAAGATCAAGGTTTTCTTTTCGGTATTCATTCCAGAATTCTTCGGGTTTTGTACTTGCATCATCTTTAATTTCGATATAATAAGAAGGATCTTTTATCGGAGTAATAGTGTTATAATGAATGTCGGAATTGTTGCTTTCTGAGAGTACATAAGTAAAATCGGAAGCACTTTTTTTACGGGTCGTAAAAGCATCTTCTGAATCTCCGTCAAACTGAATAGTTCCGCCTAAGATATTAATGTCATCATCATTCTTTCCTTTTACAATTTTGAAAGTAGTGTTTGAAGGAAACCATATTTTTTCCTGCGGGACATATTCAAATTCGTGTATTCCGCTAATATCGAGTACTCCTTTTATACGCATAACAGCTTTTGCAATGGCAAAATTTTCCTGATCAATGTATAAAACACCTTCTAAGCCGGCGGCCTTTCTTTTTTGTTTATTCTTAAAATAAATCATAAAAGTATTACGACCTTTAATGGCTGCTGTGTCCAGTAATTTGTAATTGTAATCTTTTAGCGCATCGTCAGAAACAGGGTTATTGTATTTGGTTTCAAAAAGTTCGTATTTCGAATCATAAATGGAAATAGACTGTAAATTGAAAGCAATAATTTCGTACACTGGCTGTTTAAAACCTGCCATTTTGGTACCCAGAATAGTTTCTTTGAGTTTTTTGTTTGCAAATTGATATTGCGAAATTTTTTCGGTTTGAAACAAATGCTGTTTGGAGATAACTTCTTTAAACTTATAATCAGAAGAGTCAATATTTATTCTATTTTTTTTTAAATCTTTATAAGAAGCAGATGAGTCAATCCTCCCATTTATAGAATCGGGATTAGCCGTAACAATGAGCTTATTGTATGTTTTGTATTCAAAACTGTTGAGTTTTTTCTGTGGATTATTGATGCTTTTATTTGCAATTACCTTTCTTATAATAGCAAATGCCGGATTTTCATTAGAAACAATAACTTCTTTCAGGTCGTCTGTTTTTTGTTTCAGAGAAACCGGATAAAATTTTTTATTGTCCTGGACAGGAATGACTTTTGTTTGAAACCCAATATAAGAAACTGTAAAAGAAGTAATTTTTACATTTGTTGAAAGTATAAATTTCCCATCAACGTCTGTAATTGTATTATTGTTCTCTGAAGTGGTAATAGTAGCAAACGGAAGCGGTTTGTTGCCGGAGTCTTTTACAATTCCGTTTATTTGAAATTGTGCCTGTAGGGTAAGTGTAAAAAACAAAGTAAACAAACAGAATAGCTTCATACAGAGTATTGTGGTTTTGAAACCAAAGGAAATTTATTTTGGTATGCAAAAGTAATAAATAAAAAATCCGTCTGGTATAATTTTAACCAAACGGATTCTTAAATTTATGTCAAATACATTACACTTTCATGATTTCAGCTTCTTTAACAGCTAATAATTCATCTATCTTTTTGATGTATGTATTTGTTAAGTTTTGAACTTCTTCTTCAGCAGACTTACAGATGTCTTCAGAAGTTCCCTCTTTTTCTAATTTTTTAATATCAGTATTAGCATCTTTACGGGAATTACGGATACCAATTTTCGCATCTTCAGCCTCAGATTTTGCCTGTTTTGCCAAATCTCTACGGCGTTCTTCCGTAAGAGGCGGAACACTGATGATAATAACATCGCCATTGTTCATTGGGTTAAAACCAATATTGGCAACCAAAATTGCTTTTTCAATTGCTGATAACATGTTTTTTTCGAAAGGCTGCAAGGTAATGGTTCTTGCATCAGGAACACTAATTTTAGATACCTGGGAAAGCGGTGTTGCAGCACCATAATAATCAACAAAAACGCCTCCAAGCATTGCCGGAGAAGCTTTACCTGCACGAATATTTAGAAATTCTTTTTCTAAATGTGCAATCGTGCCATTCATTGATTCCTCAGTACTTTCTAATATGAAATCTATTTCTTCAGTCATTTTTTTAGATTTTTAGATTTTCAGACTTTTTGGATTTTTAGATTTTTCTAAAAAAGCAATAATCTAATTATGCTAACTAATATAATTTTTATTTTTAATATGTAAAGATTGTCGAAATGTATATTAAAACTAATAATCTAAATTCTAACAATCTAAAATAGTCTAAATATTAACTACAGTTCCTATGTTTTCGCCTTCGCAGATTTTCAAAAGATTTCCAATTTTGTTCATGTCAAAAACAACAATCGGTAATTTATTTTCCTGACTTAATGTAAAAGCCGTGGTATCCATCACATTTAATCCTTTTTTGATTACATCTTCAAAAGAAATAAAGTCAAATTTTACAGCTGAAGCATTTTTTTCAGGATCACAATCGTAAACGCCATCTACACGTGTTCCTTTTAGAATAACATCAGCATTGATTTCGATTCCTCTCAAAACTGCTGCTGTATCGGTAGTAAAATATGGGTTTCCGGTTCCGGCACCAAAAATTACGATTCTTCCTTTTTCGAGATGACGGTCTGCTCTTCTTTTGATATAAGGTTCTGCAATAGACTCCATTTTCAAAGCAGTCTGCAGGCGGGTTTTCATTCCTTTGTCTTCAAGAGCACCCTGCAAAGCCATTCCGTTAATAACAGTAGCAAGCATTCCCATGTAATCGCCTTGTACTCTGTCCATACCTGAACTTGCTCCGGCAACTCCTCTAAAAATATTTCCTCCTCCAATAACAATAGCAATTTCTACTCCTTTGTCGTGAATCTGCTTAATTTCATCGGCATATTCAGCTAATCTTTTAGGGTCAATTCCGTATTGTAAGTCTCCCATTAAGGCTTCGCCGCTTAATTTCAGAAGAATTCTTTTATATTTCATGTGTGTTGCTTTTGTTTGTGCAAATATAGACATATTCTGTTTTTTTGAAATAGAGTTTTAAAAAATTAATTGTTCTTTTCGAATTAAATTTCTGCTGCATTTCTGAATTTTTTTAAATGTGATAAAAGTCATTCAGCAATGTTTTTAAAAAGTGTATTTTTATGGAATCAAAACGAAAGAAATATGAAAAGTATTGTAGCCAAAGCATTATTTAATAGTCATTCTTATACTGAATATCGAAAACTAGTTACTGATTTGTTATCAGAAGGGAAATCTACCGGTCATGAACAATCTGAAAGTCTGACTCATTATACAAGCCTGAACGAAGCCAGAATGAATCGTTTGGAGAAAACCATAAAAATTTCTGAAGATGTAATTTCGAAGCTTCAAAATTTAGACAATCATTATATATGGCTCGTTATTTCAGAAGGATGGTGTGGTGATGCTGCCCAAATACTTCCAATAGTAAACAAGATGGCTTTGGCTTCAGACAAGAAAATTGATCTCAGAATTGTTCTAAGAGATGAAAATGATGAATTGATGAGCCAATATTTAACAAATGGCGGAAGGGCAATACCAAAAGTTATCGTGATTTGTAAAGAAGCCGGAATCGTGCGTGCAGACTGGGGACCAAGACCAAAAGGAGCAGCAGAATTGATGGCAAATTATAAAAGGGATTTTGGGGTTATTGATGAAAAAATCAAAACTGATTTGCAATTATGGTATTTAGCTGATAAGGGAATTTCAGTTCAGGAAGAATTAGTCGAAATTATGGAAAATATAAAGTACAATAGATTGTAATTTTCTTTTAAAAATCGTTTAAAAGTTTTATTTTAGAGGTAATTTGCTGAAAACAAGAATTTTAGTAATAAAAAATACGTTAAAAATGTTTTTTATAAGCTTAAATGTTGTAACTTAGTAATATAATCCCATTTCTACTATTTATTTTCTGATTTACTTTTTTAATTGGTGTTTTATTTAATATTTAATAATTTAAAAATACACTATTATGAAAACGTTATTCGAAAAATTCTACGATTTTTTTTCAAGACTTCTATTTGGAGGAAAAAACATCCCACATTATTAAATCCCAAAGTATGGATTAATTTTATTTTAATGGGAAGCTGAAACAAGCACATTACTGTCGTCACATTTGTAATGTGCTTTTTTGTTTAACCGTTTTTAAGATTTTCTTCAAAAAGGGTAATGTCTATAGCATTTTTAACATCGTAATCACCAATTTTGGTTCGGCGTAAAACAGTTAAATGTGATCCGGTATCCATAGCTTTTCCAAAGTCATAAGCTAAAGAGCGTATATAAGTTCCTTTGCTGCAAACTACCCTAAAATCGACTTCAGGTAATGCAATCCGGGTAATTTCAAATTCATGAATTGTCGTTTTCCTGCTTGCGATTTCTATCGTTTCTCCTGCACGTGCATGTTCATACAAGCGAACGCCATCTTTTTTAATAGCGGAAAAAATGGGTGGTTTTTGATCGATTTCGCCTAAAAATTGCTTTACGGTTTCGTGAATTAAAGCTTCGTTAATATGTTCAGTGGAAAAGGTCTGATCGATTTCAGTTTCCAGATCATAAGATGGGGTAGTGGCTCCTATGTAAAATGTTCCCGTATATTCTTTTGCCTGACCCTGAAGTTCAGAAATTCGTTTGGTGAATTTTCCGGTACAGATTAGTAATAACCCTGTCGCTAAAGGATCTAATGTTCCGGCGTGGCCGATTTTAAACTTTTTTGGAAGTCCGACTTTATTAATTAACAGGTATTTTAATTTATTGACTGCCTGAAACGAACTCCATTTTAAAGGTTTGTCTATCAGTAAAACTTGTCCGTCTAAATATTCTTCAGGTGTCATTATATAATCGTAAGCGGATGAATAAAAAAGTGAATCAATAATAAAACGATTCCGGCAATGATTCGGTAATAACCAAACACTTTAAAGCCGTTTTTGGTTAAAAAACCAATAAATGTTTTAATAGCTAATAATGCTACAATGAAGGCGACAACATTTCCGATAATCAATAAATTGGTTTGGTCCTGAGACAATTCAAACCCTGCTTTGTAATAATCGTAACATTTTTTTGCTGTTGCTCCTAACATTGTTGGAACCGCAAGGAAAAATGAAAACTCGGCAGCAGTTGTTCTGGATAATTTTTGTGACATACCACCAACAATGCTGGCGCCGCTTCGGGATACTCCCGGAATCATGGCCAAACACTGAAATAAACCAATTTTAAGAGCTTGTAAATAGGTGATTTCCTGAGAAGTTTCAGCTGTATTTGGATTATTGAACCATTCATCAACTTTCAATAATATCAAACCACCGATTAAAAGTGAAATGGCAACCGTAACCGGATTTTCTAATAAACCATCAATAAAATCGCTTAATAATAATCCTAAAACGACAGCTGGTATAAAAGCAACTAAAAGTTTAAAGTAAAAATCAAGTGTCTGAAAGAAACGCCTGAAATATAATACCACAACAGAAAGTATGGCGCCAAGTTGAATAACAATCGTAAAAAGCTTTGTGAAGTCTTCGTGCGCAATTCCAAAAAAAGAAGAGGCAATAATCATGTGTCCAGTTGAAGAAACAGGTAAAAATTCTGTGATTCCTTCAATAATGGCAAGAACAATAGCTTGTAATGTATTCATTTATGAGATTTGTTAGATTATTAGAATATTAGACTTCTTAGATAAGTTTAATCTAATAATCTAAGATGTCTGAAGTCTAAGATGCCTATTTAGATTTTTTGAAGATAGAATAAATTGTGATTCCAAAACCAATCAATACGGTTGTCGGAGCCAGTCTGATACGTCTAAAGCTAAAAACTTCTTCGTTAAAAACATTCGGGTCCTTACTTCCTCCTCCAGACATTAAGATAAAGCCTAGGACAATAACACCAATTCCAATCAATAAGATTTTGTAATTGATGTTGTCAAAAAGGAATTCCTGTTTTTGTGGCTCTGATTGCGGTTCTTCTTTATAATTGTTTTTCATCTTGTCATTGCGGGGAATGAAGCAATCTCATTCCAAATATTTAAAGTTTTTAATCAAAAATACTAAGCTCGAATCTAAAATTAATAAAGATCGTCGGTTCTTAAGTTAAGGAAACGCTGTGTAGCAAAGTGTGTACTTACCCAGGTAATTAAAACTCCTAAACCAAATACAGCCAGCAATACTAAACCTATCAAAGCTTTGTCTTCCATAATTCCTAATCCGGGGAAGTTGTTTTCAACATAAAGTAAGAGGGCAATTAATGCAACAATTGCCAATACGGCTCCTAACATTCCCAGTTTTACACTGCGCATTACAAAAGGTTTGCGAATAAATGCTTTTGTAGCTCCAACCATCTGCATGGTTTTAATGATAAATCGGTTAGAATGAATGGATAAACGCAATGAACTGTTGATTAATAAAACTGCGATCACCGCAAGGAAACCGCTGATAATCAAAATCCACATACTTACTTTTTTGATATTATCATTTACCAGATTTACCAATTGTTTATCGTAAACAATGTCTTCAATCATAGTATTTTTACGCAGGTTGCTTTCAATTTTAACAATGCTGTCCCTTTCAACATAATCTGCCTTTAAATGAATATCATAAGAATTTAACAATGGGTTTTCTCCCAAAAAAGTCAGGAAATCTTCTCCAATAATATCAGTATGTTCTTTTGCCGCTTTTTCTTTGGTAACGTAAACATACGATTTTGCAAAAGGAGCTCTTTTCAATTCGGTATCAAATGCTTTGGTAACACTGTCTGTTGCTTCATTTTTAAAGAAAACGGTCATGGCGATTTTTTCTTTAAAATCATTAGCCAGTTTTTTTGAATTGATAATGAATAATCCCAGTACTCCCAAAAGGAATAATACCAGAAATACACTCAATACAACCGAAAAATAAGAGGAAATTAACCTGCGCTTTTGAAATTTATCAAAGTTAGAACTCATAGTATGCTTAAATTATGTGGTAAAAATAATAAACAATTTCTTTATTTAAAGTTATTAACGAACTTTTATACTATAAATGTACAATTAGATATTGAAAATACGAAGCCTAAAAAATGATTTAACCGCAAAGCACGCAAATTTTATACATGGTTTAGTAAAAAAATACAAAGTTCGCAAAGCTTTGTGTTGATAAACCTTTGTGAACTTTTGGTAATATTTGCGTTTAAAATTTAAAGTTATTTGACCTTATAAACCTCTATGCTTTTCAGCCAATACACATGTCGCGGACTGGTTTTGATATCATTTTTACAAATCGCAATCATTTCACCATTTTTAACCGGTTTTCCATTTTCTTCAAATAGAGTGAACGTGTTTTCTCCGGTTGGGTTATTAAAGATTTCTGCCCATGAAAAGGTTGCTTTGTAATCGTCAGAAGCTCTGGCAACAATATAAAAGTTTCGGTCTTTATGACCGGTTTGCCTGATTTTAGCTTTTTCTAAAATATCTTTCAAAAGAACACCTTTGCAAACTTTGTCGTCTTTTTTGATCTCGCCACTTTGGCAAACGACTTTGAAATCATCGATTGTAACTACCTTCATCTTTCTTAAGGAATCAACTGTCAATTGCAGTGGAAATTCAACATCGCCTTTTACTTCAATCTCATGATTGACCATTTTTAAACTGTCTGCAGGGGAAAGAATACGATGTTTGTCATTATCGTTTTGCAAAGTTTTTTCTGTTACAGAAGTTTCTTCTTTTTTAGAAGAATTACATATTGTACATGAAAATGCAATCAATAAAATGAGAATGTAATTTTTAGTTTTCATATAAAATTTTGGAATTTAATTTGAAATCAAATTCAGTATGTTTAAAAAAGAATACTGCTGTTTAAATTTTTAAAATTTCAGGTTTTGACTTTCTCTTTGAACAAAATCCTTAATTCGCTTTTCGACTTCATAAAAAACAACAATAGCTTTTTCACCTTCTTCAGTCAGTCGGGCACCGCCGCCGCCTTTTCCACCAAGCAATTTTACTACCAGCGGACTTTCAGCACGCTGGTTCATTTCTTCCACCAATTGCCAGGCCTGACGATACGCCATTTTCATTTCTTTTGCAGCATTGGTAATCGAGCCCGTTTTCCTGATATTTTCAAGCAGCCAGACTTTTCCTATTCCCAGAAAAGGACCTTCTGTTTCTTCAATCCAAAGACGGACTTCAATATTGTACTTTTTGTTTTCTGCCATCGATGTATTTTTTAAAAGAAAATTTTTGCGTGTAATCGATTTGTGTAATAAGTATTTTAGATTGCAATAATAAGTATTTTTACGTAATTAAAATACGTATTTTGTTATTTTATTTGTTTGTCAGCTAAATAGCTTTGGAACAAAGAACAATAAATGTAAATTTGCGCCATAATTCACAAGTGAGAAAACCTTAGAACCTTTGTCACCTTGCAACTTTGAACCTTAAAAAATGACTTGAGTGAGCGAAAGCATGACTCCATTGAAATAAAATAAAACAAGGAATGAAATACAATCCAAACGAAATAGACGCCAAATGGCAGCAATATTGGGCAGAAAATCAAACTTTTGCCGCTAAAAATAACTCCGAAAAGCCTAAACATTATGTTCTCGATATGTTTCCTTACCCATCAGGAGCAGGACTGCATGTTGGACATCCGCTGGGGTATATTGCTTCAGATGTTTATTCTCGTTTTAAAAGACATCAGGGATTCAATGTTTTGCATCCAATGGGATACGACAGTTTCGGATTGCCGGCTGAGCAATACGCCATTCAGACAGGTCAGCGTCCGGAAGATACAACCCGCGTGAATATTGACGGTGGTGTTGACAAAGAAGGAAAACAAATCGCCGGTTACAGAAAACAATTAGATAAAATCGGATTTTCATTTGACTGGGCGCGTGAAGTGCGTACTTCAAATCCGGATTATTACAAACATACCCAATGGATTTTTATTCAGTTGTTCAATTCCTGGTACAATAAGGATTCAGATAAAGCCGAGGATATCTCGACCTTGGTTTCCATTTTCCAAAAAGAAGGAAATGCTAGTGTAAATGCGGTTTCAGATGATGCAGTAGAAGTATTTACGGCTATTGAATGGAACGCTTTCGCGAAAGAGCAACAGGAGAAAATCTTACTTCAATACAGATTAACCTACTTGGCAGAAACAGAAGTAAACTGGTGTCCTGGTTTAGGAACTGTTTTGGCAAATGACGAAATTGTAAACGGAGTTTCAGAGCGTGGAGGCTATCCTGTCATAAGAAAAAAAATGACACAATGGAGTATGCGAATTTCTGCTTATGCCGAACGTTTGCTTGATGGCTTAAATTCAATTGATTGGAGTGAGTCTATCAAAGAATCTCAAAGAAACTGGATTGGTAAATCAGTTGGTGCTTTAGTTAAGTTTCAAGTTTCAAGTTTCAAGTCTCAGGTTGATGCGCAAAGTGATGAAACTTTAAACGTAAAACCTGAAACAAATTTTATTGAAGTTTTCACAACAAGACCTGATACAATTTTCGGAGTAACTTTTATGACTTTGGCTCCGGAACACGATTTGGTGGCTAAAATTACAACGCCGGAACAAAAAGAAGCGGTTGAAGCGTATATCGAAAAAACAGCTAAACGTTCTGAGCGTGAGCGTATGGCCGATGTAAAAACCATTTCTGGAGTATTTACGGGAGCTTATGCTGAACATCCATTTACAAAAGAACCAATTCCGGTTTGGATTGGGGATTATGTTTTGGCTGGTTACGGAACTGGTGCTGTAATGGCGGTTCCTTGCGGAGACGAAAGGGATTATGCTTTTGCTAATTTCTTTAAAGGACAAAACGGAATGCCCGAAATTAAAAATATCTTCGCCAATGTTGATATTTCTGAAGCAGCTTACGGATCAAAAGATAACGTTGAAATTGCAAATTCTGATTTTTTAAACGGATTGAATTATAAAGAGGCTACTAAAAAAGCCATCGAAAAATTAGAAGAAATTGGTCAGGGAACCGGAAAAACAAATTACCGTTTGCGTGATGCAGTTTTCTCCCGTCAGCGTTATTGGGGGGAGCCATTCCCGGTGTATTATGTGAATGGATTGCCTAAAATGATTGATGTGCAGCATTTGCCAATTATTTTGCCGGAAGTAGAAAAATATTTACCAACTGAAGATGGATTGCCTCCTTTAGGAAACGCTGCAGTTTGGGCTTGGGATACGAAACAAAACAAAGTTGTCAATACCGATTTGGTTGACAATGTTTCGGTTTTTCCTTTAGAATTAAACACCATGCCAGGTTGGGCGGGAAGTTCATGGTACTGGATGCGTTATATGGATGCGCACAACGAAACTGAATTTGCAAGTAAAGAAGCTTTGGCTTACTGGGAAAATGTAGATTTATATATTGGAGGAAGCGAACACGCAACAGGTCACTTATTGTATTCTCGTTTCTGGAATAAATTCTTAAAAGACAAAGGTTTTGCTCCAACCGAAGAACCATTCAAAAAACTGATTAATCAGGGAATGATTTTGGGACAAAGTGCTTTTGTTTATAGAATATCATTTGCATATAGCGAAGTTTCTGATGATAATAAAGAGACGGTTGAAATATTGAATAAGATTCCAACTGTTTTTATTTCTTATGATAAATTAAAGAAGAATGATCAGGTTCTAAATGGATTATTAAGCACAATTGTGTTAAGAGATGAGGTTATTAATATTGTTAAAGAAAGAACTCAATTGCCAGATGAATTTTTAAATAAATTAGTTCCGTTTATTAGTGGGATTCATGTTGATTTAGCTGTTATTAATGATGTGACAAATGAATTAGATGTTGATGCATTTAAGAAACACTCATTATATTCTGATTATAAAGATGCTGAATTTGTTTTAGGCGAAAATGGAAAATACATTGTAGGTCGCGAAGTTGAAAAAATGTCTAAATCAAAATACAATGTAGTAACTCCGGATGATATTTGTGCAGAATACGGAGCTGATACATTACGTTTGTACGAAATGTTCTTAGGTCCGTTAGAGCAGGCAAAACCTTGGAATACCGCTGGAATTTCGGGAGTTTTTGGTTTCTTGAAAAAATTATGGAGATTGTATTTTGATGACAATGGTTTAATCGTAAACAACGACGAACCAACAAAAGACAACTTAAAATCATTGCATAAAACGATCAAAAAAGTGGCAGAAGATATCGAGAATTTCTCTTTCAATACTTCGGTTTCTCAGTTTATGATTTGTGTAAATGAATTGTCTTCTCAAAACTGTCATTCAAGAGCGATCTTAGAACCATTAGCCATTTTGGTTTCGCCTTATGCACCGCATATCGCCGAGGAATTATGGTCGCAGTTAGGACATACCACTTCAATTTCTGATGTTGCGTTCCCAATTTTTGAGGAAAAACATTTAATTGAAACCAATAAAGAATACCCGGTTTCTTTCAATGGGAAAATGCGTTTCACCATCGAATTGCCTTTGGATTTAACCAAGGAACAAATCGAAGAAATCGTTATGAAAGATGAAAGAACATTGAAACAATTAGGCGGACGTACACCAAATAAGGTGATTATTGTTCCTGGGAAAATAATTAACCTTGTGGGGTAAATTATTTTTAAATTCCAATATTTAAATCCCAAATTCCAATTTTACAATTGGGGTTTGGGATTTTTTTGTTTTTGTAGTGTCTCATTTTATGTCCTTGCGAGGAACGAAGCAATCTCACTTTAGTATGTTTTTAAGTTTGCTAGTGTGTTTGCTTCGTTCCTCGCAAGGGACAACCTTTTTGCTCCTTTTCGAGAAAAATAAATCGCGTTCTTTGCGTAAACCTTTGCGCTCTTTTGCGGTAAAATCACTAGTCAATATTGGAATTTAATTATTGAAATTTGAAAGCCCTTGTTTAAAAAAGCGGCCTTGCGCAGTTTATGGATGACCAATATCATGCTTTTGGCAACAAGTATTTTTATAATTTTTATCTGGATATATTTTAAGCCTCAGTTAATATCAACTAAGATCGGAATCGTTTTGGCCATTCTCGCTATGGTGGTTTATCTGTTAGTTTACAATAAATTATTTGGGAAATATAAAGATATTGACGCAACTACGACCAATCATGATTACCTCCAAAAGTTAGTTTTAATTAAAAAGAAACAGCAATTTTTACAAACTAATATGATGAGCCTGTAATTTGTGATGCTAAGTGCCGGAATTGGCTTATATATGTATGAATACGCTAGCCGAATGACTATTTTAGGAGCAGGGTTAACTTATGGGATAACGTTTTTATGGATTTTATTCAACTGGTTTTTTATTCGCCCTAAACAAATTAAAAAACAGCAGGACAAAATAAATAGTCTCATTCAGAGATTCGAAGAGGCAACACATCAGTTAGAATCATAAAAAGACAAAGCTTCGTGTCATTACGAAGCTTTTCTTTTACCAAAAACGAATAAATTAAATTCTAATCTATCTAAATTTATTGTGGGAAAACGTATGGTGTAAGATTTAATACAATTATACCATCATTTGTCGCTGTCACAGGTAATTCGTTTACCAACTTGCCTCCAACATAAATTTTTCCAGTTAGTGTTTGTCCTGGTGCTCCCCCATATCCGCTTGCACTTAATGATGCTCCCATGGATTTAGCCTCAGCAGTAAATTCTTTAGTCCAGGGAAGTTTTGTAATATCTTCGATTACGGCATTTCCTCCTTTTTCAAGATAAGTTACATCAAGATTTCCGGTATAATTTCCTGTTATTTCATATTTAACATCTCTTGATCTGTTTACAGAGTCGTTATCGTTATCATCGCTGCTGCAGGAAGCAAATGTAAATACAAGAGTCAGCATTAACATAATTTGTTTCAAATGTGTTTTCATGTTTAATTTTCTTTACTAATTTATGTTTAAAATTCATTCTATCTCAAAGTTAGAAGCTTAAAAAGCAGCCGGCAATACCTGATAAAATGTATTTTTTACTACCTGATTTCAGGTAAAAGAGAAGGATTTCTTTTTGAAAGTCATTAAGCTTTAATAACTTTGAGAAAATGCCACATTTATGAAGAAACTATACGCCTTTCTATTTTTCCTGTTTTTTTCTGCAATCTCCAACTCACAAGTAATCCTTTCCTTAGATGATGACACTGTATATATTGACAGTGTTGCAAATGTTACTAAGAACATCAAGTCTGACAGTATCAAATGTTTGAATAGTTTTAGATTGTCAAAATTGTTTTTGATGGTTCAGGATGTCAAAAAATCTAAAGAATATCTCGCGCAGGCGAACCGGCTAAAGATGAAATTTCCTTTTTTAAGAGATGCTTCTCTTTACTACAATGCTTATAGTTTTATTGAAAAGGGAGATTTAGACGGCTATGAAAAAGCTTTAATGAATGCGAATAACAAATTAAAAAAATACAGAAACAAAGAAGCGTATAAGCTCCGTGCCATTGTGCTGCAGAATTATGGTATTATACAACAGCATAAGAACAATGAAAATGCCTATATGAAACTACTTGTAAATGAAGCGATTCCAATTGCTAAGAAAAGTGGCGATTTTGAGCTGATCAGCGGTTTGAGTAAAGCTGTTGCCATTATTTTCATGAACAATGATGAGCGTCAAAAGGCTTCAGAATATCTTGCAGAGGCGCAAAGATATATAGAAAATACAACCAAAAAATCGGCAACACTTGCAGAGTCGAAAATGGAGACTTATATTATCAATGCCGAAAACTTACTTGAACTCAAACATTTTTATGATGCAAAAGTAATTTTGGACCGTGCTTTTTCAATCTTAAAAAATTATCCGCAATCCAATCTCAATGATTCTTATTATTATTCAGAAGGCGTATATTATTCCAAGCAAAATAAGTTTAATGAAGCGCTTGTAAGCTTTGGAAAAGGAATAAAATCAGCTCAAAATCATAACAATCTTGTCGCACTTAACAGATTGAAATTTGCAGAATATGAAGTACTTTTTAAACTTAAAAATTTCGATAAAGCCATAAATAATCTGGAATATCTAATTAAAAACACCTCTTTTACAGTAGATAAAAAGAACTATTACAAGGAATTGTCGAAGGTTTATAATGCCACTAAAGACTATTCAAAGGCTTATTTTTATTCGAATAAATATAATGTGATTAATGATAGTCTTAATAATGCTAAATTAAAAAATGAAATCATTGAACTTGAAGCAAAATATAAAAAAGCAGAAAGCGAAAAGAAAATAAGTTTGCTGCAGTCCGAAAATGAAAAAGCTGTTTTGCAGGTAAATAATAACAGGCTTAATATGATTCTTTTTGCTGTTCTTTCATTTCTGTTGTTTTTGACGGTTTTGTTTTTGTGGAACTGGAATAATTATCAGAAAAAGCTAAGCCTTCAAAAAGAAATGAACCATATTCAGGAAATGAACGCATTGGAGAATCAGCAGAAATTATCCGTTTCAAATGCCCTGATTGAAGGAGAAGAAATAGAAAGAAAAAGGATTGCAAGAGATTTACATGACGGACTCGGAAGCATGCTTTCGGGTTTGAAAATGCATTTGAGTATAACCAGTCGTGAAAACAACGAAACGAATCCGAATGTAAATGCAATGCTTAATGATTCGATTAAGGAGCTTCGGAATATCTCTCAGAATTTAATGCCGGAAAGTTTAATGAAGTTAGGACTTGAACACGCCTTAAAAGATTTATGTGCCTCACATTCCAATCCTGAAACAACAATTGAATTTCAATATCTGGTTAAAAAATCAACTCTGCCGGAGCATTTTAAAATAATGATTTTCAGAATTATACAGGAACTTTTAAATAATGCTCTAAAATATGCAAAGGCTTCACAGATTTTGGTTTCCTGTTCACAAAACAAAGACGTTTTCTTTATTACAGTGGAAGATAATGGTATAGGATTTAATGTGGAATCCACTGAAAAACAAGAAGGTATGGGGCTTAAAAACATTAAAAACCGTGTAGCTTTCTTAAACGGAAAATTAGAAATAGATTCAGTTGCTGGTAAAGGAACATCAACTTATATCGAATTAAAAATATAATCCAAAAACAATTATGAGCTACAAAACGGTAATAATAGATGATCATCCAATAGTTATTTCAGGAATTGAAGGTTTATTGTCGGATTTGGAAAATATTGAAATAGTTCAAAAATTTCAATCCGGAACTGAACTGTTGGATTACATCGAAAACCATGAGGTTGATTTAATTTTGATGGATATTTTTTTGCCGATACTAAATGGAGTTGATTTATGTAAAATAATCAAGCAGAAATATCCTAAAATTATAATTATCGGGATGAGCAGTCAGTCTGAAAGAAGCCTGGTGATGCAGTTTATTCAGAATGGAGGAAATGGTTACATTCTGAAAAGTGCTTCTTTTAACGAATTCAAAGACTGTATTTATAAAGCAATCGAAGGGGAAATTGTGTTTAGTGAAGAAGTAAAAACCATAATTAGCCAGCCATTATCTGAAGATTTAGAGCGTATTCCGGCTTTAAGCAGAAGAGAACGTGATATTGCACTATTGTTATCACAAGGAAAGTCAACCCAGGAGATAGCCGACGATTTATTTCTAAGTTTTTTAACTGTTCAAACCCATCGTCGTAATATTCTTCAAAAATATAAAATGAAAAATGTGGCAGAACTAATTGCTTTTCTACTCAAAAACAATATGCTGAACTGAGACAGAATGGGTATAAAAATGCCAAAATGACATTTTGTTAAAATGGTTCATAATTTGCAGATCGTTTTGTAAATTTAGATTCAATCAAATAAAATAAAATCATGGGAAGTGGATATTTAATTATTGCCGGGGCTATTATGTTATTCAGCTGGCTGGTAAGTTCAAGATTAAAAAGCAAATTCGAATTATACTCTAAACTGCAATTGCAGAACGGCATGAGCGGAAGGGAAATTGCCGAAAAGATGCTGGCAGACAATGGTATTTACGATGTTCGTGTGATTTCGACTCCGGGTCAATTAACAGATCATTACAATCCTGCAGATAAAACGGTTAATTTAAGCGAGGCAGTTTACAATCACAGAAATGCGGCAGCCGCAGCAGTTGCGGCTCACGAGTGCGGACATGCGGTGCAGCATGCAATTGGTTATGAGTGGCTCACAATGCGTTCAGCATTAGTGCCTATTGTAAGCATAGCATCCAATTATGTACAATGGATTTTATTGGCCGGAATCCTGATGATCAGGACTTTTCCGCAATTATTGTTGGTAGGTATCGTGATTTTTGCCGCAACAACATTATTTACAATTATAACTTTACCAGTCGAATATGATGCAAGTAATCGTGCGCTCGCGTGGTTAGAAAATAAACGAATGCTGACACAACAAGAGCAGGCGGGTGCAAAAGATGCATTAAAATGGGCAGCGAGAACGTATGTGGTAGCAGCTATTGGTTCAATTGCAACGTTGTTGTATTATATTTCGATTTATTCAGGAAGCAGGAGAAACTAATTGGATAATTGAGATAATTAGTCAATTAGATAATAATAGAAGCCGGATAAATTTAAAATCAATCCGGCTTTTATTATAGCATTAAAAAATATCTAATTATCAAATTGACACATTATCTAATTACAATTGAATCTGCCTGTCAATCTGCTGATCCAGTGAAATAAAGGTTTCAGTTCTCGAAACTCCTTCAATTGCCTGGATTTTGGTATTTAAAAGCTGCATTAAATGTTCGTTGTCACGACAGATAATTTTAATCAAAACCGACCAGTTTCCGGTGGTATAATGACATTCTAAAACTTCAGGAATTTTTCTAAGTTCTTTTACAGCTTCAGAATTTCCTGAAGCTTTGTCAAGATAAACACCTATAAACGCCATGGTATTATAGCCTAAAACTTTTGGGTTTACAGTGAATTTTGATCCTGAAATTACACCAGATTGTTCCAGCTTCTTCAAACGCTGATGAATTGCTGCTCCCGAAATACCTATTTTATTCGCAATTTGAAGAATAGGCTTGCGGGCATCGTCCATAAGATATCGAAGGATTTCTTTGTCGATACCGTCAATTTCAATTAAGAGGGAATTAATTTTCATAGCTTAAAATTTGAAACTATTCTTGTAATTTGAGTTTAGAATAGAAATCAAATGTAGTTAAATTGCTCTGAAAAAGGAAATTCTAATATTGTTTAAATTCCAAATCTCAAATTCCAAATTCCAAAGGGATAGGATTGTTGTAAAATTAAAATTCCAAATCCCAAGTGTTAAGCTGGAATTTGGAATTTTAAGATTGTATATTTTTAGAATTTATTTCGCTTTGTTTGCTTCGGCAATGTATTTTTCCAGGGCCATTGTCATAGAAGGAGTTTCAGGAGTTGGGGCAAGAATATCAATTCTTAAACCGTGATCCAGAGCTTCTTTTTGAGTTGTGCTTCCAAATACAGCAATTCGGGTGTTATTTTGCTTAAAGTCAGGAAAGTTTTTAAACAATGATTTTATTCCGGTTGGACTGAAAAAAGCCAAAACATCATAATAAACGTCTGCTAAATCTGATAAGTCGCTCATTACGGTTCTGTAGAAAATAGCTTGTGCCCAGTCAACTTTCAAACCGTTTAAAGTTATTGGTGCATCAGCATTTAACTGATCAGAGGCCGGCAATAAGAATTTTTCGTCCTTATATTTTTTAATAAGCGGAGATAAATCTGCAAAATCTTTCGCGCCAACGTAAATTTTACGTTTTCTGTACACTACATATTTTTGCAGGTAAAAAGCAACGGCCTCAGACTGACAAAAATATTTCAATCCTTCAGGAACCTTGTAGCGCATCTCTTCAGCAACTCTGAAAAAATGATCAACAGCATTTCGGCTTGTTAAAATAATTGCAGTGTAATGATTAAGATCGATTTTTTGTAATCGGATTTCTTTTGCACTAACTCCCTCCACATGAATAAAAGGTCTGAAATCAATTTTTATTTTGTGTTTCTGTTGGAGCTCAAAGTAAGGGGAGTTTTCCACTTTAGGTTCAGGCTGTGACACCAAAATTGTTTTCACTTTCATATTATAGACATTTACTGAGCCGCCTTAGTAATCCAATAATACAGGAAATAATAAGGGGCTATTTCAAGAGCGCAAAGATACAAAATAAAATAAAACAATTTATTGATTATTGTATTTTGATAAGTTTTAATTGAAATAAAGTATGAAAACATACTGATGCATACTGAAACGCCTATGATTGCTAATGGTATGATTTTAGGAATATCGTCATGATAGAACAAAATTGCATTAACGGGAAGGATTAATAAACCAATATACGTTCTGTAAGTTGCTTTTTGTAAGTTGAAAACATCTACAAATTCATTAATGTTGAAAGAAGTTCCTACGATTTTTTCAATTAAATACTTGGCTAATATAAAATAGGTCAGAAAAGTGACAATTTGGGTAAAAAGCATCCAGTCTGTTTTTTCTGTTTTTACCGGAAACTCAAAGATGTGCATTGTAATTTGTATGAAAAAGGCATACGAAATAATTTGGACAAAAAATAAGGCTACTGTAAAACTGCTTTTGAGATGTGAAACGTCGCGGTAAATTTTAACGTACTTATCTGAGAAAATAAGTTTGGTAAATTCGCTAAATCTGTTTTCATATGCTGATTTAGTAATCGCAACAACAGCAAAAGCCAACACAAATAAAAGTGTTGCCCAATCTTTGTTTTCTATTATCCTGAGGTGAAGCTGTTCCATCATAACATTTGCAAAATTAGTGATTTTTTGTGTCAATAGTTTTATTATAGATTTATTATGAACCAAATGCTATAAAAAAGTTTACTTTTGCGGTGAAATTACGCAGAAAAAATGAGTGATAGTATTGTCATAATTCCTACCTATAACGAAATTGAAAACATAGAAAGTATAGTACGTGCTGTACTTTCGCAACATAAATCTTTTCACCTTTTAATTATCGATGATAATTCGCCAGATCACACGGCTGATAAAGTAACTGCGCTTCAGGAAGAATTTCCGGGGAAACTGTTTCTGGAAAAAAGAGCTAAAAAATCTGGTCTTGGCACGGCTTATGTTCATGGTTTCAAATGGGCTATGCAACATAAATATGATTTCATTTTTGAAATGGATGCTGATTTTTCACACAACCCAAATGATCTTGAAAAATTATACGATGCCTGTCGTCTTGGAGGTGCTTCTTTAGCTATAGGGTCACGTTATGTTACAGGAGTAAACGTAGTAAACTGGCCTCTTAGCAGGGTATTGATGTCTTATTTTGCTTCGGTTTATGTAAAGTTTATTACCGGAATGAAAATTCATGATGCGACAGCAGGTTTTGTATGTTATAAAAGAGAAGTTCTGGAAAAGATAAATCTCGATAAAATCAAATTTGTTGGATACGCTTTTCAAATCGAAATGAAATATAGAACTTATTGTGGTAAATTTGAAATAACAGAAGTTCCGATTATTTTTACCGATCGTACAAAAGGAGTCTCAAAAATGAGCAATGCTATTATTAAAGAAGCAATACTTGGAGTTATTTCACTTCGATTAAAAAAATTATTCAATACACTATAAACGAACGGCGATGAACAGGATTTTAATTAAGAATGCCAAAATTGTAAACGAAGGGACAATTTTTGAAGGTGATGTTTTAATAGAAAATGACTTGATTGTTGAAGTTGCTGACAGCATCAGTCTAAAATCATCTGATTGTAAAGTAATAGATGCAGAAGGCAATTATTTGATTCCGGGCGCCATTGATGATCAGGTGCATTTTAGGGAACCGGGACTGACACATAAAGGGGATATTGAATCGGAGTCGAGAGCTGCTGTAGCTGGAGGAATTACTTCTTTCATCGAGCAGCCAAATACAGTTCCGAATGCCGTTACACAGGAAATTTTAGAAGATAAATACCAAATTGCTTCCCAAAAATCATTTGCGAATTATTCGTTTATGATGGGGGCAACCAATGATAACCTGGAGGAAGTTTTAAAAACAAATCCTAAAAATGTTGCCGGAATAAAGATTTTCCTGGGTTCTTCAACAGGGAATATGCTAGTTGATAAAGAAGAGACTTTAGAAAAAATATTTTCAAGTACACCAATGCTGATTGCGGTTCATTGTGAAGACGAAACTACGATTCAGAATAATTTGGCCGAATTCAAAGAAAAATACGGAGATGATATTCCGGTTACGGCACATAACCTGATCCGTAGTGCTGAGGCTTGTTATATTTCGTCTTCAAAAGCAGTGGCTTTGGCTAAAAAAACTGGAGCGCGTCTGCATATTTTCCATCTTTCAACTGCAAAAGAAATGGAATTGTTCACCAATAAAATTCCGTTGGAAGAGAAAAAAATCACAGCTGAGGTTTGTGTACATCATCTTTGGTTTACCGATGAAGATTACAAAACAAAAGGTAATTTTATCAAATGGAATCCGGCAGTAAAAACGGCTGATGACAGAAAAGAACTTTGGAAAGCCCTGAATGATGGTCGTATTGATGTTATTGCAACCGATCATGCGCCACATACAAAAGAAGAAAAATTACAGTCTTATTTAAAAGCGCCTTCAGGTGGACCTTTAGTGCAGCATGCGGTTGTTGCGATGTTTGAAGCGTACCATCAGGGTAAAATCACGGTGGAAAAAATCGTAGAGAAAATGTGCCATAACCCTGCGAAGATTTTTAAAATCGAAAAAAGAGGTTTTATTAAAGCAGGTTATTATGCAGATTTGGTTATTGTAAATCCAGGTTTGCCATGGAGTGTAAAACCAGATAATATATTGTATAAATGCGGTTGGTCTCCGTTTGAAAATTTTACTTTCAAATCGAGAATTACACATACTTTTGTAAACGGAGTAATGGTTTATAACAATTTTAAAGTAAAAGATATCCGTGCCGGAAAACGATTATTATTTAACAGATAAACTGCAAATGAAGAATTTTGTATTTATAATATTGGTTGTATTTCTTTCTGTAAGTTGTAAAAAAGAGCTGGTCAGGGAGCCTGCTAAACTTATAGAGAAAGATAAGATGATCGATATAATATATGATTTATCTCTTTTGGAAGCCATAAAATACCAGCAGCCTTTGTCGCTGGATTCAGTTGCATCTAACCCAACAAAGTTTATTTTTAAAAAATATAAGGTTGACAGTCTGCAATTTGCGCAAAGTAACATCTATTATGCAGCTGATTATGATAGCTATAAAGAAATGTTTGATGAAATAAATGCGAGGCTGGATAAAGAAAAAAAGAGTACTGAAAAAAAGCTGAAAGCTGAAGAAAAAAAAGCTAAAGCTAAAAAAGCAGCTGAAGCTAAAAAGAAAAACTTAAAAGAAACTCCTAAAGATTCTGTCAAAAAGAAAGTAATTAAAAAAGTCAACATCGATTCTATAAGAAGAATGAGAAAACTTCAGCATAAAGGATTATAATTTCGATGTTTCTTTTATGTACTGATGTACATCCAGAAAAACCGTTCCAAGAGCGGTTTTTATTTTTTCATTCGAATACAGATTTTTCGAATACGAAGCTTTTGCTGTTGCTTTCGTGAGGCTTCTTTTTTGAAAAAATAATGTTGAAAATATGCCATCAGCAATCCATAGAATATTCATGAGTAATGGCGTGGCGTGAATTGTTGGCTTTTTTACTTTTAAAACTTCAGCAATCGTATTGAGAACATCCCTGAACACAATATTGTCAGCAATTAGAGTAAAACGTTCGTTTTTTATATTGCTTTTCATTAGCTCAAAAGCAACTCTTACAACATCATTTATAGTGATAAATCCACTTTTTCCAAGGGTGTAGAATGAAAGGCCTTTACTTATTTTTACATACAGTTCATTGCTTCCGTGTTCAAAAATTGACTTTGTTGCAACGGGAGCTAAAATGACGCCGGGATTTACAATGATTACATCTAAACCTTCCTGAACACCTCTCCAGACTTCCATTTCGGCACCGTATTTTGAAATAGCGTAGTCACTGTGTGGTTTTTCCGGATTCCAGTCGGTTTCTTCGGTAATATAAGTTTCATGGAGTTGTAAATCTCCCAAAGCAGCAATGGAACTCACGAAACAGAATTTCTTTACATCTTTTACTAAAGAAAAATTAACCATATTGGCAGTTCCTTCGATATTGGTTTTTCGAAGTGCATCCTCATCTTTTGGATCGAACGAAATCAAGGCAGCGCAATGATAAACGTGTTCTATACCGATAAAAGCAGTTTCCAGGGAAGGAACGTCTAATATATCACCTTCAATCCAATGGATTTTTTTGAATAAATCGGCTTTTTTATACAATTCAAAAACCGATTTTGTTTTTTGGATATTGTTTTGGCTGCGATAAATAGCCCTGACATTTTCTCCATTTTCAATCAAATGAAGCAATAAATGTGCGCCAACTAAACCGGTTCCTCCTGTTACTAATACCATTTTGTAAAGATACTGTTTTGAGGCAAAGTTACAAAGTTACAAAGGTGCAAAGGCTCAAAGTTTTTTACCCCAAATTACACGAATTTCCCTGTTGATGTAGTTCTAATCAGTGTAATTCCTGACGGTGTTATTTTCACAAAACAGAAACGAAATGTAAACAGCCCTTGAAAAAATTGGAATTTGGAATTTTTTAAAGTTTAGAATTTAAAATTTATTGATTTTTGATATTGCGATTGATTTTTGAAGTTGTCATTGCTTTTTGAATTTGACATTGCCATTGTTTTTTGCCATTGAAATTGATATTGATTACATTTGCGCAAAAATATTTTAAAATGAAGAATCTAGTTGAAGAATTAAAGTGGCGCGGTTTGTACCATGATAGCATGCCAGGAACGGAAGAACAATTGCTAAAAGAGGTAACATCGGCTTATATTGGTTTTGATCCAACGGCAGATTCGCTGCATATTGGCAGTATGGTTCAGATTATTTTGCTGGTTCATTTAAAGAATTTTGGTCATCAGCCCGTTGCTTTGGTGGGTGGTGCAACCGGAATGATTGGTGATCCATCCGGAAAATCTGATGAAAGAAATCTGTTGAACGAAGAAACTTTAGCTAAAAATGTTGCCGGAATCAAAAGTGTTCTGTCACGTTTCTTAGACTTTAATTCAAGCGAACCAAATGCTCCAATCATGGTGAATAACTATGACTGGATGAAAGAATTCTCGTTTATTGATTTTGCCCGTGAAGTTGGAAAACGTATTACGGTAAATTACATGATGGCGAAGGATTCTGTTAAAAAGAGAATTAACGGAGAAGGAGAGGGAATGTCTTTCACAGAATTCACTTACCAGTTAATTCAGGGATACGATTTTTATCATTTATATAAAAACAACAACTGCCTTTTGCAAATGGGAGGTTCTGACCAGTGGGGAAATATTACTACAGGTACAGAATTGGTGCGCAGAATGGGCGGTGAAAATGCGAAAGCTTTTGCATTGACAACACCTTTAATCACAAAAGCAGATGGTTCTAAATTCGGGAAATCTGAAGGAGGAAATGTCTGGCTGGATGCTGATAAAACTTCGGTTTACAAATTTTACCAGTTTTGGGTTAATGCAACTGATGCTGATGCGGAAAAATACATTAAAATCTTTACTTTTTTAGATAAAGAAACAATTGAAGCTTTAATTGCAGAACATCAAACGGCACCTCATTTAAGAGTTTTGCAAAAGAAACTAGCCGAAGAAATCACGATTTTTGTTCACAGTAAAGAAGAATTGGAAAAAGCGATTCAGGCTTCGAATATCTTGTTTGGAAATTCAACTGCTGAGGATTTGAAGAAACTGGATGAAAAAACCTTTTTAGAAGTTTTTGACGGAGTTCCTCAAGCAGAAATCGCAAAAGCAGATTTAGAAAACGGTTTGGAGATCATTACAGTTTTAAACGAAAAAACGGGTTTCTTTAAATCAAACGGAGAAGCAAGACGCGCGTTAACTGCAAATTCTATTTCAGTAAACAGAGAAAAAATCAAAGAAGATTTTGTGTTAACTGCAAATGATTTGATCAACAATCAGTTTGTGTTATTACAAAGCGGAAAGAAGAATTATTTTGTGATTAGAGTGAAATAAATCTGTAACTTTACCTAAATGCACTTTAAATCATGAAGACACAATTTATAACAGACGATAAAGGAAACAGAACAGCTGTTTTGTTGCCAATAAAACAGTATAATAAGCTTCTCGAAAAATTAGAGGATTTAGAAGATGTAAAATTGTATGATGAAGCTAAGAGAAATGATGATGGTTTTAGGATTTCTATAGATGAAGCTTTCAAAATTATTGAAGAAAAGCGAAAAATGGCCAAATAATGGGTTATAAAATTGAGTTTCGAAATAAAGTTTTAAAAGCTTTAATAAAATCAATGAACCTTATTACTCTGCGATTAAAGAACATATTTATGACTTAGCCGAAAATCCAAGACCACAAGGTTATAAAAAGCTGAAAGGCCGACCTGGTTATAGAATTAGAGTTGGTGATTACAGAGTAATTTATGAAATATTTGACGATGTGCTTTTGATAGATGTTATCGATTTAGGACATCGAAAAGATATTTATGAATAATTAAAGAACCATCAAATTACACCCACGTATATCAGAATTATCAAAACGTCCCAATACTTCGAAAGAGTTGTTGGGATTTTTTTTGCCTAAATCCTGCGTGGCAATAAAAGAACAAGAATTGATATTGGCTAAATCAATAACGTTGATTCCGCCTGTTTTTCCGTCTTTTACATACGTCAAAGCATCTTCCGGATCACGAACCAGAATATGCATCCAGGAAGGACATTCAAAAACACCTTCACCTAAAGAATAAGCTTGCGCCAAAAGTTCGGTCATACCGTATTCTGAATGAATAGAAGAAACGCCAAAACCTTTGCAGAGCTGTTCATGCAGTTCTTCGCGGATCATTTCTTTACGTTTGCCTTTCATTCCGCCGGTTTCCATGATAATGGTGTTCTGAAGGCTGAATTGATGTTTTTCAATCAAATCCAGTAAGGCATAAGTAACACCAATCAAAATCACATTCTGCCCGGATTCATCAAGGGCAGTCAGTTTTTTGATCAAGTCGTCATGATTGTGCAAATAAAACCCGCTTTCAGGCTGATTCGATAGTTTTATTAAGTCTTCGACCATATAAATTAACGAAGAGCCATCGCGTTCTAAATAAGATGGTAAGAGGGCTAAAACAACGTAATCTTCGATATTGCCGTAAAATTGTGAAAAGCCTTTTCGGTAGCTTTCTTCATATAGGGAAACATCAGTAACCAAATGTCGGCTTGTAACCATTCCGGTAGTACCGCTGCTGGTAAAAGTTACCTGAGGGAAATCGGAATTTGAAACTACTTCGTGGCTTTTAAAAAACTGAATCGGCAGAAACGGAATTTTTTCCAGCGATTTTACCTGTTGTACATTTACGTTTAAAAAATCACAGAAATTACGATATACTTTGTTGTTCTCATGCTGAAAACGAAACACTTTTAGTGCTATTTTTTCAAATTGTTTGTGACTTGAAATGGTAAATATATCGTTGGCTGTAATCAAAACTTTTTTTTACAAAGGTATAAATTATTGTAGGTGTAAGCGCAATAAAAAAGCTCCAAAGTATGGAGCTTAAAAGTATATTTTCTATGGTTATCGAACAATTAATTTTCGCGTTGCCGAATTGCCTTGTTCGCTTATTTTTATGATGTAAACTCCTGGTGTGAGATCAGGAATACTAAGTTCTTTTGAAGTCAAATGTGTCTGAAGTACTTTTTTTCCTAAAACATCAAAAATTATAATTTCTTTTTCAAGATCGTTTTTTGAAGTAATATATACTTTTCCATTTAATACAGGATTAGGATACAAGCTTAGACCCTCTATAGGAGTTCCCTGAGTTTTAGGCGTTGATTTATTATCCTGAGCTGAGATGCTTACAGTAAAGAAAAAAGCCAGTAAGAAAGTAATATAAAAGTAATTTTTTGCCATCGCATGATTTTAGATAAGTAAATATACAAAAAAAGTTTTCAAAAATTACACCAAAAAAAAACATCCTAAATATTTAGGATGTTTTTAACAATTTATAAGTGAGTCTTATAACTTTTCTAATAAGTTTACACCGTCAACAATTGCCCATGCACCAGGGGTTAAAGCAGCTCCTGTAGCCGTTGTGCTTGTTGTCCAGTTTCCGGTTGGAAAAGCAACTGTAAAACCTGCAGCTCCAGCTCCTGTTAGAGGAGTAGCAGCATCATCAACTTTTACATTTAAAATTTTAATTTTTCCACCAGTAACCTGGTTAGTATTTGTAGCAGCTTCCTGAATTCTAACAGCAACAGCTCCTGTTGTAGTAAATCCTGATATTACAATGTTAGAATATTCACCATTTCCTTCTTTTTTGAATTGGATTGCATCATATTCTACAGTACCTGCAGTTTCAACTGCTGTCCCGGCAGCTCTTCTTAAAGTAATGTTAGAAACTTTAGGAAAGAAAGCATTGTTTACACTTTTTGCTTCGATTTCCATTCCGAAATTTCCAGCGCCTGTTTGGTAAGCATACCAGTTAGTATTTGCCTGACCTTGCCAGCCATCTTGCCAGTCAAAAGAATCATCTGTATTTCCGTATGAAATTAAGTTTTTAGCGCTTACAGTTCCACCGTAAAATTCGAAACCATCATCGGCTCCTTTGTAAGATACTAAGTTTTCTAAAACTGTTCCTGATCCTACTGCATAGAAAGAGAAACCGTTCATTTCTGAGTTTCCGTCAAGGATTTTCTTTCCTGCATATTCTACACGAACGTATTTTAATGAACCACTGCTGTGAGAAGCATTTGATCCTCCGTAAACAATGTTTGTCCCGTCTTCTGAAGTCGCTGTAGTAATAGGAGTCCCATCAGCTGTTTTGCCAGAAACGATTGGTGCATCACCAAATATTATAATTCCACCCCAAGATCCTGGAGTTTTAGATTTCTCTGTAAAGACTACTGGTTCAGCTGCAGTACCAGTTATAACTAATTTACCATCTTTTTCTATCAATAAAGCATCCGCTCCGTTTGTTGCATCTGCCGTAATTACTGATCCGGCTTCAAAAGTTAATGTTACATCTTTTTTTACTCTCACAGTTCCACTCAATGTGTAAGTACCTTTGATGTATGTTTTTGAAGCAGTAATGTCTCCGGTGATTTCTCCTGAACCTGTTGGAGGAGGAGTTACAGTGTCATCATCGCTAGAAGAACAACTTGCGAAAATTAAGCTTAAAAAAGTAAGACTGATTGCTAATTTTTTCATTTTTGAATGATTTTAATTATATTTTTTTTGTGTTATTATTTGTTTCAAAAGTACCTTTGGGATTCCAAAATTTAGTTAGCTAATTGTTATCAAAGTATTATATAACAATCAACTCGATGTAAATTTTGTGTTATGTACTTTAACTAAAAAAGAGCCGTAAAGCTCTTTTTTAGATTAAAATGTATATCCAATGTTTACTGACAAACCAACTCCTTTTTTATATTCACGAAGTACTAATGAGTCTTCGGTAATGTCGATAGTACTGTTTTTTCCTAATTCTTTTCTGTAATAAGGATTAAGTAAATTCTCTGCTGAAAATTTTAAGTCGATGTTTTTAGAAAGTGTACTTGACCACACAAAATCTAACTTGCTAAATGATTTTTCATAAATATGATCCATTCCTGATGAACCTACTGCAAAAATTCTGTCTCCGTACACATTGTAAACCAATGTCATTGTGTTTTTCCACTCTTTGTTTAAAGTAAACTCATATTTCAAGTCTGTATTAATCATCCAGTTTGAGGCACCCTGAAGTTTACGGTTTTTGCTGTTTTCTAATTCATTTCCCTGTTGGGTTAAATCAATTTTTACATCAGTATTCATTAATGAAGTATTGAAACCAAACGTAAAGTTTGATAATGATTCGTTAATTCTGTTTAATGTTAAAATCATTTCAATTTCAGCACCGTAAATAACGGCCTGTTCAGAGTTTTTGAAAGTTGTAATCTGACCTCCACTATTTGCAGTTGGTTTGAAAACTCTTTCGATTGGATTTTCAATTAATTTTCCGAAAGCTCCAATAGCAAACAATTCTTTACTGTTTGGGAATAATTCATATTTAAAATCCGCGTTGTAATTATTGCTGTTCAATAAGTTTGAGTTACCACTTACAGAAGTTGCATCTGGGTTGATGTAGTTGATTGGCAGTAATTCCATAGCAACAGGCCTTGTAATGGTCTTGCTTAAAGAAGCACGAAGATTACTATTCTCATTTACGGCATATTTAGTGTTTATCGATGGAAGGATATCTAAGTTTTCATCCGTTTTCTTACGATAAGCGCTTCCAAATGGATCACCTTGTTCTCTGTACTTAATTTCACGAGTTGAATTTTCAGCTCTTAGTCCTGCATTTAAATCCCATTTTTCTCCAAAAGTGTAATACAAATTGAAGTATCCTGCATTTACAAACTGATTTAGTTTTACTTTGTAGTCCCCATTAGATTCTTCCTGAACATATACAATTCCGTTGTCTATATCATCATTGATTGACGTACTAATGGTATTTAAGTTAGCGGTGTAATTCTTCGCTAAGTTTCTTCTTCCAGAAAAGAAACGATAGCTTGATTGCATGTCGTTTAGGAAATTATTATACCCAACTGATAAATTGTTTTGTTTTTCTTTGTTTCCAAATTTCAGGTTGTATTCTGCTATAGCCGAGAAGTAGAAGTTTCCGTTTACATCTAAATACTGACGGTTCAAGTTGTTTCCTCCGTATGACATATTAATGTCGGTATCACTCACTTTCTGGCCTGTAATAAATTTTCTGTCTGGCTGTTGAAATCCTGTTTTTACATAAGAGCCTCCAGCTTTTATTGTCTGTTTTCCGTCTTCTGTTAATTTGTAATCCCCAAACAACTGAGTATTCCAGTATCTGGATTCTTCAAATTGATTCCCTCTGATAAGATTGTTGTCTACATTTGCTAAACTGTTCGTGTATCCTAACTGATCTTGAATCAAACTTTCGGTAGCCTGAATGAACAAACTTGTAAAATTCAGGTTCAGTCTGTTGGTTTTATATTTTAAACCGGCTAAACCTGAGAATGTAGTTTGGTAAGAGTATTGAGTATTAATTAAATTGTTGTCATAATTACCCTGACCTAAGTTAAAAGTTCTGTCAACTCCTTCTCTGAAAATATATTTATTGTCAAAGTTAAATGACATGATATAACTGAAGTTTCTTTCTTTTTCAAGATCAAATTTTTGTGAGTGTAAAAAACCAATGCTTGAATTTAAAGGACTTGCCGTTTCATTAACATCCCAGTTTTTGTTATCATAGGCATTGTGATATTCATTCGGAGATAATTTTTTACTACTAGGAACAGAACCGAAAACTCCGGATAATTCTCTATCGTCTCCAATTAATCCAAAAGTACCTTTTGTAGATTTTGCATCTTCAGAAAGCAAGAATTTTTTAAGATTGTTGTTTGTGGTGTATCCAAAACCCACATTAAGTTTGGTAATATTTTTAGGCTGTGTAGTTTCAATGTTTACAGTACCTCCAGCAAAATCACCGGAAATGTTTGGATTGAATGTTTTGTAAATATTTAAAACGCCAACAATATCAGTTGGAAATAAATCCAATGGAATGATTTTCTTAAACGGACTGTTTGATGGAGTCTGTAAATCATTAACCAATAAATTATTGTAACGGTCTTCAAGTCCTCTAATGAACAAACCTCTTCCGTCTACTTTCGTAATTCCGGTTATTTTTGTTAGTCCGTCTTCAACGTCACTAACTCCTTTTCTGGACATTTCCTGTGCTCCGATACTTTGTTTAATAACGACAGCATTTTTTTGTTCCAAAAGCAAAGCAGTTTCTTTTTCTCTGTTTCCTCCTGATGACTTTACAACTACATCTTTCAGTGTGTAACCTCCGGCAGATAATACCTGGTTAACAGTAATTGTTTCATTTGCTTTAACAGTAACAGCTTTTTCTACAGATTCATATCCAACGAAACTAAAGATAACAGTATAATTTCCCGGATTTACGGATAAGGAATATTTCCCGTCAATGTCAGTGTTGGTACTAATGTTGGTTCCTTTAATTAAAATATTTGCAAAAGGAAGTACTTCATTATTAGTTTCTTTGTCGGTTAATACACCAGAAATCGTACCTTTGTTTTGTGCGATCGAAATCGTACAGATAAATAATGTAATAAATAGAAATTTTAAATTGAATTTCATTTCAGTGTTGTGTTTAATTTATTTTGGTGCAAAGAAATACACACACTGTAAAGTTCATGTTAGGCACTTGTTATGTTTTTGTGTCTTGTAGATTATCAAATTGTTACCAGATTAAATTACCGTTAACACGACTTTTTAACCGTTGTTTTTATATTATATTTACCATCGCAATTCAAAAACATCAAATCCATAACACATAAAATTTGATGTAAAAATTTCAATTTTTGCTATTTATGAAAAAAACACAAACCAAGATTTTGTTAGTTGATGATGAGCCGGATATTCTTGAAATTGTAGGGTACAACCTGGCCCAGGAAGGCTATCAGATTGTTACCGCTTCAAATGGAAAAGAGGCAATCACAAAAGCTCAGAAAGAATTACCGGAACTTATTATTATGGATGTAATGATGGCCGAAATGGACGGGATGGAAGCTTGTGAACACATTAGAAAAATTCCGGAATTAAATAACGTTATCATAACATTTTTAACCGCAAGAAGCGAAGACTATTCTCAAGTAGCTGGTTTTGATGCCGGTGCTGATGATTACATCACAAAGCCAATAAAACCGAAAGTACTGGTAAGCAAAGTAAAGGCTTTGTTAAGAAGGTTAAAAGAACAGGTAGTAATTACAGATACTTTAAACGTAGGCGGAATCGAAATCAACCGCGAAGAATACAAAATCATCAAGGATAATGTTGAGATTTCCCTTCCAAGAAAAGAATTCGAATTATTCTATTTACTGGCTTCCAAACCTGGAAAAGTATTTAAAAGAGATGAAATCTTAGATAAAGTCTGGGGAAATGAAGTGGTAGTAGGCGGAAGAACTATTGATGTACACATCCGAAAATTACGCGAAAAAATTGGCGAAGACCTTTTTAAAACCATAAAAGGAGTTGGCTATAAATTTGAAGCTTAAATATTCAATAAAAAAATTACACCATATAAGTGATATAAGTTCATTTAATTTATAGTGTTTGTGCTCTAATCAAAGTCAATCTTTGTCAAAGTTTTAAATTTTGGCAAAGGTTGGCTTTTTTAAATGAACTTATATCACTCCTATGTTTGCGAAGTTATTGATTTGAGTTTTAAAAGTCAATAGATTTGAATTATGAAGTGAAAAAGAATGTGAGTAAATTATTTATAAAATAACTCCAAGAAGTATATTCGATATAAGAAACTACCTCATTCTTTTTTATCTTTTAGAGTCTGAACAGAATGTAAGGAATTAAGCAAGACTTAATATCCAGAATATCCAGTAGGAGAAAAGACGAAGGGAGATTCAT
>NZ_JAIQDW010000012.1 GCF_020026925.1 Flavobacterium hibisci | reverse complement strand
TTTTGTTTTAGAATAAACCGTTCTCAATTTAAAACAAGTATTTTTCATAAATCGATAGAAAGAATGGTAAATACCAAACCCATATATCAAAAAGAAATAAAACAGATAGTAAGTGTATAACTCAATAAATTTTATTTATCCGAAAATAATGTCTGGCTGACAGATGAAGTTCCAACAAAATATATTGATTTTAAATAGTATTTTTAAAGCCTAAATTATAAATAATATGAACCCACTATTATTAACAGACGGTTACAAAGTTGACCATAGAAGACAGTATCCTAACAAAACCACTTTAGTATATTCTAACTGGACACCCAGAAAATCAAGAATTGAAGGTCTTGAGGAAGTTGTGTTTTTCGGATTGCAGTATTTCATCAAAAAATACATTATTCATGATTTCGATACGCATTTCTTCAAACAGCCAAAAGAAGAAGTAGTTAAAAAATACGCCCGCAGAATCAATAATTATTTAGGCGAAAATCAGGTTGGAACCAAACATATCGAAGATTTACACGATTTAGGCTATATCCCGATGGTTTTTAAAGCGTTGCCAGAAGGTGCCAGTGTGCCTTTGAGAGTACCAATGTTTACGATGTATAATACGATTCCGGAGTTTTTCTGGCTGACGAATTATTTCGAAACCTTACTTTCTGCCGTAATCTGGCTGCCTTGTAACTCTGCTACGATTGCAAGGGAATATAGAAAAGTACTGGATAAATATGCGGAAGAAACTTCTTCTGCACCTGATTTTGTAAACTGGCAGGGACACGATTTCTCTATGAGAGGAATGGGTGGTATTGAAGCTGCAGTAACTTCTGCAGCCGGACATTTATTGAGCTTTACAGGATCAGATACGATTCCAGCGATTGATTTCTTTGAAGAATATTACAACGCCAATTCTGACACCGAATTAATCGCAGGTTCTGTTGCCGCTACTGAACATTCTGTAATGTGTATGGGAACTACGGAAGGCGAATGTGAAACTTTCAAAAGATTGATTACAGAAGTTTATCCAAAAGGAATTGTTTCTATCGTTTCTGATACTTGGGATTTATGGAAAGTTCTAACGGATTATCTTCCAAGATTAAAAGAAGAAATCGTTTCAAGAGAAGGTAAAGTAGTAATTCGTCCTGACAGTGGTGATCCGGTAGATATTATCTGCGGAAATCCAAACGGAAAAACAGAACAAGAGAAAAAAGGGGTTATCGAATTGCTTTGGGATGTTTTTGGCGGGACTACAAATGCTAAAGGATTCAAAGAATTGGTGCCGCAAATTGGAGCCATTTATGGAGATAGTATTACCGTAGCAAGAGCAATTCAGATTTGCGAGCGTTTAAAAGCAAAAGGGTTCGCTTCTACCAATGTGGTTTTAGGGATTGGATCTTTTACCTATCAGTACAACACCAGAGATACTTTTGGTTTTGCAATGAAAGCCACTTATGGTGAAGTTGATGGCGAAGGAAGAGCTATCTTCAAAGATCCAATTACTGACGACGGAACTAAAAAATCGGCTAAAGGATTAATGAAAATCGAATTAATCGACGGTAAGTATCATTTAACTGATAATGTTTCTTGGGAAGAAGAAAAACAAGGAGAACTGAAAGAAATTTTCAGAGACGGGAAACTTTTGGCAGATCAGTCTTTAAATGAAATCAGGGCACGCGTTAGTGCAGGCATAAGTATTGAAGCATAAAAAATACCGGTTATAAACAGATTTTAATCCGAACTAAAATATAAAACTATGAAAATTACAGCTCTTATCATTTTAGCCGGCTGCTGTTTTATAACCGGCATTATCCATTCACAAGTAAATCAAAGAAAAAAGATGCAAAAAGATACCCAATATCCAAAGGCGCTGGTTGATTACGAAGATTTTAAAAATCTGGTAACCGAATTAGAAAAGCAAAGAGAAAAAAATCTGGTAAGTCTTGATGTTTTCCTTAAAATGGCGAAAGAAGAAAATGTTGTTATCTTAGACACGCGTTCTGATTTTCGATTTAACAGAAAACATCTGAAAGGCGCAATTCATCTGGATTTTACTGATTTTACACAGGAAAATCTTTTAAAATTGATTCCGGATCCCAATACCAGAATCTTGATTTACTGCAATAATAATTTTGATGGAGATCCAATAGATTTTGCTTCGAAAATGGCGAAACCAAAAACCAATATCGAAACGCAAATTCTGTCCAACAGAAAACCCATTATGCTGGCATTGAATATTCCAACGCACATTAACCTTTATGGATACGGTTATAAAAATATCTACGAGCTCGATGAACTCGTAAATGTAAATGATTCCAGAATAACGTTTGAAGGAACGGAAATGAAATAATACAAATCGTTTAAGCTAAAAAGCCTGAATTGATAGGATTCAGGCTTTTTTTTGTAATAGTTTGTCATTTCGAGGGACGAGAAATCACATTCAGAGAGCGACGTACTGCATTTCCTTACTTTATGTGATTTCTCGTTCCTCGAAATGACAAAATTGCGTTTTACTTTTTATAAAAATTATTGTGATCAATATATTCCCAGACTTTTGAAGGCAAAAGCGGCTGGATATTTTTTCCTTTTTTAATATTTTCCCGAATAAAAGTAGACGAAATTTCTACAACCGGCGCGTCAATGATATGAACTTTAGGATGTGATTTCAATTCAGTATTTTCTGGTTCTGATGAAATGCGCGGATACACAAAAATATTATGATTCTCTAAAATCACCTGATAGTTTTTCCATTTGTGGAGTGTCTTCAGATTATCCTCACCCATAATGAGTGAAAATTCGTGGTTTGGATATTTGTCCTGCAAATGCGACAGTGTGTTTACAGTATAATTCGGCTGAAGTAATTTAAACTCAATATCCGAAGGTTTTATTTTTGGGAAATCCTCCGTAGCCAGATAAACCATTTGCAGACGATGATGGTCATCAAGTAAAGTAGCTTTCTTTTTCAAAGGATTATGAGGCGTAACCACCATCCAAATCTGATCTAAACCGGCAAATTCAGCCATGTGATTGGCAATAATCAAATGACCAATATGAATGGGATTGTATGTTCCGAAGTAGAGGCCTATTTTCATCTTTTGAGGTTTCACAGAGAATCGCTAAGATAGCACAAAGATTCGCAAAGTTTAAAAATACTTTGCGAATCTTTGTGTATTACCTTTGTGAAACTCTGCGGAATAATTACTTATTTACGAAGTCTTTCACCAGCTGATGTGCTTCTTCCAAGGCAACAGCCAGATCGTAGTTTTTAATAATCACGTCAAATTGTGGAGCAGTTGCAAGCTCAACCGAAGCTTTTGCAATACGCATATTGATTTTGTCTTCGCTTTCTGTAGAGCGTTCTTTTAATCTTCGTTTAAGTTCGTCAACACTTGGCGGTTTTACGAAAACGGCTAAAGTCTGTTCCGGGAATTTGTGTTTGATACGCAGTCCGCCGGCAACATCAATGTCGAAGATGACATTTTTACCCAAAGCCCAGATTCTTTCAATTTCCGATTTTAAAGTACCGTAAAAGTTATCTCGGTATACTTCTTCCCATTCCAGGAAATCTTCGGCTTTAATATGCTTCTTGAATTCTTCCAGCGAAATAAAATAATAATCTTTTCCGTTGACTTCTTCTCCACGAGGATCACGTGAAGCTGCTGAGATTGAAAATTCTAAATTTAAATCTTCCTGTTTTAGTAAATGCTTTACTATCGTTGTTTTTCCCGATCCCGAAGGTGCTGAAAAAACAATTAATTTTCCTTTGTTCATTTTTATAAGTAATTAGTAATTAGTAAAAAGTGAATAGCTAATTACAATTCACTTTTTAAATTACTTTATAATACATTCAAAACCTGTTCCTTAATCTTCTCGAGTTCATCTTTCATCATCACTACCAGTTTCTGCATCTGTGCATGGTTTGATTTTGAACCCATGGTGTTGATTTCGCGTCCCATTTCCTGAGTGATAAAACCAAGTTTTCTACCGTTGGCCTCAGTTCCTTTTATGGTTTCCAGAAAATAATCCAGGTGATTGGTTAAACGAACTTTCTCCTCAGTAATATCCAATTTCTCCAAGTAATAAATCAGTTCCTGCTCAAAACGATTTTCGTCAACATTTACCTGCAATTCAGAAATGGCAGTATGCAAACGGTCCTTTATTGCCTGGACACGTTCCGGATCAAGAGCCAGGGCATCATTCATATATTGACGGATATTTCCAATTCGAAGATTGAATTCTTTTTCAAGAGATTCTCCTTCGTCTTTTCTGAAACTTAAAATATTTTGCAATGCCTCATCAACGATTACCTGAATCTGCTCCCAGTCGTTTTCGTCAATTTCCTCACGCTCTGTTTTCAGAACATCCGGCATACGGACCGCCATTTTCATCAATTCGGTTTCGTCAGCATCCGGATAAACTTCCCTTAACTGGGCTATATAATTTTTTACAACCGGAACATTTACCTTGGTAGAAGTCTGCTCTGAAGTACTTTCAACATAAATCGCAAAATCGACTTTTCCTCTTTCCAGTCTGGTCGAAATCATGGTTCGCAAACCCAATTCCATTTCTCGGTAAACTGATGGCATTCTCACATTCAGGTCTAAACCTTTACTATTTAAAGATTTTACTTCTACAGTAATTTTTTTCGTTGGCAATTGCAAAGAAGCTTTACCAAAACCCGTCATCGATTGTATCATATATTGAGTATAAAGGCGCAAAGATACTAAAAAACTTTACAGGGTTAATTTCTAGTTACGCAAGGTCTAAGTTATAAATTATTTGGGCGTTGCCTAAAGGCCGGACTATCCGTTACAATGTCATTAACTTAAAAAATTGCATTCGTCACTTCGAGTGATTTTTAAGAATAATGCGATAGCTTTATGATTAAAAATTGTATCGAGAAGCTTTTTGGCACTAAGGTTCTCGATACATTTTGTTTAAAAAAACTATCTCATTTTTAAACAAAACACTCGAACTGAAGAGTAATATGTTTACTTTTCTTCTAAAGCTTTCATCACCTGCAAAATATTCTGCTGGCTGTTTCCGATATAAATTTTGCCATCAATGATAAAAACCGGACGGCTTAAAAACGTATAATGTTCCAAAATGTATTTTTTAAAATCAGCTTCAGTCAGTGATTTGTTTTTTAAATCCATGGACTTGTACAATTGCGCTTTTTTGCTGAATAACGTTTCGTAGCTTCCGGAAAGCTGGTACATTTCTTCCAGTTCAGCTTCAGTAATCGGATTTTGCTTGATGTCATGAAAAACTAAATCATTATCTTTTGGCAGGCTTTTGATTATTTTACGGCATGTATCGCAAGAGGCTAAGTAGTATATTTTGTTCATAATTTTAATTTATTTTGAATACAAAGAAAATTCATTGCAACTTAAAATTGCCTAATTTTATTAAAAAATAAATTTATGAATTCAGTTTTCGAAGTACAAAAAACAAGCAGGGAAATTCTTCTGAAAGTTTTAGACAATCACTCATTAGAACAATTAAATAAAATTCCACAAGGTTTTAAAAACAACCTTATTTGGAATATTGCACATTGTATAGCTGCCCAACAAGCTTTAGTTTATAAATTATCAGGTCTGCCTTCAATAGTCTCTGATGAGTTTATTGCTAAATACAGAAAAGACACCAAACCGGAAGGCGACGTTTCACAAAATGAAGTCGATGAAATCAGAAGATTGCTTTCAGACACCTTACATCAGGCTGAAAAAGATTACGCAGATAAAATTTTCACAAACTATACTGAGTACACCACAAGTATGGGATTTACACTTCGAAATATTGAAGATGCCCTCTCATTCAATAATTACCATGAAGGCACACACACCGGAATAATAATGAGTATCCGAAAGTTGGTTTAGAACTTTCGGATTTTTTATTTTTCAATAGTTTCAATTGTAACATTCATGGCGCCTGCTCCTTTGTTTTTGGCAATCTCCATAAAAGCTCTTTTAGATAAATCTATTTCTCTGGTTTTAACAAATGGTCCTCGGTCTGTAATTTCAACAATTACAAATTTGCCATTGGCTTCATTTGTAACTTTTACTTTGGTACCGAAAGGTAATTTTTTGTGGGCGGCAGTATATTTATTATTATTGAAACGTGCTCCGCTTGCTGTTCTTTTTCCATTAAAACGATCATGGTAATAAGAAGCATGAGCTGATTTTTTGTAAATTTTCAATTTCAGGCCTTCAACGCTAAAAACAGAATCGTTTAAAGGCACCATTTTTAGTTTATCTGTTTTTAAAGTATCCTGAGAAACCTTCGTTTCAACCGGTTTACTCTGACTCATAACGTAGGTAAAGCAACTTAATAAAGTCACCGAAAGGAGAGAGAGCAAAATATTTTTTTTATTCCTCATAATTTATTTTTTTTCAGACTTGGGGGGACTTGTACAAATAATATGCCGAGATAAAAAAAGCCCTGTAGGAGGGCTTATTTTGGTGTTTTTAGAACCATAAGTTCCATGGAATTCTGCTTAAAATAAGCACCAAACCAATTCCGTAAAATATAGCAAATGTTTTAAATTTTGCTTCGCTGTTAATTAGTTTTTTATGTTTTGACCATCCTATTGTGATTAGGGCAATAGCAATTAAATTAATCAATGGATGTTCTAATGATGTTAATCGAAGTGCTGCGTTAGACATTTGACCCAAAGCATCTTTTCCTAACGGAGATACAAAATAAAGAATCAAACCGATTAATAGTTGTGTATGTGTACCTATTAAAGCGAACAAGGCAATTTTTCGGTCCTTAGCTGTGAAATCTTTTTTTGATGAGAATCCAAGAATGGCGTTTACAACTGCAATTAGTAAAAGTAGTAATGCCAAATAAGCCCAGCCTGAGTGGAGTTTTTGAAGAAAATGATACATAGATTAATATTTTGTTTAAAACAAATATAACAAAAAAGGGTATAAAAAAACGGCAATGACCTATAAAGTCAGTGCCGTTTTGATATTTATTTTGGTTCTAAATTTTAGAAGTTATAACGTAAGCTTACGTTCCATGTTCTACCTAAACCGAAGTAACCGTTGTTAACAACATTGATTCCCCTATAGTTAACTGACGTTGGCGTTACAGCTGTCGCAGAAGTTAATTCAGATAAATAAACCTCGTCAAATACGTTATTCACGTTAACTCTAAAATTTATAGAGTCTTTATTACCTTTACCAATAAACAATTTATAAGAAATACCTGCATCTACTAAATCATAAGTTGGCAATTGAATATTATCTTTAGTGACAACTGTTGAGTACAATTTATCATAGTATCTCCAATCAGCATCTATCGACAAGTTTCTTACAAACTCATATTTAAAACCTAAACCATAAGTAGTTTGCGCAGCATCTCCAACTTTTCCACCATCAACATCTTTAACCGTCTCATCTAGAGTTTCTAAACTTTCATTTCTTCTGGTCGTTAAAGTCTGCCCTTTATATTCATAATTTCCAACTGAAAGAAATCCTGTAACATCAAGTTTATCCATAGGTTTTGCAACTATATCTAACTCAACACCAGTATGAACCTGTTCAACCCCTTGGTTAGTAATTAATATTAAATCTCCTGCATTAAGAGTGACACCACCAATAACCTGACCGGCTGTAGCAACGTTAGTTGTCGTAGTTACTCTATCTTTCCAGGTAGTTCTATATCCGTTAACACTTGCGGTTACTATTTTTGATGTAAAAGTATATCCTGCTTCCAAACCAAGAATTTTTTCATTTTCAGTAAAAGGATTCACTTTATTTGTAAAGTTTAAGTAAATGTTATCGTGATATGGCTGACGATTATAGTAACCAGCATTTACATATACATTATGGTTTTCAGCAAATTTATAGCTGGTCCCTCCTTTTACATTGTACCCTACATTATTAACTTTTTCTGAATCTTGAAATTCAGGTAAATAATCAAATCTATCTACTCTTGAATGTGATTGATTTGAAAGAGATCCTTGAAAAAAAGCAGAAAAACTTTCGTTTGAATATTCTAATTGGCCGAATACTCCACCATAAGAAATAGTTTCTCCATAATCGTAGTCAATTCTTTGATTTTCATCAACTGCACTGAAAGTTGCTGGCCAAGGCCTTGCTTTTGCAGAGTCGGTCACTTTAGTACTAACAATAGTACCACTTGGCTTATCATCATCACCTTTAAGATTTCTTGAGTCAGTCCAGCTTGATAATCCTAAATAATCAGCAACCTGTCTAAAGTGAGTTCCTTTGTATGTTCTTAAATCAAGACCAACATTTAAAGCTAAATTGTCAGTAAGTTGATTTTTTAAGTTAGAAACTAAACCATACCAAGCATGATTGTTTGCACTTGCCCTTAATACATATGCACCTTTAGTACTTTTTCCGTCACCCGTACCTACACCATCAACAACAGTTAAATTGTTAGCATATATTCCATCAAAATTTACCTGACCTCCAGCAGGAGTATTAAGTGAAGTTAGTCTTGTTCCGTAACCTCCTGTTGATCCCCCTCTTCCCCAAGATGCATATAAAACGGTAGAAAGCTGAGTTTTTTCAGTGATGTCGTAATCCCAGTTTAAATTAAGAACTGGTTTATGGTAATAATTAGTTCTTTCAGATTTGTATTCTCCGTTTTGAGTTCCCCAGTTATTATTATATTTTCTTCCGTATTTTAAATAACTGTCAATCGATTTAGTAAAGTTTTGATCATGCCATTGAGGTGCACCTGTCAAAAGGAAGTTAAAACTGTGCTTATCATTAGCTTTGTAACCAACAGAAATAAAGTAAGTCTGACCTTCACCTTTTGTCCCATCATTATAACCATCTCCCTGCCAATGAGAAAGCATTACACTGGTTCCCCAGCCTGATTTACTCATACCTGTATTGTAAGCAGCAGTACTTTTAAAGAATTTATCATTAGCAACATTTAAAGACACAAAACCACCTTCTCTTTTATCAGTAGCTTTTGTAATAAAGTTAACCGTTCCTCCAACAGAAGATATTGCTAGTTTAGAAGATCCTAAACCTCTTTGAATTTGTATGGCATTTGCAATATCAGACATACCTGACCAGTTAGACCAGTACATTTTTCCGTCTTCCATTCCGTTAATTGGCTGACCATTTAATAAAAAAGCTGTATTGTCCTGAGCAAATCCACGTACAGTTATTCTTGAATCGCCATACCCCGAGGCCTGTCCTGCAACATACACAGAGGGTGTATTAACCATTGTCTGAGTAATATCTGCTGTACCAATTTTTGCCTGAATATCAGCTGCTTTAATTGTAGAAACAGCAATAGGAGTTTTTCTTTCTTTGGCTAAATCGATAATTCCTTTACCCATTACAACTATTTCTTCCAATTGATTTGAATCCGATTCTAATAGAATCACTCCAAGATTAGTTGTTGCTCCATTTGAAACTGAAAATTTAACTGTTTGTGTATTATAACCTAAGTAGGTAATAACCAATTCTCCAGAACTGTTTTGAGAGTCTAACATAAATTTACCGTCAAAGTCTGTAGAAGTTGCAACTGTAGATCCTTTGATAACTACATTTGCGCCCGGCAGCGAGTTCGTGCCATCGGTAATTGTACCTGTAACTTTTCCCTGAGAAAATGCGGTTGAAACTATCATGAACAACAGTCCAGTAAGTAACCAATTTTTCATTGTCTTCATTTGCTATTTAGTTTATTGTTTTTGGCAAAATTATAACAAATTAATCAGATAATGTTATCAAAAAGTTAAGAATAACAAGTTTTATGCATTGTATTGAACATTAAAACGATTTTATCTTTTAATGATAAATAAAATATAATATTTCCATTTAATGTTTATTTTTTTTATTAAAAGAATAACAATACTCCATGATGAATGTATATAATCATGTAAAAACCAGTATCTTTTGTAAGAATTATTAAAATTACTTAACAAAAAAACGCCTTAATTAAAAAAATTAAGACGTTTGTATTTTCAAACTGATAATAAGATTATTTTTTGTTTAAAAAATGATTAAGCAAAAATGAAGTCGAACTATCGTGCGTTTTTACCGTTTTTGTATTTATTTCTTCTAAAATAGAATTGGCCAGCTGTTTTCCTAGTTCCACTCCCCATTGGTCAAAACTAAAGATATTCCAAATTACTCCCTGAACAAAAATTTTATGCTCGTATAAAGCAATCAAAGAGCCTAAGCTTTTAGGTGTCAATTTTTCAATTAGAATTGTATTGGTCGGTTTGTTGCCTGTAAAAACTTTAAATGGCAACAAATAAGATGCTTTTTCTGCAGGAAGCTCTTGTTTGTCAAATTCTGCCTGAACCTGTGCTGCTGTTTTTCCGTTTAGCAAAGCTTCTGTCTGTGCAAAAAAGTTGGACATTAGTTTATCATGATGATCTTCGTTACCGTATAATGGTTTTATGAATCCGATAAAATCTGTTGGAATCAATTTTGTTCCCTGATGGATTAACTGAAAAAAGGCGTGCTGCGAATTTGTCCCAGGCTCACCCCAGATAATTGTTCCGGTTTGATAGTTTACCGGTTTTCCGTCACGGCCAACACTTTTTCCGTTGCTTTCCATGGTTGCCTGCTGCAGGTATGGGGCTAATTTTTGTAAATACTGTGTGTACGGAATCAAAGCTTCACTTTCGGCACCGTAAAAATTATTGTACCAAACACTTAACAAAGCTAAAATTACCGGAATGTTTTGATCAAATTCTGCCGATTTGAAATGTTCATCCATTTCATTGGCTCCCTTTAATAATTCGTTATAATTATCAAATCCAATCGCTAAAGCAATACTCAAACCAACAGCGCTCCATAAAGAGAATCTTCCTCCAACCCAGTCCCACATTGGAAAAATATTATCAGGATTAATTCCGAATTCCGTTACTTTTTGAATATTGGTTGAAACTGCCACAAAATGTTTAGCAATGTCTTCCTGAGAAGCCGATTTCAAAAACCATTCTTTTATCGTTTCTGAGTTCGATAATGTTTCCTGAGTCGTGAAAGTTTTAGAAACAATTAAAAATAATGTGGTTTCAGGATTTAATTTTTTGATTACTTCATTAACGTGATCACCATCTACATTCGAAACGAAATGTATATTTAAGTGATTTTTATAAAATTGCAACGCTTCCACAGCCATTGCAGGACCAAGGTCAGAACCTCCAATACCAATATTTACAATATCAGTAAACATCTTTCCGGTATATCCTTTTCTTTCTCCCGAAATTACTTCGTTTGTAAAGCTTTTAATTTTATTTTTTACTTCATAAACTTCCGGGATTACATTTTCTCCGTCCACTTTTATAACTGCAGACTCAGGAGCACGCAATGCAGTATGCAAAACCGCTCTGTTTTCTGTCTGATTGATAATTTCTCCTCCGAAATAATCAGCAATTGCACTTTTTAATTCAATTGAATTTGCCAATTCCAGCAAAAGTGAAATTGTTTCTTCACTAATATTATTTTTAGAATAATCGACTAAAAAGTCATTCCATTGCAAATTGAATTTTTCTGCACGTGCACTATCTTTTTGAAATAATTCCTGTATTGTAGTCTGCTGAATTGCTTTGAAGTGGTTTTGAAGATTTTTCCACGCATCAGTTCCTGTTGGATTTGTTGTATTTAAAGCCATTTTTAATAAGATTGTAGTTTTTTTAGAAACACAAAAATACTGAAATTAGCTCTTAATACTTCTTTGCAGGGCAATTAGTTACGAAAACGATTTATAAAAGAAATTGCCAGTAGCTTTCATGTTACCAAATCTTCCACCACGGCTTCTTATTGATCTCAATGATCTTTTTATCCTTATTAATCTCAATTCTTTTTGGTTCTTCCGTTTTTATGGTTGCATCATCGAAAAACATTTCGCCCTGATCGTTCATTCCAATAGGCGATTTTGTCCTTTCTTTCCAGTTTTCTGTCTGCAATTCAGGAATTAAGGCAGCATTGATTTTGGAGCTAAATTTTTGTCTGGCTTTTTCTGTTATTTCTTCTTCAATATTAGAAGTTGAGTTTTTAAAAAGCGAAAGTGAATTATCAGGAATATGAAGCAGAAAAACCTGTGTTTTATTTTCGATTTTTTGGATATCCAAAACTTTGAAAAATGTAATCTCATCCAAAAGGAAATGCCCGATTTTCGCAGAATCAGGATTAAATTTCGATAAATCTTTTGCATTGGCACTTGCAATTAAATATCTGAAGTTTCCAGAAAGTCCTCCACCCATAGAAGTCATATCGGTAAAGCCTTTTTCCTTGATTATTTGCCCAATTTTATAATTTGAAATCAGGTTTTCAGGAAGATTTGTATCTCTGTAAAATAGTTTTAAATCTGAAAAAGTCTCGTCAAGAGTTTCTTTAATGCGTTTGTTTTTCATATTTCAAAACTAAAGATTCCCAATACTATCCAACTCTCTCTTTAAAGGTTCCATTTGTTTTAAGAAACGGGTTTTATCATTTCCTGTTAATGATTCTCCTGTTGGAAGGTTTAATCGAAGGGCATCTACCTGAATGCCGTTTTTCCAGAAACGGTAACAAACATGAGGACCGGAAGCCAATCCTGTACTTCCAACCAGACCAATAGTCTGCCCTTGTGTAACACGCTGTCCGCGGCGTACCAGAATTTTAGACATGTGTAAGTATTGGGTCGAATAAGTACCGTTGTGTTTTACCTTTACAAAGTTTCCGTTTCCGGCGGTGTAGCCTGTCTGCTCTACTACTCCTGATGCTGTTGTAGAAATTGGAGTTCCTCTTGGAGCTGCATAGTCAGTTCCTTTATGGGCTTTCCATCTGTGCTGTACAGGGTGAAACCTGTTCATCGTAAATCTGGAAGTGATTCGACTGAATTTTATTGGTGTTTTTAAGAAGAAGTTTTTCAGTGTCTTTCCTTCATCATCATAATATTCAATTTTTCCGGACAGCGTGTCTTTTTCAAACGGAAAAGCATAAACGATTTTTCCTTTGTATTCAAAAAAAGCAGCTTGTAGATCTTCTACACCATCATAAGTTTTACCATTGATGAAACGTTCTGTAAAAATCAAACCGTAACGATCCCCTTTTTTAAGTTTAAAGAAATCAATTGACCAGGAAAATACTTTCGTAATTCGGTTTGCAAGTGCGGCTTCTACACTATTATTTCCCAAAGTTTCAGATAAGGAGCTTTTTAAAACCCCGCCAATTATTTTACGTTTAAACGTAACCGGTTTTACTTTTTTATAAGCATTTGCAACCGTATCCCTAAAATCAATAACGTAATAAGTAAGGGCATCCGGCTGATAAATAAAAAACTGTAGTTTATTGGTTTTATTTTTTGAACGAAGAATAGTGTAAGGCTTATTATAGCGAATAGACCTTACATTAAAAGAATCTTTCACCTGTTCAACGATATTATAGACCTGTTTTGAGCCAATATTTTGACGCTGAATTATGGATCCAAAAGAATCACCCTTTTTTACAGTATCGTGAACCACATTAAAATCATTGTAATTAAATCCAAATTCTACTTTTTTAGTTTTTGGTTTAGTAATTTTAATTTCAACTTTTTCTTCTTTTTTATTACAAGAAATTATTGAAAATAAGAGTATTATAATTACGAATGCTTTTTTCAAACTTTTATTTTTTTCTGGAAAACTAAGCCGTCGGCTCATTCCCCCAATTGGACAATTCTTCTTCGGTCCACAATTTAGGAAAAAAGATGCGTCTTTGGTATTTTGGATGCATATATTTTTGCCAGTCGCTTCCACCTGTAGCTTCTCCGTTTCCTTTTCCGCTTTCCAGAATATATTTTATAGCTGTATTTAAATGCTGCATTACCCAGGTAATATTAACAGTATAATCATAATGACGCATTGCCAGAATCAAATCGGGATTTTGCTGGTCTTCGACAGGCAACTGGGTAAATTTTTGCCAGATATTCTTCGTTTTGAACTCTGACATCTGACGTAAAAACTGTCCTTTATATTTCTTTTCAAATTCCTGAAGCAAATATGATTTCTCGCCTGTCTGATAATCTTTCCCTGCTGCCTGCCAGTATAAATGTTCAAAAGAGGTTTCTAAATCTGTGTTTTCATCAAAATTAACTTTATATCTTCTATCTGTCAAGTTAATAACATCAGTCGAAGCAAATTCTATCATTCTATACTGGGCACTCTGGAAACCACTTGCGGGAGTCAGGGTGTTTCTGAACTTCATGTATTGCTCTACATCCATTCCGTTTTCCATAATACTGAAAGAGTTGGTCAACATATCAAAATAACGGGTAATCCTGGAAAGTCTTTCGCTAAAAAAATCAACCTGAATATTTTCTGTATCGGCAATCTGGTCAATTTCCCACAGAATCATTTTAAAGATCAGTTCGTTTACCTGATGATACATAATAAAAACCATTTCATCAGGAAGTGTGGTACGCTGTATCTGAAGGTTTAAAAGTGCATCAGTCTGAATATAATCCCAATAGGTGATTGGTTTGGACCAAAGCAACCCTTCAAGCTGGACATCTGTTTTTTGATTTATGGCTTTATATTTAAGATCAATTTCTTTTAGGATTGATTCAGAATTATCCGTGGTATTCATTATTTTTTTACTTTAAATGGATATTTTAATCCCTTATATTCGTCAATATCAGCCTTAAGTGATCCAACTGCTAAATCTGCTTTTATTCTAACCGGAACTTTATTATTATCGTCTGTTATCCAAAGCGTTACACTTTCTTTTTCTTTGAAAACCCGGCCTGTCTGTACTAAAGGTTTAAAAACCATAGTAGAAACGGTGCCAAATTTAGTTGTAATATCCTGACGACCTATATATTTTAACTTAAATTTTGTGATCTCTTCATCAAAAAACATATCAATTGTAATGGACTCACCCGATTTTAGTTTGTCGATATTAGGATGATTGCGCAGGTAATAAAAAGCCGAAATTATATCCTGTACATTATCATTAACAACAATCGTTTTTTCGGTTTTACGTTTATAATCTTTTACCAAAACACGATTTTGTGACTGCATGAAAAAACCTTCCTGATTTTTCGTGTAACCTCCTTCGTTTATTTTTCGGATGTATCGGTATGGATCACCGCTTTCTTTATCAAAATAGCTTTCATATAAATCTTCTACTTTGAAAAAAAATTTTGACATTCCGGTTGTGTATCCTTTACCCACTGCGTGAAAAACTTTTTTGTTGTTCACAACAGCTTCTTTAACTTCTAAAGTAGCATAACCTGCATTAACAATTCCGTAGTGGATCCTGAATTTAAAATATTCCCCCACATCAAAAGCATCTTCTTTGTAGGTATCAAAACTTAGTGTGGTGAGTATAAATATGAATAGAATTAGTTTTTTCATAATAAGATATTTACTGTTTACTAGCCATAAACGCAAATTTTATTCCAAATATACCAAAACAAAAAAACTCAGTCAAAAGAATGACTGAGTTTTTATGCTATTAACTAACCAAAAAACTATAAATTATGAAAATTTATATCAATTTAGGAAGGAAACCACCCCTTCCTGATTTGCGAGTGCAAAGATAGATACAAAGTTTAAATAATAAATAGCAAAAAGGCAGTTTAACAAAACATTTGCATTAAAATCATCAATTTACAGGGGATTTTTTTACATAATGTAAAAAAAACATAAATTTACAATGTACCTCTTAACGCCTGCTCCCTTTCTATTGATTCAAACAAGGCTTTAAAGTTACCAGCGCCAAAGCCTTTCGCCCCCATTCTTTGTATTATTTCGAAAAAAAGCGTTGGTCTGTCCTGAACTGGCTTGGTAAATATCTGTAATAAATAACCATCTTCATCAGCATCTACCATGATAGCTAATTTTTCAATTTCATTAATATCTTCTTTCATCATATCCATGTGAACACCCAATCTTTCTGGGATGGCCTCATAATAAGTATGTGGAGGAGCTGATAAAAATTCAACACCGCGAGCTCTTAATTGTGATACTGTTTTAATAATATCATCTGTTGCAATAGCAATATGCTGTATTCCGGGTCCGCCATAGAAATCTAAATATTCTTCGATCTGAGATTTTTTCTTTCCTTCAGCCGGTTCGTTGATTGGAAATTTAATCCTTCCATTTCCGTTTGACATTACTTTGCTCATCAATGCCGAATATTCTGTGGTAATTTGCTTGTCGTCAAAAGACAGGAAATTTACGAATCCCATCACCTCTTCGTAGAATTTTACCCAGATATTCATTTCGTTCCAGCCCACATTTCCAACCATGTGATCGATGTATTTTAATCCGGTAGGTTCGGGATTATAATCTGATTTCCATTCTTTATAACCTGGAAGGAAAACGCCATTGTAATTTTTTCTTTCTACAAAAATGTGGACGGTTTCTCCATATGTATAAATTCCGGAACGAATTACCTGGCCAAATTCATCTTCTTCAACCGTTGGTTCCATAAAAGAGCGAGCCCCTCGTTTCATAGTCTCTTCATACGATTTTGTAGCATCTTCAACCCAAAGTGCTGCCACTTTTACGCCGTCGCCATGTTTTTTCAAATGTTCATTGATTGGAGAATCTGCGGTAAGAGGTGTTGTCAAAACAATCCTGATTTTGCCCTGCTTCAAAACATAAGACGCCCTGTCTTTTACTCCCGTTTCTAATCCGGCGTAAGCCAGTGACTGATAACCAAAAGCTGTTTTGTAATAATGTGCAGATTGTTTGGCGTTCCCAACATAGAATTCCACATAATCTGTCCCTAATAATGGAAGGAAGTCCTGAGCACCTTCGAATATTTTTTCTAATCCGTATTCTACTGATTTTACTTGTTTCATAATGAGATAATTTGTCAATTAGATAATTAGATAATTTTGAAATGAGTGAATGTGATAATTTCCTAATTGACACATTGACTAATTATCTAATTTCTCTTAGATGTTGCTATTATTTTGTTTAAAATTTTTAATATTTCTGAGAGTTCATTCAATAAATTTTTGCAGTCAGGATAGCTTTTGTGTGCATCACATAAAAAAAGCCAATATTCCGTTTCGTCTGCTTCTTTAATTGCTATTTTTAATTTATGAATGAAATCAGCTTTACTTTCTGCATTTTGTGATTCTTTTGAATTAGCTCCAATTGATGTTCCGCTTTTTAATAATTGATTTGCGATAACAAACTTCTTTTGTTCTTGAAGTTCTGCTGTGTAGTCAATAATATTTAATGCAAAATTGAAAGTTTTAATTAAAAGAGCGTTGTCTTTGTATTTTTCGTTAAAGGTCATTGTTTAATTTGATAATTAGAAAATGTGACAATTAGATAATTTATTTGTAGGTTTAAAATTACAATATTTAATTATCGAATTTCCTAATTGACGTATTTAAAAATTTTCTAATTATCTCATCGGCACATTGACTAATTATTCACACCAGGATTTGTAGTACTGACCATCATCCAATCTCATCGCTTCTTCAGTAACCATAAGTGGACGGAAAGTATCCACCATTACAGCTAATTCCTGGGTTTCTTTGTGCCCAATGCTTCTTTCCATCGCTCCAGGTGCGGGTCCGTGTGGAATTCCTTTTGGGTGTAAAGTGATATGACCTTGTTCGATGTTATTACGACTCATAAAATCTCCATCAACATAATAAAGCACTTCATCAGAATCTATATTGCTGTGATTGTAGGGCGCCGGAATTGCTTTTGGGTGATAATCGTAAAGTCTTGGACAGAATGAACAAACTACAAAAGCAGCTGTTTCAAAAGTTTGATGTACCGGAGGCGGCTGGTGCACACGTCCCGTTATAGGTTCGAAATTATGAATGGAGAATCCGTATGGAAAATTATAGCCGTCCCAGCCAACAACATCAAACGGATGTGTGGCATAAACCACTTCGTGAATCATTCCTTCTTTTTTGATTTTGATTAAAAAATCACCTTTTTGATCGTGTGTTTCCAATTCGTTTGGCAGAATAAAATCACGTTCGCAAAATGGCGAATGTTCTAAATGCTGGCCGGATTGGTTTTTATAACGTTTTGGGGTGTAAAATGGAGCATAGGATTCTACGTAAAATAAACGGTTTTCTACTGACTCGAAATCAATTTGATAAATGATGCCACGTGGAATAATTAAGTAATCACCATATTCGAAAGGAATATTGCCCAACATGGTGCGAAGTTTTCCTTTTCCTTTGTGAATAAAAATCATTTCGTCTGCATCGGCGTTTTTGTAGAAATAATTTCGAAGTGATTCTTTTGGCGCGGCAAGACCAATAATGCAGTCTTTGTTGACCAACATTGGTTTTCGACTGTCCAGAAAATCATTCTCCGGTTTTAATTCGAAACCTTTAAATAATAATGATTTTATATTTTTTCCGATTGCAATTTTAGGCTCAACCGAATAGGAATTTAAAATTTCTTTGATCTGTGTTGGTCTGTGTATGTGGTAAGACAATGATGAATGGCCGTGAAAACCTTCGGTCCCAAACAATTGTTCGTAATAAAAACCTCCGTTTGGTTTTTCAAACTGGGTGTGTCGCTTTTGCGGAAAATTTCCGAGTTTATGGTATAATGGCATGGCTTTTCAATTAGATAATTTATAAATTAGATAATTCGAAAAATTAGAATTGAGTGAACAGATAATCTGATCATTTTTAGATGACCCAAATTACCTCAATTCGATAGCCTACTCAGGATTTCTCTTGATGAGGAATTGAAGATACTCTAATAAACCTGTCCATTTTGTTTTCATTACAACAAATATCGTAATTTTTATTGAGCTAAATTATAAATTAAAACGAAAATCCAATATTGAACCAGGTATATCCTTTAGCATTTTCCGGCGACCATGAATACTTTACTTCTATTGGACCAATCATGGTTTCCAGCCCATATCCTATTGCATAACCCGAATATTTGGGCATATCAATCCAGTCTACTGTGCTAAAAAGATCATCTCCCAGATTAGCATAATTGGCAGAAAAATTAAGGTGATTTTTTCTGAATATTTCATAATCGAACGTTATACCAGCTTTTATATAACTATCACCGGCAATACTCAGGAAGTCATAACCATAAAAATAATTAAAATTATTTACTTTATTATAACCATATCCTCCCAGTATATAATCGAAGAAGGGTACGCTGTCATTCCCGAAAGCAAGCCCGGCATCCGACTGAAACTTTATTGTAGCTCTGTTAAAAACTGTTCTGGCAATACCGATTTCGGCTTTTGCCGTAGAAAAAGGATAGAATTGATGTGTATAATCCGATGATGCAAGATAAGTCTGAACGTCACCTGAAAAATACCATCCTGTTTTTGGGAAACTTTTATTATCAAAAGAATCGTATTTTAAATAACCAAAAACACTAAAATAATTACTTTCATCAATAGTTTTATTAGTATCCAGTGTTGGGGATTTTATTTTCAGGAACTTATATTCAAGTCCACCGCCCATAAGGAATTTTTGCACGAAAATAGTTTGAAAATAAGCCTGGTGTGAGATATCTAAAAAATCAACATTAATCAAATTATCCAGATTTCCTGCCAACTGATTACTAATACTTTCTGTTACATTCCGGTTAAACTGATTAAGCCTTGAGTTGAAACCAAAACTGATATTAAAACCGTTTTCGACATAATAATTGAAATCGTACCTGAAATTATCGCCCAAAATGATATCCAGTGAAGTATTATCGTTTTTTAAAAATGTCTTTCTATGGGTAAGGTTTAGCAGAACAGCACTTTTATAAAGTCCGTCATAATGAAGTCCCAGTTTTAAATAAGTATGTGTTGGATTCTCTTTCAGTACGAGATTCAAATCATCTTTATTTCCGTTTGGCTCCAGCGAATAAGAAATAGCACTAAAGTTGTGTGTTGCATCTATGTTATTTATTCCTACGCGAAGATCTTCATATGTTATGGTGCTTCCTGGTTTAAAGCGAAGCTTGCTTGTTAAATATTCTTTCGTATAATCCGTCAGCTTTGTATTGTTTATTTTTTCTATTTCAAGAGTATCAGAACCTATTTTTAATTTGGGCTTTCTATAAAAATTTTGCCCTTCTGCCAGAGCTTTAATTTTTTCATATACTTCAAATGTGGCATCTTCGCCTCTTCTGATAATTTCTCCGCCTCTGTCAAATGAAATAACGCCAAAATCACGAATATCGGGTTTAATATAAATATCTGTATCTGCCCTTTTGGCCTTCATTTTTTCAATCGACTGCATATTTGTAATCTGAACAAGAATACGGGTTGCATTTTTCAGGCCTTTTCTGTTTAGCAAATCATCCTGCACATCAACTCCTATGATAATATCTGCTCCTAAATCACGAACCTCCTTAATAGGATAATTGTTCACAACACCTCCGTCAACCAGTAATTTCCCATCTACTTCAACAGGAGAAAATAAAGACGGAAAAGCGGCACTTGCCACCATTGCCTGGGCCAGATTTCCTTTATTCAGTAATACCTCCTCACCTGTTTCTATATCTGTTCCGATACATAAAAAAGGAGTTGGCAGTTTGTTAAAATCACGTACATGACGTACATTCCGGGTCAGACTGCTTAGTAAATTATAATTATACATTCCTTTAGAAAGTGCTTCGGGAATTCCAACCCTTAAATTACTAAAAGGCAAAACAATAGCATATAATTCATCATTTCGTTTACCATAGAAATTTTTGGAAGCCCTTGGTATATAATCATTAATGAGTTCGTCAAAATTAGTTCGTCTAAAAATAGAATCAATTTGTGCTGCATTGTATCCTGTCGCATAAAGCCCTCCTATAATGGAACCCATACTGGTTCCGCCAATGTAATCTACTTTTAATCCGGCTTCTTCAAGCACTTTTAAAACCCCGATGTGGGCAAATCCTTTAGCCCCGCCACCACTCAATACCAAACCAATTTTTGGCCTTTTAATACTGTCCTGTTTTTTTTCTTGTGAAAATGAATTTTGCGGATTAAGTGATACTAGCATTAAAAACACTGATGCCCCGCCCCAGATGGAAATGGAAAACCGCGAGAGACAAAAAGCTATTTTTTCGTGTAAAAAAAGAGCGACCATAGAAGCTCCTTTTTTTGCAGCAGAAAAAAAGCTTTTTGACCGGGCGTTTGAAATGGACAGCTGGATTAGGCGCATAAAAATTTGCTAATTGGTTTTGTAAAATTCGACAATTTTTTTGGCTTTTGATACCCCTATTACATCAGAAATTTCTTTTTCAGTGGCCAATTTTAATCTTTTAACACTTTTGAAATGTTGTATTAACGCAAGCATCGTTTTTTCGCCAATTCCGGGAATACTTTCAACAGATGAATTAAGAGCCGCTTTGCTTCGTTTATCACGGTGAAAAGTGATTCCGAATCGGTGTGCTTCATTTCGCAATTGCTGGATGATCTTCAGGGTTTCAGATTTTTTGTCGAGATACAACGGAATAGAATCGCCGGGATAAAACAGCTCTTCAAGGCGTTTTGCGATTCCGATAATGGCAATTTTACCTCGTAATCCGAGTTCATCAATACTTTTCAGGGCGGCCGATAATTGTCCTTTTCCTCCGTCAATAATAATCAGCTGCGGAAGCGGTTCGTTTTCGTCGAGTAATCTTTTGTAACGGCGATATACAATTTCGGTCATAGAGGCAAAATCGTCTGGACCTACAACGGTTTTTACGTTAAAATGGCGATAATCTTTCTTGCTTGGTTTTCCGTCTTTAAAAACCACACAGGCAGCCACAGGATTTGTCCCCTGAATGTTTGAGTTATCAAAACATTCGATATGTCGAGGTTCAGAAGGAAGACGTAAATCTTTCTGCATTTGCGACATGATACGGTTTACGTGACGATCCGGATCTACAATCTGCAATTGTTTCAATTGTTCGATCCGGTAGAATTTGGCATTTCGAATTGACAAGTCCAGAATCTGTTTTTTGTCTCCAAGCTGCGGAACGGTTACTTTTAGGTTCTCCCCTAAATCCAGTTCAAAAGGAACAATGATTTCTTTTGATAATAATTGAAAACGTTCCCGCAATTCTACAATGGCCAGTTCCAATAATTCTTCGTCGCTCTCATCCAGCTTTTTCTTTATTTCTAAAGTATGCGAACGAATAATCGATCCGTGCGAAATCTGTAAAAAGTTAACATACGCCGCACTTTCGTCAGATACAATCGAGAAAACATCAATGTTGGTAATCTTCGGATTGATGATGGTCGATCTGGATTGATAATTTTCAAGAATTTCTATCTTTTCCTTTATTTTCTGCGCTTCTTCAAATTGCAAATTCTGCGCATAAGTGTTCATCAATTTTTTGAAATCCTTTAAACTTTCTTTAAAATTCCCTTTCAGAATTTCACGAATGGCGTTGACTTGTCTTTGGTATTCTTCTAAAGGCTCCAATCCTTCACATGGCCCTTTGCAATTTCCGATATGATATTCCAGGCAAACCTTGAACTTTCCAGAATTGATATTCGATTCGCTCAAATCATAATTGCAGGTTCTTAACGGATACAATTCTTTAATTAAATCCAGAATCGTATATACCATTTTGAAATTGGTGTACGGACCAAAATATTCAGATCCGTCTTTTATCATTCTTCTGGTCAGGAATATCCTGGAGAAAGGCTCTTTTTTGATACAGATCCACGGATAACTTTTGTCGTCACGTAAAAGCACGTTATAACGGGGCTGCAGGCTTTTGATTAAGTTGTTTTCTAATAAAAGCGCATCTGTTTCTGTAGGAACTACAATATGTTTAATGGTTACGATTTTGCGTACCAACACATTGGTTTTCCTTGTATCATGAATTTTATTAAAATACGAAGAAACCCTTTTTTTCAGATTTTTTGCTTTTCCAACATATAAAATCTTTCCGTCTTTATCATAATACTGATAGACACCGGGATTGTCCGGCAGGGTTTGAATTTGAAGTTCTAAAGACGGTATTGGCATGCTGTTTTATTTCTGGAGAATATTAAAATATCATTGTCAAGACAACATTCCGGTGTGTACTGGAAAGCTTAACACTGAAATCTTTTCAAATTTACGAAATCAAAAGAATAATTTCTATATTTAGAGCCTGTTTAAAATCCGACATGAAAAACAATGCCCCAATGGTTCTTTTTGGCGAATCGATTTTGCCCGGAGAAAACAAAACGATCAATGTAGAAATCGCCAGATTACATACTACAACCAAGCTTAATATTCCGATTATTGTTCGAAGGTCTAAGATTGATGGCCCCGTAGTTTTATTTTCAGCCGGAATTCACGGCGATGAGATAAATGGTGTCGAAGTGGTACGCCAGATCATCAGTAAAAAAATAAACCGTCCCACAAGAGGCACTATTATTTGCATTCCGATTATCAATATTTACGGTTTTGTCAATAAATCAAGGGAATTTCCTGATGGGCGCGACCTAAACCGTGTTTTTCCCGGAAGCAAAAAAGGATCACTTGCAAGCCGTTTTGCTTTTCATATCACCAATCAGATATTGCCTATTATTGATTATGCTGTGGATTTTCATGCCGGAGGCGCAAGCCGTTTTAATGCTCCGCAAATTCGAATTACAGAGAACAATCCCGAATTAAAACTTCTGGCAGATGTTTTTAATGCTCCGTTTACCTTGTATTCGAAAAACATCAATGGTTCTTTTAGAAATACTTCTGAAAAAGCGAATGTAAAAATGCTGCTTTTTGAAGGCGGAAAATCATTGGACATCAATAACCCTGTGGCCAATGAAGGTGTAAAAGGTACCAAACGTCTGCTTGCTTATTTAAATATGCTCGACCCGAAACATGTAGTGGAAAAAGCTGATTTTCCTTCTATTTATATTAAAAATTCAGTCTGGCTGAGAGCCAAACAATCCGGGTTATTACACGATTATAATATGGTAAGCCGATTTGTTACGAAAGGAACTATTTTAGCCATCATTACAGATCCTTTTGGTAAATTTGAGCAAAAAGTAAAAGCGCCGCATGACGGTTTTGTCATCAACGCCAATCATTCGCCAATTGTTTATGAAGGCGATGCTATTTACCATATTTCTAAAAATGTAGACGACAATGCCGACGACTAAAAAAGAACTTCGCATACACTATAAAAAGCTCCGAAAAGAACTTACTGAGGAAGTTATTGAAGAAAAAAGCCTTGAAATAAGCAATCAATTGATCTCCTTACCTATTTGGGATAAAACTTATTATCATGTTTTTCTTCCGATTGAAGAACAAAAAGAAGTAAATACCGAGTTCATTCTGCATTTACTTTCCGGAAAAGACAAAGAAATTGTGATTTCTAAAAGTGATTTTGACACCCGAATCATGTCGCACTTTTTACTTACTGACAATACCAAAATCAGAAAAAACGAATACAATATTCCAGAACCTGTAAATGGTTTGCCAGTTCCTTCTCAAACTATCGAAGTGGTTTTTGTACCGCTTTTGGCTTTTGATGTTTTTGGAAACCGTATTGGCTACGGAAAAGGATTTTACGATAAATTTTTAGCCGAATGCAAACCAGAAACCATCAAAATTGGGCTTTCTTTTTTTGAAGCTGTAGCCCAGATTGATGATGTTTTTGAATCGGACATAAAACTGGATTATTGCGTGACGCCTGAGAAGGTTTATAGGTTTTGAAAATAACACAACTTACGTCACTTCGAGTTTTGGAAAATAGATTTTATTAGCCAAAAATGTATCGAGAAGTCTTCGTTTCACAAGGGTTCTCGATACATTTTTTGATTCGTTTCTCTGCTCAAAAAACACTCGAACTGACGAATTTCATAATTACAATCAGCGATTTTTTAAAAACCTATTTCACCATAATCCCTTCAACAAAAAGAATCGGCACTTCTTCGGTATTGTTTTCGTTAATTAAGTTTGATTTGAAAATGAATTTCTTATCGTACAACGTATTTCCGATAAAGAAAGTTACCATAAATTCGTTGTTTAAAACCAAAAGGCTCTTTTCGATCATTTCGATTTTTACTACTGAAACTGCTGGAACCTCAACAAAGGCATGACGGAGAATAGATGTTTTTTTCATTTCACCATCAATAGTTCCAAATGCTTTTGAAACCACCATGACACTGTCTAAATTGAAGTCGCTGTCGTTTACCAGATAAGCGTACCATACTTTTTCCATAAAATCGTCGCTCCACTCCTGAACGGCGGCTAAGAATACGTTTTCAACTTCGGGGATTATGATATCTTTTTTCATTTTTTTGTGAGCTGTAAAATGTAAAAAGTGATTAGGAAGCAGAACTTCTAACTAATCACTTTTCACTTATAATTTTTATTTTAAATATTTGCTTTGAATTGCTCTAAGAAGCGAACATCATTTTCGTAAAACATACGGATATCCCCAATTTGGTACAGCAGCATCGCAATACGTTCTACTCCCATTCCGAAAGCAAAACCATTGAATTCATCAGGGTTGATATCACAGTTTTTAAGAACATTTGGATCTACCATTCCGCAGCCACCAATTTCCAGCCAGCCTGTTCCTTTAGTGATACGGTAATCGGTTTCGGTTTTTAAGCCCCAGTAAATATCAATTTCGGCACTTGGTTCTGTAAACGGAAAGTAAGACGGACGCAAACGAATCTTAGATTTTCCGAACATTTCTTTAGTAAAATAAAGCAAGGTCTGTTTTAAATCGGCAAAAGAAACATCTTTGTCAATGTACAAACCTTCTACCTGATGGAAAATACAATGCGAACGTGACGAAATGGCTTCGTTGCGAAACACACGTCCCGGAGAAATCGTACGGATTGGCGGTTTGTGATTTTCCATATAACGCACCTGAACAGAGGATGTATGCGTACGCAACAGCACATCAGGATTGGTCTGGATGAAAAACGTATCCTGCATATCACGCGCCGGATGGTATTCCGGTAAGTTCAATGCCGTAAAGTTATGCCAGTCGTCTTCGATTTCCGGACCTTCGGAAACGTTGAAGCCGATGTTGGCGAAAATATCTATAATTTGATTTTTAACAATCGAAATAGGATGACGTGAACCAATAATTACAGGCTCAGGCGAACGCGTTAAGTCTCCAAAAAAGCCTTTTACTTCTTCCTTGCTTTCCAATTCTTCCTGAATCGTTCTTACTTTTTCTTCAGCAACCGCTTTTAAAGTATTTATTACCTGTCCAAAATCTTTTTTCTGATCGTTTGGTATGTTTTTGAACTCTGTAAAAAGTTCCTTCAACAAACCTTTACTTCCTAAATATTTAACACGGAACTTCTCTAAAGATTCTTTGTTTTTCTCGTTAAAGGCTTTAGCTTCCTCGATATGTTCTTTTATCTTGTCTATCATTTCCATTCTTCAATTGAGGGTACAAATTTAAGGAAAAAAGTCAGATATTAGGTGTGAGAAGTCAGAAGTATTTCTAAAGTTCTGTTATATTTTCAGACCAAAATATAAAATCTTCTCCCCAACATCTGTTTTTAATCAATAAGTTCTCGTTCCAGAAAATAATTCACAATCGCTTCTTTCATCAAAACCGACTGTTCCCCTGCTTTTAAGGATGGTAATTGTTCTTTTACTTTATAATGCGGCCAGCCTTCTTCGTCAAAATATTCGAATTCATAAAACCCATAAGGCTCTAACAATCGACAGATTGCAATATGCATCAGGTTTAGTTTTTCATCTTTTTTAAATTCACGGTGTACTTTTCCGAGTTCCTGAACTCCAATAAGGTAAATAATGGCATCCAAATCTAAGTCTTCTCCCTGTGAAAACTGATTGGACAATATATCGACGAGCTTTTCCCAGCGTTCTTTTAGTTGTGTATCTCTTGACATTTTTTAATAATTATAAATTATGAATTGTGAATTATAAATTCAAAACCATAAAATTTAGCCTGCAAAGATACGGAGTTGAAATTTGACAACATATCCCTGATAAATTCTTTTATATTTGCGCCTCATTAAAATGACAGTAAGCATGAGTTTTTTCGATATCATTTTAGGCGCGCTTTTAGCCTTCAGTCTATACAAAGGCATTAAAAATGGTCTTTTTGTAGAAGTTGCTTCTTTTATTTCTTTATTGTTAGGAATTTATATAGCCATTAAATTCTCTTCTTTTTTAAAAAACATCATTGTAAAATATGTTTCCTGGAATCCCAACACAGTACAGGTTACCGCTTTTATCCTGACTTTTATTTTAGTGGTAATTGGGGTTTATTTCTTAGCAAAAATTTTAACCGGAATAGCTGATTTTGCTTATTTGGGATGGATCAACAAGTTGGGCGGGGGCGTCTTCAGGGTTTTGAAAACTGTTTTGATTGTGAGTATTTTTATAGCGCTGTTTGAAAAAATTAATTTCAACCACACTTTTGCTAAAAAAGAAACTTTAGACCATTATATTTTTTATAATCCGATTAAAAAAGTAGCCGCTTTTGTATATCCTTCGATTGAAAAAGGGTATGAAAAACTGAAAAAAGCGAATGCTGAGGAATCGACAGGAAAAGAATGATTAATTTAGTCTTAGTAATTAGTGAAGAGTAATTAGTGAAGAGTAATTAGTGAAGAGTAATTAGTGAAGAGTAATTAGCTTAAGCACTAAAATAATTTAAGGGTCAATCTTTGAGTTGACATTAAATCAATAAAACTTAATCACCTTAAAAAATAGAGCTTAACGGTTCTAATTTGGTGACTGAGGAAATAAATTTTTCAGAATAATCAGCATCATTCCGATTACATTTACAGATGAAGTGGTCAATAAAGTAATCAGCACACTCTCTGAAAGGTTCAGCTCCAGATTGTGATTAAAATACAAAATTGAGATGACAGCCGCCAGCCAAAGGAAAATGATAAAAGAAAAAATATAAGTAAGATATCTTCGCAGGATTGTGTCTTCCATAAACCTTCCTACTTTCGCATTTCCCAGCCTGTTTTCAAGGATTTGATTTTGTATACGGGCATTATCGATATCTACAGGACTTACTGCAGCGCTATTTTCAATAGAAATCTGGCTTAAATTGAGTAACGACATCTTAGTTAGAAATTGGTTTTAACTTTTTATAATGTTCAAAAATATCGTCATCAGAAATCACAGCATTTAAATCCTTCCGATATACTTTTTGCCATGGCGTTCCATCAATATGCGTTAAGGCACTTAAATATACTCCGTCAAATCTCCCATATACCTCCCAAATCTTATCTAAAAACTGTTCATCTTCACTTGATATCTTTTCATTCTTAACAGCATTCGGAATTTTTTCAGTGATTTTTTCTTTCTTGTATTGTTTAATACTGTAATACAAAGAAGGAAAAACAGGGCCAAAATCCCAGGCAATCGGGTTTTCATCAATAAGCTTTTGCTGTTTATCTGTCAGCGCCAGATACCAGCCATATGCAATGTAGGTTAGCTTGATAATTTTCATAGGGGTAAGATCTCCGTTTTTGGAATACTTCTCTATGAAATAATTAGCCACTGTTGTTGGATTGTAAGCCATAATTATAAAATATATTTTCAAAGTTAATTAAAAATCAATTGCTTTTTTAATTTATGGTTGTTGTTTTGCTAATGAGATGCTTTTTACAAATCTACCAAGATGCGTTAGAATGACAAAATCTTTCTTTATAACCTTTAAATAATACACAATTGAATATCATAATCTGTACTCCTTAAAATATAAAACCCGAAAGATTTTAAAATCTGTCGGGTTTGCAACATATGGTTTATTTTATTACCAGTTTATTTCTAATTTTTGTCCTTTTTTCAATGTGACAATTTGTTTTTTATCACCGCTGATTAAAGTTGTTTTCCCTCCGTTTTTAGAAAATACTGTTACTTTTTTCAGTGTTTTATTACTCCACTTCATTTCGATTTCGAATCCTCCCCGAGCGCAAAGCCCTTTTACGGAACCGGTTTCCCAGGCATCTGGAAGAGCAGGAAGTAATCGGATTTCGTTTTCATCTGATTGTACCAACATTTCTGCAACAGCAGCAGCTCCGCCAAAATTTCCATCAATTTGAAACGGCGGGTGCGCATCAAACAAATTAGGATAAGTACCTCCACCTCTTCTCGGATTTTCTGTTTTCTTTCCATCAGGATCAACGTAACGAAGTAATTCACGGTACATTTTATAAGCTCTGTTTCCGTCTAAAAGTCTTGCCCAAAGATTAATCCTCCAGCCTTTTGACCAACCTGTGGTTTCATCCCCTTTTATCTCTAAAGTTGTTCTGGCAGCATTGGCTAAGTCAGGTGTTGTTAAAGGCGAAATATGATTCCCGGGAAACAATCCAAATAAATGAGATTGATGACGGTGTTTCGGTTCCTGGTCTTTCCAGTCAAAATACCATTCTTGCAAATTTCCAGCTTTACCAATTTGGTAAGGATATAATTTTGAAAGTGCCTTTTCAAGTTTCGTTCTAAATTCAGCATCAGTATTTAAAACTTTAGAAGCTTCAATTGCATTAGAGAAACACTGTCTAATCATGGCTAAATCAGCACTACCACCGTACAAAGTAGCACCCGCATAACCACTCGGAGTAATATACATGTTTTCGGGAGAAGTAGATGGAGAAGTAACTAAATTACCATTCTTATCTTCAACTAACCATTCTAAACAAAATTGTGCTGCTCCCCGCATTAAATCATAACCTTCATTTTTAAGGTAATTTAAATCCTGAGAAAATAAATAGTGTTCCCAAATATGCGTACTCAACCAGGCACCTCCCATATTCCAACAAGCCCAGTTAGGATCTCCGCCACCAAAATTTCCAACAGGATTACTCATCGCCCAGATATCAGAATTATGAGCCACTGCCCAGCCATTTACTCCATAAAATGTTTTTGCTGTTATTTTACCAGTTTCAGAAATATTTTTTATAAAACTCAAAAGAGGCCTGTGTAACTCAGAAAGATTTGTGTTTTCTGCGAGCCAGTAATTCTCCTGAACATTGATGTTTGTGGTATAATTACTGCTCCAGGGCGGACGCATGTAAGGATTCCAAACACCTTGCAGATTAGCAGGGACACCTAATGTCCTGGAACTACTTATAAGTAAATATCGTCCATATTGAAAATAAAGAGTCTCTAAATTTTTATCTTCTTCACCATTTGAATAACGTAATAAACGCTCGTCTGTAGGCAAATTAGGAGCAGTTGTCTTTCCTAAATCCAAGCTAACTCTTTTGAATAATTTGTGGTAATCTAGAATATGAGCTTTTTTTAATGAAGTATATGATTTAGAAATGGCTTTCGCCATATTTTCAGCTGCAATTGCCTTATCATCCAATCCTTCTGTCCTAGGATTTTTGTCAAAACCATTAAAACTTGTAGCTATAGCAACAAAAATCAAAGCTTCTGTTGCATTTTTTACGCCAATTTTAGTATCTGAAGTAATAACAGAACCATCCGTATTTTTAATCTGAACCAAACTTGTAAAACGAGTACCTCTATTTTCATCAAAAAGAATTGGATTACTACTTTCAACATAACTTGGCTCTGCATGATACGGTGCATAACCATTAATTTTTAATTGGTTATTACTAGTATCCGTTTTAAATTTCAATAAGCTTTCAAAATCTATTAAAAAATTCAGACTGTTTTTTTTATCAGCTGTTATCTTAATAACCATGATCTGATCAGGGGCTGAAACAAAATATTCACGGGTGTATTTTACATTATCAATTTCATAATTTACTTTTGAAACTGCATCATTTATATCTAATTCCCTGTAATAATTAGTGGCTTTAGTACCGTCTTTAAAATGCGAAATATGCATTGTCCCAAGTGGCGAAAAAGACTGAGAATAAGATCCTTCTAATTTTCTATTTAATTCATCCGCTAACTTATAGTCCTCATTCTTCAATGCTGCCCTGATAGCAGGTACATTTTTATAGGCTTCAGGATTCATATTGGCATTTACGGGTTCACCTGACCAAAGTGTGATGTCGTTCAGATAAATTTTATCTGTATTTACTCCGCCAAAAACGGTCGCTCCCATTTTTCCGTTTCCTAAAACGAGGCTTTCTTCAAAATATTCAGCAGGCTTATTGTACCATAAAACATGACTGGATTGTGCTGTTGCATTCTGGAAAAAAAAGAAGAGTCCGCATCCTACGATTATTTTTTTAATGAAATTGGAATTCATTTACAAGGTTTTTGATTTAACTTAATGTATTGTCCATTCAGATTGGATGTGCAATATAATACCTTTTTGCAGTAAGTAGCCCTTCAATCCTACCAGTTCTTGAGAATACAGGTGTTACGTGAGGTTTTTCTTCGTTGAAACAATCATTTCATCAGAGTTCGTTGACCTTCTTTTGAAGCAACTGCCAAGCCGTACGGCTATCCGGCAAAAAGAAATAGTAAGAAAGATTCAGACTCTTGCCGGAATATTGCACTGCACACTATTTACTCACCTGATATTTTTCATTTACTGTAATCATTTCCCAATTATCGGTTCTAAATGGCGAAGCCGGAAATTTTTCTTTATTGAAAAGATTGATTGCCGTATCGTCGTCTGCCCATCCGTAACGAACAGCAACCGGATTTAAAACATTTCCAATTGAAACGATTACTTTGTTGTCTTTGATGATCGCTTTCGCGGAATGAAAAACTTTGTCCGCACCGGCAATTTCGAAACCTTTTAACTCATCGTTATTAGGCGTTGAAAGTCCGCTCCCGATGTTATCGAAAGTCAGAATGATTTGGTTTCCTTTTATTTCCTGAGATTTATAAGTTGGTCCGCTGTAAACTTGCTTTTTACCGTAAATATTGTTCATCGCAATGGCCGCCAAACGCAAACCAATGTCTTGTTTGTTGGTTGGGTGAATGTCTTTTGCGTTTCCGATATCGGTTGTAACGGCCATTCCTGTATTTGGCAATTTTAAAGTCTCGGATTGTGCTTCGCGAAGTTCTGCCCAACGGCTTCCTTTCTGGCTGTTGCCACCAAATTCGTCGAAAGTCGATAATTGAACGAAATAGAATGGAAAATTACCTTGTTTGAATTTGGTTCTCCAATCAGTAATCAGTAAAGGAAATGCTTTTTTGTATTGATTAGCTCTCCAAACATTCGCTTCGCCCTGATACCATAAAACACCCTGAACAGCATAGGGAACCAACGGATTTACCATCGCGTTGTATAATAATGACGGATAACTATTTGGCGACAGAGCTGTTTTTACGGCAATCACTTTAAATTTCCATTTTCCGTCAAGCGGAATAATTTTAGTACCGAGAGTTATTTTTAAATCGGAAGCTTCTCCATAAATTCCGCCACCTCCTCCGGTATCGACAATTCTTACTGCAATTACGTTAGTTCCTTCTCTTAAAATAGTAGTAGGAATGGTATATACTCTTTTAGCATCATAAACCTTGTTTTTACCAACTTCAATTCCATTTACATAGGTGATATCTTCATCGTCAATTTTTGAGAGACTCAAAACAGCTTTATTTTTAAGATCATCCGCTGAAAGCGTTATCGTTTTTCTCATCCAGACCACGCCGTCTAAATCGCCTAATGGCTGATTTTCCCATAAACTCGGTGTTTTTAAATCGCCCCAATTTTTATCATCGAAAGAAAGTTCTTTAAATGCATTTTCATTTGCGGTACTTACTTCCGTTCCTTGAATCTTTTCAACTCTTTCTTTCATTTTTTTAGCGTACAGTTTCGAAATTGAATCCACGTTCATCACGGGAACATCGACAATCATTGCTTTAAAATCAGGACTATTTAAAAATGCTTCACGGCTTGTCCAGGTTTCTACATTCGTTCCGCCCCAGGAAGTATTGATGATTCCGATTGGAATTTTTAATTCTGAATATAATTTTCTGGCGAAATAATATCCGACAGCTGTAAAATTACCAACGTTTTGTTTATTGGCTTCTTCCCATTTTCCTTGTTTTAAATCGTCTTTTGGAGTTCCGCTTAAATCCTGCGCTACACCAAAATGACGAATCATTGGATAATTGGCGTCTGCAATTTCTTTTTCGGAGTTCAGTGTTTTGGAAACCTGAAATTCCATATTCGATTGTCCGCTGCAAATCCAGACTTCTCCAACCAAAACATTTTTTATCGTGATTGTATTTTTTCCGATAATGATTAATTCGAATGGTCCACCTGCTTTTTCTGGATTTAAATTTAATGTCCATTTTCCATTTTTATCGGCTGTTGTCTTTTTGATTTGTTTGTTAAAATGCACTTCGATACTTTCATTTGCATCAGCAAAACCCAAAATCGGAATTTGCTTGTCTCTTTGTAACACCATTCCGTCAGAAAACAGCAAAGGCATTCGCACTTTAGCATTAACTATAACACTAAATATCAACAAAATAAAAACAATTAACTTTTTCATTTTTCTATTTATTAAATGATTTAAACCACATAAGTGATATAAGTAAATTTAAGCAGGTGAAAATCAAAAACTTAAAATACCTTATATCACTTATGTGGTTTTCAAAAGATTTTTACAGTAATCCTTCTTTTAAAGCGTTTAACGCTTGAGTATCGAAGACGGTATTATTGCTTCTGTTTATGATTCCAAAACCATTATTTGTTAAGCTTCCTTCGTCCCAATAAAAAGGTAATAATCCGTTTGCTTTTGCTGTTTTTACCACCGTTTTTAAATAATAGGCTCTGGAGTTTAAATGTAAAGTTAAAGCATCTCCGGTTAAAGTCGTTCTTCTGATTGCTCCAAATTCTCCTAACAAAACAGGAATTCCTTTATCGACAAACTGCGTTTTCATTAATTTGAAATTCTTTTCTAAATCGGCTTCTTCTCCCCAAGTTGCATTTCGTTCGGTATCGGTTGTAGAATGAAAACCAGCTCCCCAATAATAAAACATTTTACCCCAGGTTTCGTCTTTGGTCAAACCAGCGAAATTCCAAGGAGAATAATAATGTACTTCGACCATCATTTTATTTGCCGTCTTATCTGTTGGCAATGAAGTCATTAATTTGTTTGTTTTTTCGATATCAGTTGTTGGCCCTTGAACTACCAAAGTTCTGTACGCGTTTTTTCCTCCTGTTGAACGAACGGCATCAATAAAAGTTTGATGATAAGACTTTAAAACCGCCATTTGCGTTGCATCTTCAACCGCTGGTTCGTTGGCACTTGCAAAAAGTAAATGCTCATCAAAACCTCTTAAGTGTGTTGCAATTTGTTCCCAAAAAGCTTTTTGTTTGGCATTGTTTTCTACTTTTTTGGCTTCGGTAATATTATTCTCCAGCCAACCGCCATCCCAGTGAATATTCACCAAAACATACATATCGTTATCTACACAATATTGAACCACTTCCTTTACGCGGTTTAACCAATCTATTTTGATTTTTGCCGTTGCAGCATTTTCTAAATTCTGGTTCCAAGAACATGGAATTCTGATGGCATTAAATCCGTTTGCTTTTACAGCGTCGATTAAGGCTTTGGTCACTTTTGGATTTCCCCAGGCAGTTTCGCCTCCGGTTGCTTCCAAAGTGTTGCCGATGTTCCATCCTAATTTAATTTTTGCTGCTAATTGTACAGCTGTACTCGACATTCCAGTTTGATCTGCTGCAATTGGATTGGTATTATAACTTGGATATAACCCAACTGTTTCCGGGACTATTATTTCTGCTGTTTCTTTGTCTGAACTGCAAGCAAAAACGCCTCCAAAAAAGATAAAAAACATAGCAGTTATTAAGTAATCTTTGATTGTTTTTTTCATTTTAAACTTAAGGTTTAGTTTGTTTAATCTAAATCATACAAGTGATGTAAGTAATTATAAATTTGACTTTAAACGAACATATATGGTTTAAAAAATTACTTGATTGTTACTGTGATTTCTTTTTTAATATCTCTTGAAGAAGTTCCTACTTTCAAAGTATATTTTCCTGGTTCCACTGTCCATTTTTTTGAAGCAACGTCGTAGTACGCTAATTCTTTTACAGGAATTTTAATCGTTACTGTTTCTGAACTTCCTCCTTTTACGGCCGCTTTTTTGAAACCTTTTAGTTCTTTTGCAGCACGTGTAACTTTAGAATCTGATTTTGAAGTATAAACCTGTACCACTTCTTTTCCGTCAACTTTTCCAGTGTTTTTAACATCAACAGAAATTTCGATTACATCATTTTGCGCGTAATCTGTTTTGTTTGTTTTAGCATTTTCTAAAGCAAAAGTCGTGTATGATAATCCGTAACCAAAAGGATATAATGGAGCGACATTTTTGGTATCAAACCAACGATATCCGATTAAAAGTCCTTCTGCATAATTTACCGCTTTGTTTCCAGGGAAACTTTTTGTGGCGTGTGCAGGAGAATCTTGAATTTTCTTAGGCATTGTCCAGGGTAATTTTCCTGAAGGATTTACTTTTCCTAAAATCACATCTGCCAAAGCATTTCCACCTTCAGAACCGTTAAACCAGCTCCAAACTAAAGCAGACGTTTTTTGGCTTACTTCATTAATATCAAACGGAGCGCCGGCAATCATTACCACAATTGTTTTTGGATTAACCGCCAATACTTTTTTGATTAATTCTTCTTGTCCGAAAGGCAAGTGTAAATCTCTTCTGTCTGAAGCTTCTGTTTCGTAATCACGGTTGGATCCCCCAAAAATGATCGCTACATCTGAGTTTTTAGCTGCTTCAACGGCTTCCTGAACTTTTGCATCGTCTAATTTATCGATTGTAACGGGCCCGTTCGCTGTAATATTTCCTAAGTTTCCTTTATTTTTCTCATCATAACGCTCTAAATATCCTTCAGCATAATTGATTTTTACTGATGAAGGCAGTCTATTTTTAAGACCTTCAAGAGGCGTAACTTCTCTTTTTGTTTTTACTCCGGCACCAAATCCGCCAAGCGCGTTTTTCTTTGTAGCATTGTTTCCGATAACGGCGATCGATTTTACTCCGTCTAATTTTAGCGGAAGCGCATTATTTTCATTTTTCAATAAAACAATTGCTTCGGCAGCAATATCATAAGCGTCTTGGTAATGTGCTTCTGTTGCGATGCTTCCTTTTGCACGCGTTCCGCCACCCATTGCTTTAATATGGAATAAACCGCGTAAAATACGTTTTACGTGAAGATCAATTTCTTTTTCTGAAACTTCTCCCGATTTAACTGCAGCAATTAATTTATCTGCTAAGAAAAATTCGTTGAATGGTTTTGGTGTTCCCATTTCGATATCCAAACCATTTTTCAAAGCTTTTGCTGTAGAATGTACCGCAGCCCAATCTGAAACCACAATTCCTTTAAATCCCCATTCGTCGCGAAGAATTTTGTTCAGCATATAATCGTTTTCACATAAATATTCACCTCTGAATTTGTTGTAAGCTCCCATGATACTGTATGCTTTTGCTTCTTTTACAGTAGCTTCAAAAGCTGGAAGATAAATTTCGCGAAGCGTACGCTCATCAATCTGCACATCGACAAAATCACGATTCGTTTCCTGATTGTTTGCTGCGTAATGTTTTACACAAGCCATTACATCTTTTTCCTGTAAACCAACCACCAAAGGCACAGCGATTTTTTTATTCAAAAACGGATCTTCTGACATGTATTCGTACGTTCTTCCTCCAAGCGGTGTTCTTACCATATTGATCGCTGGCGAAAGTAACATGTCTTTGTCTCTTGCACGTAATTCTTCTCCTAAACTGGTTCCGAAAGTATGCGCCATTTCTGCATTAAAAGTAGCTGCTAAAGCACCTCCTGCCGGATAATACGTTGCAAAATCGTTTGTTAAACCAGCTGGTGCCCAGTTGTCTCTTGAAATTTCTTCGCGAACTCCCAAAGGTCCATCTGCCATTTTTAATTCCGGAATTCCCAAACGTTTTACGCCTGCGTTAGCAAACATGCTGTTCCCGTGAAGCATTCCTATTTTTTCTTCTAATGTCATTTGCGAAATCAGTTTGTCGATTTCTGCATCATGTTCTGTACCTATTTCTTTTCCAATGTATTCTTCGGTCTCCGCCGAATTTGAAGCTGTTGTTTGAGCATCATTTTTACAAGAAGTAAATAATGCCAAAACAACTGCTGATAACATGATCATTTTGTTTTTCATAGATCGTTAGATGTTTTTAGATTTAAAGATTTTGATTCCTCACACATCATCTATAAATCCCGTTAATATTATATTGTTTGTGGTTTTTGTTTTTAGTTTATTGTTTGATTAAATTCAGCATGAAAACATCATTTTCATTGATTTTGAATTCTCTGCTGAATGTTCCTTTTGCATCAATTGTGATTTTTTCTGTTGCAATCGGGTCGCCATTATTTTTCTTTTTCATCGCATTTACCTGTTCACGTGTTAACTGACTTGGTTTATTCAAAGCCAGATAATCCGCATAAACATCATTTACTTTGTAACCTACTTTATAGATTTCTAAAGTATATTTTCCTTTCTGCAATCCGTCAACTTCAACTTTTACGGTTCCTTTTTCTTTTGATGGAAGATCCTGAACATAATACGTCTGATTCCAAACTTTATCTCCAGGATGTGTATTGGTAAAATCCCAAAACAAAAGTTGTACATCGCCTTTTGCATTTTTAGTCGTCCATGACGTTTTATCCGTATTTTGAAGTTCAGTTTCTCCTAATTTGTTTAAGAACTGGTAGGAGAAATAAGCTGGTTTTTTGATTCCCTGCGTATTCAATAATCCGAAACCGCCGTGAAAAGGCGTAAATCTTGGACCCGATTCTTCAAAAATATCGGTAAAAACCCAATACGACATTGAAGTCGCTGCATTTCCAACTTGTTTTAATTTCTGCAAAATATATGCTGCAGAATGATAACTGTCGTGAATGGGATCTGCGGGCGTGTAGGATGAACTCCACTCTGTGTAATGCAACTCTAAATTTGGTTTTGCCGAATTGGTAATCTGCTTACGCGAATTAATAATATCTCCGTTGACACTGTTTACATCTGGGCTCAAAACGGTGCCAGAAGTTCCGAATTCGTCCAAATATCCTTGATTTACGCCATAGGTGTGTGTTGAAATAAAATCTAAAGGCACATTATTTTTAGCACAAAAATCAATTGTTTCCGGAACCCATCCTGCTCCTGCCGTTGCTGGTCCGCCAACTTTATAAGCCGCGTTTATGGCTTTTACACCATGCGCTGCATAATCGTATAATTTAAAATATTCGGCCTGAGTTCCTGTCCAGAATCCTGGCGAAAGATTCGGTTCGTTCCACACTTCAAAATACCACGTTTTTACTTCTTCGTCTCCGTAACGTTCTTTAAAATGTGCGGTTAGATTTCTAATTAAATCTTCCCATTTTTTATAATCTTTTGGAGGCGTAACATTTCCCTTCCACCAAAAAATGGTTTCTTTTCCGCTTGCCAATGCATTCGGCATAAAACCTAATTCAACAAAGGGTTTCATTTTCAAACTCAAAATATAATCGAATAGAACATCTACATATTGGTAATTGTATTCTGGATTTCCTTTTGAATCTTCACGGTAAACTGCCATATCATCAGACAATAATCCATGAAAACGGATGTATTTAAAATCACATTCTTTTTTCGCCAATGCCAATTGCTGCTGCCAGTCGGCGCGAAGACCTTCGTTTGCTCTTCCTGCACCGATGCATTCTTTAAACATGGTGTTTAGTTTGCCTGAAGTTTTGTTGAAATCGACTTTTATGGTTCGGTTTTCATTTTGCGCGAACAAATGGATCGAAGAAATTAAAACTGCTGTTATTATTAAAAGTTTTTTCATCTGAAAATGGTTTTGTTTTTTTGCCACAGATTAATAGGATTTTAGAGGATTTTTTTTCTTTTACTCTCGCAGATTTAGCAGATCAAGCAGATTTTTTTATTTTTTCTAATCTGTAAAAAAAATATGCCACAGATTAAAAAGATTAAATCTGCACAATCTGCGAGAGAGAAAAAAATCCTTTTCAATCTTTTTAATCTGTGGCTAAATATTTTATTCTCTAACTATATGTTAGACGCACTGCAGTGCGTCTCTACAAATTACAATTTCTTAAATCTTACGGCTCCACCGCCAGCTCCGCCTAAATTCAATTTTAGAGAGTCTGTAGATTTTACCGTTTTCTTAGAAATTGCTACTGCTTCTGGATTGTTTTTTTGATTTGTTCCTTCGGCATCCACATAAATCTGTGCTTCGTAAGTCGCGTTTGGATCTAAGAATGATAAAGAAACATTTACGTTTCTTGGATTTTCATTTGTCAAAGTTCCTAAATACCAGTCTGCGCTGTTTCTGTCTTTTCTAGCTGTTGTAATGTATTCGCCAATTTTTCCTTCTAAGATTTTGGTGTCTTCCCAATCTGTTGGAACGTCTTTTAAGAATTGTAAAGCTGGTTTTCCTTTGTAGTTTTCAGGAAGATCAGCTAACATTTGAATTGGAGAATAAATGGTTACATACAATGCCAATTGCTGCCCAACGGTTCCCTGAATTCTTTTTCCGGGATAACCTTGTTTTACCTCAACATCAAAAATCCCCGGTGTAAAATCCATTGGTCCGGAAAGCAATCTTGTAAACGGAATAATACTCAAATGGTTTGGCGGATTTCCTTCGCTCCAGGCGTTGTATTCTTGTCCACGCGCTGCTTCTCTCGAAACCATGTTTGGGTAGGTTCTTCTTTCTCCTGTATCTTTAATTGATTCGTGGTATAAAACTGCTAAATCATATTGTGCCGCTTTTTCTAAAATGTATCTGAAATAATTCACTCCAAATTGTCCGAAGTGCATTTGTTTCATGTTCAATTTAGAACCTACGTGACCGATTTTCACCGTATGAATTCCTAGTTTTTTATATAAAGCAAAACCTTCGTCAACTTCTTTTAAGTAGTTAATTAAGTTGGAACCTGTTTCGTGGTAACCGATTAATTCGATGTTTTTGCTTTTTCCGTATTCCACTACTTTTTCTAAGTCGAAATTGTCAGCACTTTTTGTGAAACTGAACATGTGCATACGGTTTTCGTACCAGCCCGGCGTCCAACCTTTGTTCCATCCTTCGATTAATAAATGGTGAAAACCTTCTTTTGCTGTAAAATCAATATATTCTTCAGCATGTTTGGTTGTCGCACCTTGTTTGTCGCTTTCCCAGAAAGTATATTTCCCAATGTGCATCCCCCACCAAATTCCTAAATATTTATACGGTTTGAAATAGCTGTTTGTATTCTTTAATTTGTTTGGCTCATTCAAGTTTAAAACCAAATAAGAAGTAATTAATTCTCCTGGATTTTCTCCAATTTGAATCGTTCTCCAAGAAGAAGTAAACGAATCTTTCACACGAACTTTTACGCCATCTGCCCAAGGCACTAAATCTGATTTTAATTCTGTTCCCTTTGTGTTGACCAAAGTCATACTCGCAAAATCATACAAGTTTGCTTCGTGGAAACTTAAAGCCAATCCGCTTTTGCTTTCGATTGTTAATGGAGTTAAAACTGTATCAAGCGTACTAACTGGAGCATCTTTAAACAAATATTCGTCACGGTTTTCTCTGTTGGCAGGAATCCACCACGCTTTTCCGTCTTCTTTTAAGTTGAAAGTCGTTTTTTCATCCATGATGAAAATACTATCTTTTACATTTTGTTTTGGATAAACGTATCTAAAAGCTACCCCATCATCAAAAGCACGAAACTGAATTTGTAATTTTCTTTTGTTTCCTGTTTTTTGCTGTAAATCGACTACCAATTGATTGTAGTGATTTCTAATGTTTTTCTTTTCTCCCCAAACTTGTTCCCAAGTTTCGTCAAACTTTGATGTTTTTGCTCCTTTGATTTCGAAGTTGGTACTTAAATCTTCGTTTCCTTTTAATACAAATCCCATTTCTGATGGAGAAATCACTTCAGTTTTTCCGTGAGAAACTGCATATTTTGGGGCGTTTTTTACCAGCTCAAATTTGATTTTGTTTTGTCCGTTTGGCGATGCCAATTCGTAAGCATTCTTAGTTTTTTGGCTGTAGCCGATTGTCATTGAAAACATTACGGCTGGGAGAATAAGATAGTTTTTCATGTTTTTTGGTATTATGTTTTTTTGCCACAAATCGCACGAATTTCCACGAATTAAATTTTTGCTATTTGTGGTTAACTTTTTTAACACATAGAATCATAGCTCATTGGAATCTTTAAAAAAAGGCGTTTCACTTGTTTAAATTCACATAGCTTTCTATGTGTTAGAAACTAGTTTCTTTCTACTTCCTTCTATTCACAAACAAAACCTATGTTTCTATGCGTTTAATTTTTGCCACTGATTAAAATGATTAGAGAGGATTTTTTTCTCTCTCGCAGATTTTGCAGATTGAGCAAATTTTATTTTATCCTTTTTTAATCCTTTAATCTGTGGTATTATTTTTTTTACCACAAATTCCACAAATTATCACAAATTCAATTCGTGGAAATTAGTGTAATTCGTGGCAGACTTCCTTTACTTTGCCCACTCGGTTTTAAAAGTGGTTTTTCCGTTTAATGGATTTGCGTTTACGTCAAAATTGTTTCCTGTTTTGGTCACTTTTATTTCTTGTAAAGCATCTCCGTTTGGTAAATAAACTTTGGCTGAAGCCGAAGTTGTTTTATCACTTGCATAAACTTTTAATGTCAGCTTGCTCCAATCCATATCTTTTGTAGACTGTGCTAAACCAATGTGAGGCAATGCAGTTCCGTCTTTTACTAAAACTACGATTGGCACTTCTCCAGCTTTGATTTTATGCCAGCCAGATTGATAGACTTTTTTAGTTTGATAATCGATCCACGTTCCTTCTGGAAGGTAAACGTCTCTTTCTTCCACTTCTTCAAAAAGTGGCGCAACCAACATACTTGAACCAAATAAATATTGATTATCAACCAACCAGGCTCCCGGATCATTTGGATATTCTACGAACAAGGCGCGCATCATTGGCAATCCTTTTTGAGAACTTTCTTTTGCCTGAGCATAGATGTATGGCATTAATTCGTAACGCATATTATCTGCTTTTCTAAATCCTTCTAAAAATTCTTTGCTGTACAACCAAGGTTCGCGAGGTGGTTCTCCGTGGCTTCTTACATGTGAAGTAAACATTCCGAATGGTGTCCATCTTCTGTAAATATTCTCAGGAGATTTAGTTGCAAATCCTCCAACATCATGACTCCAAAAACTGAATCCGCTAAGACCTAATGAAAGTCCGCCGCGCAATTCTGCCGACATGGCTCCGTTTGAAGTTTCGGCATCTCCACCCCAATGTAAAGGATAACGCTGCGATCCTGCCCAAGTACTTCTAGCCCAAATCAACGTATAGCCTTTTTCTTTCTGCGTGATTTCGGCAACGGCTTTGTTGTATCGTAATGGATATAAATTGTGCTCGTAGAAACCAGTTCTTCCCGAATGGTAAATTCCGTCCGGTGGTGCTGCTTCTCCAAAATCTACTTTGAAAACTGCAACTCCTTCATCAAATAACTTTTTTAATTTTCCCTGGTACCAGGAAACCGTTTCCGGATTTGAGAAATCTAAAACGGCATCTTCGTACGGAAGATTTCCTTTTCTATCTCTTACCGCCAAATTTTTATCCATAATTTCTGGGAACAAAGTATTCTTTGGCGTGAAATAAGGCAATTGCCAAAGACAAACCTGAAAACCGTCTTTCTTTAAATCAGACATCATTTTGGTTGCGTCCGGGAAACGAGATTTTGCAAACTCGTAATTGTTTCTCCAATCTACATCAAACCAGCCTGTATCAAAGTGAATTACATCTGTTGGGATTTTGTATTTACGTAAATCTTTCGCAACTTCACGTCCTTCTTTTTCTGAGAAATAGGTAATACGACTCATCCAAAAACCAAATGACCAAAGCGGCGGCATGGCAGCTTTTCCAGTCAAATTAGTGTATTGATCTAAAATATCTTTTGGTTCTCCGATAAAGAAAAATAAATCGGCTTCGTCGTCGCCAATGTACATTTCGTTGGCGCTTCCAAAATATTTTCCGAAGTCAACTGTAATTGGTGTTGAATGGTGCATGAAAACGCCGTAACCGCGGCTGCTCATGTAAAACGGAATTGGTTTGTACATCGTTTCATTTTGGATTCCGTTGGCGTCATCCGTCCACAAAACTACTTTCGAACCGCGTTTGTTGAATTGTGTGAATGATTCACCGCAACCAAATATTTTTTCATCTGGTTCTAAACTGAAAGCCGCACCCATACTTCTTGAATAATCGCTATTTCTGCGAACGTAAGAAAACGGAAGTGTTGGTGTGTATGTGTTTTTAAAATCAGTATCGTGAAGCGTACTTGTCAGCAATTTTCCTTTTTCGTCGTAGATTTTTACGTGCCAGGGTTTTGTCAAAATTTCAACTTTTCCGTGTTTGCTTGTGTAGCTGTGTCCGCCTTCGATTTTAGCGTATTTCCATAATTCCGGATGATTTGGAGCAACGCCGTCAACCAACATTAGAGATTCTTTTTCTGGGTGAAATTGTGGCCCTGAAGTGGTTTTGATACGAACTGTTCGATCTGAAACAAACTGAATTTCAAATGGCAAAACTGGAGATTCTGCATATTCTGTGGTTGGGAATTCGTTTGCTTTTTCAACATCTGGCTTCATCATCATATTGTTGAAAGCCTGACGTGTTTTATAATTGTATCGCAAATATTTTATAGTTCCTTTTGCTGTTGCGGGATCAAAAGAAGCTAATTCATCAGCGAAATAAAAAGTATTCAGATAATTCTGAAAATCTTTACTGATATCTATTGGTGCATTCAGTACATCTGCATTTTGAATTTGTGCTGTTGCTTTTGGTGTCAGAAAACATCCGAACATAAAAGCTGAAAACAATGTGGTTAGTTGTGAGTTTTTCATTAGTTAATTTTTACATTTTCTGTCCTGCAAGGTTTCCAAAACCATGTAGGTCTTACTATTTTTATTCGAAAACTTATTTTATATCTACAAGGTTTTTGGAAACCTTGCAGGAACGTGGTATTTTATTTTCTATCTTAATCAAAAGTCTAAATCATACCTAACATGTTTTGGAAACCTGTTAGGATACGTAACTTATTATTCTGTCGTAATTACAATTGTCGCTTGTTTTAGTCCATTCGCTTTGGCGGTTAATTCCAATCTTCCTGATTTATCTCCAGATTGTACAATTACCAGACATTTTCCTGCCAAAGCCGTATGTTTTGTTCCTTTGTACGGTTCGTGACTTACGGGATCGCCGCTGCAAACGCCAACTATTTTTCCGTTCCCTTTTAAAGAGAAATTAATTTCGTTGTTTGCATTTGGTGCTAAAGTTCCGTTTGCATCCAAAATATCTACCGTTACAAATGACAAATCATTTTTATCTGCTTTGATCGTACTTCTGTCTGCCGTTAATTTTAATTGTGACGGATTTCCGGCCGTTTTGATTTCTTTTTCTAAAACTACTTTTCCGCCTTTACGGGAAATAGCTTTTAATGTTCCCGATTCGAAAGGAATTCTCCACATTACGTGTAAATCATCTCCTTTTTTAGCTCTTTTTCCAACTGATTTTCCGTTTACGAAAAGTTCAACTTCATCTGCATTATTGTAATAGGCCCAAACGTCAACGGTTTGTCCGGCTTTCCAATTCCAATGTGGGAAAATGTGCAGCACATCTTTTTTTGTCCATTCACTTTGGTACATATAATAAACGTCTTTCGGGAAACCGGCTAAATCGACAATTCCGAAATAGGAACTTACCGATGGCCATTCGTATGGAGTTGGTTCTCCGATATAATCAAAACCTGTCCAGATATACATTCCTGAAAGGAAATCATATTTTTTTACCACTTTCCAGGTGGCTTCGTGTGTAGATCCCCAAGGCGCCTGAACCTGATCGTAAGCTGAAACCGTATTTCCTGTGTTTCCTCCTGTGAATTTAAGATCCCATCTTACTGGCCATTTTTTGATGGTGTCTGAAACGGCATCGTAATAACCTCTTGTCTGCAAACCTGAAGTGGTTTCAGTTGCTATGAAAGGCGTTTTTGGAAAGTTTTTTTGATGATATTCGAATGTTTGATGCGCATAATTGTATCCGATCAAATCTAAAACTCCAGATCCAGCAAGCGGATTAATAGAGACATTCTTTTTTTCAAACTGTAAAGTTACCGCATCAATATTCATATTTACCGGCGGATTCATTCCAGCTGTAATTGGTCTTGTTTTATCATTTAAACGAACAATTTCTGCTAATTCTTTGGCAATTTTAATACCTTCTTCGTTCCATTGTTCCGGAATTTCATTTCCGATACTCCACATAAAAATGCTTGGGTGATTACGGTCACGGCGAAGTTGATCTGCTAAATCTTGCTTGTGCCATTTGTCCCAATCGTTTGCATAATCGTATTTGGTTTTGTTTTGTTTCCACATGTCAAAAGCTTCATCCATTACGATGAAACCCATTTTGTCGCATAAAACTAAAAGTTCAGGTGCAGGTGGATTATGTGAAGTTCTGATTCCGTTTACGCCCATTTCTTTCAAAATCTCCAATTGGCGTTCGATAGCGCGCGTATTGATTGCAGAACCTAACGGACCTAAATCGTGGTGCATGCAAACTCCTTTTATTTTGACTTGTTTTCCATTTAAAATAAACCCTTTATTCAAATCGAATTTAAAATCCCTGATTCCGAAAGTGGTTTTGTATTGATCAATTATTTTATTGTCAAGCGAAATTTCCGTAACTGCTGTGTACAATTCCGGTTTTTCATCTGACCATAAAGCAGGATTTTCAACCTCAGCTGATTGGTTCAAAGTTTGATTTCCGTTGGCATTGATTGTTATATCTTGAGTAACCGATGTTACTTTGGTGTCTTCTTTAAAAATAGTTATGGTTACTTTTGCTTTTTTAGCTTCTTTGTATTGATTTTTAATCGTTGTTTCAATATTTACTGAAGCTTTTTCATCTGTAACTTTTGGAGTTGTAATGTACGTTCCCCATTGTCCAACATGAAGTTTATCCGTGGTTTCGATCCAGACATTTCTAAAAATTCCTGATCCTGAATACCAGCGTGAATTGGGTTGTTTTGAATTGTCAACCTTAACAATGAGTTCGTTGTTTTTGTCTCCGTAATTTAAGTATGGAGTCATTTCATATTGAAAGCCAATATAGCCGTTTGGGCGTTTTCCTAAATAATGTCCGTTTATCCAGACTTCGCTGTTTCTGTAAACGCCGTCGAAAGTAATTGAAGTAATTTTTGTGCTGTCTTCTGCAGCGACTTTAAATGTTTTTTTATACCAGCCTAAACCTCCATCGAGAGATCCCCCTCCATATCCTGCCGGACTTTTTTCATTAAACTTTCCTTCGATGCTCCAATCATGAGGAACGTCTAAAGTTCTCCATTTTGTTGAAGTTCCGATAGTATCTTTATCAATAAGGCTATCATTTAGATGAAAACTCCAATCTGAATTAAAAGAAACTTTACGGTTTTCAAATGCATTCTCTTTTTTAGTACAGGAATTCAGGAAAAGAACTCCGACCGTAACTGCCCATAAACTTATATATTTTATGTTTTTTCTAATATGCATCAGTACTTTTTTATTTTGGAATTTGAAGATAGAAATAAAAAACGATTTCACTTATTTCGTACTAAAATAACTTAAGTCTCAGTCTTAAAGAACATTATAAAATGTTATTTTTAGGACTGAGACTTTAAAACTAACTCATTACGGTTTTGGTTTAAAATGGAAAACAATCAGACAAACTCCTTCGCCTGTTCTGCTCTGATCACGTTTTACTCCCAGACGTAATGAGGTTGAAGTAAGTTGAACCAGTTTTACATTCGTCCAGTTGCTGCAATCAGGGTAATAATCTCCTCCATACTGCATTTCAACTCCGTTGTTGAAAATCAGTCTGTTGTTGGTCAAATCAAGACTGAAAGTTCCGGCTTTGGTTGTTTGCGCACTTGATGTTTGAGCGGTCTGAATTACTTTTGTATTGTATCCTCCATTTAAGTTAAATTGCATTTCTCCCCAGTTTTTATTGGGCATAACCCAGGAGTTACTTGCGTAATCTGGAAACCAGTTCCAGTTATCGCCTGATGTTCCCGGATAGTCTAAACCAGACCAGCCAACTGGATCAATAAAATCTAAAACCCATGTTTTACCTGCAGCACCATTTGTCAGCATTTCCCATCTTGGATCACTGAAGAATGTTTCATCATTTTCAGGCACATCAACAGTTACAGGCGCAGCATCTATAGAACCGCCTCTTACATAAGCAGTGTAATAAATGGTGTATTTTCCAGCAAACGGAAACGTGATTTTATCATCACTTTTATTCGAGTGTCCCAATTCATTACCACTTGCATCTACATATTTCCAGTACGGAATTACAGTCGCATCATTATTCTTTAAAATAATCTCGTTTTTGTTGGTAGCATTCTGCGTTACCGAAAACTTAATGGTTTCTGGTGTAAGACTTACGGCTGGCAGGCTTTCACGATCTTCAACCGGTTCACATGAAAACAAAAGTGAACCAATTGTTACTACCGCAATCAATATATATAATAGACGTTTCATAATCATTTGTTTTAAAAATTAATTCCAACCCGGGTTTTGAGTTATCGTGTTATTTGAAAGAATGATCTGCGATTGAGGCAATGGAAACCACCCTTGAGTTTCTGTTCTAAAAGTTACAGCAAACTGAGAACCTCCTATTGTGTTATCAATAGCGGTTTTTGTTTTTGCCATTCCTTGTCTCAATAAATCGAAATAACGCAAGCCTTCAAGTGCCAATTCTAGTTGACGCTCTTTCATAATATTGTCAATTGTAGCTGTAACACGGTTAGTTGTATTTTTGAATGCACGGTCACGAACTCTGTCTAAATAGGTTTGTGCTAAAGTCGGATTTGACTCTAAATTCAATTCGGCTGCCATTAATAGCACATCCGCAAAACGAATGATGGCATAGTCCTGATAGTTGTCTATTTGGAAATTTCCTCCGTTTGCTTCTACTACGCTTACACCAGCAGCGTTGGTAATGGGGCAATATTTTTTCCATGAATATCCGGTGTACTGACGTTGTTCTCTGGCTTCGGCATTAAAATTTAAACCTTCACCCGCATAGTCAATAAATGAAGCGGCTTTTCTTGTATCAGTAGCGCTGTATTCTCCAACCAATTTCGGGTTTACAGTTGCTCCTCCCCATCCTGTTGCATATTTTCCAATTGCACCACCACGAGGCGCGATGTTTACCTGAAAACGGTTTCCTTCGTGTAAATCCCAGTTCCCTTTTCCTGAACCGTTAAAACGAACAGCCCAAACCATTTCGGTATTATCTTCTCCGGCAAAATTTTCAAAAGAAGCCGCCAGCCAAAGGTTTGCAAAATCTGGAACTAATGCATGGCCACTGTTGTTTACGACATCATTAATATAGTTTATGACCTGAGGTTTTGTAACTACTCCAGCTAAATCTGTTTTGTTGTAAACACCTGTATAGAATAAAAATGTTCTTGCTAAATATGCTTCTGCAGCCCATTTTGTAATACGACCATAGTTTGCATTTCCGTTTTGAGAATAATTCTCTGGTCCTAAATTATCAGCTGCAAATTTTAAATCGTTTGCAATTAATGCATAGGTAACTTCTGATGATTGTCTTGGCAATTCGAACTCACTTGTATTTACAGTATGATCAAGAGGAACAATATCCCCAAACATTTTAGCTGCTGTAAAATGAAAGTGCGCTCTTAAAAAACGAGCTTCTGCTTCGTAACGCGTTTTTAATTCAGGAGTTGAACCCCAGTTTACACGGTCAAGATTTTCTAATAAAACATTGGCTCTGTAAATTCCTAAATAAGCATTTGACCAAACATCTTTGTTCATGTCTTTATCTGAAACATATAGGAAACGATCCCATTCAATATCTGTTTGGGCATCGGCGATACCATAACCTCCAAAACAATCATCAGAAGCCTGCTCGCTAATTAACAAAGGCCCGCCGTATGCTTCACGCTGTAATATGTCGTAAACTGCTACCAATCCTTCAAGAGCATCAGATGGTGTTTTATAAAAATTCTCGGTTACTTTATCTGTATATGGTTCATTTTCCAAAAAATCCTCTGAACAAGCACCTAAAACAAGTACGCTTGAAAGAGCAAATAATTTTATATATCTTTTCATGGTTTTCATAATTTAAAAGTTAACATTTAACCCCATCATATAGGTTCTGGGCTGTGGATAATATCCAACATCAATTCCTTTTGCCCAAGACTGATTTACGTTTCCGAAACCAATTTCAGGGTCCATTCCTTTATACTTCGTAAATGTGTAAATGTTATTTCCGGCAACATACAATCTGAATTTTGTGAAGAAACTTAACTTGTTGGTTAGTTTTGTCAAATCACATCCGATAGTCGCATTTTTAATTCTAAAGAAATCTGAATTCTGAATATATAAATCTGAGAATTTCGTGTAGTTTCCGTTTGCATCAGTTCCGTATGTCACTCTTGGAATTCTGTTTGAAGTTCCTTCAGATGTCCATCTGTTTAAAACATCAGTTGTATTATTCGTGTAAGCACGTGTGTAATCGTGGATTCCGAAAACGTTTTGTCCACCTGCAATACCGTATGTATTAATCGACAAGTCAAAAGCTTTGTATGATAATTCTAAATTAACCCCGTAATTAATATCTGGATTGGGATTACCAACCTGCGTTTTATCATTAGCATCAATTTTTCCATCGTCATTTAAATCCACAAAACGAACATCTCCCGGCTGTGCATTTGGCTGAACTCCTGCAGCAACTTCAGTAGCATTTTGAAAAATTCCATCAGTTTTTAATCCGTAGAAATACCCCATTGGTTTTCCAACTTCAACACGGTTCATCTCGTCTAAACCCTGAAATAAAACGTTACTTTCTCCATGAATAATTCCCTCATTATTGGCAATTCTAAGTACTTTATTCTGGTTGCGCGAAAGGTTGGCATTAATATTAAAATTCCAATCTTTTCCAAAATGTGTACGGTATGCCAAACCAATCTCAAAACCTTTGTTGCTTACATCACCTCCGTTAATATAAGGCGCAGTTGCTCCAGCATAAGCAGGAATTGAAGCCAGTACTAACCAATCTTTTGTTTTCTTATCATAGTAATCAAAAGTTAAAGTAAAGTTGGTAAACAAAGTAGCATCAAAACCTAAGTCTAACTGTTCTGAAGTTTCCCATTTTAAATCACGATTCGCGAGCTGATCTGGGCTTGAACCTACCAAAAGTGTCTCGTCTCCTGTACCAAAATGATATGTTTTATCGGTAGAGTTTACCGTTGACATATAAGCAAATCTTCTGGCAAACTGATCGTTACCATTTTGTCCCCAGCTTGCTCTTAATTTGAAGGTATTTAAAACTTTGTTTTCTGTAAAGAAAGCTTCTTTGTCTAAATTCCATCCTGCAGAAAATGATGGAAAAATTGCATATTTATTATCCGGACCAAATTCTGAAGAACCGTCACGACGAATAGTGGCAGAGAATAAATATTTATTATTGTAATCGTAAAGCAAACGTCCGAAGTAAGACTGAATTGCATAATCTCTACGATTTCCTTTTACCACATTTGAAGTAGGATCTTTTGCGTTATCTAAATAAGCGTGTTTAAAATCGTCGAAGATTAAGTTTCTTCCCTGACCTTCCATATAATCGGCTGTATTTTTTTTAGCCGATGTACCTACCAGAACATCAAAATTATGAGAATTTGCAATGATTACTTTGTATTGAAGTGTATTCTCAAAAATCCATCCCATTGATTTCGTTGCGCTTTGTGTTACGCTCGAAACCGTATTATTATCATTTGAAGAAAGTGAATAAACCGGCTTGAAAGAACGATAATTACTATCTGTCATATCAACACCAAAACTAGTTCGATACGTAAAGTTTTTTAAGAATTTTAATTCTGCAAAAATGTTACCTACATAACGGTTGTTTTTCGTTTGATTGAAGTTGTTGTAATACAATGATCCCACTGGGTTGCTGATATCTGCTGAAATAACAGAATGCGCAAAATCTCCGTTTGCATCATACGCAGCATCAATTGGAGCGGCATTTAAGAAGCTTCTAATACCGTTGCTGTAAATTCCGTCATCGGCAATTCCGCTGCTTTTTGTGTTTGCGAATGTGAAGTTTTCACCAATTTTTAAATGATTTTCGATTACTTCTGAAGTGGAGTTCACACTAAAAGTAACACGATCGTATTGTGATTGATTGGCAACACCGCCAATCATACCTTCTTGTCCGTAGTACGATAATCCAGTTGCAATGGTTGATTTTTTATCACCGCCAGAAATTAAAAGAGAGTGGTTTTGTTTGACCGCACCTTCATTAAACAAGTCATCCTGCCAGTCGTGGTTTGGGAATACAGCAACCTGAGCTTTAGTATATAAAGGAGTATATCCTGAATTGACACGGGCTTCGTTCATAATAGTGGTATACTCCTGCGTATTCATTAAATCCAGTTTTTTAGCTACGTGTTGAAATCCAGCATATGAATTAAGAGAAACATTCATTTTTCCGTCTTTTCCTTTTTTGGTTGTTACCAAAATAACTCCGTTTGCAGCTCTCGCACCGTAAATAGAAGCCGCCGAAGCATCTTTTAAAACATCAACCCTTTCGATAATGGAGGGATCCAGATATCCTATACCATTATCAACCACAACTCCGTCAACTACATACAACGGATCACTGTTTCCTGCTGTACCAGCACCACGAATGTTTACCACCATGTTAGCTCCCGGCTGTCCTGAAGAAGATGTTACAGAAACCCCCGAAGCCTGACCTTGCAAAGCATTTACCACATCAAGGCTGGCAACCTGCTGGATATCTTTTCCAGATACTAATGAGGTTGCGGCAGTATTTACCTTTTTCTTCTGTGTCCCATACCCAATAACGACTACTTCCTTAAGTTCAGCCGATTCTGTTTGAAGGGTTACATTAATTGTCTTTTGTGCTCCGACAGTTACGCGCTGAGTCTTGAACCCCATAAAGCTGATGGCTATTACATCACCAGTTTTTGCCTCAATCCTGAAATTCCCGTCAAAATCTGTTGAAGTTGCTCTTTTGGTTCCTTCAATTGCTACAGTTGCTCCGGGAATTCCCATTCCGTCGTCTGCCGATTTTACATTTCCGCTTACAAATTGGGATTGCTCTTGTGCAAAACCCGACTGCATCGTAAACACGCTAAGCAACAGCATCAGATAAAACTGGAGCATCGTTGGTTTAATACAATAATTGCTTTTCATAATCATTAATAATTTGGTTAAAGTTTGTTGTTAGTTGTTTTTAATCTAATTAACACGCATTAAAATTTGTCACATTTTTTGTCAGCTGCTAACATTCTCAGTTTACTAAATTTCTATCTGTATCGAGGTTGAATTTTATGAAATGTACTTTGGTGAACTTTTTAATGAAATACACATGAATCATTCGAGAACTTCCTAAGTAAGTTTTTTTTGATACACCATATTAACTTATGGTCAAAATAAACTTATCTTATGGTTAATTTGACTACAAGTGTAGGGAATTTTTATATATTAACAAAAAATTACCTTTATTTTTTTGTAATTAAAATAATAACCAAACCATTTTTATATATAAATCATTTAAAACCATAAAATTCTATTGACTATTATTTATAAATATTAATTTAATCATTCAAAAAAGTAATTATTTCAGTAATTTATCATCATTATCATGCATTATTCTTAAATTTTACATACAAACATCATGATATTGAAAAATATATAACTCTTTAAGCACAAAGTGTTATTTTATTTATTTAATTTGTCAAAATTTTAACAGATGACCGACAATTTGAATAATGGCATTTTCGTAAAAAATGATCCTTCAGTGATGAATGCCATTACGATTGATTGCGTCATATTTGGTTTTGATAAGGGAAGCCTCGAAGTTCTTTTAATTCAGCACGGAGAGGGTATTAGTAAAGGAAAATGGGGACTCCCCGGAGGATGGATTAATAAAAAAGAGAGTATAGATGATGCTGCACACCGGCTATTGAATGAACTTACGGCGTTAGACCACATCTATCTTGAACAGTTGAAAGCATTTGGAAATCCAGATAGATTTCCTCTCAGACGTGTTATCACAATTGGTTATTATGCCTTAATCAAAAGAGAGAATTATAATATTCAGCCCGGTTTTACGGCATCGGATGCAAAGTGGTATAAGATTAACCAGATTCCCGATCTGATTTATGATCACAGTGAAATACTGACTTATAGTCTAAAACAGCTGCGTGAAAGGGTTCGCCAGGCACCAATTGGATTTAATCTTTTACCAGAAAAATTTACATTGCTGCAATTGATGCATTTGTATGAAGAAATATTGGGAATAGAAATGGACAAATCTAATTTCAGGCGGAAAATCCTTCACATGAAATTGCTTGTAGCACTTGACGAAAAACAGCAGGATGTTTCTCACAGAGCAGCCAAACTCTACAAATTTGATTCGGAAATTTATACAAAACTTACTGAAAAAGGATTTAATTTTGAATTTTAAAACAGCCTTATAAAAGCAACAAATGGCATTTTTACACTCAAAGAAAGCTTCTAAAACTTATGTAGGAGGACCTTCTGATATTCAAAATCCCGTAATCGACGGAGTAACGATTGACTGCGTGATATTTGGATTCAACAAAGGGAACCTCGAAGTACTTCTGGCACATCATGCTGAAGGAGAAAGTATGGGAAAATGGGGACTTCTTGGAGGCTGGCTCAAAAAAGAAGAGAGTTCTGATGACGCAGCGCAAAGAATTTTATATGAATTAACGAGTCTGGACAACATCTATCTGGAACAGTTAAAAGCGTTTACGGATCCAAACCGTGTGCCGGGAAGAAGGGTAGTAACCATTGGTTATTATACATTGGTGAACCGTGAAGATTACAATGTAAAGGCTGGACTTACCCTGATGGAAGCCACGTGGTACAAGATTAACGAACTGCCTGACCTGATTTTTGACCACAATGAAATCCTGCAATTCAGCTTAATGCAACTTCGTAACAGAGTGCGTCAGGCCCCAATAGGATTCAATCTTTTACCTGAAAAATTTACTTTATTACAATTGATGCACCTTTATGAAGAAATATTAGGAATCGAACTCGACAAATCCAATTTCCGAAGAAAAATTCTGCATATGAAATTGCTTGTTGCCTTAGATGAAAAACAACAAGATGTATCGCACAGAGCCGCAAAATTGTACAAATTTGATTCGGAAATTTACAAAAAACTGACTGAAAAAGGGTTCAATTTTGAATTTTAAGACTGAAATTGATTTTCAAAAATTAACTATCCGGCAACTAGATTCCAGAATCCAAAACTTTGCGTTATATTTGCGCCTTAATAACATGCCCTGAAGTATTTACAGCAGGGCAGATTCATACCCAAAAATTACTAAAAACTCGTTTAGAGAACTGAATATAAAATGAAGAAGATACGTAACTTTTGCATTATTGCACATATTGACCACGGTAAAAGTACACTGGCAGACCGATTACTAAGTGCCACACAAACCGTTTCGGCTCGTGAAGAAAAAGCACAATTGCTTGACAACATGGACCTGGAACGTGAGCGCGGAATCACCATTAAAAGTCATGCCATTCAAATGGAATATAAATACAAGGGAGAAGAATACATTTTAAATTTAATTGACACTCCCGGTCACGTTGACTTTTCATATGAAGTTTCCCGTTCGATTGCGGCTTGTGAAGGTGCGCTTTTGATTGTGGATGCTGCACAAAGCATTCAGGCACAAACGATTTCAAACTTATACCTGGCTTTAGAAAATGACCTGGAAATTATTCCGGTTTTAAATAAAGTCGATTTGCCAAGTGCTAATCCGGAAGAAGTTAGCGATGATATTATCGATTTATTAGGATGTAAATTAGAAGATATTATTCATGCTTCGGGAAAAACTGGTTTTGGTGTTGAAAATATTTTGGCTGCCATTATTGAAAAAATTCCAGCTCCAAAAGGAAATCCGGAAGAGCCTTTACAAGCGTTGATTTTTGACTCGCATTATAATCCGTTTCGCGGAATTGAAGTAATCTTTAGAGTTGTAAACGGCGAGATCAGAAAAGGACAAAAAATTAAGTTCATGGCTACAGGCAATGAGTATTTTGCCGATGAAGTAGGTACTTTGAAACTGAATCAGGTTCCGAAAAATGTGATTTCGACAGGAGATGTTGGGTATTTAATTTCGGGGATTAAAGAAGCAAAAGAGGTAAAAGTGGGTGATACGATTACAGATGCCAAAGCACCGACTACCAATATGATTACAGGTTTTGAGGATGTAAAACCAATGGTTTTCGCCGGAATTTACCCTGTTGACACGGAAGATTTTGAAGATTTACGTGCATCAATGGAAAAACTACAGTTAAATGACGCTTCGCTGGTATTTTCTGCAGAAAGTTCGGCCGCATTAGGTTTTGGTTTCCGTTGCGGATTCTTAGGAATGTTACACATGGAAATTATCCAGGAACGTTTAGAGCGTGAGTTTAACATGACCGTAATTACAACTGTTCCAAACGTTTCGTATTTGGCTTATACTAAAAAAGAACCAGATACTCCGATTATCGTAAACAACCCAAGCGACTTGCCTGAGGCTACAAAATTAGATCGTGTAGAAGAACCTTATATCAAAGCAACTATTATTACCAAAGCTGATTTTGTGGGTAATGTGATGAGTTTGTGTATTGAAAAACGTGGACAAATTACCAATCAAACGTATTTAACTACAGAACGTGTTGAATTGAATTTTGACATGCCATTGGCGGAGATTGTATTTGATTTCTATGACAGGTTAAAAACCGTTTCAAAAGGATATGCATCGTTTGATTATTCTCCAATTGGAATGAGAGAATCAAAATTGGTTAAAATGGATATTTTACTAAATGCCAATCAATTAGATGCACTTTCTGCCTTAATTCACGCTGATAATGCCTATACTATTGGTAAGAAAATGTGTGAAAAATTGCGTGAATTAATTCCGCGTCAGCAATTTGAAATTCCGATTCAGGCTTCAATTGGAGCAAAGATTATAGCTCGTGAAACCATTAAAGCACTTCGTAAAGACGTTACCGCAAAATGTTACGGTGGAGATATTTCGCGTAAGCGTAAACTGCTTGAAAAACAGAAAAAAGGTAAAAAACGTATGAGACAGGTTGGAAATGTTGAAATTCCTCAGGAGGCGTTTATGGCTGTTTTGAAATTGAATGATTAGATTTTTTAGAAGAAAGAATAAAGAATATAGACTAACCCAATAACGTAAAAGTTGTTGGGTTTTTTGTTTATTTTTGAAAGAGTAATTAAAAATAAAATGACAGAAATAAGCGGAGAAGACTTTAAACAAAAGATTACATCTAATGAAAAATCTTTTAGTGATTTAACCATTAAAATAGAACACAAGACTATTCTTCAAATGCAAAGTCTCAACTTTGAACTGACATTTAAAAATGTGATATTTAAAGGAGAATCTCTTGTTTTTCATGATAGAAATTCTGAAGATCCACTAAATAGATTTTGCGTTTTTGACAACTGTACTTTCTTTTGCGATATACTTTTTTCTTCTTGTTCTTTCAAATATTTAAAATTCATTTCATCTAAAATAAACAATAAGTCTTTTCAAATTGCAAATTGCAAAGTAGAAAACCTTTTATTTGAAGAGAATAATGAAAACTTTACTGATATAATTCCAACTATAGTAGAATCGGGATATTTAAAAATTAATGGAGGCAAAATTAGAACTATTGATATTGAAAATATAATTTTTAATAACGGGTCATTAGGAATATCAAATTTAAATTATACTGAAAGCTGCTCGATTATAAAGTCAACTTTAAATACCGTTGTTTTTACTCATTGTATCTTTAATAGTTATTTTCATTATATAGGAAATAAAGTAATTTCTAATGCTAATAAATGTTTCTTTAACCATTGCAACTTTTCAAGTTCTAGTTTTTTTGAAACAAATTTTAATGATGATACTCATTTTAATAATTGTACATTTAACAACCCTATTAATTTTCAATCTATTAATAATGAAATCAATGGGAATTTTAGATTTACATCTTGTGACTTTACTAAATTCACTGATTTTGATAAATCAAAAATTCACAAAATAAAATTGGATAAAATTAAATTTCATGATTTTGTTTCATTTCAAGAAACCTACTTTGACATTATTGAAATAGATAAAACGAATTTTGAAAAGGGAGCTTTTTTCGATGATATTCAAATAAAAAAAATTGAAGATTGTAATAGAAGAACAATTCGAACAATCAAACAGCAACTTCAAAAGGCTGAAAATCGAATTGACTTTAATCGCTTTCGAGCATATGAACTTGCTGCTCATTATAAGGAATTGGATTGGAAATGGAATTCAGGATTTATCGATAAATCAATTTTATATGTTACTAAAATTTCAACTGATTTTGGCAATAGCTGGAGGAAAGCATTGCGATTTACAATAGTTAGCGGTTTTTTAATTTACTTAATACTATACTTTATTGAGAATCGTAATTTTTTAATTGATTTCTTAAATTGGGATAATTGGGCAAGATTGTTTTCTGGTTTCTTTAGATTTCTATTAGTAACCGATTTTTATAATCCCCTAGAAACAGATAGAGTTTACTTAACAAATCCTTTCAGTTGGCTAATCTTCATATTTGGAAAAATTGTAATTGCTTTCGGGATTTACGAAATGATTCAATCCTTTAGAAAATTTAAAGCCTAAAAAACATTTTTTAATTAATCTCATAATTATGGAAACTAAAAAAATCAACATTAATAGAGATTCCTGCTGAACATCAGAAAATAGTTTTAGACAGAATGGATAAAGCCAAATCAAATCCTGAAAGGCTTTTAGACTGGGAGGAAGTTTCTAAAATTTATAACTGAATCAGATTTGTAATTAATACAAACCCAATAACCTAAAAGTTATTGGGTTTTCCTTTTTCACTAAAGAAATCCGCCACAAATTCCTAATCCGATCAATAAATAAACCGCACCCAAGATAAACAACACTTTTGCGGTCTTTGGATTGTTTCTTTTTACAAGGAATCCAATAATTGTAAATACAACCGGCGGCCCAAACATAATGGCAACGAAAAATACGATCAATCCGTCTAAATTGCCTACTTCTAATGCTATCATAATTTATATAGTACTTCTAAGTTCTTCTAATCTTTCTATTTTTTCGTCTCTGTAAAACAAATTCATCGTTTCAAACGGAATTATTTTATTATCCTTATTGACAATATGCACACATGATTTTTTAATCGCCCTTACATCAAAATTATAAGCATCAATAAACTGCATAATGATAATTCTGAACAAGTTATCGTAACCTAACTCAGGAGCATCGATATTAGGCAGGCAGCAAAGGATTGACTTAAGATTTTCCTGAGCCACTTCTACTGAATTTCCTGTACTGAATAATTCTATCATTTTTCCGCGAAGCACTTCATCCTGTTCGTAAATAATGGTGTTTTTGCTATTGTCCAATAAATCATTCGGATTAATGTATCGGGTTAACGGGAAAACCTCATCACCCAGTTTCAAAGCATATCCCATCACCAAAGCATCCGGATTACAGGGAACCGGCAGCAAATCATCTGAATTGAAAATGGAAGTTTGTTCTAAAATTTTCCTTCTTACCTCGGTTAGTGTCATCCGGTCCTTTTCGGGATTGAAGTTTTCCAGTCTTCCGGCAATTTGTGTGGGTTGAAAAGTAACGCCTCTTACACATTTCTGCTTTAGCGCAAATTCAACTATTTTACCAATTTCATTATCATTCAAACCTTTTTGAAGCGTAACAACCAGTGTTGTGGATAAATTAAGTTCATTGAGGTTTTCTAATGCCTGTTTCCGAATTTCGCTCAAATCGGCACCGCGGAGTTCCTGCAATACGCTATCTTCAAAAGAATCAAACTGCAGGTAAATTTCAAAATCCGGCGAATAGCTTTTTAGCCTTTGGGCAAATGCTTTGTCTTTTGCAATTTTGATTCCGTTAGTGTTAATCATTAAATGCCTGATTGGTAGTGACTTTGCATAATCCAGAATTTCAAAAAACTGAGGATGAATTGTCGGTTCACCTCCACTAATCTGTACGACATCAGGTTCTTTTTCATTTAAAACTATCGTGTCTAGCATTGTTTTTACTTCCTCTAAAGTCCTGTGTCTTCCATAAGAAGGCGATGAACCGGCATAACAGGTCGGACAAGTCAAATTGCATCGGTCTGTAACTTCAACAACCGTCAGACAGGAATGCTGTTCATGATCCGGACAAAGTCCACAATCATATGGGCATCCGTAATGTGTTTTGGTATTAAAAGTATAAGGTGTTTCAGAAGGTTTGTTGTAGTTTCGGATGTTTTTGTAATATTGGATATCATCTGCAATCAGCACTTTTGAATTTCCGTGTTCCGGACATCTTTTGAGCATGTACACATTCTCATCTTCAAAAACAATTTTAGCATCAATGCGCTTTAAACATTCCGGACAAAGGCTTAAGGTAAAATCATAATAAGTGTATTTTCTAACTGGCATTTTTTACGAATAAATTTAAAATTGTTTTGTAATAATAAAGCAGACAAATTAAGCATAAAATCTGAATGGAACTCAGGCCTGCAACAAAGAAATGATTGGGTTTTATAAATTCTATACAAAATCGGAATGTAAAATAAGCAATCATAAAATACTGAAATAACAAGCCGTTTTTCAGGTTTTTGCTTTGTATATTTTTGAGAAAAATAAATAATACGACCAAAAAAAGCAACTCATACAAGGCAATCGGATGACGCTTTATATTATCACCCAGATTCATACCCAGAAAAAAAGTTGTTGCTTTTCCATACGTAAATTCATTTGTTCCAGATAAAAAACAGCCAATTCTTCCGATAAAAATTCCCAGAATAATCGGAAACGTAAACAAATCGCCCGATGATTCTTTTTCACCAATGATTTTTTTAGCAATCTCAACTCCTAAAAGCCCGCCAAACAATCCGCCCATAATGGTTTTAGTGTTGAAAAGACTCAAAAAAGATTTAATATCCGGAATAACAACAGGATGTTCTAAGAAACCTACAATCCTGGAACCCAAAAAAGCGCCGAGTGCTGCGCCTAAAATAATAGATAACCTATTGATTGTTATGATGCTGTCTGTAGTTCTTTTTCGTAAAAAAGCATAGTACCGATAGCCTATAAAAAAGGCCAGGTATTCTAGAACTAAATGGATATTAATTTCATAACCAAACAAGACTGGTTCAAACGGAAGCTTCATTAATTGCGATTCAAATTGTGTTTTAACATTACAATTCTGTAAAGATGCAAAAATTTATTGTTTTTAACTCTTTATCGTAAAATAGTATCTTTGAAAAAATGTTTTTAAAATGGACGAAACCCCAAAACGATTTGACCGAATTGTCGCCATCCTGATTCAGTTGCAATCGAAAAAAATTGTAAAAGCGCAGGAATTGGCGGATCGTTTTGATTGCAGTTTGCGAACGATTTATCGAGACATTCGAACACTTGAAGCTTCTGGAGTTCCTATTTATAGCGAAGCCGGAGTTGGTTATGCTTTGATGGAAGGCTACCGATTGCCTCCGGTGATGTTTACGCGTGAAGAAGTCAGCAGTTTTATAGCTGCCGAAAAACTGATGCAGAAATTTACGGATCCGACTCTTGGAAATCATTATGCATCGGCGATGTATAAACTGAAATCAGTTTTGAGAAGTACAGATAAAGATTATCTTTCGAATATTGAATCGAGGGTCATGATGCAGACTGCTGAACCCATGTTTAATGACAATTCTCCCAATACTTTAGCGGTTCTTTTTGAAGGAATTGCCGAGAAAAAGCAGATACTGCTAACGTACAAAACATTTTCAAAGGAGGAAACAACGCAACGAAATTTAGAACCTGTAGGTGTTTTTCACGACAATAACAACTGGTATTTTCTGGGATACTGTCATTTGCGAAAAGATTATAGACAGTTTAGAACTGACCGGATTCAGGGTATTAAAAAAACAGAACTGGATTTCACCATTGAACACGATTCACTGGAAACCTATCTTACTAAAACAGAAACCTGCCCTACCACTAAAGTCCGAATTTTAGTGGATAGAAAGATAATTCATTATTTAGCTACAGAACGAAAATACCATGGTTTCATTTCAGAAAAAGAAGTTGACGGACAAATCGAAATGACTTTTATGTGCCGTGATATTGATAATGGTTTTCCCCGATGGTTTTTGATGTTTGGAGATTATGCCACAATTCTTGAGCCTGAAAGTCTTAAAACAAGAACTTTAGAACTGTTAGAAATCAACAAACAAAGGCTTTTATAGAAAAAAACTCCTAAAGAAACTAAGTTGCATTAGGAGTTTTTTGGTCTTTAATGCTGCTGTTTTACAACATTATAGAAATTATAATCGGTATTTGAGGCATCTGTAATTCCGATATTACGGCCCATCGTTACAATCTGGCCTCTGTGATAAGTGCCGTGATTAATAACCTGAAGCAGATAATCCGAAATAGGCAATTCGCATTCAAACCACGGATTAACGATTTTGACTTCTTTCATTAAATCTTCTTCGGACAATGAATTGATTAAATGTTTCAATTTTAGAGATGAATTTAATAAACCTTCAAAGATTTCTTCTTTCGACAATTCACTTTCCGGTTTCTTCTCTGATAAATCAGTTTCAGAAATAACAGAAAACCAATATTCTTCAGTTGACCAGATATGATCCAGTGTTTTTATAATTGTTGAAAAACTTGAAGATACTTCTGCATACAGCAATTCATCAGATTTCGGCGAAAGCCAGTTTACGAATTGGTGGTTTACCCATAAATTATAATCTGCATAATTGGACATTATTTTCTTTAAACTCATAGCCGTTATTTTTAGATTTATTAATAAAGTTACGATGAAAATTTCATCTGACTATCTTTCCCAAAAAAATGGCGGCTCGATATTTAAAGCTCTTAAATAGACATAAGCCTGTCCGCGGTGGTGGATCTCGTTGTCTATAAAATATAAGATATTCTGAATAATCGGAAATTCATACTGTCCGAAAAGCTTAAAAGTCTCATTGAAATCTTCTACAGACAATTGCTCCCAGTATTTATTGATTTCTGCTGTAGCTTCATCCCATTTTTCAAGATATTGCGCTTTAAAAATCAGTTTTTCCTCTCCTTCAGTATAAGGCTGGCTGTCGCGGTTTACAATTGCTTTAAGTCCCGGAGCTGCAATTGCCAAAAGTTCATCAATCAACTTTGCAAATGGGCGCATTCCTCCTATTGAAAATTCGAAGAAATCCTTTTCAGGGAAAATCTCAATTAAACGACGTGTTAATGCTCTGTGTCCCTGCCAGTGCTTCAATAAATCTTGTGAAGAAATTACTTGTGCTTCTAATGTTTTCATGATTTTAAAGTTTTAATTTGTTTAACACTTCAAAATTATCGAGGGTCGGTGACAACAGTTTGTCAGCAGGAAATAAAAAATAAATATTTTTTTATTTCCTGCCGTAGAGACGCACAGTCGTGCCTCTAAAACCCTCTAATCACAATAAAAGATTAGATGTGGCACAGTCCACCTTTACAGGGAATCGTTTGCCATTCCATTTTTAGCAAAACCAAATCAGAACTGTTTTTCTGAAATCAATAGCGAAATTATAAAATACTGACAATCATAACATTAAAAAGAAATAATTTCGTAACTTTAAGTAGCACAACTAATAAAATTATGAATTATGAGATCTGCTCTACTTCTATTTTTATTATTTTATTCGGCTATATCTTCATCACAGGGAATCATAGTTGACACTACAACTTTGGCTATACCGGAACTGGTTCGGCAAGAGCTGATGCAAAATGCCTGTGCCAGTGAAAGCAATTTCAAATTCTCATCACGGCTGGGCATTGGAAAATTTACCAATACCAATCCTAATTTTCCCATTACAAACGGAATTATTATTCGGAACGGTATTGCCAAACATACTGAAGGATCTTATACAGGCTTGAATGAAAGCAGTCGGTTAAATAATAATAATGATGCCGATTTGCAGAATATTAGCAATGAGAATGGTCAAATTGTTCCTGTTACCGATGTGAGTTATCTTCAGTTTGATTTCACCCCTTTGTCGAGTAATTTTAGTTTTGATTTTCTTTTTGCTTCGAATGAATATGGCGAATTTCAATGCGGCTTTAGTGATGTTTTTGCCTTTATCCTGACCGATTTAACAACGGGAATTTCTAAAAATCTTGCTGTAGTCCCGGGCACAACAACACCCGTTTCCGTTAAAAACATTCGGGATCAGCAGTACAATTCTGCCTGTTTGTCTGCCAATGCCAATTTATTTGACCGTTATAATGTAACCAATCCCACAGTTTCGGCCATCAATATGAGAGGGGAAACCAAAGTTTTGAAAGCTTCTTCATCTGTGATTCCAAATCGGACATACAGCATAAAACTCGCCATTGGCGATTATAACGACAGTAATTATGATTCGGCAGTTTTTATAAAAGGAGGCAGTTTTATAACGACAATGGATTTAGGTCCTGACAGAATTATTTGCGAGGGAGAAACTATCACACTGCAATCTGGACTTGTGGGCAATTATGATTATGTGTGGACTCTCAACGGAGCTGTAATTCCCGGGGAAACAAGCAGCTCCCTTACGCTTAACAGAGCCGGAATATACGGACTTACAGCAACACTTTCAGGCTGTGTGATCAAAGATGAAGTAGTGATTAAAGATTTGGTCGTTAAAACTCCCAAAGATTTAATCGCCTGCTACAATACAAATGGCGTATATCAATATGATTTAACACAAAATAATATAGCTGCTTTGGGGGTTGACCCTGCTAAATATGCCATTTATTATTTTGATTCTTTAGCGGCAGCCAATGCAAACGGTCCTGCGATTCCTCAGAATCAGTTAAACTCTTTTACAAGTTCAGGAAACCAGACTATTTATATAAAAGCCGTACCGGTAAACAACAATAGCTTTTTCTGTAACAACTTAATCTCTTTCAATTTGCTGGTAACACCTGCTATCAATATTGTAAAACCTTCTGACATTAACGTTTGCAACAACATTTCCGGAAGAGTCATTGTAGATTTAACTACTCAGGAAAGTACCATACTAAATGGGCAGAACCCTTCGGATTACAAAATCAGATATTACACCAGCCAGACAGCCGCAAACAGTGCAACGAATAACATAGCAGATCCAAAGGCTTTCAACACTTCCACAGCACAAACACCACAAACGATTTGGGTGCGGGTTGAAAACATTTCGAGTTCGGTTTGTTATGCTACGGTCAATTTTAATATAAACATTTTTTCTCTTCCAACAGTAGATGATATTCCGGATGTAGTAGCCTGCAACAGCTACACTTTACTACCAATTACATCTGGGGAATATTATACGGGACCAAATGGAACAGGTGCTAAACTGAATCCTGGAGATATTATTACCAAAAGTGGTGCCTACTATATTTTCAACAGATCTGCAGCCAACGGTTGTACCAATGAGACTTCTTTTAATGTAATTCTGATATACGAACTTAGTTTTAAAAAAGAAGCCTGCGGTCAATATACAGTTCCTCGTGTAGCTGCTGGTGGTTTTTTTACTGCTCCCGGAGGACAGGGAAATGCTATTCCTGCAGGAACAATTTATACCACAAGTCAGACTATTTATTATTATGCCAGAATTAATGGAACAGTTTGTCGTGATGAAGCGTTATCATTTATTGTTTATCCTTTGCCTATAGTCGATAAACCCGGCAATGTGGTAACCTGTAACTCTTATATTCTGCCTCCTTTAGTAAATGGGAATTATTACACGGCAACAGGAGGTAAAGGAACTCGTTTAAATGCCGGAACTAATGTAACAACTAGCCAGATGGTATTTGTTTTTGCAAATGACGGAAGATGCACCAATGAATATTCCTTTAGAATCGAAATCATTAATTCGTCCGTTTTTGTTCCAGTTACCAGATGCGGAAATTATATTTTACCTCCCGTTGCTGTGGGTGGTTATTACACTGCCCCGGCCGGACAGGGTCGAAATATTCCGGCTGGAACCAACATTACTACTTCGCAAACCGTGTATTATTATGCCAATACTACAACCTCTCCTAATTGTACTGACAACCTAAATTATGAAATTACCATCAAAACACTGCCATTAGTAGATACACCGCCCAATAGACTGGAATGCGAGCGTTATGTCCTGCCTCCTTTGGTAAACGGAAAATATTATACCAAAACAAACGGCGGAGGAACCGCATTAAAAGCCGGGGATGTGATTACCTCAACCCAGACCATTTATATTTATGCAGTTGGCCCTGAGTGTACCAATGAACATAGTTTTGTGGTCGAAATCAGAAAACGTCCTCTGGTCGATAGTTTTACAGATGTGGTAACCTGTAACGCCTTTAAACTTCCTGTATTGAAAAACGGAAAATACTTCACTGCAACCGGAGGTCCGCATGGCCAGGGAACCCAAATCCCCGAAGGAACACTCATCAACACCAATCAAACAATTTACATCTATAATGAATGGGCCGATTTTACAAGCTGCAGTAATGAAACTTTTTTCAGGGTGAATTACAACGGAATAGATGTTGGTACCTTTGCCGATGTTAATGCTTGCGACAGCTACACCCTGCCACCCTTGCAATTAGGTAATTATTACCCACAGCCCGGAGGAAAAGGCACTGCTATTCCGGCGGGAACTGTTTTAACAAGCTCACAAAGAATATATGTTTATGCCGTTTCCGGTAACCGACTGACCTGCACAAGCGAAAAGATTTTTTTAGTCAACATTTCTGCAACTCCTGTAATCGCAAGCGCTCCAGATGTTGCCATTTGCGGAAGCTATACATTACCGCCTTTATCTGTTGGAAATTATTACAGCGGGCCAAATGCAACCGGAACGCGCTATTCATCCGGGCAGCAAATAACTGCCAGTCAGCAAATCTATATTTACGCCGCATCTCCAACAAACCCCAATTGTACGGCTCAGGACGATTTTAATATCACAGTATATCCTTTGAAAAATCTGGTATTACCAAACGAAATTATCTGTGTTGATTTCCAGACGGGAACCACGCTTCGTTCGGCGGAATTAAGGTCAGGACTTAATCCTGCCATTTACACTGTTGACTGGTATCTAGCCGGCAATAAAGTAGGCACAGGTCCGAATTATACCGCTGCCAAAGATGGAACTTATACCCTTCAAATCACCAAAAACACACCCGATGTTGGTGATGATTGTGGGTACAATCCGGCTACGATTATCGTCGAAAAATCAAGTCCTGCAGTTGCAAGTATAAACATGACCGACTCCTTTCGGGAAAATACCGATGTTACCGTAACACTGCACAATGGTTTTGGAACCTATGAATATCAGCTCGATGACGGCAGTTTTCAAACCAGCAATGTATTTTATGATGTTGCTTCCGGAGAGCATGTTATCACAGTACGAGATGTCAAAGGAAACTGCGACGACCAGATTCTCATTATCAATGTACTCAAATACCCTAAATTTTTCACTCCCAACAACGACGGATACAATGACACCTGGAACATTCCCGATCTCGCTTTTCAGCCCGATGCCGTCATCAATATCTTCGACCGCTACGGAAAAACCATCAAACAGATAAAACCTTCCGGTGCCGGCTGGGACGGTAAGTACAATGGCGATCTGCTTCCCTCTACCGACTACTGGTTTCAGGTTTTTTATACCCTAAACGGAACTCCTCAGGTTTTCAGGGCACATTTTAGCATGAAACGATAAGCTTTTGGGCGTGCCACCATCCCGATAAAAGGGAAAGATCAACATAACGATTATTCGCCCTTTTATCAGGATGCTGTCAGGCTGTACTCGTTACTTCGGTAACCTGCTCCCATCCTTCACGCTGGCAGAAGAACATTTTTGTAAGGTTGAGATTATTTATTTTTTATATTTGGAAGAAATAATACGAAACAAACGTTCGTATATACACCTAAATTTGGGTAGATAGGCGAATGTTTGTTCGTATATAAATAAGTTGTACCTCAAAAAAAAAAAAGCACCCCTCTAAAAACAAAGAATCAAATAGATTAAACCAATTACAGATGCAGTTCTTGATCAATAAATAATATCGATTATATTGCTATTAAACTCTCTTTGTTTTTACTTTTGTATAAAATTAATTTATAATGGCAATTGCAATTAGACAAATACCAGTTCTTAAAGGTAAAATAGCTTCAGTCTTTAATAAGAAAGCTGAAGATGCTATAGCGAAAAAACACACTGTTGATTTTTCTGCTCAGTCTGCTGTTGCTAAGAAAATACTTGAGAAAGCTAACCTTTAAGCATTTTAAATTTGGGGTTTCTCGCAGACGAATGCACACTTGTCCCTTTAAACCAAGTACTTTTAGAATCTTGTAAATCTTTTTCTTGTGGCGACAATGATTTAGATGATTTTTTCAGTAATGATTGTGAAGCATATTCACAAAAACTACTTGGGAAAAGTTATTGTTTTACGTTAATTTCTGACCCATCAACAATAGTTTGTTCTTTTTCTGTTTCAAATGACAGCATTAAAACAAATTTTATTCCTAAACCTAAGAAAAACAAATTAGAACGTAAAATACCTCAAAAAAAGAAAATGCGTTCTTACCCTGCAGTTTTAATCGGCAGATTAGGTGTCGATGTAAATTACAGAGATAAAAGAGCTGGAGATGAATGCATGGACTTCATAAAATATTGGTTTATTAATGATAAAAACAAAACAGGTTGTAGATATATTGTTGTTGATGCATATAATAAAGAAAAACCTATAAATTATTACAAAAGAAATGGTTTTGAATTTTTATTTGATAATGAGGACGAAGAAAAAATATATGCCGGATTAAAACTTAATCTTTCAAAAAGAGAAAAAATTATTAACTTTTTTAGAAAAAAATTAAGTTTAAAACCTATTTTAAATGAAAATTTACACACAAGATTAATGTATTTTGACTTAATAGTCTTAAAAACAAAATAACTAACCGCTATCATTATTAGCGGTTTTTTTATACAATCCCAAAATAAATTGACAAAAAAATCAAACTAAATAAAACAACGAGGTACAACATGCGTTTGGCAAGATTGCGAATTTTGTGGTAAATTCACGTTTAGATTTCGCAAGAAAATTTTATGTTTAACAGAAAATAATCAGTTCCGAAGCTCGCAACCTCGCCAAGCGCCGGAACGTTGGCAATAATTATAAAGACGCTTCAGAATATTTCGAAATAAATTTACCTGTAATGAATCATGAAAATTACCAAGAAAGTTTTGATAGAGAAAAACTCGAATTAGAGGAAAAGGATGCAATTGATGTCTTAATAAACTGGAAAGATGGTAAGTTTTACGATTTAAGACATTTACATTCCATTGTAGCTCCAGATTTAGAAATTCAGGAGTATCTAGAAATAAAGGGCTTATATATAGCGACAAATGTCTTGCGTCAGGATTTAGGTTTTGATAAAAATGAAAAACCTGGAGATTTTGATTTGGTAATTATTCCGTTCACGAAAGAAAAAATACTCTTCGAAAGAACAGGTGCATGCGAAGTTAAAATTGTAAGACCTACAAGAGCAAAGCCACAAAGAAATGCAAATTCATTAGGATTAACTCAATTGAAAGGTTTGATTAGTGATGGATTTCCTTTTGTAGGATTGATGCATATTTCAATGACAGAACCTCTACTCAACCATGAAAAATGGGAAATAGATTTTTGTACAATTCCAGCAAATGGTGATGAAAAAATTGCTAAAGGTAAAACATTAGAAGATTATCTTGTCAAAGTCAAAATGGATACTTTTCAGTGGTATTCTGCTGATCAGCAAATGAAAAGATTAATTTCAACAGATGTCCCAAAGTATGTGAATCTTTTGTGCTTTGGATTAAGTAAAAACACAATGGGTGAATATGTAATGGATAGCTGTTCAGTTAAATTCTCAGATTTTGGAAAAGGATATTTCAACCCGAATTTGAAGCATGAAACTATTGAAAAAGTTAAAACCCATTTTGAAAATTTTCAGCATATTTATCATAAAAGAATAATGCGAGAATAACTGCGTACAACTGCGGTTTCATCGATATTGCCGAGATTTCGGTAAGTTGACGTTTGTTTTCACAAAGAAAGTTTTATCTTGGCAGAGAGAACTCAATCCGCTTATCGGCAACGTCGTGAAGCGTCCTAACGTTCTATCCTAGTTTAGGAGAAAATTTACCACTAAAAGAAAATTCACAAAAGCAGAATGATATCGAAAAAATATAATTTAACTTCAACTTTAGGCGAAGTTTTTGTTTATGTAATTTATATAATCGGAATTGGATTCCTGGGTTTTCTAATTTACAGTGTAATTATAAATGAAATGAGTGCAATTTTGACTTGTTTAGGCTTGAATATCTTTTTGTATTTTGTATTTATAAAAAAGATATTAAAATTTAAAAAAATCACTTTTGACACTAAATCAATTTATTTAGAAAACGAATGTATTTCCCTCAAACAAGTAAAAAGCATTGAAACTGGAGAACTAACAATTCAAAAAAATGAAGAAGAAGTAATAGCAAACTACAACTATTTTTATAGTGAAAATTTAAAAATACTTAAAGAATTTCATGAAGCAGAAAACAAATCATGAATAGAAAATCTCCATCTGGTGCTTCTTTGCAACGAGCACCAGATGGAGAGCGGGATACTGAAATAGCAGGATTAACTTGGAAACCATCTGTCAATCAAAGTTTTTATTTCCAGTTTCGCCTTTTCAAGAATTGAATCTAATTGGTCTCTGTTTTGGTCAACCCCAAAAGCCGAAATCTGTTCTGAAGAGATGCCCATAAAATCAAAATTTTGTTTTAGTGTAGAGGAAGCAAATTCCCTGATAGTACCGGAATTATTATAATCGAATCCACTAACTACTATTGATAAAGCTTTTTTATCTTTACAAAGACCGCTAAAACCTGTTTCAGGGCTAAAAGAAAATGTCTTATCACTAACCACAATAGCATCTACCCAGGCCTTTACTGTTGCCGGCATTGAAAAATTGTAAATTGGAAAAGCCAATACAATATTATCAGCTGCAATAACTTCCTCTATAAGTTTGTGATGATTAGACAGCGTTAAGAGTTCTGTCTCCGAAAAGTCTCTTTTACCCATGTTCCATTCCATTATTAAATTCAAATTTTTCTCTAATAATAATTCTGGTGGGGTTTCAGTTAAATTTAAATGTTTCATTTCTGTTTTTCCTTTTGCCAGTTCCACAAACTCATCAAATAAAATTTTGGTGTAAGAGCCTTTTCTAGGGGTGTAATTTATTACTAATGTTTTTGTCATTTGTTCTATTTTTTTTACAAATATAGAGTCAACACATTAATAATTTTAATTATTTTTGTTTGCCTATTTATAATATTTGTTATGATTAATTTAGAATGGTTGAGAACATTCAGCGCTATATATGAATGTAAAAATATAACAGAAGCTTCAAAAAAATTAAATATGACGCAACCTGGAGTTAGTAAACATTTATCTGCTCTGGAAAGCCATATTGGAAAAAAACTATTTGAAAGAACTACCCGGAAATTAGCGCCTACCGAATATGGAAAATTTTTATATTCACAAATCAATAATCCATTAAGTGAATTAGAAAAAGTAGAATATTATTCAGGTCAAAGAGCAAAAAAACAACGATCTGCGATAACAATAGGCTGTACTACAGACTTTTTCAGGAAAGAATTAATACATCATATTTATACTTTTGACATGTATATAGTGATCCATTTTGGAAATGAAAAAGAATTGATTGAAGCTCTTGAAATGGAAAAAATTCAATTATTGGCTGGAATAAAAAAACACGATACTTACGACCACCAATTCACATACTTAAAGAATGAAGAGTTAGAATTAATCTGCTCCAATTCTATTGTTATTCCGGAGAATATTGAAAAAAATGTTACCCAATTCATCACATGGCTGCAAAAGCAAACCTGGTTTACCTATGACAATAACCAAAATGATATAAAAAAGTTCTGGGATTCCAGATTTAATACCAGTCCCAGAATAGTCCCAAGATATATATTGCCCTCTTATCTGGACATCATAGAAGCTTTAAAAAACAATAGCGGATTTAGTATAGTTCCTAAACATTTATGTGATGAAGAGTTAGACAAAAATTTAATTAAAACACCCATTAAGTCTTCTAAAATAATAGAGCAAAAACTATTTTATTCGTTCAAGCTGAAGAATAATAACCTGAAAGAAATTAACATTTTTATAGAGAAGATGAAAGAGGCTAATTTACCACCTTATTGAATTAGTTTTTAAGAACATAACTAATATTAGTATAAATATTAGCAACGCCATCTGGTGCTCGTTTTAGTATGACGATAAAAATTTGGGCGTGCCACCATCCCGATAAGCGGGCTAACTCACAGTATGATTATTCGCCCACTTACCGGGATACTGTCAGGCTGTCCGCGTTACTTCGGTAACCTGCTTCCATCCTTCACGCGGACACAAGAACATTTTTGTAAGGTTGAGATTATTATTTTTATATATTTGAAGAAATAATACGAAACAAACATTCGTATATACACCTAAATTTGGGTAGATAGGCGAATTAGCGGAAATTTTACTCAAACGGACAAGCCAAAAATTAATAAATATTTAAATGAAAAAGAGAAATTTAATTAGCAAATTGTTTTTATATACATTCTTTTTCCTTAGCAGTGTAAATACTTTGATTGCCCAAAGTACTATTCCAGTGAAAAACGACAATGTAATTTTGATTATCGAAAATCAAACTGCAGAAGAGAATTTTGTAAAATTTGGAAAGTTCTTGATTGAACAAGGTTTTTCATTTGCAACAAAGGATAAAGATTTTCTAAGTTTAACTACAAATGAAAGAACTTCAACTGGTGGGTATAAATATAATCTCGCAGTTTCTTTCAAAGACTCTATAATTTCCATTCGTCCAAGGTGTAACTATCTTCTTTTTGGAAGTAGTTTATCAAATCTTCAGTTGGAATGGACTGATTGGAGCTATACTAAATCAAAAAGCAGTCCTCAAGGAATAGCATTTAAAGCATTTGAACCAATTTTGAGAAAATATAATGGACAACTTTATTTTAAAAAGGAATAACTATCATAAAAAACTTCCGCTAACAGCTACTGCAACGAGTACCTACATAAATTAGAAAGATAAGTCGTAGCGTTTATAACGTGGTTATTAACTGAAAAGTTCCCTTAAAGATTTTTATATAGCCAATTTATTTAAATAGCCGCGTTACAAACGCTTTGTTTAGTTTTCTATAAGTAAACAGATACTCTGTTGCAAACGAGCACCAGATTTAAAACAAACGAATTATAGATACAACGAAAAAAATGGGAATGATAATAATTTACGGCTTAATTATACTGCTGATTTTGACAATTATTGCTGTACTTATCATTTCTTTTTTTAAAAGAAAAGGTAAGGCTAAAATTGGATTCTTAATTTCATTACCAATACTTTCACTAGTCCTATATTGTCTTTTTATTAATAATTTAGATGAGCTTTTAATTTCTAAATCTGATGTGAAAAATGATCTCAAAAATGCGAAGATAAATTTAAATGAAGATTTTGAAATACTAGAAAATTCAGTGGTTGGATTTCCAGAAAGATTTCAAAAAACAAAACTCAAAATTTCAGATGCTGATTTTTTCCGAATCGTCCTTGAGATTAAAGATGCTTCTGATTTTAAGGAATCTAAAGAAAGTTGGCTTCTGAATCGAGGAAGCGTTCACAATGAAAATACTAACAAAATCATTATTTCCAATTATTGTTGGAATGATAAATTTATAAGGGAAAGCTATTTTAAAAATGGAGAATACGTTGCAATTATTGTTATCGCAAGTTTTGATCCTATTTTGAAAACATTAGAATACGAACGAATAGAAGATTAAAAGTATTGAAAATCAACAGCGGTTTTGCCTGATTGCTATTTCAATAAAATTTAAAAATATCGCAAGTCAGAGACATTTGCCAGCACCAAAATTCTTTAGTAAAAAAGACGAAACATTATTACAAAGCCTCATAAAATAAACCACAACTATCAAACATAAAACTATGGCACTTATCAATCCACATATTAATTTTAATGGCAATGCTCTCGAAGCTTTTGAATTTTACAGAGCTGCATTTGGCGGGGAATTTTCAAAAGTAGTCCGTTTAAAGGATTTAGCCGGTCCGGATTTTCCGGTAGCTCAAAATGATGAAAATAAGATTTTACATATTTCTTTACCTATCGGTAAAAGCAACAGGCTGATTGGAAATGATGTTCCGGATTTTTTAGGAAAAGTAAACGAGAATGAAAACAGAAGCAAAATTTCCATAACTGCAGAAAGCAAAGAAGAAGCAGATAAATTATTTAACAGTCTTTCAGCCGGAGGAGCAATAGAAATGCCGATTGCCGATAGTCCGTGGGGTTCGTATTTCGGGATGTTCAGGGATAAATTTGGTATCGAATGGATAGTAGAATTTGACCCAAATTACAACGGTACTATTTAAGCGAAAAAAAAGCCAAATATTCCTGATTCAAATTAATAATCGAACTCCATTTTAGTTATTAATCCTCAACTTCGTACCTTTGCAGCCTTGGTAAAACCAAAAGCAATAGAAACATGATCGAAGATAAAAACCCACAACGTACCAGTATAGCGCAATTAGGCGAGTTTGGTTTAATTGAACATTTAACCAGACATTTTGATGTAAAACAAGAATCGACCTTAAAAAGTATTGGCGATGACGCAGCTGTCCTTGATTTCAAGGATAAAAAAGTAGTGGTTTCGACCGATTTACTGATTGAAGGCGTACATTTTGATCTGGCATACATGCCATTGAAACATTTGGGATATAAATCTGTAGTGGTAAATGTATCCGACATTTGTGCCATGAATGCCAAACCAACACAAATAACGGTTTCTGTAGCCGTTTCGAACCGCTTCCCACTGGAAGCCTTAGAGGAGTTGTTTGAAGGAATTACACGCGCTGCAAATGAATATAAAGTAGATGTTATTGGCGGTGATACGACCTCATCTCAAAAAGGCCTAATTATCAGCATCACGGCAATTGGCGAAGCTGATGCAGACGAAATTGTGTACCGAAACGGTGCCAAACAAACCGATTTGTTAGTTGTAACCGGAGATATTGGCGCTGCCTATATGGGATTGCAGGTTTTGGAACGCGAAAAACAGGTCTTTCAGGTAAACCCAAACAATCAGCCAGATTTGGATCCTTACACATATCTTGTTGAAAGACAATTAAAACCGGAAGCCCGAAAAGATGTCCGAACTCTTTTACATGCACTGGGAATTAAACCAACCTCAATGATTGACATTTCAGACGGACTTTCATCTGAAATCATTCATTTGTGCAAACAGTCAAAAGTGGGCTGTAATTTATACGAAGATAAATTGCCGCTGGATCCACAGTTTATTTCGACTTGCGAAGAATTTAATATTGACAGCACAACAGTTGCCATTAATGGCGGTGAAGATTATGAATTGCTTTTTACAATCGACATTAATGATTTTGACAAAATAAAAGGAAATCCAAACTTCTCCATAATTGGCCACATGACAGATGAAAGTGAAGGAATTCATCTGGTAACAAGGGCGAATACTAAAATCGCTTTAAAAGCTCGTGGCTGGGATGCCCTGAGTGAGTAATTTTAAAAATTTCAAATAAAAAAATTCCAAATTCCATACAAAATATTGGAATTTGGAATTTTTATTTTTTTGGATTTTACTTTAAAAAAGTCCCTTGTTTTTGGCTTCTTTTACCAAATCATCGTCTGAATCCGTTTTTATTTTGAGGAGCTCTTTAAGTCCTTTTTTTCTTCTTTTTATAGCATTGATAGAAATAGGAATATAATGTGGCATTTCTTCTTCAGAAGTCCCTTTAGACAAATGAAATAAAATCTGTTTATCGAATTCATCAACTTCAATAGCATTATGAAGTGACTGATTGAGCATTTTCTGAACAGACTGACTGTAATATTTATCGCTTTTCATTACTTTATCAAAAGCAAAAAGCAATTCATCAAACGTCAGGTCATTTTTAATAATAAGGCCATTGGGCTGTATGGTACGGATGATGGTTTTAATTTTGAGCAATTCGGTATACATGGTCAGCAGGATAATCTTGCAGTTTGGCATGTATTCCAGGATTAGTTTTGCGATATCCTCTCCTGAAAATATTTCTTTTTCATCATAAGCAGGCATGCTGATGTCTAAAAATGCGATATCGAAAGGAATAGTTTCAGGGTTGGTAATAATTTCATAAGCCGATTTACAATCTTTGGCCTGTGAAATCAAAAATTCATGGGTTTCAGGATTATAACGTGTTATAGCATTTTTATAACCCTCAATAATAAACGGATGGTCGTCTACAATTAAAATATTGCTTGTTTGCTTAAGCGATGGTGTTAAATCAGCTTTCATTATGAATTTTATTTATTTTTTGATCTATTGGTATCTTTACCAAAATAGCAGTTCCTTCCCCCTTTGCCGAGTTTATTTCGACATTTCCGTCACATTCTGCTGTTCTGTAATCAATATTTTGCAGTCCGATCCCTTTTTTGGTTTTATGGGTATTAAACCCTATTCCATCATCAGATATTGATAAAACTAAATAATTGATCTCACTTTTAAATTCAACAGTAATTGTTTTTGCCTTTGCATATTTGTTACAATTCTGAAGTGCTTCCTGAATTATTCTGTATAAATTAATTTTGACGACATTGCTTACCAGGTCCCATTTGATATTCGAATCAATGTTATAAACCAGTCTGGTATTGAATGTATTGATTTGATTTTGAAATAACTTTTCCAGAATCGCAACAAAATTATTAATCAACCCGGATTTTTCTTTGTTCAGATCATGCGAAATTTCCCGTATATCCTGTTCAATCTCTTTTAATTCAAGCAGGTATTTTTTTCTTTTATCAGCAGCAGTTTCTTCATCTAATTTATCAAGGCTGTCTAAACTGATCCTGACACCAAACATTCTTCCTAAAACTCCATCGTGCAGCTCCTGGGCTACTTTTTTCTTTTCCCTGATTCGCATAGTTTCGATTGCGTTTTGCTGCGAAATCATCAAATTATAAATATCTTCGTTTGCAATTTGCTGTTGCTGCTTGAAAAGCAATTCCCTGTTTCTTGCCTGCTGTGTTTTGTAAATGTATAAAAACAAACCTATCAGTGAAAGAACACAAAAAACATACACCAAAGTCCTGTTCTGTATTTCTAAACTCGAATTTTCGCTTTTTATTTCATTGGTTTCATATTCTATTCGGGTAAACTTATCCCCCATTTTACGTTCAGCCATTTGCAGACTGTCATTTATGCGAATATAATCTTCTGAAAATTTTGAAGCTTTTTTGGGATGAATTAAAGATAACTGCTTCAAAGCGGCCAGTACATTACGATAATTTTTAGTGCGTTTTGAAACTATAAGTGCCTGATTTGAATAGTGTAAAGCTTTAGCCGTATCTTTCTTTGCTGCAAAGTACTCAGATAAATGCATTTTACTCGCTGTTATACCTGCTGTCAGCTTCAAACTATCCCTTATTTTGAGTGCCTTGTAAAATAAACCGGGAAGCTCTTTGTTTTGATTTAGTTTAAACTGCGAATACGCTAAATTATCCATAAGAATGGCATACAATTCAGGTTTTTGATTAAAGAGGTTTTTTTCTTTTAATCCTTCCTGAAAATAAAAATTAGCTTTTTTGTAATCGTTAAGGTTTTGATATACGAATCCAAGGTTGTTTAATGACGTTGCTTTTGACTGGAATTCAGCCGGAATGATCTTATCATCTATACTCGCAATCGCTTTATTATGAAATTCAATCGCCTTTTCATACTCGCCTAATTCATTGTATAGAATTCCAAGCAGGTTATAAGCCTCATATAAAATATCATTATTGTTTTTCCCCCTAATGACCCTTAAGGCATTGAAAATAGCCTTCTCACTGCCGTAAAAATCTCCTTCGTTATATTGCAGTAAAGCTTTGCTAAGTCTTGTTTTAGCTAAATTATAATAGTCATTACTTGCTAAATACAGTTTTTCGGCTTTATAATAAAAGGCAAATGCACTGTCTGAAGATGTTTGAGAGCTGTAATAATCCCCTAAATAAATATAAGCTTTAGACATTGAAACCGAATCCTTTGCTTTTTCAGCTTTCTCTAATACAATTTTAACGGTTTTATTATAATTGTTCCAATCCCTCATATTAAAATAACGATTGGCCACCTTAAAAAGATTTACCCTTTTCATTGAATCATCGGGCTGACTCATAATGACTTCAAAAGCTTTTTGATTGTATTTTTGCTTTATCGCGACGGGCAGTTTGTATTCGTTAGCCAATGACAAATACAGATCAAGACTATCTCTGGACTGACTGGACACACGAGTGTTTTCATTTTGCTTTGTACAGCCAATAAAAAATAGAAGTAATATCAGATAGTTTTTTTTCAATTCTGTCTTAAAAATTTACTCAAAAATACAAAACTATACATTAGACATAAAGAAAAAGACCGTCTAATTTAGACGGTCCTTTCTATATTTAAATGAATTACAGCTAATTAATCCACTTTTCTGCTTTGTCCTGCTGACTGATTCCCGTCAATGCTTAGTTTTTGATTTGATAAATCAGAACCCATCATATCCACTTTTCTGCTTTGTCCTGCTGACTGATTTCCATCAATACCAATTGTTGTATTGTTTACTATAACATCATTAGTAGTTTTTGCAGAAGTATTAAAAGAAGTTAATACCATTACTAAAGAAAATAATCCAGTTGTTAAAGCTAATTTTTTCATGATTGTCGAGTTTTATATTGTTATACTTTTTTACTTTTTTATCCCGTTTTGTTCGGAATTCTTTGGTAAAACTAAACAGTAAAGCGCAACAATCACCTAAAAAAAAGGCGTTTATGGTCAATGCTATCCGTTCATTAGTGAATGGATAGCAAATCAGGGCAGATGGTTTTATTTTAAGTTTCTATATAATTTTCATTGGCAAATTCACTAATTATAAAATCAACATTTGCTTTATAAGACTTTGAAAAAGGAAGCTTTATAGTCGTTTTTTTTATATAACATAAGGAGTTCCCTGTATGGATTCTTGAAATATAATTTCTGTTTACGATATAACTATTATGAATCCTGATAAATGGATTTGACAAAACGGTTTCAAAATGTTTTAAGGTTTTAAAAGCCGTAATCATTTCTCCATTTTTCAGATGAATATCAGTCGAATTATTATCAGCCTGAAAATAACAGATTTCATTTGAATCAATATAACGGTGATCGCCATATGATTTTACACATAAAATAAAGGATTTTCGATTTTTATTGATTTGAATTCCCTCTTCCTGATTTTGTTTTTTTTCTTTTGGCTTGAGTTTCTGAACCAGAAGCACTTCATCCTCATTGTATAATTTATTCAATTTATGAATCAACTTTACCAGATCAATTGCTTCAATTGGTTTTAGAAAATAATCATTTACTTCATACTGAATACAGTCAAACGCTAAATCTTTACTTTTTGTTGTGATAATAATTTTTGGCAGCTCTTTTAAATACATTAATAAACCATTAATTAAAGTCAGAGAGAGTCCGCTGGCTTTATCTTTGGGATCAATCTCTAAAAAAACCAGATCAGGCATGTGTTTTAAAATCAGGTTTATACCATCAGTATAATTGTCTGCAGAAGCTATAAAATTCAGCTCTGAAAACTCATTTGCTAGTGTCCTGATTCGTTCAACGCTTGCCGGATCATCATCTAAAATAATGTAGGTGTAATTCATTGCTTTTGGATTAAATTTTGGGGTTAATCTTAAATTTGGAGCTATTTTTTCTTAAAAGAGAACATCTAAAGTTATAAAAAATATTGAAATACCTGTCCACATAAACAAAAACACTTGAGTTAAACGTATAAAAAAATCCCAAACTCCTATTCGGAATTTGGGATTTAATATGTTGAAAATTAAAAAATTACATTTTCATCAACCAGTTTTTCATCGAAACTTCGTTTTCAATAATATCTCTTAATTCAGAAATTTTCACACGATCTTGTTTCATGGTATCCCTATGACGAATTGTTACCGTTTCGTCTTCAATAGTTTGATGATCTACTGTTATACAGAATGGCGTTCCAAGAGCATCTGCTCTTCTGTAACGACGTCCTACAGCATCTTTTTCATCATACGCTACATTGAAATCCCATTTCAAATCTTCAATGATTTTTTTAGAAATTTCTGGTAATCCGTCTTTTTTAACCAGTGGTAAAACTGCTGCTTTTGTTGGGGCTAAAACTGCAGGCAATTTCAGCACTGTTCTTGATGAGCCATCTTCTAAAGTTTCTTCCTGCAATGAAGTTGCAAAAACTGCCAAAAACATACGATCCAGACCTACAGAGGTTTCTACAACATACGGAACATAGTTTTCATTCAGTTCCGGATCAAAATACTGCAGTTTTCTTCCTGAATATTGTTCGTGTGCTTTTAGGTCAAAATCGGTACGGGAATGAATTCCTTCCAATTCTTTAAATCCAAATGGAAAGTTGAATTCAATATCTGCAGCGGCATTAGCGTAGTGCGCTAATTTTTCGTGATCGTGAAAACGGTAATTTTCTTTCCCTAATCCTAAAGACAAATGCCATTTCAAACGTGCTTCTTTCCAGTGGTGGTACCATTGCATTTCTTCTCCCGGACGTACAAAAAACTGCATTTCCATTTGTTCGAATTCACGCATACGGAAAATGAATTGTCTTGCCACAATTTCGTTTCTGAATGCCTTACCGGTTTGTGCAATTCCAAAAGGAACTTTCATACGGCCAGATTTCTGTACATTCAGGAAATTTACAAAAATACCCTGAGCCGTTTCCGGACGCAAATAAAGATCCATTGCAGAATCTGCAGAAGCTCCCAGTTTTGTTCCGAACATCAGGTTAAACTGCTTTACATCTGTCCAGTTTTTAGAACCGGTTTCAGGATCAGCAATCTCCAATTCTTCAATTAAAGCTTTTACATCCTGAAGATCTTCACTCATCCCTTTTGCAAGCCTTGCCAAAATTTCTTTCTTTTTTGAAAGATATTCTACAACACGTGCATTGGTTGTAACAAATTCTTCTTCATTAAAAGCATCTCCAAAACGAGCTTTCGCTTTTTCGATTTCTTTTTGAGCTTTTTGATTTAACTTTTCAGCATAATCTTCAACCAGGACGTCTGCTCTGTATCTTTTTTTGGAATCTTTATTATCAATTAACGGATCATTGAAGGCATCAACGTGGCCTGAAGCTTTCCAGGTTGTTGGATGCATCAATATTGCAGCATCAAGGCCAACAATATTTTCATTCATCTGAACCATTGATTTCCACCAATATTCACGGATATTCTTTTTTAATTCGACGCCATTTTGTGCATAATCATATACAGCACTCAGTCCATCGTACACTTCGCTTGACGGAAAAATAAATCCGTACTCTTTTGCGTGCGAAACCACATTCTTAAATATATCTTCTTGTTTTGCCATAGTGGTGCAAAAATATAAAAAGTGAATTTAAAAAAAAGGAAATCAACTAAGATTGAAACCTTTATTTGAAGTTTTTTATTAATAAATACATTTTTGGACGAATATAAATGAAATTATTCCATTTTTACTTGAATATTATTTCTTTTCAAAGTTAATTATTAGTAACAGACTTTAATTTTTTTATTCAAATCATTATACAATATACACAGAGATTTGTGTGCGAATGAGTTTTTGACTCTTACTTGTTCCCTTCATTTAATAAGTTCTACCAGAATACATTTCTCGCTGGTAATTTAATCGACTGCTAATGTTTTAAATTCATTAATATAATTTGCTTTTTTATAACTCTAAGATTTTTATTTAAGCAGCCTTAAAATTTATCTTCCGGTAAAAGCAATATTCAAAGAATCTCTTAATTTCAATTTGATATTGACTTATTCTAAAGTGCTAAAAATTATAATTTCAACAACTCACTGGAAAACAAATAATTAAATAAAATACTTGAAAAATTATGTTTTTTTTAACAAAAATATTTCCACCCTTTTTGGCATTATTACACTTTTACTTACAATCAAGTAATTACTTCGGTTATTCTTCTAGTACTTTTTTTTGTAAACTGTCGTAGCGAACAAAATACAAAAGGTGTATATGTGATATCTCTTGAAAGCCATACAACTAAATCTATCACATTTCCCGACGACAGCATTTTTGTTTACAAGGAATTGGCTGTTGAAAAAATAATGAGATTAGATGAATTTATTTTCAATGATAAAAGTGATGTAAAAGAATCTGTTGACACATATTATTTTATTGACTTCAAAAAAGGACAATACAAGGATATTGGAAAAAATCTAGAAAAAGATCCTAAAAATATTCCATGGATACAGCTTGCAAAAAAAGAGTTAGGATTTTATTTTCACAATAAATGGCTTGAAAATGAAAGTTATAAAATAACTGACACCATTTACAAAGGAGAAAGAATCAAAAAAGTTATATCTAATAGTAAAACCGGCAAGGGGTATGAGATATTTCTACGCCAGAATGTGACAGAGAATAAAACGTTGGTTTTGTTTGCCGGGATTGAAGACAAGTTTAAAGGAGAAGTCATCAAACTCATAGTTACCTATCCTGAGAATAAAGGATCTATTATTTATACGAAAAAATTCATACCTCTTAAAAGCCACGAAATATTAAGTGCAATGAATAAGTTTCAATGATCTTAAAAAAAACATTATGATTTAAAAAGGCTTTTAAACAATTTATTAAATCAAAATCAATTAAAAAGGTGAGTAAATTGTTCACCTTTTTAATTGTGTTTCAGCGTTAGATTATGAGATTTTACATATCTAACCTGTAGGGTAGGGTAAATAATTTAAAGATGGGCAGTATTATTCATCTCTTTTGAAATATTAAGATATCTAATACCAAAGTGACTCTGAAAACTTTGATATTTTTATTAGTAAAATAGCATGAAGAACCTTTTAAATTATAAATCTCAAACTTGAAATCTTTTCAGCTACTTCCTACGAAATTTTATTGTAAAAATATTTTTATTAAAATTAATATTTTAGTTATATTTATTCAAAAGTCGATAGCGTTTTATCGTCACAACATCAGTCTTTTTTTTATGATATTATTCCTGTTTTTTAACTAAATCATTCAACTGTGCTTAATTACCTTATTAACCTATTTTTTCCTAAAGTTTGTGCCGGCTGCCATTCGCTTTTAATGACAAATGAAAATGTCTTATGTACCAGCTGTCGCCATGAAATGCCTTTGACTCAATACTATTTAGATACAAATAATGAAGCAGTCAAGAAATTTTATGGGAAAATTGACATTGAACATGCATCGGCATTTTTGTATTTCAACAAAAAAGGAATTGTACAGGAGCTGATACACAATCTGAAATACAAAGGATGCGAAGAAATTGGAACAGTCCTGGGAGACTGGTATGTGGAAGATTTAAAAACCATTCAGCCTAAAGTACCTTTTGATGCTGTAATTCCTGTACCACTGCATCGAAAGAAATTTAAGGAAAGGGGCTATAATCAGGTAGCCACTTTTGGGAATGCTTTATCCAAAGGATTGGATATTGCTTATGATGATACTGTTTTATTTCGGAAAAAATATTCTAAAACCCAATCCAAAAAGAATCTTTTGGGAAGATCAGAAGGAATAGAAAACTTATTTGATGTGTATTTTTCAGAAGAAAATCATAACAAACATTTCTTACTGGTTGATGATGTTCTCACAACAGGTGCCACATTAGAAGCCTGCTCACGGGCATTACTCAAAATTCCCGGGACAAAAATCAGTATAGTATGTATGGCAATGGCAAATTCTTAAATTAGTTTATCAGTATCTTTTTGACAATCTTTTTGCTGCCATTAAGGATGGTTACTAAATATAATCCGGCAGATGCTTTTTTTAACTGAATGTTTTGATTAAAATAAGCTCCTTTACCAAAATTTTCATCATATACATTTTGGCCAAGGATATCATGTACTAATACTTCTACATCTTTAGTAGGCTCACATTCGAACTGAACAGTAAAATTACCATTATTTGGATTTGGATATAATGCAAAATCCACACTTTCGAATTCAGAATCATCCAGAGTAAATGTCTGACTGCAAATAGTTACAGATGCCGAATTTATAGTTCCGAAACGTCCCGAAACAGCATCACGAACCTCAAATTTCCATGTCCCCTGAGGATTTTGCCCTTTGAATGCGTTTAAAAATTCTGCAGGCACAACCATCTGACTCGTTGTTTTAGAACAATCTAATTCGGCCCCTGAATCATCGTAATTCAGTGTTAAAGTAGAATTAGTGCTGCCACAATTTTTTTCAAACAATTTTACGACTGTTCCTAATGGACTTACTATTTGAATTTCTAAATCTGAAAACCTTTCGTGTGTTACATTTACAGCGACTTTTACATCAGAAACTATTCCTGTGGAAGCAGGCACATTTACTGTTTTTGTAGTAAAGGAAGATCCAAACGGTATAGTAAAAGAACTTCCGAAACTATAAGAATCGCAAGCCGTTGCTGACGTATAACCTATAGCAAAAGGGCTAGCGTTTAAAGCATAATAAATGTTAGCAACCGGCTCAATTAGCAGCCTGCAATTTGTAGCGGCAATATCCGAAGGTACCGTTATGGTCTGTGAGCCATCATTTGGTGTGTTTGCTTCAAGAATGACAGGAAAAGTCAAACCTCCATCTATAGACAATTTAATATTAACATTGTTGGAACCAGATAATGTATTCGTATTTTTTACATCCCAGTTTATGGTCTGAAAAGAACCTTTTTGCCATCCTATATCGTTGGCATTTTGTGAAGTTACTGCAAACGGACCGACCGCAGTATTTACGGTAACAATCATGTTATCAGTATTAGTCTGAGGTATTGTTAAGGCTGCATTATCTCTTCCTGTAAGTGAAAAATGCAAAGTTCTTGCGACTGACGAAACTGATTCCCAGGTTGTGGTTAACCTGTTTTGAAGTACTGTATTTAAGCTTGGCATATACCTAACAGGGGAATTGTTTGGCGGAAGAGATCGAAATAATGGCCCGTCTGGTTTAGCCGGATAAGCAATACTATTACTTCCGGATGTAGTGGTCGCACTGTCATTTTGCTCCCAGCAATAAGTAACAGTATCGCCATCGGGATCAGAGCCTGTTCCCGTTAAAATAAATGGGGTGTTAAATGGAATGGTATAATCGGAACCTGCACTTACAACCGGCGGATTATTATTGATTGCCGAATTAACCGGGCATGATTTAGTAGCAAGATTATCCTGGATTTGTAAAATACTTGCGTACGCAAAATAATCATCCGAAATATTTTGGATATCATAATCATTTGTTACACCTGCATATCCCATAATAGTCGAACCACTACCCGGTTCTACATTTGTCCCTGTTCCTTCAATTTCATGAGAAAAAGTATGAGTCCCTCCTAACTGATGCCCCATTTCATGTGCTACAAAATCAATATCAAATGTGTCTCCCTGAGGTTTTCCGTCTGAAGGAGAGGTATATGCACTCCCTTTTGCCTGGTCATCTGACGAAGAAACAGGATTATCACATACACAACCTATACAACCTGCATCACCTCCACCACCTGAATGGCCAAATAAATGTCCAATATCATAACCACTGTTGCCAATAACTGTAGTTAATGTTTGCTGAACTTCTAAGTTCCAGGCGCCACTTGCACCCTGCTGTGCGTTAGAATAAGGATCTGTTGATGCATTTGTATAAATAATATCTACATTATTTGGTATTATAGTTAATTGCACAGCTAAATCTTTATTAAAAACAGCATTGACTCTTGTCATAGTGGCATTCATTCCGGCTAATGCGCCTGCTTTTGTACCTCCAAAAAATGCTGTGTATTCTCCTGTACATGATAATGCAAGCCGAAGCGTTTTTAAGGTTTTAGTATTAGATGTCGTTTTTGCTGTTTTATCAGAAGTTTTTTTAGTGGTTTCCCCTTTTGTTTTACAAATCAGCGATTTTGAAGTATCTTTATTTTTAGAGGTAAACAATACATATTCTGACTTATTCTCTGGATTTTGCTCTATAAATTCAGATGCTTTTCCTGAACGGACTACCATAGTCTGAACTCCTATTGGAGCTACACTAAAATGGATTTTTGCAGTTTTATCATCTAATCCCGTACCTGAATAAGCCCTGATTTCAGGATATTGTGCCTGCAATTCCGGATCAAAATTGGAGGATTCCCAAACCATAAATCGTTCTAAAACACCTTCAGCATTTGGAACCGTGATTTCAGAAAAGGCACTTTTTGCCGTTTTGCCTGAATCGGCAATTTTCTGAATTAAAAGATTTTCATTTAGCTTATAATATAGCTTTTCCTGATTAAGAACGTTTCCTGTTTTTTTTGCCGAAACCGAATTCACTTTCTCCCAAAGAACATTGGTTTGCGCATGAACTGTAATACAGAAAAAAATAGAAAGCAGAATTAGTAGCTGTTTTTTCATAATCAAGAGGTTATTTAGAGAATCAAAATTAAATTAATTAAGTCAAATTCTTCCCTATTCTCGACAGATATTTATTTTGGATCGACAAATTACTCCTTTTTCACAAAAACTAAAAGAAACAAATTAAAAATCAATTCAGGTTATTATCAGATTTAAAATAGATAGTATAAATTTGCAGCATCTTAAATAATTTGTTTTGAAGCTCTTTCATTCTATTAACGATTTCCACTCGGCCAAGAAAACCATTTTAACTCTTGGCACTTTTGATGGCGTGCACATTGGTCATAAAAAAATTCTGGAAAGAATTACTCAAAACACTGAAAACGGAAAATATGAAAGTCTGGTACTTACTTTTTTTCCACATCCCCGAATGGTCCTTCAGGAAAAATCAGAGATAAAACTTTTAAATACCATTCAGGAAAAATCTAAACTTCTGGAAGCAACCGGAATTGAAAATCTTGTTATCCATCCGTTTAACGAAAACTTTTCAAGATTAACCGCCGAAGAATTCGTACACTCCATTTTAGTAGAGCAGTTTCATATCCATAAAATAATTATTGGCCATGACCATCGTTTTGGGAGAAACAGAACAGCCAATATTGATAATTTAATCGCTTTTGGAGCTGAATATGGTTTTGAGGTGGAACAAATTTCAGCTCAGGAAATTCAGGATGTTTCGGTAAGTTCAACCAAAATCAGAAAAGCATTGCAGGACGGTAAAATGTCCTTAGCGAATGAATATCTGGGTTATACTTATTTTTTAACCGGCGAAGTTGTAAAAGGAAAACAGCTGGGAAGAACAATTGGTTTTCCAACGGCTAATATTCAGATTGAAGAAGACTACAAACTGATTCCAAAAAATGGTGTTTATGTTGTAAAGACTTTTATTAATGAAAAAGAAGTTTTCGGAATGATGAATATTGGTTTCAATCCAACTGTAAATGGGCAAAAACAAACCATCGAAGTACATCTTTTTGATTTTGATGCTGACATTTATGGGCAAAAACTGGAGATTTCACTACTAAAATACCTTCGGGAAGAACAAAAATTTGGTTCGGTTGATTTGTTAAAAGACCAATTAAATCAGGACAAAAAAACGGCATTAGAATTCATAAGCAAAAGCTAAAAATTCCAATACTATACTTTTCGTTATTTTTAAATCATCGTATTTATTTTTTTAGTAAATTTAATACACTTTACTGAATACCAAATATTTACTATTAATCTCTTTAAAAATAACCATCATGAAATTACCAAAAGAAATTGTCAACGGATCACTAATATTCCTTGGTATAGGCATTTATTTTTTATTGATGAATGTACTAGGTTTAGCCGATTTATTTTATTTACGTACCCTGAATGTGTTGTTTATTTTTTACGGAGTAAACAGAACCATGCAGATGAACCTTCACGAAGGAGAAACTAATTTTGTATCCAATGCTGTTTCAGCTATGGCTACGTCTGTAGTTGGTGTATCGATGAGCGTTTTTGGTCTGTTAGTTTACAGCTATGCAAGAGGCGGAGATGCTTACGTTCAGTCTTTATCTGAGACCTTTATGTTTGGAGGAAATCCTTCAGTACCTACTTATTGCATCTGCTTGTTATTTGAAGGACTTGCGTCTTCAGTTATTGTTACCTTGATGATGATGTTATACTGGAACAACAAATATATAGCCGATTAAATTTTTAAAATATAAAAGGGTTATTAAGCACTCTAAAATCATAAAAAACTACAATTCTATGATTTAGGGTGTTTCTTTTTTGAAAATAACTACCAAATATTCATTTACAGCAATCACCATTGGTTGATTAGAACTATTTAACTACTTTTGAAGCATCAAAAACAATGTATCAATGAGCGTTACAAAACACAACTGGACAAAAGACGAAATAATCGCCATATATAACAAACCTATGATGGACTTGCTGTATGAAGCAGCAACGATTCACAGACAAAAACACGATCCGAACGTAGTTCAGGTATCTACTTTACTTTCTATCAAAACAGGAGGCTGTCCGGAAGATTGCGGGTATTGCCCACAAGCTGCACGTTACAATACAGGCGTTGAAGGAAACGATTTAATGAGTGTGAGTCAGGTGAAAGCTCAGGCTTTACGTGCCAAATCCAGCGGATCATCCCGTGTTTGTATGGGAGCGGCCTGGAGAAATGTAAAAGACGGTGAAGAATTTGATCAGGTTTTAGAAATGGTTCGTACCATCAACAAACTGGATATGGAAGTTTGCTGTACTTTGGGTATGATTACCGAAAATCAGGCGCAGCGTCTGGCAGAAGCAGGATTATATGCTTACAATCACAACTTAGATACTTCTGAAGATTATTATAAAGATGTTATTTCAACACGTGCTTTTGAAGACCGTTTAGAAACAATTGAAAATGTTCGTAAAACTAACGTTACTGTTTGCAGCGGAGGAATTATCGGAATGGGAGAAAGTATCGAAGACAGAGCCGGAATGCTGGTTGCGCTTTCTACTTTAAATCCACAGCCGGAATCAGTGCCGATTAATGCTTTGGTTGCCGTTGAAGGAACTCCTATGGAAGATGAAAAACCGGTAGAAATCTGGGAGATGATCCGAATGGTAGCCACTACCAGAATCGTAATGCCTGAAACGCAGGTACGTTTATCTGCAGGAAGAACCAATATGAGCCGCGAAGGTCAGGCAATGTGTTTCTTTGCAGGAGCCAATTCTATTTTTGCAGGAGATAAATTGCTTACTACTCCAAATCCGGATGTACATGAAGACATGAAAATGTTCGAGTTATTAGGATTAAATCCGCAAAAGCCTTTTACAAAAGTATCTCAGCCTAAAACAGTTGAAGCTGCTGATTCTCAATTTATTCCTCTTGGAGAAAAACCAAAATGGTCAAGACCTGGACACACTATTGAAAGAAATGTTGAACATTCGATAAAGTCAAAAATTTAATCAATAGAGTTAACAAATCTAAATAAATATCCCTAACTTGCTTATAGCTAATACTATAAGCATTTTTTTTTATTTTTAAAACAGATGAAATTAACACAAATAGAAAGGGTAAAGAAAATCTCAAGGTCTGAGTTTATATCCAAATATGTAAAAAATCAAATACCGGTTGTTATTGAACAGTTGACAGAAGACTGGCCAGCCTATCAAAAATGGAAATTGTCCTATATCAAAGAAATAGCAGGCGATAAAATAGTTCCTTTATATGATGACAGACCGGTAAACCACGAAGATGGTTTTAATGAAGCACATACTTCTATGAAGATGAGCGATTATATTGATTTACTTGAAAAAAAACCAACCAATTACCGCATTTTTCTTTACAATTTATTGAAAGATGTTCCTGTCTTAAAAAATGATTTTTTATGGCCGGATATTGGCTTAAAATTAGTCAAGCAAATGCCTATGCTGTTTTTTGGTGGTCAAAATTCCAAAGTGTTTATGCATTTTGATATAGATTATTCCAATATTCTTCATTTCCATTTTCATGGAGAAAAGCAATGCATGATTTTTCCTCCTGATCAGTCAAAATATATGTATAAGGTTCCTCATGCGTTAATTTCGAGGGAAGATATTGATTTTGACAATCCTGATTATGAAAAATTCCCTGCACTGAAAAATGCCCAGGGATACATCACAAACCTGAAACATGGTGAAATGTTATATATGCCTGAAGGTTACTGGCACTACATGAAGTATCTTACACCAGGGTTTTCAATGAGCTTACGCTCTTTTCCTAAAAACATTACCAACTTATCCAAGGCGGCTTATAATGTTTTTATCATGCGCCATTTTGATATTTTGATGCGAAAATTCAAAGGTCAAAAATGGATTGACTATAAAAATGAAAAGGCAATTCAGAATACACATGAAAATCTATTAAAAGAAGCTGTTTAAATCCACTGAAAAAGACGAATTTAAATCTGATTTAATTTATATAATCGGAGTCAAAGACTTTTTAAAAAGGAAAAACCTTTGACTCCATTGTTCTTCTATCTTAATTTTACCGATATAATTAATATATTATTTTTTCCATTTTCAGGCTGTCTGCTGTTTGAATTTTAAGTAAAAGAAGCTGATTTTCTGGTTTAAGATTAGAAATTATTATTGATTTTTGGCTGGCATTTTGTTCTAAAATTAATTTTCCAGTTATATCGAAAACCTGAACTTTTTGAATATTTGAATCTTCTGATTCTATGACTAATTGTCCTTTCTTTTGATAGATTACAAGATCTTTTTTATTTGGCGAAATGTCTTCTACCTGCAATGTTTTAGCTGTAAATTTTAAAACAAAACGAGTATTAAAAATTCCTTTTTCAGTAGAAAATACATAAGGTTCTTTTTTTAAATCATGTAAAATCATTTTGTCCTTATCTTCAAGATAAATGGATTGGTCCGTAAAAGTTTGATCCAATTGATCTATACTTATGGTAAAATTTCCCTTGATTTCTGTTTTATAACCCAGGACTATTTCATCTGAATCTTCAAAAGGGAATTCCCTGCCTTGTATAGTCCACCTTTTTTCTTCATTAAAACTATAAAAATCAATATACTTGTTTCCATTGAATGACTCTCCGTCAAAAGCCGAATCGTACCCGTTTGTTGCTCCTTCAATATAACCAATTAAAAGCTGTTTGAATGCACTTTCTTGGCTGGTAAGATTAAGCCATATTCTGCTTTTTTGCACTTTACTCATTTTTTTAGCGCTTTTTGCAGGTTTAAAAAAGAGTGAATTGTTTTCTGTAATTCGCATACTATTTTCAAATTTCACTTCCCCAGCAGTTAAACCCTGAACAAAAAAAGATTGTGCTGAAGCAATTTTTCCGTCAGGCAAAGTTTCATTTTCACCTGAAGCCATTGCTGCTCTTGTACCCACACCGCCCAATAGATTATAAACCGCATAATCATCAGAAGTGTATTTATCAGCAAAAGGTGTGTTATGGGTCCAGAAATAAAGAGTTCCTTTGATAACATCTTTGTTGTCTTTTAAAAATATATCCGCATCAAGAGCTGAGGGATATGGGTTTCCAATTAAATTGAAACTATCTGTATTGCCAACATTTATTTTTACTTTTCCGTTAACTGGTATTCCTTTAAAAGTTGCCTCATATTTTTCCGGAACCGTAACTGAGAAATCCTGTGGCCCACGAATAATATAACCTTTCCCTAATTCCATATTTCCTGATGGATTTTCCTCTTTCCAATTATTTGCATTAAAATCAAAAGAGAAAAATTTATCTAATAATGTATTTGGAGAAACATCGATTAGTTTATGGTTTTCAACCGGTGAAGACCAATAAGTATAATCAAATTTTCGAATGGGTGTAGTTTTGCGTTTAAGATAAATAATACCTGTATTTACTATTTCATCATCAGATTGATATAAAGCTGCTGTATCTTCTAAAGTCAAAATTCCGGATCCCGAATAATCAAAGTTTAATCCCAAAGTTTTTCCTGCTGAAATTGTCACTGTCTTACCAGATTTTATATTACAACTACATGCATTTGTTGAAGAAGAAAACAAATGATCATCTTCAAAAGTTAATTCTTTTTCGAATGAAGGAAATCCATTTGACCAATTCGTGCCATTCCATTTTGAGCTATTAGTACATAACTTCAAACGGGCAATTCTATGTTTTGCCATTCCTGATACCGAGTTAAAATTCCCCCCGATAATCAGTTTATAATCAGATGTAAAACCCATAGTATATAAAGCCCCATTTAAACCCACTGAAAATGAGGAATCAAAAACACCATTAGAAGATAACCGTAATAATCGTAAAGAAGCTGTTCCGTTATAATTTCCTGAAAATGTTCCTCCAATCAAAATCCTGTTATCGGGCTGTACTAAAATACTTCGTACGTCACCGTTACTAAAACCGGTTCCGGAATTAAAAGCCATATCTAAAGTACCATCTGAATTAAGTCTTAAAATTCGTTTTTTTGAAACTCCATTATAATTTAAAAAAGAACCACCCACAATAATTTTCCCATCAGATTGCAAATCAAGTGCATATACATTTTTGTCAAACCCAGTACCTGTAGAAAAACTGCTATCTATACTTCCGTCCGCATTTAACCGTACTAACTTCGAATATACTATGCCGTCGAATGTATCAAATCTTCCTCCTAATATAATTTTTCCGTCTGGCTGGACTATCATAGCATCTACGATTCCATTTGCACCTACAGCAGCATTAAAAGTACCATCAATTGTACCGTCCTGCATTAGGCGCACTATGCGACCAAACGTAACACCATTATATTTCGTGAAATTACCTGCTGCTAATATTTTCCCATCTGATTGAATCGTTACTGAATATACCTGACCATTAAAACCACTTCCGGAAACAAAACTGTTATCTAAGCTTCCATCAGGTAAGATTCGGGCAATGCGATTGCAGACTGTATTGTTGTAAGTCGTAAAACTTCCAGCTATAATCATTTTTCCATCGAGTTGCCAGGCTGCCGTTTTGATACCATTATTAGCTCCTGATTGTGCTGAATTAAATGTATTATCTAAATCTCCCTCTGGCAAAATACGCGCAATTTTTGAACACGCAACTCCGTTAAAATTTGAGAAATTACCAAAAACCATTGTAGTATTATCAGGCAATGGTAATACTTTTGAAACCGAATTATCAAATCCGACTCCCGCCGACAGATAACTAATATCGTGAATTCCACTAGCATCTGTTTTAGCCAGTTTTCCCTGATTTAAAGAATCAAATACTGAAAATGACCCGCCAATGTACCAACTTCCATCATCTGAATTTTCTAAACTAAATACTGATGCTGAGCCAGGTCCGCCTTCTGCATTGAAGTCCGTTTTAATTATCCCGTCTGGATTTAAAAGTATTAATCTGTTTACTTCAATTCCATTATATAAAGCTGTAAAAGAACCTCCGAGCATAATATTTCCTGACAGATCTGTTTTTATAGCGTTTACAGTACCGTTATTGAAACCTGTTCCTGAAAGAAAACCAGAATCGATTGATCCATCTGAATTCAGCCGAATAATCCTGTTAGCAGCAATTCCGTTATAATCTGTAAATTCACCTCCCAGTATAATTTTTCCATCTGATTGTAAGGACATTGCATGGATTTCATCATTAAAAGCAGTTCCAACATTAAAACCCATATCAATACTACCATCTGAATTTAAGCGAACTATTCTATTGACATCGATACCATTAAATTTTATAAAATTTCCTGACAGAATAATTTTTCCGTCAGGCTGAACCTGAACACAATTTATATTTGAAGGAGCACCGGAACCAGTTAAAAAAGTGGCATCTAAATTTCCATCAGGTAAAATCCTGGCTATCCTGTTTACAGTAATTCCATCATACTTTGTAAAGCTTCCGACAATTATAATTTTTCCATCTGATTGCCGGGCAATTTGATATATAATGCCCGTACCTGCTGCTATAGAAGTATTAAAAGTACTATCATGCGAGCCATCAGCATTTAAACGGATTAATCTGCCTGCAGCAACTCCGTCATAACTGGTAAAATTTCCTCCAATAATAATTTTGCCATCATTCTGTATGCAAGACGAATATACTTTTCCATTAAAACCTGAACCTGTATCAAATTCTTCATCTATAGTTCCATCTTTTTTGAGTCGGGTCAAATAAGAAAGTGGTTTTCCGTTAAAACTCAAAAATTCACCTCCTACAATTAAATTCCCATCAGTTTGAATTGACAAGGTTCTGACTGCATTATTAAAACCATCACCATTAAAACCATCATCATAAGTATTAAAACTAGTGTCTGGTTTTCCTTGTTGGGCATTATTTGAAATAGACAATAAACTAAAAAGAATTATTAATAAGTAATGTAATTTTGATTTCAAGATATTAGGAGTTGGGTTATAAAGATTAGATAAATACAATTAATAAGAATTTACATGCAATTTATAATTATCGCTCACCTGTTACAATACCAACATTTAGTGATTTTAAAAACTATAAAAAAATAATATTTTTAAACAAAAACACCCGATAACTTGCGCTATCGGGTGTTTTAATTAGTGTTATTGTGCTTTTTTCTATTTAAAAATCACTTTTTTGGTGGTCTGATAACCATTCTCCAGAATTACTTTTACCAGTACAACCTGCTCGGCGAAAGGCAGATTCTGCATAATCAGATCAAGACTGCCTGTAGTATCTTTGCTGTACAATTGCTTGCCGGTAATATCATAAATAAATACCTTATCAATGTTTTCCTTAGTCGAGTTTACTGTAATGGTTTTGTTTTGAGACACAACCCATACAGCATCATTCTCTGTTTCAAAATCACCTGTCCCTAATGTAGTATTTTTGTATCGCAGCACAAATCGATTCTTGAATGTACCTGCCTTTGTCGTAAAAGTATAGTTTTTAGCCGTCAATTCGTTTATTGTACCGGTCTGTGTGTCTTCAAGATAAATTTTCTGGTTTGCCAGACTTCCATCAGCCTCATCAATTGCTATAGTAAAATCACCTGCAATTGTTGAACGATAGCCCAAAGGAACAACATCTGAATCACTGAATGGCAGTGCACGTCCCTGAATGGTCAGGTTAGAAGATTCACTGATGCTATAAAAATCAATATAACTGTTGCCGTCATAACTTATTCCGTCAAAGCTTGTATCATAACTGTTTGTAGCACCTTCAACATATCCGATAAGAGTCTGTTTGAATGCTCCTCCTGTATTGGTAAGATTCAGCCACAAGCGGTGTTTCTCAATTCCGGCTGATTTGGATGTTTTACCCGGTTTAAAAAATTGGGTATTATTGGTTCCACCATAACGCATGGAGTTATTGAACTCCACATAGCCTTCTGCAGTTCCCTCTGCCTTCACAAAGAAAGACTGTCCTGCCGCTATGAAACCTGTCGGTTTCTTGCCGTTATCAACAGCAGGTGTACCAACAGCATGATTAGGATCACTTGGTGCAGACGCAACACCTCCTGTCAGGTTATAACTTGCATAATCATCTGAAACATAAGCAAGCTTTGAATTTACAATTTTTATGGCTGTATTGTGGGTCCAGAAATAAATAGTCCCTCCTAAAATAGGATCATTATGAGAATTCTTTAAAAAATCATCTGCATGAATCGCAGAAGGATAAGGATTCCCTATTAGATAATATTTACCTGTCTGGAGATACTGGCTGCTGGTAATATTCCCGTTGTTTGGCTTACCTATAAACTGCACTGGCTGTACATAGCTGGCCGCAGTGGGATCCGGCCATGCAAAAGGCTTTGGAACCCTGATGATATAACCGATTCCTGGCTGCATAACATTGGTTGAGGTCTCGATTTTCCAGCCACTACCGCTATAGGACTGGTATTTGTCCCAAAGCGTGTTAGGCGATAGATTGTATAATGTCTGACCTTCTACTGGCGATGACCAATACGTAAAATCGAAATTCTTCATTGGCTGCGAATCGCGCTTGTAAATGATTTTACCTGAATTTACAGCATTGGTTAATTGAACTAAACTCGCGTTATTCTCAAAGATCAAATTTTCATCTGTATCAACTGTCACCGCGTTTGTTATAGTTAAAGTACGTCCTGTTTTTATAGTAACTTTTGTTGAACTTCCCGAAACCCTGCAACTACAGCCATATAAATCAACATTAGGATCTACAGCAGGAGGATAGTTTCCTGTAAAAACAATATTTTGATCTAAAGTGGGTACGGATCCTGTTGACCATGCGGTTCCGTTCCAGGTATTCGTTGTCTGACTAATAATTGAAGCTGGAGCTGTTAAAGGTGATTTACAGCCACTGCTATTATCCGTTATCCTAAAAGTATAGGTTCCAACTGCTAAACCAGTGACAGTCGTTGTAGATCCGGAACCGGAAGTATTTACCGTGCCGCTTCCTGAATTTATTTCAAGAGTCCATGCTCCTGAAGGCAAACTGCTTAAAGCAATAGTTCCCAATGAATTACAAGTTATGTTTTTTATTGTTCCTATCGTTGGAGGTGTCAATAAATTAGTTACGGTTTGGATATCATCTCCGATAGAATTACCTGAAATATCTTCAACCGTGTTGGATGAAGGATCTAAAGCTGTAACTTTTGCAGAGTTGATCACTCTTCCTAAGGCTACATCAGCCGCTGTAATAGTATAATCTGCGGTTAAAGTTGTCGTTGCCCCAGCAGCTAAGGAAGCTATAGGAGAACCTGATATTGTACCAATCATAGGATCAGTCACTACTACATTTGTTAATGGAACGTCTCCTGTATTCGTAACTTCAAAAGTATATCTAATTTTACCTCCTACTCCGCATCCCAATAATGTCGCTTTTTTTACTAAAGCTAAGGTGGCTAATTTTAATGAATTGGTATTAAAAGCAATAAATGCGCAATCAGAACTTCCTGAAAAATTAACCACAAAGCGGTCTATCTGCGAGGAAGTTGCATCTGTAATCCCAAATGCACTTAAATCAAAGGCCAGCAGACGAATATCACGGGTATCATTTGCACTAAAACCAGCGGCTGGAGTACCGTTATTAGTATTAAATAAATCCAGTCTGTAAGTTCCAACAGCCGGAATAGAACTAGAAGTAAAATCTACATTAACAGAATTACCAATAACAACTCCTGCTGCATTAACAAAACTGAATTTGTCAACTACTGAATTTGGCTGAGCAACCTGACTGACAATAATATCAGGAATACCATCCCCGATTATCCCGATTTGTATATTATTTGTACCTATTTTGAATTCAGCCAAAGTATTTGCTTTTATATTTGCAATCCCTGTACCCAAAGCCAATCCATTAATACCGTCTGTAAGTCTATACGCTAATTCGGCAGGCGTTGATAAAGCTCCTCCAAGAGCAGGAGTTAATATCCTATTCGTTAAAGAGCCATCAATATTAGAACCTTGCAAATAGTAGCTGGACGCGTCATATGGCAAAGATTGTATTTTTAAAGCTCTGAAACGACTATTCACAAATTTAACAGAATTAGCAGTCAAAACAGCATTATTAGCGCCTGTAGCATACGTTTTTCCCTGCCAGTCAAAGGCAAGCAAATTATTTTCAGTATTAGGCTGATTTGCCACTACACTAGTAGCAGAATTAGATGTGAAATAAGTATTCCAATCGGTATATATTCTTGTTACCGAACTTTGACTTAAAGTTTTGGAAGTAATGAGTAAAAAAAATAAAACAACAATTTTTAAAAATAAAGAACGTTTCATCGAAAGTGATTTTCTAATCATTGTATAGGCTTATAAAGATTAAATTAGTCTTATAGAAATACTTCTTGTATGTATTTCCCTGATAGTTTTCAATAACCTGATATTTAAAATAATTGAAAATTATGTTTTAAAATCCACACTAAGAAGCATATAAGACACAAAAATAATCCTTTGTGCCACTTATTTTAATTGAAACCAGACAAACTCGATTAAAGGCATATAAACCCGATGTAGAACCAGTGTACTTTATAAGTAAAAAATTATATAAGTAAAAAGCTACATGAAAATATGTTCAATTCTATTAAATCATTCACTTTTAACCATAAAGGTTTTTCAAAATTAAAAATGGTTAATATGATATTAAAACAAAAAAATCCGACAACTTACGCTATCGGATTTTTTTGTTTTATGGTTTGTAGTTTTATTTAAAGATCACTTTTTTAGTTGTCTGGCAACCATTCTCCAGCACTACTTTTACCAGTAAAACCTGTTGTGCGAATGGCTGGTTCTGAAGAACCAACTGAAGATTGCTAACCCTATCTTTACTATACAATTCTTTTCCTGAAACATCATAAATAAATACCTTATCAATGTTTTCCTTAACCGAATTTACTGTAATGGTTTTATTTTGAGCCACAACCCACACAGCATCATTCTCTGTTTCAAAATCTCCGGTTCCTAATGTTGCGTTCTTGTAACGAAGCACAAATCGGTTCTTGAAGGTACCTGCCTTGGTTGTAAAAGTATAATTTTTCGCCGTCAGTTCGTTTATTGTACCGGTATCCTTGTCTTCAAGGTAAATTCTCTGGGTTGACAGACTTCCATCAGCCTCGTCAATTGCTATAGTAAAATCTCCCGCAATTGTCGAACGATAGCCCAAAGGCACAACATCTGAATCACTGAATGGCAGTGCACGTCCCTGAATGGTCAGGTTAGAAGATTCACTGATGCTGTAAAAATCAATATAGCTGTTTCCGTCATAAGTTATTCCGTCAAAATTTGTATCATAACCATTTGTCGCTCCGTCAACATATCCAATCAGCGTTTGTTTGAATGCCCCTCCCGTATTAGTCAGGTTCAGCCAAAGGCGGTGTTTCTCAATTGCGGCTGATTTGGATGTTTTGCCCGGTTTAAAAAATTGGGTATTATTGGTTCCTCCATAACGCATGGAGTTATTGAACTCCACATAGCCTTCTGCAGTTCCCTCTGCCTTCACAAAGAAAGACTGTCCTGCCGCTATGAAACCTGTCGGTTTCTTGCCGTTATCAACTGCAGGTGTACCAACAGCATGATTAGGATCACTTGGTGCAGACGCAACACCTCCTGTCAGGTTATAACTTGCATAATCATCTGAAACATAAGCAAGCTTTGAATTTACAATTTTTATGGCTGTATTGTGGGTCCAGAAATAAATAGTCCCTCCTAAAATAGGATCATTATGAGAATTCTTTAAAAAATCATCTGCATGAATCGCAGAAGGATAAGGATTCCCTATTAGATAATATTTACCTGTCTGGAGATACTGGCTGCTGGTAATATTCCCGTTGTTTGGCTTACCTATAAACTGCACTGGCTGTACATAGCTGGCCGCAGTGGGATCCGGCCAAGCAAAAGGCTTCGGCACCCTGATGATATAACCGATTCCTGGCTGCATAACATTGGTTGAGGTCTCGATTTTCCAGCCACTACCGCTATAGGACTGGTATTTGTCCCAAAGCGTGTTAGGCGATAGATTGTATAATGTCTGACCTTCTACTGGCGATGACCAATACGTAAAATCGAAATTCTTCATTGGCTGCGAATCGCGCTTGTAGATGATAGAACCAGAATTGTTGTTAACATTATTAATTTGTACTAAACTGGCATTGTTTTCAAATGTCAAAGAACCATTAACTGTTACTTCATTGGTTATAGTTAATGTAACTCCTGATGGTACTATTGCCACTACATCTGAGTTAATTGTCAAAGCGCAACCTACTAAATCTGTTGTAAAGGGCGAGTTTGGAGTTACTGCAGCTATTACAACATTCATAGTCGCATTTGGCGGTACTCCTCTACTCCAACTGCTGCCATTCCAAGTATTAGAATTATTGAAAATAGTAACCGTGGTACTGACTGGAGAAGTACATCCATCGGAATTAGTTACTGTGAATGTATAACTACCAGCTGAAAGACCTGAAATCGTTCTGTTTGTTGTATTAGGAATTGTATTGCCATAACTTGCAGCAGCATCTCCAGTTTGATTAATTGTCCAATCACCAGTTGGCAGATCTCTTAATTCTACACTACCCGTATTTGTTGTACAATTAAGATGAGTTATGATTCCTACAGTTGGAGCTGTAGGTTTTTGGTTTACTGTTATCGCTACAATATTACTATTTGTCCTACCGCAACCATTAATAGCATAGTATCTAACATTCTTACCATTGTCGGCATAAGCTACTGTATAAGGAAGTGATAAAGCGGTATAAGTGCTACCGCCTGAAGTTGTAGAAATCTCCCAGCCTGACGCCGTAACTGCCGAACCATTGTTTGTAACCGTTGGTACAGTAGGATTCAATGAATCATCTTGGCATAATAAAGCTGGTGAAGAAATAGCCGTTATAGCAGGTGCATTATTTATTGATGTTATATTTATTGGCATACTTACAGAACAGCCTGCAGCATCTGCATAATTTATAGTATAACTTCCGGAATCTAATCCTGTTCTGTTTAACGTAGTTGCAGCATCTGACCATGTAACATCCAATACGTTTACATCTATCACATTAGTACCGCTAACCCCTCTCAAATCGACCGTTTTTGCATATACAACATTATGGGAATTGTCTAATAACTCTAATAACATATTCTGACCTCTAAAAGCATAGGCATCATTACGATTATAAATTCGCAAATAATCGATATTTTTAGGCGAAGCCAAACTTATTTCCAGATACTCATTTCTATTTGGTGTATTACTATGATACATATTTCCATTATTCCCATCTATAGCCAGTGCAGGGCCAAAGGATGCAGCATTGTTTAAATAAACTGAACTCGCTGTCGCACTAGCTCCATTGGAACTTAATGCTACATTTTGACCTGTAAAAATTTCAAACGCATTTATCTCTGCAACTTGCAGCCAGGCATCAGGATTGTCAAATTTTTGAGTCAGCCTTATATATCTAACATTAGCAAGACCACCAGAAAATGTTGGCGAAATAGTTCCATTATTTGATGAAGAACAAGTTTCATCCACTTTATTAGGTGTGATTACAGGTGTCGCATTTAACATTACTGTAACATCCAATCGGGTAGTACTCTCACAACCTGAAGTTTGCGAAGCATAATAATGATTTCCATTTATTAGGGGCGTTGCTGCTGTCAGCTGATTTCCTCCTATTAGTGCATCATACCATTTTATAGCTGTTCCTGTGGCGGTAAGATTTGCTACTGTTGGCGAACCTGCTGCACAAAATGTTTGAAATTCTGAACCTGTAGGTGTTGCTGGTATAACATTAAATGTTATTACTACATCATCAGTAGAAGAGGTACATGGTGAATTAGAAATTGTCCATCTCAATGTATATGTTGACCCTGCTGTACCAGTAAATGTACTTGTAGGACTTGATGGATTTGCAATTGTTCCCCCAGTTCCACTAACGATAGACCATACCCCTGTTCCAACTGTAGGAGCATTTCCGGCTAATGTAACTGAAGTCAATCCACATGTGGCAATACCTGTTTGATCCGGACCTGCATTTGAAACTGTTGGACTTTGATTAAAAGTAATCACTACATCATCTGCAGAAGAACACACACCGTTTGTAATTGTCCATCGCAATGTATAGGTTGAGCCTGCCGTTCCTGAAAAAGTACTATTTCGGGTAGATGGTGATGCAATTGTTCCGCCTGTTCCGCTTACAATAGACCAGGCACCTGTTCCATCTGTAGGATTATTACCATTTAAGGTTACTGATGTCAGACCACAGGTTGCTGAATTTGTTTGATCTGCACCAGCACTTGCTACTGTTGCTGTAGCATAATTAGTCAAAACAACATCATCTGTTGAAGTACAAGCTCCATTAGTAATTGTCCATCGTAATGTCGCACTGTTTCCTGCGGTAATTCCTGTAACCGCAGATGTGTTTGAAGTTGGAGTAGTAATAGTTGCTGTTCCGCTAACTACTGACCACACACCTGTTCCTATCGTCGGCGAATTACCAGCTAACGTAAATGAGGCCGAATTACAATTGGATATATCCAATCCTGCATTTGAAACAGTTGGAGTAGCATAATTTGTCAAAACAACTTCATCTCTTGCAGTACAAGTACTTCCATTTGTAATTGTCCATCGCAATGTTGCGCTGGATCCTGCAGGAACTCCAGTAACCCCAGATGTATTCGAAGATGGAGTAGTTATAGTAGCCGTTCCGCTTACCACACTCCATAAGCCTGATGTCCCAATTGGCGCAGCAGTTCCAGCAAGGGTAAAAGTAGCATTGTTACATTGGACTTGATTAGATCCTGCCGATATTACGGCTGGGACAGTGCTCACTGATAACGTTGTAGTTATAGTAGTAAAATTTGCAGTACAATTTGGAGTAACACTTGTAGTGGTAACTCCAGTTATTCGTAAAGTTTGGCCACTGTTCAAAACAGTTAAAGCTGTGCTTGTAAAACTCCCCGCTCCAGAGCCATTAGCAACAACTCCTGTTATTGGCGTTTGTGCAATATTAGCTATAGTATAACTAATTGTTGAAGTACTATTTGGTAACAACCCTGTTAAATTAATTAAGTTACCAGTTCCTAGACAAGCCGTTCCCGATCGTGCTGCTCCAGTTAAAGTTGGGGTTGGATTAATTACAACACTCCCACTCATAACTTTACATTCCGTAGTTCCAACTACAGCCATTACTGTATAAGTACCCGCTGTAGATTGAGTTCCAAAACTGATATTTGTTCCTGTTCCAGCAACTGCAGTACCTACATTTGTCGTACCATTACGTTTTAATTGATAATTAACTCCTACTTGAGAATTATTAAGCCCCATTGCCGTATTTGTTCCTGCACAGCTATTTACACCAGTCATCATATAATCTGTTGGGTCACTTGCAGTCAATTTAACATCATCTATTAGCCAGTCATCTCCACCCGTTGTAGTATTACAATTTCCAGTTCCAGCAGAACTAGTTGAGGATGATGCAACAAATTCGAGATCGGCAGTTACTCCTCCTGCCCAAGAGGGAATCGTAAGTGTTATTGTGCCTTGACCTAAACTACTTTCGGGCATACCTGGCTTGGTTGCTGAATCTCTACCTACAGCTATAGGGAAACCTGATGCTATATAGCTTGTTCCTGTAACAGGTGTGGTAATATTATCTGTAGTAATTACAGCATAACCTGCATTAGTAGTATTAAATGATGGGTTTACAATGGTCATATAAGTAATACCCCCAAGTTTTATATTAATAGTTGCATTTGTATTACAATTTAACCTATCAGCATTTTGTCCTTTAATTTTAAAAGTAAGCGTTAATGAACTACCTAATAAACCTGTTACGTTTTGTTTTAGCGATATATTACTTGTACTATTTACATCGATATATGCCTCATTTCCATAACGAAACCAACCTGTATTAGAACTTTCTGGCAATGTCCAATTACTGCCGTCAGCAGAACTATTAAATTCTCCTCCTTTAACAACATTACAACCTGACTGCCCATAACCCAATTGAAATACAAAAAAAACAAAACAAAGCCATTTAGCAGTATTACCAAATAAGTTTGTTGTTATAATTTCTGGAATATTGTGATTTTGTTTTGAAAAAAATAAACCAATAAGAATTTGTAGTTTTTTAATCATGTTTGGGGCGGATTAAATTTAAAAAAAGTAAACTTATTTCTATTAAAATTGTTTTTTTGACAATTTTATCAAATAACAACTTAATAATACCCTAAACTTAATTAGTATTAAATCTGTAAACAGATTGATGTTCTGATAATCAAAACATAAGAATTAAAAAATGAATACTAAATTATTTGGGGCTAATTTATAGAACAAAAATAACAGTTCTGAATGGTTTTTTTATCAAATTTTAAACTATTCGATAAAAAGCAAAAAAAAGCGACAAAAAGAATACTTTATTAAATAAAAAAAATATTTACATGTAAAATCTTACTAATCATAAAATTTATTTGATATTAATTATTTTCTTATTTACACTTAAAAAACCTTTTTAAGATAAATTATGTTTCATAAAAAAATCCGACAGGATTACTATCGGATTTTTTTATGAAACATAATTATTTTATTACCTGAATATGATTTTTCTTGTTTGTTCGTTATCGTTTTCCAAAAACACTTTCACAAGCAAAACCTGTTCTGCTGCATTTAACTGTGTGATTGAAAATTGATTGCTATTTATCTTGTCTTTTTTGTAAATCAATTTCCCTGAAATATCATACAAAAAGACTTTACTGATATTATCATCATTCAAAGATGTAATGTTAATAACTTTACGATTCACTGTAACAATCAAATTATTTTTATTATTTTCTAAATCACCTGAACCTAAATTTGAATCGCTGTATTTCAGGACAAAACGATCATCAAAAGTTCCGGCTGCAGTAGTAAACATATAATTTGATGATTGCAGATTATGAATCGTCTGTGTAAGTCTGTCTTCCAGATAAATAGGCTGTGTGGTAAAAGTTCCCTCTGTTTGATTTATTCCTATTGTAAAATTACCAGCAACAGCGGTTTTATATCCCAGAGGCACAAGATCGGTATTTTCAAATGGTAATGCCCTGCCCTGAATAACAAGCTTTTTATCATTATTTATACTATAAAAATCAGCATATTGATGGCCATCTATCGTGACTCCGTCAAACTGATCTTCATAATTATTAGTTGCTCCCTGGATATAGCCAATTAACATTTGCTTATAAGCCTCTTTATTATTACTTAATTCAAGCCATACACGATGTCTTTCAGAATCTGCAGCTTTTCCCTGCTTAAAAAACTGATTATTATTTCCTGCTATACGCATACTATTTGTAAAAGCAATGGTTCCGGGTGCTTTTGAAGCTGCAAAAAATGATTGACCGGCAGCAATTTTTCCATTAGGTTTTTTTCCTGTATCCAGAGCAGGATTATTATTATGCCCAGGGTCACTTTTTGCTGAAGTACCTACTCCACCTGTCGAATTATAAGAAGCATAATCATCCCCTGTATATCCAGTGCCTGAAAGGGGCGTATTGTGTGTCCAAAAATAAAGAGTTCCTGCTAAAATTGTGCTATTCGCTGATAAAAACAAGTTTGCATCCACGGCTGATGGATATGGATTCCCTATCAAAAAGTAACGTGTGGCCGTAACAGAAGTTACTTCTTCTGCAAAAATACTTCCATTATTAGGGACTCCAACAAACCGAACATTCTGAGCATAAGGAAAAACTACATTTTCTCCATTAGCCCAAAGTCCGGCCTTAGGCGTTCGGATTATATATCCTTTTCCTGGTGTCATAGGATTTAACGGAGATTCGTGTTGCCATTTAAGAAGAGTGGTGTTATAGGAGAAATATTTATCATATAATGTATTGGGTGAAAAAACATTAAGCACCTGACCGTCTATTGGAGAAGACCAATATGTGTAATCAAAATTTTCCATCGGTTCAGAGATTCTTTTGTATATAATATCACCTGTATTACTGATATCATTAGTCTGCACAAGACTCGCACCATTTTCAAAAGTTAGCGTTCCTCCCGTAGTTGTAACTGCATTGGTAATAGTAAAAGTGTCACCTGAGTTTACTACAACTGAAACACCGGGATTTACAGTACATGTACAGCCACTTATATCTCCTGCTAAGTTATAATTAGCAGCAAACACAATATTATTATTAATTGTTGGTGGGGTGGACCAAACAGAACCGTTCCAGGTTGATGTTGGTATTACTAAAGAATTCAGTACAATATTAGCTGAATTAGGAGAATAACATGCATTTGTTTTAACCGCAGCAGTAAAGGAACTTCCCGGTGTAAGGTCAGATATGGTAACGCTTGTTCCACTTCCTGAAAAAGTCTGGCCTGTTGAAAATTGTAATGTCCATTCTCCTGCCGGAAGACCATTTAATACCACTTTTGCTGTTGGATTTGCACATGTGGCCTGAGTTATTGTACCCACAGTAGGAGCTGTAGGACCTGTACTAACCAATATTGAAATAGTATTAGACGAAGTTGCCATCATGCCACAGGAAGCATTTCCTGAACGAACCCTGTAATAATAGGTAGTATTAGAACTCAGCCCTGTAACGTCAACACTGGTTACATTTCCGACATTTGAACCATTATAACCCGTAACAAAACTGCCAAAAGCAGGATCTGTAGAAACGTCTAAATAATAGGCATTAGCACCGTCAACAGGATTCCAATTGGTTCTAAAACTAGTACACGATAATATAGCAGCAGCTGTTGCAACCGGAGTTTTAACCTGTTGTGTCTGATATTGAATAATATTAGAATTAGCACTAATGCCACAACTTGTATTTCTGCGTACTCTGTAAAATATTGGACCAGGAGGAACGTTAGTCACCGCATAAGTTGTTACGGTTCCAACATTTAAGCCATTATAGCCTGTAACAAAACTAGTAAAGGCAGCATCTGTAGCTACATCCAGTACATAACTTGTAGTTCCTGCAACTGCATTCCAATTTGCAGTTATAGTCGATGTACAATTGGCTCCTGTTCCGGCAGTTGCGACCACTTCTGCAGCTGAACCAACTGTAAAAACTTTAGCATTTGGACTGCTTACACCTGTAAGTGCTACTGTAACCCTGTAATCCCCCGGAGTCAAACCCGTTAGGTTTTTTGTAGTGGCAATAACTGTATTATTACCGACCCTCTGCCAGGCATAGGTATATGGATCGACCCATTCGGGAGAATTCTGAAATGTACCATTGAATCCCGCAGGTGTAGAGGTTAAAGTCGTTCCTGAACCATCATAAAAATTATATCCGGCAATTATACCCGGCTCAAAACCAGAATATACTGTAGGACCAAATGCAAGACTCTCGATTCTTGATGCAGAAAGAGCAGTACTGTAAAATGCTGCTTTTAAAATACTTCCCGTAAAAGTTTCGCCATTTGTATTAGAAAAAACCCGGCTTCCTATTTTAGTAGTAAAAGTCGATGCCCCATAATTGGTAGTGTTCACTACACCCCCTGTTACCGGAACACTAATACCATCAATATAAATCCTTATCCGGGCACCATCTCCAGTTACAGAAACGTGGTGCCACGCTTCATTTCCTAGTGTTGCGGGATTAAATGAAGCCGTGACAACACCCGTTGCCACACTCCAAAGTTCTAAAGTGGATGAAGAAGAAAAACCAAATTCTATTGCATCATTCTGACCAAACAAACTCATTCTGCCTGTTATATCAGATGCCTTAAACTTTATCCACCCACCCATAGTAAAAGCTGCTCTATTAGATAGCATCTGACTTCCCAAGTCTATGTAATCATTATCTGCCGCCACAAATCTGACACTGTTGTTCATATTAGTTATGGTGATACTACCATCACTTCCACTGGCACAAGAAGCAACTCCTACAGTTCCTACAGGCTGTGGTAACAAAGGAAAAATTGTCATCTCTGTAGTGGCAGTTACGCAGCCTCCAACATTGTAGGATATGGTATAAGTTCCTCCTAAGCTTGCTGTTAAATTTACCTCCCCTGTTGATGCACTTACAAAAGACAAACCAGGCGGAGTCGCGGAATAAGTACCTCCTGTATCTCCGGATTGTGTAACTGCCACCGTACCTGTTGCTATAAATGCATTGCCAGGATAGGAAATTGAGGGAGGAGGTGTAAATCGATAGACCTGTCCTGTAGCTGGTTTAGCATTAAGTGTAAATATAAAAGAACTGGAAGTTGTTGTTGGACTTGCGGTCACATTATTCAAAAGCAAATATTTTCCATTGGCATCATATATACCTATAGTTGCACTTGGATTTCTCAATGCCCCTGCACCTTGCTTATAAATGTATTCTATGACGTTACTTTTTTCATATAGCCATACCTGAAATGAAATGGCATCAGTTGCTCCTGCATAATCCCACTTTTGCTTCGAAAATTCAAGCTTGAAAATCCTATTAGGTGCTGTACCCGAAACCTGGTATTTTGGAATTACGGTAAGTTCAATATCATCCCATAATGCAAACAATGCCGGTTTTATAATATTAGCATTGGCAATATTATTCGTATAATTTTGTGATGCTGTTGGATTAGGTGATGCAAATGTGATCCAGCCATTACTGGAAACCCTTATATTAGAATAGAAAGCTCCTGCAAAATTGAAGGTAAATGGCAAAGCAACCGTACTTGAAAGTACATCATCTGAACTTGCTGCCAGAGCAGGTACATCTGTGGCCGACAATAAATTATCATAGGTCCTTGAACTTGCAGAAAAACAGTAATTATTAGCCTCTAAACCTGCGGTAACTGGTGGAGTAAATCTATAAATTTGACCTGTTGCAGGTTTTGTACTAATGTTCGTTGTAAAAACATCCGGTTGGGCAACAGGTGTACCGCTGGAATTATTTAAGGTCAAATATCTGCTGGAACCATCATATATTCCTATTGAAGCTCCGCCGGAAGACGCAGTATTTGCTGCTACAGCTCCCTGATTGTACAAAAACTCAACTACATTTGTTGTCTCAAATAACCATACCTGAAATGAAATCACATCTCCGGCAACTCCATTATTCCAGCTTTGCTGACTCCACTCTACCTTAAACCTTCTGTGAGGAGCAATTCCGGTTGTTACGTAGCGGGGTGCAACATTGCATTTTAAATTATCCCATAACGGAAATAAAATTGGCTTTCTTGTTTCTGCATTTGCCTGGGTATTATCATTAGATTCAGCCGGTGTTCCTGAACCTAAATATATCCACCCATTAGGAGAAACCCTTATAGAAGTATAAGCTGTTCCTGCAAAAGCAAATGTAAAAGGAAGTGTTATTGCGTTAGAAATTCCTTCATCTGCTGTGGCTAGAATTGAAGTATCAGTTACTCCGGCAACACCTGTAAGCGAAATATAATTTCCCTGGATTGACGTGAAAGTATAATTACTTGCCGATTGCCCATATGAATATACAAAAATTAAAAAGAGACCTAAAGTTATGTATATGTTTTTCATTTTAATTTATATTTAGGTTAATTAGGTTAAGTTGTTTCCTACTCAATAAACTATCATAAAATGCAATTATGACTTAAAAATCTTAAATTAGCATTACTAAAACACGATCTAAAGTACTGCTAATCAATACTAAAATTTAACTTGAATAAATTAAAGATTATCTCAAAAAAATATTTTAGAATATTATATACTTGGCAAATCGATCTATTTAAATTTGATTTTAAATAAATGTGAATAATTTATAAACTTGATTTTATATAAAATCCGACAAAACAGTTTGCCGGATTTTTTAAAGAGTATTAGTATATCATTTAAATAAGGCTTTTTTAGTAATAGATTTTCCATTCTCTAACAACACTTTTACTAATAAAATTTGTTGGGTAGAAGGTAAATCCTGGATTATTGACTGTGTATCCCGGATATTCTCCTGATTTAATAATTGCTGACCTGAGATATTATAAACAGAAATTTTATCTATATTTTCCAAAGTAGAGTTTACAGAAATAATTTGATTCTTAATTCCAATTGAAACAACATTATTTACAGCTTCGAAATCATCTGTATTTAGGGTTTTATTAGTATATCTTAAAACAAACCTATTGTTAAAAACCCCTGTTGCAGTAGTAAAAGTATACGCATGTTGTCTTAAATCATTAATAGTGTTTGTTAACTTATCTTCTAAATAAACGGCTTGATTCGTGAACATTCCATCAACCTGATCTATTGAAATTGTAAATTCTCCTGCTATAATCGTACGATATCCTAAAGGCACAGTATCAGAATCATTAAAAGGCAGCGCACGACCCTGAATCACGAGATTACGATTCGAATTGATACTGTAAAAATCTATGTATAAATTTTTATCCAAAGTTATACCGTCAAAATCACTGTCATATCCATTAGTTGCCCCTTCAATGTAACCAACTAATAATTGTTTAAAAGCCCCTCCTGTGTTTGTCATGTTTAGCCAAATACGGTGTTTTTCCAGCACGCTGGGTTTTGATGTTTTAGAAGGAGTTAGAAATTGAATGTTTTTTTCCGAGATTGCACCATTCAATGCATTTGTTGTTGATTGTCCAAACGAGCACACACTCACTAGTATGCCTACCGTAATAAAAATCCTTCTCATCTCAATAAAATTTTAAGTTAATAATTCATTTTTTAACAAAAAAAAGGCTCCAAAATTTATTTTTTCGCATTTATCAAAGAACACGATTAAGATAATAATTTTTTAATCACTAATCGTTAAAATGCAATAAAAATCGATGAAATGCACTTCTGTTATTTATTTAACAAATTGTATTGAAATAGTTAATTGAAAATCAAGAATATAAAAATTACAATTCAAAACAATAAAGTTGGAGTTATTGTTAACTTTTAAAAAAACAAAATATGACTTATAAGCTTTTGTCAGTTTTTTTTTCTTTTGTAAAACGTAAATAAACTTTTCTGCTGTTTTTTGAATAATAAATAAAAAAAATCGCCACTATTATTAGCAATTAATTATTCTGAAGCTGTTGTGATCTTTTTGGTTATTATATCGTGGTCATCTAAAACGATTTTAAGTAATAAAATTTCATTTTTGAATTTGAGAGTACTTATTGCTACTTCAGATGCTACAATATCAAAATCACTATAAACTAATTTTCCTGTAATATCATAAACAAAAACCTTGTTAATAGTTTTCTCTGTAGAATTAATTCTTAAGGTCTTCTTATCCAACCAGGCCAAAACATTATTTTGGTGTTCAAATTCGTCAGCGGATAATGTGGCATTGGCATACCTTAACACAAATCTATTGTTGAAAACACCTACACTGCTGTTAAAAACATAATCATTTTGAGTTAGGTCAGTAATGGTATTAGTTAACTTATCTTCTAAATAAACAGGGTGACTACTAAGCATTCCATCGGCATTGTTTACTGAAATTTTGAACTCTCCTGATATAACTGTACGATATCCTAAAGGCACTATATCTGAATTATTAAAAGGCAGTGCGCGACCCTGAATGACTAGTTTATTGTCTTCATTAATACTATAAAAATCGATATATGCATTGCCATCAAAGGTGATTCCGTCAAAATCGTTGTCGTATCCATTACTTGCGCCTTCAACATATCCAATTAATAATTGCTTAAAAGCACCGCCTTCATTAGTCATATTAAGCCATAAACGATGCTTTTCCAATGAACTTGATTTGGATATTTTCGGTGGTTTAAAAAACTGATTATTATTTCCCTGAATCCTCATACCGTTATTAAACATAACTGTTCCGTTTGCAGTAGCCAAAGCAAAGAAAGACTGCCCTGCCGCAATTTTTCCGGATGGCAAGGCCCCACCAGATGGTGCAGGCGCAGTTAAAGTTCCTCCAACACCATTATAAGTCGCATAATCCCCTGAAGAATAAGCTTCTTGAGTGCCTATCATTTTCAAAGGAGTATTATGGGTCCAGAAATAAACAGTCCCGCCTAAAATTGAACTGTTATTAGGATTGTCAAAAAAAAAAGCATCTGCACTTATCGCTGAAGGATACGGATTACCTATTAAATAAAATTTTCCGGCGTTGAGTGACTGCCCGGTAATATTTCCGTTATTTGGAGTCCCGATAAACGCAACAGCCTGCGAATACGGAAAAAGCAACAACTTCTCCATTTGGCCAGTTTCCTGCTTTTGGGGTTCTGATGATATAACCAATTCCTTTAGCCATAACCGAGGCACCATATTCCTGATGCCAGCCAGTTCCAGTATAAGAAAGATATTTATCCCAAAGTGTATTAGGAGATAATCCAAATAAAGTTTGCCCCTCAACGGGTGATGACCAATAAGTAAAATCGAAGTTCTTCATTGGAGTTGAAATTCTTTTATAAATAATATTGCCAGAATTAACGGCTGCAGCATTATTCTGCAATAAACTGGCATTATTTTCAAAAGTTAGTGTCCCGCCATTATTAACAACTGCATTTTGAATCGTTAATGTATCATTACTATTCATTACAACTGTAACTCCGGAATTCACCAAACAGGAACAACCACTAATATTTCCTAATCCTCCTCCGGCTGAAGAATAATTTGAAGCAAAAACAGATTTTGATTTATTGTTGGAGTACCATCCGACCAGCTACTATTATAAGTATTAGTGACAAGATTATGAACCACAACATTTGTAGAAATATCAGAAATACAACTTCCGGTATATTCAACAGTAAATTGATAATTTCCAGGAAGAAGATTAGAAATTGGATATGATGAACCTGTACCCGTATAAGTTGTGGATGCGGTACCTGTCTGTTTTATTAACCAGGTAACCGAAGATGGCAATCCGCTTAACGTTAAACTTCCAGTAGGCGTTATACATGTAGGCTCAGTAACAGCTCCTAGTATGGGTGCAGATAGTTTTGGTACGATTGTAATTTGTATTGCCTGGGTTGCTGAACAATTGGAATTCTGTATGGTCATCGTGCCCGTGTATGACCCTGCAGTAACTCCTGCGGGTATTGCAATTGTATTTAGGTTTCCTTCTCCAGATGAAAATGAAAATACTGTTGTTGACTGATTAATAAATCCGGCTGCAATTGCCGCTGGATTCCATACAATACTATAACTTACCGGCGTATTTGATGTCGCTTGATAAGGCAGCGTCGCCAATTGAGAACTTGTACTAAAACAAATATTGTTAACTGTTCCTGTTGTTGTAATAGCTGGCAAAGGATTTACAGTAACCGTTGTAATAGCAGATGTTGTCTGACTACACGCACCGTTTTTAACAAGTGCCCTAAACTGGGTAGTCTGTGTTAATATTCCCGGTGAAAGACCATCTGTGGTATTAGAAATTGGTGTCCAGGAAGAAAAAGGATCTACTGAATATTACCATCCGGTAATCGTTCCTGTGTATCCCGACAAAGTTAATGAACCACTTGTAGCTCCGCTGCAAATAGCCGGAGGTGTATTGATTGTCCCCCCAACACTGGCAGAATATATATTAATTGTTACAGCATTATTTGCATTTACAGTATTTGTACAAGCTTCTGAAGTAAGATTAGTTATAGTTATTGTACTTGAACCTGGTGTAGTTAATCCAACCGCCGTAAAGGTTCCTATTCCTGTTCCTCCAGTAACCGACATTGTAGCGGTTAATCCGGTTACATTTGGATTGCTGCGATTATAAGTTACCACATAATCTCCATTTGGCAAACCAGTTAATCTTACTACGGAAGTTGTACTTACTGTTGTACAAACATCATCAGCTGTAGTTGGTGCAGTAAGTCCGTAAGTTGGGCAGGTGTAAATAACATTTAACTTACCGTTTCCACCGTTTCCGCCTTTTCTACCACCACTAACAGATAATATGGATGCTGCTCCCGAACCTCCTCCTCCAGGTACAGCGCCATTAGTTCCATCACTAAATAATGCTATTACACCGGTAGCACCATTACCACCTCCTGACGAACCTCCTGCCCCAGCAGTTGCATTATTAGCACTTCCGCCATTAGCAGATGTTCCTGCTCCACCACCTCCGCCGCCAGAATTTATTGTTACAAGATTTAAAATTGCAGCAGTTGCTCCGTTTCCTCCTGAAAATTTTATTCCAGCTCCTGAAGCTGCTCCTCCGGCTCCACCAGCACCTAAAGAAGGATTTCCAAATTTACCGCCAAACCCACCATTTGCAATAACTGTTGAAAAAAAGGTTTGTCCGCCATCAGTACCATCTACTCCATTAGCACCTGTTCCGCCCTCACCTACCTTATAGTTCAAAACAGTTGCAGGAGTTACACTTAATGCAGTAATCTTACTATAAGCCCCACCGCCACCGCCACCGCCTGCAAAAAGAGAAAGTCCCGCTGTGACACCTCCTCCTGCACCGCCAGCACCCCAACATTCTACATTCAATGAAGTTACACCAGCAGGCACCTTAAAAGTACCAGCAGTTGTTGTTGTTGGTGAAAAAGTGATTTGCGACGACATAAAAGAGTAAACAAAAAACAATGTAAAAAATAGTTTTAGTCTCATAACAACAGAGTTTTAAGATTAAAAAAATCAATTAATTCTTCGAAATACTTATGAGTGGTATTGAAAAAGCTAATACTGCTAGAACTGTGGGGCGTGTCTGGAACAGCTACTTTTCCTCAAAAAAACATATTTACTAAACAACTGAATTTAAGTTGCTTACAATGGGGTATTTCAAAAATATAAAAAAAATAATTCCAATATGTTAAATTTTCTTACTTTTTTACATTCATTAAAGCTTTTCCACAATTATATTAAATAACCTACTTTTGTTTTTAATTAATCCTTTTTCATTTTTCAAGTATGACCATCAAAGAAGCATTACAAAAACTAGAACATTTTTGTGCCTATCAGGACCGTTGCCATGATGAAGTCGTAACTAAACTATATTCTTTAAAAATGTCTCCGGAGGAAATCGACATTATTATTGTCAAACTAATTGAAGATAATTTTTTAAACGAAACACGCTTTGCCTGCAGTTTTGCCCGCGGTAAGCACCGTATTAAAAACTGGGGAAAAATTAGAATAGTAAATGAACTTAAAACCAGACACATTTCTACAGCCAATATTAATCTTGCTTTAAAAGAAATTTCCGCTGAGGAATACGCGACAACATTTGATCACCTTTCTCAAAAATGCTGGGAAAGTTTAACAGAACGGAATGCCTTAAAAAAACGAAAGAAATTTTGCGATTATTTACTTCGAAGAGGTTATGAAAGCAATTTAGTTTATGATAAGGTAAAAGAACTTGAACTCCTGAGTTGAGCCAATTATTTAATCTATTAATAAAAAAAAATCCGATAACTTTTGCTATCGGATTTTTTGTTTTATGGTTTGTAGTTTTATTTAAAGATCACTTTTTTGGTCGTCTGGTAGCCATTCCCAAGCACTACTTTTACCAGTAAGACCTGTTGCGCAAATGGCTGGTTCTGAAGAACTAATTCAAGATTGCCCACCTTATCTTTACTATACAACTCTTTTCCGGAAACATCATAAATAAATACCTTATCAATGTTTTCCGCAGTCGAATTTACTGTAATGGTTTTGTTTTGGGCAACAACCCAAACAGCATCATCAACCGTTTCAAAATCTCCGGTTCCTAATGTTGTGTTCTTGTAACGAAGCACAAATCGATTGTTGAATGCACCTGCCTTGGTCGTAAAAGTATAGTTTTTGGCCGTTAATTCATTTATTGTTCCGGTCTGCTTGTCTTCAAGGTAAATTCTCTGGGTTGACAGGCTACCATCAGCCTGATCTATGGAAATGGTGAAATCTCCCGCAATTGTCGAACGATAGCCCAAAGGAACAACATCTGAATCACTGAATGGCAAGGCACGTCCCTGGATCGTCAGCCTGGAAGTTTCATTGACACTGTAAAAATCAATATAACTGTTGCCGTCGTAAGTCATTCCGTCAAAGTTTGTATCATAACCATTTGTCGCTCCGTCAACATATCCAATCAGCGTTTGTTTGAATGCCCCTCCGGTATTGGTCAGATTCAGCCAAAGGCGGTGTTTCTCAATCGATGCGGATTTTGATGTTTTGCCCGGTTTGAAAAATTGTGAATTATCAGTTCCGCCATAACGCATGGAGTTGTTGAACTCCACATACCCTGAGCCATCCTCAGCCATCGTGAAAAACGATTGTCCTGCAGCTATGTACCCGGTTGGCTTTCTGCCTGTATCCAGTGAAGGATTATCATTATAGCCCGGATCACTTACAGCAGAAGTAGCAACCCCGCCTGTCAGGTTGTAACTCGCATAGTCGTCTGAAACATAAGCAAGCTTAGAATTGACCACCTTAATAGCCGTATTGTGGGTCCAGAAATAGATGGTTCCCCCTAAAATATTCCTGTTGTTTACATTGCTGAACAAGAAATCATCTGCATGTATGGCCGATGGATACGGATTTCCGATCAGGTAGTATTTGCCTTTATCCATATGCTGGCTGCTGGTGATGTTACCGTTGTTTGGCTTACCTATAAACTGCACTGGCTGTATGTAACTGGCTGCATTAGGGTCCGGCCACGCAAAAGGCTTCGGCACCCTGATGATATAACCGATTCCAGGCTGCATAACATTGGTTGATGTCTCGATTTTCCAGCCACTTCCACTATAAGACTGGTATTTGTCCCAAAGCGTGTTAGGCGATAAATTGTATAACGTCTGACCTTCTACAGGCGATGACCAGTATGTAAAATCGAAATTCTTCATCGGCTGGGAATTGCGCTTGTAGATGATAGGACCAGAGTTGTTATTTACAGTCGTATTAACATCTTGTAACAAGCTGGCATTGTTTTCAAATGTCAAAGTACCTCCGTTAACTGTTACCTCATTTTTAATAGTTAATGTTCTTCCTGAATTTACAATTACATTGCCCGAATTTACTGTACAGCTACAACCCGATATATCACTTGTTACAGTGTAATCACCCTCAAAAACGATTTTATCTCCGGCAGTTGGTAATGTTGTATCACCTGTTTTAGACCATTTTGTGCCATCCCAAATGTTAGCTACCTGAGTCATATTCAAAATTGCAGAAGCATCAGAAGTACAATTTCCTTCTTTAACTGTAAAAGTATAAGTACCTGCTGGCAATCCAACAACAGGATAACTAGTAGTGTTGGCAACAATATTAGTATAAGTCGCAGTTGTAGTTCCTGTTTGATTAATTGTCCAGTTTCCGGATGGCAAACCAGTTAAAACTACACTGCCTGTAGCAACCGAACAAGTAGGATAAGTTGTTGTACCTAAAGTTGGCGCATTAAAGGCGTCTATATTAATTCTGGATTCTATAGAAGTCTTAGTACAAATACCGCTTTTCAATATAACCTGATACGTTCTAAATGCACCCGGAAATGCTGTTGGTGTATAAGATATTTGGCCTGCAGTTCCTGGAATATCATTCCAGGTCGCATTATTTAAGTCGTCACTGTATTGCCACATTAAAACCAATGAAGCATCCGGATAAGGTGCATTTCCTGCATCATTTCGCAAGGTTAAAGTTGGCAAAGTACTTCCTTTACAAATATGCGCACCGCCATTTACCCTTCCTCTGTCAATGACAGTTACATTTGTAGCATAAGTTGCTGCTGCAGCACCATTACAACCATTGGAATTATTATAATTAACGGTAACGGTTTTAGAACCAGCAGTTAACCATTCAATCACAATGTCATAATTTGTTGTTGTACCTCTTGCAATAAGTCTGTAATCTGTATTCAGAACTCCTGAGACAGTCCAAGTATAATTAGATTGTCCACTCTGGGTCGTATAAGTCATATGTTCTCCTGCACATGTTTGCAACTGAGCAAGAGTAGTAAATGTTGGGGTTGGACTTGGGTTAGGTGTAATATTTCCTGTAGTTGAAGCAGAGCTTGTACCACACGCATTTGTAGCCGTTACAGAAACTGTTCCTATTCCTGAACCGATTGTAATGGTTGCAGAAGTAGTTGTTCCTCCTGAAGTAACTGACCAGCCGCTTCCCGTAACTGACCATGTATAAGAAGTTGCTCCATTTACAGAAGCAATACTGTATATATTTCCGTTAGAACCTGCACATTTATTGGTTGGCTGAGTAATTGTTCCTGGTGTTGCCGGAGCAGTAGTTGGAGTGATATTTCCTGTAGTTGAAGCAGAGCTTGTACCACACGCATTTGTAGCCGTTACAGAAACTGTTCCTATCCCTGAACCGATTGTAATGGTTGCAGAATTAGTTGTTCCTCCTGAAGTAACTGACCACCCTGTACCGGTTACTGACCAGGTATATGATGTAGCTCCGGTTACGGAAGCTATACTAAATATATTTCCTGTTGAACCTGCACATTTATTTGTTGGCTGAGTAATTGTTCCTGGTGTTGCCGGAGCCGTAGTTGGAGCAACACTACCTGTAGTAGAAGCTGAACTGGTACCACAAGCATTAGTTGCAGTAACAGAAACTGTTCCTGCACCTGAACCAATAGTAATTGTTGCTGAGGTAGTTGTACCTCCTGCTGTTACTGCCCAGCCAGTTCCTGTAACTGACCATGTATAAGAAGTCGCTCCACTTACAGAAGCTATACTGTATGTATTGCCTGTCGAACCTGCACATGTATTAGTTGGCTGCGTTATTGTTCCTGGTGTTGCCGGAGCCGTAGTTGGAGCAACACTACCTGTAGTAGAAGCTGAACTGGTACCACAAGCATTAGTTGCAGTAACAGAAACTATTCCTGCACCTGAACCAATAGTAATTGTTGCTGAGGTAGTTGTACCTCCTGCTGTTACTGCCCAGCCAGTTCCTGTAACTGACCAAGTGTAAGATGTAGCTCCCGGTACTGAAGTTATACTAAAAGTATTTCCTGTTGTACTTGCACATTTATTGGTTGGTTGGCTAATTGTTCCTGGTGTTGCTGGTACTGCTGTAACCGTTATAGTCCCCGTAGCATTCCTTGTGCCTCCACAACTACCACCCGTCAAAGGAATAGTGTAATTAAAAGTCCCTGAGGCTGTTGGTGTCCCGCTAATAGTCAATGTATTGCCTGATAAAGATGGAGATACTCCAGATGGTAAACCGGTCACAGTTCCAATACCTGTAAAGCCAATTACAGTATGTGTTATTGGGGTTAATGCTGTATTAATACAAACCGTTGGAGTTGATGAAGCCGCTGAAATAGAATTATTAACAGTTATCAATACTGGTGTCGAGTTAGACATACACCAGGAACCAAATTGATTTTGTACAACAGCTCTAAAATAAGTACTTGTAGTTAAAACACCAATTTTAGCAATAGACAAAACATTTGTTGTTTCAGAAATATCAGATACGTTAGAAGTAAAACCTATATCACTTGCTTTTTGCCATTTTACTATTGCCGTGTTTGTGGTTGTATATCCACTTAATGTAAGATTGGATGTTGGAGAATTTCCTGCACAAATAGTTTGCGCCGGAGAAACCGAACCTCCAACAGGAGCTGTTGTTTGAAAACTTACAACATTAGAATTTCCTGTTACTATACAATTATTGTATGCTCTCACTCTATAATACAAAGTACCAGCAGGAAGATTATTCGATGGACCAATTCCATTATTACCTGTAACATTAAAACCATTGTATCCTGCTACAAAATTTGTAAACCCACTATCTGTAGCGATATCTAAATAGTATCCTGTTGCATTGGCTACTGTATTCCATTGAGGTTCAGCATAATTACATTGTACGTTACTACTTATAGAAGTTGCAACCGGAACTACTGGGCTAGGGGTTGTTGCATAAGTCATTACTGAAGAGTTTGTACTTGTACCACAATTGCCATATGCTCTAACTCTATAATAATAAGTTGTTCCTGGGTTTAATCCCGTTATAGGATATACTAAAACATTTCCCACATCAAGATTAGTATATGATGGGAGCAAAGTTCCTGCACCAAAACTACTACTTGTTGCAACATCTATAAAATACTTTGTCGCTAACGATGTAAATGCCCATTGAGCATTAAAACTTGTACATAATGGACTATCAGGATTAGCTGTTCCTGGTGCTGAAGGTACTCCAGCAATAGTTACATTAAAACCAGCTCCATAACCACTTCCACAAGCATTAGTCGAATTCACAACTATTTGTCCTGAAGTAGCATTTGAAGCAAAAGTTGCAGTAGCTGAACGTCCATCGGCTGATGTAACAAAAGTAACTCCAGTACCACTATAACTCCACGTATGATTATAATTAGCACTATTAGATGTTACTGTATAATTAGCCGAAGTATTTTGACATTGTGAATTAGAGCCATTAATAGCGCTTACTCCTCCTCCTGGTCCATTAGCAACATATACATCTCTTGTAGCACTTCCAACTCCAGATACTGTATACGTTATTGTTGCTGTTCCAACTCCTTGCGCCGTTACTACTCCTGTTGAAGGATTTACTGTAGCAACTGAAGTATTTCCGCTGGACCAAGTGCCCGAAGACACAGTAGAAGTAAATGTCGTTGTGTTAGTGCCATAGGTACAGATATACTGATTTCCAGACAAAGTGATTGTGGTATTAATACCACCTGCACTCTCAACCTGATCAAATGTATATGTAGCACCGCCGCCTGTACAAACAGCATAATTTGTTGTACCTACATGTATTTCTGTATTGTTACTACAAACTCCGCTATCCGAGGTATTTAAACTATTCGACCCATTTTGAAGATATAAGGCCACATTTTGTGGTAATGTAATTATAGATTTTTTATTAAAATAAATATTTCCTGAAGGAGATTTAACAATAATTAATAACGAATTTATACTGACATCAGTATTAGCAGGAATAGCCATTGTTCCTGAAACAGTTATACTTTTTGCGGAAACATTTGTATTAACTGTTATTGTACTTCCAGATACTATAACTACATCATCTGATGCCCCTGGTATTACCCCTCCTATCCAAGAACTTCCTGAATTCCAGTTTCCACCAGCTCCGGTACTTGTAATTGTCGCTCCAAAAATGAAATTTTGAAAAAGACCCATTAACAGAATAAGTAAAATTCTCTTCATAAAAAAAATTTTTAAATTCTTATACAATAGTTTGATAACTAAATTTTGTTGATTATTTCTTATAACATTACTACCTGATTCCAGGTGTATTAAAAATCGAATTCCTTTAAAATTTTGTACTTTCATGTACCTACGTAAAAACCCGTAAGAAGGTTTTATTTTTGTAATCCATTTTAACTTAGATTATGAAACAAAATTAACTGGTAAAATCAGCATTTTTATGGATTTTGCGACCTTTTAGATGAAAGACATTATTAGTCGATGAGCGACCTGTTTTGAATTAAAAAAAGTAAGAATCAGAAGTATTTACTTACAGTAAAAATGAGGTGATTTGTTATTTAAAATAAGTTTATTACTACATATAAAAACATAAAACATCTGATTTTCAACATTCCATGTTTTTTCATAACTAAAAAGGATGTAAAAGTTAAATTTCTTTTTGCCAATCGAAACATAGAAAACTTTAAGTCCTTTTTAACTTTAGGCTTTTTCATTTAAAAAATACGGTTGTATCTTTGAGAAGTTATACAATACCAAATTATGAAATATACTACCCTGCCTAATACAGATATATCAGTAAGCAAAATCTGCCTGGGTACTATGACCTTTGGTGAACAAAACACAGAAGCCGAAGGACATCAGCAAATGGATTATGCATTTGAAAATGGTGTCAATTTTTTTGATACAGCCGAAATGTATTCGGTTCCGGCACGTGAAGAAACTTATGGAAGTACCGAGAAAATAGTGGGTAGCTGGTTCAAAAAAACCGGTAACCGTGATAAAATAATCCTGGCTTCAAAAATCGCAGGACCAAATCCAAATTTTGGCTACATGCGTGAGAAATTGGATTTCTCTGCGGCAAGTGTCAAATATGCTTTGGAAAACAGCTTAAAACGCCTGCAGACAGATTATATAGACTTATATCAACTGCATTGGCCGGAACGCAAAACTAATTGTTTTGGTCAACGGGGATTTAAAGTTCAGGATGAAGCCTGGGAAGATAATTTCAGGGAGGTTTTGGAAACCTTTGATGTTTTGATTAAAGAAGGTAAAATAAAACATATTGGTGTTTCAAACGAAAATGCCTGGGGAATGATGCGTTTTCTGGAGGAAAGCAAATACCAAAATTTACCAAGAATCAAAACGATTCAAAATCCATATAATTTATTAAACCGTCTTTTCGAAGTGGGTTCTGCCGAAGTTTCTGTGCATGAAAATGTTGGATTGTTAGCCTATTCGCCATTAGCTTTTGGCGTTTTATCGGGTAAGTTTTTAACAGGAGAACCACACCCAAATGCCAGAATCAATCTTTTTCCGCAATACAAACGTTACAACAGCGAACAAAGCACTCGGGCAACACGTTTATATCAGGAAATCGCCCAAAAACATGGATTGACTTTGACTGAACTGGCCTTAGGTTTTGTATTGCAACAGCCTTTTTTAACTAGTGCCATTATTGGCGCCACGACTATGGAACAATTAAAAAAAAATATTGCTACTGTTGGTATAATACTTTCAAAAGAAATTCTGGATGAGATTGATAATGTTCAGACAATTATTCCTGATCCTGCTCCTTAAATACGAATCATTAAATACAAAATCCCGACAACCTTGCAGTTATCGGGATTATATTTTTAGGATTCATTTAATAATACATTACAAGAATGATTTTCTTTTTTGAGTCATCAATGAGTTTTTCGATAACGCCAAAAAATTTTTCATTTACCATCGGGCAGCCAAGACTGTTGCAGATAGGATAAGGCTGTTCTTCAAAAGGGACATCGCAATATTTATGAAGGACTATATTTCGGTCAAAAGCATTACTGTTTGTTTTTTCTAAACCATATAATTTATACGATTTACCAAATTTTCCGGTGTAAGAACCGCCAATTGCATATTTTCCTAAAGAACTGCAATTGGAATTTTTTACGTTGCTAAACTTTAGTTTACCGACAATACCCGTTTCTGACCCTGAACCATGTCCTACCAGCCCTTTATCGAGTAATTTATCATGTTTTAAATCGTAAATAAAAAACCGGTTTTTTCCTGATTCTATCTTCATGTCTAAAAAGAAAGCGACATCTGAATTATATTTCGGAGATTCCCCCAAAAATCTCCTTATAACAGCTGCTTCCTTTTTTAGATTCTCTTCATAAGAATAAACCGGCTTTGCATTTATAGTTTTTAAATCCTTCTCCTTGTCATTTCTGCATGCAAAACCCGCGCCAAAAATTCCAGTTAAAAGCAAGATTAAAATATTCTTTCTCATATTTACAGATTGACTTTAGGATTGCTATTTTTCAACCGTGTATCCTTTCACCTTTGCAAAACCCAAAATTGACGTATTGATTGCATTACCCAAATCATCTTGCTTTTTACTTTTCTTAGACTCTGAATCAATATATTCCTGACGCTTTTTGGCTAAGACCGCAATTTCTTTTTGGATAGTTTCTCTTTCCTTTGATTTTTGAGCCACAAAAGTTTTTATCTCTTCTGCTGATTTATTTTGAAGCTCTGCCGGCAATTCTTCTTTCTTAATTTTAGAAATAGCCGCTGCATCATCTTTTACTTTGTCAACCAGATCCCAGCTTTCATTTTTATAAACCGCTTTTGATTTGCTCACAGCACGTTCTGTATAATTGGATGCCGAAACTTTTTTTGCGTTTTGGTCCTGTAGATTTTGGTTCATTTTTTTTTCATACCCTCTGGAACCATAATTGATGTATGTTTTGTTGATCTTTTCATCACATTTTGAAATTTCATCATCATACGGAGTAGCTATATATTGCACAGCCTGATTTGAATCGATATTAAAATATTTTCCTTTACCATAATCGGCGCCATCTTTCCAGAGAATGTTTATACCTTCGTTTTTATTGCCGCAAAAAATAGTATTCACGTAAATATCATTCTTCAAGGCATCACTAATCGCTTCTTTGTAATTTATTGCGCCCTGATTAAAATCCTCATTTCCGGCAATATAAATGAGTTTCATATTGCTCTTTTCTCTCGCCCATTTTAACTGTTTGGTGGCATCCTGAATAACGGCTCCGCAATATTCACTACCGCCATTGGTTCTTAAAGCAAACAGCTTTTCCGAAATCAAATCCAAATCTGTCGAAAGCGGTGTTACTTGTCGGATATAATTGGATTGTTTCGATAATCCGTCATTTCCGTATTCATATAAAGCAATTTCGATATCAGGAGTTTTGCCTCCGTATTTTAATGTTGTTAATGTATTGACAATGTTCCAGAGCCTAGATTTCGCCTGATCGATTAATCCGTCCATACTGCTCGAAGTATCCAGTAAAAGCGCGACCTGAATTTTTGTGTTTTCTGTTGGTGCCGGTCTTTCAATTTCAATATTATTTTTTGGATTTGCATTTGATGAATTACAGCTTACAAAACTGATTACAGTTGCCAAAATTGCGGAGATAAATAAGTTTGATTTCATGGTTGTCTGATTTTAAAGGTTCGATTACAGATCAAACTTAAAAACTTAAAATCCTCGTTTTTTGAAGAAATGGTGAAACCGTGTTTTGACTTGGCGAAACAAGTTGTAAACGGAACATAAAATACTTTACTTTACATTGTTATTTTTCAACGTTCGGAATTGCCGGAACTCAAGTAACATAATTGTAATAATATGAGACGTTTATTATCCATTACTGTTTTTTCGTTATTTATATTGTTGTTGCTACCTTTTAAAATAGCAGCACAGGATACTGTTTTTTCAAAAAAGAAAGCGGTCCGTGTATCGAAAATGAGCAAAGCGGTAAAAAACTTAGAGAAGTCCCTGGATGTAAACGATGAAGGACAAATTGCCAAAAACTATGAAACGCTGGCAAATGAATTTCTAAATAAAGGGAATAATGTAAAGGCGGAGGAATATTACAAAAAAGCATTGACAAGTTATACAAAACTTAAGCTTACTGAAGACAAGGTCCGTGTTACGAGAAGTCTTGCAAAAGTTCAGGAAAACCAAAAAAACTTTGATTTAGCAATTAAAAATTATGAAGCCGCAGGTTCATTGGCAAAAGATGCTTCTGAAGAAAAAATCAATATAAATGATGCCAATCGCTTACGTAATAGTGCAAATCCCGCCAGTCAAACCGATTATGTAGATTCTAATATTGAATTGCTGAAAAAAGAAAAGAAAAGCACGGAAGTTACGGAAGCTTATGTCCAGAAAGCACAGAATTCATTAGACCTAAAAGATAAAAAGGTTGCCATAGAAAGCTATAAAAAAGCCCTTGTGTATGCAAAAGACAAACCTGAAGCTGTAATTAAAATCAAAAACGAAATTGCCAAAGTTTACGCCTCAGACAATCAGTTTGAAAAAGCAATTGGCATCAACGAAAAGCTTTTGGCGGAAGCCGTCACAAAACAGGATTTTAATACTCAAATAAAGCAATTACAATCGCTGGCTTCTCTTTATTTTAAGAAAGAAGAGCCTCAAAAAGCACTTACGTCCCTGAAAGAAGCATATGACTTAGCCTCACGCAAAGGAAATTCAGCGGAAGCAAAAAAAACATTATCCGAATTAGTACAATATTATAAAGCGGAAGGAAATGAAAAAGAAAGTATGGCGCTTTACGAAGGGTTTATTAAAAACTTCGATCAGTTAATTCAGTCTGACACAACCTTAATTAATACTAAAAAATTCCAGATTACCGAAGGTAAAATTCGGCAGCTTGAAAAAGAAAAATCCCTTAAAGATGAATTAATTACCAAAAAAAACACTTTCAATTATTTTTTAATTGGATCTGTTATTTTGCTTTTGGTTTTATTTCTTTTTATTGTAAAATCGCTTTATTCCATCAAAACAAAGAATAAGGAAATCGCTTTACAATCTTTACGTCGTGAAATGAATCCACACTTTATTTTCAACAGTTTAAATAGTGTGAATCAGTTTATTTCTGAAAATAAGGAACTCGAAGCAAATAAATACCTGACTTCCTACTCGACCCTGATGCGTGATATGATGGAAAATTCTAATAAGGATTTTATTATTTTGGATAAAGAAGTGGAGCAGTTACAAAAATATCTGGATCTGGAACATTTGCGTTTTCAGGATAAATTTGATTTTGGAATTACGGTTGATAAAAATCTGGATGCAGAAACTGTTTTTGTACCCAATATGATCATTCAGCCACACTTAGAAAATGCGATTTGGCATGGCCTGCGTTATCTGGATAAAAAGGGATTTTTACATCTAAAATTTCAATTGAATGACGGAAAAGTAAATGTAATTATTGAAGACAACGGAATTGGTTTAACCAAAAGTCAGGAACTTAAAACCAGTAATCAGAAAGTATATGAATCACGAGGACTCAACAATACCAAAGAACGAATTGGTTTGCTGAATGAATTGTATAAAAAGAACATTTCTTTTGCAATCAAAGAGAAAAAATTGCCGGAATCCGGAACTGTAGTTGAAATCATTTTTCCTTTAATCGATACCATATGATGGCTTTTCAAAAGATAAAAAGTGTAATTGTAGAAGATGAACTGGCAGCGCGCGAAGTGCTCAAAAATTATCTGAGCAAATATTGTCCGCAGGTGGAAGTGGCTGGAGAAGCACAGAATATAAAAGAAGCGGTTCCCTTGTTGCATGAAATACAGCCCCAATTGGTTTTTCTGGATGTCGAAATGCCTTTCGGTAATGCTTTTGATGTTTTGGAAGCGTGTAAGGATTTGCAGTTCGAAACCATATTTGTAACAGCCTTTTCTGAATATTCCTTAAAAGCATTAAATCAAAGTGCTGCTTATTATTTGCTAAAGCCCATTTCTATCGAAGAATTGATTGTAGCGGTAAACAAGGTGCATCATCAAATCATGAATCAGGAAATCTTTAACCGGAATAAAATTATTGTCGAGAATTTCCATGAATCAAAACCTGAGAAACAACAGGTAATCCTACCAACACTTGAAGGATTTGAAGTCGTAAAAATGGAAGAAATCGTAAGACTTCGAGGTAACGGCAACTTCACAGATTTGTATTTGAATAACGGCAGTAAAAAAATGGTCTGCCGGTTTTTAAAACACTTTTCAGAAATTTTGCCATTGCCTTTTATACGCGTTCACAAATCACATATCATCAATATGAATTGTGTAAAATCGTATAACAAAGGCGGTATTATTACGCTTAACGACGGTTCTGAAATTGAAGTCTCGCCAACTTATAAAGATGATTTTTTGAAGAATTTTAAATAATGTTTTATTGCAATTTATTAAGTACTGAAGTTTTTAAACACAAGTATGTCATTCTGAGGAACGAAGAATCTCCATAAGAAGCTCAACAAAGATTGTCCTTTACTTTGTGGATTTTGATTGCGGAGATTCTTCGTTCCTCAGAATGACAATATTAACTTTAAACTTTAGTGTTAGGTTTAATCGGGTAAAATTCTATAAATCAAACTCATCATTCACCGACAAAGAATCAACAGGAACCTGAGTCGAATCCGGCACTTTAATTTTGATTAAAGAACGTGCATTGCCAGAAATGTACACCGGCAATTGACCAAGTGTATCCTCCGGAACCAAAAGACCTCTGCGGAACATTAAGTTCTTTAAGAATTTTTGATTTTGCAAGGCGTAATCTTTAAGGTTTCCCTGATCGTTAAACTGATACATGAATTTTCGCGGCTTTGGGATAATAGTGGCCAGATACAAACATTCGTCAACACTTAAATCAGAAGGGCTTTTCTGGAAATAAAACTGGCTTGCTTCTCCAATTCCGTACACATTTGGTCCCCATTCAATAATATTGAAATACACTTCCAACATTCTTTCTTTGCTTACAATTCGGTTATTTTCTAAAATATAAACCAATAATATTTCTTCCAGCTTACGCGAAAGTGTTTTTTCACGGGTTAAAAAAACGTTTTTAATCAACTGCATACTAATAGTACTGGCACCACGAGAGAATTTTTTAGTCCTGATATTCTTTAAAATCGATTGTTTGAAAGCTTCATTGATGAATCCGCGGTGGGAAAAGAAAGACGGGTCTTCAGTAGTCAGCACACATTTTTGCAAATAAGGCGAAATCTGATCCAAAGGCGTGTAATTCGGATTTGCAGTTCCTACTAAAACAGGACGCTGCAATACATTCTGAATAATGGCACGATACACAAACTCACCATTTAACTTAGTAAGATTTGCTTCTCCGTATTTGGTAATTCTCAGGTTTTCTTTATTCAGTTTACTGTCGAAAACTAAAGTATTTGGTTTGTTTTTATTGAATTTAAAATCCAGTTTATAATTAAAATTACCTGTCGCTTCCATTCCCTGAAAATGCGTAAACAACCCATCAGGCAATGAAACGATAAAATCCTGCGCTTTCATCTTGGGAATATCCACTTTTAAAGTATAAACCGTATCCGATTCTGTATTATACGAAACATACGGTTTCACTTTTATTTTGTTTAGCTGCATCGTTGATGTGCTGTCAATCGAAATAAAATCAGATCCCAATAAAAAGCGATAATCAAATCGTGCATTTTTTATGACAACATCCTTACTTGCAATTTTGGGATGGTTAATTTTTAAATTGGCAATAGAAGTATATCCGTCAATATGTAATTCGCTTCCGTCTTTATCAATATTAGCAACATTTAAGCGTATCGAATCAAAGCTTGCCTTCAAATTATAGCGTTCGTCTAAATAAGGAACTCTGATAGCTCCGGTATCCAGATTGAAAAACCGAATGTCAGCTTTTTTATTTCTTGGATCAGCAAAACCTTTTATGTTCCAGCGCTGATCAAAATTTTTGCTTTGAACATGTAGATTTGTGGTAAGTTGTTTGTTCTGCAAAACCAGTTTATTAATAGCAATACTTGCCTTTTTACCATTGTCATCAATTTTGAAATCCAGGTTTTCCAGTTTCATATCGGTCGGAACCAGATTCAGTAATTTTGTAATAATGCGATAAGCAACATCAGCGTATTTACGTTTTTCATCTGATGGTTCTTCAGTATCATTCTTTTTCAGAAAGGCATCAAAATTTCGAATCTTACCTTTTTTAACTAATTGAATGTAACCGTCGTTAATTTTTAAAGTGCCAAGCTGTATATCACCAATTAACAGATTACTAAGGCTGATGGTAGTTTCTACCTGTTTAATATTGAAAAGAGTGTCAGCATTTTTTGGAACTAAAACAATATCAGTAAATTTAACTCCCGACAAACCATCAAAAGAAGCTTCCTTTATTGAAAAATCACTATTGTAATCAACCACCATTTTGTGCGTTACCTTTGCAATAACTTGTTTTAAAAGCGAATTACGAAAAGAGTATAATCCGATACAAAGCAAAATAAACACTACCACAAGTATTTTAAGAGCTTTGACTATTTTTTGTTTTGGAAATCGCATAAAGAAATTTATAAAAATTTAACCAAACAGAATACTTGCCACATCTTCAATTTTAGCTACAAGTTCAATTTTAATACCTGTATTTTTCAGGGCAATTTTATTATATCTGGATACAAAGATAGTATTGAAACCTAATTTTTCAGCTTCCTGAATGCGCTGATCTACACGGTTAACAGGTCGAATTTCTCCCGAAAGACCAACCTCTCCTGCAAAACAAAAACCTTTTGTAACGGGAATATCTTCATTAGAGGATAAAATGGCAGCCACAACAGCCAAATCAATTGCCGGATCATCAACAGAAATTCCACCCGTCACATTCAGGAAAACATCTTTTGCGCCTAATCTAAAACCGGCTCTTTTTTCAAGAACAGCCAAAATCATATTAAGCCTTTTAGCATTATAACCCGTTGTGCTTCGTTGTGGCGTTCCGTAAACAGCTGTGCTAACCAGCGATTGTATTTCAATCATCAACGGACGCATACCCTCCATAGTTGTAGCAATTGCAGTTCCGGACATTTCTTCATCTTTATGCGAAATCAAAATTTCCGATGGATTGCTTACTTCTCGTAAACCGCTTCCCAACATTTCGTAAATGCCCAATTCAGCAGTTGATCCAAAACGGTTTTTTAGGGAACGTAAAATTCGGTAAACATGGTTTCTATCACCTTCAAACTGCAAAACGGTATCCACCATATGCTCGAGAATTTTTGGCCCGGCAATATTTCCATCCTTGGTAATATGCCCGATCAAAATAACCGGAATACTGGTTTCTTTTGCAAATTTTATAAGTTCAGCGGTAGTTTCCCTAATTTGAGAAATACTTCCCGCAGTAGATTCGATATAATCAGTATGAAGTGTCTGGATCGAATCAATAATTACAATTTCAGGCTGAATTGCTTCAATTTGTTTGAATATATTTTGTGTTTTGGTTTCGGTCAGAATATAGCAATTATCGCTATCTGGCGTAATTCGTTCCGCACGCATTTTTATCTGTTTCTGGCTTTCTTCACCGGAAACATATAAAGTTTTGTAAGGTAATTTTAATGAAATCTGCAGCAAAAGGGTACTTTTACCAATCCCGGGTTCGCCACCCAAAAGTGTTAAAGATCCGGGAACTATTCCTCCTCCAAGTACACGGTTCAATTCACCGTCAGTAGTATCCATTCGGATTTCCTGAGCTGAATCGATTTCATTAATTTTTAATGGACGCGGTGCTTTTCCTGTTGGGGTTGGTTCACTTTTCCATGCTACTTTTTCCTGCTTCTGAATAATTTCTTCAGCAATAGTATTCCATTCTTTACAGGCGTTGCACTGCCCCTGCCATTTGGCATATTGTGTACCACAGTTTTGGCAAAAGAAGGAAGTTTTAACTTTAGACATTATTTTGATTTTTTGGCAAGCGTATTCATTTCATCAATTTTCTCGTACATCATATCTCGTGTCAGCTCTCCAATTGGCTGCATTTGTGAAGCGTTTTGATATCTTTTTGATGCTCTTTTCGGATCGCCTCTTTTTTCATACATCAAACCTAATTCGTACTCTCCCAACATCGCCAAAGGATAATCAACATTTGCAATTTCTGCCATTTTCTCTAACTCATCGTAGGCATTTCTTTTCAAAATAAGATTTTCAACAACTTTAAAATCATTTATTCTAACAGGAATATCGACTCCCAAAACTTCTGACATTGTATTGTATTTATTTTCTAAATAATTAGCATAGCCAGATTGGAGTACAGCGATCTTATCTTTAAACTCAACCGAATTAATAGGTTTGTAAACCTCAAAAATATGATACAAAGCATTTGGAATAGAATATAAAACTTCTGAATAATGAGTCGAATTTTTAAACACATCATATTTAAAGTTTACCAAAGGATTATTAGCAATTTTAATATTGCCGGCTAACTTTTCTATTGGTTCTTTTATCTTAGTAATGTCACCATCAGCGGCTGATAAATAATAAAAAAATGGTTCTTTTACCTTGGCAAATTTCTCCGGGATACGTATTTCCATTTTGGGTGCAAGCTCAGGACTTAAACATATATATCCATTAAAAAGCGGGATTTCCTTATATAAAAAGAAGTTTGTAAAACTGGCTGTTATATCATGTCCTGCAATAATCCTGAAAGGAGCGGTACGATATTGTTTTTCAATATAAGGAACTAATTCAGCTCCGATGAATTCAAAAAATTCTGCACCTTTTTCAAACGGCACACCCTGATTTTGATCAATTGTAGAATCATCATGGCGTTCTCCGTCGTGATTTTGGTGAATTCCGATAATAATCATTTCAGGTAAATCATCCCAGTAAACGCCGTAGCTTAAAGCTCCTGAAAAAGCATCAAACAAATAATCTCCATCCAGCAGATACAAAACAGGGTATTTTTTAGAGGGACTTGTTTCATAAGAGGCAGGAAGCCCAATAGTTATTCTTCTGTCTGCACCCAGTTTTTCAGATTTAACGGTATCGAATTTCTTTTGTGAAAAAACTGACGCAGAGAGTAATAAAGCAAAAAACAAATAAACTTTTTTCATGAATTGGGGAAATTTAAAAAGTATTAAAAATAAGATGGCAATATAATACTTTATTTGCTTTTTTGTTAAAGAGGGCTTTTAAAAAGAAAAGAAATTTAAGACAAAAGAAATCTGCTTTGTGCAAAATAAATTTGACAAATAAAAAAGATTAAAAAAAGTAGTGATTAAGTTAGTGAATTATCATTTTCATTAGGAAAAACAATCCATGGTTTGAAGGTTTTAGCTTCTTCAAATTCGAGGGTTGCATAGGATATAATAATGATAATATCATCTTTTTGAACTTTTCTGGCTGCAGGTCCATTCAGCGTAATTTCCCCTGAATTTCTTTCACCTTTTATAGCGTAAGTTTCAAAACGTTCTCCATTATTAATATTAACAATAGATACTTTTTCGCCTTCAATAATATTTGAGGCTTCCAGTAAAGTTTCATCGATAGTAATACTGCCAATATAATTTAAATCAGCCCCAGTTACTTTAACACGATGAATTTTTGATTTTATAACTTGAATTTGCATGTTGCAAAGGTAATTAATTTAATGAAATGGTATCAATTAGCCTTATAGAATTAACAAATACCGCTATAAATGCACGGTATTTTTTGTCATTAATTTTATGTTCTATGGGTAACAATGTCGATTCGTCAGCAATTACAAAATATTCGAGATCAAATCTTTCATTGTCCTTAAAGGAATTTTCTACAAATTCTATAGTTTCCTCCGGGCTTTTAGTAGTAAATACTTCTTTAGCTTCGATCAGGGTTTTATAAATAATGGCTGCTTCTTTTCGTTCTTCAGAAGTTAAACGTTCATTTCGCGAACTCATTGCCAATTGGTTTTCTTCTCTAAAAATAGGACAACCTACTATTTTAACCGGCAAATTGTTTTTTTCAACCAGTTTTTTCACAATCTGCAATTGCTGAAAATCTTTCTCTCCAAAATATGCATTTGTAGGTGAAACAATTTCAAACAATCGCTTAACGATAGTTCCAACACCGTTAAAATGTCCAGGCCTAAACTTCCCTTCCATCTGATTCTCTAATCCATCAAAATCAAATGATTGTGATATTGTATTTCCTTCGTAAATATCATCTACAGAAGGAGCATATAAAATTATTTTATCACTTAACCCCCTCATTTTCCTTACATCTTCTTCAAGTGTTCGAGGATATTTTTCAAGATCATCAGGATTATTAAATTGTGTAGGATTTACAAAAATACTCACAACAGTGTCATCATTTTCTTTAAGCGAACGTTGCATCAAAGCCAGATGACCTTGGTGTAAAGCACCCATTGTTGGCACAAATCCTACAGTTGAATTTGCTGTTTTGATAGTTTTCAAATAGGCTATCAGCGCTACTTTACCGTAGAAAATATGCATGGCGGTATTATTAAAATTTAGTGCAAACATAATATATTAGTTATAAACTGCATAAATTTTTGTAATTTTGCAACGTTTTTATTACCAAAAATTAAGTAAAATACTATTATGAAAGAGAAGAGGATATTATATGTATCATCTGAAGTCGTGCCTTATTTGGCGGAAAATGAGGTTTCATTAATGTCTTATGATGTGCCTAAAATGATAAACGATCAGGGCGGTCAGATAAGAATTTTCATGCCTAGATATGGAAACATTAATGAAAGAAGACATCAATTGCACGAAGTAATCAGGCTTTCAGGGATGAATTTGGTAGTGAACGACTTAGATATGCCCTTGATTATCAAAGTAGCCTCTATTCCTAAAGAACGTATTCAGGTTTACTTTATAGATAATGATGAATATTTTAAAAGAAAAGCAACTTTTGCTGACGAAGAAGGTGTCTTATATCCTGATAATGATGAAAGAGCTATCTTTTTTGCAAAGGGAGTAGTTGAAACTGTAAAAAAACTGAATTGGGTTCCGGATATAATTCACGTTCATGGATGGCTTGCTGCTATGCTGCCAATTTACATGAAACATTACTATAAAAACGAAGCTTTATTTTCTGAAACCAAGATTGTGACCTCTGTTTATGGTCAGTCTTTTGATGAAAATCTGGATCTGGAAATGATCAACAAAGTAAAATTTGATGGTGTACCTCATGAGAATATTGCTGATTTAGAAACCCCTAACTACGAAAACATTCTAAAAGCAAGCATTTTACATTCTGATGCCGTGATAATTGCTTCAGAAAATGTATCTCCAAGTTTAACAAAATTTATAGAATCTTCAGGAAAACCTTTTTTACCTTTCACCACGAAAGATGCATTCGCAGAAGCGTATACAAATTTCTATAAAACTATGGGGCTTTAAATTTTAACATTATTATTAAACATGTACAATACTTCTTTTTTTAAGAAAATTCTTTTAATAGCAACAGTTGCTGTATTTTATTCCTGCGATAAAGATTTCAATACAGTTGGCGAAGATTTAATTGGGAACAATGATAATTTTGATCTGGAAGCACAACATTACACTGTTACCGCTTATAATAAAAAAGTCACTCCTGTTGCCTCTAATAATTTGCCTATAAATGCATTGGGAATTTATGAAAATCCTGTTTTTGGCACAACTACAGCAAGTTTTAACACTCAGGTTAACTTAGCCTCTTATGCCCCTGCATTGGGATTTGGAGCAGTTATTGACAGTGTAACATTAAATATTCCTTACTTTATAGATGCAACTAAAACTACAACAAGTACAGCAGGCAAAAGAACTTATGTATTGGACTCTATTTATGGACCTGAAACCGGAATATTTAAATTAAGCGTTTACGAATCAGGCATTCTACTAAACAACTATAATGCTAATAATTATGATATTAGTAAATTTTACAATACTGATAGAAACGGTGACTTTCAAACACAGGCTACAACTAACCCTAATGTATTTGGATTAAGATTAAATAACTCAACCAATACAGCGGAAAATGATCAATTCTTTTTTAGCTCTAAACCGATAATAGAAAAAACTGCAGCAACTACCACTACCGCAGAATCGTCTAAAATAATCGACCCTGAAATGCGTCTGCATTTGGATAAGGATTTTTTCAAAGCCAAAATATTTGATGCACCAGCAAGCAAATTAGCCTCACCCGATGTATTTAAAAACTACTTTAAAGGATTATATTTTAAAGTTGAAAAATCAGGAACTTCTGCAGGCAGGATGGCTATGATGAATTTCAATAAAGGAAAAATAACAGTTTTTTATAAAGCTAAAACAGCTGAGAAAGATACTGAGGCTGTAGCAAAAACCTTTGTTATTAATTTAACCGGAGACAGTAATACTAACATCAACACTGTCAACCTCTTAGAAGAAAGCAATCCTGTTTCTGATTATACAACTGCTACCGCAGATGATGTTACCCCAGACGAAAAGCTCTATTTAAAAGGAGGCCAGGGATCAATGGTCGTAATTGAGCTTTTTGATAAAACCGATTTAGTACATTATGTAAATGGAGAACCTGTAACAGGGGCCAATGGTGTATCTGATGAATTAGACGAAATCAGAAACAATGTTACTTATAAAAAATGGCTTGCAAATGAAGCTAATTTAGTTTTTACTATTGATTCACAAAAAATGGCAAGTCTAATTGGAAATGACCCAGAAACAATTGCAACCGAACCGGGCAGAATCTATTTATATGATTTAACAAATAATACTGTAGTAGCTGATTATACAGCAGATCGGACTCCATCTGTTAATGGCGATCCTAAAAAAAATAGAACTATTTTCAATGGTATGATTAATCTAGATCCAACAAGCAAGAGAGGAACCACTTATAAGATAAGGATTACAAATCACATTCGGAATCTTATTAAGAATGCCGATGTTGCAAATGTAAAATTAGGCTTAGTTGTCACTGAAAGCATCGATATAACGTCCTCATCAAAACTGGATAAAACTAAAGTATTACCTAAACTTAACAATGAAAGCTTTTTAACTGAAATACCAACAGCATCAGTGATGAGCCCATTAGGAACAGTATTATTTGGAAGCAATATCCCCGAAAGCGATGAGGCTAATTACGCTAAAAGAGTAAAACTTCAAATTTACTACACTAAACTGAAACCAAATTAAAAAAATAACATATGTGTGGAATTGTTGGATATATAGGTCACAGAGAGGCTTATCCTATTGTTATTAAAGGATTAAAGCGCCTCGAATACAGAGGGTATGATAGTGCCGGTGTAATGTTATACGACCAGGAAAACATCAAACTTTGCAAAACAAAAGGAAAAGTTTCCGATCTTGAAGAAAAGGCTCAAACAGATTTCACAAGAAACGGAACTATAGGAATTGGTCACACACGCTGGGCAACCCATGGAGTTCCTAATGATGTAAACTCTCACCCGCACTTTTCAAATTCCGGAGAGTTAGTTATTATCCATAATGGAATTATTGAAAACTACGCTCCGCTTAAAGAAGAATTAATCAAGAGAGGTTATAGCTTTAAATCGGATACGGATACTGAAGTTTTAGTAAATCTTATTGAAGAAGTTCAGAAAAACGAAAATATAAAACTTGGAAAAGCAGTACAAATTGCCTTAAATCAAGTAATAGGCGCTTATGCTATTGCCGTTTTCGACAAAAAAAATCCGGATGAGATTGTAGCTGCACGATTAGGAAGTCCATTAGCTATAGGTGTTGGAGAAGATGAATTTTTTATCGCTTCTGATGCTTCCCCATTTATCGAATACACTTCAAATGCGGTATATCTGGAAGATGGAGAAATGGCAAACATCAGACTACACAAACCTCTTAAAATCAGAAAAATAAAAGATGATTCATTAGTTGATCCTTACATACAGGAACTTCAGATGAATCTGGAACAAATTGAAAAAGGCGGCTACGATCATTTCATGCTAAAAGAGATTTATGAGCAGCCAAATGTTATTAAAGATACTTACAGAGGAAGACTTCACGCCAATGAAGGAATAGTTCAGATGGCCGGTGTCGAAGATAATATTGAAAAATTTCTGAATGCCCAAAGAATTCTAATTGTAGCATGTGGAACTTCATGGCATGCTGGATTAGTTGCAGAATATATTTTTGAGGAATTTACACGTATCCCTGTTGAAGTAGAATACGCTTCTGAATTTAGATACAGAAATCCAATCATAAACAAAAACGACGTTGTTATTGCTATTTCTCAATCCGGAGAAACTGCTGACACTATGGCTGCTATTAAATTAGCAAAAGAAAACGGTGCTTTTGTATTTGGAGTTTGTAATGTTGTTGGATCATCCATTTCAAGAGAAAGTCATGCTGGTGCCTACACGCATGCAGGGCCTGAAATTGGAGTAGCTTCTACTAAAGCTTTTACAACTCAGATTACAGTTTTGACAATGATCGCTTTAAGATTAGGAAAAGCCAAAGGAACCTTATCAAACACTGACTTCCATACCTTTTTACAAGAACTGGAAATAATTCCTGAAAAAGTAGCCGAAGCATTAGAAACAAACGAAAGAGCCAAAGAAATTGCGGCAGCTTTTAAAGATGCGCCAAACTGTTTGTACTTAGGACGCGGGTATAACTTCCCTGTAGCTTTAGAAGGCGCATTGAAATTAAAAGAGATATCTTATATTCATGCTGAAGGATATCCTGCAGCAGAAATGAAACACGGTCCGATTGCGTTAATTGACGAGCAAATGCCTGTTATCGTTATTGCTCCAAAACAAGGACATTACGATAAAATTGTAAGTAACATTCAGGAAATCAAATCGAGAAGCGGGAAAATTATTGCTGTAGTTACCAAAGGTGATACCCAGGTTCGTGAATTAGCAGATTATGTTATAGAAATTCCGGAAACTTCTGATGCATTGTCCCCATTAATTACCACAATTCCTTTACAGCTTTTATCTTATCATATTGCTGTAATGAGAGGCTGCAATGTTGATCAGCCCCGCAATCTTGCAAAGTCAGTTACTGTAGAGTAATTTCATATACACACTAAAATTAAAGCGGGATTTTCATCTCGCTTTTTTATTATCACATTTTTTTCTTCCTGATGCAATTTTTAAGATAAATTCAGTTTTTTTCTTAAAATTATTATGTATGCATACTATTTTTTATTCTTAGCATTTCTTTCTTGATTTTAATTTAATAAAATCGAATGCTGAATACCTAAAACAAAGCGCATATTTATGATAAATATTAATTTTTTTTAACGTTTTTTTATTAATATTAAAATTATTTGTATTTTGGCTATACGAACTAACAAAAAAACTACCAATGAGAGCATATTTACTAATTATGTTGTTTATCAGTGGATTATCTTTTTCACAAAGTACCATTACAGGAACTGTTACAGACAACAACAAACAATCAATTCCCGGAGCCAATATTAATGTCGTTGGAAGTTCAGCCGGAGTTTCAACAGACTTTGATGGGACATTTAAATTAAACACGCCATCAAAACCTCCTTTTACTATTAAAATATCTGCTGTAGGTTTCGAAACAAAAACCGTTAATATTACATCATCAAATCAAAATGTAAAGATAGTTTTGAATGAAGAAGAAACTAAACTTGACGAAATAGTTGTTTCAGCCTCACGAACACCAGAACGCGTAATTGAATCTCCCGTTACTATTGAGAGAATGGGGATTCAGGAAATTAAGAATACAACTGCGCCAACCTTTTACGATGGTTTAGAAAATTTAAAAGAAGTAAATTTCAACACAAGCAGTATTTCTTTTAAATCAATAAATACACGCGGTTTTGCAACAATAGCGAATACTCGTTTCATGCAGTTAGTAGATGGAATGGATAATTCATCCCCAGCCTTAAACTTTGTATTAGGCAACCTAATTGGTATTTCTGATATTGATGTGGCAAATGTTGAGCTTTTGCCGGGAGCATCTTCTGCACTTTATGGTGCGAATGCTTTTAACGGTATTATGTTTATGAACAGTAAAAGCCCGTTTACAAACGAAGGGATTAGCGTTTATTATAAATATGGACAAACAAGTCAGGATGCAGCCGGAACAAATGATTACAACGATTTTGGAATCAGAGCCGCAAAAGCATTCACTAAGCATTTTGCAATGAAAGCCAACTTTACTTATATGGAAGCATCAGAATGGATTGCTGCCGATACGAGAAGTATGACCGGAGGTTCGATAGGACATGCAATGAATCAAAATTATGACGGTTTGAATATTTACGGTGACGAGGTGACTACTTCTATTCCAAACGTTGGGCAAGTGAGCAGAACAGGATACCGTGAGCAGGACTTAACCGATAATAAAGTTAAAAGTATGAAAGCTGATTTTGGTTTGCATTTTAAACCATGGGCTGACGATACAGAATTTATACTACAATATAAAATTGGTACAGGAAGCACAATCTACCAGGGAGCAAACCGATATGCTTTGAAAGACTTCCTGATGCAACAAGGAAAATTTGAAGTGAAAGGGAAAAACTTTTTTGCGAGAGTTTATTTTACAAGTGAAGATGCCGGAGATTCTTACGATATGAGATTCGCAGGATGGAATGTAAACAGATTGGCTAAATCAGATAAAAACTGGTTTACAGATTATGGAACCGCTTTTCAATTATCTTCTGCTTTACTTGGTCTTAATGCAAATGATGCTGCTGTTTACGCCAGAAATTTTGCAGATTATAATGTTTCTCCAAACCTGCCATTGGTTCCAAATATTGATCCGGCAAATCCATCTGCTCCAAGATCAGCAAGATTTGAGCCAGGATCTGCTGAATTCAATAATGCACTTTCAACAGTTATTTCTAATCCCGACTTAACTCAGGGTGCCAAATTTATAGACCATTCAAAACTATATCATTCAGATATAAACTACAACTTCAGAGATATTATCAAATTTGCAGAAATTCAGGTTGGTGGCTCATGGAGAAAATATATAATGAATTCAGAAGGAACAATTTTTACAGACTACGATGGCCCAATCGACTATAAAGAATATGGAGCTTATGTACAATTGCAAAAAAAATGGATGGATGACCGATTGAAATTTACCGGATCTGTACGTTATGATAAAAGCCAGAATTTTGATGGGAATATTTCACCAAGGATTTCTTTTGTATACTCTGCAGGCGAATCAAAAAGACATAATTTCAGAGTATCCTATCAAACAGGTTTCCGTAACCCAACCACACAGGATCAGTATATTGGTTTAGATTTAGGGCCATTTGCATTAATTGGTTCTGCTGCAGACAACTTAGATCGTTTTCAGGAAACGGTAAATGTGAGTGCATCAGGTCAGTTAATCGCTGGTCAGCCGGCAACAATACCAATGTCTGGCCGTAAAGCATACGAAAACGCATATACATTAACTTCTGTTCAGGCATTCGGTGCTTCTGGAAGTGTATCAGATCTTAAAGTAGCAAACGTACAATTGGTAAAACCAGAGCAGGTACAAGCATTTGAGGCCGGATATCGTACAGTTGTTCAAAATGATTTATCAATCGACATTAACGGATACTACAATATCTACAATGATTTCATGAATACTTCAAGAGTAATCTCTCCTTATTATGGAACGGCAGGAACAGATACTTCAAATCCTTCAGTACTTTTAAGTTATCAGGCATTAGCTTTTGGAGACAGAAGAGTGTACCAGGTTTATACAAATACTACTGCTCAGATTACCTCTTTAGGTTTTGGAGTCGGTTTATCTAAAAAAGTATATAAAGATTTTGAAGTAGGGGTTAACTATAATTATGCTCAGTTTAATTTTGATCAGTCGGATGATCCAAGTTTTGTGGCTGGATTCAATACACCAAAACACAGGATCAAAGCTTCTCTTGGTAATGCTAAACTAACTAAGAATTTAGGTTTTAATATGAATGTAAGATGGAATACGGAATATTTATGGCAGTCTTCTTTCGGAGATGGTATGATTCCTGAAAATACAGTTCTTGACGCTCAGATTAATTATGGTATTCCAAAATTAAAATCAGTTATTAAAGTTGGAGCAACCAACCTTTTCGGAAAAGATTACCTTCAGGTAGTGGGTGCAGGTATGATTGGCCAGATGTGGTTTGCATCATGGATAATTAATCCATAATTGTAAAAGTATTTAATGAAAAGGATTTGTCTTTCTTTTAAAAGAAAGCTAATAATTTAAAAGTAATAACATGAAAACAAATATAAAATGGCTGTTGTTGGTTTCTTTAACCTTTATGGCGTGTAATAATGATGATGACAATAAAACACCCGCAGAAGTTCCTGTAACACCAGGATCAGCGGTATTTACCAAATATGTTGCACTTGGTGATTCTTTTGCTGCAGGATATAGTGATAATGCCCTTTTCAAAAAAGGACAGGAAAACGGATATCCAAATATCCTGGCGCAACAATTTGTTGCCGCTGGAGGAGGAAACTTTACAATTCCTTATATGAATGATAATAAAGGAGGGCTTTTATTGGGTGGTAATGTAATCGCAGGAACGCGTTTATACTTCACACCACAAAGAACAGCAGTGCCTGTTCCTGGTACACCGACTACAGAGGTTACAACACATTTAACAGGTACATTTAACAACATGGGAGTTCCGGGAGCAAAAAGTTATCATTTACTAGCTCCGAATTACGGAAATGTTGCCGGGGTAGTTACCGGAGCAGCAAATCCATATTTTGCAAGATTTGCCAGCACTCCATCTGCAACTGTTCTGGCAGATGCAGTAGCTCAAGCCCCTACATTTTTTTCTTTATTCATTGGAGGCAATGATGTTCTAAGTTATGCTTTATCTGGTGGAATAGGAAAAGATCAGACAGGCAATATGAATCCTGCGACTTATGGAAGCAATGATATTACTGATCCAACTGTTTTTGCTAGTGTATATTCTTCTTTAGTAACAGCCTTAACGGCAAATGGAGCAAAAGGAGTTGTCGCAAATTTACCTTATATTACAACTTTGCCTCATTTTACAACTGTTCCTTATAATCCGCTTACACCACAATTGTTAGGAAGCAAGCTTCAGCTTCTTAATACACAATTATACGGACCGTTAAAACAAGTATTGACTGCCCTTAATGCGGGTGACAGGATCAATTTGTTATCAGAAACAGGCTCAAGCCCTTTATTGATTAAAGACGAAAGCCTGACTAATTTGTCTACTCAGTTAACCGCGGCATTTACTCCTTTAGTAGGAGCACAGACAGCGGCTTTTTACGGACTTGTTTTTGGACAGGCAAGACAGGCAAGATCAACTGATTTAATTCTTTTAACTACGCAAGGAGCTATCAATACAGCTCCTACAGCTACAGATTCTGGAATAGGAATGGCTCCGCCGTCGCCATTAAATTCGTTTGGGATATCATACCCTCTACAAGACAAACATGTTATTATTCCAACAGAAGCTGATGAAATTAGAAAAGCTACAGATGCGTATAACGCAACTATCCTGAATATATCCAAAGAGAAAGGCCTGGCATTTGTTGATACAAAAGCCGTTATGACTCAATTATCAAGTGGTGGAGTTAAATTTGGAAACTTTACTATGACATCTTCTTTTGCGGTTGGTGGTGCTTTCTCATTAGACGGTGTTCACCCTAGCCCGAGAGGATACGGTTTAATTGCTAATATTTTTATAGATGCGATAAATGATAAATATGGTTCGACATTGCGCCATGTTGATTTGGCTACTTATTCAATTCAATATCCAATGACACTTCCATAACTCCAATATCTTTGTCTAGAAAAGACCACTCGTTCATAACGCAGTGGTTTTTTTATTCGTCTTTAATTTTGTATTATTATATATTTTAGTTCTCCGTTTTAAGAGTATAACAAAAAACTAAGTATTTTTATAAAAAAATCATTGATTTTATATTTTAAAAAATTATCTTTGCGCTCTGAAAAAAGAGGTATTTTCGATAAACCTAAATAGCTATTTAATAAACACATAAGTAATGTCAAAAGTAATAGGAAAAGTTGCTCAAATCATTGGACCAGTAGTTGACGTAGTTTTCAACGGTAAAGATGTTGAACTTCCAAAAATTTATGATTCGTTAGAAGTCACAAAAAAAGATGGAACGTTATTAGTTCTAGAAGTACAATCTCATATTGGAGAAAACACTGTTCGTACAATCTCTATGGACTCAACTGACGGTTTGTCAAGAGGATATGAAGTAGTTGGAACAGGAAGCCCAATCCAAATGCCAATCGGTCCGGATGTATACGGAAGATTATTTAATGTTGTTGGAGATGCCATCGATGGTTTAGGCGAATTGCCTAAAAGTGGGGAAAACGGTCTGCCAATCCACAGACCAGCACCAAAATTTGAAGATTTATCAACTTCATCTGAAGTTTTATTTACAGGTATCAAAGTAATCGATTTGATCGAGCCTTACGCAAAAGGAGGTAAAATTGGATTGTTCGGTGGTGCTGGTGTTGGTAAAACAGTATTGATTCAGGAGTTGATCAACAATATCGCAAAAGGTCACGGTGGACTTTCAGTATTCGCAGGAGTAGGTGAAAGAACACGTGAAGGAAATGACTTGCTTCGTGAGATGTTAGAGTCAGGAATTATTAAATACGGGGATGATTTCATGCACTCTATGGAAAATGGAGGATGGGATTTATCTAAAGTAGATATGCCAGGAATGAGAGAGTCTAAAGCTACTTTCGTTTTCGGACAAATGAATGAGCCGCCTGGAGCTCGTGCACGTGTGGCACTTTCAGGATTATCTATCGCTGAATATTTCCGTGATGGAGCTGGATCTGACCAAGGAAAAGACGTATTATTCTTCGTTGATAACATCTTCCGTTTTACACAAGCAGGTTCTGAGGTATCAGCACTTTTAGGTCGTATGCCATCTGCAGTAGGTTATCAGCCAACTTTAGCAACTGAAATGGGTGCTATGCAAGAGCGTATTACATCTACAAACAAAGGATCTATTACATCTGTACAAGCGGTTTACGTTCCTGCGGATGACTTAACTGACCCGGCGCCAGCTACAACTTTCGCGCACCTAGATGCAACAACAGTATTGTCTCGTAAAATTGCTGAGTTAGGTATATACCCTGCGGTTGACCCGTTAGATTCTACTTCAAGAATTTTGACTCCACACATCTTAGGAGATGAGCACTACAACTGTGCACAAAGAGTAAAAGAAATTCTTCAAAAATACAAACAATTACAAGATATCATCGCTATCTTAGGTATGGAGGAGTTATCTGAAGAAGATAAACTTGCAGTATCCAGAGCACGTCGTGTTCAGCGTTTCTTGTCTCAGCCATTCCACGTAGCAGAGCAATTTACAGGTATCCCAGGTGTATTAGTTGATATTAAAGATACTATCAAAGGTTTCAACATGATTATCGATGGTGAGTTAGACCACCTTCCGGAAGCAGCTTTCAACTTGAAAGGTTCTATTCAGGATGCAATCGAAGCTGGAGAGAAAATGTTAGCTGAAGCATAAAAACAAAGTTAAAAGTTAGAGGTTAGAAGTGAAATGTTTTTTACTTCTAACTTTTAACAAATAACTTCTAACTCAAAAAAGATGATTTTAGAAATAGTATCACCAGAAGCAAAATTATTTTCAGGAGAAGTGACATCAGTTACATTGCCTGGAGTTGATGGAAGCTTTCAAATATTGAATAATCACGCTCCTATTGTTTCTATTCTGGAAAAAGGGACTATTAAAATTACAGCACCTAGCTTTAATTTTTCTAAAGAAGTAGCGGGTAAATTCACGAAAGTAAACGACCAGACCTACACATTGGATATCACGTCAGGTACTATCGAAATGAAAGACAACAAAATAATTGTTTTAGCAGACTAAGACAATTTCAGAATAACTAAAAAAGCCAAACAAAACTGTTTGGCTTTTTTTTATTTTTGTAATTATGAAAAGCCTAAAATCAGAACAATTAATCTATATTTCAAAAAGGCCTTTTGGCATTTTTTACTAGCAGCTCCACTTTATTTCTTTACTATCGCTATAGCTTTAAAAATGATAAAACTTTTTTATTCAGGAGAAATCATGAATGCTTTGGAGTTTAGCACCGCCGTTCTCTTTATGCTTATATCTGCTGCCGGGTTAACTTTTACTAAAAAAGTATATACAAACAGCACTACAAAATAAATTCGCTTCAATTTCACCTTATTACAAATACCCCTTTGCAGAAGTATTATCTTTAAGGATATTCAGTACGTTTCTGTGTATAAAAATCATTCTGACAGGGATTCGAAGTACAACTTTGGCTTACAGAAACAAAGAAAAAGTCTATTTCTGTTCACTTCAACTTTGAAACCGCACTAAATTATGCATTAAAAATAGCCAATGGTCTTGATGTTAATTTACTTAATGCTACAGAAAAAGGTAATTTTAGATGGTTTGAAAAAGAAAAACTGCAATAATTATAGCCAACTCTATAGCTCGTTTTTTATATCTTTGAATTATTAAAATCTGTTTATAAAATATTGATTCATCATAAAAGCGTAGTAAGCTTTTATTCTTTCGCTTTATCACAATGATAAAGTGCAATTATTTATGTCAAATTTTATAAAGAGTATCATGATAAATATAAAAAAAGTTGCCGTATTAGGCGGAGGCGGCAGAACTGGAAAATATCTTGTAAACCAGTTATTAGAAAAAGGATTCAATGTAAAAGTTCTTTTAAGAAACCCGGAAACCTTTACAATTCAAAATTCAAAAGTCGAAATTATTGAAGGTGATGCCACCAATGAAAGTGCTATAAGATCTTTGCTTAAAGATTGTCAGGCTGTGCTTAGTACAATTGGACAAAGACCAGGCGAACCGATGGTTGCAAGTAATGCAACTAAAAATATTCTAAAAATCATGAATGATTTTAATATCCAGCAATATGTTTTGCTGGCAGGTATTAATGTTGATACACCATTTGATAAAAAGGGAGAAAAAACGATAGCTGCGACTAACTGGATGAAAGCTAACTATCCTGAAATTCAGCAAGACCGTCAAATTACCTACAAATTATTGACTGAAAGTGATGTTAACTGGACATTAGTTCGTGTTCCGTTTATTGATTTTACAGATACCAGCTCCAAAATTATTGTAAATCTTGAGGACTGTCCGGGAGACAAAATAAGTTCTTTTGACATTGCTCATTTTATGGTTCAGGAAATGATTGAGGAAAAATTCGTTAGAAAATCACCTTTTATAACCAATATTTAAAAACCAGATTTGCAAGCAGCGGGTGATTAATCCCGCTGTTGTTTTAATCTAAGTTCAATTTCATAACTTTGCTTTTATGAAATTACCTGAAAATCTTATTCAAAAACTTGAAGCCCGAAAGCAAAACAACGCGTTAAGACAATTACCGAGTTTTAATAACCATGTTGATTTTTCTTCAAATGATTATATCGGATTTTCAAGGTCTGAAACCATTTTCAAACAGGCGCATCATTATTTGATTGAAAATGATATAATTCAGAATGGAGCTACAGGTTCGCGACTACTTTCCGGAAATCATTATCTATATCAAATTACAGAGACACATATAAAAGAATTTCATGAAGCAGAATCAACTTTAATTTTTAATTCGGGTTATGATGCTAATGTTGGCTTTTTTAGCGCTGTACCGCAGCGAAATGATGTTATTTTATATGATGAATTAAGTCATGCTTCAATTCGCGATGGAATTTCTATGTCAAATGCTAAATCTTACAAGTTCAGCCATAATGATTTTGAAGATTTGGAACGGTTAATTTTAAAATTTCCTGAGACAAATATTTATATTGTTACTGAAACTGTTTTTTCAATGGATGGCGACTGTCCAAACCTTGAAGAATTAGTACAACTTACAGAAAAATACAATTGCTATTTAATTGTTGATGAAGCACACTCTCTTGGTGTTTTTGGTGATAAAGGAGAAGGTTTAATACAATCCCTAAATTTGCACAACAAAATTTTTGCCCGAATAGTGACTTTCGGAAAAGGACTAGGATGTCATGGCGCAGTAGTTTTAGGAAATTCAGAACTTAAAGAATATTTAGTAAACTTCGCCAGAAGTTTTATTTATACAACAGGATTATCTCCTCATTCGGTTGCTACAATTTTAATCGCATACCAGCAATTAGAAATTGAAAAAAAAACGATTGAAAAATTACGCCAAAACATCATTTTCTTTAATCAACAGAAAAATCTTTTGGGCTTAAAACCGATGTTTGTCCGAAGCAAATCAGCAATTCAATCCGCTATTATTTCTGGTAATGAAAATGTAAAACACATAGCCCAGCAGCTACAGGACAAAGGATTTGACATTAAAGCTATTTTATCCCCAACTGTTCCGGAAGGCCAGGAAAGACTTCGTTTTTGTATTCACAGCTTTAATACCGAAGAAGAAATCAGTGAAGTTTTAGAATTTATGAGAGATTTGGTCTTTTAATTATTCCGCAGAAATTAAACGGGATTTCCATAAATAATCGCAAAAAAATTCGCGAATCTTTGTCCACTCCCCTATTCTGTATCGCTGTGAAATTATATTTTTTCTTCTCTAAGCTACTGGATTCTCTCAGTTTTTGAAAAAAGTTTAATTTTTTTTGTAACGTTTTGAATGTTTGTTCACTTACGAGCCGTAACCAAATAAATCAAAACTATTATGAAATCGCAATCTTCTTTCTCAAAACAAAATATTTACAAATGCATCTTAGCCGCATTAGCAGGATTTTTATTCGCTTTGCTATTCAAGATCTTATTAAAACTTATTAGTGTCGCTTTATTAGTTATTATGGGATGTTTGGTACTTGGAAGTATAGCTTCGTGGCAACGGAACAAATACAGCAAATAATCAAAAGAGTTTCAATCATCAGATCAATCAAAATCATCATCAATCAATTATCAATTTTAAATCAATCAAAACATGAAAAATTTAATCAAATCAACAATAGCAGTAATACTATTTATTTTTAGCGGAACAATTCAGGCGCAAAAAAAAGCTCCTAAATTAGAAAACTCATTATTATGGGAAGTTTCAGGAAATGGATTATCAAAACCTTCTTATTTATACGGAACAATTCATATGATTTGCTCCTCCGATTATTTTCTTTCAGATAAGACAAAAAAAGCATTCGAAGCTTCAGAGAAATTAGTTTTAGAAATTGATATGTCTGATCCTAAAGAAATGACTGATCTGCAGCAAATGGCAATGGGAAAAGAACCTCTTAGCAAAACACTAAGTCCGGAGAATTTGTCAAAATTAGATAATGTCTTAAAAAGCAATGGGATGACCGTTCAGCAGTTAGACAATTTTAAATTATTTACAATTATGAGTCTGATATCTATGAAATCTTTCGGATGCAACGATTTGAAATTCTATGAAATGAATTTTATAGAAACTGCAAAACAACGAAAACTTCCAATTATTGGACTCGAAACAGTAAATTCGCAAATGGAGGCATTCGCTAAAAGCTATACAGATACAGAAATGATTGATGCGTTAAAAGAATCCAGTACACTAGAAACCGCTAAACTTGTATCTCAATACAAACAGGAAAATATAACGGCTATATATGATGCATTTACCACGAATAAGTCGATGAGTAAAAAAACAAAAGAAATTATCCTGGACAACAGAAATGAAAACTGGATAAAACAACTACCTGATTTAATGGAAAAAGAAAGTTTATTTATCGCAGTAGGATCGGCACATTTAGCAGGAGAATCGGGAGTTATTAATTTATTAAAAAAAGCAGGATATATCGTAAAACCAGTAATGAAATAGTACTATTTTGAAAGAGAAAGAACAAGAATTTTTAAAACGGATAGAAAGTCATAAAGGAATTCTGTACAAAGTCTCGAAGATGTACATGGATAATTATGATGATCAGCAAGACTTGTTTCAGGAGATTGTCTGCCAGCTATGGAAATCATATGATACTTTTCGGAATGAAAGCCAATTTTCTACCTGGATGTACAGAGTCGCGGTAAATACAGCAATTGTTTTTCTTAGAAAAGAAAAGCGAAAAGTTGATAAATACGAAATAGCTTCAGAAAATATTAAGGATGAAGAAGGAGATTCACACATCAAAGAAAGTCAGCTGGATCATTTTTACAAAGCGGTTCAAAAACTCGAAAAAATAGATAAAGCTATTATTTTTTATCAGCTGGAAGGATTCTCTCATAAAGAAATTGGTGAAAACCTTGGGATCTCTGAAGGGAATGCCAGGGTAAAATTAAACAGGGCAAAAGAAAAATTAAAAGAAATTATAAAAAATCAGGGTTATGGATTTTAACGATATACAAAAAGCATGGAATAACGAAAAGACAGAAAATGTCGTTCTTCCGGATAATTTAGAAAAAATACAATCGGCAAATACGCCTTTGGACAAGATTCGAAAAAATTTGAAGAATGAACTTATTATGCAATCAGTAGCTGTGGTATTAATGGCATTTACGCCTTATGCCTATCATTTCCCAGAAAAATGGATTGCACCTTTCTACCTAATGTTCAGCATATTTGTTGCGGTGTGTATTTATTATCTGGCAAAACTGTACGTTTTTTACAAACGCTTAAACAAGATTACTTTAAAAACAAAAGACAGCCTGTATGAAACTTATTTTGACATAAGGCTTAATATGGAATTGTACAAAACATTCGGGTTTGCGCTGACACCTTTTATTGTTTTGTTTTTAATCGGCTTTTTATACCATAATTTTTCAAAAATACCTGGTTTTCAAATAACCGATCTAAGTAATTCACAACTGATAAGTGTTTTTGTCTCCGTCATATTTTCAATCTTATTCATGGGATTGTCATTAGAATGGTGGGTGCAGTATTTCTATGGAAAACATGCCAAAGAAATAAGGAAAGTTATTGACGAATTAAAAGAAGAATAAATTACAAGCCCATCAATTACGATGGGTTTGTTGTTTTTATTGGTATTTTTGTAGAGAATTTTACACAGAGATTCACAAAGTAAAAGCAAAGATTCACAAAAATTTTTATTCTTTGCGCTGCTTTGTGTATGCTTTTCGAATCTCTGCGAAACAACAGAACTCATGAAAATATTTATTACAGGAATTTCTACCGACGTAGGTAAAACAATAACTTCTGCAATTGTGGTAGAAGCTTTAGAAGCAGATTACTGGAAACCTGTACAGGCCGGAGATTTAGATAATTCGGACAGCCATAAAATAAAAGCCCGGATTTCTAATTCAAAAACGAAAATCTTCGAAAACAGTTACAAATTAAATACACCTGCAAGTCCGCATCTGGCAGCTGAAATTGATGGAATTACAATTAATCTCGAAGAAATCAGGGAACCTAACACTGAGAACAATCTCGTAATTGAAGGTGCCGGCGGTATTTTTGTTCCATTAAACGAAAAAAATACAATTGCTGATTTAATTCAACCTGATTATAAAATCATTGTAGTTTCAAGACATTATCTGGGGAGCATTAATCATACGTTATTGACTATTGAAGCCATTCAAAACAGAGGATTTCAGGTTCATGGAATTATCTTTAGCGGAAGCGAAAATAAATCGACTGAAAGTTTGATTCTAAATAAAACCGGAATTAAATGCATTGGAAGAATTGAGGAAGAACCGTATTTCGACCAAAATGTAATTAAAGAATACGCCGATTTGTTTCGGGAAAATCTTTTAAAACTGTAAAATGTATTTTGTAAAAAGTAAAATGCATCTATCTCACATCTGACAAAAAAACATTTCACAATTATGACTTTACAAGAAAAAGACAGCCAATATCTCTGGCATCCTTATACACAGCACAAAACTTCGCAAACCCCTATTGCTATTTCAAGAGGCGAAGGCGCCTTGCTTTGGGACGAAAACAATAAAGAATACATAGATGCTATTGCCTCATGGTGGGTAAATCCGTTTGGACACAGTAACAAATTTATTGCCGATGCGATTTACAAGCAGCTTACCACTTTAGAACATGTTCTTTTTGGAGGTTTTACACATGAACCTGCCATAAAAGTGGCCGAAAAATTAATGGAAATTCTGCCAAAGAATCAGCAAAAAATTTTCTTTTCCGACAATGGTTCCACCGGAGTTGAAGTTGCGATTAAAGTAGCTTTGCAATATTTCTACAATAAAGGCGAAAAACGAACTACCATAATTGCTTTTGAAAATGCGTTTCACGGGGATACATTTGCAGCGATGGCAGCAAGTGGAATTTCTTTCTATACACAGGCTTTTCAGGGAATGTTTATAGATGTTGTGCGGATTCCGGTTCCGGTGAAAGGTCAGGAACAAGCGAGTTTTGAGGCGTTGGAAAATGTAATTCAGCATCACAATTGTGCCGGATTTATTTTCGAACCTTTGGTACAGGGAGCAGCCGGAATGGTAATGTACGAACCTGAAGCACTGGCAGAACTGATTTCAATTTGCAAAAAAAATAACGTTTTAACTATTGCTGATGAAGTAATGACAGGCTTTGGCAAAACAGGAAAAACCTTTGCAATGGATTATGTGTCTGAAGTTCCGGATATGATGTGCCTCTCAAAAGCTTTAACCGGCGGAACAATTCCGATGGCGATTACGACTTTTACCCAGGACATATTCGATGCCTTTTATGATGACGATATTAATAAAGCATTGTTTCATGGACATACGTTTACGGCTAATCCAACAGGCTGTGCCGCAGCATTGGCAAGTATTGATTTATTGCAGACAGATGAAATGCAGGCAAATATTGATCGAATCATTAAAAGTCATTTAGAATTTCAGAAGAAAATCGAAAGCCATCCAAAAGTAATTACGGCCAGAACATTGGGAGTCATTTTTGCGGTTGAAATTAAATCAGATGCTAAAGAAAGCTATTATGGCTCTATGCGTACCAAATTGTATAATTTCTTTATCGAAAATGGGGTTATTTTACGTCCTGTTGGAAACATAGTTTATATATTACCTCCTTACATCATGACTGACGAACAGCTTCAAAAGGTATATGCTACAATTGAAGAAGCCATTGAAATGGTGTAGCTTTTCACCATATAAGATTCTGTGTTGATTTCCAACTAAAATCTTATTTTTTATTAATTTTGTTGCTCAAGACAGTCATAGAACTAGTCTCTATAGCGTGTTTAAACCATTTGTGTTTGCACGCTATT
>NZ_JAIQDW010000011.1 GCF_020026925.1 Flavobacterium hibisci | reverse complement strand
AGACAATATCATTCTTTCTCCTAACAAAATTCCCTAAAACCCTCTTTAGCCCCGATAGAAGAGGAAATCCTTTTGCTTTTTTCTTTAAAAAGCAAAAGATTGAAGCGGATAGCGGGAATAAGCTACTTGATTATTATTCTAGAGACTCAAAGGTTTCGACTCCTCTCAGCCCGACAAACTCTACTTATATATCACAATAGATATATAAAAACAAAACCCAACAGGTCTTAGTTAAAAACACATAATACAATTATATATACTACAGCAAAAACTATACTTACACATAATAAAGTAAACTTGTACATATATATTGTATGTATTTTTGTAATCATGTATATTTGCATTCACAAAATTATAAACAATGATCAAGATTACTTTACCCGATGGGTCAATTAGAGAGTTTGCCTCAGGCGTAACTCCAATGGAGGTCGCTAAAAGCATTAGCGAAGGTTTTGCACGAAATGTGATTTCTGCATCTTTTAATGGTACAACTATTGAAACCGAGACTCCATTAACGACCGACGGTAATCTTATATTATATACCTGGAATGATGCAGAAGGAAAAAAAGCCTTTTGGCACTCCACTTCGCACGTAATGGCTCAAGCTCTTGAGGAATTGTATCCTGGAATTAAATTAACTCTTGGACCAGCAATTGCTAATGGATTCTATTATGATGTGGACTTTGAAGACCAGAAAATTTCTGAAGCTGATTTTAAAAAAATCGAAGACCGTATTCTTGAGATTTCAAGAGGAAAATACGATTTTAAAATGCGTCCGGTAAGTAAAGCGGAAGCTTTGGAAATGTACAAAGACAACGTTTACAAGACTGAATTAATTTCAAATCTTGAAGACGGAACTATTACTTTCTGTGATCACGCAACTTTTACTGATTTATGCCGTGGTGGACATATTCCGAATACTGGAATCATCAAGGCTGTAAAAATAATGAGTGTTGCCGGCGCTTACTGGAGAGGTGATGAGAAAAACAAACAGTTGACTCGTGTTTATGGAACTTCTTTTCCAAAACAAAAAGATCTAACTGAATATCTTGAACTTCTTGAAGAAGCAAAACGTCGTGATCACCGTAAATTAGGAAAAGAACTTGAGTTGTTTGCTTTCTCACAGAAAGTTGGCCAAGGTTTACCTTTATGGCTACCAAAAGGAGCAGCGTTAAGAGATCGTTTGGAGCAATTCTTAAAGAGGGCTCAGAAGAAAGCCGGATACGAACAAGTTGTGACTCCTCATATTGGACAAAAAGAATTATATGTTACTTCTGGTCACTATGCAAAATATGGTGCTGATAGTTTTCAGCCAATTCATACTCCTGCAGAAGGCGAAGAGTTTCTATTGAAACCAATGAACTGTCCTCACCACTGTGAAATTTACAATGTAAGACCATGGTCTTACAAAGATTTACCAAAGCGTTATGCTGAATTTGGCACAGTATATAGATATGAGCAATCTGGGGAACTACATGGTTTAACTCGTGTTAGAGGATTTACTCAGGATGATGCGCATATTTTCTGTACTCCGGAGCAATTAGACGAAGAGTTCAAAAAAGTAATTGACCTTGTATTATATGTATTTGGCTCATTAGGTTTTGAAAACTTTACTGCTCAAATTTCATTGAGAGATCAAGAAGACAGAGAAAAGTATATTGGTACAGATGAAAATTGGGAGAAAGCAGAAAATGCGATCATCAATGCAGCCAGAGACAAAGGCCTTAATACAGTTGTAGAATACGGCGAAGCAGCTTTTTACGGTCCAAAACTTGATTTCATGGTTAAAGATGCATTAGGAAGACAATGGCAATTGGGTACAATTCAGGTAGATTATAACTTACCAGAACGTTTTGAATTAACTTACAAAGGTGCTGACAATGAACTACATCGCCCTGTTATGATTCACCGAGCTCCTTTTGGATCTATGGAACGTTTTATAGCAATTTTACTAGAGCATACAGCAGGAAATTTCCCACTTTGGCTAATGCCTGAGCAAGCTATTATATTGTCTTTGAGTGAGAAATATGAAAATTATGCTAAAAAAGTTTTAGATTTGCTAGAAAATCACGAAATTCGCGCCCTAATTGATAACCGAAACGAGACTATTGGTAAGAAAATTAGAGATGCAGAAATGCAGAAAATACCGTTTATGCTTATTGTTGGTGAAGAAGAAGAGAAAAACGCAACGATTTCTATTCGTCGTCATGGACAAGAAGGAAAAGGAAATATTACAGTTACAATCGAGGAATTTGTCAGAATTGTAAACGAAGAAATAAATAAAACATTAAAAGTTTTTACAGTTTAACTTAAATTATAAAGTCATAGCAATAAGAAGTAACAGAGGTTTTCAACCTCGAGTAGAAAAAAAAGATGCACACAGAATAAATAACAACATTCGTGGGGTGCAAGAAGTGAGACTAGTGGGTGAAAACATCGAACCTGGTGTTTTTAAACTAGCAGAGGCTTTACGTTTAGCAGATCAATTTGAATTGGATTTAGTTGAGATTTCGCCAAACGCAGAACCGCCGGTTTGTAAAATCATGGATTACAAGAAATTTGTTTACGAGCAAAAGAAACGTGATAAGGTTTTAAAAGCTAAGTCGTCTCAGGTTGTCGTAAAAGAAATTAGATTTGGTCCTCAGACTGATGAGCATGATTACGAATTTAAAAGAAAGAATGCTGAAAAGTTCCTTAAAGAAGGTGCAAAATTAAAAGCTTTTGTATTCTTCAAAGGACGTTCGATCATCTATAAAGATCAAGGTCAAATTTTATTATTACGTTTGGCAACTGACCTAGAAGAGCATGGCAAAGTGGAAGCTATGCCTGTTTTAGAAGGAAAGAGAATGATTATGTTCATTGCTCCGAAGAAAAAGAAATAGTCTCGGTTTACAGTTTCAGTATTCAACTTTGAATATGAAACATAAAACTTGAAACAAAAGCATAAGTAAGTAAGAATAAATTAAAACACTAGGAAAAATGCCTAAAATGAAAACAAAATCTAGCGCCAAGAAACGTTTTAAAGTTACTGGTTCTGGAAAGATTAAAAGAAAGCATGCTTTTAAAAGTCACATCTTGACTAAAAAATCTAAAAAACGTAAATTAGCTTTGACACACTCAGCGCTAGTTCACCAAACAGATATGAAAAGCATTAAACAACAATTAAGAATTATCTAATAATTCTTTAGGTTAAAAAATTATTTATATAACCTTGGAGTATGGCTTTTAAGTTCCCTTGATTTAATTCGGGACGCCTGCTACAAAAACACATTAAAATTATGCCAAGATCGGTAAATTCAGTTGCTAAAAGAGCAAGAAGAAAAAAGATAATGAAGCAAGCCAAAGGTTTCTTTGGAAGACGTAAAAACGTTTGGACAGTTGCTAAGAATGCAGTAGAGAAAGCAATGTGCTACGCTTACCGCGATAGAAAACAAAATAAAAGAAATTTCCGTGCTTTATGGATTCAACGTATCAACGCTGGAGCCAGATTAGAAGGAATGTCTTATTCTCAATTCATGGGTAAAGTTAAAGCTAATGGAATCGAATTGAACCGTAAAGTTCTTGCAGATTTAGCTATGAACCACCCAGAAGCTTTCAAAGCGATTCTTAATAAAGTAAAATAAACGTTTTATAAACTCAATTTAAGATTACTTACTTATCATAAAAAACCCAATCATTCGATTGGGTTTTTGTTTTTATAACAAATCTGATTTATCTTTGGGCAATATTACTCCGTAATAAATTATATGTTTACAGCCCTTCTAAACCATATAGAGAAATTCGTAATATTAAATTCTGATGAAATTGATATTCTGGAATCGAGCCTCATCCTTTCAAAAGTAAAAAAGAAAGAACACTTATTACAAGAAGGCCAAATCTGCAGTACTATGTATTTCGTCACAAAAGGCTGCATGCGCCAATATATTATCAATCCTAAAGGAACGGAACAAACCCTGCAATTTGCAATTGAAAACTGGTGGATAACTGATTATTTAAGTTATCATAATAATAGTCCTTCACATTTCTATATACAAACTGTTGAGAACTGCGAAATTATAGCATTAGAAAAAAATATATTAGAATCCCTTATAATTCAAATTCCCAAACTGGAAAGATACTTCAGAATTGTTTCCCAAAAATCTTTTGGCGCCGCACAAATGCGCATTAAATTTCTATTTACTATGTCGGCTGAAGAGAGATACAATCATTTCAAAAACCAGCAACCAGATTTTGTACAGCGGGTCCCTCAATACATGCTTGCCTCCTATTTAGATTTTTCTGCAGAATTCATGAGTAAAATAAGATCCGGCAAAATCTGACCTGAATTTCTTGAAGCAGTTCAAGTTTTTTAAAGTATACATCACTGACCTTTGTAATGAACTTTAAAACATATAAAAATGAATTCAAGAATAGTTATTCCGCAAGTTGCCCCAGAGGCCTATCAAGCCTTAATGAATTTAGAAAAATACATTTCTACAACTTCACTAACTTCAACTTATAAAGAGCTAATTAAAATTCGTGCTTCACAAATAAACGGATGTGCTTTTTGCATCAATATGCATACAGCGGATGCCCGAAAATTAGGCGAAACCGAACAGCGCATTTACCTTACCAGTGCTTGGCGAGAAGCTGATGTTTTTACAGAAGAAGAAAAAGCAATTTTAGCTTTAACAGAGCAAGTAACATTAATTAGTAATCATGTTTCTGATGAAGTTTATCAAAATGCTGCCCGTCTATTTGATGAAAAATATCTGGCTGAAATTATCCTTACCATTATCACGATAAACTCATGGAATAGATTCGCAATTACAACGGGATTAAGAGCAGTTTAATTCTCAATTAAAACCAACAAAAAAGGCTTTTTCAAATTTATGAAAAAGCCTTTATATTTTCTTAACTCCATATTCAGAGGATGATTACGTTTTTAATTTTTTCTTTTTTGCAGCCGGAAATAAAACGTTATTTAAAATCAATCGATAGCCCGGAGAATTTGGATGCAAATCCAAAACTGTTGGTGGATCACCTACCTGATGTTGATAATCTTCGGGATCATGTCCGCCAAAAAAAGTAAACATCCCTTTACCTTTTTCTCCATGAATATAGCGTGCTTCGCCATTAAGTTCACATGTCCCCATAATTAAAACATTAGATTTTATCAATGCTGAATCAAATGAAGTCGTCTGTCCCATGAATCCTTTTACCAATTGTGTATGATTTTGACACAGCATGCTTGGTATGGGATCCCATTTTGCAGAGTATTCCATTAAAGTAAAATAATCTTTATCAGGTGTGATTCTACGTTTTGTGGTCATATCAATATCTGAGAACTCGTATTGTTCCGGTCTTCTTTCGAGTGTAAAATCTTTAAAGGCAAAAGAATTTCCATAGTTCAGTTTTGACTGATAATTTGGTTCACTTGCATCTCCGTCAAACATTGCTTCACAAATATCAACTCCATCTGCTGTCAAAGAAATATCAAAACTATCCGTTGCAGAACACATAGCAAACATAAAACCTCCTCCAATAACAAAATCCCTTATTTTTTTAGCAACAGCTCCTTTTTCCTGTGAAACTTTAGAATAGCCGAGCTTGGCGGCCAATGCTTCTGAATCCTTTTTTTGTTCAATATACCAGGGTGTATTTTTGTATGCAGCATAAAATTTACCATATTGTCCGGTAAAATCCTCATGATGTAAATGCAGCCAGTCATAAAGTAACAACTGATCACTTAAAACCTCTTCATCATAAATTGGTGTAAAAGGAATTTCGGCATATGTCAAAACCAGAGTTACAGCATCATCCCAGGGTTGTTTTCCTTTTGGTGTATAAACAGCAATTTTAGGAGCCTTTTCTAAAATGACTGATTCCATGTTTTGCGAAGGACTTGAAATTTCGTCTAAGATCGCAGCTTGTTCACTATCTGAAAGAACCTCAAAACTTACGCCGCGAATTTTACATTCTTTACGAATTTCGTCAGCATCTGGCAATAAAAATGACCCTCCCCGATAATTTAAAAGCCAGCTGGCTTTATAGTCCTTATTCAGACACCAATAGGTTATTCCATACGCCTTAAGATGATTTTGCTGCGTAGTTTCGTCCATAGGGAGAAGTATAAAAGATGCTTTTGCCGATATAGACATTAATAACACTACTATATATATTAAGCTTTGTTTCATTTCGATAAACTATTTTCTGTAAAGGTATAAAGGAAGTATTAAAAACTATATTAGAAATACTATTTATCGCTATAAATCATCGTTTTTTTTGGACTAAACAAGTAAAAACAGGTATAAATACTTACAATCAGAAAAGATATTCTGATTAAATTTGACATTCAATAATAAAATTTTTGAGATACAATGAAAATCAATGAAAGTGATAAGGAATCAAAACAATTAAATATGCTACAAAAAATAGCTCTTTGTATAATAGCAATAACTATTATAACGTATTACGTACTGTCTATTCAGTTTTTAACCAGTTAACTTAAAGAGTTAAAACTGCGATTTCATTTTGAATAGCATATACAACCAATCCGGCAATATTTCTAGACTCAGTTTTAAGCAATAAATTATTTCTGTGTCCTTCAACCGTTCTTGGACTCAAGAAGAGTTCTTCGGCGATTTCAGCCGTGGTTTTTTGATTGCAAATAAGTTGAAGTATTTCGATCTCTCTTGGTGATAAAAAACCAGACTCTAAATTGACTCTAGAATTTTTTGAAGGATGCATAGTATCCTGTATTGTCTTTAAAATTTTCTCATTATAAAAAAATCCTTTTTTTGCAACTTCATTAATTGTGTTTATTAAATCTGTGGGAGTTGTATTTTTTACTAAATAAGCAACGGCCCCCACCTGAATCATATTTATCACGAATGATTTAGTGTCATAACTAGTTAATGCAATAATTTTAATATCAGGGAAAAATTTTCTAATAACTTTAGTAGCTTCAACACCATTTAAAACAGGCATTTTCAGATCCATAATAATAATGTCCGGTTTAGTCTCACTATTATTCAAATTTGAAATCAATTCTTCTCCATTTGAAGCTTCAAAAAGAACTTCAATATTGTCTTCTCTTTGGAGTAGGAAAGAAATTCCTTTACGAAATAAGATTTCATCATCAACTAAAACTATTTTGATAGTAAAATTATTCATTTTTCCTGAGTTTAAATCTTCTTAGAATTTCGAAATTACAAATTATATCACATAAGAAACCAATCAGTAAACATTAATAGTAATTTAAGCAAAGCAACTAATTAAGTTAAAATGTAAAAAAAACTTCAATCCCCTTATTGATTTCAGATTTTATATCAATGCTTCCATTTAAGAAAGATATCCTGCTATCTATATTCTTCATTCCTAATCCTTTCTGATTTTCAGAATTTTTAGAATCAAAACCTATACCGTTGTCTTTATAAAAACAGCTATTGCTACCATTAACTTTATCTAAATGTATAGAGATTTCTGAAGCTTTTCCATGTCGCAAAGAATTATTCATCAACTCCTGTAAAATCCTAAAAACGTGTAAATGTTTATCTTTTTCATTTTCATTAAATTCAATTTTATTTTGATAAAATACTTTAACAGATTTACTACTCTCAAATTCTTCACATAGTTCTTCAATTCCGGCATGAAGTCCGAATTTATCAAAAACAGGAGGCAATAAATTATGGGCAATTTTTCTTGAATTATCTAATGCTTTTGCCGTAATATTGATAATATTATCGGTAATTTCTTTTATTTCTGTTTGTTTTAGATTGGGAGAGGCAAGTAAATAACTATTCAATGAAACTACATTTAATTTTGAGCTTATGTCATCGTGCAAATCCTGAGCTATTCTTTTCCTTTCTTCCTCCTGTGTAATAATAACAGCATGCAATTGTTCTTTTTGATGTGCTAATACTAAATCTCTTTTTTCCAGTTCTTTTTGAATAATCTTTTTTCTGGAAAAATAGAAAAAGACAATCAAAGCAACTGCTACAATCATAAAAAAAAGTGAGATGTACAAAATAATTGCGACAACTTCTTTTTCAGGAATGGAATTTACATTCATATAAATCGTGGTATTTTTTATTATCGAATATAATCGTATTCAAATATATTGATTTATTTTATCAATGAAGTGCCATCCTGTTAATTGTAAACAAAAGTCTCCGTCAGGAAAATTGACAGAGACTTTTTGTACTTTTCTTATTTAAATACTATTGTATTGGATCTTCTTCTTCAATACAAGGTGGACATGGGCGCGTACCATCGTATATGTCTTCAGTTTCTTCAGATGTGACTGAGGCCTTTTTCAAATGATTACTTTTATCAAGCCCAATCAAAATAATAGTGGCTTTTCCTTTAGCATTAATCCCAAAAAATGCACCTAAATTTACATTGCCCTGATACAGCATGGCTTTTACAACTTCGGCTTCTAAACTAAAGTAACGAAAACGGTTACCCTCATATGAAGTTACTTCGTCCAGTTCAGAAATATTGCTGAGTTTCTTTTGCCATTCATTAATCCAGAGGGATGCGTCAACTGGTGACAATAAATGTGAATTTAATAATTTTGTTCTTTTTTTAGTTCTGTTTACAGATAATGCATTGAGATTCTTTAATTCATTTCTAAAAATGGATTCTTTTAATATTGCAGACTTAACCATTCCTAACTCAACACCAGATTCATCAACTCCCGCTACTTGCATTTGTATTTTATTGTCAATAAATCCTAATTTGAAATGCACCTCAGTTATATTTGATTTTTCCAATAATGGCTTCATTTCACTAATAGGAAATAGATACCCTGCCACCTCTTTTTGCGAACTTGCAAATTTAGTATCCAGCTTAGCTGATAACCAATCCTCATTTTGTAAAACTGATGCCGAAGCAGTATCCTCCTGATTATTTTCTCTTTGACAAGACAATGCAAAAACAATCAATACATAAAAACCGATTTTTTTTATTTTCTTCATAACTAAAAAAATTTAATTAATAAATACTACTTAAGTTAAATAAAATATTTTTTGGAAAAACTTATTTTCCATTCATATAAAATAAATAATTGGTAAATCAGAAATAAAAAAGCATTTAATTTCCATGAAAGATATTTTAGGTCTTTACTAAGGCTTAGAGTCAAATTTCCTACTAAATATAAAATTGTAGAGCCTAACATAAAAAATATTACAGCTATAGTAATGTAATAGTAAGATTTATGCTCAGTAAGCATATTATAAAAATGTAATAATGCAAATGCCAGAATTAACAAAGAAGCAATAGTTATTGCAAACAAGTTAAATTTTAAAAATTGCCTGTAATCAATAAAAAACTGAATGCTCAAAATGAATAAAGCACAAAATAAACTACGCTTTACTATTCGTTTTTGAGATTGTAATTTTACAATGGATGCATAAAATAAACTTAACAAAATCATCTGCCCGATAACAAATATATTGATTACAAACAAATTATCAAATCTAAAATGGTACATAAATTCCATCGTTATCTGCATTACAAAAGAAAAAAGCAAATAACACATAAAAAAAATATTAGATTTTTCCTTACGGAAAAAGCTATAAGTATATAAAATCAGATTAATTAATAATAATAAATAACCTGAATATATTAAAAAATCTATCATTAATATTGAATTCTGTATTTTTAAAAAGGAGGCGAAGGGCGTGTTCCATCATAAACAACCTCTTCAACTGATTTAGCACTACCCTGGTTTCCAGGAGGTCCATAAACATCTATATATTTACCGGTTTCTTTATCCAAATTTGCCCCAACAAAAAGCAATGTTTTTTCATTTTGATCATTAATACCTATGTAAGCACGAACAGCATCAGTATTAAGCTGCAATACAATTTCTAAACTTTCCCTCGGTATCAAATAAGATTTTATCTTGCTGTTACTATCTTCAAGTGTAGTATCATTCTCGTATCTCTTTTCCCATTCTTTCGCAACTGCTAATGGAATCTGAATTGGTCCCGGAAATTTTTCTTCTGCCATAATTGATTTGTTTTGGTTAAGAGTTACTAATTATTAGCTAAGCTAATGAATTATTTTAAAAAATTAAACATTTAAAAATAAAAAACCAACATCTAAACAGTAAAAAAACCACTGTATAACAAATACTTACACCTAAAAAACATAAAAAACAGGTATAAACACGTATCTCTGTTTTTTCATTATAATTTAAATTTGTTAAGAAACCATTTATAAAAATAAATTAACAGAGTCCATTAGAGATCTATAGACTTACATTATTAAAGAATAAAAAAAATGTAAGAAGGCACAAAAGCATCTTTCGTAACATAAAAAGTAGCTTTCATGACATTTAATTATAAAAAAAATCTCTAACAAAATATTTTTGATAGTTGGAAGACTTAATTCCATCAATGGTTTACATCAAAAGGTCAAGATAAAAAGGACAAAATAGATGTAATTTATTTTTAACTATATAACAAAAAACTATGTCAACAGAACCATTTATCGGAGAAATTAAAATTTTTGGATTTGATTTTGCACCTCGAGGTTATATGAGCTGCAGCGGTCAACTCTTATCAATTGCACAAAATACTGCCCTATTTTCTTTACTGGGAACTATGTACGGAGGAAATGGACAAGTAACATTCGGACTTCCTAATTTACAAGGCAGAATGCCCATTGGACAAGGCCAAGGCGCTGGATTACCTGCGTATGCTATGGGACAACTTGCAGGTTCTCCAAATGTTACATTATTAACATCTAACATTCCTGTTCATACCCATCCGGCTACAGGGCTGACAGTGAATATTCCAATTTCTACAGGCGGACCTGATATTGCTTCACCAGAAGGAGCATATCTTGCCGATACAGGTGTAGAAATATTTTCAAGTGTAGCTACTGCAAATAAAAATTATGGAGCCTCTACTGTTGCAGGAAATACAGGAATAACAGGAGGATCGACTCCATTTAGTATAATGAATCCTTATTTGGTTATCAATTATTCAATTGCGACTCAAGGCATTTTTCCAAGTAGAAATTAATAAAATCTAACTTAAAAAAATTAAATTATGTCTACAGAACCATTTATAGGAGAAATCAAATTACTCGGATTTAATTTTGCACCGTTAGGTTATCTAACGTGTCAGGGACAAGTAATTAGTATTGCCCAAAACACAGCATTATTTGCACTTCTCGGAACTAATTACGGTGGAAACGGGCAATCGACATTTGCTTTACCAGATCTACAGGGAAGAGTTCCTATTGGGCAAGGGCAAGGGGCTGGACTTCCTTTTTATAGTATAGGAGAAAAGGCAGGGCTTACAAGTGTTACTCTATCAACACAAAACTTGCCAGCTCACATTCACTCAGGTATTGGAATTTCAATAAATATTCCTGTTTCAACGGGTGGTCCTGATATTGCTTCACCAGAAAATGCATTTCTTTCTGACAGGGGTGTGGAAGTTTATTCGTCTGTAGCAACGGCTGGTAAAAATTATGGAGCTCCTACAGTTTCAGGAAATACTGGACCTACCGGATCATCGATTCCATTTAGTGTAATGAATCCTTATGTCACGATTAATTATTCAATTGCAACAGAAGGAATATTTCCAAGTAGAAATTAATTCAAATATTAAAGGAAATTTTCATATTGAAAATTTCCTTTTTTGTTATTCAATAAAAATATGCAAACAATAGGAATTTTATTAGCCCGATCAACATACTATCAAAGCATTAGCTTCGACCTTTATGAAGGACTACGCTCCGGATTAAAACATTTAGGAAGAAAAGACATTCAAATCGTTACCGAAAACATAGGCTTTGGAGCTGACAAACAACAATGCTACAGGAGCGCAGAAAAACTTTTATTGGAAGAAAATGTTTCTTTAGTAATTGCTTACATAGGGCATCGCATGGCACAATTACTTCGTCCACTTTTTCTTGCTGCCAATAAAATGTTAATCGTTTTAGATGCCGGAGCCAATTTACCTCACGAATGGCCAACCTGTCCAAATATATTTTATCATTCTTTACATAATAGCTTAGGAGCCTCAATTGCAGCGAAACAAGCTGTAACTGATGGATATACATCAGCCGGAATGGTAACCGGTTATTATGATGGTGGATATCTGCACACCTATAGTATATCTAAAGGATTTGAAGAAAATGGAGGAAAAATTTCTTTTAATCACGCTACAGGATATAAAACAGAAGATTTTACAATTGCCCCTTTAAAAGACCATTTAGAGAAATTTCCTAATAGTGCTTTATTGAGCTTGTTTAGCGGTGATTTTGTTCATTGGTATTTTGAAGGCATTAAAAACTCATTTGAAGGAGAAAATATTCCGGTTTATCTACCTCCTTTTGGATTTGAAGAAATGATGCTGGCTGATGCAGCATATCCTGGTAATAATATAAAAGGAATTGCAGCCTGGTCAAAAAAAATAGAATCTGATGAAAATAAAATATTTATGGAAAGCATGACAACTGCAGGCAGAATTCCTAACCTGTTTTCATTATTAAGCTGGGAAAGTTCTTTTATAGCTTTAAAAGTTATAGAATTAATTGACCAGTGCAAAAACAATATGTCACAAATAGCTTCAGGCTTACAATCATTTAAATTTCAAAGCCCAAGAGGTGAGATTTATTTTGATTCAAAAACAAATACGTCAATTGCGCCTTTATATCATGCAATTGTGATTTCAACAAATGAAGGTAAATGTGATTTACAATTAGAACACATGGCCAATGATGTACAAGCCCACTTTGAAAGCCTAACCACACATGAATTAAACAATTCAGCATCGGCATGGTATAACAGCTACACTTGTATTTAATTATGGAAGACAAAATAAAAATAATCATATTATGTGGTGGAAAATTTGCTTTTCCTTCATTGCAGTTACTGGCATATGAAAAATTTATATGCGGAATTGGTATCGGCAAAGGCAGTAATATGATTATAGATGCTTTGGAAAGAGAATCAGAAGAAAGTAACATAAGTTTTAAATCTTTTCCAGATAAAAAAAGTATTCACGAAATGAGAACCTGGATTGATACAGTCCAGCCTGATTATATATTTTGTATTTCTTTTCCATTTCTCCTTCCGAAAACTATTCTGTCCTACGGACATGAAAAATTCATCAATTTTCATCCTGGACCATTACCTCAATATCGTGGTGTAATGCCCATTTTTGAGGTTTTAAAAAATCAGGAAACAGAAACTGCTATCTGTGCACATTTTATGAATTCAAAATTTGATGAAGGAAATATAATTTTTAACGACCCTATAGCTATTGAAGAAGCAGACACTTATGGAAAATTAACTATCAGATTAAGTGAGCGTCTGGCTCAGGTAACTTTAAATATGGCAAACATGTTGCAATTTGCCAGTAGTATTCCTAATCAACCGCAAGATGAAACTTTGGCTTATTATTACGAGAAGCCAGAACTTTCTGATACTTATATTAATTGGAAACAGATGTCAGCAGACGAGATTATTGCACTCATTAATGCATGCAATCCCTGGAATACAGGTGCAGATGCCACATTATTAGGAGAGCAGGTTAAAATAATTATGGCTTCTATATTAGATGAATCTCATAATAATCTACCCGGAACAATAGTAACAATAACTGATACCATAAATATAGCATGTGAAGACAACAAACAAATTGCAATTACCATGCTTAGTACTGATGAAGGCATTATGACAGCCAATCAATTTTCATTATCTAAAAACCTGGCATTAAAAAAATTATTAACAAATTAAATAATGTAATCATGAAAAAAAACTTTACTTTAATTTTTTCAATGTTACTTTTCCTTTCGTGGATAAGGGGAAGTGCACAAACACAGTTTTGGAGCGACAATTTTGAAGGAGCACCTACCAGCGGACTTAGAGTTCCTGAAGAAAATGGAGGAACTACTTCCCCTAGCGCTAGTTATTTCAAGTTAACCGATGGTTCTACAATACAGCAAATTGTTCCTTTTACCGGAAAACAAGGAACATACTTTTGGGCTGGAGAAGATCATAATGCTGCGGGCACTGGTTTTATTACAAGTGGTGCACAAGGAGCAGCTACAAATAGCCCTAATAATGAACTCCAAATCGAATGGACAGGAATTCCAATCACCGGAAGAACGGGATTAAGTTTCAAGGGTTTAATTGCTGCTGCAAGTACCAATGAACCTTGGGATAACACAAATGCCTGTGCCAGTGGAGTTGGAACAACCAATACAGATTACATTATTGTTGAATACAGTATTGATGGAGGTGCATATAACAGCTTAATCCGTTTTTTTAACAGAGGTAGTGCCGCAAACGGGGTAGATAAATATTTATTCGAAGATACCGATGGCAATGGTTGTGGAGATGGTACACAATTGACGAACGTTTTTGGCGAATTTAGCAAAACTATTGCCGGTACAGGAAATCTTTTAAGCTTAAGAATTCGCGTATTTTCTGAAGGAAACAACGAAGAATGGGGAATAGATGATTTTAGATTATTTGAGGCACCTACAGTCGTACTGCCAACAGTTACTACAACTGCAGCGATTGGAATAGGGGCTTTAAAAGCTACATTGGGAGGAAATGTTACTGCTGATGGAGGTGATACTGTGACAGAAAGAGGAATTGTTTGGGCAACAACGAGCAATCCTACTACTTCAAATAACAAAATTACAAACGGAACTGGAATAGGAATTTTTAGTGCAGTTATTCCTTCATTACCGGCAGGGACACTTGTACACTTTAGAGCATATGCCATTAATTCAGCAGGAACAAGTTATGGTTCGGATTTAACATTTACTACGAATGCCGCTTTATCAGCGACTACATCTCAAACAAATATAGCCTGTAATGGAGGGGCTACTGGAGTCGCAAGCGTAACAGCCTCTAGTGGAGTGGCACCTTATACCTATTCCTGGTCACCTTCAGGAGGAACATCTGCTACAGCAACTGGTCTTATTGCAGGAAACTATACTGTAACAATAACAGATGGCGAATTAACACAAATTACAAAGAACTTTACCATAACACAGCCAACGGCAATCACCACAACAGGTTCACAGACCAATGTGTCATGCAATGGAGGAACTAACGGAACTGCTTCTGTAACCGCTTCAGGTGGTACTGGTACATATACCTATTCTTGGTCACCTTCAGGGGGAACAGCTGCTACGGCAACCGGACTTGCTCCAGGAAACTATACCGTAACCATAACAGATGCTAATGCATGTACTGCAACACGCAACTTTACCATAACACAGCCAACGGCAATCACCACAACAGGTTCACAGACCAATGTGTCATGCAATGGAGGAACTAACGGAACTGCTTCTGTAACCGCTTCAGGAGGTACTGGTACATATACCTATTCATGGTCTCCTTCAGGGGGAACAGCTGCTACGGCAACCGGACTTGCTGCAGGAAACTATACCGTAACAATAACAGATGCTAATGCATGTACTGCAACACGCAACTTTACCATAACACAGCCTACAGCTATTACAGCAACTACTTCACAAACCAATGTATCATGCAACGGAGGAACTAACGGAACTGCTTCTGTAGTTGCTTCAGGGGGTACTGGTACATATACCTATTCCTGGTCTCCTTCAGGAGGAACAGCTGCTACAGCAACCGGACTTGCTCCAGGAAACTATACCGTAACAATAACGGATGCTAATGCATGTACTGCAACACGCAACTTTACCATAACACAACCAACAGCAATCACCACAACAGGTTCACAGACCAATGTGTCATGTAATGGGGGATCGAACGGAACTGCTTCTGTAACTGCTTCAGGTGGAGCTGGTGCATATACCTATTCCTGGTCTCCTTCAGGAGGAACAGCTGCTACAGCAACCGGACTTGCTGCAGGAAACTATACCGTAACAATAACGGATGCTAATGCATGTACTGCAACACGCAACTTTACCATAACACAGCCAACAGCAATCACCACAACAGGTTCACAGACCAATGTATCATGCAACGGAGGAACTAACGGAACTGCTTCTGTAACTGTTTCAGGTGGAGCTGGTGGATATACCTATTCATGGTCTCCTTCAGGAGGAACAGCTGCTACAGCAACCGGACTTGCCCCAGGAAACTATACCGTAACAATCACGGATGCTAATGCATGTACTGCAACACGCAACTTTACCATAACACAGCCTACAGCTATTACAGCAACTACTTCACAAACCAATGTATCATGCAACGGAGGAACTAACGGAACTGCTTCTGTAACTGTTTCAGGTGGAGCTGGTGGATATACCTATTCATGGTCTCCTTCAGGAGGAACAGCTGCTACAGCAACCGGACTTGCTGCAGGAAACTATACCGTAACAATAACGGATGCTAATGCATGTACTGCAACACGCAACTTTACAATAACACAGCCAACAGCAATCACCACAACAGGTTCACAGACCAATGTGTCATGCAATGGAGGATCGAATGGAACTGCTTCTGTAGTTGCTTCAGGGGGTACTGGTGGATATACCTATTCATGGTCTCCTTCAGGAGGAACAGCTGCTACAGCAACCGGACTTGCTCCAGGAAACTATACCGTAACAATAACAGATGCTAATGCATGTACTGCAACACGCAACTTTACCATAACACAGCCTACAGCTATTACAGCAACTACTTCACAAACCAATGTGTCATGCAATGGAGGATCGAACGGAACTGCTTCTGTAACTGTTTCAGGTGGAGCTGGTGGATATACCTATTCATGGGCTCCTTTAGGAGGAACAGCTGCTACGGCAACCGGACTTGCTCCAGGAAACTATACCGTAACAATAACGGATGCTAATGCATGTGCTACTACCCGTAACTTTACAATTACACAGCCTACAGCTATTACAGCAACTACTTCACAAACCAATGTGTCATGCAATGGAGGATCGAACGGAACTGTTTCTGTAGTTGCTTCAGGGGGTACTGGTACATATACCTATTCCTGGTCACCTTCAGGGGGTACAGCTGCTACGGCAACCGGACTTGCCTCAGGAAACTATACCGTAACAATAACAGATGCTAATGCATGTACTGCAACACGCAACTTTACCATTACACAACCAACGGCAATCACTACAACTGGGTCTCAGACCAATGTATCATGCAACGGAGGAACTAACGGAACTGCTTCTGTAACTGCTTCAGGTGGTGCTGGTACATATACCTATTCTTGGTCACCTTCAGGGGGAACAGCTGCTACGGCAACCGGACTTGCTCCAGGAAACTATACCGTAACAATAACAGATGCTAATGCATGTACTGCAACACGCAACTTTACCATAACACAGCCTACAGCTATTACAGCAACTACTTCACAAACCAATGTGTCATGCAATGGAGGAACTAACGGAACTGCTTCTGTAACCGCTTCAGGTGGTGCTGGTACATATACTTATTCCTGGTCACCTTCAGGAGGAACAGCTGCTACGGCAACCGGACTTGCTCCAGGAAACTATACCGTAACTATAACAGATGCTAATGCATGTACGGCAACACGCAACTTTACCATTACACAGCCCACAGCTATTACTGCAACTACTTCACAAACCAATGTGTCATGCAATGGGGGATCGAACGGAACTGCTTCTGTAGTTGCTTCAGGGGGTACTGGTACATATACCTATTCTTGGGCTCCTTCAGGAGGAACAGCTGCTACGGCAACCGGACTTGCCCCAGGAAACTATACCGTAACAATAACAGATGCTAATGCATGTACAACTACCCGTAACTTTACTATTACACAACCGGCAGCTTTAGATTCAACAACTACACTTGTTGGAGCAACTATAACTGCCAATCAGTCAGGTGCAATATACCAATGGATTCAATGTCCTGCTACTATATTAATAGGTGAAAACGGGCAATCATTTACTCCAACAGCTGTTGGTTCTTATGCAGTTGTGGTAACCGTTGGATTATGTAGTGTAATATCAACATGTGTAAATGTAACTACATTAGATAATCCTGATTTTGAAGCAAAATCTAAATTTGTAATATATCCGAATCCAAGCAAGGGAATATTAAATATTGAATCTGATTATGATGCTGATTTAAATATTGTCAATCAATTAGGACAAACAGTAAAAACTGAAAAAGTTTCATCTGAAGTAATTAATACTTTTAATATTGAAAGTCTTGCTGATGGTGTGTATTTTGTTAACGAAAAGCAAGGAAACAAAACAATTACACACAAATTGATTCTGAAAAAATAATTCAAAAAAGGTTTTATAAATTAGTTTAAATTAAGAAAGGGAAAAATCAAATGATTTTTCCCTTTCTTTTTATAATAAATCTGAATTAACTTTTAAAACGGCACATCGCTATCATCATCATCTTCATTCAGATTACTTCCGAAAGCTTCATTTGCAGACGGCAGATTTTTAGTGATATACTGATTATCATCATGATTCATTTTTGATGGCAGATCATCGTAACTTCCTGAAAAATCATCCAGGTTATCAAATTTACCAAGATGTCCTAAAAATTTTAATCGAATGTTTTCAATACCTCCATTACGGTGCTTAGCGATCATAATTTCTGCCTGGCCAGCTGTTGGCGATGCCTCATCATCATCCCATTCATCAATTTTGTAATATTCTGGTCGATATAAAAACGAAACGATATCGGCATCCTGCTCAATAGCTCCAGATTCACGAAGATCTGATAACAGTGGTCGTTTACTGGATCCACGGGTTTCTACAGCACGAGATAGCTGAGAAAGTGCAATTACAGGCACATTAAGTTCCTTTGCTAATGCTTTTAAGTTTCGGGAAATTGTCGAAATTTCCTGCTCACGATTTCCTCCTCCTTTATTATTTCCTCCAGCAGTCATCAACTGCAAATAATCAATAATAATGATTTTAATACCGTGTTGCGAAGCTAAACGACGGCATTTTGCTCTTAAATCAAAAATAGAGAGCGATGGGGTATCATCAATAAACAAAGGCGCTTTTTCTAAGTCTTTTACTTTGGTACTCAACATGGTCCACTCATGAGGTTCCAGTTTTCCAGTACGTAATTTCTCTGATGACAATCCTGTTTCAGATGAAATCAACCTGGTAATCAACTGAACTGATGCCATCTCCAAAGAGAACAAAGCTACCCCGTGTCCGTATTGTATAGCAATATTTCTGGCCATAGAAAGTACAAATGCTGTTTTTCCCATTGCTGGTCTGGCCGCAATGATAATTAAATCACTAGGCTGCCATCCTGAAGTTAGCTTATCTAAATTCGTAAAACCAGTTTCAACACCACTCAATCCCTCTTTTTTAGAAATCTCTTCAATTTTCTTTTTAGCTTGTAAAACTAAACTCTGTGCTGTTTCAGAACTACGTTTGATATTTCCCTGAGTTACTTCATATAGTTTCGATTCGGCCTGGTCTAATAAATCAAAAACGTCTGTAGTTTCATCATACGATGCTTCAATAATTTCAGATGAAATTCTAATTAAACTTCGTTGGATAAACTTCTGAAGAATGATTCGGGAGTGAAATTCGATATGTGCAGAAGAAGCAATTTTTTGAGTCAGCTGAATCAAATAAAAGTCGCCTCCGGCTAACTCTAATTTTCCATTCTTTTTTAACTGGCTGGAAACGGTAAGCAAGTCAATAGGCTGCGTTTCTGTAAAAAGCTGAATAATAGCTTCAAAAATATATTTATGAGCATCTTTATAAAATGCATCAGGCTGTAAAATATCAATTACATCATCTACCCCCTTTTTATCAATCATCATTGCGCCAAGGACAGCCTCCTCTAAATCAAGCGCTTGTGGTGGTAGTTTTCCTTTTTCTAAATTAATTATGGTGGTTTTATCTACCTTTACAGGGTTTATATTTTTGAAATTTTCCATTTAGCGAAATTAGCGAAATTTAAAAAAACATTACTATCTAGTTATAAGTAATATTTGTTTATAAGTAAGTCTTTTTTGTTCATAACCAAAAAAAAATCCGAAACTGTAAGGCTTCGGATTTAATATCATTTAATATGAATTTATTCTTTATACTCGCCCATATTACTGTATTTGTCCATTCTCTGGGCAATTAAATCGGCTGTTGATAAATCTTTCAGTTCATTATATCCTTTGGTAATATATTCTGCTACAGTTTTAAAAGTAGTTTCCCTGTCATAATGTGCCCCACCAAGTGGTTCCGGAATAACATCATCCACTAATTTTTGCTTTTTCATATCAGATGAAGTTAACTTTAAAGCTTCTGCCGCACGCTCTTTATACTCCCAGCTTTTCCATAAAATAGAAGAACACGATTCAGGAGAAATAACAGAATACCAGGTATTCTCTAACATATAAACCCTGTCTCCAACACCTATTCCTAAAGCTCCTCCGGAAGCACCTTCTCCAACAATAATAGTAATAATTGGCACTTTCAAACGAACCATTTCAAAAATATTTCTGGCAATAGCTTCTCCCTGTCCTCTTTCTTCTGCTTCAAGCCCAGGATATGCACCCGGGGTGTCAACCAAAGTTAAAACCGGGATTCCAAATTTCTCTGCCATTTTCATCAAACGCAAAGCTTTACGATATCCCTCGGGATTTGCCATACCAAAATTACGGTACTGACGTGTTTTTGTATTAAAACCTTTTTGCTGGCCCACAATCATAAACGACTGACCGTTTATTTTTCCTAATCCGCCAACCATTGCTTTATCATCTTTAAATCCACGATCTCCGTGAAGTTCTAAGAATGTATCTCCGCAGATTGCTCTGATATAATCTAAAGTATAAGGTCTGTTTGGATGCCTTGACAATTGTACACGCTGCCAGGCGGTAAGATTTTTATATATTTCTTTTTTAGTTTGCTCTAATTTTTTGTTGATTTCCTTACAGGTAGGTGTTACATCAACATCAGATTCTTTTCCAATTATAACACACTTTTCCAGCTGTTCTTCAAGTTCTTTGATTGGAAGCTCAAAATCTAAATATTCCATGGATTTTTGAATTTTGTTTTTAAATCGAACCGCAAATATAAAAATATTATATCATTGGTGTAAATAATTCACACTAAAGTATTATTACGTAATTTATAAATAAGTAAAAGATTACTTTTTTTTCTTGTTTTGAGAATGTTTGAAAACACCATTTAAAATAACCGTAATTACAATGATCAGCGCTCCAATATAAAATTCAGCACTCATCTTTTCTTTTCCGCCAAGTATAAAATAAGCCAGTATAATTCCGTAAACAGGCTCTAAATTAGTAGTTAACATAACGGTATAAGGTGTTAAGCGCTGCATTACTTTTACAGAAGCTGTAAACGCATAAGCCGTACAAACCGAAGCTAAAATGAGCAATAAAGCCCAATTATTTAATGAGATCGTAAAAAAATCTACGCTAAATTTTCCCTGTATTAAAAAATAAAGAGAGATAAAGAAAACGCCAGCACCAAATTCATAAAATGTTATAAGCGAAGGCTCATGATCTGAGATTAATTTACCATTTAGTAAAGTAAATACAACTCCTAATATGATAGATGCCAATGCATAATAAACCCCTGTAAGATATCTTATTTCTACCTGTAGTATCAAAGCTAATCCTGCTATAATGATTAGTCCGAAAAAAACTTCGTACCACAATATTTTTCTTCCGTAGAAAAGCGGCTCTAACAATGAAGCAAAAAAAGCACCTAATGAAAATATGGAAAGCGTAATCGAAACGTTTGAAACGTGAATAGCTTTAAAAAAGAATATCCAATGCAGCGCAATTAACAAGCCTACAAAAACCAACTTAAAAAGTTCCTTTACCGGAACGTGAAAAGATTGTTTTTTATAAATAATAAAAGCACCTAAAAAAATTAAAGCCAACAACATTCTGTACCAAACCAGATTATCGGCATCAATAGTAATCAAAGCCCCAAGAATAGCCGTAAATCCCCATATAAAAACTATTAAATGAAGATTTAAATAGCTTTTTAAATTATCGTTTCGCATTGCGTAGTAAGTAAATTGCCAGAGCCCCGAAAACAATATTCGGAAACCACACAGCTAAAAAAGGTGAGAAAGTTGATTTTTCGGCAAGAGTACCAAAGATTTTATCAAAAAATACGAATGAAAAAGCAATTGCAATTCCTATGGCCAGATTAATTCCCATTCCGCCACGACGCTTCATAGACGATACCGCCACTGCTATAATAGTTAAAATAAAAGCAGAAACAGGCACACTGTATTTCTTATATAATACGACCAAATAAGTATTTATATTTGCCGAACCTCTTTTGCGTTCCTTATCAATAAAATCAATTAAATCGCCAAGAGAAAGCGTTTCTGCGATATAGACAACCGGTGTTAAATCAGCCAGCTCAAACTTAAATTTTACAGGTTTTTCAGGATTTTTCTCGATTACATCGTTGAGTTCTCCGACCGTTCTTTTGGTATAATCATACAAAACATAAGTCTTCTTTTTAGGATCCCAGGTAATTCGGCTGGCAGTAATTTTATAAGTAAGTTTATCTTTTTCAAAATGTTCCAGCGAAAAATTAAAAGCCGTTTTAGTTTCTTCATTAAAACTATTTACAAAAATAAAATCGTTATCATTAATCTGTCTGTAAACATTAGTGTTTTCACCACGCATCAACTGTTTACCATTTCCCTTTAAGTAAGTATACCTAAAATTATTAAAACCTTCACTGGCAGCAGGGACTATAAAAAACCCCATTAAAAGTACAAAAACCGAAACGATAGAAGCACCAATAATGTAAGGCCTTAAAAATCGGGTAAATGAAATCCCTGAACTTAAAATGGCAATAATCTCGGTATTATTTGCAAGCTTAGAAGTAAACCAGATTACTGATAAAAATAAAAATATAGGGAACAGCGAATTCGCAAAATAAACCGTAAAGTTGTAATAGTAAATGGCGATTTGCGTAAACGGAATCTTGTTTTCCAGCATTTTATTCACCTTTTCAGAAACATCAATTACAATTCCGATTGGAATAAATAAAAGAATCATCACTGAAAAAGTGGCTAAATATCTTTTTAAAATATACTTATCTATTATTGTTAACATAGATTTTTTGTTTTTTTGTTTCAGGTTTCAAGTTTCACGTTACTTACAGAGCCTGAAACTTGAAACTAAAAAAACTTGAAACTTTTTCTTAAAGTCTTTGACTCATATTTTTAACCATCATTTCTTTCCATGGTCTGAAATCGCCTGCTAAGATATGTTTTCTGGCTTCACGAACCAGCCACATATAAAAACCAAGATTATGGATCGTAGCAATTTGCTTTCCCAAATATTCATTAGCAGCAAACAGGTGTCGCAAATACGCTTTAGAATATTCTGTATCTACAAAAGTATGTCCCATTTCGTCAATTGGCGAAAAATCAGCTTCCCATTTTTTGTTTTTGATGTTGATTGTTCCGTTTGCTGTAAACAACATTCCGTTTCTTGCGTTACGTGTTGGCATTACACAGTCAAACATATCAATTCCTAACGCAATATTTTCTAATATATTAATAGGAGTTCCAACCCCCATTAAATAGCGGGGTTTATCTTCCGGAAAAATTTCGCAGACCACTTCAGTCATCGCATACATTTCCTCAGCAGGCTCCCCTACAGATAATCCACCAATAGCATTTCCCTGCTGTCCGGAATTCGCAATATATTCAGCCGACTGGCGACGCAAATCTTTATAAGTACTTCCCTGAACAATCGGAAAAAACGTTTGCTCGTAACCATATTTATAAGGCACTTTTTCCAGATGATTAATACAACGATCCAACCATCTATGTGTCATATGCATCGAACGCTGTGCATATCTGTAATCGCAAGGATAAGGCGTACATTCATCAAAAGCCATAATAATATCGGCTCCAATGGTACGCTGAATTTCCATTACATTTTCGGGTGTAAAAAAGTGGTATGAACCGTCAATATGTGACTTGAACTTCACTCCTTCTTCCTTAATTTTTCTATTTGAAGAAAGAGAATATACCTGATATCCTCCAGAATCTGTCAAAATATTACGATCCCAATTCATGAATTTATGCAATCCACCTGCTTTTTCAAGAATTTCTGTTTGCGGACGCAGGTATAAATGATAGGTATTTCCAAGGATTATATCTGGATTAATATCGTCTTTAAGTTCACGCTGATGCACGCCTTTTACCGAAGCCACCGTTCCGACAGGCATAAAAATAGGCGTTTCAATTACACCATGATCTGTAGTAATACTTCCTGCTCTCGCTTTCGATTGCGGATCTTTTTGTAATAAATCAAACTTCATCTGTTTCTTTTTTCAGGGTGCAAAGATAGGTTAATTTCGAGAATTAGATAATTTGACAATTAGAAAATTAGATAATGATTAACAAACCTGGAATTTGGGGAATTAGTCAATTGGACAATTAGAAAATTAGATAATAATTTTACAAACTTGGAATTTGAATTTTCTCCAATTGAAATTTTATTTTTTATTTGGGCGTTCCCCAAGGGTCGGGCTATCCGCTATATCTTTTGCTCCAGCTATTTTAGTTTTTAATCAACAAATTTTCGTTGTCGCAAAAGGATGTCGCTGCTATCCCTAACGCAAACGACCCTCAGGAAAGTTTATTGAGAAAGGAATGTAAAAACTGCAACAATCAGATTATTAAAGTATAACAGTTTCAGCAATTCCTTTTGTAATTTTAATATTCAACTAAAAATTTTAGAGTCATGATAAACGCAGATGAAAAATTAGATCAAATCAAAGATGACCAAATCGAAAGAAACCTTGAAAATATGAATTATGATGCAAACGAAGACATCTATAATCAAGAAGAAAGATTAGAAGATATTGACCCACAAGACATTTCAGGTAAAAGAATAATCACCAATGACAATCACGAGTGGAAACAAAACAGTGACAAACTCGGGAACGACTTAGATATTCCGGGCTCAGAACTTGATGATAAACAGGAAGAAATTGGTTCTGAAGACGAAGAGAACAATTATTACAGCGAAGGTGATACAGAATAAAAACACAAACGCACTTCAAATCAAAGTCCCATTGGGGCTTTTTTTTATTTTTAATTTTCATCAAAAAACAACAAAACAGAAACATCTCTTTTCGAAAATTAAAATCATTTCAGTTATTTTTTTAAGATTAATAAAAAAAGCACCGGAATTTCACAATTGCAGCAAACTAAAGCAGAAAATCATTTGTCAGCCCGCAAAATAAAAATTACTTTTGCACCAGTTTAACTTTTACATATAAAATGAAGCCTAACACACAACAATTAAGCGATTTAACGATCCAGGTAAGAAGAGATATTCTTAGAATGGTACATGCTGTCAACTCAGGTCACCCAGGTGGTTCATTAGGTTGCACTGAATTTTTGGTAGCACTTTACCAAAACATTATGGAACGTAAAGAAGGTTTTGATATGGATGGAATCGGAGAAGATCTTTTCTTCCTTTCAAATGGTCATATTTCACCTGTATTTTATAGCGTTTTAGCAAGAAGCGGTTATTTCCCTATTTCAGAGCTTGCTACTTTCAGATTATTAAACTCTCGTTTACAAGGACACCCTACAACTCACGAAGGACTACCTGGAGTTCGTATGGCTTCCGGATCATTAGGACAAGGTTTGTCTGTCGCTCTTGGTGCTGCACAGGCTAAAAAATTAAATGGTGACAATCATTTGATTTATACTTTACACGGAGATGGTGAATTACAGGAAGGTCAAAACTGGGAAGCCATCATGTATGCTTCTGCAAAAAAAGTAGACAACCTTATCGCAACTGTTGACCTTAACGGAAAACAAATCGACGGAACAACTGACGAAGTTTTAGCAATGGGAAGCCTGCGTGCTAAATTTGAAGCTTTTGACTGGGAAGTTATTGAAATTACCAAAGGAAACGATATCGAAGCCATCATTGGCGGAATGAACGAAGCAAAAGCAAGAACAGGAAAAGGAAAACCGGTTTGCGTATTACTTCATACCGAAATGGGTAATGGTGTAGATTATATGATGTACAGTCATGCATGGCACGGTAAAGCACCTAATGATGCACAGCTTGCAACTGCTTTAGAACAAAATTATAACACTGGAGGCAATTCAGATTATTAAATAAAGCTTTATGCCTTAAGCGGCAAACCTTAGTTTATCGCCTAATGCCTAATGCGTACAGCAAAAAAACAAAAATGAAAAAATATACAAATACAGGAAGTAAAGATACCCGTTCAGGTTTTGGTGCGGGAATAACTGAATTAGGACAGAAAAACGAAAAAGTAGTGGCATTATGTGCTGACTTGATCGGATCATTAAAATTTGATGAGTTCAAGAAAAACCACCCGGAGCGTTTTTTCCAGATTGGTATTGCAGAAGCTAACATGATCGGAATCGCTGCTGGTTTAACAATTGGGGGAAAAATTCCATTTACAGGAACTTTCGCCAACTTTTCTACAGGAAGAGTTTACGATCAAATTCGCCAGTCTGTTGCTTACTCTGATAAAAATGTAAAAATTTGTGCTTCTCACGCTGGTTTAACTTTAGGAGAAGATGGAGCTACACACCAAATCTTAGAAGATATCGGATTAATGAAAATGTTGCCAGGTATGACTGTAATCAATACTTGCGATTACAATCAGACAAAAGCTGCTACTTTAGCTCTTGCTGATCACCACGGACCTGCATATTTACGTTTCGGACGTCCGGTTGTACCTAACTTCACTCCTGCTGACGAACCATTTGTAATTGGAAAAGCAATCCTGTTAAACGAAGGAACTGATGTAACAATCGTTGCAACAGGACACTTGGTTTGGGAAGCTCTTATTGCTGCCGAGGCTCTTGAAGCAAAAGGAATTTCTGCCGAAGTAATCAACATACATACTATCAAACCTCTTGATGAAGAAGCCATTTTAAAATCTGTAGCTAAAACCAAATGCATCGTAACAGCTGAAGAACACAATTACCTTGGTGGTCTTGGAGAAAGCATTGCTGGTGTATTAGCTTTAAACAATCCAACTCCTCAGGAATTTGTTGCTGTTAAAGACAGTTTTGGTGAGTCTGGAACTCCGGAGCAATTAATGGAGAAATACAAACTAAACAATCAGGCGATTGTTGAAGCTGTAGAAAGAGTAATCAAAAGAAAATAATTTCAATTTTTTTAATCATAAAAAAACCTCGAAATTTACATTTCGAGGTTTTTTATTTTTAAATCTTAATCTTTTTATTTTTTTGCTGTTATCGTAGTAACTTTAGTCGTATTATGATCTTTATCAAGATGAATCTTTTTTCTGCCTGGTGTAGTATAATCATATTCGTTCCTTGTTACACCATTTTCTGTTATAGTTTTCAAAAATGAAGGAATCCCTCTTGGCTCACTATTCAATGCTTCATTTATATTGGGTGTTGTCGGATCATCTTCTACAGCAAAAGCCTCAAATGGAAAATATTTACTTGGACCAAAAGCCCCCCCAACCTCTCCAGTAGGCTTTGTAATTTCTAAAAGAGTCGTGTATCCATCTCCATCATCATCAATATCTATGAAATCTGCAACACCATCTTTATCAGTATCATCTGGATTTACCGGAGCATTAGGATACAAAGTTGTATTACGATAATCACGAACATATCCATCTCCATTTATATCTTCATCAACATCCAATACTCCATCACCATCATGATCCAATCTTTGCAGTTTATACAATTTAAAACTAAAGACCAAAGGAGAATAAGAAGGAATAGAGCCTTTTCCTGTATTGTAATACCCTAACCCTGAAGGTATAAACATTACACCTGCACCAAAATCCTTATAACTAATATTTCCATCGTCTTTTCCAACGGCAATCCCAGTCTTAAATTCAGGAAAAATCTCTGACCATCCTAACACAACCCCAGTCAAATCTGTAAAAGATTGTGGATACACAAGTTGTTCGAAAAAAGTAGCCTTAATATACGCAGAATTCTTATCAGTTTTAGCCACATCCTTTAAATAACTACCGCTGTAAGAAGCCAACACACCGTCAGTATTCATCGGTGACTCACCTGATCCTTCTCTTAGCACTAAATAATAATATTGATAAGTTATTCCATGCAAATCAACATTTTTAGATTTTAATTGAGGATAAACAGCAGTTCCTACATTAGCTTTATAAGACATAATTGGGACTTGCGTCAATGGATCTTCAATAGAGTCAATAACCACATCCATATCTTCCACGTTACCGGGACTTTCACTAACAATTATATAATGTGTATTCAAATATCCCTCTATAGTTGCTTTATCAGTTGCATATTGAGTAGCAAAATCTCTTAATGGCTCAACTTGAAAATCATCATCATTATTATTTTTATTACAAGAAACCAAAGCAAAGAGCGCTATCAGTAAAATAAAAAAATATTTAAATTTATTCATTATTGTTAATTTTTTAGGTGCGCAAGATACAATATTGATTTATTTTTGTAAAGAATTTAACTCCGATTTTAGAAAAATTATGAGAATAGATAAATACCTCTGGTGCGTGCGATATTACAAGACACGAAATATGGTTACTGAGGCCTGTAAAAAGAACCATATCACAGTAAATGGTCAGGTAGCTAAGCCATCTAAAGAAGTTTTTCCTGCAGACCGAATTACGTTTAGAAAAGATCAGATTACACAAATTATAACTGTACTGGATATCCCCGAAAGTCGTGTCGGAGCAAAACTCGTTGACATATATCGTAAAAATGAGACACCTCCGGAAGCATATGCCCATTTAGAATTATTAAAACTATCCAAAGAACATTACCGTAAAAGCGGTACCGGGCGACCAACTAAAAAAGACCGAAGGGATATTGACGAGTATGGTAATGAAATTTTTGATGATGAGGAAGAAAATTAAATTCCGATTTTTAAATCTCAAATTCCAAAATTACAACTATAAAATTATCTACCTTAACATTGGAATTTGTAATTTGAAGATTTGAAATTCCTTTATAAAATTGGAATTTGGAATTTTTATATTGGAATTTTTAAATTTGTACATTAGCAAAAAAATAAATCATGAGCCAAAATATCATCTTAACAAATCAGGAAATTGAACATAAAATAAAACGTATCGCCTATCAGATTTATGAGACTTTTGTTGATGAAGACGAAGTTGTAATAGCAGGAATTGCTACTAACGGATGTATTTTTGCCGAAAAAATTGCTTTAGCATTAAGCAGTATCTCTACCCTTAAAATTTCTTTGTGTGAAGTTGTCATAGATAAACAGAATCCACAATTACCAATTCAGACTTCTTTGGCTATATCTGAATACGAAAACAAAGGCCTGGTATTGGTTGATGATGTCTTAAATTCCGGAACTACACTAATCTACGCTGTTCGCCATTTTCTCGACGTTCCATTGAAAAAATTTAAAACAGCAGTACTTGTTGACCGAAATCACAAAAAATACCCTGTAAAAGCAGATTTCAAAGGAATTTCGCTCTCTACATCTTTATTAGAACACGTAAAAGTTGTTTTTGATGAAAACGGAGGCAATTACGCTTCTTTAAGTTAATATCTCCAGAATATCCTGAACTGTTTCTTCAACGGTTTTATCATCGACAGAAACTTTATGTTGCGCGTGGTTGTAATAAAAGCTTCTGTCGAACAAATGTTTCGCGATAAACTCTCTCATTTCCTCCTCATCCATATTCGCAATGAGCGGACGCTTGCTTTTATTATACACTAGCCTATTATATAAAGTATCTATTGAAGCTTTTAAATAAATTGAGGTAACATCATCTCTTTTTAATAATTCATGATTATTAGCATAACATGGTGTTCCGCCACCCAAACCAATTATGCTGTTTTCTGAAGATTGAAGTAATTCTACAAACATTTCATGCTCTAATTTTCTAAAATAGATTTCTCCATGCTGCACGAAAATCTCTTTTATAGACAAATTTGCTTTTTTTTCGATGCAATTATCTAAATCCAGAAACGGAATATTGATAGTTTTTGATAAAATTTGGGCAATTGTAGACTTTCCGCAACCCATATAACCTAATAATATGATTTTTTTCATTTTAATAAAACCTTATAAACTAAGGCATTGTGAGATTTGGTTAAAAAAAGACAAATTTATAATAATTTTGCTTGGAAATAATAAAATAAACTCCTTATATTTGCACCCGCGTTCAAGAAACATAATGACTCGATAGCTCAGTCGGTAGAGCACATCACTTTTAATGATGGGGTCCTGGGTTCGAGCCCCAGTCGGGTCACAAATTTTGTGATTAACAAATTAAGTTTCTTGAAGCAATGACTCGATAGCTCAGTCGGTAGAGCACATCACTTTTAATGATGGGGTCCTGGGTTCGAGCCCCAGTCGGGTCACAAAAGGTCGAGTATTAAGTTACTTGACCTTTTTTCTTTTTCGGCCATGTGGAGAAACGGTAGACTCGCCATCTTGAGGGGGTGGTGCTCGCAAGGGCGTGAGGGTTCAAATCCCTCCATGGTCACTTTAAAAAAATGAAAGCCTGCAAAGTGTATATTTTGCAGGCTTTTTTTCTGGTCCGACAAAAGATTCGATATTTTAGAGTGACTAACAAACCCTTATGATTGTTGAGTTTTCTGGTTCGAATCCTGTAAATGTTTCTTAACTTGTATGTTAAAATCATGAAAATGCTTTAGTTCTCATTGTAGGTTGCAATTTGCCAACTACCATTCCAAACATAAATGATATCGGTTTCTCCTTTGGTAATTTAAAACGTATTGATGTCTTTGATCTCATTTTTGCTTCTTAGCTTCGAGATAATTTTACATTGTAACCTTTCGTAAAATCTGGCTTTAAGAGCGTTTGAGTTCCTTTAAACTGAAGTATAATTGGATACGTAATTGGGTGTTTTTTTTGATGATTTTGTCAAAATTTACAAATACTTTTATTTCAATATTTTATTATTTTTTTTTATGATTTTTACATAAAAAGCTTGTTTACAAAACAATAGTTTAATTTTTATATAAATTATTTGCGTTTTAAATAATTTTATTCATTACATTTGGTAAGTTAATTCCTAAAAATATTATGAAAAATCAAAAAAACAATTTATTAAAATTTGCTATAACTTCCTTTGTGATTATGGCATGTAGTTGTAGTAAACCTGATGAAGTCATTTCCTCAGCAGAGGTCATCGGTAAAACTGAAAAAAACGCAAAAGTCAGTGTAATTTTAAGTCCAAAATGGAGTGTTACAGGCAAAATTTTTGAACAAGGTGCAGCGGGTTCTTTTGAATCTGTTGCCGTAAAAGATCCAACACTTGTTTACGACGGTGGCAAATGGCATGTGTTTTATACCGGTACAGATGGAAAGAATTGGAAGATGGGTTATGTAAACACAGTCTCATTATTCAATATGAAAGCCGATCCCCGCAGGTTTATGAATTCGTTAAATGGTGGGGGATATTTTTGTGCTCCGCAAGTATTCAACTTTCCTGTAAAAGGAAAATGGTATTTAATATATCAATCGGGTTTAGGCGCCACATATTCTACCAATACTAGTGTATCCAATTACGGAGGTTGGGCAGCAGGTAAAACAATGGGGTTTAGTGACGGTATCGACTTTTGGTGCATTGCTGACAATAGCCATGTATATTGTTTTTATTCTGCACAAGATGGTTCGAATAATATTAAAAGACGTAGAACTACGATCGCTAATTTTCCAAATGGTTGGGAAGCGCCAACAATTGCTGCAACAAATACTTTTGAAGCCCCTCATGTATATAAAAACAAAGCAGATGGTAAATTTTATATGATGGTCGAAGATGCTGCAAGATACTTCGAGCTTTGGTCGGCTACTACGCTTAACGGAACATGGACTAAAGTTTCCGAAACATGGGCTACAAAAGCAAACTTAACAGAACGGAGTGAGCATTGGACTGATCAGATTTCACATGGTGAAATATTGCGTTCAGGAAACAATCAATTAATGGAAATAAACAATATTGATCGTTGTGAAGTCCTTATACAAGGTGTGGTAAATGGAAATTTTGGTAGTTATATCAAAATTCCTTACGATTTAGGATTAATGCAAAACTTTTAAGAAATAAAGATTACACACAATTTTAATAAAAAACATAAAAAGACATAATTATGAAAAACAATAGAATTTTAATTAGAATTCAGTGGTTATTGTTAGTGATAGTAGGTATAGTATTGGGCAATAATGCGCAAGCTCAATTGGCAAAATGTAAAGGAAAATACTTTGGAAATATCATTCAAAGCAGTGTTCCAAGTAATTACAATACATTTTGGAATCAGACTACCAGTGAAAATGCTTCAAAATGGGGCTCAATTGAAGGCACAAAAGGCGTTTACAATTGGTCTGGTTCGGATGTATCTTACAATCAAGCCAAAAACAGCGGCGGACTATTCAAGTTTCATACTTTAGTTTGGGGTGCTCAAACACCAGGTTGGGTTGCAAGTGCTAGTACAGCAACGATACAAGCTTCGGTACAAGCCTTCATAAAAGCCACAGCTGACCATTACAACCCTTTGGGCGGTCTAAAAATGATTGATGTATTAAATGAGCCAGTAAATACCCCAATGACAGCTAATTATAAGGCTGCTCTTACTGCAGGTTATCGAGCAGAACCAGCCAATGCAGGTGACATCAATAATCAATATGGTTGGGTAATTTGGTGCTTTCAATTGGCTAGAAAAAATTTTCCAAATGCTACGTTATTGATTAATGAATACAATGTAGAAATGAACTGGAACAACTGTCGAGCACCTTATATTGCGATGGTAAATGCTGTAAAAAATGCTCCAAACCTTACAAATGGAACAAAAAATCTGATTGATGGTGTAGGTTTACAGGCACATGGTATTGAAAATTTAACTGCTGCAAATTTTAAAGCATGTATCGATGAAATCTGGGCAAAAACTGGTGTTCCAATTCATATTACTGAGTTTGACCAACCAGCTAATCCTAACGAGACCAAACAAAGAGATGTTTACGCTAGTCTAATTCCAGTAGCCTGGGAACATCCAAGAGTAGCCGGTATTACATTATGGGGCTATATTCAAGGCAAAACTTGGATCAATGGTAATGGTGCCTCTGGTGCTGGCGGAACTGATTCTGGATTAGTTTATGGAAATTTTGCAGATCGCCCAGCAATGACATGGTTAAAATCTTATTTAAGCGGTCGCCCATCGCTTTCTTGTTGTCCTGCACCAGCTCCATTTGGTGGTTGTGGCACTACTGTGACAACTCGTAATTTTGTAACTAGAGCTCGTGGTACTGCTACTGGTGCTCAATTACAATTGCGAATCAACGGAAATGTAATTGATACATACAACCTCACTACGGCTTTTGCAAATTATAGCACGTCGTCAACAACTACAGGTGCTGTACGTCTAGAAGTTGTAAATGATATTGCAAATAGAGATGTAGAAGTAGATTATTTGCAAGTGGATAGTGCGGTTTTACAAGCCGAAAATCAAACGGTTAATACAGCATTTTATTCCAACAACACTTGTGGTGGTGGCGGAAGCAGCCAAATGATGCATTGTAATGGTTATATTGCATTTGCAGCTACTACCAATCGTATGGCAACATCAAAAGAATTTGTAACGCAAATTGAATCGGACGAAACTGAAATAATCGTATTTCCTAACCCAACTATTGATGGCAATACAAATTTAGAGTTTTACAATGAAAAAGAACAAAATATAACTGTCCGATTAGTTGATTCTAGTGGGGCTGCGGTTAAAGACATAGCTTCTCAAAAATTTGCAATAGGTAATTGTACTTTGGCAGTGGATTGTAGTAATCTCTCTCCAGCGATCTATTTTATTGTAATCGAAAAAGAGAATGCAAAACTTATTACTAAAAAAGTTATCGTAAAATAAATTCTAGAAAAATGCATAACGCCAATAACCTGGGATTTGAATTTAGCAAATTATTAAATAAAATTTTGATTCATATATAATCTGCTAATTGTATTTATTATTGATTCATATTCCAGGTTTTTTCTAGTTCTTTCATTAAGCTGATTTTGTACTTCTTTGAGCTGTTTTTTTTGTATTAGATTAAAGTCAGTTCCTTTGGGAAAATAGTCTCTAATTAATCCATTTGTATTCTCATTTACTGGTCTTTCCAACGACTATAGGGATGGACAAAATAGACTTTTACTTTGCAGTTTTTAGTAAAAGTTTTGTGTTGCGCCATCTCTGTTCCGTTGTCATAGGTCAAAGACAGTTTTAAGTTGCCAGAAAGTTTTCTAAAAGTCTTTTTAAACACCTACTATCTTTAAGATTTTTACAATTTGTTATTTCATAAGAAAACCAATGCAAATCATATGAAGCATAAGGATTAAAGTATTCAAGCGCATGCATCTCTCCAATTTCTGGCAGGATACGCTTTAACCTACTTCCATAAAGACATATTTTTTTAACTTTCTTCAGTTTAGAAATTGTTTCCGGCAGAGCATATATTTGAGCAATAATTCCTGACCAAGTTCTTCTACTGAAGAAAACTCTTCAAGGTTTTCTACTGCAACCTTTTCCACAATTTCTGTCCTCCACTTCATTTTCTATTCTTGATATTCTTTTATTCATTTTATGTTTTGCCTGTATTTTACCCAATATTATAAAATCAAAAACAAGATCGCTTTAATTTAAAAATAAATTTCACCCAATCCAGCATAGCGAATACATAATTTTCAACAATAAAACCGAAGGATTTACAATACCACCTAACCTCCCTTCCAATATTACAAATGACGAATCAGATTAAATCACTTTATTTTTAACAAGTATAAAACGACTAAAAAATCCACCATACGTCATTTGTTCTAAAAAAACATTCTTAAAATTTTACATTCTTTCTTACTTATTCCTAACTGACGTCACATGTTTTTAAAAATAATTACTAAAACGTTTTATTACATGAGGATTATTAATTTTAAACAATTAATTAAGTTTTAAAATAAAAATATAACTCTTTTTTTATTATTATTGTAAAGTATTGATAATTAAATTATCTTTAATATTTACACCGTATTTTTAATATTTTGGAATGGAAAGAAGAGAAGCACTAAAAAAGATGGCTTATTTGATGGGTGGAGCAATCTCTGCTACAACAATGGGTGTTTTATTTGAAAGTTTTACTGTATACAATCCCGAACAGAATTATGCCTATTCGTTTTTAGCTACAGATGAAGAAATTTTTGCCGAATTTGCCGAAATTATTTTACCCACAACTGCAAACTCTCCCGGAGCAAAAGCAGCTGGCGTTGGGACTTTAATTCCATTGATTATAGAGGACTGTTACCCATCAAATCTTCAAAAAATCTTTAAAAAAGGTTTTGAAGATATGCTGGCAAAATGCAGAACTAAATTCAATAAAGAATTCTTAAGTCTTAGCAGCGCAGAGAAAAACCAACTCATGAATGAACTAAAACAAGAAACGATAGACAATAACAGAGAACCGTCATTCTTTTTAATCGCCAGAGATTTAACTCTTTTAGGATACTTCTCTTCAGAAATTGGCTGTACAATGGCTAGAGAATATTTGCCTATACCCGGGAAATATGATGGAAATGTAGACTATAAACCCGGACAGAAAGCCTGGGCAATATAAGTAAAAGCGCCTTAACTCATTTTTACTAATTTATCAGAAGACATCGTGAATATCAATACCGACTTAAAGAAACAAAATACTTATGACGCCATTGTTATAGGTTCAGGAATAAGTGGCGGTTGGGCTGCTAAAGAATTAACGCAAAAAGGCCTAAAGGTCCTGATGTTAGAACGCGGTAAAAACATAGAACACATTAAAGACTATGATTCCGCAATGAAAGCGCCGTGGGAAATAGCCTATTGCGGACAATTAACCCAGGAACAAAAGAGAACACATCCGGTACAAACCAGGGATTATCCCTACCAGCAAGCTAATGAAAGCTGGTGGGTAAACGACTTAGAATGTCCTTATACCGAAGACAAACGTTTTGATTGGTACAGAGGATTTCATGTGGGCGGAAAATCTTTAATGTGGGGACGGCAAAGTTATCGTTTCAGTGATCTGAATTTTGAAGATAATATAAAAGATGGCCACGGAAATGACTGGCCAATCCGCTATAAAGATATTGCACCATGGTACGATTATGTAGAAAAATTTGCAGGCATCAGCGGGCAGAATGAAGGCTGGCCTTTGTTGCCTGATGGTCAGTTTTTACCTCCTATGGAAATGAACTGTGTTGAAAAATCCGTAAAAGAACGCATCGAAAAACATTATAACAAATCCCGGATTTTAACCATTGGCCGTTCAGCAAACCTGACTGTCCCTCACTTAGGAAGAGGCAGCTGCCAGTATAGAAACTTATGCAGCAGAGGCTGTCCTTTTGGCGCTTATTTTAGTACGCAGTCCTCTACCTTACCAGCAGCAATGGCTACAAAAAAATTAACGGTTCGCCCCTACTCGATTGTCAATCACATTATTTATGATAAAGAGACTAAAAAAGCAAAAGGCGTAATGGTTATCGATAGCGAGACTAATGAAAGCATGGAATTTTATGCCAAAATTGTTTTCGTTAATGGATCAACTTTAGGTTCCACTTTTATTTTACTGAACTCAACATCAGAAGCGCATCCGAATGGTTTGGGTAATGGCAGCGGGCACCTTGGACACAATTTAATGGACCACCATTTTAGATGTGGTGCCGAAGGAACTGTTGAAGGTTTTGAGGATAAATACACTTATGGAAGAAGAGCAAACGGTATTTACATTCCGAGATACCAGAACTTTAATGGTGACAAAAGAGATTACTTGCGAGGCTTTGGATACCAGGGCGCAGCAAGCAGAGGCCATTGGCATAAAGAAGTAGCCGAATTAGACTTTGGCGGGGATTTCAAAGAAATTTTATCCAGACCGGCAGAATCATGGACTATGGGATTGGGTGGTTTTGGAGAAATGCTTCCTTATTATGAAAACAAAGTGTACATCGACCATACTAAAAAAGACAAATGGGGACAGCCTGTATTGGCAATAGACTGTGAATACAAAGACAATGAAGCCAAAATGCGCGAGGATATGATGTATGACGCTGCAGAAATGCTTGAAGCTGCCGGTGCCAAAAATGTAAAAGCGTACGATAATGGCTGTTATCCGGGAATGACTATTCATGAAATGGGAACAGCCCGAATGGGAAATGACCCAAAAGAATCTGTCCTGAACAAATGGAACCAGATGCACGAAGTAAACAATGTTTTTGTTACTGATGGTTCATGTATGCCATCAAGTGCTTGTCAAAATCCTTCCCTGACCTACATGGCCTTAACTGCCAGAGCTGTGGATTACGCTGTAAAAGAATTAAAGAAAAAAAACATTTAGATTAGGATTATTTAAATATGAGAAAATTAAAAATGGGAATGATTGGCGGTGGCAAAAATGCTTTTATTGGAGCAGTTCATCGCATTGCAGCTAACATGGATGGTTTAATAGAACTGCATTGTGGTGCTTTTAGTTCTAATCCTGATGTATCCCTTGAATCCGGTAAAGAATTGGGTTTGCCTCAGGATAAATGTTATGAATCATATGACCAAATGATTAAAACCGAAGCAAAATTACCTTCTGATGAAAGAATGGATTTTGTTTCGATAGTAACACCCAATCATGCCCACTTTGCCCCTGCTATGCTGGCATTAGAAAATGGTTTCCACGTTGTTCTGGACAAGCCGATGACACTGACTTTAGCGGAAGCCAAATTATTGGAACAAAAAGTAAAACAAACAGGACTTTATCTGTGTTTAACGCATACCTATGCCGGTTATCCGATGGTAAAACAAGCCCGAAAAATGGTAGCTGAAAACGATTTTGGAGCCATTCGAAAAATAATGGTTGAATATCCGCAAGGCTGGCTGAGCACCGACTTTGAAAATGCAGGAAACAAACAGGCTGTATGGAGAACAGATCCGTCTAAAAGCGGAATCAGCGGTTGTATGGGAGACATTGGAACTCATGCAGCACACTTGGCAGAATACATTTCAGGATTGAAAATAACTCAGATTTGTGCCGACATCAACACTGTAGTTGCCAACCGAAGACTGGATGACGATGGAAATGTACTCCTTAAATTTGATAACGGCGCCAATGGAGTTTTGGTAGCCAGCCAAATTGCCGCCGGTGAAGAAAACAGCTTAAAAATCAAAGTTTATGGAGAAAAAGGCGGCCTGGAATGGCACCAAATGGAGCCGAACACTTTAATTGTAAAATGGCAGGACGCCCCCGCTCAATTGTATCGTACCGGAAACGGATATTTATCGTCAATTGCCGCTTTTAATACCCGAATTCCAAGCGGGCATCCGGAAGGATACCTGGAAGCTTTCGGGAATTTATACAAGAATTTTGCCCTGGCTTTACAATCGAAATCACAAGGCAAAGAACCAACAGAAAACATGCTTGATTTTCCAACAGCAGCAGATGGTGTACGCGGAATGGCTTTTATAGAAAATGTAATCGCCTCCGGAAAATCAACTCAAAAATGGACAGAATTTATAATTTAAATTACTACTAATGACCACAATGCAAGGACCTGCGGTTTTTTTAGCGCAATTTATATCGGATGAAGCTCCGTTTAATTCTTTGGAAGGAATTTGCCAATGGGCAGCCAACCTTGATTTTAAAGGAATACAAATTCCTACTTTAGATTCGCGGTTTATTGATCTGCAAAAAGCCGCTGAAAGCAAAACATATGCTGATGAACTTACCGGAATAGTGGGTTCGTACGGATTAAAAATATCTGAACTTTCTACACATTTACAAGGTCAGCTGGTCGCTGTACATCCTGCGTATGATGACTTTTTTGATGGATTTGCTCCACAGAAATTACGAGGAAATCCAAAAGCAAGGCAGGAATGGGCGGTACAGCAATTGCATTACGCAGCAAAGGCTTCTCAAAATTTAGGACTTAATGCGCATGCTACTTTTAGCGGTTCGTTATTGTGGCAATATTTTCATCCCTGGCCACAACGTCCGCCTGGTTTAATCGAAGATGGGTTCAAAGAACTGGCGAACCGCTGGCTGCCAATATTGAATGAATTTGATAAAAATGGTGTAGATGTTTGCTACGAAATTCATCCTGGAGAAGACTTATTTGATGGCGAGACTTACGAAATGTTTCTCAAAGCTGTACACAATCACGAACGAGCCTGTATTCTCTACGATCCTTCGCATTTTGTCCTGCAGCAATTGGATTATATTCAATATATCGATTTTTACCATGAACGAATCAAAGCTTTCCATGTTAAGGATGCCGAATTTAATCCAACAGGAAAACAAGGAACCTTTGGAGGCTACCAAAGCTGGCTGAACCGTGCAGGCCGTTATCGTTCACCTGGCGATGGTCAGATTGATTTTAAAACCATTTTTAGCAAATTAGCACAATACGATTACAAAGGATGGGCCGTAATGGAATGGGAATGCTGTTTAAAAAATCAGGAAGATGGTGCCCGTGAAGGAGCCGAATTTATAAAAAAACACATTATCAAAGTGACGGAGAAAGCTTTTGATGATTTTGCTGCGGTAGAAACCAATACACAGCTTAACAGGAAAAATTTAGGATTATAAATTTGTTTAATTAATACCATATGAAAATTAAAATTTTAGTTGCAATGATAGTTTTGGGCGCTTTATACTCTTTTTCGAATTATGAATCGGCTCCTGCAGAATACAGTGTCATAAAGCAAGCCAAACCTTCGGAAGGAGAAGCCTTAATAAAAAAAGAAGATTGTGCTACCTGTCATAAAATAGACAAAAAAGTAGTCGGTCCCTCCTATTTAGACATTGCCAAAAAATATCCAATGAACGATAAAAATGTCAAATATTTAACGGAGAAAATCACAAAAGGAGGTTCAGGCGTCTGGGGTGCAATACCTATGTCGGCTCATACTGCATTAAAAAAAGATGATGCAAAGAAAATTGCAATATACATTCTATCATTGAACAAATAAATAAACCTATGGATCAGGACTTCAATAAAAGTAAAGAACCAGAATCGACTATACGCAGGGATTTTCTAAAAAAAGGAGTGCTGGCGACTGCCGCATTTATGATTATTCCAAGACACGTAATGGGCAGAGGCTTTGTAGCTCCGAGTGACAAATTATCAATTGCCAGTATTGGTATTGGCGGAAAAGGAAGATCCGATATCGCGTCTTTTGAAAGAAGCGGCATTGCCAATATCGCTTATTTATGCGATGTTGATACAAGAAGAGCTGCTGACAGCGTAAATGCTTATCCGAAAGCAAAATTTTACAAAGACTGGCGTGAAATGTTAGATAAGGAACATAAAAATTTTGATGCAGTATCTGTTTCTACACCCGATCACAATCATGCTATTCAGGCTTTTTCAGCCATGCAATTAGGCAAACATGTATATGTACAAAAACCATTGACGCATGATATCTACGAAGCCCATATGCTGACTGAGGCAGCAAAACGCTATAAAGTAGTGACACAAATGGGAAATCAGGGATCATCTAATGATGGTACCCGGATTTTAAAGGAATGGTACGAAGCTGGTTTAATTGGCGATGTACACACGGTTTACGCCTGGACTGACAGACCTGTATGGCCACAGGGAATTCCATGGTCAACAGCAAAAACCGAAATCCCCAAAGAACTAGACTGGGATTTATGGCTGGGTACTGCTCCCTATAAAAATTATGTCGACAAATTAGTACCGTTCAACTGGCGTGGTTGGTGGGATTACGGAACCGGTGCATTAGGAGATATGGGATGCCATTTGATGGAGGCACCATTCTCTGTATTAAATCTAAAATATGCCAAAGATGTGCAATGCAGCGTTGGCTCCGTTTATGTTGATGAGTTCAGAAGAGGCTATTTTCCGGAAAGCTGTCCTCCTTCAAGTCATGTGACATTAACTTTTCCAAAAACGAATAAAACGAAAGGCGACATCAAAATTCACTGGATGGATGGTGGTATCCAGCCTGACCGCCCTGAGGAATTAGGGGCTAATGAAATCTTTGGTGATGGCGGAAACGGCACTTTATTCATTGGAAAAAAAGGGAAAATGCTTTGTGACACTTATAGTGAGAACCCACGATTACTGCCTTTAAGCCGTAATGAAAATCTAAAAATAAAAGAAAAATATCCTCGTGTAAAAGACGGTGCAAATGGCCATCAAAAACAATGGATTGAAGGATGTATTGCCGGTTATGGTAAAAAAGAACTGAGTTCACCATTTGAAATCGCAGGCCCTTTAACAGAAGCTTTATTAATGGCTAATCTTGCCGTAAGAGGATATGACTTGCACAAAGAGTATTTAGGTGAAGATGTGTATCCGGGCCGTTCCGTTAAATTACTTTGGGATAATGATGCCAAGAAGGTAACCAATGTAGACGATGTAAATCAATTTGTAAAACGCAATTATAGAGAAGGCTGGAAAAACCTGAGCTTCTAAAAAATAGTAAAGAATTAAAAAGTAAAACCATGAAAAAGATTATCACAGCAGTATTAGCATTCACTTTATTACAAACCTTACACGCCCAAAAAGGATTCAAGCCTATTTTTGACGGAAAAACAACAACGGGCTGGCATACCTATGGTAAAAAAACAGCAAGTGCCGGATGGAAAGTTGAAGATGGTGTACTGCATTTTGACCCTGAAGCTGCCAAAAACGGACAGGGCGGAGATTTAGTCACGGATGCCGAATATGAAAACTTCCATTTAAAATTAGAATGGAAAGTCGCTCCGAATGCGAATAGCGGAATTATTTTTTATGTGAATGAAAATCCGCAAAAATACCCAAACACGTATGAAACTGGTTTAGAAATGCAGGTTTTGGACAATGATGGCCATCCTGACGGAAAAATAACAAAACACCGCGCCGGGGATTTATACGATTTAATTCAAAGCAAATCGGAGCCAGTTAAACCAGTTGGAGAATGGAATACGGCAGAAGTGGTTTGCAAAAACGGAAAACTGAGCTTAGTTTTAAACGGCGTTATTGTTGTTGAAACGGTACTTTGGGATGATAATTTTAAAGCCCTGGTTGCCGGAAGTAAATTCAAAGCATGGCCGGCTTTCGGAACATTCAAAAAAGGAAAAATTGCTTTGCAGGATCACGGCAACAACGTATGGTACCGCAATATTTCTATTAAAGAATGGAATACTATGGAAACTACAACCGGCTGTAAATAATATTAGCTCAAAACCTATCTAACCAAATTAACCACTATATATGAATACAACTATCCGAATTAAATTATCTGTAATGATGTTCCTGGAATTTTTTATCTGGGGAGCATGGTTTGTTACTCTTGGCACTTTTTTAGGAAGCAACCTAAAAGCTTCCGGTGCAGAGACAGCAGCCGTTTTTTCTACTCAATCCTGGGGAGCTATTATTGCTCCTTTTATCATAGGTTTGATTGCAGATCGTTATTTTAATGCGGAGAAAATCTTAGGTATTTTACATCTGGCAGGTGCTTTTTTAATGTATCAAATGTATCAATCTACAGATGTTAGTATGTTTTATGCTTATGTCTTGAGTTATATGGTTTTGTATATGCCAACATTGGCTTTAGTAAATTCGGTTGCATTTAATCAGATGAAAGATGCCGAAAAGGAATTTGCAAATATCAGGGTTTGGGGTACAATTGGATGGATTTTGGCAGGACTGTCGATCAGTTTCTTTTTTCATTGGGATTCAGCAGAAGCAGTTTCTAATGGTTTGCTTAAAAATACATTTCTTTTAGCAGGGATTGCAGCTTTGGCTTTAGGTTTATTGAGTTTTACTTTACCAAAAACCCCTCCAAAAGTTAGTGAAGGAAAAATTAGAATCGCAGATATTATTGGTCTTGATGCCTTAAAGCTTTTAAAGGATAAAAATTTCCTGATATTCTTTATTTCATCCATTCTGATTTGTATTCCGTTAGCTTTTTATTATCAAAATGCACATCCTTTCCTGACAGCAGCCGAAGTTGAAAATCCAACAGGAAAAATGGCTATAGGACAGATATCCGAAGCGTTGTTTTTGTTATTTATTCCAGTATTTTTTGCCCGTTTTGGATTTAAGAAAACTATTTTGGTGGGTATGTTGGCCTGGGCTATCCGCTACGTTTTATTTGCTTACGGAAATGGCGGTGATTTGAGTTTCATGCTGATTACCGGAATCGCATTACACGGAATTTGTTACGACTTTTTCTTTGTATCAGGACAAATTTATACCAATTCAAAAGCAGGCGAAAAATACAAAAGCGCCGCTCAGGGTTTGATTACGCTCGCTACTTATGGCATCGGAATGTTGATTGGATTTGCAGTTGCAGGCTGGATTACGGACAATTATAAAACTGTCGAAGGAGCGGTCAACTGGGTGATGGTATGGATTATACCAGCCGGAATCGCATTTGGTGTATTCCTTCTTTTTGCGCTTTTATTTAAGGATAAAAACAAATTGGCAAATGAAATTTGAGTATTTTTAAAGTAAAAAAATAATGAGTACAACTTTTAACAGAAGGACTGCTATAAAAGGTATTCTTGCCGGGACTGTAACCTTAGGAGTTCCGGCGGATTTATTTGCTTTGGCTAAGCCTGAAGAAGAATCTAAATCAGATACAATGCTGAAAGGAAGGATTAATCATTCGGTAGCGCGTTGGTGCTTTAATGATTTTGATATTGAAACGCTTTGTTCAGAAGCTAAAAAAATTGGAATAACCGGTATTGATCTGGTTGGGCCAAAAGACTGGCCGGTACTAAAAAAACACAATCTTGTTTCGACTATGTGTAATGGTGCCGAATTAAATCTGGTGGACGGTTTCAATGATCAGAAATTTCATGAACAGCTGATTAAAAATTATACGGAAATGATTCCGCTGGTAGCTCAGGCCGGTTACAAAAACCTCATATGCTTTAGCGGCAACACAAGAGGAAAAACCGATGAAGAAGGCTGGAATAACTGTGTCCTGGGTTTACAAAAACTGATTCCACTGGCAGAAAAGCATAAAGTAACCCTGGTTATGGAATTACTGAACAGTAAAATCAATCATAAAGATTACCAATGCAGCAAAACATACTGGGGAGTAGAATTGGCAAAACGAATCAACTCTGAAAATTTTAAACTGCTCTATGATATTTACCACATGCAGATTGACGAAGGGGATGTTATCAGAACCATTAGAGAAAATCATAAATACATTGCCCACTATCATACAGGCGGAGTTCCAGGCCGGAATGAAATTGATGAAACACAGGAACTCAATTACAGCGCTATCATGAAAGCTATTGCAGATACCGGTTTTACAGGATTTGTAGGGCAGGAATTTATTCCGCTGCAAAAAGATAAAATAGCCTCTTTGAAAAAGGCAATTGCAATTTGTGACATCTAACTTAATAAAGTAAAAACAATGATAAAGAGAAGAGATTTTATAATTAACAGCGGGTTGGTTTTAGGTGCACTGGCAATTGCCCCTTCCCTTGCGTTTTCGGCTAAGCCAAAAAATATCGGACTTCAGCTGTATACTTTGAGAGAAGATTTTTCTAAAAATGTAAAAGGAGTTTTAGAACATGTATCTAAATCAGGCTACAAAGAAGTAGAAACGTATGGATTCTCTGCAGATAAAGGTTTTTTTGGCACTTCTGCAAAAGATTTCAAAAAAATATTGACTGATAATGGTCTTAAAGCACCGAGCGGGCATTATGATTTTAATTCGTTTATAAAAGACAATAATGCCGATTTCCTAAAAGCCTGTATTGAAGGTGCCAATCAATTAGGAAGCGAGTATATAACGGTTCCATATTTAGATGAACAATTAAGAAGTGATTTAGACAGTTACAAACGAATTGCCCAGAAAATAAATGAAGCAGCCGTTTTATGCAAACAATCAGGATTAAAATTAGCGTATCATAACCATGATTTTGAATTTAAAAAGCATGGAAATCAAACCGGATATGATATTTTATTGCAGGAAACGGATAAAAAATTAGTTGATTTTGAACTGGATTTATACTGGGTAGTTCGCTCAGGAAATGATCCTTTGCAAATGTTTAAAGCGAATCCGGGACGATTTACGATGTGGCACGTAAAAGACATGGACAAATCCAAAGCAGAATGGAATACGGAAGTTGGAGAAGGAAGCATCAACTTTAAAGACATATTCGCACAGGCCAAACTATCCGGAATGCAGCACTTTTTTGTGGAACAGGAAACAAATTACTCTCCAAATCCAATGGAATCTGTTAAAACAAGTTCCGAGTTTGTCTCTAAAAATTTGATTTAGGCATAACAATTCAATAGATATCAAGCTGTTAAGCTAAATCACTTAGCTTTAACACCTTGAAAAAGATATCATGGAACCTTTTCATAATTTCAGATAATAAAAAAAGCCTTTCAAAATCTCCGGACTTTGAAAGGCTTTTAAGCAGAATAAATAATGTACCTAAATTTATTCCTTAATTAATTTTTCTACTTTGACTCCTTTTTCAGTAGTGATTCTGACAAAGTAAAGTCCGTTTGGCTTATTCGAAATATCCAACTTAGCAGTAGTATCATTTTCAATTGAAGTCTGAAGCAGTCTTCCCTGAACATCAAACAGTTCAATATATTTTATAATAGTATCACAGTTGACATTTACATTGCCTTTAGTTTGATTAGGATATAGTGAAATACTTTTATCAACTTCAAAATCCTTATTTCCTAATGATTCAAAAACAGTTTCAGCTTTATTGGTTTCAATTGGTGCATTGTAATCAAAAAAGATATTAGCCGTTTTGTCTACGAAATCACCATTCAGAAGATCATCTGCGCTTTTTATTTTAAACAAAATATTTCCGTGACCACCTACAGGGTTTTTCTTTTTGGAAGTTGAAGAAGCAGCCAAATGGATTTTGTCAAAAACAAATTCAACAATATTTCCGTGAATAACGGTCTTGGAAGAATGTGATGAATTTAACAGCTGTAGAGAACTAATGTCGTATTTGCTTTCATCAACAGCAATTTTCACTACTATATTCTCAGCTTCATACGTTCCGGTATTTTCAAAATTGACAATATAATGCAGGTATTCACCAATTGTACTTGGAGAAACGCTCTCGCCTTCCAGACACGTAATATCGTTAGGATCAAATGAGCCTACAACGGTTTGATGATACGTAAAACTATTGTCCGCAGGTGATTCATCTCCGGCAACGGGTGTTATAGCAACTGTAAAGTTAAATATATCTCCATTATTTACCGTCGGAGTTTCTACCGGACTATTTACATTGAATTCCAAATCGATTGTACGGCTTTCAAAAGGAAGTAAACCATTGTAATTCCACTCTAAATTATTGGTTGTTTCAGTATCAGCCGAAGGTGTAGCCGAAAGCAAATCCATTTTTGAATCATCAAAAGCCAATGTAATATTGCCCGAAAGCACCTGATTTCCTTTGTTTTTATAGACAATCCTGTATGCTGAATCAAAGCCCGGTCTTGCAGGGGTAATTGGACTGATCACTATTTCAACATCGGGATGTACTCCATTTGCAGACAAACAAAAGCTTTGATAATTGGTGTTGTAATTATTATCAGTAAAGTCAATTGTAGCACTTGCAGGTGAGATATTGAAAGCACCCGCATTTTCTATATTTGGAAATATACTATAAGTTCCTGCCTGTGTATAGAATGTGGAAGTTCCGTCAGTATTGGTAAAAGCTGAACCTGTAGTTGTTCCGTCGTTTATATCTATCCTGATGTTTGGATGCAAGGGATCGTTAAGATTACAGCCATTATTGTTTCCATCAAATATTGTCGTTCCCACAACTGTATTATGCTGTCCTCCAGGAGTGAAGCTACAGTACGAATTTGCCACTGTTGCCGTCATTCCCATGCTGTTCAGTTGCGATTGCACATACGCCATTTGAGCATCATCGGCACAAATGTAAGCTAAGCCCGGATTTCCGGAAAAATCCAGAGTTTCACTACGGCCATTTTTCATGAATAAATTCGTAAGCAAATTATTAGCACAATATAAATTTGAAAGATTTTTTAATGAACTCACATCAAGTGTTGTGATTTGATTATTAGTACAGGATACCGTATTAAGTGCCGGACAATTAGCAACATTAAGATTTGTAATCTGGTTATATCTGCAATCAATAGATCTTAAATTTGATAAAGTAGTAATATCAATATTCGTCAATTGATTATTTCTGCATTCGATATCCAAAAGATTTGTCAGACCACTAAGATCAAGAGCCGTAAGCTGATTAACACTGCATCCTAAATATAACAGTGACGTTAAATTGCTGACATCAAGATTTGTCAATTCATTACCGCTGCAATGTAAATTTGTAAGCTTGGTCAGGTTATTTACATTCAGTCCGGAAAGTTTATTAGCACCGCATTGCAAATAGTCCAAATTGGTTAAATTATTTACATCCAGCGTAGTCAGTTTATTGTTGTTGCAGCTTAAGTTGGTCAGGTTTGTAAACGTATTTACATCCAGACTTGTGAGTAAATTATTGCCGCAATGTAGTTTTGTAAGCTGGCTTAGTCCGCTCAAGTTTAAAGTAGTAAGCGCATTGAAGCTACAATTTAATGTTGTAATATTAGGCATTCCCAAAACATTTAATGTACTTATAGTATTATAGGAACAATCTAATTCCTTAATATTGATTAAACCAATCATATTAAGATTCGAAAGTTGATTGTGCGCATAATTCAAATTTGTCAATTGTGTTAAGCCTATCAAATCTAAACTCGTCAATAAATTATAAGAACAATCTAAAGTAGTCAGATTTGTCAGTCCGTTTACAATTAAGGAAGGAAGACGATTTTTGGAACATTTTAATTGTTCCAGCAGCGTTAAATTATTTACATCCAAAGAAGTAATTACGTTTCCTAATGCGCCCAATACACCATTATAACCATAGTTAGAACAATCTAAATATTTCAGTTTTGTTAATCCTCCGACAGCTAAAGAAGTAATTTGGTTTCCTATGGTGGTTGTCGAAATATGATTCGAGCAATCCAGATATTCCAGATTTGTTAATCCACTCACATCTAAACTTCCCAGAACGTTGTTATTGCAATCCAAATATTTCAAATTAGGAACACTGCTTAAATCGATATTGGTAATTTTGTTCAGGCTAAAATTTAAGGAAGTCAGGCTGGTTAAATTCGTTAAACTTAGACTTGTCAATTTATTATTGCTGCAGTTCAGTGAAGCCAGATTGTTTAAACCATTTAAGTTTAAACTCGTTAATTTACCGTTGGAACAATTGATAGATTTAATATGAGTTGTCCCCGAACCGTTTACAGTAAAACTGGTGGTTTGGTTATTAAACAGATTAATATTGGCAAGCGTATTAAGTCCGGATACATTTAGAGTGATGTTTGCCGGAGATAAATTTAAATTAAAATTTTCAATAGCAGGAAAACCATTTAAGGTTAAATCTGAATTTGAACCTGTGTATTGAAACGTTTTCAAAGCTGTCAGGTTCGATCCATTGATAATTAAATTATTAGGCAGGTACGAACAGGCTAAAGTTTTAAGATTGCTTAAACCACTCAGATTTAAAGTAGTAATGTGGTTTTCGCCACAGCTTAATTCTGTTAAAAGAGTTGTATTGCTTAAATCTAAACTTGTAATTTGATTATAAAAGCAATCCAGCTTCGTAAGTTTAGATAAACTACTAACATCCAGACTCGTAAGAAGATTATAATTACACTCAAGGCTATCCAGGTTTGTTAAACCATTTAAATTAAGAATAGCCAAATTATTATAGCTACAAATCAATGATTTAAGATTGGTTAAGCCATTTAGATTAAGATTGGTAAGTTTATTAGTTTCACAAAGCAATAATTCAAGACTGGTTAATCCGGCAAGATCAAGGCTTGTAAGTTCATTGCTGCTGCAAAATAGCGTTTTAACACTGGTTGAACCATTGACATTAAGGCTTGTCAGTTTATTATTACTGCAGAATAAAATCTTAAGATTACTTAAACCACTAACATCCAGACTGGTTAATCGGTTTTGGTCCAGAAAAAGATTGACAAGATTGGTTAATGTACTGACATTAAATGCCGTCAGATAATTGGCTGAACAATTTAAGTTTGTCAGATTGGTTAAAGCTGTAACATCCAGGTTTAAAAGGATGTTATTGGAACAATCTAAATTTTTAAGATTGGTAAAACTGGCAATTCCTGTTAAATTAAGAATTCCTGAATTCGAAACTTTCAGCTGATATACTGCTAAGGCTTCATTAGTATCAATTTCACCGTTGTTGTTGGCATCTATTTTAATTGAAATACCAGCGGAATTCAGTGCTATGGAATTTGTAACATCAGCTTCCAGCAATTTGGCTTTGAAATTTGCATCGGGGACAGCAACATTTTGTGCCTTTACTATCGTGGTCAGTAAAAGCACAAACAAAAGTATTTTTCTTTGCATAATTAAAAGGTTGTTTTTGGATTAGTTTATAGTTTGGAGATATATCTTATAAGGATTTGATCATTTCCTGCAGTTTCTCCTTTTTGCTTTGGGCAATTGGAATATTACTGTTATCGGCCATAATTACATAACCGCCATCTGATTTTATATATGATTTCAAATACGAAAGGTTAATTAAATGCGATTGGTGAATGCGTTCAAAACCATGTTCTGCGAGCAGTTCTTCGTATTCTTTTAATGTTTTTGAAATTAAAACCGGCTTGTGATTTTTTATAAAAAACTCGGTATAATTGGCTTTCGCTTCGCAGCGAATAATATCTGCAACTTCAAACAAATGAATGCCATCGCTTGTTGATAAAGCGATTCGCTTGAAATTATCTACTTTTTTCCGAATGTTTTCAAGCAGTAAATCAATGTTTTCAAAAGAATTCTTTTTGCCGACAGCATCTTTAATTTTTACCATTGTATCCTGCAATTCTTCAGGATCTACGGGTTTCAGAATAAAATCTAAAGCACTGAATTTAAACGCTTTTAAAGCATATTGTTCATGAGCCGTAATAAAAACAACATGTGCTTTAAGTTTTCCATTTATTTTTGAAAGATTTTCCAGAATGTCAAAACCTGTTCCGTCAGTCAGATGAATATCGAGAAAAATAACCTGAGGCTTTAGTTTTTCAATAGCGGCTATTCCTGTTTTAACACTTTCGGCTTCACCAATAATAAAAATATCATTCGTGTAGCGTTCTAAAAGTGCTTTTAAACCTGTTCGTAGATGTTTGTCATCGTCTATAAGTAAGGCTGTTATCATTGGCTTTTTGTTATGATATATATTGAACAGGCAAATACAATATTGCTTTTGTACCTGTTTGTTTGTTTGAATTTAATTCCAGAATTTCAATTTTTGCTGATTTGGATGTAATGGATTCCATAATCTTAAGGCGTTTTTTTGTAATATCCAATGCCATTGACTGATGTGCCGTAACCGAATTTTCTTTTAAGAGTTTAGATTCTGATAGTCCAATTCCGTCATCAGTAATAGTGCAGATCAGTTGCTCGTTTTGTACATCAAAATCGACATTTATTTTTCCTTTTCCTTCTTTGGGAACCAAACCGTGAAGGATCGCATTTTCAACAAAAGGCTGAATCAGCAAAGGAGGCAGTCCCACATTGAATTCTACATTTTCGCTTGAATGGATTTCGAATTCAAATTTATTCTCAAAACGAAGCTGTTCCAGTTCCAGATAATTCTGAAGGCTTTCGATTTCTTTGTCTATCGGAATAAGAGAACCTTTAGAATATTCAAGTGTCAGACGCATCAGCTTTGAAAATTTCGACAAATATTTCAGCGCCGAGTCGGTTCCGTTCTGTACAATAAAACTCGAAATTGAACTCAGGCAGTTGAACACAAAATGCGGATTCATTTGCATATGAAGTGCTTTCTGTTCGTATTCCGCCAATTCTTTTTTAAGTGTGAGTTGGCGTTTTACCTGCATTCGGTTATAAATGACCCAGCCTAAAACAACGAGTAAAATACCTCCCAAGACAGAGAACACAATCAACTGAAATTCTCTTTTGTGCTTTTCAGAAAGTAAGGCCTCTTTTTTCTTATACTCATAATTCATTTCCGCCATTGCAAACTTTTTGCTGGTTTCCTGATTGATGATACTGTCACGGGCAATAATTGATTTTTTATAATGAGCCAGTGCAGCTTCAGGTTCTTTTAAGGATTCGTACAATTCACTTAGCAATTCTTCTGTGTGGAAAGTTTGATCGAGTACGCCAATTTCCTGAGCATAGGCCAATGATTTCGTAGCAAAATGTACAGCCTCTTTGTATTTTTTCTGCTCCTGCAACAACAATCCAATGTTGTACAAAGCAAGAGAAGCCCCGAATTTATTCTGAATTTCCTCATACAAAGCCAATGATTTCTGATAATATTCATTTGCCAGAATAAAATTCTTCTGTGCTTTATAATAATCTCCTAAATAATTATTGAGTAATGCAGAACCGCGTTTGTTTTCGTTTTTCTCAAATCCTTTTTGAGCTTTCCGGTAAAACTGAATCGCATTTTGATATTCCCCAGTTTCAAAATAAATAACACCAATATTAGTCAATGTCATTGGGGCATTTTTTTCACTTAAAAGAGTTTGTATCTTGTGTGCCTCTTTGAGATATTGCAATGCTTTAGGATATTTTTGCTGCGATTTATAGAGAATTCCAATATTATTCAGCGTTTTAGAAATGCCTTCCTTTTGGTCAATCTGTTGATATAATTTTAGGCCTTTTTCATAATTTTTTAATGATGAGGTATAATCTCCCTGCTCGGAATACACAACTCCGGAACTTGTATAAGCACGAGCCAGACCGCTTTTTATTCGCTTTTTGTTGGCTTCTTTTTGCAATGCGATTTCAAATTCTGATTGTGCTTTTTTAAAGAATTTCAGGGCATCCGGATAATTTCCGAGTATTATAGAAGCATTTCCCTGGTTTACATATGCTGTTGCCAATCCAAAATGATATTCGTTTTTTAAACTAATAACAATTGCTTTCTGAGCGTAAGAAAAAGTCAAATCAGGATCAATTTCTTTATATAAGTCGGCTATTTTATTATATTGATCAACTTTGATCGTGTCAGTCTTAGTGTTTTCAACCACCCTTTTTAAACTATCTAACTGAACATTTTGTGCATGTAATATTCCGCAGATATGAAAGACGAAAAAGAAAATTATAAGATGTAATTTTAGATTCACTTTGCTTGTTTTTGGTTGTTGTCTGACAAATGTATAATATGTTTCTTACTATCATACTAACAATTATTATTTACAAGGTTCTGATTATTATTTGATTCTTTTGACTTATTGTGAAAGAGTTAAAACTATTGTATAAATGATTCGTGATTTATCTCTACAAAAGAAATTTCAGGTTTTATCAATTTTGCTATAAAACTTACAAATTATTCAAAATCATTATTCGTAATCTTTCTTTGATTAAAAAAAAACACATACTTTTACCGCCGAAAATAACCGAATTATACTACATGAAGAAACTTTACTTCTTAACATTACTTTTTATTTCAATAATTACCACAACTGTTTACAGTTTCGAAAACAGTTCAAATAAATTATTTTTACCTCCAACCGTTAATTTCAGTTTTACCAATGATGGTGCCTGTTCCGGCACTCCGGTTACTTTTAACTCCAATGCAAGCGGTACTGGACCTCTTACTTACAAATGGGAATTTGATGACGGGACAACTTCGAGCGAAATGAACCCGACTCACATCTTTACTGCAGTAGGTTGCGGAACTCAGAATTTTAGTGTAAAACTAACCGTTACAGATGCCAGTGGCGAAACTTCTATTACAAAAACTGTTTCTGTAAAACAAAAACCCGATTTAAAATTTACTGATCTAAATGCTCCGGGTTCTAATAAACCTTTTGAAAGATGCGGGGACAATAATTCAAATCCAAAATATACTATTAATGTTGGAAATAGTTCAGCTTCTGCTTCATGTGTAACATCTTATAATGTTAACTGGGGCGACGGAAGTGCGGAAACAAATGTCACTTTTCCAAAAACTCACGAATACCAAAAATTGGGTTCTTTTAATATGGTGATTACTGCCGTTGGAAGCTGTAATAATTCTGTCACGTATGTTGTTAAGAACTCTAATAATCCAATTGGTGCCCTTATCGCTCCCGGAAACACAACTAATTTATGTGTGCCGGTAGACCCAATGGATTTTGCGATTGGTTCCTGGGCACTTAACCCATCAGATACCAGATATGTGGTCGACTATGGCGATGGCACAACTCAACCTTATACTCAGGCACAACTTGAAAGCTCTGTTTATTATAACAGGTTCAATCCTCAGGCTTCACAAAATTTTCCTATTCCACATAAGTTTACAAGGGCTAACTGTCCGTCAGGAAATACTGTTACCTTAACTATTACAACATCTTGTGGAAGCACTTATCTTACTGCTGGTCCCATTATTATTTTAGACGTGCCGGTAATTAGTTTTAACATTCCGTCTGTTGCATGTGTAAATTCAGGTGTACGCTTCAATAATTCAACCTATGCAGGTTATACTAATGGTTGTAGTACTGTGAATGTTTATACCTGGGATTTTGGAGATGGTACAACTTCGAGAGAAGTTAATCCCTATCACTCCTATTCAGCGCCAGGTACTTATAAAGTTACCCTGAATGCTACAACACCTTGTGGTGTCGGGATCACTCCTGCTGCACAATACATCTGTGTGGAACCCGTATTACAGCCACAATTTACTTTTGGCAATGCCTGTGCATCAGAAACAGTTCAGATAAACAATACTACCGACACCAATTTAAGCTGTGGTGTTTCAAGTTTCTTTTGGGATGTGACTGGTTATTCTCCGGCATATTGTGGTAAAGAAACTTCGCCCGGATCAGGAAGAGGTCAATGGAATTTTGCAAACGGAACTTATTCCTCTTCTAAAGATCCTGCTTTTAATTTTACAACCCCAGGAATTTATTATCTAAGACTTAGAACATGGAATTCTTGTGGAATAGAGCGTGAAACCACTCAGGCAATCCATGTAAAAAAGAAACCTGTTATTTCTTTGAAACCAATTTCAGATTTTTGTAAATCGGCAACAATCTACCCTGAAGGATTAGTAGAAGAAACCTGTTCCCCTGCTTCAGAAATTACATACTTATGGAGTTTCCCGGGAGGTACACCGTCAACTTCTACACTACCTAATCCTGGGGCTATTAATTATACGACTACCGGAAATTATGTAGCAACATTTAGTGTTACAAACAGCTGTGGAACCTCAACAGTATCAAGAAATTTTTCTGTTGACATGGTTCTTTCTCCTGTTATAACTCCTAAAACAGCAAAAATATGCAGTGGCAATACTTTTCAGATTACACCTATCAGTAACGGAACAACAGATAATGTCCCTTCAGGAACTACTTATATATGGTCTAATCCAGTAGTTTCTCCACCGGGTGCGGTAAGCGGTGCAAGTGCGCAGTCAAGTCCTAGAACAAGTATTAGCCAGACCTTGATAAATAATACTGCCAGTCCTGCAACGGTAACCTATACTGTATCTCCAATATCGACTTCATGTCCTGGGCCTGATTTTACTGTTACCGTTACGGTAGAACCAATAATAAAAGTAGTTCAGACTATAAAAAATGGCAAATGTTATGGATCAAATGACGGGAGTATCAACATAGTTGTAAGTGGAGGAACACCTTATGCAACAGGAACCCCCTACATAATATCCTGGACAAGTCCTAACGGATTTACGAGTTCAGATCAGGATATTTCTAATTTAAAAGCAGGTACCTATTATTTATCAATCAGAGATAATGGGGGCTGTCCTTTTACTACTTCATATTATGTCTCAGAGCCGGGAGAATTTAGAATTACAGGCGAAAGTAAAAACGACATTACGTGTTTTGGATTAAAAAACGGAACTATCAATACTTCTGTAACCGGCGGTACACCTCCTTACAATTTTGTCTGGACAAAAGATGGAAATCCATATACTGTTAATTCCGGAAACATAAATAATTTAGAAAAAGGAGTATATCAGGTTAAAATAACAGAAGCTAATAATTGTGGTGTACTTACAGGAACCAGTTTTACCGTTATTGAACCACCATTACTGGAAGTAAAATGGGAAAGCCAGGTTGATATCTTATGCTACGGATATAATACCGGTGAAATTAATGTAAGTTCATCAGGAGGAAGACCTAGCCATCGTTACAGCTGGACAGGGCCAAATGGGTTTAGAAGTAATCTTCAAAATTTAAAGAACCTGTATGCAGGTACTTACAATTTAACGGTTACGGACAATTCAGGTTGTACAGTTTCTCTAAAAGTAGAAATACTGCAAAACCCTGAAATTAAATTAAACTACTCTGTTACTCATTTAACTTGTTACAGTGTAAGGGATGGAGTTATAAAAATTAATGGGATTACCGGCGGTGTTCCTTTTACAACCGGTGATCCATATATTATAAAATGGAGCAATTTAGGAACGGGCATGGAACAGTCTAATTTGTCTGCAGGAAACTATCTAATTACCATTACTGATGCTTTGGGATGTCCGAAAGATTTTCTAATAACGATTAACAATGCGCCGGTATTTATGATTAATCCGGACTTTCAAAATATTTCCTGCCATGGAGCAAATGATGCACACATCCGACTTAATCTTGTTGGCGGGCAGGCGCCTCTTAAACTGGAATGGAGTGATGGTTCTACAGCCGGGATTGAAAGAAATAATCTTGGTCCAGGAAGCTATAAGGTAAAAATTACCGATGCTAAATTATGTGTAATCGAGGCAGAATATATCGTTGTTGACCCGCTCGAATTAGAAATAAGAGGAGATGTGTCAAACCCGCTTGACTGCGTTAAAGCAAATACTGGTGTTATTGACCTTGTTGTTACAGGTGGTACAGCCCCTTATACTTATGCCTGGTCTAACGGAGCACGAACTGAAGATTTGAGTCAGCTTACGCCTGATAACTATACGGTTACAGTAACAGATTCAAGAGGCTGTAAAAAATCAGATACCTTTAAAATTATACGATTCGAACAACTTACACCTACAATTGAAATTTTAACTGATTTTAATTGCGATACGAGATTTGTAGATCAGACATTTGTAGGACACGTTAAAGGAGGTATTCCGCCTTATACTTTAAAATGGTCAGACGGTGTTGTTTCTGGTGCTAATGGCGAAATAATGAAAACCGATAATAAAGGGCTAATCATTTTTACCGTTACCGATAGTTTTGGCTGTACTGCCGATGTAAATCATAATGTCAAAAAACCTGTTTTAGGTGTCGCAAATTTTTCTACAAGTTCTTACGGAAAAGAGATGTTTGATCTTTATTCTGTTTACGATCCGGTTAAATTTACAAATCAGGCTACAGGAGACTTCACAAGTACATCATGGGATTTTGGAGACGGTAATTTCTCAACAGAAACCAATCCGGAGCATATTTATACCAGAGAAGGCACCTATACCATCAAACAAGTTGTGAACTATCCTTTTGGGTGTCAGTATTCTTATGAAACCAGTATTCTTGTAGAAAAAGGATATAAGCTCGTTATGCCGAACGCTTTTACACCTAATAATGACGGAATCAACGATTCATTTGCGCCTGTATTTCAGGGGCTCAACAATGTAACCCTGGATATTTATGATACTTGGGGAGGTATTATTTATACAGAAAGCGGGGTTAACATTCATGGCTGGAAAGGAAAAATTAAAGATCTGGACGCTGAAAACGGCAATTACTATTACAGTATAACGGCCAAAACTTTTTACAACCACACCATAACAGAAAAAGGATCATTAACATTAATTAAATAAAAGCAACAGATTAAGAAAATGAGATTAAAATTACTAGTTGTTATACTGATAACATGTTGTTTTTATACCAAAACAAGAGCGCAGGATCCTATTTTTACACAATATTTTTTAGTTCCCGAAACCCTAAATGCTGGTTTTACCGGTTTTATGGAAACTACTTACGCAGGAATTATTCATCGTGAACAATGGCCAGAATTAGATTTAAGCGTGGACACAGATTATGCCTTTGTAAATACCTGGAGTGATAAACTTAACAGCGGAATTGGCTTAAACATTTTAAACCAGAGAGAAAATGCTTCCAAATATAATTTTACACAAATCAATGCCAATTATGCCTACAGGGTAAGAATTAATGATACCTGGACTTTCAGACCGGGTATTGAAGCTGGTTTTGGTCTAAAGTCATTTGCCTTTGGGAATTTACTATTGGAAGATCAGATCAATATAGGCGGTTCAAACAATGCAACTTCTATCGATCCATTGCTAGCTAATGACAGGGTTACTTTTTTTGATGTATCCGCTGGAATGGTTTTCAATACCGATGATCTTTGGATCGGTCTTTCGATGAAACACCTCAACCGACCAAATATTGCCCTGAGTGCAAATGGAAACCTACCATTAAATACTTTTTTCTCGCTAAGCAGCGGATATGAATTTCTGGTAGCAGATTATATTGATGTATTGTTTTTTCCGTATGAGACAAAAATGTTTTTTACTTCAAACTACATGCAGCAAGGTAGATATAACCGATTTGATTTAGGCGCTTCTATCTTATTCGAAAAAATGTTTTTTGGAACAACCTTCGTTACCAATCCTGCTAAAAATGGAATGAACAATGAATTACTAACCTCAGTCAATTTTTTCACAGGACTGCAATACGAACATTTACGATTAGGACTTTCATATGACCTTAATACTACCAAAATAGGAAGAACAGGAGGCGTTTATGAACTTTCATTAACCTATCAGTTTGATTTGTCACGCAAATGCTTTGGATGCCCTAATTATGGGGATAATTAACAATAAATTCTCCCTTTACGTCATAAATAAAAACCTCTCAGAAATAATTTGGGAGGTTTTTTAATTTCAGCTATTTATTTATCACGTATTTATCAATAATATATTTCGTCACGGGTCTTAATGGTTTTTTATTTTCAGGATGTCTTCCATGCGTATTAAAAAATTCCACCCCATCTCCTACTTTCGCATACCAGATAATTGCTTCTCCGTTTTTAAAAAAAGTAGTGGTATCACATACCTTAATTTTTCGAAGGTTAATTATTCTTTCATCAAAAGGTTCGACAACATTGTAGGTTCCTATTCCCTGTATTTCTAAATCACAGCTTACTTCTTCATAATGATCTCCTGACCATTGCATACATTCGTTTTTTTGTGCGCAGTAATAATAAACTAAAAGACCTAGAAAAAAAAGTATTCCTATTCCGACCCATTTATTTCGTTTTATCCAATAATCCTTTTCTGGGCCTGGTTCACTTTCAATGCCCAAAAATAATTCTACTGGCTTAAGAACTTCTGTTGTTTTAACTTTTTTTAAAATATTTTCCTCTTTTGGAATTCCATGATCTATGATTACGCTTTCTTCTTTCTTAGGCAATGCTGTTTTATCTAAATTTTCTTGTTCCGATGAATTTCTCTCTTCATTTAATTTTTCTATTTGAATCGAATCTTCATTTTTAACTTCGCTTTCAATTTCAAACTCTTGAACTGTTTCAGTTTCATCCATCAAATTATTTTCTCCTTCAGCATTTTTCTGACCATTGGTATAATGCTTTTTAAACTTCCCAAAAGGTCTAAATTCAAAATCAACTAAAACTGCAGCGAAATTTATAGTATCAATTTTTGCTGGTTTTGTTTCTCCTTTAAAAAATCTTCCAACTTTTTTAAACTTATCGGTATAAGTAGTTGAAGTATTTTCATTATTTGAATCAAATTTAAATTTAAAAAAATCACTGTATGCATTTAAGTCATCTGTGTTTTCATTTGATTTAAAAATCTTCCAACACAAATCCCTCAAGTTAGCTTGAGACGGATTATTCAAATAATTAGAATAAATCCCATCTTTTTCTTTTTCAAATTTACTTCTAACTGCTTCTTTATAATCATCTTCATTTAAAGTATTGTTATACATAGGCATCACTTTTTATACTATTTTTTTCCGGACAACATCGGATTTTTCAGGACATCTCAAACCTTTATCAGATTTAAATCGACTTTTCAAGGCGTCCTGGAATTCCGTATCAATTCAGGTTTGCAATGGTTGTTACTTTGCCTCAGAATCAAGTTAACGTTTTGATCTGCAGCACAAAACAAAAGTACAAAACTAGTTCAATTAAAAGTGCGGAAAACCGTAAGACGGACTTTATCCGGGAAGTATAAATAAAATTTTACTGTTCTACGCACTTCACTTCCCAACCAAAATTTGGTATTGCCAAACAAGATCCGGACAGAATCCGGACAGCAATACCCATGTCTAATTTTTAAATCAAAAAACATGAAAACTTTATTTTTAATGGGAGCGTTTGCGCTATTGACTACTACATTATTTTCCTGCACAGCTGACGAATATGAAACTGAAACAAAAAAAGAAATAGCACCAACTTATGCTGATGGTCCTGGAGATGATCCAATTAGAGTACCACCTCCACCACCAAAATAATAATATATTAAATTAATAAGTATACAATTAATCATTAATTTCGGGGAAAGTATGTGTTATGCTACGATCCCCGTTTTTATATTTATTTTTTTTTCTCGTTATTCTTTCTTGCAAGGAAAAGGTCCCGAATGCTATTACTACAAATACAACATCTCCTAAAAAAGAAGCAACACGTTTTCGGGAAAAAGCAATAGTCAATTTTGAGAAAAAAAACTTTAACGTTTCTTTTTACAACTTCAATAAATCAAAAATAACTTATGAAAGTTTAAAGGATACTGCTAATGTTGTATACATTCTTATTCAGATGGCCTCAATACAGCAAATAAATGGTGATTATTATGGAAGTAAGCAAACACTAACTGAAGCATTACCTTACATCAAAAAAAAAGATATTTACAGCGCTTCAATTAATAACTATTTTGGTATAGCAGATAAAGAACTTTCATTGTACAACGATGCTATTTACTATTATAACGAAGCAATAAAAGATTGCACAGATTCTATATCAAAACAATCTCCTTTAAATAATATTGCGGTTGTTTACATTCTTCAAAAAAAATATGACAAAGCTATCAACATACTGGAGTCCATTCGAAACAAAAAATTAAGTAATTTAGAGACTAAAGCACGGGTCATAGACAATTTAGGTTATACCTATTTTAAGAAAGGTTTTGCAAAGAAAGGTTTTGTACTAATGACTGAAGGTTTCAATATTAGAACTCAAAATAATGATCCTTACGGAAGTATCGAAAGCCATTTGCATCTATCTGAATTTTACATCAAAACAGATTTAAAGAAATCAAACCAACATGCTCTGGAAGCATACAGATCAGCGACAAAACTTAATAGTATTGATGAACGATTAAGAGCATTACAATTTTTGATCTTAAATGATTTTAGCAAAAAAAACATTGAATATGCGCAAAAATATATCACACTAAACGATAGCATAACTAAAATAAGAAACAACTACAAAAATAAATTTGCCAAAATCAAATACGACTCAAAAAAAGAAAAAGACGAAAACCAGAAACTCCGGTTAGAAAAAGCAGAAAATTTATTGGCACTTCAGGAAGCAAAATACCAAAGAATCTTCTTCATAATTGGGATTATTTCCCTGTTCTGTTTATTGGCTTATCTAAAAAAACGTTATGAAAACCGAAATCGAATTGAAAAAATAAAAACAGCTTACGATACCGAAACCAGAATTGCTAAAGATATCCATGACGAACTGGCCAATGATGTTTTTTACGCTATCACTTACACACAAACACAGTCTTTAACTTCCGGGAACAATAAAGAAACCTTATTACAGAACCTCGATCATATTTATTCACGGGTTCGCGGAATTTCCAGAGAAAATAGTAATGTTGATACCGGTCCTAATTATGCTGTTAACTTAAAAGAAATGCTTTCGACTTATAATAGCAGCAGTACAAATGTTATTATTACAAACATTGAAAAGATAAACTGGGAGAACCTGGATGATGAAAAAAAGGTTACCATCCATAGAGTACTTCAGGAATTAATGGTCAACATGAAAAAACATAGCGAAGCTCCTTTAGTAGCCATTACGTTTGACAGCAAATCGAATTTGGTAACTATCAAATATAGTGATAACGGAAATGGCTGCGAAAAATCAACAATCATAAAAAATGGTTTGCAAAATATGGAAAACCGTATTCTGGCCATAAAAGGAACTATTACTTTTGATACTGAACCCGATAAAGGTTTCAAAGTAAAAATAACAATGCCTAAATAAAAGCCTATGTTTAAAAAAGTAATAATAGCAGAAGATTTTGAAGAATTCAATTTAGCAGTCAAACAAACTTTAATTGATTTCAACATTGTCAATTTTCAACATGCGAAATATTGTGATGATGCTTTTCTAAAAATAAGAAAAGCTATTCAGGATAATGAACCTTACGATTTATTAATTAGTGATCTTTCGTTTAAAAAAGACCATCGCGAGGTAAAAATAATCAGCGGAGATGAACTAATTCAGAAAGTCCGGGAGATACAGCCCAATATCAAAATCATCGTTTACTCAATCGAAGACAAAGGAATTCGCATCAAATCACTTTTTGAAAATGCTGAAATTGATGCTTTTGTATTAAAAGGACGAAACAGTATCGAAGAACTTAAAAAAGCAATCAACATCATTTCGACTTCAGACCAAAAGTTCATCTCTCCGGAAGTAGCATCTGCCCTTCAGGAAAAAAACAACTACGAAATAGATGATGTTGATATTCAGATTCTAAAACATTTGTCTTCGGGCACTTCTCAGGATGAAATCATAGAGATTTTTAAAAATTCAGATATTAAGCCCAACAGTAAAAGCGCTGTTGAAAAAAGACTTTCAAAACTCAAAGACTTTTTTAAGGCAAATAATACCGTTCATCTGGTTTCGATTACAAAAGATATGGGGATAATTTAATTACTCATCATTTTACTTTTTAAGCTCCTTCGGGGGCTTTTTTTATTCCTGGAATTAAAATTTCCCGGATTATGGTTTTCCGTAAAATACTGGTTTTTATTGGTTTTACTTTTGAAATATCAAAACCAATTAAATATTTATTAACTAAATAAAAAACAAAATGGCAACATCACATGAAATTAAATGTATAAATAAATCTGATAGATATAATATACATGAGCGTATTTTAAGTATTGGGGGAATAAATAATAATGGAACACATTGGAAATTATCTTTAGCAGATGCTATAAAAGGTATAGAAGGTGGTGAATGGACTTTTTATGTCAATAATGTCTATGGCCAAAAAGTAAACGTAATAATTGCAAAAACTGTATTGGGAAACAAATACTTGAAAACTGAGGCTGACACAACCGAGAAAAACAATTTATTAGAATTGCCTGAATGTAAATAACCATGGGCTTTCGATTTCAAAAAAGAATTAAGCTTGGAGGCGGACTCGGACTAAATATTAGCAAATCGGGAATTTCTCCAAGTTTAAGAACTAAAATAGGCACATTTAGTAAATCCGGCTATTCTGTAAAAACAGGCATCCCTGGATTAAAATACCAAAATAGCGGATGTTTTGTACTATTCATATTCACAGGACTTTTAACATTTTTAATTTATCAAATAAAATGAAACATAATAAACTTATAATAATTCTACTTGCAGTTTTTACAGTAATAGCATTTTCAATCTCTTGTTCTTCAGATTCAGATTGTCCAACCAAAACTTGTGGCGATTTTGCAAATCAGGCACAAGCACAATCTGCATATGACAATAATAAAAGCTGCTACAAAAACTTAGATTCTGACGGTGATGGTATTGCCTGCGAAAACTTAAAGAAATAAACATGATAACACTAGAACTAAAAAGTCATTTTTTAAGATTATATCAAATGGCATTATCAGATGATCAGTTTGATGTTTTGGAACTTCAAATGCTGTATCATTTTGCAGATGAAAGAGGAATTCCTAAAGAAGAGCTTGATAAGCTTTTTCTAAATCCTGTAAATACAGAGTTTATTGTACCCGAATCTTTAAACACAAAAATTGAATATCTGTATGATCTTACCCGAATTATCTGGGCTGATGGAAAAGTTACGGATGACGAATTGAATATGCTTAGAAAATATTGCAGAAAATTTGATTTCGTTGAAGAAAATATCAATGATTTATCTGACTATCTAATCCATTGCGTACAGAAAAACATTGGTAAAGAAGAAATTATTAGTCAACTAAACGCTTAAGTTATGAAAACACTTTCACAATTATTTAGTTTAAAAAAATCCACAGATGCTGCTTCTAACCTTCTCGAAGAAAATGAAGAAGACAGAGAACAAATCAGAATTACCTATTATCAGAGCGGTTTCGCTGCTTCGATAAAAGCAACAGGCAAACCAATTGTGCTAAAAGCATGTTTACAAAACTTATACATGAGTTTTGAAGATCAGTGCCGAAAACAAAAATTAGAACAGGACAGATTAAAACAGCCTTATCGCGAAGAGCAGGAAAAGAATCGCACAGAACTCAAAAAGTGTGAAGCAGCAATAGGAATTTACGAAAAGAAAGAGCAGGATATCAACGAGTCTGCTGATGAGATAAAAAATGAAATCATCGAAGTAAAACGGAATCCTGATAAATTCGGAATTGAAGACGGTAAAGGCTTAAAGGCACAGTTTTATATCGGCTTGTTTTTACTCCTTCCTATTACACTTTATGTTTTGGTTTTTTATATTTCGGCTTCGTATTCTGCATTTTTCAAAGAATTCTCAAATGACAGTTTAACGGCAGCCATTTTTGATGCCGATGCCTTTACAAATTCTTTTAAAGCTAGCTGGCTTGAAGGAGTTTTAGTCGTAACAATTCCGTTTGTATTTATGGGATTAGGCTATGTAATTCATATGGTACAAAAAGGAAAAGGGATCAAAAATATTTTCAGAATGATTGCCCTTTTTGTCACCACCTTTTTATTTGATGCGCTATTGGCTTATCAAATCGAAAAAAAGATTTATGAGTTTAATAAAACTACAGATTCTGCTCCTTATAACTTAAATATCGCTTTGGGCGAAGCCGAATTCTGGATGATTATTTTTGCAGGTTTTGTTGTCTATATTATTTGGGGACTTGTTTTTGATTTTGTAATGAAAGAATTTGAAAACATTGACAAAATCAGAGCTTTTATAAGAGGCAAAAAAGAAAATCTGATGGATCTGGAAAAACAGAAAATAGAATATATCAATAAGATAAATGATTTCAAACAGCAGATTGTAACGGTAAACGGAAGAATTTCAGAACTCCAGTCTAAAATTGACGGATTTGTTTTTCCGGTAAAAGAATACCTGCACTATCATCATCAATATAAAGAAGGATGGTTTCAGGCCATAAATACAGAAATTGCTTTGGCACATAAAGAAAAAACAGAACTTTTGGAAAGCTGCGAACTTCACTCTGAAGAACATCTGAGCAAATTAAATCTGGTCGATCCTGATTTTCAACATTTAGTATATTCTAAAAACTAATCCTATGAACAATATTATAAAAATTTTCACCCTATTATTATTTTTTGTTCTGGCATTTTCATGCAAACAGCAACCTGAAAAAGACAAAAAAGAAGTGAGCTCTAAAAATACTAAATCCGAAAATTACAATATTAGTATACTTCTTGATTTATCGGACAGAATAAGTATCCAAAAAAATCCTAACCCAACGATGGAATACTACCAGAGAGATTTAGGCTATATAAAATCGGTCTTAGAAGCTTTTACAGCACATTTAAAATCAAAAAGAATCAGGCAGATTGATGATAAAATGCAGTTATTTTTTAATCCCGAACCCAAAGATCCAGAGATCAATTCAATTTCACAGAAGTTAAAAATTGTTATTGATAAAAATAATGCTTCGAAAGATTTACTGAATTCAATCAATGCAAATTACGCTTCACAAACCTCAAAAATATACGAATCAGCTATAAAAGACAACCATTATATCGGCTCTGACATCTGGAGCTTTTTTGATACTAAAGTAAAAGATCAATGCATAGAAATCGATGACCGAAATATTCTGGTTATACTGACAGATGGCTATATGTTTTATGATAATACCATAATGAAGGAAGAAAACCGAACCTCTTATCTTACTCCTGAATGGATTCGAAAAAATGGTTTAAATACTAAAGACTGGGAGACCGATTTTAATGCTAAGAATTTTGGTTTTATTAAAGCCGGCGATAATTTATCTAATCTGGAAGTTTTGGTTTTAGGAATTAATCCGAATCAGAATAATCCTTATGAAGAAAAAGTAATTAAAGCCTATTGGACAAAATGGTTTACCGAAATGAAGATTAAACATTTTGAAATCAAAAATGCCGATCTGCCTTCAAACATGGAAAAAATCATCAAAGATTTCATTTAGAAAAGAAATCCTAAAGAAATTCTCTTTAAAAATTTTACAATTTCATTTTATATCTAAACAAAAAATCAGCTTTTACGGATTTCCATAAAATACTGATTATGATTGATTCTACATTTGAATAATTAATTTAAACCACCAACCAATGGAAATCAATATTCAACTAAAATCATTAGCAGATAAAATCAATCAGTTAAAAAACAAAATTGATACCGAAGAATCTACCAAACATGCTTTTGTACTGCCTTTTATACACGTTCTCGGATACGATGCTTTTAATCCGCTTGAAGTGGTGCCTGAGTTTACAGCTGATCTTGGCTTGAAAAAAGGAGAAAAAGTAGATTATGCTATTTTTCAAAATGGAGAGCCAATCATCATAGTAGAATGCAAAAGCTGGAAAGAAAAACTGACCATTCATAATTCACAGTTATTCCGCTATTTCCATGTGACTAAAACCAGATTCGCTCTTTTGACAAACGGAATCAATTATCAGTTTTTTACCGACTTAGATGCTCCGAATAAAATGGATGAAAAACCATTTCTGGAATTTGACATCACGAATCTTAAAGAAAATACAATTAATGAAATCACCAAATTTCACAAATCGAATTTTAATGTCGATAATATTGTGAGCAATGCGAGTTCCTTAAAATATATTAAGGAAATCAAAAAGCAGATCAATGCAGAACTTGAAAATCCATCCAATGATTTCACCAAACTTTTCGCCAGTAAAGTTTATACCGGAAGATTAACTGAAAAAGTAGTGGACGAGTTTAAAGATTTAGTTCAGAAATCAGTGAGTCAATACATAAACGACCGGATTAATGATCGTCTCAACGCTGCACTTACAAAAGAAACAATTAAACAGCAGGATGAAGAAATAGCTCCTGTTGAAGAAGAAGGCAAAATAGTCACCACTGAGGAAGAACTGGAAGCGTACCGAATTGTTGTGGCGATTTTGAGAAGAAAAATTCCAATTAAAAGAATCGTTCACCGGGACACGCAATCCTATTTCGGAATCCTTTTAGACGATAATAACCGTAAACCGCTTTGTAGATTACATCTTAACGGAGGAAAAAAATACATCAGTCTTTTTAATGATAACAAAACAGAGTCAAAAACTGCCATTTTAGCCATCGAAGATATTTACCATTTTGAAAAAGAATTACTGGATACTGTGGAAATTTATGATGGTCAGGCTCAGATGTGAATATCATTTAAAAAGTGAATTTAAATCAAATTTTTAATTTAATAAATCAAAAATGGAATATAAAGTAGTACCGTTTGTCGCCTCAATTGATCCCAAAAGAGGAACCACAAATCATGTAGCCGAACAATTAGAAAGTTTAATAAAAAATTTCACCAATCAGGGTTGGGAATATGTACGTTTAGAAAGTGTATCAACATTTGTACATCCAGAATCAGGGTGTTTTGGAATTGGAGCTCAGCCAGGTTTCACAACAAATAATCAAATGGTTGTTTTTCAGAAAAAATGAAATATCTAATACTGTTCGTAATTCAAATATACTGGAAAGTCATACCTGCTTCTAAAAGAAAAAAATGCATTTTCAAAAAATCCTGCTCAAATTATGTTTTTGAAACCACTCAAAAAGAAGGTTTTATAAGCGGTTTAAAAGCATTCCGATTCCGATTCCAAAATTGCAGAGCTGGTTGCCAGGTTTTTAAAGATCCAGTAAATGGTAAAATCCAAATAATTCTTCCCTCTCAGATTATAGTTGAAAAAGAAGAAATGTCGGAAAGGTTAACTCATTGAAAACAAAAGGAATAAATCAAGTATAAATACTCATTTTAAAATACCAAATTATATTTAAATTTATTCCATTGACGAAGTGTAAAACCACGTCGCCCATGCTGAAAAACTACTCCATCCTGTCCTTGGTATTATTAATATTTTCCTGCAAAAAAGCTGATGCTCCTCCATCTCCGCAAATCAATTCTTTTTACAAAAAAGTAATCTCGGCAGATGACCGCAAAACAATAACACCCGAAGAAGCCAAAACGTTTCATGTTGACAAAACGTATCAATACGAATACAGAACCGGATATTCAGGACATTATGAGTATAATTATGATGTAAAAGGAGTTAATAGTAAAGGCGAATCGGTTTTTGGGAATATTAATGTCGAAGGAAAATACGGTGCCGGAATTTTAATAAACGACAGCATTGGAGATATCGAAATTAATACAGAGTGGATTTCTTACGGAAAGCTAAAAGGTTATGATAAAAAAAGAAACGAATATTATTTAATGGTCAAATAAACAAACACTTCACATGAAATATAACTTATTATTAATTCTCATGGTTGTTTTACTTTCTTCTTTTCAACCTGTCGAGAGCAGTGTTTTTATATGCGGGCCAAGAGGTGCTAAAAAATATCACTATTCTGAAAATTGCCGCGGACTTACTGCCTGCAGGCATGAAATTATAAAAACCTCGCTGAAACAGGCACAGGGTTATGGGCTCACACTTTGCGGTTGGGAAGATTAAAAACAAGAACCTCCCAGAATATATCTGAGAGGTTTATAGCTAATAGAATACTAAGCTGGTTCCCAAAGTTCAATTTTATTTCCTTCAGCATCCATAATATGCACAAATTTCCCGTAATCGTAAGTTGCAATATCATCCAGTATAGTTACCCCATTTTCTGTAAGCTGAGCTACTAATCCTTCAATGTTCTGAACGCGATAATTAATCATAAAATCTTTTTTCGACGGAGAAAAATAGTCATCTCCTTTTTTAAAAGGACTCCATTGAAGCGAGTTTATTTCCTCTGGCTTATTGAGATCCCGGGATTCAAAACTGGAAGTACCCCAGTCACTGATTTCAAAACCTAAATTTTTCGCATACCAGTCTTTAGTTTTCTGCGGATCATCTGAAAAGAAAAAAATCCCGCCAATTCCTTTGACCTTAGGTATTAAATTATCTGCATTACTTTTTTGATCTTCCATATTTATCGTTTTGAGTTAGTCAAAATCTCAACTAATATAATCAAAATCAATTATATATTAGTTTATTTAAAAACAAAAATCTTATCTAAACTGCTTAATTTTAATTCCGTTTTATAAACAAAAAAAAACGGAAATAACACATAGCTGTTATTCCCGTTTTAATACTAATTCAAATGAATGTTTTTGATCTAAGATTATCTTTTATAAACTGTAATCACGCCAGTCACTTTTTCTTTTAATTTCAACTCTTTATTAGTAAGGTTCATAATATCAGAAGTTGTACTTACACCATCAAAAGTTAGAGTCAAATCATTATGCGATCTTACATAAGTTCCATTTGTTTCAGTTTTGTCACAATTATCATTATAATCGCCCATAACTGCAACATTGCTCAATCTTAGCTCTAAATAATCTTTTTCTGTAGCGCAATCTTGTTCTACATCAGTTAAAACCTCTTTCCCATTAACTATTATTCCAGTTTGGCTTAACTCATATTTTCCTTGGATTGGTACTATTGTTTCTCCGTCATTGTCTTCATTGCTGCAAGATGTTGTTGCGAATAATCCAAAACTTAAGGCTAATACGTATAAAAAATTTCTAGTTTTCATGTTTTTTGTTTTAAAAATTATAATTTGATTTTATTTTACGAATTTACATTCGGTACAATTCAAATTTGTTTCATAATTTTTAAAATAACTTACATAATTGATATTTGAGTAATAAAAAGATGATTTTAGTGTAATTATAGTAAGAATTAAACAAAAAAACCTTTTAAAATAGCTTCTAAAATAGCTTCAGAAGGTTTTAATTAAGAAGCGTTCTGTTAGTTCATGCTTCAAATTTTAGATTCATAATATTTTTAAACTCTCTCGTATTACTTATAAGACATACCCAATTTCCCAAATGTGACCAAAAGGGTCCTTTAATTTTCCAATTCGCCAGTCTTCTTCTGTAGTCATGGGACATATTGCTGTAGCACCATATTTTAAAGCTTGTTCAAATAACTCATCTGCATTTTGAGTTGTAAGTATCAATCTGACAGCACAATTAGATTCGATATCAGGACTTATGTTACCAAACTCCGGCTCTTCATCTCCAATAAAAAAGGAGGCATTTTCAAGGAGTAATTCAGCACTTAATTTTCCGTTTGGCAATTCATACTTTGCTTTTACGGTTGCAGCAAAAGCAGAGACATAAAAATTAAGAGCTTTTTTACCATCATTTACAGTAAGAAAAGGTTTTATACTTATTGTTGTGTTAAGTGTCATTTTATAATGATTTTAATTCGTTTTTTTATATATAAACATGCAGATTCAGGGTGCAAACGAGCCTAGATCAAATGTTATCTAATTGCTTAAAATATTAAAAATTTCTTGGGCTTTGAATCTTACTAATTCTTTATAATTTTCATTTGGAACTTCAATTTCATCAATATAATTCCCAATTTCATTTTCATTATTTTTATATAATTCAGAATAACTTACTCGAAATTTATCAAAATATTCAACTTGACTTATCATAGTAGTAGTTCGTTGCAGAATTACATAGAAGAATTCTTTTTGCATCGACAGATTTTTAGAAGCAAAAGACAAAATTTGTTCGTAGCATTTTACTATTCTGATTATCGGATGAGGATGACTATTTTCTTTGTAATAGATGTTCTGAAATAAATTCCCAGAAAAAATGATTATCATATTAGCTGCTGTAAATAATAAGCCAGTTAAAGAATTAAGTAAAGGGATTGTATCAAATTGGTTATTAGTGTTTTTAACTTCTTCAAGTAATCTTGACGTGCTCATTATAGAACCAAATAAATCAGCATCAAACTCATAGATATGTTTTTTAATTTCAAATACCTGTTCTAATGAATATTGTTCTTGCAAATCATATCCATTACTTTCATTTGCTTCGTATAATTGTATAATATGCGCAAGTTCATGATAGAACAGATAATCAATACAACATACATTTGAGATTTGTTTTAATTTTTCTTTTTCATCTTCTTCAATAGTTAAACTTGCAATATTTTCGTGAATAAAAAGTTCAATTGAGTCATTGATAATATCTTCTAATTTTTCAATAAGTCCAATGTTTAGTGTAATTATAGAATGTTGTTCTTTTACCTTCGCACTTCCATTAAAAGTATAATTGTAATTGATTGCGAAGTTTAAATTGATATTTAGTTTTTTAGATGCTTTGTTACATAACTCAATACATATATCAATACATTTCGTAGCAAATTCTTCGTTTTTAAATACATTAAATTCTGACTTATCAAGTAAGTGTAATTTTAATTCAGGAAATCGAGTTTTTGCTTCTTGGATGTGAGCACAATAGTCCATAAATATTCTATAAGTTATACAGTAAATAACACCGACTAAAACCATTTCTTATGGTTTTGGTATCATAAGGTATTATTTCAGCTAATATAACAATCTAATCATCTCACTCATAAAATCATCCACAAAAAAACCTCCCGAAAATTCTAACTTTTCCGGGAGGTTCAATCCTACAACTATTAATAAAAAAATGATATTATTTCCAGCCTCCGCCTAAGTCTTTATAGACATAAACTGCTGCATTAAGCTGTTCTTTTTTGGTGTCTATCAATTCTAATTTTGATTCTAAAGCATCACGCTGGGTCATCAAAACTTCGAAATAATCTACTCTTGCCGATTTAAACAAGTCATTCGAAACCTCGATCGATTTGTTTAAGGCCTCAACCTGCTGTGATTTTAAATCGTAGCTTTTTTGTAAATTATCAATTTTAGAAAGCTGATTCGAAACTTCCAGATACGCATTCAAAATGGTACGGTCGTAATTGTACAATGCCTGAAGCTGTCTTGCATTGGCACTTGAAAACTCCGCTTTGATAGCGTTTCTGTTAATCAGTGGTGCTGCTAAATCTCCTGCCAGCGAGTACAAAATAGATTCCGGAAACGTAAACAAATAAGACGGTTTAAAAGCCTGCACGCCAAATGCTGCCGAAATATCAAGCGAAGGATAAAACTCGGCACGGGCTACTTTTACATCTAATTTGGCTGCCACCAATTCTAATTCGGCTTGCTTTACATCCGGACGGTTCATCAATAACTGAGATGGAATTCCGGATTTTACTTCTGCAGGCAATAACGTTAAAAAGTTAGTATTGGTTCTCTTTACTTCCTGCGGATATCTTCCCAATAAGAAATTGATTTTATTCTCGTTTTCTTTAATTTTCTGAAGAATATCAAACTCTAAACTTTTAGAAGTCAAAACCTCAGCCTGAAACTTCTGCACGCCAAGTTCTGTAGCTCTCGAAGCCTGTTTTTGAATTTTTACAATTTCTAAGGCATTGGTTTGCAATTCGATAGTTTGTTTTACAATATCCAGCTGACTGTCTAAAGCTAATAATTCGTAATACGAATCGGCTACCTCAGCAATCAGATTGGTGATCACAAAGTTTTTGCCTTCCACAGTTGCCAGATAGCGGTTTAATGCCGCTTTTTTAGAATTGCGCAATTTTTTCCATATATCTACTTCCCAATTGGCATAAGCAGCAATAGTAAAATCTCCTAAAGGATCCGGCATTTCTACACCTGGTTTAATTTCTGTAGTGGCATCACCCGCACCCTGACTGGTGTATCGCCCTACTTTTTCTACTCCTGCTCCGGCACGTACGCCTACAGACGGCAGTAAAAGTCCTTTTTTAACCCGGATATCATTTTTTGCAATTTCGATTTCCTGCAGTGTAATATTTAGTTCCTGATTGTTCTTTAAGGCTGCATCAATTAAGTCAATTAGATTTTGATCCTTAAAAAATGTTCTCCATTTCATAGAACCGGTATTGACTGTGTCCAGATTTTTGACTGCTCCAAATGATTCGGGTACAGGGGCACTTGCCGTTGCAGTCTCGGCTACAGGGGCTTTACAGCCCACTACAGCAAGACAAAGACCTAATGCAATACTATATTGATATGCTTTGAATTTATACATGATTGTTGTCAATTTCTTCAGTTAATGGATTCTCTTCTTCATGTTTTACCAGTTTATGTTTCTCGGCAATTTTAGCAAAGATGTAATACAAGCCCGGAATTACGAATACTCCGCAAATCGTCCCGATTAACATACCTCCTGCTGCTGCAGTACCAATAGTTCGGTTACCAATTTTTCCCGGACCGGTGGCAAAAACAAGCGGTATTAATCCGGCAATAAATGCGAATGAAGTCATCAAAATAGGACGGAACCTTGCCTTTGCACCTTCCATAGCAGCTTCTAAAACCGTTTTGCCTGCAGCATGTCTCTGGATGGCAAACTCTACAATCAATACGGCATTTTTACCTAATAATCCGATAAGCATTACCATGGCTACCTGCGCATAAATGTTGTTTTCTAATCCTGCAATCTGCAATAAAAGGAAAGCACCAAAAATACCGGCAGGAAGAGAAAGAATTACTGATAATGGCAGAATAAAACTTTCGTACTGAGCTGCAAGGACCAGATATACGAATCCTAAACAAATTAAGAATACCCAGATTGCCTGATTACCTTGTGCTACCTCATCGGCAGAGATTCCCGCCCAGTCAATATCATATCCCCTTGGTAATTTTTTTGCAGCCACTTCCTGAATCACCTTAATCGCAGTACCGGAACTGTAACCTGCAGCCGGAGAACCACTGATCTGCGTAGAAGTGTACATATTGTGACGTGTGATTTCTGAAAGTCCATATACTTTTTCCAGTTTCATAAAAGCAGAATACGGCACCATCTCATCACGATTGTTTTTTACATACAACTTCAAAATATCATCTGGCTGTGCACGATATTCCGGCGAAGCCTGAACGATTACTTTATAGTTAATTCCAAATTTGATAAAACTGATTTCATAATTACTACCTACAAGAGTTGACAGGGAATTCATGGCGTTTTCGATTGAAACCCCCTTCTGCTGTGCGAGGTCATTATCTACTTTCATCATAAATTGTGGGAAACTGGCACTGTAAAAACTAAACACATTGGATAATTCAGGCTGTTTGTTTAATTCAGCCACAAAATCGTTGTTTACCTGCTCCATTCTCTTGTAATCTCCAGAACCTGTTTTATCTAACAAACGAAGCTCGAATCCTCCGGCAGCTCCATAACCAGGTACAGCTGGCGGTTGGAAAAACTCGATATTAGCTCCTGCGATATCTTTGCATTCTTCCTCCATTTCATGCATAATCTCCAGAACAGATTCTTTTCTTTCACTCCAGTCTTTTAGATTCACCAAACAAGTACCTGAGTTTGCTCCTGTACCTTCTGAGAGGATTTCATAACCTGCTAATGAAGAAACAGATTTCACTCCATCAATATGTTCTGCAATTTTTTGAACTCGCTCTGCAATATTGTTGGTTCTTTCTAGTGAAGATCCTGGTGGTGTCTGGATAACCGCATAAAACATTCCCTGGTCCTCATTTGGAATAAATCCGGAAGGCACGTTACTGCTTATTAGCCATGTTCCGGCACAAAATCCTAAAAGCGCCACAATGGTAACCACTCTTCTGTTGACAATTTTACCTAATAAATTTTGGTACTTGCCCTGCGCCAGATTAAACTTGTTGTTGAAACCATCGATAAACCGGTCAGCAAGAGTTTTTTTCTTAGGTTTACCATGATTGTTTTTTAACATCATCGCACACAGTGCCGGAGTCAGAGTCAATGCCACAATACCCGAAAGAATAATTGCTGTGGCCATGGTAACTGAAAATTGTCTGTAAAATACCCCAACTGGTCCTGACATAAAGGCCACCGGAATAAATACTGCCGCCATAAGAAAAGTAATTGCAATGATTGCCCCCGCAATTTCGTGCATTGCTTTTTTAGTAGCCTTAAATGGCGACAGATGTTCTTCTTCCATCTTGGCGTGAACGGCTTCGATAACCACAATCGCATCATCGACGACGACCCCGATTGCTAATACCAAAGCGAATAACGTAATTAAGTTCAGCGAAATATCAAAAAATGTCATAAACACAAAGGTTCCTACAAGCGATACCGGAACCGCAATGGCCGGAATAACCGTTGAACGCCAGTCTCCTAAGAAAAGGAAAACAACTAATCCTACCAGAATAAAAGCTTCAACCAACGTGTGAATTACCTTTTCGATAGAAGCATCAAGGAATTTAGAAACGTCATATGAAATTTCATAATCCATTCCTTTTGGAAATCTTTGCTTTATTTTTTCCAGCTTGGCTTTTACTTCTTCGATAACCTGATTGGCATTACTTCCAAAAGATTGTTTCAATACAATCGCAGCAGATGGTTTTCCGTTCAAATTCGAATAAATATCATACATCGAGCTTCCAAACTCTACTTTAGCAATATCTTTCAAACGTAAAAGCTCTCCGTTTGGATTTGATTTTACGACAATATTCTCATATTGTTCTTTTGTAGTAAAACGTCCGGAATATTTTAATACATATTCAAATGCCTGAGAACGTTTTCCTGAACTTTCCCCTGTTTTACCCGGAGAAGCCTCCAGACTCTGACTTGATAAAGCTTCCATTACCTCATCTGCAGAAATTTTATAAGCCAGCATACGATCTGGTTTCAGCCAGATACGCATGGCATATTCACGTGTTCCTAAGATATCTCCGGAACCAATACCGTTTACCCTTTTTAATTCAGAAAGTACGTTAATATCGGCATAGTTGTATAAAAACTTCATGTCGGTATTTGGGTCTGTACTATAAAGGTTCACGTACATCAGCATACTTGGTACTTCTCTGGTAATTTTGATACCTTCACGAATTACCAAAGGAGGAAGTTTATTGGTAACAGAAGCCACACGGTTCTGAACGTTAATTGCCGCCTGGTTAGGATCTGTACCTAAGTTAAAAACTACTTTTATTGTTGCTTCACCATCGTTTCCGGCATCTGAAGCCATATACTTCATTCCGGGAACTCCGTTTAAGGCTCTTTCCAAAGGAATAACAACCGCCTTAACCATCAATTCTCCGTTAGACCCAGGATAGTCTGCAGTAACATTTACCATCGGAGGTGAAATGGTAGGGAATTGGGTAATTGGCAAACTCAATACCGATAAGACCCCTAAAAAGACAATTATCAACGATATTACTATCGAAAGAACAGGTCTTTGAATAAATTTATTAAACATCTGTTTATTTTTTTTATGATTGAACTAAAAAAAAGTTTAAAATTGTTTCAGGTTTAAAGTTTCAGGTTAAACTCAACTTGAAACCTGATACTTTACACAACAAAAACAAAAAACTATTCTGCTTTTAGTCTTAAATTGTTGATTACCTTTTGAGGAGCGATATAAGTGTAATTGATTTTATCCCCTTCTTTTACTTTCTGAACACCTTCAAGTAAAATCTTATCATTTTCTGTCAGTCCGCTGCTTACAACATATAAATCCGGAATTTCACCAGTAATCGTGATTTCTTTTGCGCTTACCTTATTGTTCTTATCGACAATAAACACGTATTTTTTATCCTGAATTTCGTAAGTCGCTTTTTGTGGAATCACAATAGCATTTTTTAAAGGAACCAGCATCTGAACTTTCCCGGTTTCTCCGTTTCTAAGTAATTTTGAATTATTAGCGAACCTTGCCCTAAAAGCAATATTTCCGGTTTCGTTATTAAATTCACTTTCGATAACCTCAACATTTCCTTTGTACTTAAAAGGTTCCCCGTTGGCCAAAAGCAGCCCTACTTTTGTTTCTGCACGGTCTTTTACATCGGTTTGATATTGCAGGTATTCCGGTTCAGAGACATTAAAATAAGCAAACATCTGAGAGTTGTCAGAAAGACTGGTCATCAATTCTCCTTCATCAATAAGACTTCCTAATTTTAACGGAATACGGTCAATCGTTCCGTCAAACGGAGCTTTGATTTCCGTAAATGACAAATGAAGTTTTGCCAGTGCCACCTCTGCTTTTGCAGATTGCAGTTTTGCCTGTGCAACACTTAGTTCATTTTTAGAAACTACATTTTTATCTGCCAGGGTTTTGGCGTTTAAAACTTCTATTTCTGCAGATTTTTGTTCTGCCTGCGCTTTCAGTAATTCTGCCTGATACATATTTGGCATAATTCTGAACAATAACTGACCTGCTTTTACAAACTGGCCTTCATCAACATAAATATTTTGTAAAAACCCTTTTTCCTGGGCACGGATTTCGATGTTGCGTACAGAACGAATCTGCGAAACATACTCTTTTGTAAATGAAGTGTCTATTTTTACAGGATTGGTTACTGTAAATTTTTCTGCTTCCTCTTTTTCTTCTTTTTTAGATGTACAACTGGTTAGGCACACTAAGGCAATTAAGCCTGTGAAAACAATTCTTTTCATGATTTAAGTATGGAAATTAAGCGATTGAATGCTTGGAATAAAAAATTCCTTTAAAGGTAAAAAGCATCAGTAACCATAGTCAGAACAAAACTGTCCCATGTGAAGAAGTAAAAATATACATCACGAGATATGAATGCTCATAACTCAGGCAACCGATGTATAAGTATTTATCAGATTCTTAAAACGCGCTGCGTAATGTAAATAGGATTTGAATAGCCACAGAATGGCACAAAGAATTTGAAATAATGGTGATAATTTACAGTAATCTGATCTGAGAATGTCAGATACCAATTATCAAGCAGACTATAATTTGCAGCAAAAATTTTGCCTCCTAAATCATTTTTAAGAGCATCGCCTCCCAGAAATTCCTCATCCAAATCAAGGTCGGCTTCTTCAATTATAGAAGTTCCCTGTTCGTGAGTGATATATTTTACACGGTGTTTATGCTCATAATTGTGAGATGAAGAATTTTGATGGGTACCGGCATTGATATATTGCCCTCCGCCCAGCAGAAGGAAATTCATGAATACCAGAAATATAATTATTCTTCTCATATTGGTTGCGAAAGTAAGGAAAGAATTGAAACAAAAAAATAAATTTTAATAAGGTTTAACAACTATAAACGAACTAAAACGTTTTCTTTCGCTCATTAAAAATTTAACAAATTAATTTTCAGATTTAATTTGTAAAAAATAGAAGACTTTTTTCATTATCAAATAAATCCTTTTTCATTTTTTAACTACTGGTTATCATTTAAATAACTCAAAAACACAAAATTATTTCTTCAATTCAGTCTATTTTTGGGTAAAAGAACTTCTCTTACAAATAAATATTTCTATATTCGTTTAACAAATATCAATTAACCCCAAATTAGTTTTTATGAAACACGTATTACTTACTTTATTTTTTATGGCGACCTGTTCAGTATGGTCACAATCAGCAACTGGTTATTTCGATAAAGCAATGAAGAAAGCTGAAGCCGGTAACACAAAAGGCGCCATTGCAGACTACACAAAGGCAATCAGTATGAATTCAAAATTTGTAGAAGCCTATCAGAACCGTGGTGTAGCCAAATTCAAGCTAAACGATTTCACTGGTGCTTTGGCTGATTTTAACAAAACCATCGAGTTAGATAACATGAATGCTGATGCCTATACAGGAAGAGCAAATGTGAATTACAAACTATTAAATTATCCTGATGTTATTAAAGATTGTTCTTATTCCATTATGCTAAATCCAAAAGATTATGTGTCTTATAACCTTAGGGCATTAGCCTATAACAAATCAGGCGACAAAAAAAATTGCTGTAAAGACTTCTCTAAAGCAATAGAATTAGGCAGCCAGAGCGCTATTAAAAACAGGGCTACTTTCTGTAAATAAATATCATAGCAACATAACCAAGCAATCTGTAGAATTTTTACAGATTGCTTTTTTATATAAACTCAAATCTGTTACGGCTGGAAAATCGTCTTTTTAAACCTTAATTTTTTAAAAATCTTTCATTTCAATCCGGTTTCAAATGTTATCATATTTTATTTTATTTTTGTTCATCCAATAACAAAAAATGACAAACAATATCAAAACCGTTTTCAGCATAAAAGATCTGGAAAACTTATCCGGCATTAAAGCACATACTATCCGCATATGGGAGAAAAGATATAATATTCTGGAACCAATGCGAACAGATACCAATATCAGGCTTTATAATTTGGTTAGTCTGCAAAAACTGCTCAACATTACACTGCTGCATGAGTACGGTTACAAAATATCTAAAATAGCCACTTTTCCTGAAGAAAAAATTCCTCAATTAGTTCGTGAAATTATTTCTATGAAAAATTCGCAAAACTATGCCATCAACTCGTTTAAGATGGCTATGATGAATTTCGATCAGGAGCTTTTTTTTAACACCTTCGACTGGCTGATTTCTGAAAAATCATTTCAGCAGGTTTTTAAAGAGCATTTTCTTCCTCTGCTGAAAGAATTAGGACTTTTATGGCAATCACAAACCATCAGCCCGGCAAATGAACATTTCATGAGCCATCTGATCAAACAAAAAATATTAATTTATACCGAAGAACTTCAAATTCTGAAACCCACCAAAACAGATAAAGTATTTGTACTTTCATTACCATTGAATGAAATTCATCAAATAGGATTACTGTATCTTCAATACGAAATCTTACTTCAGGGTTACAAAAGTATTTATCTGGGCGAAAGTATGCCAATAGAAAACCTCGAAGACCTTACCAAACATTTCAATACCATCACATTTGTAACTTTTATGACTGTGCAGCCTGACCGCGGAATTGTGAATCAGTATGTAAAAACAATGGAACAAAAATTACTTTTAAAAAGCAATGAAATTTGGCTGATAGGTAAAATGACAGAACATATTGATCGCAAAAAACTTTCTGAAAGAACTTTTGTTTTTGATACCATGGAAGAAACACTTCAAAAAATATAATTTTGTTTAAAGTTTTTGTACATTTGTTAAACAAATGAAAAAAACTATCTCCATAATAGGTTCCGGATTTTCTGCCTTAGCAGCTTCCTGCTATCTGGCAAAACAAGGCCATACTGTCACAATTTACGAAAAAAATGATTCAATTGGGGGCAGGGCAAGGCAATTTAAAAGCAACGGTTTTACCTTTGATATGGGGCCAAGCTGGTACTGGATGCCGGATGTTTTTGAACGATTCTTTCATGATTTCGACAAAAAACAATCGGATTATTATGAGCTTATCAAATTAAATCCTGCTTATCGGGTTTATTTTGGCATTGATGATTTTATCAATATCTACGACAATCTTGAAGCAATAAAAGCTACTTTCGAAAACATCGAAAAAGGAAGCGGCCAAAAACTCCAGAATTTCATCAGTCAGGCTAAAAGCAATTACGATATTGCCATAAAAGATCTGGTATATCGTCCCGGAGTTTCTGCTTTGGAATTAATAACACCAAAAACTGTTTTAAAACTTAATCAGTTCCTTAGCAACGTTAGCTCTGATATCCGGAAAGAATTCAAAAATGAAAGACTGATCCAGATTCTGGAATTCCCGGTTTTGTTTCTGGGTGCGAAGCCTTCCAAAACCCCTTCGTTTTACAATTTCATGAATTACGCCGATTTTGGTTTAGGCACCTGGCATCCTAAAACCGGAATGTTTGATGTGGTTCGCGGGATCGAAAAGCTGGCTTTAGAATTAGGCGTGACAATTAAAACCAACTTCGGAATTGACAAAATAATGGTAGAAAATAAAACTGCAACCGGAATTGTAATTAACGGAAAAACAATCCAGTCTGACATTATTTTAAGTGGTGCCGATTACCAGCATACCGAAACTTTACTCGAAAAAGAATATCGCGCCTATTCTGACAACTATTGGGAGAGCCGTGTTTTTGCACCTTCTTCCCTCCTGTTTTTTGTAGGTTTTGATAAAAAAATAGAAAACATAACGCATCATGCCTTATTCTTTGATGTCGATTTCAATCAGCATGCAGCTGATATTTACGATGACCCAAAATGGCCTGATGCCCCATTGTTTTATGCTAACTTTCCATCAAAAACAGATCCGACAGCAGCACCTGAAGGAATGGAAACCGGCTTTTTCTTAATTCCGCTAGCACCGGGAATAAATGACAGTGAAGCACTTAGGGAAAAATATTTTGAAAAAATCGTCACTCGCTTTGAGCAGATTACACAACAAAAAATAAAAAATAATATTATATTTAAGAAATCATTCTGTAAAAACGATTTTGTAGCGGATTATAATGCTTACAAAGGAAATGCTTACGGAATGGCAAATACCTTATTACAAACCGCTTTTTTAAGGCCAAAACTAAAAAGCAAAAAAGTACGTAATTTATATTTTACAGGACAATTAACAGTTCCTGGCCCAGGGGTTCCGCCTGCTTTAATTTCAGGAAAACTGGTTGCTGAGTTAATTCAAAAATCACTTTAGATCTTAAAAAATGAAATCATTATTCGACACCGTTTCTTTCAAATGCAGTAAGCTGGTTACCAAAAACTACAGCACTTCTTTTTCGCTTGCCGTACACATGCTGGCACCAGGCATTCGCGATGCCATTTACAGCATTTATGGCTTTGTGCGCTTTGCTGATGAAATTGTAGATTCTTTTCATGATTATGAAAAAGAATACCTTATTGATGATTTCGAAAAAGAATATTACAAAGCCATGCAATTAGGAATCAGCCTCAACCCTATTCTTAATTCTTTTCAGCATACTGTCAAAGAATATAATATCACAGACGATCTGGTTCAGGCATTTTTAAAAAGCATGAAACTGGACCTCATCAAATCAAATTATAACACCCAGACTGAATATGAAGATTACATTTATGGATCAGCGGATGTGGTGGGCTTAATGTGCCTGAAGGTTTTCGTAAAGGGAAATAATCAAAAATACGAGCAGCTTAAAAATGAAGCGATGCGATTGGGATCTGCTTTTCAAAAAGTGAATTTCCTGCGGGATTTAAAAGATGACAATCTGGTTTTAAACCGAAATTATTTCCCGGGTGTCAATTTGAATTCATTCGATGAAAATGCAAAAACTGCTATCATCAACGAAATTGAAGAAGATTTCAGAGTGGCCTATCAGGGAATCGTAAAACTGCCAATTGAAGCTAAATTTGGGGTTTACACTGCTTTTATCTATTATAAAAAATTACTAAAAAAGCTTAAAAACACACCCTGCTCCGAAATTGGAAATTCAAGAATCCGTGTTTCAAATTATACTAAAGCAGGTCTTTTGGCCCAGTCTTTTGTAACTTACAAATTAAAATTAGTCTAAGGACTCAATCAAAAAAATACAAAATGATTTCTTTTTTAATCTTTTTAGGGGTTTTTCTGTTCATGGAATGCGTTACCTGGCTTACGCACAAGTACATTATGCATGGGCTGATGTGGTATTTCCACGCAGATCATCACCAGCCAAAATACGAACATACTTTTGAGCGTAATGATATCTTTTTTGTCATTTTCGCCATTCCAAGCATCATTCTTTTTTACTTTGGAGTCCAGGGCGGTTTCAATTATTTGTTTTTTGTAGCATGTGGCATTACCACTTACGGAATATGTTATTTTCTGATTCACGATGTATTGATCCATCAGCGCTTTAAATGGTTTAAAAACACCAAAAACAGATATCTTATCGGTCTCCGGAAAGCACATAAAATTCACCATAAACACTTAGGAAAAGAACACGGAGAATGTTTCGGAATGTTATTCGTCCCTTTCAAATATTATAAAATGTAGCAAAATTTGGGCGTTACCCAAGGGTCGGGCTTTTCACTCCCGCTTCCCGATAAAAAATCGGGAGAGCTCCGCTACAATCCCTAACGCAAACGTAACCCAAGAACTATTCGTAATGATATTGTCATGAAGATATATAAAATAGAAACCGTTCAGCATCTTAACGCCACTATTGAAGAATGCTGGGACTTTTTCTCAAGCCCCGAAAACCTTCAAACCATCACACCCAATGATATGAGCTTCGAAATCCAGGATTTTGATGGAAAGCGCATGTATCCCGGACAAATCATAACCTATACGTTAAAACCTTTGTTCGGAATTAAAATGAATTGGGTAACCATCATTACCGTTTCTCAGGAAAACCAGTATTTCATAGACGAACAGCGTTTTGGTCCCTACGCTTTATGGCACCACAAACACTTTTTTGAACCGGCAGAAAATGGCGGAACAAAAATGACCGACATTGTACATTATGCCATTCCTTTTGGATTTCTGGGACGAATGATGAATACGTTAGTGGTAAATAAAAAGATCAGGGGAATCTTTGATTTTCGTCGAACCAAAATCGACAAATTGTTCAATTCGAAATAAAATTCAAGCGTAACGTTTGTCATTCCGTAGGAATCTTTCGGCCTTTATTTTAGATTCCTACGGAATGACAAAATTGTGTAAAATTATAATCATTAAAATTCGCTAAACGGATTACATACAATGGCAAAACAAAAAGTTACTTTTTTCTGGTTCCGACGCGATTTACGTTTAGAAGACAATACTGGATTATTTCATGCTTTACAATCTAATTTTCCTGTAATTCCGCTTTTCATTTTTGATGACGCGATTCTGGAAAGCCTTCCAAAAAATGATGCCAGAGTGAATTTCATTTATGATTCAATTGAAAAGATAAACACGGAATTGAATGCTATACAATCTTCAATCTTAATCAAAAAAGGAAATACCAAAAACGTCTGGCAGTCACTTATTGAAGAATTTGATATTCAAACTGTTTTCTTCAACAAAGATTACGAACCTTATGCCATTAAGCGTGATTTAGCCATTACCGAATTATTAAAAGAAAACAATATTGAATCTTTGTCTTATAAAGATCACGTGATTTTTGAAGAAAAGGAAATCACAAAAGCTGACGGACTTCCGTACACAGTTTACACGCCGTACAAAAACAAATGGCTGGAGAAATATAAAATGGCAGGACAAGCTCCTGAATTTGATACCAAACCATTATTCAGCAACTTCGCAAAAACTTCATATTCATTTCCTGCATTATCTGAAATTGGTTTTGAAAGAAGCTCGATAAAAGTTCAGCCACACAACTTAACTCAGATTGGAAATTATAATGAAAACCGTGATTTTCCGGCTTTAGACAGCACTTCGTACCTTTCACCACATTTACGTTTTGGAACCGTTAGTATTCGGAAATTAGTGAATTGGGCAAACCGAAAAAACCAGACTTTTTTAAGCGAACTGATCTGGAGGGAATTCTTTATTCAGATTCTGTTTAGCTTTCCGAAATGTGTTAACCACAATTTCAAATCAGCTTATGACGGAATCCAGTGGCGCAATAACGAAGACGATTTCAAACGCTGGTGTTCCGGAACAACAGGTTATCCCATGGTCGATGCCGGAATGCGACAGCTTAATGAAACCGGATATATGCACAATCGTGTTCGTATGGTTGTCGCCAGTTTTTTGTGCAAACATTTACTGATCAACTGGCAATGGGGCGAAGCTTATTTTGCTGAAAAACTTTTGGATTTTGAATTAGCTTCCAATGTTGGAAACTGGCAATGGGCAGCCGGAACGGGCTGTGATGCTGCTCCGTATTTCAGGGTTTTTAATCCGGAAATCCAGCAAAAGAAATTCGACGAAAAAGGAACCTACATCCGCAAATGGATTCCTGAATTTGATTTGGGTTACAATGAGCCTATTATTGATCATGCTTTTGCGAGGGATAGGGCGATTGCGACTTATAAGGCGGGGATTATAAAATAGACTTCATTATTGGCTATTGCGAAACTCTCAACAACTTTGCCATTAAGATTGTGCATTTTTAATTAACCATTTTGCGAAATCTGACTTCAGATTATTCAGATTTACACCAATCGATTAAGTTCTGTCATATTATCGCTTGGTTTTCTTTCCCAATCTGAAAACGGCGCTTCTGCAATTATTGTACGTAATTTTCACTTGCTTTCATAGCCGATTCTGCATTCTCCCATAATGACATCATAATAATCCTGTCATTTTTCTCATCATACCACGAACCCGCATCAACTAATCCTTCACAAGTTTTTGCTACTTCACAAACTTTTTCTGCTACTTTCAATATATTTTAAAAACAACCCTCTTTGGGATAATGTATGCCTAATATAAGATAATTCATGTTCTTGAAATTAGTTTATTTATATTGGAATTGTGTTGTAAGATCTATATTTAAGCCATAAAAGCACGATATTTTGGGTAGCATGTCTTATAAGCACATGTACTATTTATTACTAATATATAAATAAATATTTACAAAATAATGATTTTAAATAATTGAATATAATTTCTTAACATAGAGGTTATTTATTATTTCACGCTTTAGTTAATCCGTCACAATAGTAATTGATAACTAAAGACGCGAATCATCTGCAAATGGTCAGTCCCTGTTTAGTATAAAACTTGCTATAAATGCTAATTCTAAATTCTTATTTCTTCTCCATATAGCAAAGCCCCTTCCAGCTGGGCTTATTCTTTATTGAAATTTCTTTTTTGCTTCGCCACTTACAGGAGTAAAAAAGTTTATCAAATTCCCATCTGGATCACGAAAGAGTAAAGAACGATTACCCCAGGGCATTGTCGTCGGCTTCTGAACAATTTCACTAGTCATCCCTTTAATCATTTCGTAATTATCATCTACATTCTCAACAAGGAACTCAATGATAATGCTTTTGTTAGTTGCAGGTTCTGCAACGTCATCTCCGAAAAAAGCCAATGTTCGTGTACTTGCAATTGCTAAGGTAAAAGATTCCAATATTACCTCTGCGAAGTCATCTGTTGCCCATTTAGCTGTTGTTCCTGTTGCACCCTCATAAAACTTAACTAATTTCTTTATGTCAGCGGTAATAATTCTCAATGATACTAGATTTACTTTACGCATCTTTCTTTTGTTTTAAATTAATAATAGCACAAAAGTAGAATGGCGTTATGACAACAGTATTTCAGGCATGCTAAAGTTTTTTTTCTTTCGCTCACTCTGGTGCTCGTTTGCAACGAGTACCTACTTAAATTATGAAAACAAATCATAGCGTTTGCAACGCGGATCACTAAACAGAAGCATTCTTAAAACAAATACTTCTGCTTTTTTATTTCGTAATTTTCTTATAAATTATATATTTAGAGAAAAAGAATGTCTGAGAAATATAAAGTTATTGATAGTACTGTTCCAACTTTTATTACCATTACAATTGTAGATTGGGTAGATTTGTTTGTGCGCCCCATCTATTGTAATATCTTAAACGAGTCGCTAAATTATTGTATCAAAGAAAAAGCATTGACTGTACACGCCTATGTATATATGAGCAGCCATATACATTTAATTGTTACAGCTTTTGATGGGGAGCTGCAAAATGTTGTTCGTGATTTTAAAAAATATACTTCCAAAAAATTAATAGAAGCCATAAAAGAGCATCCTGAAAGCAGACGTGAATGGCTATTACGGAAATTTAGTTTTGAAGCTCAGAAAACAGGAAGAGCCAAGAATTACAAATTATGGCAAGATGGCTTTCATCCTGTTATATTAGACAATTTAGAGAAAATGGAACAACGTGTAAACTACATACATTATAATCCTGTTGAGGCTGAAATCGTTTTTCATGAAAGAGATTATGTAAATAGCAGCTATAGAAATTACGAGCAGGATAATACAATGTTTTGCAGCGTAGAGATTGAGCCGTTATGGTAGTCTGTCTTAATTAGCCGCGTTGCAAACGCTTTATTTTCGTTAATCAAGGAAGTGGGTACTCGTTGCAAACGAGCACCAGAGGGAGGTTATTATATGCGGAACATGATTTTTAATATTAATGTTTTTTTTAGCGACCCGTTTACTCATTTGTTCAACCAAAAATTGGTAGCCGTCTTCCTCAACATTGTGAGTTAACAAAAATTTTCTTTTTATATGCTTCATGTCTGTTGATTTTCTTTGTGACCACATTTCAAGCTAACATCCCGCCACTTCTGGTCAGTTACGAGCTTCGGAAAGAATTATTTTCTATTAAAGATAAAAATTCTTGCGAAACGTGAACTTGAACTTATAACAAAATTCGCAATTGTGAGAAACAGCTATTAACAAACGTTTTTTTATTCAGTGCCAATCATTTCCACAAAATCTACATTGTCTGGCTTCAGGAGTTCTTGCTATTTTGCCGCATTTTGCGCATAAATTTAATTCTAGTTCTTTTCTGTGTTCATTGTAAATTCTAGTAGAAGTATTTTTAATGAATTCTGGATATCCATTTTCTAACAATTTTAGTGCTTCAACATCTTTCGTTAAGAATCTTTGTTTTGCTTGATCAATTTTTGGATGTATATTTTCTGGATACTTTCCAAATTTTAAGACTCCAATATAATGGTCTTTAGCTTTTCTTTCTTCCTCGGAATAATATTCCCAACAGTATTGAAAAATATAGTCAATTAATTCAGGATATATTTCTTTCATTGCAGTTTTCAAAATGTTTACTAACTCGTATATGTCTAACGAATATCCGACTTATCTACCTGAAATTGGGTGGCTATGTCTGACAACTACATACAATATTTATTTACGAATATAGAAATAAATATTTACAAATCATGTGATGTAATTCTATTGATGGCTCTTATGAAACCTAAATGCCATAGCCCAGATGGAAACGGCATCCTTTTGTGGCGGGGTTCGCCACAAAAGATACAGTGTACAGCTGGAGTACGCTCCTAAAACTACTTAATGAGTTTATTGAGCATTCCGTTGAAGATAAAGCCGTGAAAAGGCAGAACGGAATACCAATATAATTTTCCCAAGATTCCTTTGGGCTTAAAAGTTGCCGCCTGATATAATGTATTGTGAATGATTTTGAATTCGAGCCATGCTTCGCCTGGCAGTTTCATTTCGGCGTATAAAATCAGTTTTCCTTCTTTTTTATTGGCGTAAAGAACGCGCCAAAAATCGAGTGCGTCTCCGGGATAAATATTGTGTTTATTGGTCCTGCCGCGACGGGAACCAACGCCTCCAAACAGCTTATCGATAAAACCTCTCAAGCTCCAGAGCCAGTCACCATAATACCAGCCGGTATCACCTCCAATAGACCAAATTTGATTAATGGTATAATCGCGATCCAGAATTTCTTTTTTTCGCCGGTCAATGTAACAGCCTTTTTTAGGCACTTTTATATGCGAAGAAAGACTTTGGCTGAACCTGCCGCTGATGAGTGAATCCTTCCAGCTTGAAGCCACTTTATCTTCATCCACTTTTAACAAGGCTCTTGAAAGTGCTTCTTTGTAAGTGATGGGCTTTACACCTAAAAGTTCATTAATTCGGTGATCCCTGCAAATTACCTCTACTTTCATGCTGCTGACCAAAGCGGTTGCCAGTTTATAGGAAGTCGAGGTCACAAAATACAGCCAGTACGATGACAGTTTGGGTGTCATTACCGGAATGGTAAAAATATATCTTTTTAGATTTTTTGCTTCGGCGAAAGCCAGCAGCATTTGTTTGTAGGTTAGAATATCAGGACCTCCAATATCAAAACTCTGATTATAGGTTAGCGGATTAAAAAGTGATTTTGAAAGGAATTCCAATACATCATTGATGGCAATAGGCTGGCATTTTGTATTGAGCCATTTGGGTGTAATCATGACCGGAAGTTTGTTGACGAGATCACGGATAATTTCGAAAGAAGCACTTCCGGATCCTACTATAATTCCTGCTCTTAAAGTCGTCAGCGGAACTGTTGATTTTGCTAAAATGCTTTCGACATTTTTTCGGGAAGACAGATGTTTTGACAGTGATTTATCATTTACGATTCCGCTTAAATATAAAATTTGCTGCGCCTGGGTTTGATTGATCCTCTCTGAAAAATTCGTTGCCGAAATGCTTTCGAGTTCATCATAATTAGTATCAGAACCGGACATAGAATGAATAAGATAAAATGCAGCATCAATATCTGCCGGAATATTTACCAGGGTTGATTTATCTAAAAAATCGACTTCGATTACCTGTATTTTTTCCTGAAAATCTTCCGGTACATAAAATCTGTTTTTATCCCTGACACAGCAAACTACGTCATGACCTTGTGCTAACAAAACAGGCAAAATCCGTTTGCCTATATAACCTGTAGCGCCGGTTAGCAGAATTTTCATCTCCCTTAGATTTTAAAAGTCACCAGACCGTAATCCATTTCGAAAATCTGACCTGAAATAGAATTTGCTTTTTCTGAAATCAGGAAATCGACCATGTTCGCCACTTCATCAGGCTTTAAATAACTTTTCATCGGATGTCGTTCGATCATATTTTCTTTCATGCGATCGTTTCGGAGTATGGAAGCTGAAAGTGAAGTTTCGGTGATTGTGGGTGCAATTGCATTGACACGTATTGTGGGAGCCAATTCTGCTCCTAGTGATTTCACCAAACCCTCAACTCCTGCTTTTGCAGTTGCAATACTAGCGTGAAAAGGCATTCCTAATTTAGCCGCAACGGTGCTAAATAAAACGATTGAAGGCTGGTTGCCTTTTTTTAAAACAGGCAAATATTTCTGGATTGCTTTTACGGCACCTATCACATTAATTTCGAAGTCATTTCTGAAATCATCAACACTAAGACCTGAGATAGGTTTTAAAGTAATCGATCCGGGACAATAAATTAGTGTATCTATATTTTCGACAGGAGGAAGTTCGTCCTTCAAAACATCCAGACTAAAATGAGTCAGGTTTGAATGGAAAAAATCGGGTTCTGTCCGACTGATATTTAATACTTTGTTATTTTCTAACTGCTGCATTAAAATAGTTCTTCCAATACCTTTGCTTCCACCAACCATTAGAATGTTTCTCATCTTTTCGAAATTTTATTATGAGTTAGAGCTCTTTGTCTGGAACATTTAAAACGACCTTCTTTAAAATCCCTCAATTTTGCATGCTTGGTTTTCCTACCCTGAACACGTTCCCGCCACATTTTAAAACTTGAAGCTTTCATTTCGGTTCGCATTAAATCGATAACCTCCTGTTCTTTTAAACCAAATTGCATAAAGATAGCCTCAAAAGTAGTCCTGTCTTCCCAAGCCATTTCTATGATTCTGTCTTTTTCCAGATCTGTCATTTCTTTTATCATTTGTATTTTTGAAATTCGTCAACTACAATTTTTGCTTTCAGATCAAACATTAAATTATACAGCCCAAAGAACGTACGGTTCATGTAAATAAAATGTTTGGATCCACGGTTTCCGTTCATTTTTTTTAAGTTGGTATCTTCTGAGAAACGTTTTCCTAATTCGGCAATAGCGTTGAAAAATTCCTCATCAGCAAAATCGAAAGTTTCGTTTTGAAAAGGTTTCGTAAACAATGATAACAAATCATGAAACATTGTTGTAAAATATTCGATTTCAGCAGGAGTATCGTCTGTGCGAAGGATTTCTAATTCGAATAATTTATCGTTGAAAAGATCTTTATCAGTAATAACATTTTTATTGATCAGTTCGAAATACGGAATATAAAAGTCATTCGGAATTTGTTTCATACAGCCAAAATCCAACGCAATCAGTCGGTTTTGATCGTCAACCAAAAAGTTTCCGGGATGCGGATCGGCGTGCACTTTTCGCAAAACATGAATTTGATACATATAAAAATCCCAAAGCGCCTGACCAATTTTATTTCCGGTTTCACGATCAAAATCTTTGGCCGTAAACTCCGAAAGGTGAATTCCGGTCATCCAGTCCATCGTAATAATTTTCTCTGAGGAAAATTCCGGATAGTAATTCGGAAAAAGAATGTTTTCGATTTTACTGCAGGCTTTAACCACTTCCTGGCTTTGTTTTAATTCCAGCAAATAATTGGTTTCTTCGATGAGTTTGTCTTCAACTTCCTTAAAATATTTATCAGAATCTTTCCCCTGTAGGTTAAACATTCGGATCGCAATTGGTTTTACCAAAGCCAAATCGGATGAAATGCTATTGGCAACACCCGGATACTGAATTTTAACCGCGAGTTTTTTACCATCTTTTTTGGCGAGATGCACTTGCCCGATACTCGCAGCATTAACAGAATTCGCATTGAATTCATCAAAAATTTCATAAGGTGTTTTGCCAAAATTGCTCTTGAAAGTCTTTAAAACCAACGGAGCCGAAAGCGGCGGAACAGAAAATTGTGATAACGAAAATTTCTCTACATACGCCTGAGGCAGAAAGTTTTTGTCCATGCTCAGCATCTGAGCAACTTTAAGGGCACTTCCTTTCAGGCTTTTTAGTCCGTCGTAAATGTCTTCGGCATTATTTTCATTGAGTTTATCGCGCGTCAAATCGGGATTTACTATTTTTTCCGCATAATGCTTTACGTAGTTTACGCCAATTTTAGCCCCTGTTTGAACGAGTTTTCCCGCTCGTTCTATTTTTGACGTTGGGATATAATCGATTGTTTTCATTGTTTGCTGTATATTTTTTCTTTGAAGAGAAATTTCCCTAAATCTATCAGATGGTTCATTGGCGCAACATTCATTAATTCGAAGGAAGCATTAACCGATTTTTCAATAAAAATATCTGTTTTTTCAAAAGCTGGAGATGCATCATCTTTCCAGAATTTTATGGTCAGCATCAATTGCAGCCAGGCGCTTTCCTGAATGGTTTTCTCCTGAAACTTCTGCAGTTTTTCAACTTCAAGCCTGTAATCATCCGTCAGGATTTCAGCAACATATGCTTTAAAACTATCCCTGAGCGAAGTAAGCTGCGTTAAGTTTTTCAGTGGATTTCTGTCTATTTTCAGTGATTGCAGTACATAACTTCTGTTGGCTGTCAGGATTTCGAAGAAGGTAAAATAAAAACTCAGCATTTTGTTTTTCATATCATATTGCGGATATTCCTCGTGTTGGTGCAATAACTTCACAGTGTTATCAAAAAACAATCTGAAAATTTCTTTTTCCAAACCTTCGAGCGTTCCAAAAAAAGAATAAAATTCGGCCTCTGTAAAATCCTTATCTTTAACAAAATGATAAACGGATTTTGGTTTTTCGCCTTTTTCCAGCACTTCATTCATGTATATTGAAACAATATCTTCTTTACTGATTATCTTATTTTTAGGAGCCATTTCTTTTAAATTTAGAATTTGCCTTAAAGGTAAGAAATGTTTAACTATCTTTACGAATACTTAAACAATAACTGCTGTTAAATAAATGATAAACTGTTATGGCTAAAAACGTATTACTGACAGGAGGAACCGGATTCATTGGTAAACATCTTACCAGTGTACTGATAGCGAATGATTTTTCGGTATCCATTTTAAGCAGAAGCCCACGAAACAATACTGATTTTATTACCTATTACCAATGGGACATTAACCGAAATTATATTGACGAAAATGCGGTTTTGAATGCAGATTTCATTATTCACCTTGCAGGAGAAGGAATTGTGGAAAAACGCTGGACAGAAAAGCGTAAAAAAGACATTTTAGAAAGCCGTGTAAAACCTGTCGAACTTATTTATTCGGTTTTGCAAAAACACAATAAATCCCTTGAAGCTTTTGTATCTGCTTCGGCAGTTGGGATTTACGGAGCTGAAACATCGGATGAAATTTGTACGGAAGACAGCCCTCTTGCCAATGACTTTTTAGGTACTACCTGCCAAAAATGGGAAGATGCAGTAACTAAAATCGAATCTTTAGGCATCAGATCTGTAAAAATCAGGACCGGAATTGTTTTAGGGAGAAACGAAGGTTTCCTTAAAAAACTGCTGCCTGGTTTTAAAATGGGTTTCGGAACCATATTAGGAACAGGGAAACAATATTTGCCCTGGATCCACATTGAAGATTTGTGTGGTATCTATTTAAAAGCCATTCAGGATAAAGAATTAAATGGTCCATATAATGCAACTGTTTTAGATAACACTACAAATGAGATATTATCTAAAACACTTGCAAACATACTTGGTTATGCTATCTGGCTTCCAAAGGTTCCGGCTTTTGTACTTAAAATAGTCCTTGGCGAAATGAGCATTGCTGTACTGACAGGAAAAAGGGTATCAGCTGAAAAAATAAAGCAAAAAGGTTTCCATTTTCAGTTTGAAGATCTGAAAACGGCACTATCAAACTGTGTTTCCTGAAAATGTTTATTTTAAAGTCAGCAGCATCGTTTCATCATTTCCTATAATACCGTTTAGCTCGGTATTGACTGTTTTCGCAATTTTAGAAGAAATCCTATCCGGGATAGCAATATCAAAATCGGCAACAGCAATTGGGAAATCAGATTTGATTTGTATTCCTCCATATACTTTTTTCAGAAAAGCTTTTACCTCAATCTCTTTGTATTTACCGCGAATCATCAGCCTTCCTTTGATTACGTATTCTTTTTCGGTTTCATCAATATCTTTTAAGTCAAATTTTGCGATTTTGCCCTTAAAAACAGCTTTTGGATACCGATCACTTTCAAGATAATTTTCATTAAAATGCTGTTCCATCAAATCCAGCTTAAAATGAAAATCACGCATAGGAACAGTACATAAAAAAGTACTCGCTTTAGGATCTAAAATAATCATAACCGATTTGTTTACCGCTTTAATTTCTTCAAAACAAGGTACAGTAGCTTCAAAATTGATTATTGCCTTATTTGTTGAAATTTTTTCCTGCCCCATTATTGAGCAGGCGGTAAACATTAAAATAAAAAATATAGTTCTTTTCATAATCGTCATCATTTAAACAATTATGTCATTTGATTTTTAAGAAAGAAAACTAAGATTAAAAATCGAATGGCGTACTCCGTAAAAAATAGTGTAATTCAGTGATTATACACTTAAATTTACGAAATATTCAGGAGCATGTCTGATGATTTTATGCTAAAATTTTGTGAAATTAAAACGAAAACGATTGAATCAAAGCTTAATTTTCAACTGCCGTACAGATTTCAATTAAAAACCCATTCAGATCCCGTACATAAGCCACAATTTGCCCCCATGGTTTCTGTTTAGGCTCTGAAACTAAAACAGCTCCTAATGAAGTTGCCTTTTGTACCAATTCACCAACATCATCGGTTATAAAACCTAATTCTATTGCAAAAGGTTTATCTTCTAAGCTGCTTTCAACAAAACCTTCAGGTAAATTTTGAGAGGCCAGTTTTTTGGAAGCAAATGAAATTGTAGTTTCTCCTGTGCTTAATTCACCATAATCATTTTCAGGAGTTATAAATTTTCTTGAAAACCCAAAAGCGTTTTCGTAAAATGAAAGGGATATCTCCACATCTTCTACATATAAAATTGTATAGCCAAACTTTACCATCTTATTTTTATTTATTTATTATCCAATCTCTACCAATACATTGTACTTGTCTAAATTTGCCAAATCTTCAATTGAATTTACTTTGGCTTCTTTTGCATGTTCTTCTATTTCTTTTTTAGTTTCAATTTGTTTGATGCATTTTCTGAAACGACGCACTTCATCCAGATTGGTTAAAATTAATCCGGGAACCTGAACACTTTTCCCATCAGTATCTTTGGCGACCATCGTAAAATAAGAAGAATTGCAATGTTTGACAACACCGGTCTGAATATGCTCTGCCTCTACTCTAATACCTACTACCATAGAGCTTCTTCCGACATAATTTACCGAGGCTTTCATGGTAACGAGTTCTCCTACTTCAATAGGTTTTAAAAAGTTTACCGTATCTACTGAAGCCGTTACACAATAATTGCCGCAAAATTTAGAGGCACAGGCAAAAGCAATCTGATCCAGCAACTGCAAGATATAGCCTCCATGAATTTTTCCGCTAAAATTGGTATGCGACGGAAGCATTAATTCGGAAATACTAATCTTTGATGAAGAAACGGGTTTAAAATCTGTAGTCATTTACTATTCTAATTTATGGTTTTGGTTCGTTTTATTTAAAATGAAAATTAATTTACTAATTGGTTTTCATCCGAATTAGAAGCTCTGGCAATAATATTTTCCGGAAGTGTCTTTTTAGCCTTGGCTCCCATTTTTCTTAGTTTTTCAACACTGGAAATCAGGTTTCCTCTTCCTTCAAACAGTTTATTCATCGCATTTTCATATTCTGTTTTGGTATCTTTTATTTTGTTCCCGATTCTTACCAAATCCGTTACAAAACCTTCGAATTTATCATACAATGCGCCAGCCTGACGTGCAATTTCAAAAGCATTTTCCTGTTGTTTCTGATTGGCCCACATACTGTCGATGGTACGTAAAGTAGCCAGTAAAGTCGTTGGTGTCACAATCACGATATTTCGTGCAAAAGCTTTATTGTACAATTCCGGATCTTGGTTTAGCGCTATAGCAAAGGCAGGTTCTATTGGAACAAACAATAAAACAAAATCCGGGCTTTCAATCTGGTACAAATCGTGGTAGTTTTTGCTTCCAAGCTGTTCCACGTGTCTTTTTAAAGAACTTACATGTTCTTTTAAGAATTCATTTTTAAAGATTTCATCTTCTTCATTCGACCATTTTTCGTAAGCCGTTAAAGACACTTTTGAATCCACAATCATTTTTTTACCATCAGGCAGATTAATTACCACATCCGGAAATACCCGATTTCCATCTGCATTTATAAAACTTTGCTGCACTTCGTATTCTCTTCCTTTTTCAAGCCCCGATTTTTCGAGCACGCGTTCCAGGACCAGTTCGCCCCAGTTTCCCTGCATTTTACTGTCACCTTTCAGTGCTTTTGTCAAATTCAAAGTTTCTTTGCTCATTTGCATGTTCATTTCGCTTAAACCTAAAATCTGCTGACGAAGGGCTGCATGGTAATCAATGCTTTCTTTATGGGTTTGTTCTACTTTTTGCTCAAAACCCTGAATTTTATCCTGTAAAGGAAGCAGGATATTTTTCATATTCACAGAATTTTGTTCGGTAAATTTTGCCGACTTTTCTTCAAGGATTTTATTGGCAAGATTTTCAAATTCTTTGGTAAATTTTTCCTGTAGTGCCGTTATTTCTGCTTTCTGTTCTTTATGGCGCTCCCACAAATTTTCAAAATCAACTTCTTTTTTAGAAAGCTGGATTGCCAGGCTGTCTTTTTCGTTTCGGATATTTTCTTTCTCAGAATTTAATAAATGAAGCTGCTTTTCGAAACTGTTTTTTTCACTTAAAAATTGTTCTTTTTGAAGCAAAAGCTGCGAATTTGCTGCATTAAGTTTTTCATTCAAACTTACTTTTTGTGATTCAAATTTAGCCGAAGACACTGTTCTTCCTAAATAAACACCTAAGAATACAGCCACTACAAAAACTAATAAAAGCGGAAGAATATCCAACATAACTACGTTAATTTTTACGTAAAAGTACGCAATAATACGTAGTTTTAGTCTTTCGAAATAAAATTTCACGAATTAGTAACCATTCTAAATTAAATAAACAATTCAGCTACTTTAAAAAAAACATTTTCGACGCAACCTTTTTAAAATCATTACATCTACTATTTATAAACCTAAAAATAAAATGATGAAAAAGTTAATATTAAGCTTATTTATAGCTTTTGGATTCAGTGCCTGCTCGCTGAATGATGATTTACCTCAGGACACTTGTGGCGTATATACGAATGTTTCCTTTACCGGCTATCCTCTTGCTTGTAATTATAACCTTAAAGAACAATTTCCTAATCCTGCCGCTTTAATTATAAACACACAGGAAAAATTAAATCAGTATTTTACACAAAATACTACTAATCCATGCCCAGGAAGTGATCCGGCTATTAACTTCAGCAATAATTTTCTGATTGGTATTTACTCAGGGCAAAAAACAAGCACTGGTTTTGGTATAAAGGTTACTTCGATTGTAGAAAACAATTGCCAGATTGTTGTCAATTTTTATGAGTACGGACCGCAAACAGGAGAGACAACTACTCCAGGTGCTAACTATCCTTCTGATTATGTTTTGATTCCTAAAACGACAAAACCTATCTATTTTAACAAAACTACAGAAAACAAAGACAATATTGTAATTGGAACTTTTGGATCAGCAAATGACTTTTTCCAGTTAAACGATTATAATATTCTTAAATTCTTAAATGTTACTACCGGAAATTATGAATTTGGTAAGTATAAAAATACTGCTACAATAAAAAGAGGTGAATATACGCTGTTCCTGAAAAGTGTACCAACTGAAATCTTAAGCTTAAAAGGTCAGACCAAAACCTACGGAACTCCTGACCCGGCAAATCAGGGCGGTGTTTATTTTGAACTACATCAAGGTGCCAGTACAACAAAAATCTATATCGACAATGTTGATACAGCAGATCAGAGTACAGAAGTGAAAGCGTTTAAGAAGGCCATTAAAGACAAAATTTTACTTTTAAAAGTCTAAACGAATCAAGGCAAACACGCATCACTTAAAACCTTGATAATCAAAAACTAAAAATAACCAAAGAAACATATCCTATCTATAAAAAATAGGTTAAGAGTATAAAAAAAGTTATTTTTGCCAAAACCAACCACCCCATTTTTGAAAGACGATTTAGACATATATATTAAACAATGTATCCAAAATGACAGAGCAGGACAACTGAAAATTTATCAGTTGTTCTCGCCTGTTTTATATGGTATTTGCTTAAAATATATGAAAAACGAAGACGATGCCAAGGATGTTTTTCAGGAAGCGTTTGTCATTGTTTTTCAAAAAATCCATCAGTATAAATTTGAAGGCAGCTTTGAAGGCTGGCTAAAACGAATCTTTATCAATAAATTAATCGAAACATTAAATAAGAAGAAGAAAGAAAGTTTCTTTTTGGATGTTTTTGATCCCGATACTGATTTTGTAGAAGAAGAGGAATTAGATATTATTCCGATACCCCAGGAAAAATTACTCGAATATATTAGGGAATTACCAGATCAGTACCGCATGGTTTTTAACTTATATGTTTTTGAAAAAATGAAACACAGAGAAATCGCGGATAAACTCAAAATTTCAGAAGGAACTTCGAAATCCAATTTAAACAGGGCGAAAAGAATTTTACAAAAAAGAATTTTGAGTATTAAAAATTTTAAAACGGCATGAAAAAGCAAAAAATAGAAGATATTTTTTCATCAATCGAAAATTTCTCGAGTGTACCACCACCCGAATTATGGAATAAAATTGAAGAAGAACTTGATAAACCTAAAAAGAAAAAAAGAGCAATTCTTTGGTGGTCAGCTGCTGCATGCCTGTTATTAGGATTACTACTTCCTACCATTTCTAATTTTAATTCAAATTCAGGAATTGAAAAAATAAATAACGGAGCTACTGAAAAAAGTGTTGTTATTGATGAAAACAACAATAACCTAAACAACCAGACAAGATCTATTGAAAAAAATAACATCGAAATTAAACCTGCTATTATTGAAAATCCATCTGTAGAAAATGGAGAAAATCCACTTAATAATGCGCCAATAACCAATACGCATAGAACATCAATTACTCATATCGACACTAAAAAGAAAATTAATTCCGGAATTACTAAACAAAATCCCAACATTGATACAGAAAATCTGAATAAGGCTGTAGCCGAAAAAACATATCTTGGAGGAAAGCAAAACTCATTTAATTCTCTTTCAAACAATTCTATACCAACTGAAAAAACAAATGAAAATCAGTATATAGCTGACAAAACTTTCGATGCAGAAAAACAGCACTCATCCAGTTCTCTTTCAAATAATTCAATACCAACTAAAAAAACAAACATAAACCAGAATATAGCTGAGAAAACTTTCTCTCCAGAAAAACAGCACTCACCTAGTTCTCTTTTAAATAATTCAATACCAACTGAAAAAGCAAATATGAATCAGACTGTGGCTGAAGAAACTTCTGCTCCGGGAAAACAAAATTCGTTCAGTTCTTTTTCAAATAATGAAATACCAAATTCAGTTTTAGAAGATAAAGCGAGTTCTATAAACAATACTGGTGTTGCTTTAAATGCTTCCAATGTAACTTCAAAAAATACTCAAAAAGATACTGACCATACAACAACAGCAGCAAATAAATCAATTATTGCTGATAATTTTCAAAAAAACAGCTCTATATCTGCCAATTCATTAAGCAGTAAAGATTCTGTTCAACTAGCAGAATTACAAAATTTAGAAAAAGGCATTGCCGAAGTTAAAACAGAAAAAGAAAAAGATATCAATAATGTCAATGATTCTGAAAAATGGTCTTTGGATGTTTTTGCAGGAATAGCAAATTCTGAAAACTACAATAATCAAAAAACACTCGGAAATGTTAATGAATCAAAGCAAACAAATTCATACGGTGTAAAAGCCAACTATAAACTCAATAAAAAATGGGCTGTTAGTTCTGGTCTAAAAATTAACGAATTAGGACAAAGTATTGCTAATGTTTCTTATTACAATCATTATGAAACATCAGCATACCCATTAACAAACAGCTATTCATACGATAGTCCTTCAGTAATTGCACCACAAATTACAAGTAATTCTAATTATGTTTTTGTTTCAAAAAATACGCAAGCCGCATTAAAAAGCGATAATTTAGAAACTGGTAATATGGATCAAAGTCTAAAATATATTGAAATGCCTCTTGAAGTTTCCTATTCCATACTCAATAAAAACAAAACAAATATTAGTCTGAATACAGGAGGTTTTGTTGGAAAACTGATTTCAAACAATGTGACTTTAAACGGAAATTCTATAGGAGGAAATTTAAATGCAAATGATTTTATTTACGGTTCTTTGTTAAGCAGTACTTTTCAATACCAATTATACAAAAAAACACATGTTTTTGTTGAACCGGGGATGAATTACTACATCAATCCGCTGAATAATCAAACTTTTAACCAATTTCAATGGTCATTCAATTTTGGTCTGAATGTTTCTTTTTAAGTTATAGCTAATGGCAGATCATAATCCATGGACTAATTCAGCATCAATATCAGATGATTTAATTCGTGCAAAAGAACAGTTTTTTGACCTTTGTGACTTAACATGCACTGAACCGCACCCAGAAGCCGAAAGTGCAGAATATAGCGCTTATCATTTTGAGATCAACAATAAAAAAATCTGCTACAGAAAAGCTAAAATTACGCCAACAAAAACAGGGCAATTTGTAACTTTATGGAAACGTAATAGCTCCGGAACGATTGAACCATTTGATTATTTGGACCTGATAGATTTTGTCGTTATTAGTGTACGAAAAGAAAATAATTTTGGGCAATTTATATTTCCAAAAACTGTTCTGTTAGAAAAAGGGATTTTCTCTACCTCAACCAAAGAAGGTAAAAGAGCCATGAGAGTCTATCCTCCATGGGATCTTACTAGCAGCAAACAAGCTCAAAAAACGCAGCAATGGCAACTGGATTATTTTTTAGAAATATCAGAAAATGAATCTATTATTTCAAAAGCACAAAAATTATTTGACATTTAATAATCCTAATAAAAAAACAGGCAGCCCCAAATGAGCTGCCTGCTTTAGTTTATATGAGTATCCTTTATTTTTTTATAATCTTTCCTTTAAACACAACTTTGTTATTTTCTGTCAAAGTATAAATATAAATTCCCGATTGCAGATGACTCACCGGAATTTCGGTCGTACTTATATCCTGGGTTGCTTTTACATCAATTGAATTTCCAGTCAAATGCCCATTGATATCATAAAATCTCAATTTCAGGTTTTTATCTGAATTCTTCAAATCAAAACGAACAACATCGGTCACTGGATTTGGATATGCTTTTACATAAAAATTGTTTTTAGCAAAATCTGGCGTTGATAATAAATCCTGCTTCAACTGAAAACGAGCAACTACAGGTCCGTGATCTGAAGTTGTTTCAGTATAATCTGCAATTTCATTACGAGGATCATAAACTGCCGTAGAACCTTGAATATATTGATTAACTAACTCATTTGAAATCGTGATATGATCTAAAAATCCGCCTGAACTTAAAAAGCTATAGGCACCCGCCTGGCTAATTTCTAAAGTTAGTGCTTTATAATTATTGGTATCTGTTACAAAAGCTTCGTAAGAAGATGGCTGTCCCGCAATAACAGATGCTTTTACATCGTCATTATAATCTCCTAAAAGAATCAAATTAGCATTTGCATAATGTGCATCTAAGCTGTCTTTTAGTACCTGTGTGTCGTATTTACGCATGTTGTAACGTGAGAGATCTGATCCGCTGTTTGCACGAGCGTGAAGATCTATAAAATTGATTTCGTTTTTAACGCCATTAAGATTCGTTTCTAAAGTCACCATATAAGGCAGGCGGCCAGAAGAAAAGAAACTGCTGTTAGAACCTCCTGGATAATTAGCCAAAGTTTTGGTTCCGGCACGTAATTCATCATAAAAATCTTTAAACATTACACGAGTCTTTTTAATCGTAGTAGTTTGAGTATTATAAATTACAACCAATTTCTGAGGCGGAAAAGTTGGATCTGAAGGGTTTGGATCCCAAGAATACGACCATGATGTTGAAATGGCTTTATCGAATGTTTTTCCGTTTACATTTAGTTTTTGAATCAAATTATCAATTTGAGCATCGCTTGAAACTTCCTGAACTACATAAACGTCCGCATCTAGTTTGTTCATTACTGTTGCTATGTTATCGAGCTGTAATGCTTTGTTACTCGGTCCGTAAGCTGAGGTAGGAGCACCAAAAAACTCTAAATTATAAGTTACAACATCAAAAGTATCTGCTTTTGGAAGTGAAGATCCCGTTAAAGAACCGACTTGCTTGTTTAAAGAAGTTCCTGTAACTGTTAGCGGACCGGCAATTTTAAATTCTTTTGCAGTCGGCGCGAATCTCGCATACAAAGTTTTTCCAGCAAAAGCATCGGCTTCTGTCAAAATAATGCTGTTTTGGAATGTACTATTATCTACGGATATCTGATAACCTGCAGGTGCAATAATCGTTACATCTCCATATCCTTTGGCTTTAAAAGCAAAAGATTGTGAAGTCGAAATCGCGTTTTGATCTACAGTTCCAAAATCTAAAACAGGGTTTGAAGCCACATAACCAGATTCGTTTGTAATGGCATAATCATCAAATGACCATTCTGCAGCATTTCCTGAACCACCTCCAATTGCAGTTTCATAAACCCAGGCTACATAAGTATGATTAGTTTTAAATGCTGATAAATCAATATATTGAGATTTAACATACGAATCTGTTGCAGTTGGAAAATTGCCATTGATTTCTGTCCATGTTGCTGTTTCCGGACTGCTTACTCCATCATAATTGGTAGAAACCATTAATTTTAAAGCAGGTCCCTGAAAGTACTTACGGGAATAAAAAGATAACAATGGTAATTTGTCAAAAGTATCTAAACGTAATTTTGGCGAAATCAACCAGTCTTTACTCGCACCGCTATCCGAATAGCCATTCATAAGAACCGCTCCCGTTCCAGAATTTACATTTCTTGCTGTTGTAGTGTATGCCCATTTATTGGAAGTTCCAGCTACATCGTATTGTGTCCAGCCACTGTTGCTTAAGACATTTGGATCATCAAAATTTTGAACGTATGGATTGAATCCTCTTCCTGCTAAAGATAAATTTTTAATAACAGAAGTAGATTCATGTGTAATCTGACCTGTAAAAGCACCCGCCAAATTTGGATTAAATCTTACATAAACCGTCTGTGAAGCATTTGAAGCAAAATCAGCCGCAGTATAAATAAGTGTTGAAACAAACGTTACATTATCTTTTGAGATTGAAAAATTTGGTGTAACACTAACCGTTAAATCACTTAGAAGATCTGTTGCCTGAATTTGATAACTTTTAGATGCTGATTCGAAGTTTAATTCATTAGCACCCAAATCTAAGGCACTTACAGAAGTTGTTACTACTGGTAGTGCTGTTGCTGCTGTTGTAACATCTACTTTATTTACTGCTGTTTGTAAATTTCCATATTCATCCTCAGAAACAGAAAATACGCTGTAGGCAGTTGATAGCGTTAAACCAGCAATATTTTTCGTATAAGCCGATGAAGCATCTGCTATAGTTAAAAATCCTGCTTGTAAAGCAGCATTTCCGTTAGCATCCAATCCTGATTTTACCTGAACAGGAGTTGGTGTTGTGCTTCCGCCAGTAAGCAAAACATAATAAGTTTTTCCAATTTCATTCAACTTATCAGAAAAATCAAAATGGGTTGAGGATATATTGGCAGATTGTGGAAATCCGGTTTCATTTACCGGTGCCGTGTGATCACTATTTACATCAATATTGTCAATCGCGAAAGAAGGACGAGAACCTGAACCTGAAAGTTGTCTTGCAATCCATCTAAGCTGCACGATCGGCTGATTATCACAGTCTGAAGGCAATGTTACTTTTATTACTTGAGGATTTTGTGCCGAAGTATCTCCAGCTCCTATTTTTTGAGTTGAATTATTGACATAAACCGTAGTGGGCAAAGTTGTGAACGCCGCTGTTGTCCCGACTCTGTATTGTAATACAAATTCATTAATTCTAGTGGTTGCCGGGCTTCCTACTCCTGTTGGATTACGAATCACCATCGCATCATATTGCACTTGAATTCCGTACAAATTAGTAGTTTCTACTGCAAGACCAATTGCCTGATCAAGAAAGTTTCCTGCATTTAAAATCCCCATTTTTTCATTAAAATTGTAAACATCTCCAGAAGTAGAACTAGCGGAACCTGCAGTTAGACCTTTATTTCCTACTATAGTACCCGAGGTTGTAAAATTTGATGGAGTTGGTAAGCTTGAAGGAGTACTGGCAGACCAGCCTTGAATTCCTGAAGGAAAAGTTGTTCCTAAATCTTTAAAATCCTGTTTGTAAGGAAGTTTCTGTGCTTCCGGCATTGTCTGTGCATTTACACTTAAAGAAAAGCAATAAAAAAAACTTAAAAAAGCCATTAAATGGCGTACCGAGTAGATCTTTTTCATATTCAAAAAAATAGAGTTTTTAGAAGTCAAATTTATACCCTTTAAAGTTAAGCGAATATTATAAAACTATAAAATTAAACACATTAAATTTATGAAGATTTCACAACAAAACACTATTTTTAAAGAATTTATATTTAATAATTTTAACAAAACAACAATTAAGTAGCTAAATCTGCATTTTCAATACTATTTCTTTTTAACAAAACAGTACAAAAAAAGGCCATCTGAAAAAACAGACAGCCTTAAATAATTTCTTTCAAAATTCTTAAACCGCAGTATAACCTCCGTCGGCAATTATATAACTTCCGGTAGTAAAAGAAGATTTTTCAGAACTCAGAAATACAACCAGTTCTGCAATTTCTTCTGATGTACCTAAACGATTCATTGGTGCTTTTGCAGCCACAGCATCCATCATACTTTTATCTAAATTGTCTTTTAACAGAGCGGTTTCGATATAACCGGGCCCAACTGCATTACAGCGAATATTTTTTTGAGCGTATTCTGCCGCTATGTTTTTTGTTAATCCTACAACGCCATGTTTTGAAGCTGTATAGGCAGGACTATTTGGAGCTGCAACTTGTCCGTGAATCGAAGCAATGTTAACAATGCTGCCTCCTCCGTTTTTCTCCATCTGTTCCAGTTGATAACGACAGGCATAAAATACACCGCTCAAATTAAGGGCAATTACCTTATCCCACGCATCCGGTTCATATTCCCCAGTTGGTTTTGCGGGACCGCCCATTCCGGCATTGTTACAGGCAATATCCAATCGGCCGTATTTTGAAACTGTCACTTCAACCATGTGCTTATTATCTGCGGCACTCGAAGAATCTCCTTTTACGAAAAAAGCTTCTCCTCCGTTATCCTTTATAATTTTCACAGTTTCTTCACCATGCTCAACATTAATATCTGAAACTACTACTTTTGCTCCTTCTCGAGCGTAGGCTTCTGCAACTGCGCGTCCGATTCCTGAACCACCTCCTGAAACAAAAGCTACCTTATTTTCTAAAAGTGCCATATTCATAAATTTTAAAATTGTCTTTTAAATTTACGAAGTCATTCTTTAGTTACCTCCACAAAACCTGAGTTTATCATAACATTAACCACATATGCTAATCAAATGTTATTTTCCAAAAAAGCCTGTGAAATCTGTCATTTTTTCATTATTATTTATCTTCATCTAATTTCATGTTCCCTCTGTCTTCATGACTTTCAGGATTTGAATTCGAATAACGGTTTGCTGTAATATCCGAATTATGGTCTTTGTTTTCGACCGTTTTTTTTGCCTCTTCTTCCGTAGAAACTCCTCTGTTCGAATTTGGATTATCAGGATTTATATCACCTTTAACTTTTCTAATATCCTCGTTTTCATTTCTTGCTCTTTCAACAACTTTTTCATTACCACTGGCATCGGCAACTACTTCTTTTTTTAAATTTGCATCATCGGTTTTTCCGTCGTGTGAAATATTTTTCCCTTTTTGTTCGTCTATATTTTTTTGTACTCCGTTTATTTTTTTAGAGCCTAAATTATTAGTTTCCATAGTCTTTAATTTTAATATTCTTCATATATAATATTACGAATTCTAAATTTTAAAACTAAAGGGTTTAACATTGCTTTGGGTTTATTCGCTGATTAATTTTCAATGAAGATGAAACAAACTATCTTTACAAAAAATTAAAAATGCACAGACACTTCCTTCTTTTTAAACCTTATGGTTACCTCAGCCAGTTTATTTATGAATTGAAAAGAAAGAAAAAGCTTTTAGGAGAATTATACGATTTCCCCGAAGGAACAATGGCGATAGGAAGACTTGATGAAGACTCTGAAGGACTGCTTTTACTCACTACTGACGGAATGGTAAGCGAAATGATCAGAAGTAAAAAAGTCGAAAAAGAATATTATGTTCAGGTTGACGGAATCATAACTCCCGAAGCCATTGAGCAACTACAAAAAGGCGTAGAAATAGGTTTTGAAGGCGGAAAATATAAAACGAAACCCTGTAAAGCTTTCATTATTACTGAAATTCCTGATTTTGGTCCGCGTGCCAAAAAAATCAGGGATGAACGTCACGGTCCGACATCATGGGCTTCAATAACCATTAATGAAGGAAAGTTTCGACAGGTTCGAAAAATGACTGCAGCAGTTGGTTTTCCTACTTTAAGACTTGTGAGGGTTCGAATAGGAAATGTATATTTGCAAAACTTAAAAGCTGGTGAGGTTTTAGAAGTTCCCTCTTTTCAATTAGATAATGAGTCAATTTGAGCATTAGATAATTATTTTTGAAAACTTCTAACTTTTAACCTCTAACATTTAACTTTAAAAAAAATGCTAAACGTTGTTCTCGTAGAGCCAGAAATACCAAATAATACCGGAAATATAGGACGCTTATGTGTAGGCACCGAAAGCAGATTGCATTTAATTCATCCGTTCGGATTTGTGATTAATGATAAAAACCTGAAGCGTTCCGGACTGGATTACTGGGTACATCTTGACGTAACTGAATATCAAAATATTGAGGAATGGATTCAGCAGATTCCTGATCAATCGCGAGTGTTTTTAATGAGTTCAAATGCTGAAAAATCGTATCTGGAAACAGAATTTCTGGATGGTGACTGGCTCGTTTTCGGAAAAGAAAGTGTTGGGTTGAGCAAGGAATTTATGGCCAGGTTCGAAAACCACCTGACTATTCCGATGTCTCCTCTGATTCGCAGTTTTAATATTGCGAATTCTGTGGCTTTTGTAGTTGGGGAAGCTAAAAGACAGATTGAATTGAAGAAATAGTCAACTACCCTCCTACAAGGTTTTTAAAACCTTGTAGGTATATTATTTCTCGCCTAAATATAAATTTTTAAACCTACAAGGTTTTAAAAACCTTGCAGGAAGAATCGAAATCAACTCACAATAAACTTCCCTTTCTCAGCATCAAAAACAATATGCTCATCTTTGAACAAAGCATTAAAGCTTCCTTTTGAAATTAAATTACACGGTTCATCCTGCATTATCATTTCCGGTGTCATGATAATCATTTCGTCACTTAGCTGAATGGACAGATCGATATCATGGGTCGAAAACAAAATGCATTTTTGGGTTTCCTCTGTTAGCTTTTTCAGCAATTTTAATAGTGAAACTTTGTGCAGCAAATCGAGATGTGTTGTGGGTTCATCTAAAATAATCAATGGTGTGTCTTGTGCCAGTGCCCTTGCAATTAAAACTTTCTGCAATTGCCCGTCGCTGATTTCAAAATGCCTTTTTGAGGCTAAATGTTCAATTTGCGTTAATGCTAAAGCTTCATTTACTTTTACGATATCCTCGGGAGTTAAAGTTCCCACCCAATTGGTATAAGGCTGACGGCCCAAAGCAACCAATTCAAATACGGAAAGATTACTTGGTGGCAGTTTTTCGGTTAAAACCAAACTTAAGTTTTGTGCTAAATCTAATGGCTTGTAGGTATTTATATTTTTATCGTTCAAAAAAACACTTCCTGACAAAGGCTTTTGAATACCGGTAATCGTTCTTAGTAAAGTCGATTTACCTATTCCATTTGCGCCGATCAAAGCAATTAGTTTTCCCGAGTCTAAAGTCAGATTTAACTTCTGTGCAATAGGCACAGTTCCTTTCCTGGAGGTATACCCAATCGTTAAATTTGAAGTTGAAAGTATAGTTTTATTCTCTGTCATTGATTAAACTAATTACTTAAAATTATTTTTTCGTACCAATAACCAAATTACAACCGGCGCACCAATTATAGACGTAATGGCATTTATAGGAAGCGTAACATCAAATCCCGGCATTTGAGAAACGATATCGCAGAACAACACGATAATAGCACCAAAAAGCAATGTACTCCAAAACAAAATCATATGATTACTGGTTTGAAAAGTTAGTTTTGCAATGTGTGGAACCGCAAGACCAATAAAAGCAATCGGGCCTGCGAAAGCAGTTATGCTTCCGGCCAAAATACTCGTTGCAAAAATAATGATCAATCGAGCCTTTTTGAAATTCAAACCCATACTTTTTGCATAATTTTCGCCCAAAAGCAAAGCATTTAAAGGCTTGATACTGCCCGCGCTCAAAACTAAACCAAAAACAACACTGACAGCTAAAACTGTAATGGATTTCCAGGAAAGGTTTCCAAGATTCCCTAATGACCAGAAAGTAAATTTCTGAAGCTGTTCTGCAGTACTAAAATAGGTTAAAACACTAACGATTGCCGTGGTAAAACTTCCAAACATTAAACCTACGATCAAAATTGCCATTGTATCCCTCAATCGCTGTGAGACTAATAAAACTAATAGCAATACGAGTGTACTTCCTAAAGTAGAGGCCAAAACAATTCCGTATGATGATAATGCAATTATTTTCAAAAAAGCGGGTAAAAATCCAGCACCCAAAATGACAAAAGCCACTCCTAAACTTGCACCTGAGCTCAATCCTAAAACATAAGGCCCTGCCAGCGGATTCCTGAATAATGTCTGCATCAATAAACCACTTATTGAAAGTCCTGTACCAACTAAAACCGCTGTTATAGCTTTTGGCAAACGGTAATTAATTATAATATACTCCCAGGTTGATTTACTGGCCTGTCCGCCTGTTAAACTTGTATAAACATCTCTAAAAGGAATATTTACAGAACCTAAACTAATGCTGGCAAAGAACATCAGAAGCAAACCTAAAGCCAACAGGGCAAATAAAATTGTATTTCGTTTTTTGTTGACCAATTTAATTCAGTTTTGTTGCAAAAGTAAACTCATAACCCGGCAGTAAATCCGGATGGAAAATTTTGATATAATCTTTAAGCACCAAATCAGGTCGGCTTGGTGATACTTCATAATAAATGGTTCCGCCTGTAGCACCAAACTTACTTTCCAGACAATAAACCGACTTATTTTTAAAAGCATCAAATTCACTATAATGCGGATTCGCTTTCTGCAATTGATCTAAGGTCGTAAAGGAGCCTGAAACAATCCAAAAATTGGCGGTTTTGGCTTTATCGAGAACTTTCTCAAATGACAAACCTTCACTTCCCGTCCCTTTTAAATCTGACCATAAATAATTGGCCTGGGCATCTTTCATAAATTTGGCAACCCAGCTGTTTCCTTTGGCAACATACCACACATCTTCATACATTGAACCATATAGAACTGTTGATACTGCCGGCTTTTCAGTCACTAATTTCAAAGCCTGATTGTAACTGGTTACGATCTTGTCGAATAATTCTTTGGCTTTGTCTTCTTTACCAAACAAAGCGCCGTAGAGTTTTATCCATTCGGCTTTCCCAAGTGGGGACTGTTCCATCCAGTCTGCCTGAATCAACACATTTAATCCACTTTTTTTCAAATTATCGAGCATCGGATTATTGTTGTCTACGCCAAAAGTCACAATTAAATCCGGTGCTAAATCTATTAATTGTTCCATGTTTAATTTTTCATTCTGCCCAACATTTTTAACGGAACCTTTGTCAATTAAAGCTCTTGTTTTTTCAGAAGAAATATAATCTGTATGCGGAAAACCTGTCAGTTTATTTTCTACATCAAGCATTTCAAGAAATGGAATATTGGTTGTTGAAGTTACCACAATAGACTCCAACGGTACTTTAATCGTAGTATAATTGTTTAGACTGTCAGGTACTTCAGCATCTTTTTCCTTTAAAATGTATTTGAAACTTTTATCTGCATTTGGCCAGGGATTTGAAACCGTAACCACAGAATATCCTTCATGTTTTACGATAGAAAGTCCAGAAGCATATTCGATATTGTTTTGAGGAATTTCAGAGGTTGTAATTGCTGTATTTTCATTTTTTTTACATCCCGCCAGAAGAAAAAAAGAGATTATAAAAATAAATTTGGGAAATAAATGTTTCATAGATTGTTATATTACTTCAATTAATATGGCATCGTTCTTGTTCGTTATCATTGCTGCCTTTATCAATAAGCACAAAGGTAACGCAATTTATATATTTTTTTTATTTACCTTTATTCTTACAAATTCAAACAAACCCTTTTTTACATATTATGAATAGTATAAAAACAAAAGTTTGTTCGAGCTGTGAATCCTCTTTTGGGTGCGGAAATATTGCTGCTGAAAATACTTGCTGGTGCAATGATTTTCCTCCTATTTTCAATCTTGCAGAAGGAGGAGATTGTCTTTGTCCGGAATGTTTTAAAGAAGCATGTATAGACAAAATAGATGCTTATATAGAAACAATTACGCCTAAAAAAGCCCTTCAAAACAAAGCGATATCTCTGCCAAAAACCGAAAAAATAATTGAAGACATTGACTATTATATAGAAAATGGCAATTATGTTTTTAAATCATGGTTTCATTTAAAAAGGGGAAGCTGCTGCGGAAATGCGTGCCGCCATTGCCCTTACTAATTTCCTGAAAAAAATAAATCTTCCTACATTAGCAGAAATTAACAAGGCGCCGATTGCGTTAGGGATAGTAGTGAAAAGCCCACAGGCCCGTCTTTTGACGGGACAAGGACTTGAAACGAATAGCCCGACCGGAGGGAACGCCCAAAACATTAATAAATGATTTACTTAATTACCGGAGGCGAACGATCAGGCAAAAGCAGCTATGCTCAAAATCTGGCTTTACAGCTTTCCAATGCTCCAATATATGTCGCTACGGCCAGAAAATGGGATGATGATTTCCAGAACCGAATTGACCGTCATCAACAGGAACGCGACGAGCGATGGACCAATATTGAGAAAGAAAAATATTTGAGTGAGATTGATTTCTCTGGAAAAACAGCTTTGATTGACTGCGTAACACTTTGGCTGACCAATTTTTTTGTTGACACCAAAAATGATGTTTCATTATCACTTGAAGAAGCAAAGACTGAATTTAAAAAAATAGCGCTTCAACCTAATACGAACCTGATTATTGTAACAAACGAAATTGGGATGGGAGTTCATGCCGATACTCACATTGGCAGAAAATTTACCGAACTGCAAGGTTGGATGAATCAGTTTCTGGCGTCAAATGCCGATGAGGTTGTACTGATGGTTTCTGGGATTCCGGTTAAAATAAAAGGATAAGCAATGACAAAAATCAATGGCAAAAGTCAATTAAAAACAAATTCTAAATATTAAATTGCTTCGCCTGTTCGCTGTCGCTCGGGTCCAAATTCAAATCTTTAAGTAAAATTCAATATTAAAGTCAAAATTCAAATAAGACGAAGTATCTTTACGTAAAGATCAATATTGCTGCTTATATTGAAATTTGGAATTTAAAAAATTGGAATTTAAAAGATGATAAATCTTGACGATATATTAAAATCACGCCGTGATACCCGACATTTTACAGCCGATGAAGTTCCTGATGAGGTGATTGAAAAAGCTTTGCAGGCGGGTCACTGGGCACCTTCTGTAGGACTAACGGATGCAACGAGATATTACATCATAAAATCGGCAGAAGTAAAAAGCGCTGTTAAAAACCTGTTTTTGGATTATAATAAAAAGGCTGAAGAACTTACTGACAATCCCGAACAAAAAGAACTTTATAAATCCCTGAAACTGGAAGCGATTGAAGAAGCTCCAATTGGACTTATCATTGCGTATGACCGATCTGTACTAAATCAATTTACGATTGGAACTGTTGGCAGTAACGAAGCTGTGAAATTCAGCTCAGTTTGTGCGGCTCAAAATATTTGGCTTTCGCTGACAGAACAAGGCTATGGAATGGGCTGGGTTTCGATTTTGAATTATTATCAGTTCAAAAAAATACTTGATTTACCTGAAAACATTGAGCCTCTGGGTTATTTCTGCATTGGGAAACCGGCAACCAATTACAACAATCAGCCCATGCTGCAGCAATTGAACTGGAAACAAAAATCGGAAGCCCCCAATTGTACTGAAATTAAAAATGTTATTGAAAATTCTGTTTCAGATTTTATTTTAAAACTGCAACTTGAAGCTGAGGACGAAACAAATTTCAGCAGTCTTTTACAGGAAAAGATAGATTCGAAGACCAAACCTGTTGGTGCTTTAGGGACTTTAGAAACGCTGGCTTTTCAAATCGGAACGGTTTTTAAATCTTTAAATCCGAAAATAATAAATCCGAATATTGTTGTTTTCGCAGCTGATCACGGAATTGCAAATCATGGTGTCAGCGCTTATCCGCAGGATGTCACCAGACAAATGGTCAATAACTTTCTGGAAGGCGGTGCGGCGATTAATGTTTTTTGCAATCAGCATGATATCAAACTTTCCATTGTAGACTCGGGGGTCAATTATGATTTCCCTACGAATGCTAACCTCATCGATGCTAAAATCGCCAAAGGAACCCAATCTTTTTTACATGCTCCGGCAATGAGTGATACCGAACTGAGGTTGTGCTTTGAAAAAGGAAAAGCCATAGTTGAAACTATTACAAAAACCGGTTCTAACTGCATTGGTTTTGGTGAAATGGGAATTGGAAATACCTCAACAGCTTCAGTCCTGATGAGTATTTTAACCGGTTTTCCTATTGAAGAATGCGTGGGAAAAGGAACAGGCGTTATGGATGAAAAATTAATTCAGAAACAAAACCTGCTTAAAAAAGCCATTGAAAATTATTCAGGACCAGCCGAATTAATGTCACAACTCGCCTACTTTGGAGGTTTTGAAATCATACAAATGACAAGCGGAATGTTAACGGCTTTCGAAAATAACATGATAATACTCGTTGATGGTTTCATTTGCAGTGTTGCCTTTTTAATTGCTTTTAAAATAAATCCTGAGATTATACAAAATGCTTTTTTCTGCCATTGCTCTGCCGAAAAAGCACATCAAAAATTATTGAATTATCTGCAGGCTAAACCAATTTTAAATTTAGATTTGCGCCTTGGTGAAGGTACCGGCTGTGCTGTTGCTTTTCCAATTTTAAAATCTGCTGAAGCTTTTTTAAACGAAATGGCGAGTTTTGAAAGTGCCGGAGTTAGCAGGAAATAAACAAATTGCAATATCAATATCAATTGCAAATTTCAATTTAATATTAAAGCAAAATTATTATATGCCATTTACCAAAGTCTATATTCATTGTGTCTGGAGTACTAAAAACAGATTTCCATTTTTAGATTCTGTTGAACTACGTCAAAAAGTTTGGCATCACATAAAAGAGAATGCTTTAAGTAAAGAAATATATCTTGATTTTATCAATGGATATTCAGATCATTGCCATTGCTTAATTTCATTAGGAAATGATCAAACTATTCAAAAAACGATACAATTATTAAAAGGAGAATCTTCTTATTGGATTAATAAAAATCAATTAACAAAAGAAAGATTTGAATGGCAAGATGAATATTTTGCTGTTTCTGTTTCAGAATCTATAGTTGACAAAGTTCGCGATTATATCAAAAATCAAGAGGAGCATCATAAAAAGAAAACATTTCAGGAAGAATATCATAAATTCATGATTAAATTTGGATTTCAAAAAAAATCTAAATAAAAAATTTGGCTAAAGCCTTTCTTTGAGCCTAATTTTGCACCTCCAGATAAATCTGGAGGCAATTCAAAATAATTTCGAATATATTGCCGATAATCAGAGGTATTAAAATTAATCTGAATAAATCTTATCCTAAATTAAAACATCAAAAATCAAATATAATTTGAATTGCCAACATCTTTAGATGTTGGAAAAATATTAACCCACAAAGAAAGGCTTTATCCAAATTACCCACATTTAAAATGAAAAAAGAACTACATATTTTTTTTACATGTCTAATGTTTTACACCCGGATTCCGTGTCCGAAAAACATCAGCCATGATCCTGAATATCTCAACAAAGCTACCCGTTATTTTCCTTTGATTGGCTGGATTGTTGGCAGCATTTCATTTCTTGCTTTCTATATTTCTTTCCTTTTTCTTTCTGCAGAAACTGCGGTAATTTTAGGATTTATTGCTTCAATATTAACAACAGGTGCTTTTCATGAAGATGGCTTTGCTGATGTGTGTGATGGTTTTGGAGGGGGCTGGACGAAAGAAAAAATCCTGATGATTATGAAAGACAGTGCCATTGGTGCTTATGGTGCGATTGGCCTGGTATTACTTTTTTTATTGAAATTCAAATTGCTTTCAGAATCTGTTTTGCTTTTTTCGAATCACAATTATTTGATTTTCCTGCTGTTTATTTCTGCTCACTCAGTAAGTCGTTTAGCAGCCATCTCAATTATTTTTACTCATGAATATTCACGGGATGATGCTTCGAGCAAAAGCAAGCCCATTGCCAAAAACCATAGCTGGAAAGAAATACTGGGTTCCTTTTTCTTTGGGTTAATTCCGCTATTGGCACTCTCCTGTTTTCAATATAAAATATCTTTAGCTTTAATTCCCGTTTTCCTGACTCGTTATTTTTTAGCTCGTTATTTTCAAAAATGGATTGGCGGCTATACCGGTGATTGTCTCGGTGCGACACAGCAGGTTTGCGAAGTGGTTTATTATTTAAGCATTCTTTTTATATGGAAATTTATCTAATTCGTCATACTGAAACGATTTGCGAAAAGGGAATTTGCTACGGACAATCGGATGTCGATATCGCTGAACCTTTTGATACTGTTTTTAAAAATATCCTTTCTCAATTATCATCAGAGGCTTTGATTTTTTCAAGTCCTTTAAAACGTTGTGTCATTTTAGCAAAATACATTCAGGAAAACATAAAGACAATTTCTTTTCAACAGGACAATCGTTTAAAAGAAATGAATTTTGGCGACTGGGAATTAAAACCCTGGAATGATATACCGTCTAAGCAGCTCAATCCGTGGATGGAAGATTTTGTTAATATCAAAGTTTTAAATGGAGAATCTTTTGTTGAATTACATGAAAGAGTCAGCGATTTTTTAGCCGAACAAAAGACAAAAAAAATCAGCTCACCAATAATTATCATTACGCACGCCGGTGTTATCAGAAGCTTTTTATGTCATCAATCCGGGCTTCCTTTGAAAGATGCTTTTCAGAACAAAGTTGACTTTGGGGAAGTCATCAAAATAGATTTTTAAAACTTTTTTAATTAGAAAAGTAAACACAAATTTGAATTTTACACTTATTTAACTTTATCTTTGCAGCCAATTAAGGTTGTGTTTTAATTACTAAAACACATTAAAAGGGAATCAAGTCACTGATCTTAAATTATTTAAAATCATAAATCTTGAGCTGTACCCGCAACTGTAAGCTTAGTTCTTTTTTAGAATGCTTGTTGTTAGCTACAAGACCACTGTCATTTATTGATGGGAAGGTAAACAACAAGACGCAAGCCAGGAGACCTGCCTTATTAACAAATATCGAACTCTCGGGAAAAAGAGTGTAGAAATTATGACTTTAAAAATACGTTTTGCTTTTTGCTTGCTGCTTTTGTGCCAGATTATTTCGGCGCAGAACGATTCTATTATGAAATTGAAAGAAGTTTTGGTTTCTGACTCCAATCTTAAAAAGTACTCCGATTCTCAGTCGGTTTTAAAACTCAATGATTCGATTATTAATAAAAACGAGGCTCTATTAACCGATTTATTAAATTTCAATTCAACACTTTATTTTAAAGAATACGGACGTGGAATGCTTTCTACAGTTTCTTTTAGAGGAACAACTTCTTCTCAGACAGCTGTAATATGGAATGGAATCAATATCAATTCTCAAATGAACGGAAGCACTGATTTTAATACGATTTCAGGTTCTGATTATAATTCAGTAAGTATAAAAGCCGGAGGCGGAGGCGTAATCTATGGTAGCGGGGCTATTGGAGGAACAGTGCATTTAAATAATAATTTAGACTTTTATAATCGTTTTGAGAATAATTTAAAACTAGATTACGGGAGTTTTAATACAATTGGAATTAATTATAAGACCAATATTTCTAATGAAAAATGGAGTGCTCAGATTGGTTTTTCCAACAACAGTTCCACAAACGATTACAAATACCTGAATAAATACACCTGGAAAGGAGAACAGCGCTGGAACCGAAATGGTGAATACAATATTTCTACGATCAGTGCCAATTTAGGCTACAAATTTAATGCAAAGAACTTTCTTAAGTTATACAGTCAGACATCCAATACAGACCGAAATACTTCTTTAATTACAGAAACTGAAACTCCAAGTAAATATATCAATGGTTTCAATAGAAATTTATTAGAATACGATGGTAGTTTTGGTAAACTCACGGCAAATCTCAAAACAGCATATATATTCGAAAACTACCAATATTATGCTGACAATTCAACAAACAATTATACTTACGGAAAAACAGAGAGCTTAATTACAAAAGCGGATTTTGGTTATACTCTATTTAAATCGACCCAAATAAACGGGATTGTAGATTATAATAAAACCACAGGAACAGGAAGCGGTTTTGGAACCAATACCCGTGAAATCACTTCAGCATCTTTATTAGTAAAACAGAATATTTCTACGAGTTGGATAAATGAATTTGGTGTTCGAAAAGAATTCACAGACAATTACAAATCACCTGTTTTATTTTCTTTAGGTTCGTCTTATCAGTTTGGTCAATTGTACAATTTGAAATTGAATCTGTCACGTAATTTCAGAATCCCGACTTTTAATGATTTATATTGGGAACCAGGTGGAAATCGCGATTTAAAACCTGAAAGTTCCTATCAGGCTGAAATAGGAAATGTATTTACATTCAGCAATATTACACTAACCCAGACTTTTTATTACATCAAAATAAAAGACTTGCTACAATGGGTTCCAGGTAATAATGGTATTTGGTCTCCTCAAAACACAGACAAGGTGAACAGCTACGGAGCAGAAACTTTACTAAGCTGGAAAAAACAATTTGGTAAAAATATTTTTTCAGTCAATGCCACCTACGCACATACTATTTCTGAAAATATTGACACCAAAAAACAGCTCTTTTTTGTTCCTTTTGATAAAGCTACAGCAGCAATTGCTTATTCAAGAAATAGAATTTCTGCTAATTATCAATTTTTATATAATGGATTTGTTTACACCAGAGCCGATAACGATCCTGATGAAATTATAAATGATTATATGATATCCAACATAGGAATTGATTATGATTTTAAATTTCTTGACTCTTTCAAATTAGGCTTTCAGGCACTAAATATATTTAATGAAGCATATGAAAGTCTCGAAAACAGACCTATGCCGGGTCGCAATTTTAATATGTATTTAATCTTAAAATTTTAATATAATGAAGTTTAGTAAATTATTTTTAATAGCATTTAGTGCCTCACTTTTTGTTTCGTGTTCAAATGACGAAGAGTCTAGCGACCCAAAAGGGATTTACGATAATGGTGTTTTCATTTTGAATGAAGGAAGTTCTGACCATGGAACTGTTTCTTTTTTAACCGATGACTTAGCTGCTTTCACAAAAGATATATATGGCTCAGCAAATAATAAGGATAACCCGGGTGGTTATCTGCAAAACATTTTTTTTGACGGAGATAATGCCTATATAATTTCAGGTGGTTCTGATGTAATTAATGTTGTTAACAGATATACTTTTAAACTAGTAGGCAAAATAGAAACAGGCCTTGAAAATCCAAGATATGGTGTCGTAAAAGATGGTAAAGCTTATGTAACAAATGCAAATACATATGGTTCAACTAAAAATCCTGCTGGATACACGGATGATTATATCGCTATTATCGACTTAAAAACCAATAAGTATGAATCTAAAATTGATTTGAATGCAACAGGCAATCGTTTGGTTTTAGAAAATGGAAAACTATACATTACAGAACCTTACGACAGTACTAAATTATTGGTTGTTAATATTGCAACCAAAACACTTGAAACTCCTATTGAAATTGGCTCCAATGCTGATTGCATTGAAGAACAAAATGGCTCGTTGTATATCTTAAGAGCTCCTTATACGGATCGAAGCGAAATCGTAAAAGTAAAATTATCTGATAAATCGATTTCTAAAATCACTTTCCCTGAAACTTTAGACGGAGCTGGATTTATGGATATTGAAGATGACAAAATTTATTATACTGTCGGAAGTTCAGTTTATGCAATCAATGCTAATGCAACAGCGGCTTCAACTACTTCAATTGTTACTTCTCCTGCAAGTTATGTTTATGGATTTGCTGTAAATGATAATCGTATTTATATCTCTCATGGAGACTTTACAAAAGACGGTTCAGCTTACATTTATGATTTAAGCGGAAATTTACTAAAAGAATTAACAACTGGTATAGGAACAAACGGTTTTTACTTTAATGATTAATAAACTCTTGACAAACACAGATAAGGAGAAATAAAAAAATAATTATCAATTAGTTAATTTGTTTTTAAATTGTTTTTGAAAAAAGGCTTTCATAATTTCTGAAAGCCTTTTTACGTTTTTGTCTATAAATTGAAATTTTAAATCCTGATTCCTGGCGGAAGCAATTCCTTATATTTCGGGTTTTTCTTAAAAAAAACAGCAATTTTTGGATGAATAGGAACTACCCTGAATTTTTTCTGTGTACTCAGTTCCATTATATTTTTAAGCATCGTATCAATTATTGGCTGGTTTTCAAAATTTTCAGGCGTATTGATTTTAGTTAAAAAAATCTTTTTTTCCTGAAATGAATACTCAACACTCAATAAGCCTTCAGGAATTGAGGCTTCAAACTGTCTTGCAAAAGTGTTGTCTTTAATTTCCATTACTGCAGGTTCCATATTTATCATGTTTTTGGGGTTAATAAAAAATATTAGAAAAAGAACGTGAAAATAACATTAGATAAAATGCTTAATTAAAGCTTTCATCTGTAAAGATTCAGACTACAAAGATAATCATTTGATTTTCAATACAAGACATTTTCTTTAGATATATAAAATGATTAACTCAACGATAATTTAATAATTCTATCCGAATTAAGTTCTAAGATTTGCCTCACATACAAGTAAAAGAGGTAATTTTAGCACATAATTAAAAACCTCTGGAAAATGAGTAAGATTCCTGTTTATTTTATGCCCGGATTAGCTGCTAGTCCAACGATTTTTGAAAGAATCAAATTAGATGAAACTGTTTTTGAAACCTATCTACTGGAATGGGAAATCCCAAATTTAAAAGAGTCATTATCTGATTATGCCCTCCGAATCACAAAAAACATTAAACATAAAAACCCGGTTTTAATTGGTGTTTCCTTTGGCGGAATTTTGGTTCAGGAAATGGCCAGACATATCGAAGCCCGTAAAGTGATTATTATTTCGAGTGTCAGAAGCAATGCCGAATTTCCCAGAAGAATGAAAATCGGGAAAACCACAAAAGCGTACAAACTGATTCCGATGAAACTTATTTTGAATATTGAGAACCTTGCCAAATATTCTTTTGGAGAAAAAGTCAATAAACGTATCAAATTATATGAGAAGTTTTTGGCTGTCCGGGATTTGAATTATTTACAATGGGCAGTTGAATCTGTTATTTTGTGGGACAGAAGTCAAATTGATGAGAAAGTCATCCATATCCACGGGGATCAGGATGATGTATTTCCTATAAAATATATCAATAAATGCATTGTTGTAAAAGGCGGCACACACATTATGATTCTGAATAAATACAAATGGCTGAATGAAAATTTGCCTTCTATTATATTAGAGTAGAAATTCCAAATTTTTAAATTCCAAATTCCAACTATTTGTCGGTTAAAATCTTTGTTCGAGTTTTAAACTTTAAAAAAGTCAGTTTGCATTAAGGAATAATACAATCGTTATTTCTCCTCCTTACACCAAAATAACATAAATTAAAAATCATTGTTTCTTATAACCTACCGCCCTAGCCCTGATAGAAGTGGCATCCTTTTATGGCGGTGTTCGCCATAAAAGATATAGCGGATAGCAGGAAACAGCTTCAAAAAAAATCCCAAACTCACAATTGGAATTTGGGATTCAATATTTTGGGAATTTAAGACTACTAGATTTTCTTCATCTGTTCTTTCATCATAGAGATCTGCTCTTTCAGCATTCCCTGCTTGTCTAATTTTTTAGCTTCATTTAAAAGATTGGTTGCTTCCAGTTTTCTTCTGCGTGACATGGCTACTCCTGCAAGATTAAGTTTAGCAACTGCTAAATCCATATCCATTGACAAACCCAGTTCGATTGCTTTTTTGAAATGCTTCTCAGCCTGGTTAATATTAGTCTGCGACAACATAATTCCGTGCAGGTAATTAAAGTATCCTTGTTGTTTTCTTACCAACGAAGCTTCAGGATTTTTAATGTATGCCAGCCATTTTTTAGCGCCTTCAAAATCTTGTTTTCTGAGTTTAAGAAAGGCTAAAAGGATAAATTCATTTTTAAAGTATAAAAAAACCGGAACAGCAGTCAGCAAAATAAGAAAAATTCCATTCCCGATATTGCTCTCTGTAAATTGCCAAATGCCAGCGACTACAAGAAGTCCGGCTAAAATAAGTTTAATATTTTTATGAAACATAATAGGTGTATATTTGTGATTGCAAATATAGTAAAATGAATTAAAAATATTTTTATTAAAGTACTTGCCAGAAAAAAAAGTCTTTGTATATTTGCACTCGGTTTTTGAACAACGATATCCAAAACCAAGAAAGAGTTAATAGATACCATTTTTAAAGATACAAAGCAATGAGCAAAAGAACGTTTCAACCATCGAAAAGAAAAAGAAGAAATAAGCACGGATTTATGGACAGAATGGCTTCTGCGAATGGAAGAAAAGTTCTAGCGCGTAGAAGAGCAAAAGGAAGACATAAATTGACTGTTTCTAGCGAACCTAGACACAAAAAATAATGTTTGTACAAACATACATAAGGCGATTACTTTTTTAGTATCGCCTTTTTTTATACCTTGTCGGTAAAAATTTTCTCAACTTTCTAGTTTTTAGCAAACTAAGACCGTTTTTTAAAATACTTTTATAACTACACAATACATACAAAATGCCTAAAGACACATCAATAAAATCCGTTTTAATTATAGGTTCAGGACCTATTGTTATTGGTCAAGCTTGCGAATTCGATTATGCGGGATCTCAATCTGCTCGTTCGATTCGCGAAGAAGGAATTGAGGTTATCCTGATTAACTCAAATCCAGCGACTATTATGACCGACCCCTCTATGGCCGATCATATTTATTTAAAACCATTAACAACAAAATCGATTATTGAGATTCTTAAGGAACATCCACAAATTGATGCTGTTTTACCTACAATGGGAGGACAAACGGCTTTGAACTTGTGTCTGGAAGCAGATGAAAAAGGAATCTGGCAGGATTTCGGAGTAAGATTAATTGGTGTTGATGTAAATGCAATCAATATTACAGAAGACAGAGAGCAGTTCAAACAGCTTTTACAAAAAATAAATGTACCAACTGCACCTGCAAAAACAGCGACTTCGTATTTAGAAGGAAAAGAAATTGCTCAGGAATTTGGTTTCCCGCTTGTAATACGTCCTTCGTTTACACTTGGAGGAACCGGAGCAGCGGTTGTTTACAAAAAAGAAGATTTTGATGAGCTTTTAACCCGCGGACTTGAAGCTTCTCCAATTCACGAAGTTTTGATCGACAAAGCTTTAATGGGATGGAAAGAATACGAGTTAGAGCTTTTAAGAGATAAAAATGACAACGTTGTTATTATCTGTTCTATCGAAAATATGGATCCAATGGGAATCCACACCGGAGACTCGATTACAGTGGCACCAGCGATGACATTATCAGATACTACTTTCCAAAAATTACGTGACTACGCTATCTTAATGATGAGAAGTATCGGAAATTTTGCTGGAGGATGTAACGTACAATTCGCAGTTTCTCCAGACGAAAAAGAAGATATCGTTGCAATCGAGATTAACCCTCGTGTATCTCGTTCTTCTGCTTTGGCATCAAAAGCAACTGGATATCCAATTGCAAAAATCGCTTCTAAACTAGCTTTAGGATACAACTTAGATGAATTACAAAATCAAATTACAAAATCTACTTCGGCTCTTTTCGAACCAACTTTAGATTATGTAATCGTAAAAATACCACGTTGGAACTTCGACAAATTTGAGGGTTCAGACAGAACTTTAGGTCTTCAGATGAAATCGGTTGGGGAGGTTATGGGAATCGGACGTTCTTTCCAGGAGGCACTTCACAAAGCCACTCAGTCTTTAGAAATTAAGAGAAATGGTTTAGGTGCTGACGGAAAAGGATACAAAGATTACGAATTAATCATCGACAAACTGACTCACGCAAGCTGGGATCGCGTTTTTGTAATTTACGATGCAATTGCAATGGGAATTCCGTTGAGCACAATTCACGAAATTACAAGAATCGACATGTGGTTCTTAAAACAATATGAAGAACTTTATACTTTAGAAAAAGAAATCTCAAAATATAAAGTTGCTGATCTTCCTAAAGAATTATTACTTGAAGCAAAACAAAAAGGTTTTGCTGACAGACAATTAGCACACATGATGAGCTGTCTTGAAAGTGAAGTTCACACTTTACGTACAGACATGAACATCAACCGCGTGTTTAAATTAGTAGATACTTGTGCGGCTGAATTTAAAGCACAAACGCCATATTACTACTCAACCTTTGAAGCTGAAATCGAAAAAGCAAACGGAGAACGTTTTGTGGACAACGAAAGTATCGTAACAGACAAAAAGAAAGTAATCGTATTAGGTTCCGGACCAAACAGGATCGGACAAGGAATCGAGTTTGATTACTCTTGTGTCCACGGAGTTTTAGCAGCGAAAGAATGCGGTTACGAAACGATCATGATCAACTGTAATCCTGAAACGGTTTCTACAGATTTTGATACGGCTGATAAATTATACTTCGAACCCGTTTTCTGGGAGCATATTTATGACATTATCCAACACGAAAAACCGGAAGGTGTGATTGTTCAGCTAGGGGGTCAAACAGCCCTTAAGTTAGCTGAAAAATTGTCTAAATATGGTGTAAAAATCATCGGAACCAGCTTTGACGCACTTGATTTAGCTGAGGACAGAGGTCGTTTCTCTGACTTACTAACTGAATTACACATTCCTTTCCCGAGATTCGGAATCGCTGAAACGGCTGATGAAGCTTCAAAATTAGCTGATACTTTAGATTTCCCGCTTTTAATTCGTCCTTCTTATGTATTAGGAGGTCAGGGAATGAAAATCGTAATCAACAAAAAAGAACTTGAAGAGCACGTTATCGATTTATTGAAAGCAATTCCAGGAAACAAATTATTACTAGATCACTACTTAGCCGGAGCAATCGAAGCTGAAGCTGATGCAATTTGTGACGCTGATGGAAATGTTTACATCATCGGAATTATGGAGCACATTGAACCTTGCGGAGTTCACTCTGGAGATAGTAACGCAACATTGCCTCCTTTCAACTTAGGAGAATTTGTAATGCAGCAAATTAAAGATCACACACATAAAATTGCCAGAGCTTTAAAAACTGTTGGACTAATCAATATCCAGTTTGCAATTAAAGATGATACAGTTTACATTATCGAGGCAAATCCAAGAGCTTCCAGAACAGTTCCGTTCATTGCAAAAGCTTACGGAGAACCTTATGTAAACTATGCTACAAAAGTAATGTTAGGCCACAGCAAAGTAACTGACTTTGATTTCAACCCTCAATTAAACGGTTATGCAATCAAGCAGCCAGTTTTCTCTTTCAGCAAATTCCCAAATGTAAACAAAGCATTAGGACCAGAAATGAAATCAACAGGAGAAAGTATTTTGTTTATTGATGACTTGAAAGATGATCAATTCTACGAATTGTACTCCAGAAGAAAAATGTATTTGAGTAAATAATTTCAGATTCTATTATAAAAGAAAAGCTCCAATTATCATTGGAGCTTTTCTTTTATAAATCAATTCGGTGTTATTCACCCTGACCAAAATTCATATTGTCTCTGGTATTTTTTTGCACTGAAATTGCACCAAATAACGCTAATAAAAAAGCAAATGCATAGAAACCTTTTTCACTTGGAAGAATAGTGGCATTCCACAACCCAATCACTAATAGTACGATTGAAAGAATAGTTCCGAACCAGCAGATTCCGTAATAGATGTCTGTAACAGGTAAATTTTCAAGCCTGTCTCTTACACTTTTTTGCAAAGAAACTACGGCAAATAAACCGAACATTAGAACGGTAAAATAATATCCTTTTTCGTTTAATAACATTTCTGCTCTTGCTAGTCCAACTATAAAACCGATTGTTCCTGCTCCAAGGGCTACCCAAGATGCCGCAATAAAGGCATTTGAAGTTTTTTGTATCATATTGATTCTGGTTAAATTAGATTTCTGAGATTTTATTTATCTCAGTTCGTAAATGTAATTAAATTTGATTGATGGCAAAATGAAAATACAAAATAATTAACAGGCATAATCCTATTTGTTGTTATAAAAAAAGCTCCATATAAAATAGGAGCTTTTCTTGACTGCTAAATAAGATGTATTATTTTTTAAGTAACTGTTGTAAAGGGTTCAACTGTTCCATATCAATTTTGGATTCTTTCAAAACCGACATCAAAGTTATGATGTTATTGGGATTCATATTTTTTCCTAAAACACGCACAATAGCAAAACCGTTTTCTTTTCTGTTTGCAAACACTACAAATTCTTCAATATTTTCATCGGTACCGACAAAACTCACAGAAACACCATCTTTACCAGAACCAACTTTCATCAATTCCTGATATTTAGGATTTTTCAAAAGAGATTTTACTTTTGCCCTCTCTTGCTCAAATTGTGTTCGATTTTTATCATTTGCCTTAAAAGCCAGTATATTCATTTTATCAAACGAATTCAAAGCTTCGGTTTGTTCAGGCGATAATTTTGTTTTATCAACATTTAAAATACTGGGCGAAACATCCAGCGCAATAAAATCTTTATTCTCCGTATTCTCTACAAAATATTTTTGCAAAGAAGGCTCAGAATTACAACTTATAAAAATCAGCAATATTAAAAGAACTGAGGTAAAAAGACTAGCTTTCATATTTATTGGATTTATTTTTTGCCTTTAGAAGCTTTTTTTAAGTCTGTACCTCCAGGCAATTTCATTTTGTCTGTAAGGACAGCAATTTCATTTAAATCAAAGTTTCCCGTTAAGGATAACAAAACTGTATCTTCATTTTTTGCACCATCAATAAACATAAATAGTTCTTTTATTTTGGTATCCGAAGCACCCGACTTAACATATATCTTTACATTTTTTCCGCTATCATTAATACGCATCAATTCTTCCAGATTTGCTGTTTTGATGTATTTATCAGCTGAAAGTTTCATGTCAGCTTCAATTTTTGCGTTTTTTGTGGTAAACACTTTTAAATTGTCAAGCTTTTTAATAAGATTCATGTATTGCTGGGTCTCTTTATCAGAAGGATCTACTTTTACCTTACTCATTATGTCAAACATTTTTTTGTTTACAATAACTGAAGTCACATCATCCTGTCCGTCAAATTTATCAAAAGCACTCTGCGCATAAAATGTATGGCTGATTAGTGTAAAAACTATGGTTATGGTCAAACTTTTAATCATTCCTTTTTTACTCTCTTTTCTATATTCTTTAATCGTTGATTTCATTTCTATATTTTTTAATTATTGTTTAAAAACTTTATTTTTTGATTGTTCGTATTCTTTAATGTATTGTACACTTTCAATACCTACATTAACATGGTTTGACAATAGAGCCAAAGCTTTTTGCGTTTCGGCAAAGGCTTTTTCAGGACTATCATAGGTTCCTAATTCTGATTGAGCTACAACAGGAGTTGTACTTTTTTTGCTCAAATAAAAAAAGGTTCCAATTCCGAGTAAAACAACAGCAGAAGCCGCAATTGATAACCACGCCACATTTCGTTTTTTAGCTTGTAGTGGAATTTCCTGCATTGACCTTTGTTCTTTTACCTGGGAGAAATAACCAAACATAGATTTGTATTGCTCCAAATGCTGCGCAACATTTGAAGAAGAAAAGTATTCTTTTAAGTCATTTTCTTCAGCAATAGTAGTTTCTCCCTGAAAGTATTTTTCTAATATTTTTTCTATTTTATTTAATTCCATATCCGTGTGTATTAACCATGGCCTCCCGTATTTTTTTTCTTGCTCTTGAAAGTGCTACCCTGATAGCTGTTTCATTCATATTGACAATCTTGGCAATTTCATCAAACTCATATTGCTCAACATCCCGCAGCTGAATTAGGATCTGTAACTGCTCAGGCAATTTGCTTATTATTTTTTCAACCCATTCCAGACTATCCGAATCTTCCAGTTTTTTATCTAATAAAGGGTCACGATCCGTAAAATTATTATGCACTATTTTAAGATTATCTGCTCTTTTAGACTTTAACTGATCCAGACAATAATTTTTTGTCATGGTCATAGCTACTGCTTCGATACTGTTATAAGCGGCTAAATTGTTTTTTTTGTTCCATAATTTCACCATTACTTCCTGAGTTGCATCTTCAGCTTCTTCTGTGCTGGTTAATAATCTCTTTGCCAGACGAAAAACTTTGTCTTTAAAAGGATTTATTAATTCTATAAATGCAACCTGGTTCATATTTTGCTATTAATCATGAGTCTTAGGCAATTCTTCACATATTTCCATCAATATTTGACCAATTATATTAAAAAAACAAACATATTGATTGGTTCATATTATCAAGACGAGTCACTATTATTTTTGTTACAAAGTAAGCTTAAAAAAATATTGTAAAAAAAACTGCACATTTATTATAGTTAAAACTAAAGGTACTATTTTTACATTTATTCCAGATTGAAACCCTTGTTTTATGAAAAAGATATCAAGAATTTTAGTTTTATTATTTTTAACAACATTCAGCCTGCAATCTTGTGAAGATAACGATGATGTTGCCATTTCAAAAGATTTACAAATAAATAATTTCATCTGGAGAGGATTGAATGAAGTTTATTTATGGCAGGCCGATGTTCCTAATTTAGCGGATAATCGTTTTGCAACTAAGACTGATTTAAATTCTTTTCTGAAAGGATATTCTGAACCAGAAAATTTATTCCAGGATTTACTAAATAAACCGAAAAGCAAATATCCTATTGGAGAAGCTATCGATCGTTTTAGCTGGATTGTGGACGACTATACTGTTCTAGAACAGGAATTAAACGGAATTACAAAAAACAGCGGTATTGATCTTGGATTGGGCAGGCAATCTACAGGATCTGCTAATTTGGTAGGTTACGTTCGTTATATAATTCCAAACTCAGATGCTTCGAAGAAAGAAATTAAACGTGGAGATTTATTTACAAGTGTAAATGGAATACCACTTACAGAATCAAATTACAGATCATTACTTTTTAATTCTGATTCTGACAGTTATACATTAAATTTAGCCGAATATAATGGTAGTGCTTTTGTTTTAAACGGTAAATCTGTATCGTTAACAAAAACGATTTTAGAAGAAAATCCAATTTTAATAAATAAAGTAATCTCTTTAGAAGGTCATAAAATAGGATATCTAATGTACAATGGTTTTTATGCCGAATATGATAACGAACTGAATCAGGCTTTTGGTAAATTAAAAACTGAAGGAATTACCGATTTAGTTTTAGACTTAAGATATAACGGAGGAGGATCTGTTCGTTCTTCGATTAGATTAGCAAGTATGATAACGGGACAATTCCCAAATGATATTTTTGCAAAAACACAATATAATGCCAAACAAACTGCAAAATTTAGTTCAAAACAGTTAGAGTCACAAAATGATCGATTTGTATCTACATTTGATGGAAATTCTGTAAACAGTTTAAAATTAAATAAGATTTACATTATAGCAACAGAAAGCACGGCTTCTGCGAGTGAATTGATCATTAATGGCCTAAAATCATATATTGAGGTAATTCAAGTTGGAGAAACAACTTTAGGCAAAAATGTTGGCTCTATTACGGTTTACGATTCTGAAAGCTTTACAAAAACAAAAGTAAATCCGACACATAAATATGCCATGCAGCCTTTGGTTTTTAAAATTACTAATAAAGATAATTTTGGAGATTATACAGGAGGTCTAGAACCAACACCAACCTACCAAATACAAGAATACATAGACATCTATGGAATTTTAGGAGAGGCAACTGGAGTTTTAAACGATGGATCCGAACCTTTACTTAACCTTGCGGTTTCAAGAATTATAGGTTCTTCAACAGCCAAAAGAATACAAACTAAGAAAGGCCAAAGTCTTCCCTATTTTACAGACTCAAAATCAATGCGTCGTTTTGGAAAAGAAATGTACATAGAAAACCCAACAACAGGTTTTTAAAATACAAAAAACATAACAAAATAAAATGCCTCCAATAGTCAAAAAAACTATTTGGAGGCATTTTTTATAAAGAAAAAAGTCAATTATTACTTTTCAATTTCTCTCATAGAATCCATTTTTTTATGCGCTAAGAAACCTGCAACATCTTCAAAATGTTCTTTTACTCGTTTGTTTCCAAATTCGAAAACTTTAGTTGCTAATCCGTCAAGGAAATCACGGTCGTGAGAAACCAGGATTAATGTTCCGTCAAAATCACGAAGAGCATCTTTGATAATATCCTTGGTCTTCATATCTAGATGATTTGAAGGCTCATCCAGAATCAGCAAGTTCACTGGCTCCAACAATAATTTAATCATTGCCAGACGCGTTTTTTCCCCTCCAGAAAGCACTTTTACCTTTTTGGTAATATCATCGCCTTGAAACATAAATGCCCCTAAGATGTTTTTAATTTGAGTACGAATATCCCCAACTGCAATTGCATCAATAGTTTCAAAAATAGTAGCATTTTCATCTAATAATGAAGCCTGGTTCTGGGCAAAATATCCAATTTGTGCATTATGTCCAATTTCTACACTTCCTGAATCAACACCAATCTCTTTCATAATCGCTTTGATCATAGTTGATTTCCCTTCTCCATTTTTTCCAACAAAAGCTACTTTCTGACCTCTTTCAATCACAATATTTGCATCTTTAAAAACTACATGATCACCATAAGATTTTGACATTTCTTTTACTATAACAGGATATTGTCCGGAACGTGCAGCCGGTGGGAATTTCAATCGCAATGCAGAAGTATCGACCTCATCAACCTGAATGATTTCTAGTTTTTCTAACATTTTCACACGAGACTGAACAGCATCTGTTTTCGAGAAAGTCCCACGAAATCTATCAATAAAAGCCTGATTATCTGCTATGAATTTCTGTTGTTCGTCGTATGCTTTCTGCTGATGTATTCGTCTGTCTTTTCTGAGTTCCAAATAATGGGAATATTTGGCCTTATAATCGTAAATCCTTCCCATTGTAACTTCAATAGTACGATTTGTAATATTATCTACGAAAGCTCTATCATGCGAGATTACCACAACTGCTTTTGCCTGATTTAAAAGAAATTCTTCCAGCCATTGAATACTTTCAATATCCATGTGGTTGGTAGGTTCATCTAAAAGAATCAAATCGGGTTTTCTTAATAAAATCTTAGCCAGTTCGATACGCATTCTCCATCCTCCTGAAAATTCAGAAGTCTGGCGCGTAAAATCTTCCCTTTCAAATCCTAAACCAACTAATATTTTTTCTACTTCAGCTTCATAATTTACTTCTTCAATCGCATAGAATTTCTCACTTAAATCAGAAACCCTTTCAATTAATTTCATGTAAGCATCACTTTCATAATCGGTACGGATAGTTAACTGCTCGTTTATTTCATCGATTTCTGCTTTCATACTGAAAATCTCACCAAAAGCTTTTGACGCTTCTTCCATAACAGTTGCACCGTCTTCTGTAAGCAAGTGTTGAGGGAGATAAGCAACAACAGCTTCTTTAGGCGCAGAAATATTTCCGGTAGAAGGCTTACTTTGACCTGCAATTATTTTTAAAAGTGTAGATTTTCCCGCACCATTTTTCCCCATAAGGGCAATTTTATCATTTTCATTGATAGCAAAAGAAACATCGCTAAATAATGTAGTTCCACCAAACTGAACCGAAATATCGTTAACTGTAATCATGTTAGATCTTTAGATTTTAGACTGCTTAGACTTTTAATTTTCTGCGCAGGTATTTTTTTGAAGCCGCAAAGATAGATTTTAATTAGATAATGTGCCAATTTGAGAATTAGATAATTTGAGATGCAACAATTAGACAATTATCTGAATCTGTAAAAAAAATAAAACCCGATAGATTTTAACAATCTGTCGGGTTTACAAAAATTATCTCATTGATTAATTATCTCATTGACTCATTAATCTTTTCTCCATTTTTTGGTTTCTTCAAAAACATGTTCTAAGATAGCTGCTTCTGTTTCATCAAATTCGATATTTCTTCTTCCCATTACTAATTTAGCTGTTTCAAAAGCTTTTTTGGTGATATAAGTGGTAAAACCGGCAGCACCGCCCCATGAAAAACTGGGAACAAAATTACGCGGAAAACCAGATCCAAAAATATTGGCGCTCACTCCTACTACCGTTCCGGTATTAAACATTGTATTGATACCACATTTACTGTGATCCCCCATCATTAAACCACAAAACTGAAGTCCTGTTTTAGCAAAGCCTTCTGTCTCGTAACTCCATAATTTTACTTCTTCATAATTATTTTTCAGGTTTGAATTATTACTGTCAGCCCCAATATTACACCATTCACCTAAAACAGAATCGCCTAAAAAACCATCATGCCCCTTATTTGAATTCGCAAAAAGAACAGCATTTTTAACTTCCCCTCCTATTCTGGATCCTGGTCCAACCGTTGTGGCTCCATACACTTTTGCATTCAGTTTAACCTGTGCATTTTCGCATAAAGCAAAAGGACCACGAATTACGGTTCCTTCCATAATTTCAGCATTCTTGCCTATATATATTGGTCCGGTTGAGGCATTCAAAGTTACAAATTCCAGTTTCGCTCCTTCTTCAATAAAAATATTTTCCGGTGAAATAACATTGACACTTTTCGGAATGGGCTGTGATTTACGATCTTCAGTCAAATACTCAAAATCGGCACGAATAGCAGCATCATTTTTAGAAAAAATATCCCATGTATGTTCAACAGTCAAACATTCCTGATTGTAATGAATAATTTCATACGAATCAAAATCAACCTCATCCTGATTTTCAGTAGTAAAAAAAGCGATTACATCATCCCCTTTAAAGATTGCCTGATTTTCCTTTAAATCAGAAATCATTTCGACAAGTGTATCATTTGGCAAATACGCCGCATTTATCATAATGTTTTCTTCCATTTCCACCATTGGAAATTTCGCAGATAAATATTCCTCTGTAATAGTAGTAATAGTTGACCCTAAACGCGCTTCCCATTTTTGACGAATCGTCATAATTCCGATTAGAATATCAGCCACAGGTCTTGTAAAAGTAAAAGGTAATAAAGCATTTCGAACGGGACCATCAAAAAGAATGTAGTTCATAAAGAATAAATTTGGTACTTGTTAAAATCTTGATTTGGTTATCAGATTCAAAGTTACAATATTTTATTTGTAACAATAAATATGTTTTTTGCTGAAAGAAACAAGTATCCCCCAAAATTTACAACACAACTTATTTTCTTTGCCGCTCTTTAAGTGTCGGTTGTTTAAAATATTCTATTAGTTCTAAGGAATAAATCACACTTACAATCTTCCATTTTCCATCTCTTTTGATAATATTCAAATACTTACTGCCCCAATTTTTCATTTTACCATCTGCCCAAAAGCTATAATCCATTGTGACTGAAGCTACAGTACCGTCTTCAACGATTTTAATATTATCAAACTTATCTTCAGCAGACTTATATCTGAACAGACCTCTCAAAAATCCTTTGTATGACCCCGAAAAATAATTGCTGCCCGCTTTTGCTTCTCCTTTTACTTCAATTTCTTTGGCCTGAGTCCGGTCTTTATATCCTGCGCACCAGGTTACGTTTTTATCATTAAATAAACTGTAAAACGAAATAGAATCTTTTGCTATAACACTTTTCGAATAGGCATCAATAATTGAGGCTATTATTTTCTTATTATCCTCTTTTTCCTGGCCGTAAAAAGAAAACACCATTAAAAGTAAGATCAACATTATTTTTATTTTTCCCATCCCTGTTATTTTTCTTTTCTAAAATTTGAAATCTTATTATTGATTATTTTATACTCTATGGTTAGTCCTTCATAACCATAAGCATCTGCCTTCATTTCTTCAATTGCAGTATAACTCACCGGATGAATATTCCCAATTACATCAGACAGTGATTTGTGTAAAGCTTCTATATACTTTGCTTTGTCGTCTTTTAGATTTGTAGAATCTGAAATCTTGATAGTCAAAAAGAAACTATTCTTTTTTAATTCAGCTAAAGATTCTGAATTTACAAACCATAGATAATCCGGAATAAAAGACACTGTTACTACTGTAATTTCAGACCTTTTGTGAAGAATTTCATTTGTGAGGCCGCTAATAGTTTTTACAAGTCCTTTTGCTAACGCAGGGTTTTCCTTACCACTTACTTTAAGATGAATTGCTGGCATACTTCAAATATTTTATTGATTATTGAAGTACAAAATTCAATTTAAAACTACACTTATTTATTGATGTATGTTAAGAGTTTAATGCGACTTAATGATTCCGGTTTTATTCCTAAATAAGATGCAATATGGTATTGCGAAATTTCCTGTTCGATTCCGGGGTAGGCTTTACAAAGTTGTGCAAATCTTTCTGTTGCAGAGTTTTTCAGAAATGAAGTTTCGCGTTTGCATTTTTTAATGAAGAAAACATCTGAAATATATTTTGCTAATTTCAAAAAACGGACATCTTCTTCAATCAACACATTAAATTGCTTATTCGTAATATAGACAATTTCCGTATCACCCAAAGCTTCGATATTGCAATTCGTTGGGTTTTGTGTCAGATAACTGGTGTAAGCCGTTACGAGACTATTTTGAAGATAAAAATCATTATTAAATTCCTGTTCCTCATTTTGAACATAAGACCTAAGTTTTCCAGAAACGACAAATCCTATGAATTCGCAAACAGCCCCTTCCTTAATCAGAAATTCTTTTTTCTTTAATTTCTTTGTCCTGGCTAAGCTAATAAACTTTTCTAAATGAAGTATTTCCAGTCCCAGTTTATCAATAAAAATATCTTTTAGAAACTCCATTACTTTTGATTAAGATAAATTCTATTCCAAAGATAAAAATTAATTATTTAGTCAAAATCATCTTATCAGGCATTCAACTTAAGAAAAAAGCATAAAAAAAAGCCTTCCGGACGGAAGGCTTCTGTATAATTTTAAACAGCTATTATTTTTTAGCGTGCTTTGCATATTTAGTTTTGAACTTGTCAATACGTCCTGCAGTATCGATAAGTTTAGATTTACCAGTATAAAAAGGGTGAGATGTTCTTGAAATCTCCATTTTTACAACAGGATACTCAACTCCGTCAACTTCAATTGTTTCTTTTGTATCTGCAGTAGATTTAGTGATAAAAACATCATCATTTGACATGTCTTTAAATGCTACTAATCTGTAATTTTCCGGGTGGATTCCTTTTTTCATCTTTTCTTTTATTTATTGTTTCAGAGCATTTTTATTTTGAAGCTTTTCCGTGGTTAGAAAAAGGTATAAACAAAGGATACTCTTTTTTGTTTAAAAATTTAATTATTTTTGAGTGTGCAAATTTACAATTCTTTTTTAATAAACAAATACTTAGCCTGCTTTTTTTTAGTTAAATTCAAAAAGCTTTTTTTATATTCGATTATAGTGGGAATTGCTATATTTGTGGATTAATTTTAAACATATAAAAATATGATTAATGAAGTTATAAAGAAGAATGGGATTACTTATGGAATTATTTTAGGCATTATTTCAGCATTAATTACAGCTACAATTTATGCAATTGATCTAAAATTATTTGTTTCTGGCTGGATTGGAGCCTCAACATTTATCATTTTTGTAGTAACCGGCATTATATTACTAACAAAAACAAAAAAAGAAATAAATGGATTTTTTTCTTTCAAAGATGCATTTACAACCTATTTTATCACCATTCTGATTGCTCTTTTAATCTCAACAACATTTAGTGTTATTTTATTTAATGTAATTGACCCTGATGCAAAAGAAGTTATAAGTGAACATCTTATAAAATATATGGCTGAAACGCTTCAAAAATTCGGGACACCTGCCTCTGCTATAAACGAAACAATAGCAAAGATGAAAGAAACCAGCCCTTTTTCGACTTTAGAGCAGCTTAAAGGATTAGGTTTTAGTATTGCGCTTTACTCTATTTTAGGTCTGATCTTAGCTGCATTTTTTAAAAGCAAAACTACACAAGAATAAAAAAATAAATGAATTTATCTATACTTATACCACTTCTAAACGAAGAGGAATCACTAAAAGAACTCTACTCATGGATTATTAAAGTGATGCAATCCAACAATTACTCTTATGAAATCATTTTTGTGGATGACGGTAGTACAGATAATTCGTGGAATATTATCGAAAGTTTCTCTAACGAAAACCCAAATGTAAAAGGAATTCGCTTCATGAAAAACTTCGGGAAATCGCAGGCATTACATGCCGGTTTTGCGAAAGCACAAGGCGATGTTATCATCACTATGGATGCAGACTTACAGGATAGCCCTGATGAAATTCCGGGATTGTACGAAATGATTACGAATCAAAAATACGATTTGGTTTCAGGCTGGAAGAAAAAAAGATACGACTCGGTTGTAGCAAAAAACCTGCCTTCAAAATTATTCAACTGGGCCGCAAGAAAAACCTCAGGTGTTGAACTAAACGATTTTAATTGTGGCCTGAAAGCCTACAAAAATGTTGTCGTAAAAAATATCGAAGTTTCAGGCGAAATGCACCGGTATATTCCGGTTTTAGCTAAAAATGCCGGATTTGGGAAAATTGGTGAAAAAGTAGTGATACATCAGGCCAGAAAATACGGCGAAACCAAATTTGGAATGGAGCGTTTTATTAACGGATTTCTTGATTTGATTACGATTTGGTTTTTATCACGATTCGGAAAAAGACCAATGCACTTATTTGGCGCTATGGGTTCTTTAATGTTTATCATTGGATTTTTAGCTGCGGGATACATTGGTATTTCTAAACTATACCATATGTATACCGGAATGAAATACAGCCTTGTTACAAATAACCCATGGTTTTATATTGCCCTGACTACAATGGTTTTGGGAACTCAGCTTTTTTTGGCAGGGTTTTTAGGCGAAATTATTTTGCGCACTAAAAGCAATGAAGCCCGATACAAAGTTGCCCGAGAGGTTAATTTTTAACGTAATGTCCTAGCCCTGATGGCAACGGCATCCTTTTGTGGTGGGGTTCACCACAAAAGATATAGTGAACAGCAGGATTAGCTCCTGAAAAATTCCTATCTTTAATTAAACATTTAAAAAAATTAGTTACATGAATATAGCACCTAATATTTTAGACGCCGTAAACGAGTGGCTTACGCCAACATTTGACAAAGAAACACAAGATGCTGTTAAGGAATTAATGACCACATCGCCAAAAGAACTTGAGGAAAGTTTTTATAAAAACCTGGAGTTTGGAACCGGGGGAATGCGCGGTGTTATGGGAATTGGAAACAATCGCATCAACAAATACACCCTTGGAAAAAACACACAGGGACTTTCTGATTACCTGCATGAAGTTTTCCCTAATCAGCCTATAAAAGTAGTTATTGCTTACGACTGTCGTCACAACAGTAATACCCTGGCAAAAGTAGTGGCCGATGTCTTTTCTGCAAACGGAATTCAGGTTTATTTGTTTTCTGATTTGCGTCCAACGCCTGAATTATCTTTTGCACTTAAATATTTAGGCTGTCAGTGCGGAATTGTATTGACTGCTTCGCACAATCCACCCGAATATAATGGTTATAAAGTTTACTGGCAGGACGGAGGCCAGATTGTTCCCCCTGAAGATGCTGCTATCATTAAAGTAATTGAAAGCCTTACTTATGATAAGATCAAATTTAATGCTGATGAAAGTCTGATTCAGTATATTGATACTGAAATAGACAAAGCTTTTGTAAAATCATCTATCGAAAACGCAAGTTTTAATACCCCGGTTGAAGCCAAAGACAATCTGCATATTGTTTTCACTTCATTACACGGAACTTCTATAAAATCAATTCCTGATACTTTATCTGAAGCAGGGTATAAAAATGTCCATATTGTTCCTGAGCAAGCTGTTCCTGATGGAAATTTCCCTACTGTAAAATCTCCAAATCCTGAAGAACCGGAAGCATTGACAATGGCTTTGGCTTTGGCAGACAAAACAAACTCCGATATTGTCGTAGGAACAGATCCTGATTGTGATCGTTTGGGCGTTGCTGTTCGTAATAACGATGGAAAAATGATTTTGCTAAACGGAAATCAGACGATGGTTTTGATGACTTCGTTCCTTTTGAAACAATGGAAAAAAGCCGGCAAAATCAACGGAAAACAATTTGTTGGTTCTACTATTGTTTCAACTCCAATGATTATGGAACTGGCTACAAGCTATGGTGTTGAATGCAAAGTTGGTCTGACTGGCTTTAAATGGATTGCCAAAATGATTAAAGATTTCCCTGAGCTCGAATTTATTGGAGGCGGTGAAGAAAGCTTTGGTTTTATGGTTGGAGACGCTGTTCGTGATAAAGATGCTGTTGCTGCTACCTTATTAATCTGCGAAGTTGCTGCTCAGGCAAAAGCAGCCGGAAGCTCTGTTTACAAAGAACTTTTACAGCTTTATGTTGAAAATGGTTTCTACAAAGAATATTTAGTTTCTTTAACTAAAAAAGGAATTGAAGGTTTAGAAGAAATTAATCAGATGATGATTAATTTAAGAGAGAATCCATTGAAAGAGATCAACGGACAAAGAGTAATTATGGTCGAGGATTACCAGTCTTCTGTTGCTTTGAATTTATTGACAGGTGAGGAATCTGTAATGGATATGCCAAAATCAAACGTTTTGATTTATTACACCGAAGACGGCTCGAAAATTTGTGCAAGACCAAGCGGAACAGAACCGAAAATCAAATTCTACATCAGTGTGAATGCTGAAATCGAATCGGTTTTGGACTTTGATGAAGCTGAAAAATTCTTAGACCAAAAAATACAGAATATCATTGCAGATATGCAATTGAGTTAACACAACAAACTAAGAATAAGATTTTCATAAGCTCTGATTTGTATTTTATCAATGCAAATCAGAGCTTTTTTTTATAAAAAAAAAGCAAAAAGAAATTAAAAACGTGCTAATTCGACTAATTTTGTGCGGTAAAAAAATCCCTGCCAAAACACTCCAATGTTATGGCTATATAAAGAAATCAATATCAAAATAATAAATGAGTAATTTTAAAAAAATACTACCTTTTATATACCCCTATAAAAAATATGCCTATCTAAACATTTTTTTTAATGTTTTATATGCCCTTTTTAGTACCCTTTCGTTCATGGCATTAATTCCTATGATTCAGGTTTTATTTGACAAAACAAAAAGAAACACTGTCATGCCTACTTACGAAGGGATTTCACACATAAAAGAATATGGGGAAAACTACTTAAGCTATTATATCACAATGAATACTGACCAAAACAACCCCGGTTTTGTACTTTCTGTTATGGTAGCCATCATTATTTCTATTTTTTTATTAAAAAACCTGGCTGATTACCTGGCTATGTTTTTTGTTACTTATTTGCGAAATGGCGTATTGAAAGATATCCGCAATGCGATGTATGAAAAAACACTGGAATTGCCATTGGCTTTTTTTTCTGAAAAACGAAAAGGAGATGTTATTTCGAGAATTTCTGCAGACGTAAATGAGGTTCAGACTTCTTTTTTAGCCATATTGGAGCTTATTGTAAAAGAACCTTTAACCATTATTTTCACTATCATTGCTATGTTAATCATAAGCACTAAACTAACCTTATTTGTTTTTGTGTTCATTCCGGTTTCAGGATACATAATTTCATTAATTGGAAAACAGCTTAAAAAGAAATCCAGTAAAGCACAACAGGAACAAGGAACTTTTTTATCAACTATTGAAGAAACTATTGGAGGATTAAAAGTAGTAAAGGGATATAATGCTGAGAATTATTTCAATACTATGTTTAAAAATTCAACTGAACGATTTTTTAAATTATCAAACAGCATTGGACATCGCCAGAATTTAGCTTCTCCAGCGAGTGAATTTATGGGCATCATGGTTATTACTATTTTATTATGGTACGGAGGACAAATGGTTTTGATTGAAAAAACACTGGATGGTGCATCATTTATTGCTTATATGGGGCTTGCTTACAACATCCTTACCCCTGCAAAATCAATATCAAAAGCTTCTTATGCTGTAAAAAGAGGAAATGCTGCTGCTGATAGGGTATTAGAAATTTTAGAACAGGAAAATACAATTGCTTCCCAACCTAAAGCACTGGAAAAAACAAGTTTTGACCATAATATCAGTGTTCAAAACATCAATTTCAAATATGAAAATGAGACGGTTTTAAAAGACTTTTCACTTGAAATCAAAAAAGGTCAGACCGTTGCCCTTGTTGGACAATCAGGAAGCGGAAAGAGTACAATCGCAAACCTGCTGACCCGCTTTTATGATGTTAACGACGGATCTATTTCTATTGACGGGGTAAACATAAAAGAAATTAATCTCCAGTCCCTAAGAAGTTTAATGGGCTTGGTTACCCAGGACAGCATTTTATTTAATGATACTATCAAAGCTAATATTGCCTTAGGAAAATTAGATGCTACCGATGACGAAATCATTGAAGCTTTAAAAATAGCCAACGCTTTTGAATTCGTAAAAGAATTGCCTCTAGGAATTTACACCAACATTGGCGACAGCGGAAACAAATTATCCGGCGGGCAAAAGCAACGTTTGTCTATTGCACGTGCGGTACTAAAGAACCCGCCTATTATGATTCTGGATGAAGCAACATCAGCGCTGGATACCGAAAGCGAAAAATTTGTTCAGGTGGCACTTGAAAATATGATGCAGAACAGAACTTCAATTGTTATTGCTCACCGCCTCTCTACGATTCAAAAAGCTGACGTAATTGTTGTAATGCAAAAAGGTCGAATTGTAGAACAGGGAACCCATGAAGAATTAATTGCACATAACGGCACTTATAACAAACTGGTAACGATGCAGTCTTTTGAATCTTAAGATACAACTCTCGACTACCTCATAATTTACACAGATTAAGGAAACATTAAAACTGATTTTAACTTCCTTAATCTGTTTTTATTTTTATAACTTTAGGTTCGTTAAAGAATAAATCATTTAATGCGCTCAAAATGTATCTTAACAACCCAAACATAAAACTGCCCGACGATCCTGATACTGTTGTGTGGAAATATCTCGATTTATCTAAATTTCTTGATTTACTACTTTCAAAAAAACTATTCATGTCACGATCTGACAAATTTGAGGATCAGTATGAAGGTACTTTTAGTGAACCAACATATGAAGAAATTAAAAAACTCGCGATTGACAATCCTGAATTTTTAAATTATTACAAAACGCACCGGGAAAAGGTAGCTGTCAGCAGCTGGCATATCAACGAGTATGAATCATTTGCAATGTGGCAGATTTTCACACAAAACAGTGAAGGATTAGCTATTCAGTCCACAATTGGAAGATTACAGAAAGCAGTAAATCCGGAGCAAAATTTTGATCAGTATATTGGTGAGGTAAATTATATCGACTACAAAAAAGAATACATTCCGTTTGACGATTCTTTTTTTCCTTTTTTGTTTAAAAGAAAAAGCTTTCAGTACGAACGGGAAGTCCGCATTATTACTGACACTTCACAAAGCAATTTAAAACTGAATGAAGGATTAAAAATAAACGTAGATGTTAATCAACTAATAGAAAAGATCTACATTCATCCCAAATCAGAAAACTGGTATAAAAAACTGGTAATTGAATTGGTAGATCGTTTAGGATTTGGATTAGAAATAGAAAAATCAGATCTGGAAAGTGATATTTTGATATAAAGCTTCTGAGGTTCTGAGGCGCTAAGATTCTAAGGTTTTTCAATCTTTGTGCTTAAAAAATAACCCTGCTGAAAATTATATTTCAGCAGGGTTTCATATTATAATATTCAAGGAATCCTTATTATTAAAAGCTAAAAAAACTTAGCAACTTAGAAGCTTAATACCTTTAAATAGGTTTATAATTTTTAACTTCCCAGTTTTTCAAAGCCAAATCGATGTAATTATAATGCAAAACATCATTTTTATCAAACTGACCATTTTGATTGGTGTCTTGAATTGTCCTGAAATACAGACGATTTTTTGATTCAACAATATTCCAGTCTACGAGTTCCTCTAAATCTGTAGAAACTTTGGTAAAGTTTTCTCCGCTAATATCGCTCAGATAAAGGGTTTTGATATCTCCGGTATCTATTTTACCATCTTTATTCGTATCCGAATCTGTAAGCGTATAAACCATAATTTTATTTTGTGTTTTATCAGCAATTGTTTTTAAATATGTCGCTGTTAAAATTAAAATTGGTTTATCAGATAGCGGCCGGATAGAATCTGAATCTGTTTTTTGGAATTTCAAATTTTGCAAATAACCTGTAATTTCATACTCTCCCAGATTAGAAATAGTAAAACTTACATCATTTACAGTTGATGATCCGTAACGTGCTTTTGATCCTTTTTCGAATACACGTAAATCTCCAACCGGATGAATTAAATAATCTGTTCCTTCCATCTGAATTGGCAAATCTGCCACTTCAATTTGTGTAGAATCTGTCTTACTAACGCTTACTTTGTTTGAAACATCGTAACTCACTTTTGGCTTTTGAACTTCCTCACGGCAACTGATAAATGTTGCTGCAATTGCTAAGGCTGTATATTTAAGGTACTTTTTCATCTGCAAAATTATATTCGATTATCAAATATACTATTTTTGATTGTAATTTTGGTTTTTATTGAATTTTACTAGTGCGAAGATATTTAAAAGTATAATTCCGAAATAGCTCAGCAAAATTATCCAGTATTTTTTATAAAGCGATATAGTATATTGAAATTGCCTTTTTCTCTCCATTTCCAAAAAATATGATTTATTAGCCTCGTAATATCCGCAACTAAAATATTTTATTGGTTTCAGATTACTGGGTTTTTGCTTTGGCTTTGGACTTGCCAAAACATAAATATCATCTTTATAATGTGCCCATAGAACCGCTTCTTCTTCAACTATAATATTAATAACGCTAATAAATGCATTATAATCTGAAGTTGAATCAAAATGTATTTTAGCCCCATTAATTGTATCATATTTCTTTAAAACATCCCTAACAAAAAATCTTAACTCCTTTAATTCTTTAAAATTATCTTTTTTAAATTTAAAAGTTTTATATTTTCTTAAACTTTCAATCTTATAGTTTTCAAATTCTTTTTTAGTGGAAACCGAAATAGCCAAACAGCTATCAACTTTAAAAGAGTCTGTTTTAAAAAAATAAATGACACTTATTAACGGAATCAAAACCAAAGAAATCATTCCCGGAACGTAAAAAATCTTTTTTTTTCACGTTTTTCGATTATAACCTCGCATTCAGTTTTATATTAAAAACCCTTGAAGTCATATAATTTGGAATGGCATATTGATTTTTAGAATATGCATCACGTACCCAGGTATTGGTTATGGCATTCTGATTATTGAAAAGGTTGAATATTTCTACCCCTAATGCTAACTCTTTAAAATTCTTCAACCAACGGGTTTTGGATATGTTATTATGATCAATAAAAACTTTTGAAAAACCAACATCTGCCCTTCTGTAATCGTTCAGCCTGTTCTGATACACATAAGGATCTGAATATGATGGTGAACCTCCCGGTAAACCGGTATTATAAACTAAATTAAGATACAATTTAATACTTGGGATATTTGGCATATAATCCTGAAAAAGCATTGCAAATTTCAGCCTTTGATCAGTGGGCCTGGCTATAAAACCTTTATCTTCATAATTTTCTTCCGTTTTAAGATAACCAAAACTTATCCAGGATTCCGTTCCCGGAACAAACTCCCCGTTCAACCTGAAATCAAGCCCCTGAGCATATGCTTTAGCATTATTATCTGCCACATAGCGAATTCGTACATTGTCAATCGAATAGGTATTTACATCTGAAAGCGATTTATAATACACTTCTGTAACCCACTTAAAAGGCCTGTTCCACATTTTAAAATTATAATCGTTACTCAAAACGACATGAACTGACTGCTGGGCTTTCACGTTTGGATTAACTTCTCCGTTAAAATCCCGAAGTTCACGGTAAAATGGCGGCTGATGATACAAACCTCCGGAAAGCCTGAAAATCATATCCTTGTTCCAGTCCGGTTTTAAGGCAAATTGCACACGTGGACTAAAAACAGTCTGATTTTTACCTTCTACAGCTGCTCCTGAAACCTGCCAGCTTTGAAAACGGGCCCCAACTGTATACCAGAATTGACTGGATCCCAAATCAGTCTTGTTACTCCATTGTGCATAACCTGAAAATCTGTTTATATCATTAAAATTGACAGCAAGAATATTTTGGTATGGCAAAAGCGGCCCGGCGTAGGGTTCATACGGCTGGTTGTTTTTAGGAAAATTTAAATTAGGCCGATTTATCGAAAATCCTGCCGAATCAATCACTTCCCACTCCACTACTCTGTCACGTATTGATTCTCTTGTAAATTTCAATCCAAATTCTAACTGGTTATTATCTTTCCAGTCTTTAAAACCTTTAAATTCGATGTTAGCGATCAAAGCGTCCAGATCATTTCGGGCGTGATTGAGCTGGGTGCCGATTCCTCTTGTAAAATCGACATCATCAGAATTTATATTTCCGTTTTCATCAATATTTCCCAATCGGTATTGTGCCAAAATATCAAAATGTTCCTTTTCAATAGTGTGAAATAGAGATCCGATTAATTTAAAAGTAAGGGTTGGCGAAGCTTTATAAGTTGTTTTTATGGCTCCAAAATAAGTATCGTACTGATCCCTTTCCTGACCTTGATAAAAAACGGCCAGTGCCATTGGCTGATCAATAGTTCCAAATTTTGTTTCGCGCGTTAAGGGCTGATATAAATACTTATTTTGCGAAATATTTCCCAAAAAACTTAGCTGCCATTTTTGAGAGACATCATAATTAATATTGGTCTGAATATCTGCAAATGTTGGCGTATAGTTTGTCTGGGTATCCTGGCTGTTAACCAACAGGCTATTGTTGCGATAACGTACACCAGTAACTGCAGACCATTTTTTATTTTTTGAAACCGCATCAACAGAAATGCTTCCACCGAGAAAACTCGCTTCGACTGATGCTCCAAACTGAATTGGTTTTCTATAAGTTATATCTAAAACAGAAGATAATTTATCTCCAAATTTAGCCTGAAAACCTCCAGCTGAAAAATCTACGTTTTGTACCAAATCTGTATTTGTAAAGCTCAATCCTTCCTGCTGACCAGACCGAATTAAAAAAGGGCGATAGACTTCTATTTCGTTTACATAAACCAGGTTTTCATCATAATTACCTCCACGAACAGCATATTGTGTACTCAGTTCATTGTTTGAGTTTACACCGGGTAATGTTTTCAGTATATTTTCGATTCCTGCATTTGTGCCTGGAACTTTTTTTATCGTAGCAGGATCAATGACTGTAATACCCTGGACACGTTTTTTATTTTTCGAAGACACAAAAACTTCTCCCATTTGCTCTTCGGAGTTATTCATAACGGGGTTAAAAACAAATGTTTCGTAAGGTTTTAAGTTTACCGTTAACGTCACCATTTTCAAAGAAATATGTGTAAAAACCAGAACTACCTTTTTATTTGAAGGCACAAAAATATCAAAATGACCTTTAGCATTCGATTTTGCAGCTTTATCTCCTGAAGTAATATTTACATCTGCAACCGGATGGCTCTCAGTGTCTAAAATAATCCCCTTTACACGTGCACTTTGAGCAGATGAATTAAAACCAATCCACAAAAAAAGGAAAACAATTATTAATTTAAAATTATTCAAACGCTTAGATTTTACTTTTGTTGACTTCTAAAAAAGTGAGCTTCAAAGATAGCAGAATTCCCTACATTATCAACTACTTCAATTTTTAAATCGTTACCCCCTTCAGCCACTATATTATCATCAAAACGATGAATTATTTTTTTTGTTTTATTGTCATATTCAAATAAAATCCAATTACCATTTAAATATCCATTATAAGATTTAATCCCGGATAAATTATCGCTAATTACAAACTGAATAGTTTTAACATCACTAATCCATTTATCCTGAATAGGTTTTGCAATTTGTATTACTGGCGCAATTGTATCTAAAACCAAAGCATACTGCCCCAGTATTTTTGATTTCGCAGTAAAAACATCATTTTTTCTGGTAGTAGCATTATAACTTTTACTGTTACCGCTTATTCTTGCAATAAAAAGTTTATCCCTTAAAGCTTCAGAATACGTACTGTCCTTTATAGTAACAGTAAAATTTGAATGTACCGGAACAACATCTTCGTGAATATAAATCCGATTGTTTTTTACATCAAAATTCAAATTAAAATCTTCATAAAAAGTTCCGGCAGGAAAAAAAACAGACATATTATCTTTTTCAAAATTTGAGTCTTTATTGTATTGGATGCGATATTTTGATGTGATGGGCTCTTCATCTACAACCGGTACTTCTGAATCATATTCGACTGGAACAGTAACTGAATTCATGTTACCAAAATAATCAGAAACCTCAATTTTGTAAGTTGAAGCCAGATTAGGTTCAACCGGAATAATTCCACGAAGCGAATCTGTTTTTATAATACTGAGTGCAAAAGGCGTTTTCATAAATAACTTTTGCACACGCTGACCCGTTCTTTTATATCTTGGGTAATCGATAAAGGCATTAATAAAACGCATCTCATCGAAAGAATAAGTATTAAACTGATAATTGTATTTCGGATCTCCGTTTAAAAAACCTGTCACATTAAAAACTCCATTTCTGTTTTTTGAGACATCATCAAAATCGACAGCATTAATTCCGAAACCAATTTTCCCATTAGCTTTTACTTTACCGGCCAGATATGTCCCGTCTTTTTGAAGTGAAAGATTCAACAATAAAGGCTGTTTAGACTGATTTACCGTTACATTGTCCATTGGATAAACAAATACACTTGAAATAGTTGGTTTTTTATTATCTGCTATATGCTGATCAAATCCAAAAAACATAGGATTTATTACAAATTCTGTTTTGGTATCCCGAAACTCAAAATGCAGATGCGGCCCTTCAGAAGAACCTGTATTCCCTGAAAGTGCAATTATTTGACCTTTGGTAACCGGGAGTTCATCCGGTTTCGGAAACATTTCAATTTCAAATGACTTTTCATTATAATGCGTTTTATGTATATATTCCTGAATTGGCCCTACTGCTGTCTGTAAATGCCCGTAAACCGTTGTAAATCCGTTTGGATGCGTGATATAAATACACTTTCCATTTCCAAAAGTCGAAATTTTTATTCTGGATACATATCCATCTGCCACAGCATATACATTTAAGCCTTCTCTTTGATTGGTTTTTAAATCGAATCCCGCATGGAAATGATTGGGCCTTAATTCTCCAAAATTACCCGATAGCTGCATCGGAATATCAAGTGGCGGGCGAAAATAATCCTTAGGATATTGAACCTGTGCAAAAACAAAACTGTAAAAAAATAAAAAAAACGCTGAAAATTTCATAGATAACATTTTTGCTAAGATAAAAATTAAGGAGGGAAAAACCGAAGGATAACCCCCAAAAATACAAATCACTGAATTTCATGAATTTGATTATTTTTAATGCAAAAAATTCGATAAAAAATTGCATTAATAAAAAGGAATATTAACTTTGTAGGATTAAGTAATGAATAGGATGTACAATGAGTGTAATTGCTGAAATAATTGATACTCTTGAATATAAAGTTGAAAAGCTTTTTGCAAAATCAAAAGCTTTAGAAAAAAACAATCAGGATCTTCGATTAGAATTAAACAAAGCAGCGCAAATTATCCAGAAACAGTCTGAAGAAATTGAAGCTTTGAAGAAGCAATATGAAACACTTAAGATAGCCAATTCGTTGCTCGGCAGCGACAATAACAAGAGAGAGACAAAGCTTAAAATAAATTCATTAATTCGCGAAATTGATTACTGTATTGCACAACTATCAGACTAGTAAATATGGACGGAAAGCTTAAAATTAAAGTATCAGTTGCAGACCGGGTTTATCCGTTAACGGTTGAGCCTGCCCAGGAAGAAGGACTTAGAAGTGCTTCCAGAAAAATTGATGCGATGATTAAGCAATTCGAAGAAAATTACGCAGTTCGCGACAAACAAGATGTATTGGCTATGTGTGCCCTGCAATTTGCATCACAAGTAGAACAAAAACAAATTGATAATACTAACGATGCGCTTGAAACCATCGAAAGAATTAAAAAATTAAATTTGCTATTAGATCAATATCTCGAAAATTAACGTTCTTTACATAAACTAAGATACTGCCTACATTAGTTCACAATTGGTAAACTCAACACTAACAAATTAGAATGAGCAAATCGTCGCTACTATAGTATGCCATGCTTCGGCTTGGAAACTTGAACAGTGAGTTAGCTCAAAACTTGTCTTTACGAGTTTATTCAAGCAATTAATGTAGGCTTTTTTTATATAAAACCTTTAACAAACATGGACACTATAACGATCATTATTGGTATTGTAGGTATTGCAGCAGGTTTTGCAATAGCTAAAATTATCGAGAAAAGTAATATTTCTAACCTAATCAAAAATGCTAAAAAAGAAGCAGCTTCAATTTTAAAAGATGCCAATTTAGAGGCAGAAAACATTAAAAAAGACAAAATTCTTCAGGCAAAAGAAAAATTTATTGAATTAAAAGCAGAACACGAGCAAGTAATTTTAGCACGTGACAAAAAAGTTGCCGAAGTTGAAAAAAGAGTTCGCGATAAAGAGTCACAAGTTTCAAATGAATTATCTAAAGCTAAAAAAGTAAACGACGATTTCGAAGCAAAAACTCAGGAGTACAACAACAAAATTGAGCTTCTAGACAAAAAACAGGCTGAAGTTGAAAAACTACACAAAAGTCAGTTACAGCAACTGGAAGTGATTTCAGGACTTTCTGCTGAAGAAGCAAAAGAACAATTAGTAGAAGGATTAAAAGCTGAAGCTAAAAGTAAAGCTATGTCTCACATTCAGGAAACTATTGAAGAGGCAAAACTTACAGCTCAGCAAGAAGCTAAAAAAATCATCATTAACACGATTCAGCGTGTTGGAACTGAAGAAGCGGTAGAGAATTGTGTATCTGTATTCAATATTGAATCTGATGATGTTAAAGGTAGAATTATCGGTCGTGAAGGCCGTAATATTAGAGCCTTGGAAGCTGCTACAGGAGTAGAAATCATTGTTGACGATACACCAGAAGCTATTATCCTATCGTGCTTCGACCCAGTGCGTAGAGAGATTGCACGTTTGTCATTACACAAACTGGTAACTGACGGACGTATTCACCCGGCAAGAATTGAAGAAGTTGTCGCTAAAACAGCCAAACAAATTGATGACGAAATTATCGAAGTAGGGAAACGTACGGTTATAGACTTAGGAATTCACGGATTACACCCTGAATTAATTAAAGTCGTGGGAAGAATGAAATACCGCTCTTCTTACGGACAAAACTTATTACAACACTCCAGAGAAGTTTCTAAACTTTGTGGTATCATGGCAGCCGAATTAGGCTTAAACGTAAAACTAGCCAAAAGAGCCGGTTTGCTTCATGACATCGGTAAAGTTCCGGATACTGAAAGCGATTTACCTCACGCTTTATTAGGTATGCAATGGGCTGAGAAATATGGTGAAAAAGAAGAAGTTTGCAACGCCATTGGAGCTCACCACGACGAGATCGAAATGAAATCTTTATTATCACCAATTATTCAGGTTTGTGATGCGATTTCAGGAGCCAGACCAGGCGCAAGACGTCAGGTTTTGGATTCTTACATCCAACGTCTGAAAGATCTTGAAGATGTAGCTTACGGATTCAGCGGTGTTAAAAACGCTTATGCAATCCAGGCGGGTAGAGAACTTCGTGTGATTGTAGAAAGCGAGAAAGTTTCTGATGACAATGCGGCAAATCTTTCTTTCGAAATTTCACAAAAAATCCAAACTGAAATGACTTATCCGGGTCAGGTAAAAGTGACCGTTATTCGTGAAACCAGAGCAGTAAATATTGCTAAATAAATTCACAAAAATATTTTCGTAAAAAAACTTCTCAGCAACGGGAAGTTTTTTTATTTCCTATTTCAAACTGAACCTCAAAATAGGATAAATTATCTTCTGGGATGAAAAGTATGCATTACTTCTTTCAAAAAACTTCTGTCTAAATGAACATAGATTTCTGTGGTAGTTATAGATTCGTGACCAAGCATTAATTGTATCGAACGCAAATCAGCTCCATTTTCAAGTAAATGCGTAGCAAATGAATGCCTCAAAGTATGTGGACTGATATTTTTATTTAAACCCGTTTTTACCGCCAAATCTTTTATAATGGTGAAAATCATAGCCCGGGTTAACTGACTGCCTCTACGGTTTAAAAACAAGGTATCCTCATAGCCTTTTTTGATATTCAAATGACTCCTTATTTCTTTTTGATAAATCGTGATATACTTTTGCGTTAAATCGCCAATTGGAACAAAACGTTCTTTATTGCCCTTTCCTGTAATTTTAATAAATCCTTCTTCAAAAAAGAGGTCTGAAATTTTTAAAGAAATTAATTCAGAAACACGAAGCCCGCAGCCGTACAAAGTTTCAAGCATTGCCCTGTTCCTTTCCCCTTCATTTGAACTTAAATCTATCGCAGCTATCAATTTATCAATTTCTTCTACTGATAGCGTATCCGGAAGCTTACGCCCTGTTTTTGGCGTTTCAATCAACTCCATGGGATTATCATTGCGGTAATCCTCAAAAACCAAATAATTAAAAAAGCTTTTTAAGCCCGAAATAATCCTGGCCTGCGAACGTGGATTCACTTCTTTTGAAACCGAATAAATAAACTGCTGCACTGTTTCATCTGAAATTTTTATTGGAGAAACGTCTATTTTACCTTCTTCTAAAAAAAGATAGAGCCGTTCAATATCAAAACTATAATTTTCAATTGTGTTTTTGGACAAACCACGCTCAATCCTTAAATATGACTGATAATCTTTTATGTACGTTTTCCAATTCATATTCGCAAAGTAACGTATTTTTCGGGCATAAAAAAACCTTCCGGACTAGGGAAGGTTTTAAATATAAGCTTAATTACAAATTAGAATTTGTAAACAACACCTAAGTTGATTGAATCAAGATTAGCTCCTAAACCAAAAGTATTAGTTTTGTCTACTCCATCTCCACCATTATCGTTTGAAGTAAAGCCTAATCCGGCCCATGTAGCCTCAATAGCGAAATTGCTAGATACGAAATAGCTTAAACCTAATCCTAAGTTTGCACCAATTTCATTAGCTTTAGCATCAGCTAATTTATCATCAACACTACTGTAGTCAACTCCTAATTCACCAAATAAAGAGAAATCAGAAGATGGTGTAAAATAGTATCTACCGAAAGCACCAACTGATAATCTTGCCTCGTCTCTAGTATCTGTAACTGCATTTTCAGCTTTGTCAGATCTGTATCCTAATCTACCACCGATAGCAATATTATCAGTAACAAAGAAACCAACTTTTGGAGCAATTTCAAATCCAGATTCTTTAACATCTCCTTCTTTTTCAGAATTAATTCCAACTGATCCAGAAATAAAAACATTACCTTTAGAAAATCCTTTTCCTGTAGAATCTTGTGCATTAGCAAATCCAAAAGCTAAAACAGCAACCATTGATAAAACAATTTTTTTCATTTTTTTTTAAATTAATTAAGTTAATTATGGGGCAAATCTATATCATTTGACACTAACGAACCAAACATTATTCTAAAAAAAACACTTCAATATGTTATAAAAATTCCTATTAAAACAAACAAAAAACTAACTATCAAATAATTACATTTTTTAAAATCACTAAAAATAGTGAGAAAAAAAAGCTATTAATTGTTAGTAAAATTCTTTCATTTACACAATTAATTACCGTAGAAGATTATAATGCTAAATGAAAAAATGGAAATATTGAAACTAAATACAGCAATAATTATAAATATCCTGAGTTTTTATTACTGTTACTTTGTATATCTAAAATCTTAAAATTAACATTATGAAAAAAGTACTTTTAGCAGTCATTTTGTTTTTTGGAACAGCTGCATCCATTCAGGCACAGTTATTAAAAATAGGAGTTAAAGCAGGGGTTAACTTTGCAAATCAGACAGGGGATGCAAGTTTTGAAGGTATTGAATTTGATAAAGACGGAATCACAAGTTACCATGCTGGTTTAGTTGCCGAAATTAAATTGTTAGACAGATTTGCTGTTCAGCCAGAGCTTTTGTATTCTACTCAGGGAGCTTCTTATAAAAATGCAGGGCAAGAATTTAAAAATGAATTAGGTTATTTATCTATTCCTGTAATGGCTAAGTTTTATTTGAGTGATTCATTCAGCCTTGAAGTTGGTCCACAGGCTTCTTTCTTATTAAGTGAAAGGAATGATTTCGATATCGAAAATGGTGAAACTTTTGAATTCGGTGTAAATGCCGGACTAGGATTCAAAATAACTGAAAACTTTTTCATTCAGGGTCGCTATGGTTTAGGATTAACTGAAGCTTCAAAAAATGCAGATGTTAAAAATTCAACAGTACAACTGTCTGCTGGATTTATGTTCTAAAATAATATCACATACTTTTATAAAAACCGTTCTGTTAATTAGGGCGGTTTTTTTATTTTTACAAACTGCGTGAGAGGGTTTCCGTAAAATGTAAAATGGATTCAAGCCACCTTAAATTAAATCAAATTATTTATGAAAATTGCTATAATCAACGGTCCAAATTTAAATCTGTTAGGAAAACGTGAACCTGAAGTTTACGGAAGCCAGACATTTGAAGATTATTTTGAAACACTGAAACAAAAATTCCCCAATATTGAACTTTCGTATTACCAAAGTAATATTGAAGGCGAACTGATTGGAAAAATTCAGGAAGTGGGCTTTACATTTGATGGAATTATTTTAAATGCAGGGGCTTATACACATACATCAATTGGCCTGGGCGATGCGATGAAAGCGATAACCACTCCTGTTATTGAAGTCCATATTTCTAATACTTATGCAAGAGAAAGTTTCAGGCATCAATCGTATTTATCCGGAAATGCAAAAGGGGTTATTTTGGGTTTCGGATTAAAAAGTTACGAACTTGCTATTCAGTCATTCCTGTAAGGAGTTATTTAACAAATAATTAATAAGCTCATTTTCGACTTATTTTATTTTTGTAAGAGAAACTTTTTACATGAAAAATTATACTTTAATTTCCTTCTTATTTTTTTCGATTTCCAATTTCGCACAGATAAAAGGAACCATAACCGATGACAAAGGGAATCCTCTCCCCTTTGTTTCTGTTTTTGAAGAGAATACGTATTTCGGAACGACATCAAACGAGCAGGGAAACTATCAATTAACCGTAAAAGAACCTGGCAAAAACAAAATCATTTTTCAGTATCTGGGCTACAAAACCCAAAAGCTTTCTGTGGCTTCAGATTCAAAAACTGTAATTCTGGATGTAAAAATGGCTGAAGAAAGTTTTACTTTGAATGAAGTCATTATTGATCCAAAAAACAATCCTGCAAACGCAATTATTAAAAGTGCTATTGCCCATAAAAAGGAAAACTCAGAAAAAACTTCGAGATATACAGCCGACTTTTATTCGAAAGGAATGTTTAAAGTAAAAGATCTTCCTAAAAAAATCCTTGGGCAAAAAGTCGATCTTGGCGAAGACATGGCCTCTAATTTAGATTCAACAGGGACAGGCATTTTATATCTCTCTGAAACCATTTCTAAAGTCACTTTTGAAAAACCTGAGAAATTAAAAGAGAAAATTATTGCCTCAAAAATTTCAGGAAACAACAGAGGATACAGTTATAACACAGCTGCTTTATCAACTTATGATTTCTACGACAACACTTTAGATTTTGACGTAAAACTCATTTCGCCTATTGCAGATAATGCTTTCAGTTATTACAAATACAACCTTGAAAGCACTTTTTATGACAACAATAATCACCAGATTAACAAAATCAAAGTAATCCCTAAACGTGATAAAGAACCTGTATTTGAGGGATACATTTATATCGTTGACGATAGTTTTGCCATTTATGCCATAGATTTGGAAATTAAAGGCTATCGAATGAAAAATGAATTTACCGAAGTAATGAGTTTAAAACAGAGCTTCGGTTATAATGCCGCCCATAAAATCTGGGCAAAAAATGCGCAGACACTTTCCTTTAATGCAGGCTTTTTTGGAACCAAATTCTCCGGAAAATTCAATTACGTTTATTCCAATTATGAGTTCCCGGATTCTTTTCAAAAGAAAACTTTCGGAAATGAAATTGTAGCTTTTGATGCCAATGCCAACAAAAAAGATGATGCTTTTTGGAATGAAATACGTCCGATTCCTCTGACCATAGAAGAGAGTACTGATTATATCAAAAAAGATAGCTTACTTACAATTCGTAAATCCAGGAAATACACTGATTCAATTGATGCCAAAAACAACAAATTCAAAATTTGGGACATTTTAACGGGTTATGATTACAAAAACACATTCAAAAAATATTCGTTTAATTATAAAGGGCTGCTGAATATTGCGTCTTTAAGTTTCAATACTGTTCAGGGCTTTAATTTTGATTCTGGCTTTTCTTTCAGAAAATGGAACGAAGAAGAAGGAAAAAGCACCTCGATAAGCACAACATTTAATTACGGTTTTTCAGATGAGCGTTTTCGGGTTACAGGAGAATTCAGCCATCGTTTCAACGCTATTAATTATGCCACAATTTGGGGTTCGGGAGGTGTAAAAACAATGCAGTTTAATAATTCTCTACCCATCACTAAACTTATCAATTCCATAAGTTCTTTATTCTTTAAAGACAATTATATGAAATTGTACAATTTAGAATTTGCACAAATCAATTATGGCCAGGATATTGCGAACGGAGTTAATGTGACAGGGCAAATTGGCTACGAACAGCGAAAGCCATTGTTCAACACTACTGATTATTCTTTTTTCAAAAAAGATGATTTTTATAGCTCCAATAATCCTTTAGCACCAAATGATTACACAACACCTGCTTTTGAGACCCATCATTTATTTAAAACACTTATCACAACCAGAATTAATTTCGGAAATAAATACATTTCAAGACCAGACGGAAGGTATAATTTCAAAAATGACAAGTATCCAACAGTTTATTTAGCATTTGAAAAAGCCTTCGCTGCGAACGATAAAAAATATGAATTTGAAAGAATCGGCGCCTCTGTTCAATATGATTTGACATTGGGAAATAAAGGAGTTCTGGGAACAAATTTCAGGGCCGGAAAATTCTTCAATGCTGAAAACATTTCTTTTATAGATTACAGGCATTTTAACGGAAACCAGACTCATATCGGCACGACAGACCGCTATTTGAATGTTTTCAATCTGATGCCTTACTATTCAAACAGTACAAACATCCGTTATTTTGAAATGCATCTGGAACACAATGACATGGGATTTGTAACCAATAAAATTCCTCTGATCAATCTCTTAAAATCAACAATGAATATCGGATTTCACTCTTTGGCAATTCCGGATAGAAAGCCGTATTCTGAGTTTACCATTGGTTTAGATAATCTGGGATTTGGAAAATTTAAATTATTCAGGATTGATTATATACATTCTTATCAGGGCGGTGTTCAGCAAAATGGCGTTGTATTTGGGTTGAAAATTTTGAATGTGTTGAATTAAATTAGACGTTATATCCTCAATATTGTCATTTCGACGAAGGAGAAATCACTGAGGGAGAGAAATTTTAAATTATTAATTATTTATCATCCTTATTTTTTTCATCTCTTAGCAACAAAATCAACTCAACATTCACTAAAACCAATTCTATGCTTAATCCAAAAGAAGGTTACCATACTTATTATATTTATATTTTAACAAATAAAAATCGCTTAACTTTTTATATTGGAGTTACAAATAATTTAAAACTTAGACTTTCAACAACACAAATGCAATATTGAAACAGGAAACAAAACTTTTGCCTCAAAATACGGTATAGAATTTCTAATTTATTATGAAAAATTTGTTTGGATTGAAGAGGTTATAGCCAGAGAAAAAGAAATAAAAAAATGGAGAAGAGATAAAAAACTATCTTTAATAAAAGAATTTAACTCTGAATTCGAATTTTTAAATCATCATTTTGAATAAATTTCTTAACCCTTTAATCTACACTAACTAATGTTCTACCTCTGTGACTTCTCCTTTCGTCGAAGTGACAAAAAACACTCATCAGCTTTCGTTAACTATAATCATCTGGTTCTACATGAATCAAAACATGTCCTAATTCAGGCATTTGTTCCCTTAACGTATCTTTTAATTTATGTGCCAGATCATGCCCCTCTTTTACTGAAATTTTTGCCGAAACTATAGCATGCAAATCAACGTGATATTTCATACCGGCTTTACGAATAAAACATTTTTCGGTACCTAAAATTCCTTTGACTGTTAAAGCCGTAACACGAATCATTTCTACTAAATCATCGTTTAAATGCTCATCCATAATTTCACCAAGTGCAGGTCTGAAAATTTTATAGCTGTTATAAAGAATAAAACAGGCTGCAAAAAGTGCCGCCCAGTCATCTGCAGACTCATATCCCTTTCCCATAAACAAAGCAAGCGAAATCCCTATAAATGCTGCCACAGAAGTTATCGCATCACTTCGATGATGCCATGCATCAGCAGCTAAAGCAGTGCTATTGGTTTGTTTACTGCGTTTCATTACTAACCTAAAAGAGTATTCTTTCCAGATAATAATCGCACCCAAAACATACAATGTCCAGGGCTTTGGCAAATCATGCGAAGTCTGGATATTGGCTATACTTTCATAACCAATAATTGTTGCTGATGTAATTAAAAACCCAACAACTAAAAACGTTATCAGAGGTTCTGCCCTGCCATGACCATAAGGATGATTTTCATCAGCCGGTTTATTTGAATATTTGATTCCGAATAAAACCAGAAATGACGAAAATATATCCGTAGTCGATTCGATTGCATCTGCAATCAGGGCATAAGAATTGCCAAAAAAACCTGCGAAGCCTTTTGCAAGGGCTAAGCAGGTGTTTCCGGCTATACTAAAGTATGTAGCTTTTATAGCTTTTTGTTCGTTTGTCATTTAACGGACATTTATTATTTTTTTGCTAAGAATTCACCAATTTGAATTATTAAAATAATTGGTGAATTCGCAGTTGTATTTGTTACGCTCTTACGATTTTAGCTCCAATTGCTCTCAAACGCTCGTCAATGCGCTCGTATCCACGGTCGATTTGCTCAATATTTTGAATTGTGCTGGTTCCTTTTGCTGAAAGCGCCGCAATCAACAATGAGATTCCTGCACGAATATCAGGAGAAGACATTGTCGTTGCTTTCAGCTGAGATTCGAAATTATGCCCCATAACCACAGCTCTGTGCGGATCACATAACATAATTTTTGCTCCCATATCAATTAGTTTATCAACGAAGAATAAACGGCTTTCAAACATTTTCTGATGAATTAAAACATCTCCTTTTGCCTGCGTTGCCACAACTAAAACGATACTCAATAAGTCAGGCGTAAATCCTGGCCATGGCGCATCGGCAATAGTTAAGATAGAACCGTCGATATCAGTTTTTACTTCATATCCGTCTTTGTGAGCCGGAATGTAAATATCGTCATTACGTTTTTCAATGGTAATTCCAAGTTTTCTGAAAGTATTCGGGATCAAACCTAAGTTTTCCCAGCTTACATTTTTGATGGTAATTTCACTTTTTGTCATAGCCGCAAGACCAATCCATGAACCAATTTCAATCATATCCGGAAGAATTCTGTGCTCGCATCCTCCAAGGCTTTCCACACCTTCAATGGTCAATAAGTTAGACCCCAATCCGGTAATTTTAGCACCCATGGAATTCAACATTTTACATAACTGTTGTAAGTAAGGCTCACAAGCAGCATTGTAAACTGTGGTTTTTCCTTTAGCCAGAACAGCCGCCATTACGATGTTAGCTGTACCCGTTACAGACGCTTCGTCTAAAAGCATATCTGTACCCTGAAGGCCTTCTTCCGGAGTTTCTACTCCGTAAAAGTGGTCTTCCCTGTTGTATCTGAATTTTGCTCCAAGATTAATAAAACCTTCAAAGTGTGTATCTAATCTGCGACGTCCAATTTTATCTCCTCCTGGTTTTGGAATATATCCTTTTCCGAAACGTGCTAAAAGCGGACCTACAATCATAATAGAACCACGAAGCGCTCCTCCTTCTTTTTTGAAAGCTTCGGTTTCTAAATACCCAACATTAACCTCATCTGCCTGAAATGTTATCGAACCTGGTTCATTACGTTGGATTTTCACCCCTAAATTACCCAATAAAGTGATTAATTTATTGATATCTATAATATCAGGAATGTTATTAATTTTTACCTTCTCTCCTGTTAAAAGCACAGCACATAAAATTTGCAATGCCTCATTTTTTGCTCCTTGCGGAGTGATTTCTCCTTTTAGAGGAGTTCCTCCTTCGATTTTAAAAATTCCCATAGATTTCTTTTAGGTTCTAAGGTTCTGAGATTCTGAGTTTTTGAGCCAAAAATATTAGCATTTTAGCCCCTTAGCATCTTAGCCCTCTTTTATTTCTGATTGTTATTTTTCTGAAAAGGTTTTTTACCGCCTTTATTGTTTTTATTATTTTGAATTTTTGGCTGTCCGGGCTGAGAAATTTTATTCGACATACGTTTGTTGGTACGCATCAAATCAGTTGTATTTAAAAGCTCCTCTGTACTTTGCAATAAATTGATTTTTCCGCCTGAAAGTTCGTATAAATGTTCAAAGATTACATCGTCTTTTACGGTGTCTTTGTTCCAGCTTAAGAAAGATTTTTTCATGTGATTGGCAATCACCATCACCAAAGCATTTTTCATTTCGCCCTCCTCCCACTTATTAGCAACATCAATCATGTACTTAATGTTATTGCCGTAAAACCTGTACTTAGGAAAGTTTTGCGGATATTGCAAAACATCAGGTTTTAACTGTAATACATCGCGTGACGGAATTGGATATGGTGACTCAACATTTAATTTAAAATCAGACATAATAAAAAGCTGATCCCATAATTTATGTTGAAAATCCGGCACATCACGCAAATGCGGATTCAGGCTTCCCATTACCTGAATGATGTATTTTGCCGCTTTGTTACGCGTTTCATCATCTTCAATCATAGTCGCCTGATCAATCAGTTTTTGCAAATGACGACCATATTCGGGAATAAGTAAACGCTGTCTTTCAGAATTGTATTCTAAATTAAAAACAACGTCGTTTGCGTTTTGTTTTTTATATTTTTCGACCATAATTTATAATGAAACTATACCTTCTATTGTAGAAACCTCTTTGTATTTGCCAATTACCTCATCAGCACTATTCATTGTGACATCTACAGAAACACTGGTAAATTTGCCTGTTTTAGATTTTGTTGTTTTGATAACCGCACCCATCCTGTCAAAAGCTTTTTCAACTCGCTCCACATTATCAGCTACCGAAGGCACTATAAATTTATACAAATATTCTGCAGGCCAGGTGTTTGAATTGTCCAGCTCTACCTTTAATCTTTCGTAAAATTCGGCGGTGTTTTTTTCTTTATCGTTCTCCATTCGTAATTAAAAATAAACGCAAATATACGGTTTTGGTTTTAGATATTTTAAATTGAAAAAAGATATTAAAGCGTTGTATATTTTTGAAATGAAATACATTATTTAGAATACTTAATTTTAAAGTTTTTTTTTAATACAAAATCACCATTTTATATTTATCACTATGTATTATTATTTTATTGCGGGTTTCAATGTATAAAGATAACTAGCAAAAATAATTGCCCCAACTTTAAAAAAATACCAAATCTTTCGCTTTTGATAAATAATCTTTTTAATTATAAATAACTTTAGGTAAATTTGCGCTTTATTTTTAGAATAGTGCAAAAAGAAATCATAGTTCTCCTTGGCGGTCCTGGCACAGGAAAATCTACGCTAATAAACGAATTAGTCGCTCGTGGCTATTGCTGTTACCCTGAAATTTCCAGACAAGTTACTCTCGAAGCACAACAGCGCGGTATTGACCAATTATTTCTGGAACAGCCTTTATTATTTAGTGAAATGCTGCTTGAAGGCCGTATTGAACAATTCAAAAGCGCGTTGGAAGAACCTGATAATGTAGTTTTTATAGACCGCGGAATCCCTGACGTTATTGCTTATATGGACTATATTGGTGATGCATATCCCGAACACTTCACTAAAGCCTGTGAGGATTTCAAATACTCCAAAACATTTATTTTACCGCCCTGGGAAGAAATTTACGAAAGCGACACAGAACGTTACGAGAATTTCGAACAGGCACTGAAAATACAAAAACATCTTATTGAGACTTACAAAAGGTATGGTTATGATTTAATTGAAGTCCCGAAAGACACAGTTGAAAACAGAATTCTTTATATATTAGACAAAATTTAGCAGCCAGATTTAAAGTTGCAAAACTAGAAACTGATTTCTAAATTTTTTAACTTTAATACTTTGGTCATGCAGGAAGCACAGGATATTCTTTTAAAATACTGGAAACATACCAGTTTCCGACCACTGCAAAAAGAAATTATTGATTCGGTTTTAGAAGGCCACGATACTTTTGCACTGCTTCCCACAGGTGGAGGGAAATCAATTTGTTTTCAGGTTCCCGCAATGATAAAGCCAGGGATTTGTCTTGTTGTTTCGCCTTTGATTGCATTGATGAAAGATCAGGTAGCGAATTTGCAAAAACGGGATATTAAAGCGATTGCACTTACAGGCGGAATTCATGCTGAAGAAATTATCGATCTTCTTGACAACTGCCAATATGGAAATTATAAATTTTTATACCTCTCTCCTGAGCGTTTGCAGTCTGACTGGATTTTGGAACGCATTAAAAACCTTCCGGTAAATTTAATCGCAATCGATGAAGCACATTGTGTTTCGCAGTGGGGACATGATTTTCGTCCTGCTTATCTGAAAATTTCAGAGCTTAAAAAACACTTTCCGAAGATTCCCTTTCTCGCTTTAACTGCTACAGCAACCCCAAGGGTCATTGAAGATATTAAAACGGAATTAGGTTTGAAAGAACCCCATTTTTTCCAACAATCATTTGAAAGAAAAAATATAGCGTACATGGTGTTCGAAATTGAAGACAAATTGTATCGGGTTGAACAAATTTTAAAGAAAAATCCACAGCCGTCCATAATATATGTACGAAACAGGAAATCGTGTTTAAACATGTCAACTCAATTACAATCGTTAGGATTTCGGGCTACTTATTATCACGGTGGACTTTCTGCCAAAGAAAAAGACAAAAATATGCAATTGTGGATGTCTGAACAGGCGCAGGTTATTGTTGCCACAAATGCTTTTGGAATGGGGATCGACAAAGACAACGTAAAAACGGTTATTCATACACAGCTGCCTGAAAACTTAGAAAATTATTACCAGGAATCCGGAAGAGCGGGACGAAATGGAGAAAAAGCTTTCTCTATTTTACTCTACAATAATTCTGATGCGAACCAGACAGAACAGCAGTTTTTAAGTATTTTGCCAGACAAAAATTTCTTAAAAACCATGTATGTAAAGCTTTGCAATTATTTTCAGATTGCTTATGGTGAAGGACTAGATGATTCTTTTTCTTTTAAATTAAATCATTTTTGCGATAAATATGATTTCCCTACATTAAAAACATACAACTCACTACAGTTTTTAAATCAACAGGGGATCATTACGCTTTCTCAGGAGTTTTCAGAGAAGATTACGATGCAGTTTTTAATCGAATCGAAAGAAGTGATCCGGTATATGAGCCTGAATCCAAATGACGAAGAAATCATTTTGGCTATTTTGAGAACGTATCCCGGAATTTACGAAATGAAAACACCCTTTAATCTTTCATTAATTGCAAAAAAATCACACCATACAGAAGAAGAGGTTTTGGCTGTTTTAGAAAAGCTGAAAGAAAAAGGAATTATCGAATACAAATCAAAAAATAATGATGCTACCATTTTATTCAATGAAGTCCGGGAAGATGATCTTACCATAAACAGGGTTTCAAAATATCTGGAAAAACAGAATCAGCTAAAAAAAGAACAATTACTGTCTGTCCTGCATTATATAAAAGAAAATAAAACCTGTAAAAACAGATTGGTTTTAGATTATTTTGGAGAAGAAACGATGGAAAATTGCGGAGTCTGCTCCTATTGCATTACTCAAAAAGGAAAAATCACAGAAGCCGATTCAATTGCTGATAAAATCCTGCATTTATTGAAAACAACTGCATTAACTTCGCGCGAAATTCAAAATAAGATAAAACTGGATACAAAAGATGTTTTATCAGCAATCCAGCAATTATTAGAAAACAATCATATCGTTATTTTAGCGAACAATAAATACACTTTAAAAACCTAATGGAAAAATTACGAATTATATTCATGGGAACTCCGGAATTTGCAGTTGGCATTCTGGACACCATTCTTAAAAACAATTATGAAGTTGTAGGTGTTATTACAGCAGCAGATAAACCCGCGGGACGCGGACAAAAAATAAAATATTCGGCAGTAAAAGAATATGCTCTGGCCAATAACCTTACTTTGCTACAGCCTATGAATTTAAAAGATGAAGAATTTTTAGCAGAGTTAAAAGCGCTGAATGCCAATTTGCAGATAGTAGTTGCTTTTAGAATGCTTCCAAAAGTAGTCTGGGAAATGCCACAATTTGGGACTTTTAATCTTCATGCATCCCTATTACCGAATTATCGTGGCGCAGCACCAATAAACTGGGCTATCATTAATGGAGAAACAAAAACAGGTGTTACTACTTTTTTTATAGACGATAAAATTGATACTGGGGCAATGATTTTAAACTCCGAGATTGCTATTGAGCCAGAAGAAAATGCAGGACAATTACATGACCGCTTAATGCATTTAGGAAGCAAAACTGTTATTGACACCTTAAAAGTGATTGAAAACGGAAATGTAAGCACCACCATTCAGGAAGATAGTAGCGATATTAAAACAGCCTATAAATTAAATAAAGAAAACTGCAAAATAGACTGGACAAAGTCCGGAATTGAAATCAATAATCTGATACGCGGGTTAAGTCCATACCCTGCATCCTGGTGTTTTCTGAAAGACAAAAATGAAGAGATAAGTATCAAAATATATGAAGCAAAACTGGTTTCAGAAGCACATTCACTAGAAACTGGCAAACTGATTTCCGGCAAAAAAGAGCTAAAAGTTGCCGTTGAGGATGGTTTTTTACAGTTAGTGAGCTTACAATTACCAGGCAAAAAAAGAATGCAGGTTGCAGAATTATTAAATGGAGTATCTTTTTCTGAGGATGCAAAACTTTATTAATACCAACAAAACAGGGCTCTCTAACCGTATTCAGCGTTAAAACGCTTTGTTTTATGAACAAAAAAAACAAGTTATTAACAATTTTTGCTAAATTTAAAGAAATCACTTGCAAGGAACGGATTTCCTATTAAATTTGTGTATTAACAATTTTTTTTAACCAACAATTAATAACTAATTATTATGAACAAATCAGAATTAATCGATGCTATCGCTGCTGATGCAGGAATTACAAAAGCTGCGGCGAAATTAGCTTTAGAGTCTTTTTTAGGTAATGTAGGTACTACTTTGAAAAAAGGTGGAAGAATTTCATTAGTAGGATTTGGATCTTGGTCAGTATCTGCAAGAGCTGCAAGAGACGGTAGAAACCCACAAACTGGAAAAACGATCAAAATTGCCGCTAAGAATGTTGTAAAATTCAAAGCTGGAGCTGAATTAGAAGCAGCTGTAAACTAAGTAAGAAAGTTCCTTACACATATAATATAATTAAAACCCTCATTTTTGAGGGTTTTTTTTTACGATTTAACGATTTTATTGGTTTTTTAAATATTTTATGAGTAAATTTAATAAAAATTGTAGCCGTATGATTTCAGAAAAATTAAAAAAAGGACACCTGCTTATTGCCGAGCCTTCAATAATTGGAGATTTATCATTTAACAGATCGGTAATTTTATTAGCAGACCATAACAAAGAAGGATCAATAGGTTTTATCATTAATAAGCCGTTAAAATACACTATTAATGACTTAATACCAGAAATTGATGCGAATTTCAAAATATACAACGGGGGACCTGTAGAGCAGGATAACCTATATTTTATTCACAATATCCCTGAATTAATCCCAAATAGTGTCGAAATCTCTAATGGAATTTATTGGGGTGGTGATTTTGAATCGACTAAAGACTTAATAAACGACGGATCCATTCACAAAAACAACATTCGTTTTTTCTTAGGTTATACAGGTTGGGACGAAAATCAGCTTGAGAATGAAATGCAGGGGAATTCCTGGATCATAACCGATAACACTTATAAAAATAAAATTATCGGAAAATCTGCCACTCATTTTTGGAAAGAGCAAATTATGGAGCTTGGAGGCGATTACCTCATCTGGTCAAATGCACCGGAGAATCCATATCTGAATTAATTTTCAGAAATGGATTCATTGAGTTTTTGCACTAGCACCTGAGCAAAATTATTTGCAAACTCTTTTTTTCGGTATTTTGTTATCGATTGAATCCCGGTAATTACATTTGTCAGAAATAATTCATCTGCTTTCTGAAGATCGAATGGTGAAATTATTTCTTCGAGTACCTCTATGCCTTCTATTTTTTTCGCTAATGCTAAAATTTGTTTACGCATAACACCATTCAAACAACCCTCAGAAACTGGTGGAGTGGTCAGTTTTTTACCTGTAAGCATAAATAAATTTCCCTGTAATACCTCGACAACATTTTTAGTATCATTAAGCAAAATACAGTTATCTAAAGCGTTCTCATTAGCAAAAATACTTCCGGTAACATTTATCAACTTATTAGTCGTTTTAATCGACGACAATAACTGCTTGGTCACATAGAAGTCTTTATATAAATCAACTTCATATGCTGCAGTATTCAAAGTATAATTGACACTTTCAAGAGGTGTTGCATGAATTAAATAAGAAACTAAATTTGTTTTTGGCAAATACAATCCTCCTTCATTTCTAAAAACCGTTATTCTCGCTCTTGCCGATGCAGCGATACCCATTTCATTAACGAGATTTAAAACCTGTTCTTCAAAATACTCCATAGTGAAATCCATTGGAATTTCCATTCTCACCACACGCATAGAAGCCATTAACCTGAAATAATGATCCTCCAGAAACAAAACCCTGTTATTTACTATTTTCAGGGTCTCAAAAACACCATCACCATACAAGAATGCACGATTTTGAGTTAGTATATTTTCTCCCTGTGCAATGTTTCCGTTAAAATTGATCATAAAAAAACCCTGAATTTTGTTCAGGGCAAATATAAGGCATAAAATAGAGTTTTACTAAACAGAACCTATAAGATGTTTCAGATCTGAAATCTGATTCTCCCACAATTGTTTAGCCTCTCCTATTTCTTCTTTTTCCGCAAAATCAATCACCATTAATGAAACATCTTTGGTTAATTCATCTACCAAAATATGCAATTCAAAGAAATACTCTGTGTCTTTACTGGCCTCGTCGACCCATTTAAACTTTACTTTTTCACCGGTTTTTTTAGATGCAAGACGCGCTTTTTCCTGCGAATCATTCCATATAAAAGTAAAAAACTCACCTCTAGAGTTTACATTGTCTGCAAACCATTCTGATAAACCTGACGGTGTTGATATATATTGATATAATAACTGTGGCGACGAATTGATTGGAAACTCTATTTCGTAACGTATTTTTGAATCCATGTGATACATTTAATTTTTTGGAAATATAAGAATATCTGTCCAAAAACAATGCATTTTTAAAAATATTTTTTTTTCTTGATTTATACTTGTAAGCTTTAATATTATTTCTATCTTTGCACCCGCAATCAGGAACACATTTCGATTGCAGTCCAGGCGAGGTAGCTCAGTTGGTTAGAGCGCAGGATTCATAACCCTGAGGTCACGGGTTCAACTCCCGTCCTCGCTACAAGACCGGACAACTGATATAATTTATCATTTGTCCGGTTTTTTTTATCTCCTAAGGTGCTTCCTAAAAATATACTCCGCAATTACATTTACTCTTGGGGTTCGATACGTGCTTCCGTCAAATACCAACTTTTCGGGATATATCGAACGTACAATATATCTTTTTGTTTCAATATCTCCTTCCCTGTACAGAGCTGAGATACTGCTAATACTGGACAAGGCACTATTTAGGTTTTGTTTAATACTATGATTTTTTCGTTCTGAGAGGTAAGCAGAAAGTTCTAACTCCAAATCTTCTATTCGAATCTTGCATTCGTCTTTTATTTCTTTGTAATCATCTGCATCAAGTTTTTCTGCAAACAGCAGATCCCTGGCCTTGCCAAGTTTTAAATTGCACTTCTCTATCTCGGCAACTACATTTTTTCGTCTGTCATCAAAAACTGAAGCGAAACTTTCATAATTACGCATCAGCATGTCATGTGGAAAAACCAGTCAATTTGACCACCATTTTCCGGAATAAATTGACCACCCGTTCCGGAGCAAACTGACCACCTAATTCCGGAGCAAATTGACCACCAGATTTTGTGGTTGATTAACTATTAAAAACTATTGATTTTTTCATGTTGTTAGAACCATACATTCGTTAAAAATATACGGATTATGGCAAACAAAATAACAGACATGAGTAAAATTAGAAAAGCAATTAAATTTTATTGTAATGGAAAGAGTAAGTTGTTTATAAGTAGCTACTTATCCCTTTCAAGAAATACGGTAAAGAAATATATTTCTTTATTTGAAGTTCTCGGATTAAGTTTTGAATTAATCGACCAGAAAACCGATGCAGAGCTGGAACTTTTATTCTCCCAGACCAGTGTAGAGGCCATTAGCCCGAGATTACAGACCCTTTATGATTTTTTTCCTAAGATGGAACGCGAACTAAAGAAAGTTGGCGTTACCGTACAGCACATGTGGGAGCAATATATTGCTGTAAATCCAGATGGCTACAGGAGTTCTCAATTTGCCCATCATTACAAAGTATGGGGCAGACGAGTCAATCCGGTTATGCATATGAACCATAAGGCTGGTGATAAAATGTATGTTGATTATGCCGGAAAGACACTCTCTATTATTGATACAGATACCGGAGAAACCAAAGAAGTGCAGTTTTTTGTAGCAATATTAGGCGCTAGCCAATACACGTATGCTGAAGCTTCCATGAGCCAGCAGAAGGAAAGCTTTGTTGACTCGGTGGAAAATGCCATGCGTTTTTTTGAAGGCACTCCTGCTGCCATTGTTCCGGATAATTTAAAATCTGCAGTAATAAAAAGCAGCCGTTTTGAACCGACAATCAATGAAACCCTGGCTGATTTAGCAGAACACTACGAAACTACAATCCTGCCTGCCAGAGCTTACAGACCCAGAGACAAATCATTAGTTGAAGGAGCCGTCAAGATATTATATCGAAGGATTTATGCCTCTCTGAAAGAAACCAAGTTCTTTTCTCTTGAAGAATTGAACCAGCAGATCTGGACATTGCTTGACTCTCATAACAATAGAAAGCTGACAGGGCGTCCTTATTCCCGTTTGGAATTATTTTTAGAAGACGAAAAGGAAAAGCTGCGTCCGCTGCCGCAAGATCGTTTTGAAATCAAATACCAGTCTTTTGCAACAGTGATGCAGAACGGTCATGTTCAATTAAGCCAGGACAAAAATTATTACAGCGTTCCGTACCAGTATGTGAAAAAGAAAGCAAAGCTGTTATATACCAAATCAACGGTAGAGATTTATTATAAATACAATCGAATAGCCGTACATCCACGAAACTACAAACCTTATGTCTACACAACAACCCCTGAGCATTTAGCCAGCACGCATCAATTTGTAGCCCAATGGAGCGCCGCCCGCTTCATTGAATGGGCAAATAATATTGATGAGTCGGTAGGAGAATATATAATGCAGATAATCGAAAGCAGAAATCATCCGGAACAGGCCTATAAAAGCTGTCTGGGGATACTCAATTTTGAAAAAAAGGTAGGCAGGCAGAGGCTGGTAAATGCCTGCAGACGGGCACTTGATTTTAAAATTTACAATTTTAAGACCATACAGAATATTTTAGAAAACAATCTGGATCATATTGATTTTGATCAAGAGCCCGAGCAGGAACTTCCCAATCACAGTAACATAAGAGGAAAACATTATTATAACTAAATTAAATCTCGAAAAAATGAATGAATCCACAGTTGCCAAAATGAAACAGATGAAGCTTTATGGCATGTTTAATGCCTTTAAAACAGCCATTGAAAGCGGAAAAACCGATCATTACACCCTTGATCAGTTTGTATCGATGATTATCGATGCAGAATGGGATGAAAGATATAATCGCCGTATTGAACGGAGTATCACTAATGCCAAGTTCCATTACAAATCAAATATTGAAAGCATCAATTTTGATGTATCACGCAACCTAGACCGAAACATGGTGCTGCGTCTGGCAGAATGCGAATTTATATAGAGAAAAACGAAAATATTTTAATCACTGGAAGCACCGGTGTCGGTAAAAGCTATTTAGGCACCGCATTAGGCTATCAAGCCTGCATACAGGGGTTTAAGGTGAGTTATTTTAATACCTCAAAATTGTTTGCTAAACTGAAAATAGCTAAAGCAGATGGGACTTATCTGCGGGAACTCACCAAAATACAAAGACAGGATGTTATAATACTTGATGATTTTGGACTCCAGGCGCTTGACAGCCATAACCGGATTACTCTTTTGGAGATCATAGAAGACAGACATAATAACGGCTCGATCATCGTGACATCACAGATCCCGGTGCAGGGATGGTATGATATAATCGGAGAAAAGACAATAGCCGATGCAATATTAGACCGGCTTATACACCAATCTCACAGGCTTGAATTACATGGCGAATCTATGAGAAAGAAAAGAGCAGTAAACAAGGAGTGATATTTTATTATATTTGAATACTAATTAACAGATGAAAAAATATAGTTTTTAATCAAAAACGGAGGTGGTCAATTTGCTCCGGAATTAGGTGGTCATTTTGAATTGGAATCAGGTGGTCACTTTAAATTGGAATTGGCTGGTCAATATCACTGGAATTTGCAAGCATACACTCTAAATCTAAAAAAATCAAGTAAAGAGGTATGCTTAATTATGTACAAAAGTTCATCTTAAAAACAGATTACTGTTTAGCGGGAATGCATAGTAAACGGTCTAAATCTTTAGCAAAAAGTTCATTATTCTGTCCTGTTAAGGCTACAAAGGCAAACCCTTAAACAGTAAATGTTTAAGGGTTTTTTATTATATTTCATTCAAAGCAATACATGATTTTACTAAAGTTTGCCAAAACAAATTTTAAACTTTTGAAATTAGTTACTTTAAATTTGAAGAAATTAATTTTATAAAGTTAATTACGATAACTTTGCAATCTCACAAGCACATTTCAAATAATATGGATATAGTCAAATTTAAAATCACATCGAAAACGATAAAAGTAGAAGTACGTAATTCGAATAATTATGTTTTTAATTTTAATACGGCTTTAGACATTGCAAAAGAAGACAGGGATGTTTTATTAAAACTATACAATGCCTTAGATATTCTGTTTAGGAAAGAAACACCAATCGAAACAAAAAACTACATTTCGCCCAACCAAACCAATATATTAGACCAGATTTCTGCAGCTGATAATTTAGAACAGGAGAAATAACGTTGTATAAATAAACAAAGCCTTAGTTGAAGTAAAAAATGATATTTTTTACATGTAACACTTACATATAATTCTCTTTTACAATTATATCCAACGGTATAAAATGAGTAGCATCTAAGCTTTCCTGTAAAATAATTTTTTTATACAGGTAATTTATTCCCATATACCCCTGCTCTTCTGGTTTCTGGTTAATTAAAAAGTCAATTATTCCCGAATTTAAATAGGTTATATTTTCTTTCAAAAGATCGTAACCTATTATTCTTGTTCCTTTTATATTGTGTTTCTGTAAAAACTGAGCAACAACATAAGCACGGGAATTGGGAACAAATATGCTGCTGATATTTTTAAACGTTTCCAGATTAAGCAGATTCGCATCCGGTTCTTTTATGGTAATTTCAGAGAAACTAAAATTTGTGAGTTCAGGATGGTCTTCAAAAAAAGCATAAAATCCTTTAATACGTTGCAGATAGACAGAAGTATTGTCTATTTCTTTCGCTATTTTGACTATAAGTACGTTGCGCTCACTTTTTACTGCAAAACTAATAAGACGTCCTGCTAAATAGCCACTTTTAAAAGCGTCCTGCCCAATATAATAATGATCTATTTTATCTTTAATATCAGAATCTATCATTACTAGAGGTTTGTTCTTCTTTTTGTATTCATCCAGAAATGCAATTGATTCTTCATGAAAAATAGGAGAAAAGAGCAATCCGTCGCATTCAAAATCGAGCACTTCAGCCACCATTTTCTGAAATAAACTACTTTCAAAATCATAAAGAAAATACTGGAGTTCGATACCAAATTTTTTAAATTCTTCGGCTGCCTTTTCTATTCCGCTTAACTGGCTTGCCCAGTATTCCAGCTTTTCGGATTTAGGTAAAAAGACCGCTATTTTGCATTTTTTGTTTGAAGCCAAGTTACTTGCAAAAATATTTCGTTTAAATCCGTGTTTTTTAATAATGGCATTTACCTTATCTATATTCTCCTGCGATACCTGACCGCGTTTATGAATAATCCTGTCCACTGTTCCAGGCGAAACATTGGCTAGTTCTGCTATTTTTTTTATTGTTATGATATTTTTTGCCTTTAAGTTAAATAATTGAATTAAAGTTATAAAATTAATTTAATTATTCCATATATCTTTTTCTGCCTATTTTTTTGACATAGATTTACAAAAGAATGTGTATAAATACTTAATAGTTCACTACACTTCGCTGATCTTAAACAAAAAAAAACAGCAATCATTTTAATCAGAAAACAAATTCAAATTCTTATTTTTCATCATTATCTGCTGAAATCATTTTCTGAATTTCTGCTAAAGAGATGTCCGGATTTGCGCCAGCTGATGCAGCAACCAAAGCACCCACTGCACAAGCAAAATCAATCGCTTTTTGAGGTGTACTACCTGTAAGCAAACAGGTAATTAACGAAGCTAAAAACGAGTCGCCTGCCCCTACCGTATCAACAACCCGGACAGCATAACCTGTATTTTCATACAATGTCCCTTGCCATAACAATACTGCTCCGTGTTCGCCTTTTGTTACACAAATCGATGGTGTATTGGTCTTAGCAGCTATGAAATTCATATTTTCTTCTAAGGAGGCAAAAGGAGATTGCAACTCTTTTGCAATTTCAAGAATTTCTTCATCATTAAATTTTATGAAATTTGCCTCCAGCATCAATTTCTCCAGAATTCTATATGAATAATGCGGCTTTCTTAAATTGACATCAAATACTTTAAAAACTTCATTTTGTAATAATGATTCTAAAGATTTTCTTGATACATCATCCCTGCAGACCAAACTTCCGTAAATTAAAACATCTGCATTCTTTACCAATTTTTGAGCATACTCGTTCATTTCTATTTTATCCCAGGCAGATGGATAATGAATATCGTAAATTGCAGAGCCATTTTTATCTAATGTTACCTTTACCAGACCTGTAGGAAATGTTTCTGATTGTGAAATTGTATTAGTATCAATTCCTAACGTTTCCACTTCATGAAGAAGTGTATGCCCGTCTTCATCATTTCCTACACCGCTAATTATGGAGACTTCACAACCCAGGCTTTTCATTCGCATGGCCACATTTAATGGTGCTCCTCCAATCTTTTTTTCGTTTTCAAAAATATCCCAAAGAATTTCTCCAAAGGCTAGGACTTTTATTTTTTTATTGTTGTTCATTATACTTTTTTTTCTAAAATTACGATTTAAAATAAAAACATAATTCATTTCATAAAAAAGAGGCTGTCTCAAAAGTGAGGCAGCTTTTTTTGTGGCATAAAAAAAAGGAAAGTTTTCGCTTTCCTAATTCTTGCAATTTAATTAAATTGCGGTGTGTGTATAGCTTCAAAAGTAGTCTTT
>NZ_JAIQDW010000010.1 GCF_020026925.1 Flavobacterium hibisci | reverse complement strand
CCCTGGTTCGATCCCTGGAGGTACCACAAATTGCTCGGATGGTGAAATTGGTAGACACGCTGGACTTAAAATCCAGTGGACAGCAATGTCCGTGCGGGTTCAAGTCCCGCTCTGAGTACAAAAAAAACTTCAATTGGCTAATAGCTCATTGGAGTTTTTTTTATATGAAATTGCAACCTTAAAAACTAAAAGAATCAATAGCCCGGCTCATATGGAAACGCCATAATTCTTTTTACACTTCTGTTAAATTAAGGTCAACTTTAATTTTAAATATGAGTTTGGTCACCCTTTTTACTCTCGAATCTGTATTTTTGTTTTTTAATTTTATAAGTTATGAAAAAAAGTTTTGTATTGTTAATGCTGTTGGTTATTTCAAACCTGACAGCTCAACAACGTCCCAAGCTAGTTGTAGGAATTGTGATTGATCAAATGAAAATGGAATACTTATATCGATTTTCAGAGGATTTTTCTCCAAACGGATTTAAAAGATTGATGAATAATGGATATGTTTTTCAAAACATGCATTATAATTATGTACCTACTTATACAGCTCCGGGACATGCATCAATTTATACAGGAACTACGCCAGCAACGCATGGAATTGTAGGAAATGAGTGGTTTAGCAGAAGCTTAGGAAAGCAAATGTATTGTACAGAAGACACTTCGGTAAAAACTGTTGGTGAAGGAACTGCAGATGAAGGTGAGATGTCTCCAAAAAATCTCCAAAGTACCACTATCACTGACGAAGTTAGAATGGCGACAAATTTTGAAGGAAAAGTGATTGGAATAAGTCTTAAAGACCGTGGTGCAATTTTGCCAGCAGGGCATTTTGCTAATTGGGCTTTTTGGTATAGTAAAACAGGATCTTTTATTTCAAGCACTTTTTATGGAAATAAACTACCGGATTGGGTTTCAGAATTTAATACTGAAAAAAACTACCTGAAATACATTAATAAAGGTTGGGATTTGTATAAGCCAGCTTCAACATATAATGAAAGTCTTCCCGACGATAATCCTTATGAAGGTAAGTTATATGGTAGTTCAGCACCTGTTTTTCCATATGATTTAAAAACGATGTACGAAAAGAATGATGCAGGAATTTTGAGATCTACACCTTTTGGAAATGATTTGTTAGCTGATTTTGCTAAAAAGGCTATTGAAAAAGAAGAGTTAGGAAAAGATAATATCACTGATTTTTTAACGGTGAGTTTCTCATCTACTGATTATGTTGGGCATTTATTAGGGCCACGTTCCATGGAGCTTCAGGATACTTATTTGAGATTAGACCAAACAATAGCCGATTTTTTAACTTATCTGGATAAAACAGTAGGAAAAAATAATTATCTGCTCTTTTTAACCGCAGATCATGCTGGTGCAGAAAATGTTATTTATTTGAAAGACCGGAAGTATGATGTTGATAATTATCCGTCAAAAGATTTCAGAAAGAATTTACAGGATTTCTCAGTGAAAACATTTGGAGTAGATTTACTTTTGAACTATTCTAATTTTAATATCTTTTTTAATAAACAGATTATTAAAGACAAGGGATTAGATTTAGTAAAGGTAAAACAGGCATTCAAAGAATTTTTGATTTCGTTACCACAGGTTAAAAAAGTATATACTGAAGAAGAAATTTTGGCTAATTCAGGAAACGATTATTATTTGAATTTTGTGGCGAAAGGGTATGATGTAACACAGGACGGGGATATAGTTGTAATTGGTAAGTCTGGTGTTATTGAATATTTGCCAACTGGTACTTCACATGGAACGGCTTATACTTATGATACTCATGTACCAGCGATTTTTTATGGCTGGCATATTAAAAAGGGAGAATCTTATGATAAAAAGGCGATTACTGAGATTGCTCCAACTATTGCTCAAAAAATAAAAGTTACTTTTCCTAACGGGACCGAAGCAAAAGTAATGCAGGAGATACTGAATGAGAAGTAAATTTCTGAATTATATTTTAAACCTGATCTTTTGAGGTAGGGATTTTATGCAAAGAAAAAATGCTTTTCATTGTTGAAAAGCATTTTTTAGTGTTATTAGTAAACACTATATAAATAATAACTATGAATTTGCTAGCTCCAATTCTTCATTGTAAGGAAGATTCCATGCTTCGGCAACTCCTTTGTAAAGAATTTTTCCGTTAGCAATGTTTAATCCCTTTTTTAATTCTTCGTTTTCATTACAAGCTTTTTGCCATCCTTTGTTAGCTAGTTGTACTGCGTAAGGCAAAGTAGCATTAGTTAAAGCTAAAGTAGATGTATAAGGAACTGCTCCCGGCATATTAGCCACACAGTAATGAACAATATCATCAATAATAAAAGTTGGATTTTCATGTGTTGTTGGAGTACATGTTTCGATACATCCGCCCTGATCTACAGCAACGTCAACAACAACAGTTCCTGGACGCATCAATTTAAGCATATCACGTGTGATTAAATGTGGTGCTTTTGCTCCCGGAATTAAAACTGCTCCCACAATTAAATCGGCATCTTTAATTGCTTTTGTAATATTGTAATGATTTGACATTTCTGTATTTACATTCGCAGGCATGATGTCATCAAGTTGACGCAAACGTGGCAAGCTTAAATCCATAATAGTTACCTGAGCTCCTAAGCCTGCAGCCATTTTTGCAGCCTGAGTTCCAACAATTCCACCTCCTAAAACTAATACTTTTGCAGGTGGCACACCCGGAACACCTCCTAAAAGAATTCCTCTTCCTTTTAGCGGTTTTTCAAGGTATTTAGCACCTTGCTGAATCGCCATACGACCAGCAACTTCTGACATTGGTACTAATAAAGGTAAACTTCTGTCGGTTTTTTCAACGGTTTCATAAGCTAAACATACAGCTCCTTTTTCAAGCATGGCGTGAGTTAACTCTTCTGATGAAGCAAAGTGAAAGTAAGTGAAAAGCAATTGATCTTTTTTAATTAAGGGATATTCAGAAGCAATTGGTTCTTTAACTTTTATAATCATTTCAGCAATAGCATAAACGTCTTCGATTGTTGGTAAAACAACTGCGCCCGCATTTTCATATTCTTCATCGCTGAAACCACTTCCCAGACCTGCAGTGGACTGAACATAAACTGTGTGTCCGTGTTTTTTCATTTCAGAAACACCGGCAGGAGTTAAAGCTACACGGTTTTCATTATTCTTAATTTCTTTTGGAACACCTATTATCATTTTTTGTTATATTTTATGTTTTCTATTGAGTTTATGTTACAAATTTATCAATAGAGAATATATTATTGGGGATTAAGTTTTAAATAAGAAAATATTATTTTATTTTATATTTTTACAGTAAAATATTCTGTTTGAATTCCTTTTTGTTTCCTCAAAAAGAAAAAATGACTGATTTTAATTAAATACACTAAACCTTTTTATTATGGCTCTGGATGAAATTGATAAGAAAATCTTACGTCTTTTACAGGAAAATGCCCATTACACGTTAAAAGACATTGCAAATAAAATAAATTTGTCATTAACGCCTGTTCATGATAGAGTTAAACGTCTTGAAAAAGAAGGTGTTATAGAGAAATATGTTTCGATTTTAAATAAGAAAAAACTAGGTAATAATCTAACTGTTTATTGTCAGGTAACCTTAACAAAACAGACGTATGATACCTCTGAAGGTTTTAACCAGTCAATTTTGAATATGCCTGAAGTTGTAGAATGCAATTATGTTTCAGGAAATTTTGATTATATGCTTAAGATTATCATTCCGGATATGGAAAGCTACCATCATTTTCATCAAAAGAAATTATCAGTTTTACCTGAAGTGTCTTTAATTAATACTGTTTTTGTAATTTCTGAAGTAAAAAGTACAACTGTACTTCCAATTTAAAATAAAACACCAAAAAATCTGATGCTTTAAAGAACAAAAAAGCCACCTTAATTTTTAAGATGGCTTTAAAGTATTTAGTATTCAGTTTGAAAGCTTTAAAATGAGATTTTTTAAATGATAATTCTAAAGATTTCTCCGTTTTTATTGATCATTTCAATTCTGACACTTTGACCTTCGTCTTTTTTATTTAAAAGCTTAGAAACTGTTTCAACATTGGTTGCCTTAATATTATCAATACTTAAAATAATATTGCCTTGCAATTCGTTTTGATATTGCATCAAATTTTCGTTTGTAATGTTTTTGATTTTTACACCATAATCAATTTTGAATTTCTTTTTGTCGACAGCGTCAATATTTTCTAACTCAATTCCTTTAAATTCGGTACTGAAAAATTCATTTTTACTTAGTGTTACTGAGGCTGTTTTGGATTTTCCTTCTCTTATATAAGTTACCTGTACAACATCGTTAGGTCTTTTGGTATTAATGTATCCGGAAAGATCTGCAAATGTCGAAATATTCTGATTGTCTAATTTAACAATAATGTCACCTTTTGTAAGGCCAGCCTTTTGAGCACCTGATTTAGGGGTAACTTTATTGATGTAGAAACCCTGTGTTTCAGAAACACCTAATTCTTTTGAAGCATTACTGTTTAATTCGCCGCCTTCAACTCCTAAAATTCCTCTTTGTACATTTCCGAATTCCATTATATCTTCAACAATTTTGCGTGCATTGTTTGATGGAACTGCAAAAGAATATCCAACATAAGATCCTGTCATTGAAGTAATCATAGTATTAATTCCGATTAATTCGCCACGTGTATTTACCAATGCTCCACCACTGTTACCAGGGTTTACGGCGGCATCGGTCTGAATAAAGGACTGGATTCCGCTATTGTCTAAATTTCTGGCTTTCGCCGAAACAATCCCGGCTGTAACAGTAGAAGTCAAGTTATAAGGATTACCAACGGCCAAAACCCACTCCCCAACTTTGACGCTATCAGAATTAGCAAAAGCAGTATATGGTAATTTTTCCCCAGCATCAATTTTCAATAAAGCAATATCCATCTTAGAATCTGTTCCAATTAATTTTGCTTTATATGACTTTTTATTGTTTAATGTAATTTCAATTTCGGTTGCATCCTTAATAACGTGATTGTTGGTTACGATATAACCATCCTCAGAAATAATAACTCCTGAACCGGTTCCAACCTGTTCTTGTTGTTGCTGTCCTCCATAACCGTAGAAAAATTCCAGCATAGGATTACTAACAGTTCTTCGGGAAACATTTTTAACGTGAACAACAGTGTGAATTGTTTTATCAGCAGCTTCAGTAAAATCTACTGTCTCAGCAGCAAGACCAACATTTCTGTTAAACGAATTCGGGGCAAGAGTAACAATAGGATTTTCTCTTCCCAATAAAGAATTGCTGCCGTCAAATAATAATTTGTAAGCACCAAGAGTAGTGGCACCACTTAATAATGACACTAGAAATAAGCTTGAAAATCTTTTCATAATTAGGATTTATGTTTAAGTTACTACTGTAAAATTAAAGCAAAAAAATATTTTGGAAAACGGTTTAACGCTCTTTAACATTGATTAACATTTCATTAATTAATAGTTCGTACTTTTGTACTTCTAACAACTAAAAAATGCAAATAGAATTTTATAAATATCAGGGTACAGGAAATGATTTTGTAATGATTGATAACCGTTCAGATTTCTTTCCCAAAAACGATGTAAAACTTGTTGAACGCTTATGTGACAGACGCTTCGGAATTGGAGCTGACGGGCTTATTTTACTCGAAAATGACGTTGAAACCGATTTCAAAATGGTGTATTATAATTCAGATGGAAACGAAAGTTCAATGTGTGGAAACGGAGGTCGTTGCCTTGTAGCATTTGCCAATCAATTAGGTGTTATTCAGGATAAAACTACTTTTATCGCTACAGATGGATTACACCATGCAACTGTTAATAAAGAATCAATTGTTTCTTTACAGATGATTGATGTTGATGAAGTTCAAAAGAAAGATTCCTATACTTTTTTAAATACAGGTTCGCCTCACCATGTGCAAATTGTAGATGATTTGGAACATTATAATGTAAAGGAAAACGGATCTGCTATTCGTTACGGAGAATTGTACGGACCAAAAGGAAGCAATATCAATTTCGTCAAAAAAATAAGTGATTCTGAGTTTTCACTTCGTACTTATGAAAGAGGTGTGGAAGATGAAACCTTAGCTTGCGGAACAGGCGCAACAGCTGTTGCAATTGCCATGAATGCAACCGGACAAACGGATAAAACTTCAATTGATATAAATGTTGAAGGAGGAAAATTAGCCGTTTCCTTTGATAAATTAGGAGAACATTTTACGAATGTTTTTTTAATAGGTCCTGCGAAGTTTGTTTTTAAAGGAACAATAGAAATTTAATTTTCAAAAAATATAAAGTCGTAATGATAACTCTCAAAGGGAAAAATATTTACCTGCGTGCTTTAGAGCCTAATGATTTAGAATTCGTGTATGCTATGGAAAATGATCAGAGCATTTGGGAGGTTAGTAATACGCAAACTCCATATAGCCGTTTTCTTGTGCGTCAATATCTCGAAAATGCACACCAGGATATTTATGAAGCCAAACAATTGCGTCTGGCGATTTGCCAGGATGAAGATTTTCCGGCTATTGGTTTGATTGATTTATTTGAATTTGACCCTAAAAATAACAGGGCAGGAGTTGGTATTGTAATTCAAAATAGGGAAAATAGAAAGCAAAACGTTGGTTCTGAGGCTTTAGAGTTATTAATAAAGTATTCTTTTTACAATTTAAATTTACATCAATTGTATGCAAATATTAGTGTAAGAAATGTAGCAAGTATAGCTCTTTTTACTAAATTTGGCTTTGAGCAAACAGGAATTAAAAAAGATTGGATCTTGCTAAATGGACAATATCAGGACGAGGCAATTTTTCAGTTGATTAACAAACAAATTTAAATTTTAGACTTTGAAATTAAAAAAGATTATCACGATAGTTGCCGTAGCTATTATTTCAGTTTTAATGATTTACGGATTTATACTAATTAGCAGAATTTTTAGTGCCAATACAAAATTTGAAGAAAAAGAACTTTACGTATATGTTCCCACAGATGCTACTTATGCAGATGTAAAAAAAATATTAGAACCTTATATTAAGAATTTCGATAATTTTGAAATGGTTGCCAATAAGCGCAGCTATCCTGAAAATGTAAAGTCAGGTCGTTTTTTACTTAAAAAGGACATGAATAATATTGATTTGGTTCGTGCAATGCGTTCTAATGTTCCGGTTAAATTGGCTTTTAATAATCAGGAACGTTTAGAGAATTTTGCAGGAAGAATAGGCTCTCAAATAGAAGCAGATAGTTTATCATTACTGAAAGCAATTAAAGATTCTACTTTCTTAAAAGAAAATGGCTTTAATGAAGAGAATGTTTTTGCTATGTTTATTCCAAATACTTATGAAGTGTACTGGAATACCTCTGCAGTGAAATTCCGTGATAAAATGATCAAGGAATATCACAATTTCTGGACTCCAGAAAGAATTGAAAAAGCTAAAAAACAAGGATTAACACCAGTTCAGGCTACTATTTTGGCTTCTATTGTACACAAAGAATCAGTAAAAAAAGATGAAAGACCTCGTATTGCGGGAGTTTATTTAAACCGTTTACGTCTAGAAATGCCTTTACAAGCTGATCCAACTGTGATTTATGCTTTGAAATTGCGTGATAATAATTTTGATCAGGTCATAAAAAGGGTTTTTTATAATGACCTGATTATGAGGTCTCCGTATAATACTTATATAAATATCGGATTGCCTCCGGGACCAATTGCGATGCCTGACATTACTGCTGTTGAAGCGGTTTTAAATCCTGAGAAACACGATTATGTTTATTTTTGCGCCAGTACAGACCGTTTTGGTTATCATGAATTTGCTTCAAGTTATGAGGAGCACATGAAAAATGCAAAAAAATATTCAGACTGGATTGCCAGTCAGGGCGTAACAAGATAGTTTTGAATTTTAAAATTTATTTATTTTTATCGATTTTATTCGTTTTGTGTATTCAGTCTGCTGAAGCTCAGGATAAAATCGATAATTTTTTTAAGCCTTCTGATACTTTAAATGTAAAAAGGCAAAATACAGTTATCATAACTGAAGCTGCTTTGGCTTCTGCAACATTAGTTGGTTTGAATCAGATTTGGTATGCCGATTATGCCAAATCCGATTTTCATTTTATAAATGATAATGATGAATGGCTCCAAATGGATAAAGTTGGACACTTTTATTCGGCTTATCATTTAGGAAGATTTGGTGCTGAAGCCCTGAATTGGAGTGGTGCCAGTTCTAAAAATCAATTGATTTATGGAGCTGGTATTGGCTTCGTTTTTCTTACTGCTGTTGAAGTTTTAGACGGCTATTCTGCCGAGTGGGGTGCATCTCCAGGTGATTTAATTGCTAATGCAACTGGAACTGCATTGTATGTTTCTCAGGAATTACTTTGGAAAGAACAGCGAATTACACCTAAATTTTCTTTTCATACTACCCAATATGCACATCAAAATCCAAATAAACTTGGAAAATCACTTAATGAACAAATTTTAAAAGATTATAATGGACAGACTTATTGGCTTTCAGTAAACCTGCATTCTTTTGCTAATGAATCAAAAATTCCGAAGTGGTTAAATGTTGCTTTTGGATATGGAGCCGATGGAATGTTATCAGGGAACAATAAAAACGAAAATTTCGTTTCATCCCAAAATCTGGAAAAATTTCGTCAGATTTATCTTTCTTTTGATGTTGATTTAGCTAAAATTAACACAAAATCGCACTTTTTGAAAACTGTTTTTTCTGTTTTTAACACAATTAAAATTCCGGCGCCAACGCTTGAATATACCGCCAATAAAGGGCTTAAAGCACATCTGATTTATTTTTAAAAACCGTAAATTGCTGATTTACAGTGTTATTTTTGTTTTATTATCTTTGCGCCGTAGAAATTTCAAAAAGGTGACAGCGTTTTGAAGAAAAACAATTTATGATAAAGAAATGGTATTATTACACTAGTTTAATCGTTATTATTACATTTTTAACTTTGGGTTTCAAACCCTTTAATCTGGAAACCAAACCTTGGTTTTATACAGAAAAAACAGATGGATCGGAATACTTATTTCCATCTCTTGACAAAGATGATTATCCATCACAAACAAAATTAAATGCACCATTTACCGGAAATCGGCTAATTGGCTTTAAAGAAGCAATTGCTTTTAAAGAATCACAGGGAAAATACCGAAAAGTAAATTCAATTGGCTATATGGGAAAATACCAATTTGGTTCTAAAACCCTAAGATCTGTAGGTGTTCACAGTAACAAAGATTTTTTAAAAAATCCAGCCTTACAGGAAAAAGCGTTTATTGCTTTGTTATCTAAAAACAAATGGATTTTACGCAGGGAGATTGAAAAGTATGAAGGAAAAATCATTAACGGAATTGAAATTACCGAGTCGGGAATTTTAGCAGCAGCCCATTTAGGAGGTGCTGGTTCTGTAAAGAACTTTTTCAAAAACAAAGGGAACAGACATTTTAGAGATGCTTATGGAACCTCTTTGAGAAGTTACATGAAAGCATTTGGAGGTTATGATCTCTCTTATATTGAGGCAGATAGTAACGCAACAATTAACGACTAAGTATTAAAAATAAAATCCCGATAAAATTCGGGATTTTTTATGCAATCTACTTTTTAATCTATTAATATTTCTAAGATCTTTATAGCTGCCTCACTAATTTTTGTACCGGGTCCAAAAATAGCAATTGCTCCTGCATCGAATAAATATTGATAGTCCTGCGAAGGAATTACCCCGCCAACAATAACCATAATGTCTTCACGGCCATGTTTTTTTAACTCTTTAATAACTTGTGGAACTAATGTTTTATGACCCGCAGCCAATGACGAAATACCTAAGATATGGACGTCATTTTCAACAGCTTGTTTTGCGGCTTCTGCAGGTGTTTGAAATAAAGGACCAATATCAACATCAAAACCTACATCGGCATAACCTGTTGCCACTACTTTTGCGCCCCTGTCATGCCCGTCCTGCCCCATTTTGGCAATCATGATTCTTGGACGTCTGCCTTCTTGTTTTGCAAAAGTGTCAGCAAGCTGCTTTGCTTTTTCAAAATTTTCATCGTTTTTCATTGCTGCACTATACACACCACTAACAGATTTTATTTGTGCTTTGAACCTGCCAAAAACACTTTCGAGAGCATCACTGATTTCGCCTAAAGTTGCTCTGTTTCTGGCAGCTTCAATAGCAATTTCGAGTAAATTTCCGTGCCCGGTTTTAGCACAATGAATTAATTTTTCAAGTGATTGGTTTACTTTTTCCGTATTTCGGGTTGATTTTATTTCTTGAAGCCTTTCAATTTGTTGTTTTCGTACAGTTTGATTGTCAATATCTAAAATATGCAAAGGATCTTCTTTTTCTAACCTAAATTTATTTACACCTACAATAATATCCTGCCCGCTGTCTATTCTTGCTTGTTTTCTTGCAGCGGCCTCTTCAATTCTAAGTTTAGGAATTCCGGTTTCAATGGCTTTTGCCATGCCACCTAATTCTTCTACCTCTTCAATAAGCTTCCATGTTTTTTCAACCATTTCATTGGTCAGGCTTTCCACATAGTAACTTCCTGCCCAGGGATCGACTGTTTTGGTAATTTTAGTCTCTTCCTGTAAAAAAATCTGAGTGTTTCGTGCAATTCTGGCAGAAAAGTCCGTTGGTAAAGCAATTGCTTCATCCAAAGCATTTGTATGTAAGGATTGGGTTCCTCCAAAGGCAGCAGCCGAGGCTTCAATGCAAGTTCGGGTTACATTGTTAAAAGGATCCTGTTCCGTTAAACTCCATCCGCTTGTCTGGCAATGTGTTCTTAAAATTAATGATTTATCACTTTTGGGATTAAATTGTTTTACCAATTTTGCCCAAATCATCCTTCCGGCTCTCATTTTGGCAATTTCCATAAAATGGTTCATACCAATTGCCCAGAAAAATGATAATCTCGGTGCAAATTCATCAATGGTCATACCTGTTGATAGTCCGGTTCTGATATATTCTAAGCCATCTGCCAGCGTATAAGCCAGTTCGATATGAGCCGTTGCGCCCGCTTCCTGCATGTGGTATCCCGAAATTGAAATAGAATTGAATCTTGGCATTTTTTTGCTTGTGAATTCAAAAATATCGGCAATAATTTTCATTGAAGGTGTTGGCGGATAGATGTAGGTATTACGAACCATAAACTCTTTTAAAATGTCATTCTGTATGGTTCCTGAAAGTTTTTCAGTCGTAACTCCTTGTTCTTCTGCAGCAACGATATAAAAAGCCATAATGGGTAAAACAGCACCATTCATGGTCATGGATACTGACATTTCATCTAATGGAATCTGGTCAAAAAGTACTTTCATATCTTCAACAGAATCAATAGCAACACCTGCTTTTCCAACATCTCCCACAACTCTTTCATGATCGGAGTCGTAGCCCCGATGTGTTGGTAAATCAAATGCAATAGACAAACCTTTTTGACCCGCTGCTAAATTTCTTCTGTAAAAAGCATTGCTTTCTTCTGCAGTTGAAAATCCTGCATATTGTCGAATGGTCCAAGGTTTTTGTACATACATGGTTGCATAGGGACCACGGAGATTTGGTGCAAAACCTGCTCCAAAATCTAAAAACTCTAATTCCTCAATATCTTTTTCAGAATAGCTTTTTTTGATTTCGATTCCTTCTGCTGTAGTAAAGTGATCAATCGTTAATTCTGAATCATGGGATTTTTCATCAGATTCTTCACTTTTGAATTGTAATTTTATATGTTTAAGATCTTTTCTTATCATTGAAATGCTCTTTTAGCAATTTATAACTACTTTGAAAAAGATTACTCTTGTTCTAAACGTTCCTGTTCCAGTTTTTCTGCTAATCTTTTTTCAATTATAGGCGTAATCAATGTTTTTCTGGGTTTTATTTTTACAAAAGGAAACAGTTCTAAATCATGTTTCATTTTGTCTTCAGGGTTTGGATATTTATTCGTGCCTAATAAAACTTCTTTTTGAGTATCGAATAATTCCTGCTCTTTATTGGCACTTTCCTGAATTTTCTTTTTGATAGTACCATCATTCAAAAGTTTTAAAAAACCTCCATTGGATTCAATATCCTTAAATAGGGCGAGACTTTTTTCGGCAAGTTGAATAGTTAAACTTTCGATATAATAACTGCCATCAGCAGGATTATCCACTTTATCAAAATAGCTTTCGTGTTTTAAAATCAGTAATTGATTTCTTGCCAGTCGGTCGCCAAATTCATTGTCTTTATGGTACAAAGAATCGTAAGGCAAATTGGCAACAGCATCAGCACCTCCTAATATTGCCGACATGCATTCTGTCGTGGTGCGAAGCATGTTGACATTATAATCGTATATGGTTTTATTTCGTTTCGTTGGAGTAACCAATAAATGACAATCTAAATCAGGATTGTATTCGGAAGCAATTAATTTGAAAAGCATTCGCAGCGCACGGAGTTTTGCTATTTCAAAGAAATAATTTGTTCCTACAGCCGTCTGAAAGACAATTGGTTTCTTTAAGTTAGGAAAGAGATTCAGGTATTCATTTGCATGTGCAAGACTATAAGCGATTTGCTGGGTTATATTGGCTCCGGCATTTTGGTATAGGCCTGAATCGACACTTAGTAAAGAAAGATTTGTCGTGGCTTTTGAGATGTTTTTTAGGGTTTCAAAATTATTTTTATCATATGACACAAACCAGTTTCCTTCTCGGGCTAAATGCCCAATTGGATCTAAATTGCAATAAAAAACAGCTTTTTTTTGAATGGAAATAGTATCCAGTATTTTTACGAAATCGATTGAAATGAAATTGAAATTAAAGTAAACGATTCGGTTTTCTAAAGGAAGGTTTTCTAATAATTTTTGAATATCGATTTTTTCATTTTGAATGGTAAAACGTAAGCTTTCAGCGCCTCTGTCAAGAGAGTTTAAAGCTCTTTGAATGGATTTTTCAACATCGTAAACAAATATATTTTGGCAGATTTTGAAATTGGAAGCCTGCGTTTTTACTTCAGCAGTTTTATAATCTTCGTCGTAATGATAAAATGGTTTTACCTGAATGTCCTCCGGAGAATTCCAGATTACGGTTTTGTTGTAATCGGCACCATCCAGTTCAAACTGAATTTTTTGTTTCCACTGTTTGGATGAAATCGGAGTAAAATCGTCGAATAGGGTAGTAGCCATTTTGTGTTTCTAATTATTCTTTTTCCTGAATTGTATCGCCTTCAAATTTGATAATGTATATGTCTTCGCTGTCTTTTTTCATGAAATACTTTTCTCGGGCGTATTTCTCTATCTGTTCAGGATTTTTGAGCTGTTTAATCTGTTCCTGATCTTTTTTTATTTCTTCCTGATAATAGGTTTTATTGTCTTTAAGCTCATTAATCTGATCGTTTAAAAAGCGATGGTCGAAATAAGAGTAATTATCTAAAAATAGCATCCATACTATAAAAAACAGCAAGACCCAAACATATTTATTGCTTAGGAATCTGAACCAGGATTTATCTTTGTACGGATTTTTCATTTTAGTTTTTACTTTTAGCCCCGATAGAAGTGAAAATCCTTTTGTGCCGGTGTTCGGCACAAAAGATTGAAACGGATAGCGGGAAATAGCTCCTTATTTTTATGGAATAAATTTACGATAAAAATTATGAAATTCGCTGATTAATTACGGCACGAACTACATCAATTGCTACGGTATTGTATTTATCGTTTGGAATTATAATGTCGGCAAATGCTTTTGATGGCTCTATAAATTGCTCATGCATAGGTTTTAAGGTGTTTTGGTAGCGGTTTAAAACTTCGTCTATATCACGCCCGCGTTCTGAAATATCTCTCTTTAAACGACGAATTAATCTTTCATCAGAATCGGCATGAACGAAGATTTTGATATCGAACATATCCCGTAATTCAGGATTGGTCAAAATTAAAATCCCTTCAACAATCATTACTTTTCTGGGGTGAGTAGAAACGGTGTCGTCTGTCCTGTTATGCTGAATAAAAGAATAAACCGGCTGATCTATGGTTTCGCCTGCTTTTAATGCTTTAAGGTGTTTTACCAGCAACTCAAAATCAATAGCGCGTGGATGATCAAAATTGATTAAGGCTCTTTCATCAAAAGACAAATTATGGGTTTCTTTATAGTATGAATCCTGAGAAATTACACCTACTTCAGTGCCTGGTAATTCATTCATGATTTGATGTACTACAGTTGTTTTTCCGCTTCCTGTTCCTCCTGCAATTCCAATAATTAGCATAAATTTTGATGTTATAAATTGTTTCGCAAAAATAATAATTTAACTGAATCGCTATACATTTAAAATAATTTAACCATATAAGTAACATTAGTAAATTTAAGCTGTAAAATGTTTAAATAAAATGCTACTTAACTGAAATTATATTGCTTATATGATGAAAAATATAAAAAAATCCCGAAAGTAAAAACCTTCGGGATTTCGTGCAATCAGTATAGTTTTTATAAAATATTCTGAATTTAGTAAGCACTTGTAATTATTTATTCTTTTTTGCTTTTATCATCATTTCAAGCTGATCCCAAAGTTCTTCAGGAATTGCTTCTAATAAGTTGAATTGTCCTGCACCTTTTAGCCATTCGCCCCCATCAATTGTAATAACATCTCCGTTTACATAAGCTGAAAAATCAGATACCAGATAGGCTGCCAGATTTGCCAGTTCCTGATGGTCGCCAACACGTTTTAAAGGTACTTTTTTGGCCATATCAAATTTCTCTGCCAAATCTCCAGGTAATAATCTGTCCCATGCACCTTTAGTCGGGAAAGGTCCCGGAGCAATCGCATTAGAACGGATTCCGTATTTTGCCCATTCTACAGCCAGACTTCTGGTCATGGCCAAAACTCCTGCTTTTGCCGTAGCGCTTGGTACCACATAAGCCGATCCTGTCCAGGCATAAGTCGTTACAATATTTAAAATCGTTGCAGATTGTTTGCTGTCTATCCAGTGTTTTCCAAAAGCCAGTGTGCAGTTTTTAGTACCTTTTAATACGATATCTATAACAGTGTCAAATGCATTAGCAGACAAACGTTCTGTTGGGGAAATGAAATTTCCGGCTGCATTATTTAAAAGAACATCTACTTTTCCAAAAGATTTTAAGACTTGCTGAAGCATATTTTCGACTTCTTCATAATGCCGAACATCACATTGAAGCGGTAAACATTTCCCCCCGGTTTCAGCTTCCAGCTCTGCAGCAGTCGTTTTTAGCTTTTCTAAATCCCTGGAAGTAATCGCTACCTGAGCTCCCAATTCTAAAAAATATTTGGTCATTGCTTTTCCTAAACCGCTTCCGCCGCCTGTAACTACAATGACTTTACCTTTTAAAGCATCGTCCCTTAACATTTTATCTGTATAGCTCATACTTTTTTTATTTTACAAAATTAATTAATTTAAATAGGATGCATGCATAATATTGTTATAAATTTTTGAAAAACTTCATATTAGGCATATTTTTTTTGCTGCTGATTCGAGAGTGAAGTTATCTTTTGCGAAGCAAAAGCGTATTAATTTATGGTCTTTATGATCCGAATAGAAGGTTGAAATTGGAATTGCGGCAACACCATGATTTGTGATTAGTTTTTTGCAAAAAGTGACATCATCGTCGTTTGAAATTGCAGCATAGGAAGCAACCTGAAAATAAGTTCCTTCACAGGGTTTTAATTCAAATCGGCTGTTTTGAAGCAGTTTTTGAAAATAATCCCGTTTTTCCTGATAGAATTTCCCAAGTAAATTGACATCCACTATATCTAAATATTCACTTATTGCAGCTTGTGAAATACTGTTAACGCTAAAAACCAAAAACTGATGGACTTTTTTGATTTCTTTCATCAGATATTCAGGGGCAATGGTGTAACCAATTTTCCAACCGGTAATATGAAATGATTTTCCGAAAGAAGAAACCATTATGCAGCGGTCTAAAAGGAAACTTTTGGTATGTGCTGAAATATGCTTTTCTTCGAAAGTGATGTATTCGTAAACTTCATCTGACAAAACAATAATATCGGGATATTTTTCAAGAAGATTTTTTAGCTGTACAAAATCTGCTTCGGTCAGGATTTTTCCCGTTGGATTATGCGGATTGTTGATAATCATCATGCTGCTTTTTCCAGAACAGGCTTTTTCTATCTTTTCCCAATTTGGTGTATAGTCGTCATTTAATGCTACGCGGACTGGCTTAGCTTTGCAAAGTAAAACGGGAGATTCATAAGAGTCATAGCTTGGATCCAGAATAATGACTTCATCTTTTTCTTTTACTAAAGCCAATATAGTAGTAAAAATTCCCTGAGTGGCACCAGTTGTAACTAGAAGTTCGGTATCAGGATTTATAATTCTGTTATAAGAATTCAGAACTAATTTCGCAATCTTATTCATTAATGGTGGAAAGCCAGCCATTGGTGTATATTGATGCACATTTTCCTTTGCCAATCTCGCTATAATGTCTGTTAGTCTTTCATCAACAGGAAAATTTGGAAATCCCTGAGAAAGATTTATGGCATTGTATTCAGCTGCCATTTTTGACATTACTGTAAAAATGCTTGTGGTTACATTTGGGAGTTTACTCATAGAGAAGTTTTTTGATAAGAAACTTGTGAGTGAATTAGATGTAAATTAGTTGGCTAGATAATTTTATTTTATAGGATTGTTTACAAGAATAGGTGCAGAAAACAGAACTCGGACTAATTTACCATTTTGTTTTCCGGGAGTCCATTTAGGGGAATTATTTAGAACCCGAATCGCTTCTTCCTTAGTACCAAAACCGAGATCTCTTAGTACTTTGATGTCACTTAATGAGCCATCTTTTTCAACAATAAAAGTGGTGTATATCTTTCCTTTTAATGTTGTTTGATCTTTTGGTGGAGTAAAGTTCGTATTCAGAAATTTTTGAAGAGCATCATATCCTCCAGGAAATTGAGGTTGCTCATCTAAACCAGCTGTATTATAAATTGTATTTTCATCTTCAGGAATCTTTTTTTCGGTCTTCTTTGATTGAGAAAATACATTTTGGAGGCTGCAAATTAAAATCATAATTAAAAACTTTTTCATAGATGAATTGTTTGAAGTTAGTTTACATTTTATGAATAATAAAAATTGCAGGACGTTTATCAATGTCAATTTTCAACTTCTTCCAATCTGAAACTTTCATGGTTTTGATGAATTCCGTCGGCAACGTAATATCAGTAGCAATACACAGATGTGTTGAAGGATTTAAAATCTGCAAAAGATCTTCAATCAGTTTATTATTTCTATAAGGTGTCTCAATAAAAATCTGTGATTGGTTTTTATCCTGAGATAATTTTTCAAAATATTTTAATGCCGATTTCTTTTCATCTTTATCAATTGGCAGATAACCGTTGAAAGTAAAACTCTGTCCGTTCATTCCAGAAGCCATCATAGCCAATAGAATAGAAGAAGGACCAACTAAAGGCACAACCTGAATACCTTTTTCATGTGCCAGTTTTACAATCACAGCTCCGGGATCAGCAACCCCGGGACAGCCGGCTTCACTCATTAAGCCCATATTTTTTCCTTCTAATAAAGGTTTTATGAAGTCTAAATGTTCGCTCGCTTCAGTTCTTTTATTTAATGTAAAAAGGACTAAATCGGATTGTTTTTTCTGTGGTAAAACTGCTTTTATAGATTTCCTGGCTGTTTTATCATTTTCAACAATATAATAATCTATTAATTCAATACTTCTTTTTACGGTTTGTGGTAAAACGTCCATAGGGTCGCTTTCGCCCATGGTTGTTGGAATTAAATATAATTTTCCAGGAAGTTTCATATGTTAAGTATAGATTATAAAATAAAATACTTTTTCAATTAATGTAGTAATTAATAATTGAAAAAGTAAATTAAGAGTGTTTTTTGATAAGTTTTTGGGCTATTATTTCAGCAACTTCATCCAACATCTGATAGACATTGTCAAATCCGTTAACGGCTCCGTAATAAGGATCTGGAACGTCGACATTTTCGTCTGGAAATAATTCATTTAGAATCAGATTCACTTTGCTTTTGTGTTCCGGAGTTTTGGCAAGGTGCATGATGTCCCTGTAATTTGAATTATCCATTACGTAGATATAGTCAAATTCATCAAAATCAGAAGTCTTGAATTGTCTTCCTTTTTGATGGTCAATGCATAAACCATTTTTTTGGGCAACAGCAATTGATCTTTTATCAGGGGAATGACCCACATGCCAGGAGCCGGTTCCTGCTGAATCAACTATAAAATTTTCTTTTGGCAATTTGGATGCTAAAATGCCTTCGGCTAAAGGCGATCTGCAGATATTTCCCAAACAAACCATTAAAATTTTTACTGGCATGATGCGCGTTTATAGCGTTAATTTTTTGTTGATGTCTTCGACAAATTTTTTGAATTGTTTGTCTGTAGAAACTAAATTATCAACTGTTTTACAAGCATGTAATACGGTAGCATGATCGCGATCTCCAATTTGAGAGCCAATATTTGCCAAAGAAGCTTTTGTGAATTTCTTTGCAAAAAACATAGCCAATTGTCTGGCCTGGACCACGTGTCTTTTTCTGGTTTTTGACTGAAGGGTTTCAATATCCAACTGAAAATAATCAGACACGATTTTTTGAATATAATCAATAGAGATTTCTCTCTTTACATTTTTAACAAATTTCTCTACAACGCTTTTAGCTAACTCAATTGTTACTTCTTTTTTGTTAAAAGAAGATTGAGCAATTAATGAAATAATAGCTCCTTCAAGTTCTCTCACATTGGATTTGATGTTACGGGCAACATATTCAAGGATGTCTTCGGGCATTTCGACACCATCACGGTAAAGAATGTTTTTTAAGATCGAAATACGGGTTTCATAATCTGGCTGATGCAATTCGGCAGATAATCCCCATTTGAAACGGGATAACAAACGCTGTTCGATATCCTGCATGTCAACAGGAGCTTTGTCAGAAGTTAGAATTACCTGTTTTCCGTTTTGGTGTAAATAGTTGAAAATATGGAAAAACACATCCTGAGTACCTGATTTTCCTGATAAAAACTGAACGTCATCAATAATTAAAACGTCAATTAACTGGTAAAAATGAATGAAATCATTACGATTGTTCTTTTTTACGGAATCAATATATTGTTGGGTGAAAATCTCTGCAGAAATATATAAAACGGTCTTTTCCGGATATTTATCTTTTACTTCAACACCAATAGCATGTGCTAAGTGTGTTTTGCCTAGACCAACCCCGCCGAAAATCAATAAAGGATTAAAAGATGTTCCTCCTGGTTTATTGGCAACAGCCATACCTGCAGAACGGGCCAGGCGGTTTGAGTCTCCTTCAAGAAAATTGTCAAAACTGTAATTCGAGTTTAATTGCGATTCAATTTTTAAATTTCTAATCCCAGGAATTACAAACGGATTTTTAAGTTCCGGATTAAGGTTTTTAAACGGAGCATCCACTTCTTGTGGTTTCATTGGCACTCTGTTGGAACTTGGCAGCTGCTCGGTAAACGGCTGTTTGTTTCCATAAGTGTTTTCCATTTTAATTTTATAGAGTAACTTTGCGTTTTTTCCCAGTTCTTTGGTAAGCGCAACTTTCAATAATTTTACATAATGCTCTTCGAGCCATTCGTAGAAAAATTTACTTGGAACCTGAATATATAACGCGTTGTCGGTTAGCTCAACTGATTTGATTGGTTCAAACCAGGTTTTGTATGCCTGATCTTGAATATTGTCTTTTATAAAGGACAAACAGTTTTCCCATACTGATTGAGCAGTTTTAGTCATAAATTCAGATAAATTTTTTTTATTATTGATAAAGATTCTCCTAATAAAAGGGAGCAATTTAATTCCGTATTTCGGGATAACAAATATGTGAACAAATTTCTGTAAAAAAAAATATTTTGCTCTCTAATTTTATAAAATAATATTGTAAGAGGCTTGTGAAAATTAATTTTTTTTAATATATTAAATAATGAAAAATCATCAAACTCAGATACGTGTCCGCTACTCAGAAACCGATCAAATGGGAATCGTATATCATGGAAATTACGTTCCTTATTTTGAGATAGGACGCGTGGAATGGCTTAGAAACAAAGGGATTTCATATAAAAGTATGGAAGAAAGCGGAATCGGGCTGCCTATTGTTTCGATGCAGATAAATTATAAAAAATCGGCGCGATATGATGAACTTTTAACAATCCATACCACTTTCAAAAGTCAGTCTTCAGTCAAGATTGAATTTGACTGCGCAATCTATAATGAAGCGAATGAGTTATTAACAACGGCAGTGTTTATTTTGGTATTTATTTCGTTAAAAACAGGTCGGCCAACTGCTCCTCCGGATTATATTTTAGAATTATTTAAAACACTTGAATAATTGCTGAAACGAGGTGCGTTTTTATATCGATTTACATAATTTTTATATCGATTTCAAACATTAAATCAAAAGTGCTGAATATAGATTCAGCATTTTTTTTTCGGGTTTTTGTTATTATTTTGCCAATTGGCAGTCCGGAATTTTCATCAATTTCCATTTCCTGAGAAGTTATTTCGAGCTTTTTCTCCTTGATTACCCGCATTACCTTATTCATGTTTTTATAATCAAAAGAGATTAAAAAATGGACATCAATTGTTTTTTCGACAATTTCACAAATCTCAAGGGTCATTTGTGCAGTAGTTTTGTAAGCAGCTATTAATCCGCCAACCCCTAATTTTATTCCGCCAAAAAAGCGAACCACAACTACAAGGACATTGGTTAAACCAAAAGACTGGATTTGTCCATAAATTGGCGCTCCGGCTGTATTGCCTGGTTCTCCGTCATCATTTGCCCGATATGAAATTTTTGGTGCAGTACCAATTTGATAAGCATAACAATAATGTACAGCGTGGGGATGCTGCTTTTTTAACCTTTCAATAATTGGTTTTACTTCGTCCTCAGTTTCTATTGGAAAAGCATAGCCAAAGAATTTGCTTCCTTTTTCTTTAAATAATACTTCTTCAGATTCAGAAGCAATGGTTTGATAGGTGTCAATATATTCCAAAAGTACGGTTCTAAAGTATTTGCTTTTCAAATAAATCCACAACATCTTCCTTGCCAACTTGTAAATTCCAGACATGAAGTCCTAAAGCTGCAGCAGCATCGGTGTTTTCCTTTTTATCGTCAACAAACAAAGTTCGTTTTGGAGATAATTCGTGTTTGTTGATGATATATTGATAGGATTCCGGATTTGGCTTTCGTATTCCAATTTCAAATGAAAAATACACTTTTTCAAAACATTGGTAAAAATCCCTGTAAAAAGAGACTCCGCTTTTGTTTTCGAAAGTTGCAATATGGATGGAATCGGTATTGCTTAATAAAAACAGACGGTATTTTTTAGAAAGCATCTGGAGAAATTCTAATCGGTATAACGGAAAATCTGCTAGTACAGCATTCCATGCTTCCAGAATTTCTTCGATTGAGGCATTAGGAAGCTGTGCCTGAAAACCTGCCAAAAAATCATCATGCGAAATATCGCCGGTCTCAAATAACAGATTCAATCGGTCAAATTCAGAATTCCATTCGTTCATGCCTAATTTCTTTAGTCCCGAAATAGTGGCTTCTTTATCTAAATTGATGAAAATGTCTCCAAAATCAAAAATTATTGTATCAATCATAATTTCTAATATATGTTAATTCGTCGTTCTGAATATAGGTTTTGTTTGTGTTTTTCTTTTGAATAAACGGAGCTTTTATTCCTTTACTAAAAGTCGTTTTTCCTGTAAAAACGCGGGCTTCATCCCAAATATTCTGGTCAATGAAAGCCTGTAAAGTTTGTGAGCCGCCTTCGATAATAATGGACTGAATCTGATTTTGATGCAAAACAGCCAAAATTTGCGGTATTATATTTTGATTAAAATTAATTACTTCAAAAGTTGTATTTTCTGTTGGATGGGCAGTTTTAGATTTGGTAAAAACAATCGTTTTAACGCTGTTATAAAAAATAAAACTGTCTTTTGGAATTCTGTTGTTTTGATCCAAAACGATTCTTACAGGATTGTTCCCCGACCAGTCCCTGATATTTAATTTTGGATTATCATCAACTACAGTTTGAGTGCCAACCAGGATTGCCTGTTCTTCGCTTCTCCATTTATGAACCAATTGTCTGGAATAAGGATTGGTAATCCAAACAGGCTGGCGCTTCTGATCAGGTTGTTTTTCAGGCGCTAGAAAACCGTCGAGACTTTCAGCCCATTTTAAGATAATGTAAGGCCGCTTCTTGCTGTGAAAAGTAAAAAAGCGCTTGTTGAGTTCATGGCATTCATTTTCTAAAACACCAACAATTACATTAGAACCGGACTCGATTATTTTTTTTATTCCCTTTCCGGCAACTTTTTCGTTTGGATCGACAGTGCCCACAACCACATTTGGTATTTTATGTTCAATAATCAAATCACAGCATGGTGGTGTTTTTCCAAAGTGGCTGCAGGGTTCTAAGCTTACATAAATAGTAGCTTTTTTGAGTAACGATTTTTTTTTAACAGATCGAATCGCATTGACTTCGGCGTGGGGTTCTCCGGCTTTTTTATGCCAGCCTTCGCCGATAATTTTATCCTCGAAAACAATTACGCTTCCTACCATTGGATTTGGATATGTTGTTCCAAAACCATTTTTGGCCAGTTCGATGCAGCGTTTTATGTATTTTTCATGTATGTTCACATTGCAAAAGTAGTCATTTTTGAGTTTTAGTCTAATGTTAACAGCGGAGTTGTTAAACAATATCAAAAGTATGTTTATTTTTGTGGAAGGCAGAATAAATTTTAAAATGGAAAATTGGATTATCAGAGAAATTAAAAAGGAAGACAATCAGGCAGTTGCCCAATTAATAAGATGGGTTTTTGATGAAATGGAAATTCCGAAAACCGGATCAGCTTATGAAGATCCGTATCTGGATTTAATGTTTGAACAATACAGTAAGCCACAATCGGTTTATTTTGTGGTTGAGAACGAAGGTGAAATTGTAGGATGTTGCGGAATCGCACCTTTGGAAAATGGCGACCCGAAGATTTGCGAATTACAAAAAATGTATTTCTTGCCCAAAACCCGCGGATTAGGAATAGGAGGCAAAATGATCGAAAAATGTTTAGAGCATGCTAAGAACTTTGGTTTTGAAAAATGTTATTTAGAAACAATGCCTTTTATGCATGCTGCCCAAAAATTATATAAGAAGTCAGGGTTTGTGTATTTAGAGGCACCGTTAGGATGTACAGGTCACAATTCCTGCCCGGTCTGGATGTTGAAAGAATTGTAAAATAACACTGTAACAAAATTATTTCTCAATACTTATAGAAAGCAATTTAATTTAGCTAAAAAGCTTGAAATCCCCAATGAAAATCAAACAATACAGAACACAATTTATCAAGGAACTCTCTTCCTTATATGATGCTTACGAAGCTGAAAGTTTTTTTTATCTAATATTAGAAAACAAGTATAATCTTAGACAAATAGATTTGGCTTTGAATCATGAATTATCTTTTTCAGATGCGGATTTAGAGGTTTTGGAATCTTTTTTAAATGAATTGAAAAAAGAAGTTCCGATTCAGTATTTACTGGGGAAAACAAATTTTTATGGATTGGATTTTGAAGTCAATGAAAATGTTTTGATTCCAAGACCCGAAACAGAAGAACTGGTCGACTGGATTATTAATGAAAACAAGATTCTCGACAAAACTAAAAAACTTAAAATACTTGACATAGGAACAGGAAGTGGTTGTATTGCAATTTCACTGGCAAAGAATCTGCCAAATGCAGAAGTTTATGCTATGGATGTTTCGAAGAGGGCTATTGAAACGGCAAAAAAAAATGCAAGGAATAATAATGTCAAGATAATTTTTATACTTAAAAGTGTTTTAGAATTAGAAATCCTGAAATCTAATTTTGATATTATCGTTTCAAATCCGCCCTATGTCCGCCATTTAGAGAAGCAGGAAATTAAAAAGAATGTTTTGGATTACGAACCGCATCTGGCACTTTTTGTGGATGACAATGATGCGTTGGTTTTTTACAGGAAAATTGCTGAATTAGCTCAGAAAAGCCTTTTAGAAAAAGGGCAACTGTACTTTGAAATCAATCAGTATTTAGGAAAAGAAATGACTGAATTACTGGAAAAAATGAATTTTAAAAATATTGAATTGCGAAAAGATATTTATGATAATGATCGTATGATGAAGGCTACTATTTAAAGTCATTTATTATTCATCAGTTTGTCATTCCGTAGGAATCTATTATTCAAAAAGAGAATTCCAAAATTCTAAATTTGGATTCATTTCTTTTATTAAATTTAATTTCTTTTCCCGGGAAAGATTTTTAATTTCTTTTTCTCTTTCAATTGCTAATTGAATCCAGCTAAACTTTTCAAAATGAATTAAAAAGTGTGAATTATATTTTGAAGTAAAACTGTTGGGGTTTAGTTTACTCTTATGTTGTTGTAAGCGTAACTTTAAATTATTTGTAACACCTGTATATAAAACATTTCTGTTTTTATTAGTTAGGATATACACATAAAAAGTATAGATTCCTTCTGTATATTCAATCATTAGTGTTTAATAAAATAAGAATGAGATTCCTACGGAATGACAAACTGTGTGTGAAATTTTCAAAAGATAAAATCTGTGATTCTTTAGCCTATTCATAACGCAAAGCCTCAATAGGATCTAATTGCGAAGCTTTAATTGCGGGGTACAATCCGGAAACTATGGCAACCATAAAACTTGTACCAAAAGCTGCAAAAATTGCCATCCACGGAATCACGAATGCAAAACTCATTGCGGCTGCAAATGCGAAACCGATTAAGATTCCTAATACGATTCCGACTAAGCCGCCAATTTGTCCAATCAATAAAGTTTCGATAAAAAACTGAACAGAAATAGTAATTTTTGTTGCACCCAAAGCTTTACGGACACCAATTTCACGGGTACGTTCTGTAACCGAAACGATCATAATATTCATTAGGGCAATTGATGATCCAAGAATGGTAATGATACTGATAATCCAGGAAGCCCAGCCTAGATATTTAGTGATTCCGAGAATTCTGTTGATTAAATCGTCACTGCGTCCAATTCCGAAATTATTATCACGAACCGGACTGAGTTTTCGAACTCTTCGCATCGTACTGGTTGCATTATCAACAGCCTGGTCTAAAAGTTCTTTTTTAGAAACCATTACACTTATGGTATAGTTGATATTTGGTGCGGTAAATAAAGAACGCGCTACCTGAATTGGAATGAGAACACGTAAATCCTGACTGTTTCCAAAGGTCGATCCTTTTTCTTTTAAAACGCCAATAACTTTAAAACGCGCACCTCGAATCGAAATAATTTTATCAATTGGATTGACATCTTTTAATAAGCCTTTTTCGAAATCGGAACCTACTACACAGGAATACGTATTATTGTCAATATCAAACTGATTGAATGGGCGTCCTGAATTGATTTCTAATCCGGAGTTGCCTATAAAATGTTCGTCCACACCGACAATTGTAATTTCAGGATCTGTTTTTTGATCTGAATATTTGACTTCGGCTTTTGAAGTTGCTGTAAATGAAAGAGAAGTTTCGGTAAACGGGTATTTGTATTTGTTTTTAAAAGCGACAGCTTCAGGGTATGAAATAATCGGGTTGATGATTTCGCGTTCATTTCCGCCACGGTTTTTAACGGTATTTTCGTATTGATTAATGTTGAAAGTGTTCGCTCCCATAGATGCAAAATTAGTCGAAACCGTATTTTCAAGTGCTGTTACAACAGTCAAAATCCCAACCAAAGCTGTAATTCCGATAGCGATAATCAATACCGTAAGAATAGTTCGCAGCAATTGCGTTTTGATAGAACCAAAAGCAATCCGGATATTTTCTTTAAATAGTTTTAGCATCATGACCAATTTGACACGAAAATACGTTTTTTGTTACAAGTTTGTTTTCGAACCCGTATTATTTATTTTAAAAAGTAAGATATTTGCAGGCGATTAAATTTAAAGAAATAACATCAAAGGGTTTTTAGAATCACCAATTTAAAAAATAAAAAATCTGGAAACCTAAAATCTAATAATCTAAAAAAATGGCTTCAAAACCAAGCATACCACAAGGAACAAGAGATTTTTCACCTGCGGAGGTGTCAAAGCGTCAATATATTATTCAAACGATAAAAACTAATTTTGAGAAATTTGGGTTTCAGCCAATTGAAACGCCTTCGTTTGAAAATTCAGATACTTTGATGGGAAAATATGGAGAAGAAGGTGATCGTTTGATTTTTAAAATATTGAATTCGGGAAATTTTTTCTTCAATAAAAATAAAATTGAATTGCCGGAATCTTTAGAAGTGCTTCAGACTAATTCGGCAGAAACAATTAATCTTGATCAAAGAATAGAACTGAATAAATTTACAGGGAGAATTTCAGAAAAAGCACTACGTTATGATTTGACTGTTCCCTTTGCAAGATATGTTGTACAGCATCAAAATGAAATTGAATTTCCATTCAAAAGATATCAAATTCAGCCGGTTTGGAGAGCAGATCGCCCGCAGAAAGGACGTTTCAGAGAGTTTTTTCAATGTGATGCCGATGTAGTAGGTTCAAAATCCCTATGGCAGGAAGTAGAATTGGTTCAGTTATATGATACCGTTTTTACTGCTTTGGGTTTAGAAGGTGTGACGATAAAAATCAATAACAGAAAAATATTATCCGGAATTGCTGAGGTAATTGGAGCATCTGATAAATTAATCGATTTTACAGTAGCTTTAGATAAGCTTGATAAAATTGGTGAAGACGGGGTTAAAAAAGAAATGATTGAAAAAGGAATTGCTGAAGAAGCGTTGGTAAAAGTACAGCCTCTGTTTGGTTTTTCAGGAACCTTTGCGGAGAAAATCAATCAGCTTTCAGCATTATTAGCTTCGTCTGAAGAAGGTATGAAAGGTGTTGAGGAACTTAAATTTATTTGTGACAATGTTGCTGTTTTAGGCCTTTCAACCGCAATTTTAGATCTGGATGTAACCTTGGCCCGTGGACTGAATTACTACACTGGTGCTATTTTTGAAGTAGCAGCTCCAAAAACAGTTTCGATAGGTTCAATAGGAGGTGGTGGAAGATACGACGATTTGACGGGTATTTTTGGTTTGAAAAATATGAGCGGTGTTGGAATTTCTTTCGGTTTAGACCGAATTTATCTGGTTTTAGAAGAATTGCAATTATTCCCCGAAACAGTTGCTGCGACATCAAAAGCGTTGTTTATTAATTATGGAGATAAGGAGGCTTTGTATGCTTCGCAGGCAATCCAGAAATTGAGAAAAGAAAATATAAAAGTAGAGTTGTATCCTGACAATGTGAAAGTTGGTAAACAATTTCAATACGCAGACAAACGTTTGATTCCTTTTGCAGTAATTGCAGGAGATCAGGAAATTGCTTCAAATTCGTATTCGCTTAAAAATTTAGTAACAGGTGAACAGGTTTCAGTTGACTTTGAGGGATTGAAAAATGCGTTACTTGCATAAGCTGACAGTAAAGTGTTCTGTAACAGATTGAAGGCGGTATAATTGTCTTTTGATTGAATAAATTAGCACTCATCAGCTTAAATATTTTTAAAATCTACGTCAATTAATTTGCGGAACAGGAAAAAAACAGTTTATTTTGCGGCCTTAAGTTACGGGCGTAGTTCAAGGGTAGAATAGCGGTCTCCAAAACCGTTGATGGGGGTTCGAATCCCTCCGCCCGTGCAAATACAAATAGTAAATCGTAATTAAAATAAAAAAAAGCTTCGTCAATTTGATGAAGCTTTTTTTAATATAAGGTAAACTTGAATTAATAATTTATATAAGCCGAGGCTAACCCTTAAATTCAAACTTTGATAGGTTGTAACAATGATTTGGTTTCGGTCTCAAATATATAACAAACGAAAACGTAATAGTCTTAAAATTATATTAAATTTTTCTTTAAGAAATAGTGTCTTAGAGTGGAATCTAATTTTAAGAGTGACAATTTGACATTTTAGAAGATTTGGCAGTACTTTTGCAATCCAACAGAAACAAATAAAATGAAGTTTAAAAATATTTTTAAAAATAAAAGTAATATGACTACGGAAAATACAGAATTCGATCAGGAATTAGATGAATCAACTATAGAGAATAACGCTAATGGAGAGCAATTAATTGTTGAAGAATTAAGTGTTGAGGAGCAGTTAGCCCAAGACTTAGCTAAAGAAAAAGATAAGTTTTTGAGATTATTTGCTGAATTTGAAAATTACAAAAAAAGAACTTCAAAAGAACGTATCGACTTGTTTAAAACTGCCAATCAGGAAGTTTTACTTGCAATGTTGCCTGTTTTGGACGATTTTGACAGAGCTGCTGTGGAAATCAACAAATCTGAAGATGAAAACTTAAAAAAAGGTGTAGAGCTGATTCATGAAAAACTAAAAAGCACTTTAGTTGGAAAAGGCTTAGAACAGGTTGAAATTCAGGCTGGTGATGCTTTTAATGCAGATGTAGCTGAGGCAATTACACAAATTCCGGCTCCGTCTGATAAATTGAAAGGGAAAATTGTTGATGTTATTGAAAAAGGGTACAAATTAGGAGACAAAATTATTCGTTTTCCTAAAGTTGTTGTTGGAAACTAAAAAATGCAAATAGGAATTTCAGCTCATTTTTGGAATTTGGAATTTTAAAATTTGGGCACAAGCGCTAGCGAACTGGCGAAGCAATTTAAACCTAATTATGAAAAAAGATTTTTACGAAATACTGGGCATTTCAAAAAATGCTGATGCTGCCGAAATTAAAAAAGCATACCGAAAAAGTGCTTTAAAGTATCATCCGGATAAAAATCCAGGTGACAAAGAGGCAGAAGAAAACTTTAAACTTGCGGCAGAGGCTTATGAAGTTTTGAGTGATCCGCAGAAAAAAGCAAAGTACGATCAGTACGGTCATCAGGCATTTGATGGTTCCGGCGGATTTGGAGGTCATGGCGGTATGAATATGGATGACATTTTCAGCCAGTTTGGTGATATCTTTGGAGGCGGATTTGGCGGTTTCGGAGGCGGAGGCGGAGGTCCTCGTCGTGCTAAAGGAAGTAATCTTCGAATTAAGGTAAAACTGACTTTAGAAGAAATTGCAAATGGAGTTGAGAAAAAAGTAAAAGTAAAACGTAAAGTTCAGGCTAAAGGCGTTACCTACAAAACCTGCTCGACTTGTAACGGGCAAGGTCAGGTAATGCGTGTAACTAACACTATTTTAGGAAGAATGCAGTCTGCATCTACTTGTCCTACATGTGGTGGTTCTGGGCAAATTCTTGATAAAAGACCTTCTGAGGCTGATGCTCAGGGTATGGTTCAGGAGGATGAGACAGTATCAATCAAAATTCCTGCAGGGGTTACTGATGGAATGCAGTTGAAAGTGTCTAACAAAGGAAATGATGCTCCCGGAAACAGTATTCCTGGGGATTTAATCGTTGCCATCGAAGAGGTTGAGCACGAATTCTTAAAACGTGAAGGTGAAAATGTCCACTACGATTTGTACATCAGTTTCCCTGAAGCAGTTTTAGGAGTTTCTAAAGATATAGAAGCAATCAATGGAAAAGTTCGTATCAAACTGGAAGAAGGAATCCAATCTGGAAAAATCTTAAGATTAAAAGGAAAAGGTATTCCAAGTTTAAACGGATACGGAAACGGGGATTTATTAGTTCACGTAAACGTATGGACACCAAAAACCTTGAACAAAGAGCAAAGGCAATTTTTTGAAAATGCTTTAAATAATGAACATTTTGTTCCTAATCCTGAAAAATCTGAAAAATCATTTTTTGAAAAAGTAAAAGATATGTTTTCATAAACTATACTTTATAAATAACAAGTAATTATAAAACCCATTCTACTGTAAATTTAGAATGGGTTTTTTCTTTATTCTGACAAAGATTCAATACGAATTATTTACTTTTACAGGCGCAAAGCCAGAATAGTCAAATTGACGCAGAAAATCTAAAAAATCGCATGAGCAACTTACTAGAAGTCCATAAAGTAGTAAAACGATATGGTGACTATGTCGCACTTAATGAAGTTTCATTAAATGTCCCAAAAGGCAGTATTTACGGATTGTTAGGTCCAAATGGTGCAGGAAAAACGTCCCTCATCCGAATTATCAATCAAATTACCCTGCCCGATAGCGGTGAAGTTATTCTGGATGGAGAAAAACTACAGCCAAAACATGTGCAGACAATAGGGTATCTTCCGGAAGAAAGAGGTTTGTACAGTTCGATGAAAGTAGGCGAACAATGTTTGTATCTCGCACAAATGAAAGGGCTTTCTAAAACTGAAGCGAAGCAACAGCTTGATTTTTGGTTTGACCGCTTGGGAATTCAGGGTTGGTGGAACAAGAAAATTCAGGAACTCTCTAAAGGAATGGCGCAAAAAATTCAGTTTGTGGTTTGTGTTTTGCATAAACCAAAATTGTTGATTTTTGATGAGCCTTTTTCGGGTTTTGATCCAGTAAACGCCAATGTTATTAAAGACGAGATTCTGGCATTGAAAGAACAGGGTTCTACGATTATTTTTTCGACACACCGAATGGAAAGTGTTGAGGAGCTTTGTGATCATATTGCCTTAATTCATAAATCGAATAAATTAATAGAGGGAAGGGTTAGCGATGTAAAACGTGAATTTCGAACGAATAGTTTTGAAGTTGGAATACTGACCAATAATGTGGAAGGTTTGATGTATGATATTACTCAGAAGTTTACCGTTTCACAGGCTAATTTTAAATCTTTAAATGACGATTTGAAATTAAATATTCAGATTGGAAATGCAGCGCCCAACGAATTGTTGAATGTATTGACACAACGAGGACAGGTAACACATTTCGTTGAGAAAATCCCGGCTATAAACGATATTTTTATTCAAACTGTAACTGAAAATAAAAATTAAACTCCAATAATTAAATTCCAAATTCCAATTCTAAATGTATTCATTTAAAATCTGTGATTTAAAATTTGAAAATAAAAAATATAGATGAGTATAATTTCATTAATTATAAAAAGAGAATTTATTGCCAAAGTCCGTAATAAGTCTTTTGTTGTTATGACTTTTTTGAGTCCGGTATTATTTGTAGCAATTGCCGGATTTATTGGTTATCTGAGCTCTATGAAAGCTGAAACCAAAAGAATTGCGATTCATGATGAAACCGGACTTTTTGCTGCTGATTTTTTAAAAGAAAATAAAAAAGGAGCAGAATTTAGATACCTCAATTTATCTGAAATTGATGTAAAAGCTTTAAAAGACAGTATTACAAAAGAAAATTTCAGTGGATTAATTGTTATTCCTAAAACAAAAAATAACAAAGATTTAGAAACTAAAATTGAGTTCATTTCGAATAATAGTCCGAGTATTTCTTTTATTGAAAGTACTCAGGATATCATCGGAAATAAAATCACGAAATTAAATCTTGAAGAAGCTAAACTGGATACTTTGGCCATTCAGAAAGCGCAGTCAAATGTCAATATTCATTTGATTAAAGCTTCCGGAGAAGAAAGTTTGAAAGGCCTGAATGAAATTAAAATCGGAATTGGAGGTGCTTTTGGATATCTGATTATGATGTTTATTATCATATATGGAAATATGGTAATGCGAAGCGTAATTGAAGAAAAGACAAACCGAATTATAGAAATTATTATTTCATCTGTAAAGCCATTTCAATTGATGATCGGTAAAATTGTAGGGACTTCGCTTGCGGGCTTGTTACAATTTATAATATGGGCTATAATTGGCTTAGGATTGATGTTTGTCGCATCGGCATTTTTTGGAGTCAATGTTGGACCAACTGCAAGAGTTTCTCCTGAATTAATGCAAGCAGCGCAACATGAACTTTCAGGTTCTATACAAATGTATATCGCTGAATTATGGAATTTACCTATTGCCAGCATTTTAACCGGCTTTATAATTTATTTTATTGGGGGCTATTTTCTATATAGTTCATTTTATGCAGCGATTGGGGCAGCCGTTGATAATCAGACTGATTCGCAGCAATTTTTGTTGCCCATCATAATGCCATTAATCCTAAGCGTTTACATTGGTTTTTTTACAGTTGTAAATGACCCGCACGGAAGTGTTGCTGTAATTTTTTCAATGATTCCGCTTACGTCGCCAATTGTAATGTTAATGAGGCTTCCTTTTGGGGTACCCTGGTGGCAAATCGCAATTTCGGTATCATTATTGTTTGCTACATTTTTTCTTGTTGTGTGGTTTGCTGCCAAAATTTACCGCATAGGTATTTTAATGTACGGCAAAAAACCAACATGGAAAGAATTGTATAAATGGCTTAAGTATTAAAATTCCAAATTAATTGGTTTTTGGAATTTTTTAAAATTGAAAATTACGAAGTATGAGTAAGATACTAATTATAGAAGACGAAGCAGCAATCAGAAGAGTTTTGGTAAAAATTTTATCAGAAGAAAATGATTCGTATCAGGTGGATGAAGCTGAAGATGGTGTTGCCGGACTTGAAAAAATAAAAAACAACGACTACGATTTGGTTTTGTGTGATATCAAAATGCCAAAAATGGATGGTGTTGAGGTTTTGGAAGAAGTAAAAAAGGTAAAACCAGAAATTCCGATGGTCATGATTTCCGGGCATGGCGATATGGAAACTGCGATTCAAACGATGCGTTTAGGAGCTTTTGATTATATTTCAAAACCGCCGGATTTGAACCGCTTACTTAACACCGTTCGTAATGCTTTAGATAAAAAACAATTAGTAGTTGAAAATAAAATTCTGAAGAAAAAAGTCAGCAAAAACTACGAAATGATTGGGGACAGTGATTCTATTAATCATATTAAAGTAATGATTGATAAAGTGGCTCCAACAGAAGCAAGAGTTTTAATTACTGGGCCAAACGGAACAGGTAAAGAATTAGTAGCGCATCAGTTACACGAAAAAAGCGAGCGCTCTGCTTTTCCTTTAATTGAAGTAAACTGTGCTGCTATTCCGAGTGAATTGATCGAAAGTGAGTTGTTTGGACACGTAAAAGGAGCATTTACATCGGCAGTAAAAGATCGTGCGGGAAAGTTTGAAGCAGCTGATAAAGGAACCATTTTTCTGGATGAAATTGGAGATATGAGTCTTTCTGCACAAGCTAAAGTTTTGCGTGCATTACAAGAAAGTATGATTACAAGGGTTGGTGCTGATAAAGACATCAAAGTGGATGTTCGTGTCGTTGCCGCAACCAATAAAGATTTGAAAACAGAAATTGCAGAAGGTCGTTTCCGTGAAGATTTATACCATCGTCTGGCAGTAATTTTAATTAAAGTTCCGCCATTGAATGAAAGACGTGATGATATTCCGGCTTTGATTTCGCATTTTGCAGAAAAAATTGCTTCGGAACAAGGAAACGCAGTGAAAGTATTTTCGGCCTCAGCTATAAAATTATTGCAGGAATACGACTGGACAGGTAATATTCGTGAACTTCGAAATGTGGTTGAAAGACTGATTATTCTGGGAGGAAGCGAAATTTCTGAAACTGACGTGAAAATGTTTGCGAGCAAATAGTGATTTAATTTTTCAATCTGAAATCTAAAATCATAAATCTAAAATTTAGAAATGAAACTAAAAAAAATAAACGAGAAATTACAAGATGCCTTAATTGAGAATGGTTTAACAGAAGCAAACATATTGCAAATGGAAACTTTTTCGACAATTAAAAGCGGTGCAGACTGTATGATAATTTCTCCTGCGGGAACTGGTAAATCGACAACCATTGTATTGAATGTAATTCAGCAGTTAGCAGGTAAAAATGAAGAGTCTCCGCGGGCTTTAATCGTTGTTGAAGACAAAGAAAAAGTTCTGGCAATGGAAGCACTTTTTGAGAAATATGGTAAATATACCAACCTTGAAGTTTATGGAGTTCATGACAAAGGTGATATGGATTATGATAAAAACTACATTTCGACCGGAATTGATGTTTTAATAGGGACCCCAACAAAGTTGAATGATATGTTTAGTACCGCCGGTTACAATGTTAATCGTCTTAAAATGTTTATTCTAGATGATGCTGATCCGATTTTGAAACTACGTCATGAGCCAAAAATAATGCGGATTTCGAACAGTATCGCTAAAACACAGCGTCTTATTTTTGCAGAGACACTTACGGAACGCATTGAAATTTTAGCTGATAAAATGCTATTGGAACCTTATTTCTTTGATATGGATGAAGAGGGTGAAGTAGAGTTAGACGAAGAAGAGGATCAAATAGAAGAGTAGTAGAGCTTTTACGATATCCATGGAAATGATAAAAACACTTAAATTTTTAATGATTGTACTTTTAGCGTTCTTCGTTGTAATTTATTTGATTATTGTTTCTTATGTGTATTTCAATCAAATAGGAATGATTTTTCAAAATACTGCTCTTCCTAAAGAATATCAATTTGAATATCAGAGTAAATTTGAAGAGTTAAACATTAAGTCATTTGATGGTGTAAATCTTCATGGACTTTTATTTAAAGCAGAACATTCCAAAGGTTTGGTTTTTTATCTTCACGGAAACGCCGGGACACTTGAAACCTGGGGCAGTATTTCTAAAATTTATACTTCATTAGGATATGATATTTTTATTTTGGATTATCGAAGTTTTGGGAAGAGCGAAGGCAAAATAGAAAATGAAGATCAATTAAATAAGGATGTTGCAGCGGTTTATAAAGTAATGAAGCAAAGATATTCAGAAGATAAAATTATCATTACAGGTTATTCTATCGGTTCAGGTCTGGCTACAATTTTGGCTTCAGAAAACAAGCCAAAAGACTTAATTCTGCAATCTCCTTACTTTAGTTTTACAGAATTATCAAGCAGCAGAGTTCCATTTTTTCCTGACTTTATGAAAAAATTTCATTTAGAAACTTTTAGATATTTGCCAAAAGTAAAAGCGCCTGTTTATATTTTTCACGGAACTGACGATCAATTAATTCCTTTTGATAATTCTGTCCGGCTAAAGAACCTTTTAAAATCGAAAGCCAATTTTTATCCTTTGAAGAATCAGGGCCATGTGGGGGTAAATGAGAATGATGATTTTCAAAATCAGCTAAAAATAATTTTATAATAAAGAAAAAAAATAATAATAAAATACAATGTCATGGGATTAATGAAAGCATTTTCAGGAAGCGAAGTATTAGCACTTGCTTTGCAGGAAAGATTAGAAGCAGCTGGTGTAGAGACTGTAAAAAAAGATAATATCCAATCAGCAAGATTAGCTGGTTTTGGGCAAACCGATTTGGCTGTTGAAATTTTTATTCAGGAAACCGATTTTGCAAAGGCAAATCCAGTTATTGAAGAATTTAGAATGAGTATCTAAAATTTTTTTTTTTAAGTCTTAGTAATTTATTCAACTTTAAAACTAGGACTAAGGACTAACAACTAAAAAACAATGCAATATAAAATGTTAGTGCTCGACATGGATGATACCTTGTTGACAGATGATCATAAAATTTCAGATTTAAATAAAAAAGTACTTCTGGAAGCTCAGGCAAAAGGTGTTTATGTGGTTTTGGCTTCTGGCCGTCCAACATCTGCTATGACGGCTTTTGCTAAAGAATTAGAACTAGATTTAAACGACTCATATATTATTTCGTTTAACGGAGCTGTAATCAGTACGGTAAAAGATGATGTTATCTTATTTGAACAATGTCTGACGCCGGAACAAATTCATGATTTATACGATTACAGTGTAAAAATGAAAACGCATATTATCACGTATCTGGATGGTGAAATTATAAGTGAAACGGATTCTGAATATATCCAAATAGAAAAAGAAATTACCGGATTGCCGCATAATAAAGTTTCTAATTTTAAAGCAGCCGTTACAAAACCTGCGGTAAAATGCATCTTGCTGGAAGAACCTTCTTATTTAAAAGAAGTTGAGCAAGACTTAAAAGCGGCAATGCCACATTTGAGTGTTACTATGTCAAAACCATTTTTTCTGGAAGCAGCACAATACGGAATTGATAAAGCAGCAAGTATCAAAATATTGGCAGAGAAATTGAATATTCATCAAAGCGAAATTATTGCTGTTGGAAATGCAGGAAATGATCTCACTATGATAGAATATGCCGGTTTGGGGGTTTGGGTTGATAATGTAACACCTGAATTGCGAGACAGGGCAAATGTAATTGTAGCGTCAAATAATGATGATGGTGTTGCTGAGGTGGTAGAGCGCTATATATTGGTATGAAAATACAGCAATCTTAAGCAAAAAAAATCCGAAATTTAGTTTTAAATTTCGGATTTGTATTTTATAAATTCTTCGGAATTATTTTTTAGCTACAGAAACAAAATATTTATTTCCGTCACCCATAGTTAATTTTACGCGTTCATCACAAAGGTCGATTGCAAAACTGTCGCTTTCATAACAGCTGCAGGTGGTGTTTTTGTCTTTAGACATTTCAGTTTTACAGTTGTTATTTTTAAATGTTGCCAATTGTGGTGTATATAAACTTACCAAATCAGTAGAGGCGGTAACAAGCGAAATGATACTAGCAGAATTGGTATTTGTAATTCTGTAAACGATTCTGTCAGTATAATTAACTTCATTAACAACTACTTTTCTGATATAGGTATAAGCAGTAGATCCTTCTCCTGGCTCTTTAACTTCAAATTTAAATCCTACAGCACGTATGGCTATGTCAAATTTTTGTTGAGAGTTAAAACTGGCCCATGTTGTAAGTGTGCTGATTGTTGGAAACGGATTTGAACTTGCAGCAGGAGCGTTTGTTTGTGCCTGTACATTAAAAAAAGTTAAGAACATTAAGCAGATTGTGGGCAAAAATGCTTTCATATGGTTTTATAAGTTTAAAAATTTGCCTACTCTAAAATGGTTTTCGGCTTTCCCATTGTCTTTTTGAAAATTTTAAAACGTCGTAAATCGAATAATCTTATGTTCAGATTTAATTTTTTTTAATCAAATTTCGCTTTGTGAATTTAGGTTTAATATTTATCTCAGCAAAGGAAAAAGTAAGAAAAAATTAAATTCACAACTAATTTTATGTATTTAATCGGATTTATTTGCTTTTTGTCGATTTTTTCTTTCAAATTTGATTTTCCAACTTTAAACTTTTCTTCCAAAAAAATAACATCAATTTGAAGTCTTTAAAAAAAATACCTATCTCTTATTTATACAAAATGAATCTCTGTTTCGTTCAATCTGTTGATTTATAATATATTATTGATTTTATTATGAAGAAATTTGTGTGTAAATTTGCAAACTCTTCGATTGAAGATGTAAATATAATAATCTTACTACTTAAAACGTAGTGTATTCCTATGGAAAATAGAAAAAAAGTTGCTTTTTATACGCTTGGGTGCAAACTGAATTTTTCAGAGACATCTACAATTGCCAGAAATTTTAATGATGAAGGTTTTGACAGGGTAGATTTTGAAGAAGTTGCGGACATATATGTTATTAATACGTGCTCTGTAACAGAAAATGCTGATAAACAATTTAAGCAGGTCGTAAAAAAAGCAATGAAACTTAATGATAAGGCTTTTGTTGCCGCTGTAGGTTGCTATGCACAATTGAAACCTGAAGAATTAGCAGCTGTAGATGGTGTTGATTTGGTTTTGGGAGCTACTGAAAAATTTAAAATTACCGATTATATTCATGATTTAAGTAAAAACGACATGGGTGAGGTTCATTCATGCGAGATTGCTGAAGCCGATTTTTACGTTGGAAGTTATTCCATTGGCGATCGTACCCGTGCCTTTTTGAAGGTTCAGGATGGTTGTGATTATAAATGTACTTATTGTACGATTCCATTAGCACGAGGAATTTCAAGAAGTGACGCTTTAGAAAATGTATTACAGAATGCAAAAGAAATTTCGGCTCAGGATATTAAAGAAATTGTCCTGACAGGAGTGAATATTGGCGATTACGGAAAAGGGGAATTTGGAAATAAAAAACACGAGCATACTTTCTTAGATTTAGTACAGGCTTTGGATAAAGTGGAAGGAATTGAGCGTTTGCGAATTTCATCAATCGAGCCTAATTTACTTAAAAACGAAACAATTGAGTTCGTATCTAAAAGCCGTACTTTTGTACCTCACTTTCATATTCCCCTGCAATCTGGCAGTAATGATATTTTGAAATTAATGAAACGGCGTTATCTGCGTGAAGTGTATACAGACCGTGTAAACAAAATCCGTGAAGTAATGCCAGATGCGTGTATTGGTGTTGATGTAATTGTTGGTTTTCCGGGAGAAACAGATGAGCATTTCTTAGAAACATATCATTTTCTTAATGAAATGGATATATCCTATTTACACGTATTTACTTATTCTGAAAGAGATAATACTGAAGCAGCTGATATGCCGGGTGTTGTTCCTGCTAATGTAAGGGCAAAACGAAGTAAAATGCTCCGTGGATTGTCGGTTAAAAAACGCCGCGCTTTTTACGAAAGCCAATTAGGATCTAAAAGAACTGTTTTATTCGAAAGCGAAAACAAAGAAGGCTATATTCATGGCTTTACCGAAAATTATGTAAAAGTAAAAACACCGTGGAATCCTGAATTGGTTAATACTTTACAGGAAATTAATCTCACTAAAATTGATGAAGACGGAAGTGTTCGTCTGGAGTTTTTAAACAAACTGGCAGAAGTTTAATTCACAGAATATTGTCATTTCGACGTAAGGAGAAATCATACTAGAAGCTCCATGAAGTTTGGCTTCAATCTTTGTAGAGTCCCGCGTGCGATTTCTCCTTACGTCGAAATGGACATATAAAAACAAAAAAGTCCTTGATAAAGGACTTTTTTGTTTTTATAAAAAATTATTTCTCATTCTCTTCCGAAACCAATTTCAAAGAATTGATATAATCTGAATCAAATTCAATCACTCTTATTTTTTCTGGATTAAAACTGAGTTCACCTCCAAAAGAGCCTCTGATATCCAGGAAATCAATGGTCAGTATTTCTTCATTGACTTCAATAAGCTTACCTAAATAAACCGATTTAGGTGATTTTTTTACAATCTGAAAAATACCATATTTGTTGCTGATGTAGTGTAAGATGCTACTCAAATCTTTAATCGGGATAATATCTTCGGCATTTGTTTTTAAGCCTTTCAGGCGAATTACTTTTTCATTGAAAACCAGTTCTTCGTCTCTTTCGATTGCCTCAATGTTTTTGTTTTTTAAAATCACAAAGCCATCAAGTATAAAGTCGATTGGATTGTTTTTAAGCAAAATCCAGTCGTCTGAATAATCAATCAAGAAACCGGTAAAGATTTCTTTTTTATCTGTAAATGCAATTGAAACCAATTGTCTTAAATATTGTTCCATTTTATTTCTTTTTTAAATTCCGTGGGTCAAGTATCAAATTTCAATTTAAGATAAGTAAAAGAATTGGAATTTGGAATTTCAGTATTGGAATTTATATTTTAAATTAAGGATTAGTAGACCAGATACTGCTGTTTTTTATGAACACCCTACGGTTTAATTTCAGTTGAGCGATTATTAATTCGGCAATATCCTCAGACTGCATTACTTTTTCAGGATTTCCATCAGTAAGATTTAAATCTTTTGCCATATCAGTTGCAACCGTACTTGGTGTTAAGGCAGTGACCCGAATGTTGTGTTTTCTGAGTTCCTGCATCAAAGAATCGGTTAAGCCCAGAACGGCAAATTTTGATGCACTGTAAGCACTTGTCAATGCATTTCCGTTTAATCCCGCTGTTGATGAAATATTAATGATATCGCCTGTTTGTCTTTCAATCATATTAGGCAAAACAGCGCGTGTGGTATAATACGTTCCCATTAGGTTCACCTGAATAATTTTTTCCCATTCGGATGGTTCTAATTCCATAAATTTTCCAAAAGAAGCGATACCCGCATTATTGATTAAAATATCAATAGTTTTAAATTCAGCCAGGGCTTTTTCTACTGCTGTGTTGACAGAGTTTATGTCTGCAACATCTGCTGTTAGTGCTAATGACTTAACTCCAAAATTCTCAATTGTTACGGCTAATTGTTCAACATCCAATTGGGTTCTGGAAATTAGGATTACGTTTACGCCTTCTTTTGCAAGGGCAATTGCAATCGCTTTTCCAATTCCTTTACCAGCTCCTGTAATCAGGGCATTTTTATTTTTTAAGTTTGTCATGAGTTTTATTTTTAGAAATGCAGAAAGCATCTGTTCAGTACTACAAAAATACAGTTTTTGCGTAGCGAAAAGATGCTTTTTCTGTTTTCTTAATCTAAGTTTAACAGCTTTTGTTATTCTTTTAAAACCATGTCAATACACATTACGGCTGCCAGAATTAATTGTCTAAGTGGTGAATCAGCAGCTACTGTTTCTTCAATTTGCAATGCATAATTATCGGCACTGGTAAAAAATTCTTTGCCTAATCCTGCCCATTTTTTACTTACCTGAGCCAGCTGTTTGTTTTCGTGTGAGAATTTAAAGTCCCAGCCTGTCCATTTTCCCTGAAGGGTTGCAACAGGTTTTTCATTTTTGTCTAATATTTCGAATTTACCTCCAATAGAAAAGAATTTCTGTTTAAAAGTTCCAACTAATCTGTCTTTCTCATCAAATATTTCAACAGTAGAACGAAAAAATGCAATACCACGTTTTACTGAAATCAATTTTTCACCAGAAGCGGTAGTAATTTCAACATTAAAAGGTGTCATTCTTTTGTAATCCGTGAAACGTAATATTTTAGTAAAAATGCCTAAACTGTTTTCTCTGCAATGCATGATGATCTGATTATTCGCAGGATCATAAATGTCATAATTGTTTGAGGCTTTGAACATTCCGATATGTTCTTTTACAAGAAATAAATTTTGATTTAAGATTGGGTTCATGAAATTTTGTTTGAAATATAGTTTATATGTTTATTTAATTATTCTAATAAAAATTTAGCCTGAACTGAACTTGAAATCTTTATTTTTTCAAATTCAATATTACTCTCATAATTTAGACTCCTATTCCCATATATTTTTGAAGAGTAACCTCTTACTACGACTTCATTTAATTGTCCTGTAAATTGATTTGGCATATTTTCAAAGTTACTTATTTCAATGGCATTTCCAACTTTTTGATTTAAAGGTTTTGAAAAACTTTCAGCAGTCTGTTTTGCATTTAATATCGCCTTCCCGTTTATTAGGAGCTTAATCTTCTCTTCGTCTGTATTTTCTACCTTTTCAATTCGAACGTTTGAAATCCCGATTTCTTCCAGGCTTATAAAAACCTTTGCAGTTATATTAGCATCAGTAACTAAAACAGAATATGATTTTGATTTGAAAATATCAGTTTGTTTCAGAATGTAATTCTTAAAATTACTGGACATATAATTAAGACTAACATTTTTTTCTGTATTGATGCCAATTGATTCCAATTTCTGAATCATTTCTTTTTCTATTTCTTCGACAGATTTTTTGCCTTTAAAATCTTTTTCCATTAAAAGCACATTTATCCATATTTTATCTGGAATGACTAATGTGTCTGCTTTGCCGGAAACTTCAATAAAATGTTTATCTATTGGAGTTTTAGTTTGAGAAAATGAATTGATTGAAACAAGTATAAAAAGTGTTAAAAGCTTTTTCATAAGGTGAAATTTAAATGATTAATATTTTATTATAATTGATTTGTCTTATTGTTAATTCTTTTTGCTAATAATGACAATAACCCCATTGATTGCCTGATTTCCATAAATTAAAGTGGCATCATTACCTTTTAGAACTTTTATTTCTTCAATATCACTCGGGTTTATTTTAGAAAATTGGCTGGAGTTTATGATTTCTCCATCTAAAATATACAAAGGCTCTTTCAAAAGAGATCGGGAAGGAACGCAGATTCTAATTTGATTAGGAGAAACTGTTGGCTTAACACAATTTGAAGAAACTTTTATATCAGAAATAGTGTCTTTAGATTTAATGAAAGTTTTTGGTACAATTTTCATTTTTGCAAAATTATTTTCATGTTTTCTGGTGACAGTTTTTCCCTGCGCTTTTAATACAAAAGATAGAAGCATAGATAGGGCTAATGAAATAAGTTTTACGTTTTTCATGCAAGTAAATTTTAAATTTTTAAAATGTTTGTTCGCTATTTATTCAGAGCAGGTTTTCCAGTTTTAGTTGTGATGATAACAACTCCTTTTCTTCCTTTTTCACCATATTTTGAAGTAGCTTCCAGATCCTGAAGGATGGTAATGGATTTGATTTCCTGTTTGTTTAAAGGAGAGTAAGGGCTTGTGGGATTTTTTCCGAATAAATCATTTTCCGAATAATAAATCCCGTCAATAATGTACAAGGGTTCATCGAGAACAACCAGTGATTCCATGTTTTCCGGACTTAAATTAGGAAGTTCGTCCTGCATCATTTTATCTCTTTTTGAATCATCACTGTGTGCCATAGCGTTGCCGTTAAGTACAATCAATGGTGCTGCTTTTTTAGCTTTCTCCTCTTGTTTGTCAGCGAAGGCAGTTTTTGCAGATTCTCTTTGTATTGTTTTTGAATAATCTAAACTTTGATCAGCTTTGTCAGTTTCTGTAAAATCTTCTTCTTTTGAGTGTTCTGTTTCTGAAACTATGGGAGATGGCATAAAAACTGTATTGGGCGTAGTTACAATAACTTCGTTCAAACCATTTGTTTCCTTGTTTACGATATCCTGCTGTTTCTTAATCTGATTTTCTAAAATACGTTTGCCTTCTTCTCCTGAAATTATTTTAGGATCGTTTTCGATAACAGCATTGTCTTTTATTTGGTTTTGAATGGTCTCTTTTTTAGTTTTATTTACAACTGCTTTTGGTGTTTGAATTTCAGTGTTTTTATCTGTCTTAAAAAATTGAAAGCCAAGAGAAAGTAATAGCATAAAAGAAGCTGCAACTGCAATTTTCTTCCATAAGGCAATGGTTTTTTTGTCTTCTTTTTTGTCCAGTTTATCTTCTACACGCGACCAGATTTTTTCCATTCCCGGAAAATCTTTCTGTTCCGAGTTGTGTGCGGCTTCTTTGAATTTATCGAATATTTTATCGTGATTGTCCATGACTATTTTGCTTTTTGATAATACAATTTATTTACTAATTCCTTTAGCTTGGTTTTTGCCGCATTGAGCTGAGATTTTGAAGTACCTTCAGAAATATTCAGCATTGCGGCTATTTCCTTATGTCCGAAACCTTCAATGACAAAAAGGTTAAAAACCGTTTTACAGCCTTCCGGAATATGGTTTAATAAATTGAGTAAATCTTCTTCTTCTAATAGGTTGATCTCATCTGTAAAAGGTTGCGAAATGACTTTTACATCATCAAGATACATATTGAAATTGGTATTCTTTTTAATAGTGGCCAAACAGTGATTAACGGTAATTTTTCTGGCCCAGGCCTCAAAAGCTTTTTCTTCTTTGAGCTGGTCTAATTTTGTAAAGACAGTGTAGAAAGCATCAGCAAGTGCTTCTTCAATTTCTTCTTCTTTCTTTAGGTATCGTTTGCAAACGCGATATAATTTTGGAGCCATATGCTCATAAACCTGACGCTGGGCCTCACGGTTCATTTTTTTGCAGTTAGTAATTAGCGTTTCGTTTATCACAATTTTGGTCTTTAATTATAAAGAGAGCGAAAAAGGGAAAAAGGTTGGGACGAGGTGAAAAAAAATAAATGGTTATTTGTAGAGATGAACAGCCGTGTGTCTAAAATGCAATTGTTGTGCGAGTTTTTTGTGAATCTTTGTGTTATAATTTTACCGCAAAGATTCGCAAAGAAATTAGTAAAGGTGCGCAAAATAAATTTTGAAAGTTTTGTGTGTCTCTGAAGTCTTTCGTGAATCTTTGTGGAAAAGCTCTTTCACAAAAAAATACAAATTTCTACTTAACCGGCAAACTCAATTTAAAAATCTTCGTTTCTAATAAATCAGTATCATTATCCTCACAAAGCAAAAACTCGATTTTATTCTTTTCTTTTTTGTAGAGTGTCAAGCCTTCAAATTTATGGGTTGAAGTTATTTTTTGAGTAAAATCTATTTTCATGGTTTTAAGGTCTATTCTTCCTATAAAACTTCCCAGGACTTCGCCGTCATCATAAGTTGATTTGGTATTCTCGGCTGTTGATAGAAAATAAATTTTGTCTTCGACCAGGATGGCATCGGTAAAACTGGAACGGACACCTTTTATTTTTGGCAATTTGTAATTGACAGAAATCAGGGCAAATTCTTCACCAAGATTTTTGGCGTGAATCGTAAAAATGGTGTTTTTGTTGGAAAGGCCGTTGCCACGATTGAATAAATACCAGTTTTCGCCATCAAAAATAGCACCTTCAAGATTGAAATCTTCCGGTTTTATATCGCCGAAATTTTGCATGAGCGCGTATAAATCAACGAGATTGTTTTTTTGTAAAACGGTTTTTGATTTTAAATCAAATTCAATCATTTTGTTGCGGTTTTCAGTTGATCCTGAACCAAAAATATAAAGTGTATCGTTATGATGTGTTAACGATTCAAAATCCGGTTTTATGTTTTTTGGGATATTTTGCGATGGATTGTCAATTAGGGCATGCTGACTTAACTGTTTATTATGCATGTTGTATTCGTACAGAAATCCGCTGTTGTCGCCAATAACGTAAAGCGAATCATTATTGAGAAATAATCCTGATGCTGAGCCGATTCCGATGATTTGAAATAATATTTCTAATGTGAATTTTTCCATGAAATGCTGTTTTGATAACCATTTTGAGGTTATTTTTTATTTATTAATTCTAATGTTTTCTGATTAATAATTTGTTTTATTTTTTGAAGTTCATTAGTAGAAACACACCCTCCAACACTAATATATACTAAATTATTATCGTCAGTAATATTTTTGTTTTGCTTTTCTGCTTCATATGAGCTATCTAATCCACTGATTAGATATACTGGAATTCCTTCATTGTAGAGCAGAGTAGTAATTTCAATAGCTCTTTTTAATATAGCATTCTGAATATTTTTGATGTCTTTTGCGTATTTAAAACCAATAGTGCATTCTAATAGACTACAAAATGATATTGCTTTTAAGGGGATTTCATTTTCTGTTTCAGGAATTTGTTCTAAGTTGTCGAAACACTTGCCGTAAATTTTATGGTGAATTTTTTGGTCAGGATCATCATTTTGACTGAAGACCTGAATTCCTAATAAAAGTAAAAGTATTAGAAATTTTTTTTTCATCATGCAGATATAAAATTATTAAAATGAAATAGTTCTTTTAAAAACCAATGCCTAGCCCTGATTACTTCACTTAATTCTATTTAATCGGAGTTCAGTGAACTTCGTTTGCAATGAAAATACTTTGAAAAGAAAATGCATTTTTTCCTGACAGGACGAAGCGACCAGCGGAAGCTTTGTTATGGCTTTGGAAAAAGCAGTTTATTGATAAGTATTGTAATGGATAGCAGGAATATGCTTCGTAAAAATAGTATATTTATGATATAAAAAAATTAAAAATGAAAGCAATAGATCCAAAAGATTTTAAAGTTACAGATAAAATAAAATTGTCCAAAATTCCGACTCTGCTTGATGTTGAAGCGAGTGATGATGAAAAAGAAGAGAAACTGGATAAAGTACAGGCAAAACTCAGCGATCTGCAGGATGTGATGTATTCGCACAACAGATATGGTGTTTTGATCTGCCTGCAGGGAATGGATACGTCAGGAAAAGACAGTTTGATTCGGGAAGTTTTTAAGGAATTTAATCCGCGTGGAGTGGTGGTGCATAGTTTTAAAACCCCTAATTCTAGTGAATTAGAACATGACTATCTATGGAGACATTATATTGCTTTGCCGGAAAAAGGGAAGTTTGCCATTTTTAACCGTACACATTATGAGAACGTTTTGGTAACGCGTGTGCATCCGGAATATGTTCTCGCTGAGAACTTGCCAGGGATTAATTCGGTAGAGGACATTACGCCTAAATTCTGGAAAAAAAGAATTAAGCAAATCAATAATTTTGAAAAGCACATTACGGAAAACGGAACTATTGTTATGAAGTTTTTTTTGCATTTAAGCAAAGAGGAGCAGAGAGAGCGGTTATTGCGCCGTTTGGAAGAGGAAAAACATCATTGGAAATTTTCGCCGGGAGATTTAAAAGAAAGGGAACACTGGAAGGAATACCAAAAATATTATCAAGAGACGATTAATAAAACTTCAACTGATTATGCGCCATGGTACATAATTCCTGCAGATGACAAGGATATGGCGCGCTATATTGTAGCTAAAATTATCTTGGAAGAAATGCAAAAATATACCGATATTAAAGAACCGGAGCTTGATGATAAAGTTAAAGCTAATATAGAAATGTATAAAAAACAATTAGGAGAAAAATAATCAATATTATTACATTTCATTATGAGTAAAAAACTAAACCCGACAGATTGAGAAAGTCTGCCGGGTTTTACCAAAAAAAATAAAAATAAATTGAATTTAGTTTTTACAATTCAAAACCATAAGCTACACGAAGCCCAATTTGATTGGTTTTAAATTTGTTGTAATCTTCATATCTTAAACTAATATCAATATGTTTTCCAGCGTATCCAATACTTGGAGCCCACAAAATAGAAGTCTCATTATATCCGTTTGTTACAGCAAAGCCTGCACCTATTTCTCCCATAGCGTAGAACTGATCTTCCCAGAAGAAAGCTTTGAAACCAGCTTTTGCAGGAATAAATCCTAAATCTGGAGCATCATTACCAACAAATAAATTTGTAAAACCAGTTGTTAATGTTAATGAAGTTCTTTTAGATAAATCGTATTGAAGTCTCACATCACCTCCAAGAGCCCAGTCGTAGTCATCACCATCTGTTGGAATTCCAGCGCTGACACCAAATCCTAATTTAAATTTTTGATCGTAGTTTTCAATTTCTGTTGATTGTGCAGATGCTGTTTTTACAGATAACATTGCAAGGGCTGCAACAAATAAAATTCGGATGTTTTGTAAATTTTTCATGCATGTATTTTTTTAATTACTATGATGTAAAATTACTTTTGAGGTAGTGCTGAGTAGTTATATAATTTTGAAAAATCGTTATATAATGTGAATATGTTAAAATTTTGATATAGCTTTCTCTTCTGTTAACCCTTTATTTTATTGGGATTTAAAGTTTTTACATCAAAAATATTTCATAAGGTGTATTTTTAATTTTTGATTAAAATGTTAAAATTATGTAAGTATTTTTTTGCTTCTGAAGTGAAATTGATTAAAACTGAATATTTGAAGAGAATCAAAAGCATCTGTTTATCTTTGCAGGCTAAAAATAATGTAAAGTGAATTTAAAGCAATACACAAAAGAGTTCTCATACAATTTAAGGCTTGCATATCCAGTCATTTTAGGAATGGTAGGGCATAACTTAATTGGTATGGTCGATAATATAATGGTAGGCAAATTAGGAAGCACTGAGCTTGCAGCAGTTTCTTTAGGGAACAGTATGATTTTTATAGCAATGTCTTTAGGCATTGGATTTTCGACAGCTATAACACCAATCGTGGCTGAAGGAGATGCCGAGAAAAATGATAACAAAATTCGTTCTGCATTCCATCATGGCCTGTTTTTGTGTACCATTTTAGGATTAATGCTTTTTGGGTTAATTGTTTTGGCAAAACCAATAATGGAAATGCTGCATCAGCCTCAGGAAGTAATTATACTTGCCAAACCGTATCTGGACTGGGTTGCTTTCTCACTCATTCCGTTAATCATGTATCAGGGTTACAAACAGTTTGCGGACGGACTATCCTTAACTAAATATTCGATGTACGCCATGATTATGGCAAATGTACTCCACGTAGGTATGAATTATGTTTTGATTTACGGAATCTGGATTTTTCCGAAGATGGGGATTATAGGAGCAGCTATAGGAACTGTAATTTCAAGAATATTTTTAGTGATGTTCATGCACATTATGCTCTCCAGAAGAAATGATCTTAAACATTTCTTTAAAGATTTTAGTTTTGAGGAAATTAAGAAAGAAACAATAAAAAAAATAATTAGTATTGGTTTTCCTTCGGCAATGCAGATGCTTTTTGAAGTAGTATTGTTTACCGCTTCGATCTGGCTGTGCGGAAATATTGGAAGAACCAGTCAGGCGGCTAATCAAATCGCGCTGAGTCTGGCTTCTATGACTTTCATGTTTGCAATGGGTTTAAGTGTTACTTCCATGATTCGGGTGAGTAATCAGAGAGGATTGCAGGATTATAAAAAGTTAGTAATTGTGGCACGCTCAATTTTTTTACTGGCAATTATTATAGAAAGTGTTTTTGCCGTTTTGTTTGTGGCTTTCCATCAATTCCTGCCACATATTTTTCTGAATATGGAAAACACGATACAGCTTACAGATAATACAGAAGTTATTGCAATTGCTTCTAAACTATTATTAATTGCAGCCGTTTTTCAGATTTCCGATGGGATTCAGGTAGTTGTGTTGGGCGCATTGCGCGGATTGCAGGATGTAAAAATCCCTATGTACATTACATTTGTGGCGTATTGGATCATTGGTTTTCCTGTTTCATATTATTTAGCAGAATATACTCCTATGAAAGCAGCAGGAGTATGGGTTGGACTTTTGGCAGGACTAACTTCAGCTGCATTTTTTCTCTACATTCGCTTTAATTACTTAACCAAAAAATTAATCAAAAATTAAGTTTCAAATAACTACATTTGGAGCTTTAAAAAATAAATTATTATGGAATTACCAAAATTTTTACTTGGAGATAATACTGATTTTCCCGACGATATTTTTATCATACACCTTGATTACCCAAGATTTATCATCAATCTTAAAGATGATGAGGTAGAATTTCTGGAAGAAGCAGAAGATCTTGATGAAGCCGAATTAAATGCAGAAATGGAAAGCTTAATTGAAAAAGCAAATGATTTTTACGACCGTGAAATAAATCGTTACGAAGAGTAGAAATGCACTGCAGTAGAGACGCACTGCTGTGCGTCTCTACCTAAATATATCATTCAAAATTGTTAAATGAAAAAACTACGTTTTTTAAAACCGGTTTTAAATTTTATTTTAACCGGATTGCTAATTACTACCTTAAGCAGGATATTTTTATTTTTTATTTTTAAAGACAGGGTAGTAGAAACACCCAATTTCTGGTATATTTTTCCAATCGGCTTACGAATGGATTTAATTTTACTTTGTTATTTGTCTTTTCTGCCTGCGGTTTTAATTACCTTTTTGCCTAACAAATGGCTCAAGTTTACCAATTCATTTTTGGTAATTTATAGTTTTATATTCCTGTTTCTGATTCTTTTTGTAGAATTGGCTTCACCGGATTTCGTAAAACAATATGATACACGTCCGAATAAGATTTTCCTTGATTATCTGATTTATCCAAAAGAAGTTGTGGGGATGCTTTTAAAAAGTTATCTGACTTCTATTGTTGTTACTTTCCTGATTTTATGTACGGTTATTTATTTGGCATTCAAAAAAGGAAAACAATTTTTCCATACAATCGCCACAGATTATAAGTTCAAATTAATGGTTTTTCCTTTGGTGGCATTTTTATTGTTTTTCGGGGCTCGTTCAAGTCTGACTTCAAAACGTCCTATTAATGCCAGTAATGCAGTTTTTTCGACTGATCAGCTTACGAATACGTTGGGCTTAAATTCTTTTTACACCGTTGCCTTTGCTGCTTATTCGATTAAAAACGAAGGAAATACCAAGATGTACGGTAAAATGGATGAAGCAGAAGCGATTGCCCGTGTAAAGAAATATATGATTGCGGGACCAAATGATTTTACTGATGCAGAGATTCCTTTTCTACATGTACAGCAGCCTGATTCTGTTTTGAAGAAACCATACAATCTGGTTATATTTCTTCAGGAAAGTTTAGGTGCGGAATATGTTGGAATCCTGGGCGGAAAACCATTAACGCCTGAATTTGATAAATTATCGAAAGAGGGTTTGCTGTTCACGAATTTGTATTGCACAGGAACAAGAAGTGTTCGCGGAATAGAAGCGGTTGTGACCGGTTTTTTGCCTTCACCATCAGAAAGTGTAGTAAAATTAGGGAATTCTCAACAAGGTTTTTTTACTTTGGCGGATGCCTTAAAGCATAAAGGTTACGATACGAGCTTTATCTATGGCGGAATGGCGAATTTTGATAATATGGCCTCATTTTTTAACGGAAATGGTTTTGAGGATATTGTAGATCAGACAGATTTTGAGTCAGATGGAAATAAATATGTTTTCAAAGGAACCTGGGGTTATTCTGATGAAGATTTAGTGACCAAGGCAAATAATTATTTTAAGTCAAAAGGAAATAAACCTTTTTTTTCATTAATGTTTTCAACTTCAAATCACGAGCCATTTGAATATCCGGCAGGAAGAATCAAACCGTATGATAAAAAGCCTGCAACAGTTAATAATGCCATGAAATATGCTGATTTTTCTATCGGGAAATTCTTCGAAATGGCTAAGAAAGAACCGTATTTTAAAAACACGATTTTTATTGTAATTGCCGATCACAATACGAGAACCTACGGGAAAAATTTAGTGCCGATTAATAAATTTCATATTCCGGCATTTATTATGGGACCGGGAGTTCCAAAAGGAGCTGTTTATAACAGACTGGCAAGTCAGATCGATATTCCGCCAACATTATTGGGATATTTAGGAATTCCGTTTGAAACGCCGATGGTTGGGCGCAATTTGAATAAATTAGATCCAAAAGTGCAAGGAAGATCGATTATGCAGTTTAATGATATCAATGCATTTAGGGTTGAAAATCAGGTGGTGATTATGCAGCCAAATTTGAAACCCCTGCAATTCGAAATTAAAAATGATACAACATTAGTTCCTGTAAAATTAAACGAAGAATTAGCAAAAGATGCCTTAGCACATGTTATCACTGCGGGGAATTTATATAAACAAAATAAGTACAAGCTTAGGGATACAAAAAAATAGGTTTGAATTTATTTATAAAAAAGCTGTTAGGTGTAATTTCATACTTAACAGCTTTTTTTTGTATTAAAATTCAAACGAAAAGGGTAACAAAAAATAATTTAATTGATATATACTAAATTAAAAGGCGTAACCCGAAAAGCCAACGATAGAGTAGGGGCAATTAAATTATTTATTATGAAAACTTTACAACAAAAAAGAAAAGTTGAGGTATTAAAAGTGCTGTTAGTTTTTCTCTCTGCCGCTTTTTTTATGAGCTGTAACAACGAATCTGTTGAAGATCAAAACCCTGAATTGTCAAACACAGAGCAGCAAAACCAGCCAAACACTAAAAGATATTTGCCTCACTATGAAGGAACTATTGTACGGGCTTGGGGGGCACATAATATTGATTGCAGCCAGCCAGAAGGGTTTTGTAATTTTGTTCGTTACGATTGGATAACTTATGGCTTTGCGAAACCAGACCCTGAAGGAACACCAGTACGTGTTACAAATGAAAAAGGAAATTTTGTGATGGAAATTCAAAAAAGTGCTTTGACTGAAGAACATAAAAAAGTGCTATTACGAAATGGAAGAGTTTATCTAATACCTGAAGGACAAACTATACAACCGGAATTAGTTAAATCCCTAAAATTCAATTCAGACATTTTAGTTCCTGGTAAATATGCTATTCAGGAAAGTGAAGAAGCTTATACCATTTCGATTAATGTGAAATAAATGAATTTAAAAAGCAATTATACGCTTTTTTTATATTTATCCAATAAAAGCTGAGCGGCTGCAAAAGGTGATATTTCATTATTTTGCACCGCTTTTTTATTTTGTTCCAATAATGAAATAATTTCAGGCTGATTGTAGAAATTTTGTTTCAACTGTTCGTTAATGGTTTCGATCATCCAGAATTGGTTTTGTTCGTTTCTTTTTTCCTGAAAGAATCCGGTTTCTTTAGTCATTTCAAAATAATCCAGAATGCTGTTCCAGACATCCGAAATTCCTTCTTTTGTAATAGCACTGCAAGTGGTTGCTTTAGGCAGCCAGTTTGACTTTTTTGGAGGAAATAAATGTAGCGCACGATTAAATTCAGCTTTTGCATGATTGGCTTTGTTGATGTTATCGCCGTCTGCTTTATTGATAACGATGGCATCTGCCATTTCCATTATGCCTCGTTTAATGCCCTGAAGTTCATCACCAGCACCTGAAATTTTCAATAATAAGAAAAAATCGACCATGCTGTGAACGGCAGTCTCACTTTGACCAACTCCCACAGTTTCAATAATTATGTTGTCAAAACCTGCTGCTTCACATAAAATAATGGTTTCTCTTGTTTTGCGGGCAACACCACCTAAATTTTCTCCGGAAGCACTCGGACGGATAAAAGCATTTTCGTTTTTTACTAAATTTTCCATTCGGGTTTTATCTCCTAAAATACTGCCATGAGAAATAGTACTGCTTGGATCAACGGCTAATACAGCAACTTTTTTTCCTAATTCAGTCAAAAAAGTCCCCAAAGCTTCAATAAAAGTGCTTTTTCCAACACCGGGAACACCTGTAATTCCTATTCTAATCGATTTGTTGGCATTGGGTAAACATCCTTTAATAACTTGATTTGCTTTTTCAATATGTTCTGGGTTTGTACTTTCGATTAAAGTAATAGCACGGCTGAGAGATGTTCGGTTTCCGGAAAGTATTCCTGAAATCAGTTCTTCTGCGGATGGCTGTTGCCTGCGTTTGTTCCTGATTTGAATGATAGCCGATGCATTGGTGATTTCGGGAGATGAAATTCCAGTCTTTTCATTTAAACTGTCGGCCTGCTTATTTGAACTTGACAAAATATTTTTTTTGTATTGTAAAAGTACTGAAAACAAAAACAGTTTCAAAAGCAGAAAATTGCATTGGAAACTGTTTTTTGTTAAAACACGAATTCATTTTCTCACGTTTAAATTCGTGCTAATTTTTGAAATCTGTGTTTGATTAATATGCTGCAGTAAATCGAACCTGATGGTGTTTTGGAGTTTCGATTTCATCAGCAATTACAACCGCTAAATCTTCTACAGATAGAATACTTCTTTGTTCCTCATTAAAAACAGGATTTTCCAGACCTAAACGGTATTTTCCTGTTCTTCCTGTTTTAGTTCCTGCATGCATTTCAATTGCAGGGCTAAAAAAGGCCCAGTCTAATTCTTTTTCTTCTTTAATCGTTTCTAAATAATGTCTGGCAGCATTGGCACCATCATAAATTTCTTTAGGAAAATCAGGAGTATCAATAAGCTGTACCCCTGGAGCAACATATAAACTTCCAGCACCCCCAATTGTAATAAATCGTTTTACACCAGATTTTTTAACTGCATCCTGAATTGCTTTTGAACCTTTAATCGAATCTTCATAAATATTCGGATTTGCCCAACCCGGATTAAATGCATTAATAACGGCTTCATGTCCTTTTAAAATTTCAGACAATGCATCTGCATCATAAATATCTGCAGCGATCCAGGTTGCATTTGTAGTGTCTTTTGGTGTTCTTGCGATAGCAGTAATTTCATGCTTTCTGTCTGCTAATTCATTTAAGATAGCTGTTCCAACGAAGCCAGTAGCTCCAATAAGTGCAATTTTCATAGATATATAAATTTATTTAGTAATAAAAAAAGTTACAGTTTTGTTTAAAAAAAATGTTTTAAAATTGAGCTGAAAAATCTTCCAATGAAATACCTTCCAGCTGTTCACAGACCTTTTGATTCATTTCAGAATACAAAACATCAAGGTTCTGATTGATTTTTTTTCCAACAGGACAATCCGGATTGGGCTGGTTTTTGGCATAACCTAAACCGATATTCTCAAAAGTCATTTCAAATATTTCTTTTAAACTAATATTCGAAGCCGCTTTTGATAATTTTGTTCCTCCGTTTTTTCCTTCCTTGCTTTCTACAATATGATGCGCTTTTAGGTTTGCTATTTCTTTTCTGACCAAAACCGGATTCAGGTTCATACTTCCAGCAATAAACTCCGATGACAAATAATCATTCGGGAATTTAGTGAGCAAGGTTAAGATGTGAACTGATATAGCAAATTTGCCTGAAATCATACTGTAATAAATTATGTTACAAATTTAAATCATTTTTTAGAACAAAAACTAATTTTAACTAAAAATTAATTTAGAACAGTAAAACTATAAAAATGAACAAAACGAAAATACACATTATTAAAATCAATGATGTGCATTCTCCTGGTTGACTATTTTGATTTTCGGATTTTTTATAGTCGAAAAATATACCCAGGAAATAAAAAGAAGCTGCATAGGTATTCTAACCCATAAATAGGATACGCCTTCGCCAGTGTAGTCGGCAGTTCGTAAGTTAACATTGTGAATTGCGGCATAAACATTAGCAGGGAATAGTAAAATGTAAAATAAAATAAGCAGTTTTCCGGTTATGACTTTGGTCGTGGGAAGCAGTATTCCAATTGCTGCGATTAACTCTATAACGCCTGTAAAAATTACAATCACCTCTGGCCAGGGTAAAAAAGGAATCATCATTGTCATTCCTTTAGTAAAAACAAAATGACCTATAGCGGTAAATACAAGCATAAGTGCCATAGCAACTCTGCCTGAAAATCTAAGTTCAAGACGTTTGCTTGTTATCCAAATAATAAGTAATGTAAGCGTAAAAGCTCCAAAGAGCACAATTAAGGTTTCCATATCTTTTTGATTTATTATACAAAGTTGCATACTAATGAAACCTAAAACAATGAACCTGGGTTAATAAATGCGTTTTCGTATTCGGCTTAAAGCTTGTGGAGTAATACCAATATAGGATGCAAGGTATTTTTGAGGTATCTTTTGAATTAATTGAGGCTGCTCTGTGAATAAGTTGCGATATCGTTGTTCTGCTGACTCGTTCAACAATGATAGTTCTCTTTTTGATTTTTTTAGAAATAATCCTTCGCTCGCTAACCTTCCAATTGTATTACCAATTTCAGTCAGCGCATAAATGTCCTGAAGATCATTGTGAGAAATGCGCCAAAGTATTGTGTCTGCAAGAGTTTCAATAGTGTACTTTGCGGGGAATCTGGTAATGAAAGAATCATAACCACTTACAAATTCGCCATCAAATCCAAAAGTAAATGTGAGGTCTTTGTTTTCTGAGGGGACATAAAATCTAACGATTCCTTTTTCTACAAAAGAAAGATAATTTTCAACATGACCAGTTTGGAGTATAGCTGTTTTCTTTGGAAATTCCTGACGGATGAGTTTTGAGGAAAAGGTATTCCAGTCTTCATCAGAGAGTTTTACCATTCGTTCGAAATTATCTCTTATTTGCTGCATTACTTTAGAGTTATAGATTAAAAGTAACAAAAAACTTAAAGGAGTGCTATAATTTGTTTACCTGAACAGCAAATAAAACCCTATTTTTGTAATCAGGCATTGATATGAACAACTTTATTTTAATATTTATCTTTTTATTTTTAGGATTGCTTTTGCAAAGAGTAAAAGGATTTCCGTCTAATATTTACAAGGTTTTAAATAAAATTGTCATTTATTTATGCCTTCCTGCCATCACTTTATATCATATACCAAAAATTAAATGGAGCAACGAATTGTTGTTTCCCATAGGAGCGGGTTGGATTACTTTTATTCTTGCATTTGTATTTTTTCATTTTTTAGGGAAGAAATTAAAATGGTCTAATAAACTAATTGGCTGTCTGATCCTAACTGCGGGATTAAGCAATTCGTCATTTTTAGGTTATCCCATAATTGAAGCTTTATTTGGCAAAAAAGGTTTAGAAACTGCTGTTCTGGTAGATCAGCCCGGAACATTTGTGGTTGTTTCAACATTAGGTGTTTTTGTAGCAGCATTTTATTCTAAAGGAAGCCCCGATACTTGGAGTATTATCAGAAAAATAGTCCTATTCCCTCCGTTCATAATGTTTGTTCTTGCTTGTTTGATGAATGTTTATGACTATGATTTAGATTTGGATATCCAATCCATATTGTTAAAAGTGGGAAGTTTTGTAACACCTCTCGCTTTATTATCTGTCGGATTACAACTCAATTTTGACCGAAAAAGCCAGCATTGGAAATTTTTGCGGCTTGGACTTTTCTTTAAGCTTATTCTGGTTCCGTTTGTCATATTAGTATTATATGTTTTTATTTTCAATCAGCATTCAGAGCCTATTAAAATTACAATTATGGAAACCGCTATGGCACCCATGATTACAGGCGCAATCTTAGCTTCGACTTATGGCTTGAAGCCAAAATTAAGCAGTATGATGGTGGGTTTTGGGATTCCGGTTTCGTTCTTAACCCTTGCTATTTGGTACTTTATCATTAATTTTATATAAATTTTGATGGCTAATTTGTTTTACCGGATATGAGTTCATCTACCCAAACGGCTGACATCGATAGCTGTATTTGTTAAACGTTTGAATACTTATTAAAATAAAAAAACGAAGCAGTGTAGTCATAATTCTACAGTAAATTTATTGTTTATAAAGTCATAAATAGGAGTTTGCCCATCTTCATAAAAAGTTTTTTGCGCTAGCTCCTGAACATCATTTGTAGATAAGAAGGCCATTATTTTACCATCTTTGAAATTTAAATTTTGTCCAATTTCAGTCAATTCAAACACTTTTGAATTGACTGAAATAGTAACAGGATAATTAAACGCCTTATTCGCTTGTGCATCGGTAAAACTTATATTTTTATGTTCTTTATTGGAAATATATGAGGCTCCATTTTTTTTGTTATGGAGCATCAGGGATAAATCATTGTCTATAATTGTTATTTCAGATATTGTTTTAACCATAATCTATGATGTATTTCTCTTTTTCGTTGTCAAATGAATGAAACGTTATTTATAGGACTCTTTAAATTTTCGCTCACTTATATACAGTCTTTTATTAACCGTTTCTAAAGGTTTATTATTGAAGAATACTTCATAACCGCTATTATCTTCGCTTATTTTTATCTGAATTTCATTATCTCCGGTATTGTCATTTTTAAACTGTTCGTTGGTTTTTTGCGAATCAAAAAAAACTCTGCCTTCAAATTTTTCTCCTTTGCCTGTTTCCCAAAAAAAAGTAATTGCCCTTGGGATAGCCCTTTCTCGTTTAGCAGGGTTTAATGATATAGGTCGAACTGCAATTTCAGATTCTGCATTAAAGTATTGAGTCATGACTTCAAAAAGTCGGAAATTTGGTTTTGTAGAAGTTATTACAGGACGCCAAACATATTTTTTACGGTAATTATCCCATTTTGCAGGGCTCGTATCTGGAATCATTCGGGTGTTTCTTATTTGCTGTCTTGAAACTGTGATTTTAGTTGAAAATAATTTGTCCTCTAATGCTTTGTCGTCTTTTACAGCTTCTGCCTGATAACGCCCCAGTTCTTTTTGAGTTGCACCATACCGCAGCCAAACCACAACCATTCCTTTTGGTCCAAAGCCAAAAATTAAATCACGAAATTCTGTATAAGCTCTTTGATCGAATTTTCTCTCATATACATATTCTTTCAGATCTTCGTTATATTCTGAATCTTCATTATTGCAATAAAATCTTTTGGTTAAATCCTCCATTGTAGCCACAGGAAAATCTACATTCAAGCGGTAAAAGGTATCTTCATATTTAGCATAATAGGTAATATCTGCCCCAATAGGGGTACCATACTGTTCTGTCCAGGAAGCGTGTGAGTCTCCCCATTCTCCTGAAGAACCTCCATACGGGAACGAAGCCCCTCCCTCTTCCATGGTTTTTATTTTATCATAAACGGGTTCTATTAAATATTTATCCTCAGGGTGGCACATTTCTACGTGAAATTGTGGTAATTCTTTTTTCATTTGACAACTAATTAATTGGGTAAAAGCAACAGCTACTAAACTACAATGTGATATTAATTTCTTTATTTTAGCCATGATGTATTTCTCTTTTTCTATATTTTTGTTCCAAGGCGCCTTCTTTAGACGGTGCCTGACTTTCGCGTGTTTCCAGTCCAAATTTATTGGCTTTTACGGACCAGTGTAAGTATTCGTTTCGTAAGGTTTTTAAATCCTCGGGATTTATATAATCCAGATACGATATTTGTCGTAACTCATTTAAGTATTCCTGATCTAATGTTGGTTTGTTCCTTATATAATCATTTCGTAAATCACTGCAGGATTGCATGTAATCCATTAACTGATTGTAAACTCCCTGCAAAAAAGGATTGTTTATTTCGTGTTTCTTTTCAATTTTAGTAGTGTCATATTTCACCCCAAAATAACCGGAGAAAAAGAACATTTTTTTTAGTGGTATTTTGTTATAGATGTTGCGTAGACTTTTTCTTGTACCTACAACGGTATAGAATGTTTCGGAATCATCAACGCTTCCTTTTTCTTCTGTACCTAAATCTGAATCCCTAAGAATGCCTGCAGTAATTTGATAGGGTTTATACCACCCTTCATTAATTACTATTTGTCTAAATTTTTCAATTTCATTATCCGTATCATGAATTACCCTGTTGTACACTGATTCTCTTTTGTAATACAAAACAGAAACTTCGTCTTCGAGATCATTATAAGCACCGCCTATGTCACAATGTACGCCTGGAAGGGTATATTCTAACCCATTTAATCCTGCACTGGTAATATCAGTAAGGTCAAAATTTTCGCGGTATTCATCATCGGCCGAAAGCTGAAAAACAAAATGTGAATTTTTAATGGCATTAAGATCTAAATCGCTTACATCATTGCCATGATAAATCCCGTAAGAAGCAACAGTATCATAAAGTCCTGTAAAATTGAATTTAATTTTTTTTGGATTAATTTCGTTTTTTAATAAGCAGGCTGCAAAATAGCCGTGTTTGTCTAATATAGGGCTGTAAGGTACCTTAAACCTAAAATATGCAGTTTCCATTCCCTGGTAGCTATGAGGTGTATTTACCGTTATGTTGTTCTCCCGATCTGTGTTAAAAATAATAGCAGGACTATTGGCAACATGCAAAAAATGTCTGGCAGCTGCCGCACCACGGCTAAAACCAAAAACATTTATTTTTAATTCATCGATTTGTTTTGTTTTGTATTGTTGTTTCGAAATTTTTTTCCCAGCTTCAACACAAGCCTTAACTACTTTCGCCATTACCCCTCTATCGCCCATACCCAGGGCAACATCCGGAAAAATATCATCACTCTCTTTATCAAAAGTTCCTATTCCTTCTATATAAATTTTTTCTTGAAAAGGAACATCAGTAGCTACGGTATCATAACCTCGTGCGACGTTCGAGAAATCATTGGTATAACTATCGTCTTTATGATTCGATTCTTTATAATTTTTACCTTCTATTGTATTGGTTTTATTATTTTGTGTACCATCAAAAAAAATATTTAATGTAATGGTAATACTGTTACCCATAGAATCAGCAGGATCCAAAGGCTCATAATCGTGATGAAAAATGCCATCTTCACCACCGTGCCAATTATTGTTTTGAGCAGCAATAAAGTCTATTACCCTCGGTTGCGCGTATATCAATATTGTCTGTTGCGGTCTTTTTTAAGGTACCATCAATAATTCTTGTAATACTCATGATTAACCGTTTTTAGATATTTCTCCGCTATGGTTATTTACATTTTTGGTACCTCGTACATTGATACTTTTTTCGGTACTATTTAAAAACACTTCCTTGGCCATTTCTTTAATGTCTTTACTCTCTGTTTCTTTATTTCCTTTTATCCATTCAAACATACTTCCTACAACATTTAAGGTAAAATTTATCCCGATAGAAATAATTTTTGAACCTGTAATCGTTTCGGTATGATTTCCGCCAGTGGTGTCCATTTTATTTGCACCAACATTTGTGTTCATGTTTTGTCCGGCATTCATGTTAATATTCTCACCAGCATTAAACGTCATGTTTTTAGGCGCATCAAATTCGATATTACCTTTTCCATCCATTGTATAGCGGTTTCCACTTGGGTCTTCTATCAAAATACTTCCTTCAGCATCATTAAAAACTATTTTTGTACCTGATCGTGTGTGAATTACTTTTTTATCGTTTTCTCCTGAATTATATCCCGAACTTTCACTTCCGTTATATTGTGTTCCTAAAACATATGGTTTCTGGGCATTTCCTCCTTCAAATCCTACCAGAACTTCTTCATCAATTTCGGGAATAAAATAAAAACCTTTTCCTGATCCAGAGTGTGGCTGTACCATACGAATCCAGTCGCTTGTAGTGCTTCCGTTTGCCCAATTGAACTTCACTTTTACACGTCCCAATCCTTCAGGGTCATTATTGTCTTTTATCTTCGCTGGCTGTGTTTCAGCTTTGGCAAATACATGTACATCTGTATAATATGGTGCCCCAACATCGGCCGGGATTGCTTTGAAGTTACAGGAATAATTGCCGTGTACCTGCGAAATATGTGTTACTTCTATCACAATGAGTTCATGTTCTACGGTTTGGTTTACTATGGTAAAAACCTGCCCAAGTCCTAATGGGAAATAAGACATGCCGCCATAATATACACTATTTGCATCACTGCCTGCAGTTTGCAGTTTGACCATTTCTTGTATTTCTTCGCTGTTTTGAGCATTGGCTGTGTAAGCTCCAATACTCAGTTCTGCCTGTGTAACGGTTCCCTGATTATGACCGACGATTGACGAGAAACTATCCTTACTGCCTGTAGAGGTTCGGGCAGAAGCATTACGAATATTGGCTGCAAGGGTATAATCATAACCTCCCAATGAAATTTTATGCGAAGCCATATTGGCCTGTATTTTAAAACTATGTAACGAAGCTCCGTTGATGAGTTTTATATTACTGGATTTGGTCTGTCCAAACTGCATTCGCATTCCGTCAAAATAAAACCATTGTCCGTATCGTTTGGCTAATCTTTTTAAAAATTCAAAATTCGTTTCATTATACTGTGCCATACATTTGAATTCCTGAAGATAAGTCGATTTTATAGAATCTCTCTGGTAAAACTCTCCTGGTCCTTCTGCTAAAATACTCAGTACGATATCATCCATGCCAAACTGTTGAAACGTTCTTGATTTTTTCATATCATCCAGAACTATGCTATGACTTATGCCTTTTACGTGTAGTCCTACCGCACTGCCGTGAAGATCAACAGAGGAAAGTTCTGTAATGATCCCTTTGCTCATCAACTTAATTCCGGTAAGGCTTTTAAAGGTAAAAATAACTTCATCACCCAGATAATCCCTCAAAGCTTTTGCCTGATCTGCCGGGTTTATTATCGCTTTGCCTGTATATTGCCAGACAAATGAAAAATGATGATGATCTGCCATTTTTTGATTTACCTCTAAATCATAATAAACAACATTTTGGGTAAAACTTCCTATAGTAATATGAACTTGTTCTGAGAAATGTGACATATAAATATGTTTTTGCTTTTTGGATTAGATATTATTTGAAGGTAATTTTAAGTGCTTTGTATGTAAAAATAATCTGGCAAACCTATATTTTCTAGAAGCCCTTTACAATACCCACTTTTAGTGATATTCGAAAAAATGCAGGAAAATCAAATTAAAAATATTCAAAACCCTTTTTAGTAAGAATTGTATGTTTTTCTGAATATGAGATACATTGCTGATAAAACCAGCATAGAGTATGTTTATTATTATAAGTTCTTATTTTGCTTTTAATTGGAGTTCTCCCTTATTTCGTTCTAATATCCAAAAGAAAAATAATATTAATTTTAAATTGATAGAAAAAGTAGAGTTTAGTTTTTTTTAATTATTTTTTTGAGTAATTTTAGGGGAACTAAAAAAATATAATTATGTCAACATTACGATTAGGCGATATAGCACCCGATTTCCAGGCCGAAACAACACAAGGGACAATTAATTTTCATGAATGGTTAGGTGATTCATGGGGTGTTTTATTTTCTCACCCTGCCGATTTTACTCCGGTTTGTACCACTGAATTAGGAACTGTAGCCAATTACGTTCCTGAATTTACAAAAAGAAATACTAAAGTTATTGCTTTGAGTGTTGATGGCTTGGATTCCCATAAAGAATGGATTAAAGACATCAATGAAACGCAAAATACAGAGGTCAATTTTCCAATCATTGCAGACGAAGATAAAAAAGTAGCAAATTTGTATGATATGCTGCACCCAAATGCAAGCGATAAATTTACAGTGCGTTCTGTTTTTGTAATTGGGCCTGATAAAAAAATCAAACTGACTTTAACGTATCCGGCTTCGACAGGAAGAAATTTTGACGAATTGCTTCGTGTTATAGACAGCTTACAGTTAACTGCAAACTATAGCGTAGCTACGCCGGCAAACTGGAAAGACGGACAGGATGTGGTAATCGCACCGGCAATTCCGGATAGTGATATTCCGGCAAAATTCCCAAAAGGCTATACACCAATCAAACCGTATTTGCGTTTGACGCCACAGCCTAATAAATAAGCTTTTCTTTAGCTTCAATAATAAGGTGCTAAGTTTCGGAGATTTTTTTATGATCCTGGAAAATTAGCACCTTAACTATTCATGGAACATTTTAGGGAGAAAATCTTAGAAAACTTATGAGATATTAGCTTCTAAGAGGCTTTTTCAACAACTCAGCCATTTTTTTCTTATCTCCAACTACCCATATAATATCGTTTAGCTGTAAAATTAAACTGGATTCAGGATTTAGAATTCGGTTTCCGTTTCTCTCGATTCCCACTACCATTCCACCGGTTTTACCTCTAAACTGTCCAATGCTTTTTTCTGTAAACTCGTCATTAGAAACTTCGAGCTGGCGCAGCACAATTTCTGATTCTTGTACATTTTTAGGAGCTTCAATTTCATTCTGGGTCAGATATTTATTAAATTCAGTAATCTGAGCATCGGTACCAATGACACAAATTTCATCACCTGGGAATAAACGCTCGGTTTTAGTCGGAATTGCAATTGTGATTTCACCGCGTCTTATGTAAGCAATATTGATTCCCATCTGCTCACGGATATGCAGTTCTTCTAATGTTTTTCCGGCCAGGTTTGATTCTTTTCCAATTTCAAAAATAGACATGTGTCCGTCCCATGGCATTAAATTGGCATATCTTCTGTCTATCTTTTTATTTTCACGATCATTTAAATTCTTCAAAAAGTGATTTTCAATTTTATGATATTGCTCGTTTAATTTTTTAGGGAATATCTGGTAAGCAGCAATGGCAATAATCAAGGCAACAAAAGCAACTGTTGGCGAAAAGAATATATTTAATAAAAATCCAACAAAAAATAATCCAATACTCATTCTGATTAAGATTAGCATCAGGAGAGCCCCGCGATATTTACGTTCTTCCCATAATCTTTCAACTTCGTCCACTTTGACACGGCGCAGTGAAAGTGCCCATAAAAACGGAGCAATTATAACTAAAGTCAATAAAGCTGCTAATGTATTTCCAAATCGGGTATCAGCTACTGAAGGTGCCACAAATTTAGATGACAATAAAATGATTGCGGTAATAATTATCGTATGAAGAATAATTTGTGTTATCGAAGAACGCAGTACAATTTGCCAGGTACTGACCGATTTAATTGCCTGAGCATTTACACTGTAACGATTGATGTTTTTGACCCATTTTTTCGGCATTTTTTGTTCTAAAGCATGAGCGAACGATTCTGAATACTTAATTAAAAAAGGCGTGGTAAAGGTTGTAATGGCAGAAACGGCTACAATTATGGGATACAGGAAATCGCTTGTAACTTTTAGTGTCATCCCAAGTGTAGCAATTATAAAAGAAAATTCCCCAATTTGGGCAAGACTCATTCCGGTTTGAACCGATTGTTTCAAAGGCTGACCGGATAATAAAGCCCCAAATGAAGAACTCAATGCTTTTCCAAAAATAGTCACTAGTGTGATAATCAAAACCGGAAGTGCAAAGTCAACTAATGTTGCAGGATTAATTAACATTCCTACAGACACAAAGAAAACTGCTCCGAATAAGTCTTTAACAGGCTGAATCAAATGTTCAATTTTTTCTGCCTGAGTAGTTTCGGCAATAATAGACCCCATTATAAAAGCACCTAATGCAGGAGAAAAACCAACATTTGCAGCAAAAATCACCATCATTAAACACATGGCCAGTGAAATGATCAGCAGCATTTCATCTGTTAAAAGATGTTTAGCTTTTTTGAGAATGGTTGGGATAATAAAGATTCCGCCCAAAAACCATATAATTAAAAAGAATATCAATTTTAAAACAGATTGCAGTAAAGCACCACCTGAAACTTCATTACTTACAGCTATGGTAGATAACAAAACTAGCATCAGAATTGCAACAATATCTTCAACAATAAGAGCCCCGAAAACAATTCCAACGAACTTTTTTCCTTTAACACCTAATTCATCAAATGCCCTGATGATAATTGTTGTAGAAGAAATCGAAAGCGTAGCCCCAAGAAAAATACTGTCCATTTTTCCCCAGCCCATCCATTGTCCGACACAATAACCTATGAGTGTCATAAACATAATCTGCGTTATGGCCGTAATAGATGAGGTTCCTCCAACCTTCATTAGTTTTTTAAAACTGAACTCAAGTCCTAAACTAAAAAGTAAAAATATGACTCCAATTTCTGCCCAGACTTCGACACTTTTCATGTCGGTTATTGAAGGGAAAAAATCAAAATGGTTTCCAGCTAAAAAACCAGCAATCAGGTATCCTAAAACCAGAGGCTGTTTCATTTTTTTAAAAATAAGTACAGCAATTCCGGCAGTCATCAGGATTAATCCCAGATCACTGATTAAAGGTTGTAAATGGTGTGTAGTTTCAGCAGCGGCGTTTAAGGCAATCATATAAAAGGCAATATTTTTCAGGAGCTTAACCCAGCTTTCCATTTCAAGCTTTTATTCAAAAACGCTATTTTTTAAACAGTTTCAGTAGCTTCCGCTGGTCGCTCTGTACCTGGAAAAAAATATGGTTTTTTCACAAAAGGCTTTTCATTTCAAATGGAATTCACTGAACTCCTATTAAAAATAAAAGTTAAGTGAAGTAATCTGGGCTAATACTCGGTTTAAATAAAAAAAGCTATCCGGATAAAGATAGCTTTTTTTGAGAAAATATTTTAGGTTTTATTTTAAATTCCTGTATAATTGCTAGGGGTAATAGCCATTAATTCTGCTCTTATCGAATCAGAAACTTCTAAAGTTGCAATAAAATTATGAATGGCATTTTTATCGATTGCTTCATTGGTTCTTGTTAAGCCCTTCAACGCTTCATAAGGATTAGGATAGGCTTCACGACGCAGGATGGTCTGGATTGCTTCTGCAACAACTGCCCAGTTCTTTTCTAAATCTTCGGCAAATTTACTTTCGTTTAAAAGTAATTTGTTCAAACCTTTCAAAGTAGCTTCAAAAGCAATAATAGTATGTCCTACAGGAACTCCGACATTTCTTAAAACAGTACTGTCAGTTAAGTCACGCTGTAATCTTGAGATTGGTAATTTAGCAGCCAAATGTTCGAAAATAGCATTGGCAATTCCTAAGTTTCCTTCTGAGTTTTCAAAATCAATTGGGTTTACTTTATGCGGCATTGCTGATGATCCAATTTCTCCTGCTTTGATTTTTTGCTTGAAATAATCCATTGAAACATACGTCCAGATATCACGGTCTAAATCGATAATGATATTGTTGATTCTTTTTAAACCATCAAAAAAAGCAGCAAAATGATCGTAATGCTCGATTTGAGTAGTTGGGAACGAATGCTGTAAACCTAAGCCGGTTTCAACAAATTTAGTTCCAAACTGTTTCCAGTCAATTTGTGGGTAAGCTACGTGATGTGCATTAAAATTTCCTGTTGCTCCTCCAAATTTCCCCGCAAACGGAATATTGAACAACAAACGCATCTGCTCTTCTAAACGCTCTACGAAAACTAAAATTTCTTTTCCTAAGCGGGTAGGAGAAGCCGGTTGTCCGTGCGTACGTGCCAACATTGGAATGGCTGCCCATTCCACACTTAATTCTTTCAATTTTGCAATTAAAGAAACTAAGGTTGGCATGTAAACTTGTTCAAAAGCTTCTTTTGTAGAAAGCGGAATGGCCGTATTGTTAATGTCCTGGGATGTTAATCCGAAGTGAATGAACTCTTTGTATTGAGACAAACCTAATTTTTCAAAAGCATCTTTGATAAAGTATTCCACCGCTTTTACGTCGTGGTTGGTTACTTTTTCAGTTTCTTTAATCCAAAGTGCATCTTCAGTAGAAAAATTCTTGTAGATATTACGAAGGCTTTCAAATAAATCAGAATTTATGCCCTGTAATTGCGGCAGCGGAATTTCGCATAAAGCAATAAAGTATTCCACTTCAACTAATACACGATACTTTATTAAAGCTTCTTCAGAGAAGAAAGGTGCTAAATTTTGGGTTTTACTTCTATATCTTCCGTCAATTGGTGATATAGCATTCAATTCGTTTAGAGTAGTCATCGTTATGTTGTTTTTTCGAAAGGTGCAAATATAAGGTATTGTTAAAACTTCTGAAAATTACTGAAGCTATTATTATCGCTTAAATTATGGTTTTGAAAATTTTATCCCAAATCGTAAAATAGAAACCATAATTATGCGATTCGTTTTTATGATGATCATTGTGGAATTTTGTAGTTGAGATCCATTTTGTAAAAGAGTTTCTATACCAAAAATCCGGAAATATGTCTGTCTTTAAATGACCAAATATGCCGTACGACAAATTTAAAATAAGGTAAATAATGATGCTTAAAAAGTTGAACTTTAAAATCGTAATTAGAAACAGCCAAATCATACCAAAGCCTAAAGTTTCAACAGGATGCAGTACATAAAGGCTGTAAACACTGGTATCAACATGTGTGTGATGAAGCCTGTGAATAGGGTTAAACCATTTTAAGCGATGCACCAGAAAATGAAAACAGAACATAAAAAAGTCCATTAAGACAATCAGTAGCAAAGTATCAACTACTAAAGAAACAATTGATTCTGAAAAATCTATTTTCAGGATTTCTAAACGATACATTTCAAACCCCATTATTGTTATAAACGTATTGCAAATGAGAGTTGAAAATATCCATTTGCGATCAGACTTTTTTAAAACGGTATTCTCCGGTTCGATTATTCGTCCGATTAAAACCGAAATAGAAATTAAAACTAAGTTTTCAATCAGGAAGAAAACAGACAGAGAAACCAGATTGAATTCTGCTAATTGCTGCAGCCAGCTTTCAAAAATCATTTTATCTTTTCTAAATTCAATAGTTTATCTCTTAGATCTGCTACTCCTTCTGAAGCAAATTTTGCAATCGTTTCAACTTTGTTTCTAATATTCGGAATTGCAATTGGCTTCGGATCAATATAAAAAACCGGTGTAATACTATAGGTGTAACTTATCAGACCGGCAGCAGGATAAACCTGCAGGGAAGTTCCGATTACGGCAAAATAATCAGCGGTTTCGGTTATGGCAATCGCTTCTTCAAGTGCAGGAACATCTTCGCCAAACCACACAATATGCGGGCGGAGCTGGTGTCCGTTTTCATCCAGATCACCCGTTACTAAATCTTCAGTCCAGTCTAAAATCAAATCACGATTTTTGGTACTTCTGACTTTTAGCAATTCTCCATGCAAATGTAGAACTTTAGAACTTCCGGCTCTTTCGTGTAAATCATCAACATTTTGAGTGATGATGTAAACATCAAAATCTTTTTCTAATTCGGCTAAAATTTTGTGTCCTAAATTAGGCTCGACTTCTATAAGCTGTTGGCGCCTTTTATTATAAAAATCTAAAACGAGTTCCTGATTTTTATGCCATCCTTCGGGAGTGGCTACTTCCATTACGTCATGGCCTTCCCATAATCCGTCGCTGTCTCGAAATGTTTTGATACCGCTTTCAGCACTTATTCCGGCTCCGGTAAGCACCACTAATTTCTTTTTCATTATTGTTGCAATTATTTAGGTAATTGATTCACTTCTAATATCCGTACCATTGTTGGTTCAGACTTTGCCAGACCTTCTCCGTCAACCTGATTTACATTTTGAAGAAAGATATGAAGTTTTTTTTGCTTTTCCCAAAGTGTAATATCATAATTAGGTTCCCATTCGCCTATTGCGGTTGAGGTTAAATCGGTTACTTTCCAATTGCTTTCTTTATTTAAATTCGTGTAAGCCATTGAAACTTTGTTTTCTCTTTCGCTGTCTCTAAAAAGAAGGTACAAATAGCGGTTTTTTCCTTCTTCCTTAAGTAATAAATCAGGTCTGGAAATCGGGATTTTTTTGGTACCGCCACCTCCCAGAGAAAAAGAAGCTGTTCGAAAACCGGTATTTGATTTTTTCCAGCTACCATTTTCTAAATAAACAATCTGAAACTGCGGAATATTATTTTCGCTCCAATAATTAGCGATATAAGGGTTTCCGTTTTCATCAGCCGTCATCGAAGTTTGGTTGATCAAACTCGATTTTTCCGGAATTTTCCAGGCAATTTCTGCCGATGTGAAAGTTATTGGTAAATTATATTTTTCTCCATTTGATTTTTCCCAAGTCAAACCGCCATCAAAAGAACGGGCATAACAAATATCGTGATTAGTCGAAACATCCCAGCTTTCTCTCCAAACCCATGAAAGATGTATGGTGCCTTTTTTATCTACTTTGGCTTGCCAGTAAGCACTTCTTTTGTCTTCACCGTTTAATAAATTGCTTTGAATTTGTGACCATTTTTTGTCTTTTAAAGCATAGGAATTAATAATCATATTACCTCTTCCTGAAGATCCTGAACGATAAAAAAACAATAAATTTCCGTTTGGTAAATTATAAAATTCAGGATACGTCACTTTTTGTTCGGCAATACCGGTCATTGATTCTTCTCTGTCCAAATCTAAACTTAAGGGTGATTTGCTTTTCGCATATCTAAGTTTTGTGTCGTGATGATCCCAGCTTACATGAAGATATCCATCTCCGTCTACAGCAATACTAATACTGTTATGTGCATCTTTTGAATTACCGGAATAAGGTGTTTTTACGATTTCCCAGTTAGCAGAATTTAGTTTTCTTTTGCCTAAAACTACTGAACCATCTGCGTCATAATAAGCTGTGAACTGAAGATCTTTAAAAGAAGTTACAGCATTTTTTCTGAATTTAACGGTATTAACAGAATTATTGCTCCAGCCATAGCCGACTGGAATTTCTTTTGATGATTTTGTTGCACAGGCAAAAAGGGTAAGAGATAAAGCAAATAGAATACTCTTGTATAAAGACTTGTTCATTCAGGTTATTTTTATGAGGCGGTTAGTAATTAGTAAAAGTAACCGATTTTAATAATACTATCAATTAAAGCATACCAGTTTTGGATTGCAGGGCTTTAGGTCATTTTTTCGATATGATAAAATATTACTATTTTTGCGCCAAATAAAACCAAAATGATTGATTTAGATTACCTCGCTTTTCTTGAAAATATACTAACTGATAACCGTAAGGAACGATTTCTGCATGTTCTGGAAAACCGTACCAAACATTTTACAGTTGCAGTAGAAGATGTGTACCAAATGCATAATACAAGTGCTGTAATGCGCAGTTGTGAGGTTTTCGGAATTCAGGAATTGAATGTTATCGAGCAGCGTTTTGGGAAACGAATTGATAAAGAAATTGCTCTTGGAGCCCAGAAATGGGTTGATATCAACAGATTTGATTCGGTTGCTGGGTGTCTTTCAGATTTAAAAAGCAAAGGCTACCAAATTATTGCAACAACGCCTCATGAACAGGACTGCATGCTGGAGGACTTTGACATATCAAAACCAAGCGCATTATTTTTTGGTACAGAAAAAGAAGGATTGTCTGCAGCAATTATGGACAATGCCGATGGTTTCCTGAAAATACCAATGGTTGGTTTTACCGAAAGCCTGAATATTTCGGTTTCTGCGGCTATTATAATTCAAAACCTAACCAACAGACTTCGAAGATCAGATATAAAATGGCAGTTGTCTGATGAAGAGATTTTAGAAAAGCGTTTGGATTGGGCGAAAAACTCCATAAAAGATATTAAGCGTATCGAAGCGCGTTATTACGAGGAGAATTCCCGATAAATTTTCTAAATACGGATTCCTGCAAGGTTTTTAAAACCTTGTAGGTTTGTTATGTTGTTGGTTTAAATACCTACAAGGTCAAAAAAGACCTTGCAGGAAATAAAATGGCGCTATCTCTTTAAGAAAAGAATAAATCCAAGAATACTCACAACCAAAATGGTTAATGCAGCCAAGGCCATCGTCAGGTCACGGATATTTTTTCCAGCCCAGTCCATAAATAAAAATTTGTGAAGGATGGCAAAAGAATACCCTTCAGCCCGGTCTGAGTTATTGATAACCGCAGCTAATCTTGATGTTGAAGTTTCGATAAAGTAAGTTGTTTTTTCAGGTGTGTCATACGCTAATTTTACGACCGGAAGTCTTTTATTGACAAAACCGTATTCTCTGCTTTCAAAGTCATTCAAAACTTTTGATTCCAATAATTTTATATTTTCAAATGAAGGCTGAGAATCATCTTCTGACGTATCAATCATTTCGCAGCACGAAGCTTTTGGTGCCCCATCGGTAAAATAATAAGCTAGAAATTCGGCATATTCTAAATCCAGGTTTGGCGCAATTTTATTTGTTGTTGCGTTGATGTAAATGACTTCAGACTTTTGATCTTTACTTTTATTCCATTTAGAATCTGATTTTGGTTTTTTGAATTTTTTTGTTTCTTTTTCAACCAACTGACAACGATAATAAATTGTGTCGTTTAGTGTAATAATGCTCATGTTTTGAAAACGATTCCAGTCTAAATTGAGCTTGTTATTGGCTCCGGGAATTTCTTTGGTTTCAAAAGTAGGTTCGTAAACCATTTGTGATAAAGTATAAGGCTCCCATTTTGTAGTGGCATGATAAGCACCGCTAAAAGCAAAAGTCAATGTAAAAAGTGAAACCCAGATTCCGATTTGGCGATGGTATTTTCGGAGTCCTTTTTTAGGTTGTACACTATCAGTTTTTTTAAATTGTTTCCACAGTAAACCGTAAATTAAGATTCCGCTCAGGGCAGAAAAACCAATAATTGAGAGAAGGAAAATCATGGTAATGATTCGGACACTGTTGTTTGAAATGGCATCTATAAAGGACCAGTTATGAAAAGTGTCGAAAAACCAGATAAACCATTGTCGTGAAGCCGGATTGTAAGTGGCCAGTTTTCCGGAAGAAGTTTCTACATACACTTCCATAGTATCCGGACGATCAAAACTCAATTTATAGACAGGTAAATAACGGTTTACATATTTGTATTGCGAATTAAATTCCGTTACAATTTCGCTCTCTTTTATGGTGCTTTTTTGATCATCCAGAAAATATCTGGATAGCCATTCGGCATATTTCTGATCTCCGTTTTCTAGTTTCTCAGCTGTTGCCGCATCAAAATACCATAACTCGCCAATTATCGTTTTAAGCTGGTAATACGTTTTATTGTTGAAGGAAATAATTCTGAAATTTTTGAATTGTGTCAGTTCATTTTTCTGTAAAACTTCCTGAATCGAAAACTGCAATTGATTTTTATTAATAGTTTGCTGTTCCAGTTTGTCATGGGCAATTTCAGGTTTAAAAAAATGCGCCATAAACGGATGCATCAAACCTGATAATGTCCAGAAAATTACCGGAATAATTGTAATTAAACCAATAGCACGATGCCATTTGTACATATGCTGTTTGATTTTCTTTACGATTTTAGAATCCTTCTTTTTGGATTTTTTGGCTGTTATTTCTTTACTCATTGTTCCGTTTTTTAGCCCCGATCGAAGTGGTATCCTTTTGTGGTGGGGTTCGCCACAAAAGATATAGCGTAGAGCGGGATTAGCTTCTAAAAATTATTTTTTTAATGATAAATTATATTGTATTCCGAATACAAATGTTCTTGGTGCTGCCGCTGTGTAGGTTGGCTGAGCATTTGCTACGTTCGTTCTCGAAACATTATAGGCGTATAATTTGTCAGTTAAGTTCATTACGTTTCCATACACTTCTATGCTTTTCCATTGGTAACCAATTCTGGCATTGAATAAATTATAGCCGTCATATTTTACAGTATTAATCTGATCCTGATAATAACTGCCTACAAGCTGCCATTCGATGGAAGTTCTTAAGTTTGGAAGCCAGTTCGGGTAATAACTTAACTCTGAATTACCTGACCATCTTGGAGCAGCCGGCATTTCTTTTCCGTTTAAATTCTGTACCGGATCTGACGGCTTGTCTGAAAGTTTAAAATCGATATAAGTATGCTGTGCGTAAGTTCCGCCAAGACGAATATTCAATTGTTTAGAAGGTCGGTAGGAAGCACCAAACTCAATTCCTTTATGACGTGTTTCTCCGGCTGAACGATAATCGGTTGAGTTATCAGGCAGTTTAATACTTAAAAGTTCGTTTTTACCTTCCATATAATAGAAAGCATAGTCAAAATTTAATTTATTTTGAAAGAAGGAAAGCCATCCGCCAATTTCATAGTTCTCGAAATCTGCCGGTTTTAAGTTGTAATAAAACTCGGCAGGAACGCCTGTTGAACCGCCAGTTCCAGGTTTAGCCCTGAAAATTGAAGTGATTCCCGGAGGTGCGAAACCTTGTGAATAGTTACCGTAAAAGCCAGCAAAATCAAAAGGGTTATAATTGGCTCCGGCTTTAAAAGTCATTTTGTCATAGACTTTGTTTCCGGCAGAATTGTCCAGGGAATTCTCATAATCTATTTTCATGTTGTCATAGCGCCCTCCAAAACTAATAACTAATTTTTCAATTGGGTTAAAACTCAATTGAGCATATTGGGCATAGTTGTAAATATCAGCCGAATAATCAGCTAATTTTGAGTCTGGATGCTCGGCAATAATTTCGTAGGAATCTACCGTTTGTTTTCCGGCTTCTCCCGGATTTAGATTAGCTTTTAAATCGATAACATATGACCAGTAGGTAACAGGGGAATAATCATGAAGAGCTCCTGCAACCAGTTTAGTATTCAGGAATTCAAACTTTTGAGTATGCTGTCCGATTGCTCCATAACTCTTGAAGTTATTTGAATTGACTTCACCTTTTGCAGTTGTAGGATTTACAGCCTGATTCCATTTGATTCCGTAAGAAGGATTTTGGCCTAATTTGTTATCGCGTAAATAAGCGGTAATGTAGCTGCTTGAATTGCTGTTCCAGTCGTGCTCTAAAGTTAGTCGGGTTCTTAAAGCATCCGATTTTCTGTATGTAAAATCAGTAGTGCTTTTATAAGTTCTGTTATTGAAAGCTTCCTCGTTAACACTTCCGCTCATATCCGAATAATATTTTCCATACATGGTATTGCTGATCAGTCGGGTAGAAGGTGAGATGTTGTAATCTATTCTGGCATTCAGATTGTCTTTGTTATAATCAGAATACGTCATCCAGCCATTTTCCTGTAAACTCGATATTCCGGCAACATGAAAACCAACTTTTCCAATAGTAGCACCACCGGTCGCCTGAAATCTTCTGTAACCATAATTATCGGCCTGAATTCCAAATTTAAATTCGGGATCAAGAGGTGGTTTTAGCGAAATTAAATTGATAGTTCCGCCCACAGCTTCAGAACCATATAAAGAAGAAACCGGGCCTTTTACCACTTCAATACTTTGTAGGTTAAACTGATTAATCTCTAATAAAGCATTGTGATTGAAAATTCCCATGGGGCGAATGGGCAGACCGTCTTCCAGATATAAATAATAGGCGTTGGTTGTCATCGGCTGACGAATCGACATCATATGCTGTTCGTTTCCTAAATTGACCATGAGAACTCCCGGTGTTTTGTTTATGATTTCGTAAACCGCAGTAGCTTTGGCTTCGTTGATGGTTTTGGCTGTCAGTTTACTAATAGCAACAGGTGTTTCTTTACGTAAAGTTGCGGTACGATTTGCAGTTATAAAAACGTTTTCAAGTTCTTGTGACTTGGTTGTATTCTGTTCTGTTTTATTTTGTGCAAGCACACATTGCCCTATAATGAATAGGGTAAGGTATATTTTTTTCATTTTAAATGATATAAATTTTAAAAAGTAATGTCTTTTCCTGAAGTTTAAAACAAGAAAAAGTCTTCTCAATTTTTTAATTGAAAAAGGATGCTAAAATTTATATAAAACAGGATGGAGGATGAAAAGTATTATTGGAAACCGAAATAGGTTTCGCATCAAAAGAAGCAAAAAGTTGTATTGCTGATTCGATTGGTGTAATTAATTTGAAATTAGCTATTGGTGAATTTTGAATGTAAACAACTTCAACTTTTTCTTTCAGGTTGTTTTGAATCTTTTTTTCGTTGTCGGCATATTTCTTCAGACTTTTTTGAAGTTCACATCGGCCGTTACACGAATTAAAGATCATTTTGCGCTGAACACAAATGGTTTTTGCAATTTCTTCCTGATTTAATTTGAATGAGGTATAAACAAAGAAACTGCCAAAAGAAGGAACTAATAGCATGCAGGAAAGAAATAGGATGAGTAACTTTTTCAAAATTTGTTTCTTTAATTTAATATTTTAAAGCGTGTAATTTAAATTTACACTCCATCTGTAATTGGCTTCGATTTTACCATTCGATAAATTTTGGTTAACAGGGAGCATCGTATTTATACCAATTGAAAATTTATCTTTTCCGGCTTCGATACCAAATTTTCCAAACAAAATATCCCCGGCTGTATTGGGTAAATCCAGTCCGTGTTGTTTATTGGTTTGGTAAACTTCGCCAGCAAGACCGGCTTGTGGAACCAGTTGAAAATCGTCAAAATCAAATAAATAAAATATGGTAGCAGCATAATTAAACTGATCGCCGTATTGGTAGTTTTTGCTGTTTTCGGTTTTAAAAATATAATTTAAAGTAGTATTTAAACCTATTTTTTTTCGGTTAACGACATATTCAGACACCACAGAATAGTCCCAACTTCCGGTGCCTAACTGAAAACTCTGGTTGATGCTTCCCAGATTATTCGCTTCTGTAAATTTACCAGTCGGGATTTTAATTCCCGCTCCAATATTTATTTTATGGGTAAAAACGGCACTGTCCTTTTTAGTTTCATAAAGTTTGTACAATCCCATAATAGTAACATCTCCCAATCCTTCAATGCTTTCGGTTCCTGCGGTTAATTCTCTTTCATGGAAATGATACGGGACCAGTGCCGAAATCTGGATTTTTTCGCTAACAGGAATCCTTGCCCAGGCCTGAACCGTATTGAAATTTTCATCAATCCACGGAGAATTGGCAAAAATCCCGTCCCGGCTCGTATAACTTTGTTTGAAATATCTTAAACCAACAAAATTATTATTCAGCATCGAACTAAATCCCATACTTCCGCCACTTGCCGAACACCCACAGGCATCACAGTCAAAGTTTTCGAACAATAAACGCTTAAAGGTAAATATCGAAGTACTGTCTTTTTCTGTAAAACTAAAGGCTGATAAACTAACTATCAGGGTACAGATTACTATTAAATTTTTCATTTTAATTGTTTTTAGGAGCTAATCCCGCTATTCGTTCCAATCTTTTGTGCCGAACCCCGGCACAAAAGGATTTTCACTGCTATCGGGGCTAGGGTTCTGGTTTTCATTATATATTTAGAATTCAGAAAAACGTTTGTCCGTTAAATATTCATGATCGGTTAACGTTTTAAGAAAAGCTATTATTTGTTTTTTATCGGTCTCAGAAAGTGTGATTCCAAATTTTCCGTTTTGTTTTAAAATCGGGTCAAGTGTATTTGAGTTTTCAATTCCGGACGCATAATGATCTAAAACGCCTTCAAGAGTTCCAAATCTTCCGTCATGCATGTACGGTCCTGAAACTTCGACATTTCGTAAACTAGGGACTTTAAATTTGTAATAATCACTTACCAGTTCAGTTACTCTGTAGCGTCCAACATCATTAACAGCCTGATTTACTGCGAGGCCGTTGTTTCTAAACGAATTATCCGTTTGTAAATCGGTTGCGTGGCAGGAAGCGCATTTAGATTTAAATAAATCGTAGCCTGCTAATTCATCCGTGGTGAAAGTACCACCCGATTCATTTCGTCTGTATTTATCAAATTTTGAATTGGATGAAATGATCATTACCATAAATTGAGACAACGCTTTCAGCATGTTTTCGGTGGTGATCGCGCCGTCGTCAAATGCCTGACCAAAGAGTTTTTGATATTCCTTGTCGGCTTTCATCATTTTTAGGATGGCATTCAGATCACCATTCATTTCGATAATACTCGTCAGCGGAATAATGGGTTGTAAATCTAAATGATCTGCTGCTCCGTCATACATAAAAATGCTTTGATAGGCTAAATTCTGAATAGGTGGTGTGTTTCGTGTGCCCTGAGCATTATCAACGCCATGGCTCACCGTGTGTCCGTGGTGCGTAAAAGCGTTGGCCTGAATATGGCAGAATCCGCAGGAAACAACGCCATCAGATGCTAAACGCCCATCATAAAACAACTTTTTTCCTAGTTCGAAGCCTTTTTCCGTTGGCGGATTTAAGGCAATATTATATGCCAGATCCGGAAAGTTGGATGGAACTTTAAATTCCAGCGGAATATTTACATATTCATCTTCCTGATCTGTACAGCTCCATAATAATGAAAGTATTAAAAGGAGAAAATATTTTATCTTCAACATGATACTATGGTTTTAAGAAGCACAAGAGTTCCGGATTAGCCCCGATAGAAGTGAAAATCCTTTTGTTTTTTTCTTTAAAAAACAAAAGATTGAAACGTATAGCGGGACATTCGTCTGTGCAACCGAAAGTCTTGTGCTCCTGAAAATAAAATTAATCGTTGTGTACGTGGTCAATTTTGAACATCGCACGGATGTTTTGGGTAATCAGCGGTAAGTTTGCCCCGCCCATAATCATGGCGCCCATTCCTCCCATATTGTTGTCTGAAAGTTTGATTTTGTTTTGGCCGTCAATAATTTTAGAAAGATCGGTAACAATGTGTATGGCAGGCGTGATGTCAGAACGAACCAATGCTTTTGTAGGCAAGTCCAAAGTTACGTCGGTATAATTATAATCGGTTCCGGTTTTTCCGGTGTGAATCATAAACGGTGTAGGATTTTCAACCGTGGCTGAGGTAAATGTTCCTTCGAAAGCAAGGAATTTATAGCCTGCTGCCCATGACCACATTAAATCAGCAGCATCTGCCTGAGCCAGAAAATCGCCCTGACCTGAAGCACCTAATTTCCATTGTTCTTCATCAACCCCAATTCCGAATTTTACTTTTACGTAATCTCCGGCCGGAATGTCAGTCAGTTGAAATTGTTGACCGGCAGCAGTAGATTCGTCAGCAATAAAATAACTTTTACTTTTTGGGTAAGTTAATGTTGTACCATCTGCTTTTGTGAAAACTACGTTGCTGACAATATATTTTACAAGGCTGATTTTTAAAACTTCATTGTTAGAAGTTGTATTGCCCTGAGTATTTAAAATAAGGTCGTTTGCACCGTAAGCATTGTCAAATTTTAAAGTGATGTTTCCATTTCCGGTTACTGCATTGTTGTCATCATCATTAGAGCAGGAAAATAAAGATATAGAGAGTGTTACAATAGCTAATGCTTTGTATAAAGTATTTTTCATTTTAAGAATTTTATATAATTTAATTAAATTTTGGATGTGCCTAAACACATTTCATTGCTTATTCAAACAATGAAAAATGATTTCAGTTTTGAAAATGAAATCGTATTTAAAAATTATATAAAATAGGATGGAGGATGAAACAGAACATTTGAAACCGAAATAGGCTTCTCATCGAAATTAGCATAAAGTTTTGCTTTTAATTCGATTGGTTCTATTAACTTAAAATGACTTACAGGTGAATTTTGAATGTAAACAACTTCAACTTTTTCTTTGAGGTTGTTTTGCATCTTTTTTTCATTGTCGGCATATTTCTTAAGACTTTTTTGAAGTTCGCAACGACCGTTACAGCTATTAAAAACCATTTTTCGCTGAACACAGATGGTTTTTGCAATTTCGTCCTGATTTAATTTGAATGAGGTGTAAACAAAGAAACTGCCAAAAGAAGGAACTAATAGCATGCAGGAAAGAAATATGATCAATAACTTTTTCAAAAGTTGTTTCTTTGTTTCGTTTGCAAAAATACATTTTATTCGTTTTAGAAAGAACAAATATTATTTTTTTTGCATAAAAAAATCCCCAACTACTTTTGTAATTGGGGATATAGAATGTATTACTTTAGAAATTGTTATTTCACAAGAACCCAAGTGCCATTAGCAATTAGGCTTTCTGCTTTTTTAAATTTCATTGTTTCCGTTTTTCCTGTAGCAACTTCCTGAACCGTTACAGTGTCATTTCGGTTAATTTTTGGCATATCCCTAACGATAGTTTCCGTAACCTGACGCTGTTGTGTTTCTCCAGCTTCACGATTAATATCTTCGCTGTTAGGAATTTCATCTTTGCTTAATTTGAAATTTTCTTTTTGACGAACTTCTCTTGCTTCGTGAATTTCAGGAACGTTTTGAGCAGGCAAATCACCTTTGAATAAGAATGAAATAACTTCTTTATTTACGTTATCCAACATTCCTCTAAACAAATTGAAAGCTTCCAGTTTATAAATAAGCAATGGATCTTTTTGTTCGTGAACTGCTAATTGAACAGACTGTTTCAATTCGTCCATTTTGCGTAAGTGCTTTTTCCAGGCTTCATCAACAATAGAAAGTGTAATGTTTTTCTCGAAATCAGAAATCAACTGAGCACCTTCGCTTTCATAGGCTTTTTTCAGATCTGTAACAACGTTTAAAGTTTTGATTCCGTCTGTAAATGGAACTACAATTCTTTCGAAATGATTGTTTGGCTCTTCAAAAACGCCTTTGATAATCGGGAAAGCTTCTCTGGCACTTCTTTCTGTTTTTTCTGTATAGAAAGCCAAAGCTTCTTTGTACACTTTTCCGGTGATTTCGATTTCAGATAATTTAGAGAAATCAGTTTCAGCAATCGGAGACGTGATTCCGAAGAAACGAATTAAATCAAATTCAAAATTTTTGAAATCGTTATTTACTTTGTTTTGGTCTACAATCAATTCGCAGGTATCATAAAGCATGTTGGCGATATCCAGTTTCAACCGCTCTCCGAACAATGCGTGACGACGACGTTTGTAAACAACTTCACGCTGAGAATTCATTACGTCATCATATTCTAATAAACGTTTACGAACACCAAAGTTATTTTCTTCTACTTTTTTCTGAGCGCGTTCGATAGATTTTGTCATCATAGAATGCTGAATTACTTCTCCTTCTTTCAGCCCCATTCTGTCCATTACTTTCGCAACTCTTTCAGAACCAAATAAACGCATTAAGTTATCTTCAAGAGAAACATAGAATTGAGAACTTCCTGGATCTCCCTGACGACCAGAACGACCACGTAACTGTCTGTCAACACGACGGGAATCGTGACGCTCTGTACCAACGATTGCTAAACCGCCTGCAGCTTTTACTTCCGGAGATAATTTAATATCGGTACCACGACCAGCCATGTTTGTTGCGATAGTTACAACACCGGCTTTACCGGCTTCTTCAACGATTTGTGCTTCCTGCTTGTGCATTTTAGCATTCAATACGTTGTGTGTGATTCCTCTCATTTTAAGCATACGGCTTAATAATTCTGAAATCTCTACAGAAGTTGTTCCAATCAATACGGGTCTTCCTGCTTTTGATAATTCGGTAACGTCTTCGATTACGGCATTGAATTTTTCACGTGTTGTTTTGTAGATGTAGTCTTCCTTGTCATGTCTTGCAATTGGACGGTTGGTTGGAATTTCAACAACATCCAGTTTGTAAATCTGCCATAACTCACCCGCTTCAGTAACAGCAGTACCTGTCATACCAGCCAATTTGCTGTACATTCTGAAATAATTCTGTAATGTAACGGTTGCAAAAGTTTGAGTAGCAGCTTCGATTTTCACGTTTTCTTTAGCTTCGATTGCCTGATGAAGACCGTCTGAATAACGACGTCCGTCCATGATACGGCCAGTTTGCTCATCGACAATCATAATTTTGTTGTCCATGATAACGTATTCTACATCTTTTTCGAATAGAGTATACGCTTTTAAAAGCTGTGTCAGCGTATGGATACGCTCACTTTTTACACCAAAATCCTGAAACAGTCTTTCTCTCGCTTCAGCTTCAGCATCTTTATCCAGTTTTTGTTTTTCGATAGCAGCAATTTCAGTTCCAATATCCGGTAAAACGAAGAAATCCGCATCAGTATCTCCTGATAAATATTTGATACCATTATCAGTTAATTCTACCTGATTGTTTTTCTCTTCAATCACAAAATACAAAGCTTCATCCACTTTGTGCATTTCACGATTGTTGTCCTGCATATATTGATTTTCAGTTTTTTGAAGCAATTGTTTAATTCCTTCTTCACTTAAAAATTTAATTAATGCTTTATTTTTAGGTAAACTTCTGTAAGCTCTTAACAATAAGAAACCACCTTCTTTAGTATTGCCTTCTTTGATTAATTTTTTAGCTTCAGCTAAGAAACCATTCGCTAACTGACGCTGTTGTGCAACTAAGTTTTCGATTTTTGGCTTCAATTCGTTGAATTCGTGGCGATCTCCCTGAGGAACTGGTCCAGAAATGATAAGCGGTGTTCTGGCGTCATCAATTAGTACAGAGTCAACCTCATCGACAATAGCAAAATTGTGTTTTCTCTGCACTAAATCGCTTGGTGAGTGCGCCATGTTATCTCTTAAGTAATCGAAACCAAACTCGTTGTTGGTTCCGTAAGTGATATCAGCATCGTAGGCTTTTTTTCTGGCTTCAGTACTTGGCTGGTGGTTATCGATACAATCAACAGATAAACCGTGGAATTCGAATAAAGGCGCTTTCCATGTGCTGTCACGTTTTGCTAAGTAGTCGTTCACTGTTACTAAGTGAACTCCGTTTCCTGTTAAAGCGTTTAAGTAAAGTGGAAGAGTAGCTACCAAAGTTTTACCTTCTCCCGTCTGCATTTCGGCAACTTTACCTTCGTGCAAGACCATACCGCCAATCAGCTGCACATCATAGTGAATCATGTCCCAGGTTATATCTTTCCCTGCAGCATTCCATTTGTTAGCCCAGATTGCTTTATCGCCTTCAATCGTAATATATGGTTTTGCAGCAGAGAATTCGCGGTCTTTTGCAGTTGCAGTAACTTCAATGTGTGAATTCTCTTTGAAACGACGAGCCGTTTCTTTTACAACAGAAAATGCTTCAGGAAGTAATTCCAATAGCGTTTTTTCTGAAATTTCATAAGCTTCTTTTTCAAGAGCATCTATTGCATCATATAGGTCTTCTCTTTTATCGATGTCTTCAATCTTTTCAACCTCCGCTTTAAGCGAAGCAATTTTAGCATCTTTTTCAGATCTCGCTTCTTTTATTTTATCTTTAAAGTAAACGGTCCTGCCTCTTAATTCGTCGTTTGACAGACTCATTAAAGGGGCTTCGAATGCTTTAATTTTATTTAAGTAAGGTTGTAAAGCTTTAACATCTTTCTGTGATTTATCACCTACAAAGACTTTAATAATACTGTTTATAAAACTCATGATTTATTGTATTTCTATTTTATGTAAAATAATGTGTATTTGAACCAAAAAAAAAGCCTCTGTGATGAGACTTTTTCATTTGGTTTATTTTTTAATATTCATCCTCATTCCAAAGATAATCTTCGTCTGTTGGATAATCAGGCCAAATTTCTTCCATTGATTCATATATCTCTCCCTCGTCTTCAATCGACTGTAGGTTTTCCACTACTTCTAAAGGAGCTCCTGCTCTGATAGCGTAGTCAATAAGTTCGTCTTTGTTAGCAGGCCACGGTGCATCACTTAAATAAGATGCTAATTCTAATGTCCAATACATCTGTTGTCGATTTAGTTTGTGCAAAAATAAATTTTTTACTGAAAAAGACAAGTAAAAAATGATTTATTTTAATAAAATTTAAGAACGTTTCTGGTGAATTCCAAAAATTAAATTACAAAACCCAAAAAAAAGCTCTGATAGTTGGAATTTGGGATTTCAAAAATTGGAATTTAAAGAAAATTTATTTCCTCGGAATCCATTTCACTTCCTCCGCTTTAAGGTCAGACGACAACTTCCGTGCCAAGACAAAAAGGTAGTCAGAAAGTCGGTTTAAGTAGCTAATTGTGATTTCCGGTACAGGTTCATTATGGCTTAAATGTACTGCTAATCGTTCTGCACGGCGGCAAATACAACGCGCAATATGACAATGTGACACTGCTGTGTGACCGCCTGGTAAAATAAAATGAGTCATTGGTTTTAGGCCTTCCTCCATTTTATCTATTTCATTTTCCAGTAATTCAATATCAGAATCAATTATGCCAAGGTTTTGTAATCTGAGTTTGCCGTTTTTCAAAACTTCTTTTTCCTGAGGGGTTGCCAAAATGGCACCGATAGTGAAAAGCCTGTCCTGAATTTCTATTAAAATTGACTTATAATGAGAATCGATTTCCTGATCACGAATTAATCCTATATAGGAGTTGAGCTCATCAACGGTTCCATAACTTTCAATTCTGATATGGTCTTTTGGGACACGGGTTCCTCCAAAGAGGGCAGTTGTACCTTTATCGCCTGTTTTGGTATATATTTTCATTTTTTAGAAGCTAAGATTCTGTGATACTAAATTTTTTTGAAGATAGTCTAAATTAGAAATCTATAATTATTTTGATGTATCGCTTTCGATCAGGCCATCCCGTAAACGAATAACACGGTGTGCATAAGCCGCAATATCTTCTTCGTGAGTAACCAGAATTACAGTGTTTCCCTGAGCATGAATATCGCCAAAAAGCTTCATGATTTCTACAGAAGTTTTACTATCTAAGTTTCCTGTTGGCTCATCTGCCAGAATGATAGAGGGTTTGTTTACTAATGCCCGGGCAATAGCAACACGCTGTCTCTGTCCTCCTGAAAGCTGATTGGGCTGATGGTCCATTCTGTCTGCAAGATTTACTTGTTTTAAAACTTCAGTCGCGCGAACAACTCGTTCTGATTTAGGATGTCCGGCATAAATCATTGGCAAGGCAACATTGTCTAATGCAGTAGTTCTTGGGAGAAGGTTAAAGGTCTGGAAAACGAATCCGATTTCTTTGTTTCTAATTCCGGCCAATTCATCATCACGCATCTGGCTAACGTCTTTTCCATTCAAAATATAGCGTCCTGAAGTTGGAGTATCTAAGCAGCCCAGTAAGTTCATTAAAGTAGATTTACCTGAACCTGACGGCCCCATTAAAGCTACATATTCTCCTTTATTAATTTCTAAATTAACACCTTTTAAGACATACACAATTTCATTTCCAAGTACAAAATTTCGCTTAATGTCAGTTATTTTAATTAATGGATTTGCCATTTCGTTTTACAATTTTGGATTTAAAAGTACAAAACACTTTTTAATAAAAAGTATAAGTAGTTTAGAATCACATTTTGTTACAAGGCATCTTTATTAATAATCTAATTATTAGGTTTGATATTATTACAGTTTTTTTAATAAATTTTATATAATTATCATTATTTATGATGTTTTATATTTTTAAAAGATATTTAATTTTAAAAACATGATAATAATGTAATTTATTTTGTTTTTATGTGGAGTAAATTTGGATATCTAATAATTAAATAATCAAAATTATGAAAAACATACAACTTTTATCAGGTATTGTATTAATTGCATTAGGTTTTACATCATGCAAAGACGAAAAACAAGAACAGGCAAAAAAGAAAATTGATTCTTATGTAGCATATGTTGATTCAGTAAAAAATGTAGCAGAAGAGGATTTGAAAGCTGACTGGAAAGATGTTGAAGCTGAATATGAAAGAAGAGCAGAAAATGCACAAGCAGCTCTTGCTGATCTTAAGGATAATACTGCTGAAACTGAAAAAATCAATGAAAGTAAAATTAAATACGAAGAGTTTAAAAATCAAATGGCTGCTAAGCTTGCGCCTGAGGTAACTCCGAAACAAAAATTGCGTAATTCATTATTTGGAGAAGGAAAAATAGGTGACGATATGAGTTTTGCATGGGTAAATGCTAAAAACATTCTTAGTGTTTACGATCAATTTGTGAATACTGTACAAAATAATAAAGACAGCTACTCACGTGAAGACTGGGATGAAATCAAGTTAATGTATGAAGCGCTTGACAGCCGTAAAAATACAGTTGAAAAAGAAGGTTTGACAGCTGAAGATAATCGAAAAATTGCCGGCTTAAAAATAAAATTTGCACCAATGTATACTGTAAACAGAATGGGCGCAAAATCTGAAGAAAACGCAGCAGCAAAAAAATAGGTTAGTTAGGTTTATTTTAGTTTTGAAAATGACAATCAGAAATGGTTGTCATTTTTTTATGCCCGAATTATAAAATGTTCTTTTTCCTGCTCGTGCCTGAAAAATACAAATCCCCATTGAAAAGTATCTATTGTCACTTTTACTTTTGGATGTTTTTTTATGGTTTCCCAGGCTTCTTCCATTTCAGAAGACCAATGAATATCATCAAAAATCCAAACAGAATCGTTGTCGATTGTTGGCAGTAAAAGGTCGAAATAAGCTAAAGTCGCTTTTTTAGAATGATTTCCATCAAAATAAATTAAATTCCAATCACAAATGTTTGCTGATCCATCTTTCAGAAATTTGCTAAATTCTGAATTCACAAAGTCAAAATTAAAATCTGGAAATTGTTTATTAAATAAATTTTTCGCGACTGATTGTGTATTTTGACAACCTTCAAGGCTAAGCAAAAAAGATTCTTTATTTCCCAATGCAATAGATGAACTCGCTAATCCTAAAGAGGTTCCAATTTCTAAAACATTTTTCGGCTTAAAATAATTGGTAACTCGAAATAACAATTCTGCTCGCTTTGGCGAAATTCCAGCTGTTTGTGCAATTTTAGAAATTTGTCTTCTATTGGTTTTAAAAACTCTAGAACCTGCTCCAAAATCAGTTACTTCAATGAAATTTTTATTTCCTATAAGCGCTTTTCTATATTTTTTTAGAATTGCATATTCAGGTTTGCTTTTCTTATCGTAAAAACATTTTGTCAGTAAATTAAAAACAAACGGCGAATGAACGGCATGTTCGTTTTTAGAATGCCAAAGAAACTTTAGATATGATTTTATTTGGAACAGCATTTTTAGTTTTTCAATATTGGCTCAATTCATATAATAGAGCCAATATTGATATATAATTTAGTTGTTTACTGAAATTAATTTAACATCAAAAATAAGTACAGATCCTCCCGGAATCCCTCTGTAATCATAAGGTCCATATCCCAGATGCGATGGGATCAAAAGAATACCGCTGCCACCTGTTTTAAAATAAGGAATTCCTTCTGTCCAGCCCTGGATTACTTGTTTTAAACCAAACGAAACCCCTTCAGGTTTTCCCTGATCGAAGACAGTTCCGTTAGTGTAATATCCTTTGTAAATTACTGTAACGTTAGAAGAAGCTGTTGGTTGTGTTCCTTCGCCAGGCTCATTAATAACATAATACAAGCCTGAACTGGTTTTTTGAGCTGTTAAATTATTTTTGGCAATGTAATCGGTAATTTCTTTGTCATTTTCTGCCATAAAGTCTTTAGGCGGTGTATATGAATCATTTTCAGGACTTAGGCATGAAAAAAGTGTGAAAACCAATAGGGTAGATAAAAGTTTTTTCATTTTATATTTGTTTAGTTGATATTACAATGTTGTATTTTGATGGATTATTCCTTGAATTATCCTTCTATTTTAGCAGAAAGCTCAAACCAGCGTTCCTCTTTCTGTTCTATCTTATTAATGATATTTTGTAATTCGTTTCCTTTTTTCTCAATATCGGCATCAGCAACTTTTCCGTCAGAGAATAATTGTTCGATTTTGGTTTTCTCAATTTCTAAATCTTTTATTTCCCGTTCAATTTTTTGATACTCTTTTTGTTCATTAAAGCTTAAATTTCCAGTCGGATTATTTTGTTTCCAGTCTTTCTTTTCGGCTTTGTTTTCTTCTTTCTGGGCAATATCGGCGCCGTCTTCATAAGCACGGAAATCAGAGTAGTTCCCTGGAAAGTTTTCTATTTCTCCTTGTCCTCTGAAAACAAATAAATGATCGACAATTTTGTCCATGAAATAACGGTCATGCGAAACCACAAGCAGACATCCGGGATAATCTAAAAGGAAACTTTCTAAAACATTCAAGGTTACAATGTCCAAATCATTTGTTGGCTCATCCAGAATTAAAAAGTTTGGATTCTGAATCAAAACAGTACATAAATAGAGACGTTTTAATTCGCCACCGCTTAATTTTTCGACATAGTCATATTGTTTTTTTGCATCAAAAAGAAAACGTTCCAATAATTGTGAAGCCGAAATCATCCTGCCTTTGGCAAGCGGAATGTATTCGCCATATTCTTTAATGATATCAATAACACGCTGACCTGGTTTTGGATTGATTCCGGATTGCGTATAATAGCCAACTTTTATAGTGTCACCTTTTACAACACGACCACTGTCTGGTGGAATTGTTCCTGTCAGCAGGTTTAAAAATGTTGATTTTCCTGTTCCGTTTTTACCAATAATCCCGATTCTTTCCCCACGCTGAAAATCAAAACTAAAATTATCCAGGATAACCTTGTCTTTAAATTTTTTAGAAAGTTTATGAAGCTCAATAATTTTGCTTCCCATTCTTTCCATATTAATTTCAAGTTCGACTTTATTTTCCTTTCTTCGGCTTTGGGCTTTTTCTTTTATAATGTAGAAATCATCCTGGCGCGATTTAGATTTGGTTGTCCTGGCTTTTGGCTGGCGGCGCATCCATTCTAATTCTTTTACAAATAAGTTTTTAGCTTTGTCAACACTGGCATTTTCAGACGTAATTCGTTCTTCTTTTTTCTCTAAATAGTACGAGTAATTTCCTTTATATTGGTATAATTTTCCATTGTCTAATTCCAAAATCTCGTTGCATACGCGTTCTAAAAAGAAACGGTCATGCGTTACCATAAAGAGGGTAATGTTTTCTTTAGCAAAATAACTTTCAAGCCACTCAATCATTTCAAGGTCTAAGTGGTTGGTTGGCTCATCCAAAATCAATAAATCCGGTCTGTTAATTAGAATTATAGCAAGTGAAAGACGTTTTTTTTGTCCTCCGGAAAGATTTTTTACTTTAAGTTTGAAATCTTCCAGTTTTAATTTGAATAAAATTTGCTTGTATTGTGTTTCAAAATCCCAGGCATTATGCTGGTCCATTCCGTCAAAAGCTTTTTGATAAGCTTCTTCGTCTTCCGGGTTTTCAAGTGCTTTTTCGTAAGCTTCAATTATTTTAAGCGTTTCATTATCAGAAGCAAAAATACTTTCTTCGATAGTCAGTTCGTCCTGAAGATTATTATCCTGGGAAAGAAACGCCATCCGGATTCCTTTTCTTAAAACTACCTGCCCGGTATCTGGCTCATCCAAACCGTTAATAATGCTCATGATGGTTGTTTTTCCGGAACCATTTTTAGCTATAAAAGCAATTTTTTGATCTTTGTTAATTCCGAATGAGATGTTGTCAAAAAGTGTTCTTTCACCAAATGATTTTGATATATTTTCTACAGATAAGTAATTCATGTTGTTAGGTTGTTTAAAATCAAATAGTTGTAATGTTTTTAAACATACAGGTCTCTAATTTGTCTTTAAAAGACTGATTTTTTTCTATTTAAGCGGCAAATATACCCTTTTGAACGTAACAAAAAAAGATAGCGCAAGGCTATCTTTTACTTTGAATCTTTAATTACTTAAATTACACAAATTTTTCGATACCATAAAAAATGATAACTGTATAAATTGCTGATTACTTATTTGTTATTTTATTTTATCAAAGGCCTGTTGCAGATCTGCTTTGATATCATCAATGTGTTCAATTCCGACAGATAATCTAAGCAGTCCAACGAATACCCCTGCTGCTTTCTGCTCCTCAGTGCTTAACTGCTGATGTGTTGTGGCCGCTGGGTGGATAATCAGGGATTTTGTATCGCCCACATTAGCTAAATGACTGATCAGTTCTAAGCTGTCAATAAAGTCATCTGCTTTTGTCACATCACCTTTTATTTGAAAGGAAAGAACAGCACCGTATCCTTTTTTAAAATATTTCTGTGCATTGGCATAACTTGGTGAACTTTCAAGTCCCGGATAATTTACTTTCTCCACCTGAGGATGTGCTTCCAGCCATTTCGCAATTTCTAATGCGTTGTCAACATGACGCTGGACACGAAGGGATAAAGTTTCCAGTCCCTGGATCAACTGAAAAGAATTGAATGGAGAGATAGCAGGACCAAAATCGCGAAGTCCCTCCACGCGAGCACGGATAGCGAACTGAATATTACCAAATGGGCTGTTTACACCAAATACATCGGAGAAAACCATTCCGTGGTAACCCTCTGAAGGTTCTGAAAATTGTTTGAATTTTCCATTGCCCCAATTATAAGTGCCTCCGTCAACAATAATACCGCCAATACTTGTACCATGACCGCCTATCCATTTTGTTGCAGATTCAACCACTATCGAAGCGCCATGCTCTAAAGGCCTGAATAAATAGCCTCCAGCTCCAAATGTATTGTCAACAATCAAAGGAAGATCATGTCTTTTAGCAACATCCGCAATTTTATCAAAGTCCGGGATATCATAACTTGGATTTCCAATTGTTTCGAGATATAATGCTTTTGTGTTTTCATTAATCAGAGACTCAAAAGCTTCAGCAGTTGTCTCATTTGTGAATTGAACTGTAACGCCGATTCTTTTGAAGGCTACTTTGAATTGATTGTAAGTACCACCGTAGATATTGCTGCTGGATATAAAATTATCTCCGGCTTCTAAAATGTTGTTCAACGCTATAAATTGTGCCGCCTGACCAGAGGCAGTTGCCAATGCAGCAACACCCCCCTCTAAGGCTGCAACACGTTTTTCGAAAACATCAGTTGTTGGATTTTGAAGCCGGGTGTAAATATTTCCAAATTGCTTCAGTGCAAACAAGTTGGCGCCATGCTGGGCGTTTTCAAATACATAGGAGCTTGTTTGATATATTGGTACTGCCCTTGATCCTGTTGTAGGATCCGGAATCTGTCCTGCATGAATCTGAAGTGTTTCGAATTTTTTTGAATTTTGGGTTGATGACATTTTTTTATATTTAATAGTTAGAAAATTCTCAGTTATATAAAATGTGAAGATATTGACTGCCAACACTAGTTGTAGTGCAATTTACGACTTTTGATAAATTACTTTAGCAATTCTGAATCTAATTGTAATTTTTGCGTTATCTGGCCAAATTTCACTTTTACAATAATCGTTATTTACCCCGACATATCCCCTGAAACACACTTTTTTAAACTTAATAAAGAAAGTTTTATTGTTTGCGAAATGTAGCAACATACCTTAGCAACGCAAATTAATTCACAAATAATATTTAATCAGTATTACCTGAAGTCAGGTAATTTTTTAATGTATATAGCTTATAATTAGTTGTTTATGATTACGCAAAACAGTCTTAATATTTAAAATACAATATTTTTCTTACTTTTGTGTTGCGTTTTAAATTTGATTAAGCATAATTGATTGATTATAAAATAATTACAAATGAAAAGAAAACTACTTATCGGATTGCTCTGCCTTTTTAGCACTCTATCACTATTTGCCGAAACAAACAATTTAAATATTCCTGTACCAGATTCTGAATATCAGGCATTGGTAGATTTCTATAAAGCAACAGGTGAATCTAACTGGAGTAATAAGTGGAATACAAGAGAAAATAATCTCCATGAAGTTGCCTGGTACGGTATAACACTCGAAAATGGGCATATTATAGGTATTAATCTAAATAATACAAGTGGGATATCCGGTACAATTCCTGCTTCTTTCGGGAATTTAAAATACCTTAAAACACTTTCACTGTACGGAGGAAGTTATGGAAAAGATTTAAATACGACTGATTTAAGTGTTTTTTCAGGGTTAGAAGAACTGGAAACTCTTGATTTACGATATTGTAAATTAAAAGGAAACATACCTGCATCATGGAATAAGCTAAAAAAACTTAAAACATTGTATTTGAGTGAAAATGCTATTACAGGTTTCGCACCCGAATTTGGTGAACTCACAAGTTTGGTTACAGTTGATTTGTCCGGAAATCAAATTCAGGTTCTTATAAAAGAGGTAGAAAATTTAGCAGCATTGACTTCTTTAAATCTTGCGAATAATAAACTTAAAACAATTGTTGGTTTATTAAAAAATCAGGTGAGTCTGGAATTAAATTCTCAACAAGTAAATATTGAGAATTTGATTTATAAAGGTGTTGATCTAAAGATTGATAATCTCCCAAACGTTATGCTGTATAACAAAACCAAAAGTGATTTTTCAGCAAGAAGGCAATATATCGTTTATGTGCGGGGTAGCCAGATTGGAACCGCCATAACGGTTGCAGAAGATGGCAGTTTAACGATTCCTTCGTCCTATCTGGCAAGTATAAAAAGTGGCGACGAAGTCTATTTGTACCAGCAATATGACGGTATTGATGGCGGCGCATATTACAGCCGTTTTTATTTGTCTAATATAAAGGTAAGCCAGCCGGCAGTATCTGCAATAGAATATCAGGCATTGGTTGATTTTTATAATGCCATGAACGGCAACAACTGGAACATCAAATGGGATGTAAATGAAAATAATCTTAATGAAGGTGCATGGAATGGTTTAAGCATTGAAAACGGGCATATTACAGGAATTAATCTTAGTAACACCAGTAATGTTTCCGGGGCAATTCCGGCATCTTTCGGGAATTTAAAATATCTTAAAAATCTTTCGCTTTATGGTGGGAATTATTCAAAAAACCTGGGCACTACAGATTTAAATGTGATTTCAGAATTGCAGTCTCTGGAAACCATTGATTTAAGATATTGTAAGATTACAAGTGCGGTCCCGTCTTCATGGAGCAAATTAAAAAAACTAAAAACGATGAATCTGGGTTACAATTCCATTACGGGATTGCCCGAAGAAATTGGCGAAATCGAAAGTCTGGTTACACTGGATATGACTTCAAATAAAATACAGGCCATTCCTGTTTCGACAGGGAATCTTGAAAATTTAGTGACTCTAAATTTATCTTCCAACCAAATTGGAGTTTTGATTAAAGAACTGGAAAACATTAATACTTTAAAAACAGTAGATCTTTCTGCTAATAAAATTTCGACTATTCTGGCATTGTTGAATGCTCAGGTTTATCTTGAACTCAATTCGCAAAGCATCAGTATGGAAAACTTTATTTATAAGGGAACAGATGTTAAGGTTGAAAATTTTCCGAATGTCGTTTTATACAACAGAACCAAAAATGATTTTTCGTCAAGAAGAACTTTTAATTTGTATTTGCGGGGAAGCCAGGTTGCTACAAATCTGCAGATGCAGCCAGATGGAAGTCTTACTATTCCGGTAAACTATCTAGGGTCGCTAAAATCAGGGGACGAATTGTATTTGTACCAAAATTACGACGGATCAGGAGGTTCGTATTATACTAAAATTTATTTCCCTGATTTAAAAGTAGATCAGCCTACAATTCCTGATGCAGAATACCAGGCTCTGGTTGATTTTTATAATGCAATGAATGGCGCCAACTGGACCAATAAATGGGATATTACCCAAAATAGTCTTCACGAAGGCGCCTGGTTTGGGGTAAGTATTGAAAACGGCCACATCACAGGATTAAACCTGAGCAATAATTATGGCGTTTCAGGAGCAGTTCCGGCTTCTATTGGTAATTTAAAATACCTGAAAAACCTTTCCCTTTATGGTGGGAATTACAGCAAAAATCTAAGCACTACAGATTTAAATGTGTTCTCTGAATTAGAGTCCCTGGAATCCCTGGATTTGAGATATTCTCAAATTAAAGGTGATATTCCTGCAACGTGGGCGAATTTAAAAAAGCTGAAAACAGTTTATTTAGGGTATAACAATCTTACAGCTTTACCGGAAGAAATAGGAGCAATGGAAAGTCTGGTTACGCTGGATATTGCATCAAATAAAGTAAAAGCAATTCCGGTATCTATAGGAAATTTGACCAATTTGGTAACGCTTAATTTATCTTCGAATTTAATAGAAGTTTTGATCAAGGAGCTCGAAAATATCACCACTTTAAAAACAATAGATCTTTCAAGTAATAAAGTTTCAACTATTGTGGGTTTACTAAATTCTCAGGTATATCTTGAACTGAACTCGCAAAGCGTAAGCAAAGCCGGTTTTATTTATAAAGGAGCAGATGTTAAGATAGAAGATTTTCCAAATATCGTTTTATACAACAGAAACAAAAATGATTTTTCGTCAAGAAGAACCTTTAATTTGTATTTACGCGGAAATGTAGTTGTGAATAATTTGCAAATGGCAGAGGATGGAAGTATTCTTATTCCGGCAAAGTATCTGGCTTCCTTAAAAACCGGTGATGAATTGTATTTGTATCAAAATTACGACGGATCTTCGAGTTCGTATTATTCAAGGGTTTATTTTACAGATTTAAAAGTGGATCAGCCCAAAATTCCGGATGTAGAATATCAGGCACTTGTTGATTTTTATACCGTAATGGGCGGTACAAACTGGAACAATAAATGGGATGTTTCTGCAAATAATTTACATGAAGGGGCATGGTATGGAGTAAGCATCGAAAACGGACATATTACGGGATTAGACCTAAATAATAATTATGGTGTTTCTGGCGCAATTCCGACTTCTATTGGCGATTTAAAATACCTAAAAACACTTTCCTTATACGGCGGTAATTATGGTACCAATTTAAGCACTACAGATTTAAATGTTTTATCAGAGTTAGAATCACTGGAATATTTAGACTTAAGATACACCAAAATTAAAGGTGACATTCCATCATCGTGGGGTAAACTCAAAAAGTTAAAAACTTTATATTTAGACCATAATGCACTTACAGCTTTGCCTGCACAATTTGGCGAAATGGAAAGTTTGGTTACCGTTAATTTATCAGGAAATCAAATAAAAGCAATTCCGGCTTCTACAGGTGATTTAACAAATCTGGTAACTCTTAATTTGTCTTCAAATCAAATTGAAGTTTTAATTAAAGAATTAGAAAAATTAACCGCTTTAAGAACTTTGGATTTATCAGGCAATAAAGTGGCAACAATTTTAGGATTATTATCCAGTCAGGTTTATCTGGAAATGAACTCACAAACTTTAAGTATTGCAAACTTTTTATATGAAGGAACAGATGTAAAAGTAAGTAATTTGCCAAATTCGGTTTTGTACAACAAAGCTTCGAATGATTTTTCGGCACAAAGACAATTTAGATTGTATGTAAAAGGATCTCAGGTTGGAAGCAATTTAACCGTTGCCGGAGACGGAACAATCACAATTCCTGCAGATTATCTGGCAACTTTAAAAACCGGGGATGAACTCTATTTATATCAGCAATATGATGGCGCTCAGGGTGCAGCTTATTATTCTAATATTTATTTTACAAACGTAAAAGTAGATCAGCCAAAAATTCCGGATACTGAATATCAGGCTTTGGTTGATTTTTACAATGCAATGGGGGGCAATAACTGGAACAACAAATGGATAACAGCTGAGAATAATTTGCATGAAGGTGCCTGGTATGGAGTAAGCATTCAAAATGGGCACATTACCGGACTTAATTTAAATAATACCTCAAATGTTGCAGGAGCGATTCCGGTATCTTTTGGAAACCTGAAATATTTAAAAAACCTTTCTTTATATGGTGGAAGTTATACGAAAAATTTAAGCACAACAGATTTGGGAATTCTTTCCGGATTGGAAGCTTTGGAGTCTTTAGATGTAAGGTATGCGAATTTAAAGGGCGTAATTCCATCTTCATGGAATAAGTTACAGGCTTTAAAAACTTTATATATCAGTAACAATACTATTGAAGATATAAGTGAAGTTGTAGCCGCTTTACCACTTTTAAAAACGGCTGATTTCTCTTATCAGACTATTACGATTCCAACGATAGAAGTTGGGGCAAATGAATTGGTAATAACACTTCCAACATTAAGCACGTTTTTATTTAGTTCAAATGGCGGTGTTATCAACAACAAAAATAATTTTACGCTTTTTATTAATGGTGTAAACAAAACATCGAATTATTCGAACAGTGAAGGAAAACTGATTTTTAAGGATATTGCGTTGTACGGAATTAAATTAACTGACAAGCTTAGGATTGTGCAGAACGACGGAACTGCTCAGGGAACTTCCATAAATTATACACAAGTTGTGTTTGGAAAACCATTGACAGACGAGGAATTTGAAATCCTGAAGAAAATCTACGCCAGTACAAATGGTGCACAATGGACTCAAAAATGGGATATCAGTCAAAATAAACTGCATGAAGTAAGCTGGTACGGCGTTGGCACAAGAGATGGTCACGTGGTGTCGTTGAGTCTGGCAGGAAATAATCTTTCGGGAACGCTTCCGGCAGAATTGTCTGATTTGGCATATCTGGAAACTTTGAATTTACAAACAAATGCGATAACAGGTTCCATTCCGGCAAACTTAGGGAATCTTCAAAATTTAAAAACGATAAATTTACAATCCAATAAATTCGAGGGGACTTTACCAAATTTATCAGGAATTTCAGGATTGAAAAAACTATCTGTTTCAGGCAATTTATTCAAAGGAACTATTCCCGGACATTTGAATGATTTTATCAACATCGAACAAATCGATCTTTCGAATAATAGTTTTGATGATTTAGAAAAACCATTTACTTATAATCCCGATCTTGTTTATGTAAACCTTAGAGGTCAGATTATTGCAAAAGATGAATATTTGTATTTGCGAGGCGATGAAATAGTGGTTGATCTTCCATCAATAACAACTTATAATGAAGAAGACCAGGATTTCAGTGGAAAATATTTGTTTGAACTACAAGCCAATAATTTCAAAATATCCGAAGCAACGGCAGTAGATAACACACTTACTTTTCAAAATATTGCCATTTCGGGTATTCCGGCCGGAGCCAAAATTACGATTTGGCAAAGAACAGGAACTTCACAGGGAACGTATTTACAATTCAAAGGAGTTGCCGACGGTTCTGAAACGCCTTTAATCGAAACAGAATACAATGCCTTGACAGCATTTTTTCAAAGTGCCGGAGGAACAGGCTGGAAAGAACCATGGGACATTTCTTCCAATAATCTTCACGAGAAGAAATGGAAAGGTGTTATTACGAATGACGGACATGTGATTTCTATAAGTCTGACAGATAATAATCTTACTGGAAATATCAGTCCAGAATTAGGCAAGTTTACAGAATTGCAAAATCTTACTTTAAATCGTAATAAGCTGACAGGAACGATTCCGGAAAGCGTAACTAAAATTACAAAATTAAAAACAGTTGATCTTTCTGAAAATGAACTGACGGGAATTGAAACAGCATTTGCGGTAAACGTAACTATTAAAATGGATCGTCAGAAAATTAATTTGGGAGAATTGCCCTTAACCTTAAACGCGACAATTACAGACAGAAAAATAAATCATTACGATCATACAAATTCGTTGTTTAATGCAACGCAATCGTATAATATGACACTTAAAGATTATTTCCAGATGGTTACAATTCCAGAGGACGGAATAAAACTGACCAGTATTTTAAGCGAATGGAATGTACCGAATAATCAGACTTTAGAACTGAGACAAATTGCAGGTTCAGCCAGAAATAGTGTATTAACTTATACAATTACCTACAGAGAAGGTGATGCGAATCTGGACGGAATTGTGAATATTCTTGATATACAATCTTCATTGAATTATACGCTAAGCCAAAAACCAAAATTCTTTAATTACGGTGCTGCAGATTTAAACAAGGATAAAAACCTGAATATTCTGGATATCATTTCGCAGATTAACAAAATTCAGGAAGGAACTCAGGAGAAAAAAGCGAACACAAGCAAATTGGCTTCAACGGAAAATACGGTTTTAAGTATTGAAAATAATACGTTGTTTATCGAAAGTGAAACCAATTCTGTGGCAGCATTTGATATTCGTTTGAAGGGAATTTCGAAAACGCAGGTAACAGAATTACTTTCTGCAATTGGATATACCGCATCAATTGCTGAACAAAATGGTGAAGTAAGTATTATTGGTTTTTCGATGGATAAAATCTTGTCCGGCAAACAGGCGATTGCAAAGCTGACTCCAAATGCAATAATTGTTTCGGCTATGATTTCAGATAATGAAGCAAACGAACTTCGTTATAAAATCATTGGTAATAATTTGGGAGTTGATGATTTTGATTCAGAAAAAAACAATACAGTTGTAAACTATCCGAATCCGTTCAGGGAACAGACTACAATACAATATCAACTAGAAGAAAACGCAGACAAAGTATCGCTGATAGTTTACGATATCAAAGGTCAGATTGTTCGGGTGCACGAAAATTTAGAAACTTCGAAAGGAAAACATGAACTGAACTTTTTACGAAAAGACCTTTCTTCAGGGATTTATTTTTACGCAATTGAAATACAAACTTCTTCAAGGCCGAGACGATTAACTGGAAAAATGATCATACAATAAAATGAACGAAATGATATATAACAAACCCGAACCCATGAAAATTAAACTTTTTCTTGTATTTATATCTTTATTTTTTGCAACGCTTACTTTTGGACAAAACAGCCTGAAAGTGCTAAACACAGCTGCCGGACCAGGAGATAAGTCCAAAATAATAATTGACCTTACAAACGCAGCTGAAGTTGTTGGAGCCGAATTTACACTGACCGTTCCGCAGGGATTACTGGTTTCTGAAAAAGAAGGCAAAATCATCGAAAGCAGAAAAGGCGATCATGCCATTTATGTCAATATCGAAAAGAATAATCCACAAAATTACCATTTTATCATTCTTTCGCTTACAGGAGAATCTTTTAAAGGAAATAGTGGTGCCTTATTAGAAATACCTATTGAAATACCTTTAAATTATACAGAAGGCCAAACGTACAATCTGAGTCTTTCCACGGCTGTTTTAAGTTCTAAAAATGCGGTTGATATTGGTTCAAACCATACAAACGGGATACTAACAATTGCAACGGCACAATTTCCGGATTTAACCATTTCTGGTATAATGGCAAGTGAAACAAAAATCACTCCCGAAGGAAAAATTACGGTTGCATGGAACGTTGATAATATCGGAGAAAAAATTGCTTCTGGCGGATGGATAGAACAAGTTAGTATAGTATCTGATGCGACAGGTTTAGAATATAATCTGGGAACGGTTTTGTACAATGAGGATTTAGACAAAAAGAAATCCGTAAGCAGAAATGCGACTTTTAATCTGCCTAAAGTTTTAGGAATTGACGGAAATGTAAAAGTCAAAATTAACCTGATTGCCAATACTTCGGTAAAAGAACCAGAAAGTTTAAAAGCCAATAATAAAATTACGGCTACGAATGCTATTGTCTTAGAAAAAGTATTGTTCTTAACTTTAGACAAGAAAAGTATTGCCGAAAATTCGACAGAAGTTATTCGTGCAACCTTAACGCAGAGCGGCGACAGAAGCACGGATAAAACCTATGATATTCTAGCATCTCAATTGGGTCAATTAGGATTTGATGCAACAGTAAAAATTGCAAAAGATCAATCGTCTGTTGTGTTTTACATTAAACCAACAGATAATATGGTAACTGACGGAAACAGAATTGTAAAATTAACGCTGTCGGGAAATGATTATACACCAGTTTCTGATGATATCGAAATTATTGATAATGAATTTTCGCTCATAACGTTAACGCCTTCAAAAGTTTCTGCAACAGATGGTGATCTCATTACGGTCACTTTAGAAAGTGATTTTGCGAAAAGTACTGATACAAAATTTACGATTTCGGCAGACCAGAATTCACGTTGGACTGTTCCGGCAGAAATTGTACTTCCTGCGGGAAGCAAAACATTTTCTTTCGATATAAATGTAAAAAATAATAAAATTCCTGAAGCCACGGTAACTGGAAAAGTGACTTTGAGAGCTGAAGGTTTTCAGGCAGGAAATACAGAAGTTGTTTTAAAAAGTTCCAATATTCCGGGTTTTGAACTGGAAATAAGTCCAACAACAATTTCAAAAGCCGATGGCGTTTATGCGACTTATGCCACCATTAAACGTTTAGACAAATCGGATATTGCGACCAATATTCGTTTAAAACCAAGTATTGCAAACGCCTTGATTTTGCCGGATGTTATTGATTTTCCTGCCAATGTTAATCAGAAAAAATTTAATATTGGTGCGATAAACAACGGAATTGTAGATGGTACGAAAACGGTAAACGTTGCCGCCGAAGTGTATATTTCATCCTGTAATTGTACCGTTCCAGCCGGAAGCGGTGGAAGTACAATCAGCAAAAACATCACTATTCTGGACAGTAATGGACCAACTTTAATCCTTAAAGCAAATCCATCAACGGTAAAAGCAGGGGCAGAGAATGTAGCCAAAATTACAGTTGCCAGAAATACGGTCGATACATCAACACCAATTGTAGTAAAGCTATCAAGTGATTCACCAACAATTGTTACAATGCCTGCAACTGTCACAATTCCGGTTGGAAGTGAAAGTACAGAAGTTTGGATAAGCACTAAAATTGATGTAACAAAAACAGGCGATCAAACGGTACGTTTAGCAGCCGAAGCCGACAGTTTTGCATCTGGTTTTTCGTGGATATTAGTTACAGATCAAAATAAGCCTGACGCTATCATTAGCTCCGTAAATACGGTATCTGAAACGGGCGGAGGTGAAAATATCGAAATTGAGGTGACGGTAACCAATCAGGGATTTGCTTCTTTTACCAAAGGATCAAAGGTTGAATTTTTTCTTTCGAAAGACAAACAGGTTAAAAACGGAATTCTTTTATCCAGTATTGATGTTACTAATGATATTGAATCAGGAAAAGGCATTAACCTAAAACAATCGGTTAAACTGCCGCAGCAGGCGGGTAATTATTTTATAATTGCAACGGTTAACCGTGATCAGAAACTAAACGAATTATCCCTTGCTAATAACGAAACTTTTGCTGCGATTAAACTGAACGCCAGTTATTCTGCAATTGCAGCGGTAACAAAAACAGTGTATAAATCGGCAGAGATCGTTCACATTACAGGATCGGCAAAAATGCTGAACAATTCGGCAGCAGCAAATAAAGAAGTAGAAATCACCATTGCAAACGGAACTTTTGTTCGCTCGTTTATCGTAAAAACAAATGCATCAGGAAATTTTGCTTACGATTTTGAACCATTAGAAGCAGAAAGCGGACATTATGCTTTGAGCGCAGGATATCCGGGGACTGTTAATGCAACGCAGGCAGAATTTGATATTGTTGGTTTTGAATGGACTAATAAACCAACAGATTTTTTAAAGTGGGATGTTGTTACACAAACGCCTTATAAGGGAGAATTCAGATTAAAGAATAATACTAAAACGACATTAACTAACATAAAAATTGAACTTCCAGCAGATGCCGGATTTACAATTCAAACTGATCCTTTAACCTTGTCTGCAGGACAGGAAAGTATTTTATCCTATATGATTCTGACAGATAAAGCTTCGGCAGAACAAAAATATTACAACATCAATTTTACGATTTCATCAGATGAAGGAGCAAAACTGGCCGGACTGGCTTTTTATCATTGCAAGGCGCAATCGGCAAAATTAATTGCAAATCCGGTGAGCATCAATACCACGATGATTAAAGGCACTTCTCGTTATTATGAACTTTCTGTTTCAAATTCGGGAGGTGTAAATGCAGAAAATGTTAAGGTTGATTTGCCAAAACTAGACTGGATGAAATTAAAAAGTCCGCCTGTTATTGAAAAGATTGCACCAAATGAAATTGTCAAAATAATACTGGAATTAGCACCAACAGACAAACAGCAGTTAAATGTACCCTTATCAGGAAGTTTGGCGCTGAATCCTTCAAACGGGGGCGGAATTAGTATTCCTTTTAAAATAGAAACTGTTTCTGAATCTACAGGTTCTTTATTGATCGATGTGGTTGATGAATATACCTATAACACCGAAAAAGCTCCACATTTAAAAGGAGCAAAAGTAGTAGTTCGTCATCCTTTTTCGGGGGTTATTTTAGCAGAAGGAATTACAGATGATAACGGAATTTTCCAGACTCCGCAAATTCCTGAGGGTTATTATACCGTAACGGTAACGGCAGATAAACATGACTCTTACCAAAATAATTTACTAATAGATCCGGGAAAAGTAACGACACAAAAAGTATTTATTTCTTATCAGGCTGTAAGTTACGAATGGGTAGTTAAGCCAACAGAAATTGAAGATCAGTACCAGTCAGATTTGGTGGTGAAATTTGAAACAAACGTACCAAAACCTGTAATTGTAATTGATATTGATAATCCGGTTTTAAATCTAAATGTAGGCGAAAGCAGAATGAGTTATGTTACTGTCACCAATCACGGATTAATCGCCTTATCAAATGTGAAGGTAAATATAGACAGTCAGGGAGATTTCAACTTTAAGCTAATGATTGAAAAATTTGATGTTTTAAATCCTAAAACCTCAATTATTATTCCGGTGCTTATTACAAGACCTGTATCCAGTTCGAAAAGTGCCAGTGCCAATCAAACCTGTAGTTATAATTTAATTACAAAAGGAACTTATGTTTGCGAAACAGAGCAGGACATTGCGGCATTCAAACCGTATTACGTATTGACCTGTTCTACTCCAAGTGCACCGACAACCGGAGGCGGAAGTCCTAATTTTAACGGTGGTGGATTTGGGCCTTTAATTCCAATAGGAAATGCTTTTGGCAACATCATCACGGCACTTCCTACAGTGTGTGATAATCCTTGTATTACGTCAGTAATAGGAATGGTGTTTGGTTGTGTACCTGTTCCGGCTTTAAACGTTGCCGGATGTCTTTTAGGGCTTGCAACCGTAAACGGAGACGGAGTAAACCAGGCAATTGCGCTTGGTGGATGTATTCCGGGACCTCCGGGCTGTATTTTTGGTATGGTATCAGTACTTAAAACCTGTATTTATGATGTGGTTTCGTCAGGTAAATCGGCTAATAATAGCTTTTTAGATACGATGTACAATGATTTTTATATCATGGACAATGCGCAAAATGCATTAACAAACAGATTAAAGGCATATCTGGGCAACGACAGAATATTACAAAGCACCTATTTTCATGCTTTTATGAAAGAAGTTTCGATTAGTCTTGATGCTCAAAAAGACTTTACAGCTGCAGATGTTGCCAGAATAAAAGCGAATCTCTCCGGCAGTGATATTACCAATCAGGAAATAGATAATTTCTGCAGCAGATGGAATAAAACAGTCGAAGCATGGAATAAAGGTATCAAAATTCCTAATGTGCAATATCCAGACATCATCAATAAAAACGATATTGAAGAATACGACAGGACAAGAAAAATTTTAATCGATCACTATCAAAAAAGAGGTTTTATTTCTGCAGAAGAAATGTACAATAAAGATATGGCTGATATCAAAGAATATACAGATGAAGCCGCTTCTAAATCATCAGTTTGTGCTACAGTAACGGTTAAATTTTCTCAGAAAGTAACGATGACCAGAGAAGCTTTTGAAGGAACTTTAACGATGAACAACGGCAGCAGCGGCAACACAATCAAAGACATTAATTTAGACTTATTGATCAGAGACGAGGCCGGAAATGATATGACGCATTTGTTCCAAATCAACAAAGACGCTTTCCTGAGCGGAACCGGACTTGTTGGCCCTCAAAGCAGTAAAGCAGGGACCGTTATTTTTATTCCAACCAAAGAAGCAGCACCAACTGTGCCAAAATCATATTCTTTTGGCGGAACATTATCCTATACAGATCCAGGTACTGGTGATAAAGTGACGGTTCAATTATTTCCTGTAACACTTGAAGTAAATCCAAGTCCCGACTTAGTAATGCATTATTTCATGCAGCGTGATATTTTGGGAGATGATCCTTTAACGGATAAGGTCGAGCCAATCGTTCCTGCTGAAATGGCCTTGTTAATTAAAAATGAAGGTTACGGAATTGCTAAAAATGTTCAGGTAGAATCTGTTCAGCCGGAAATTATAGAAAACAAAAAAGGGCTTTTAATAGATTTTGAAATTGTTGGAAGCAACTTCAACAATGAACCAAAACAATTAGGTTTATTGAATGTTGATTTTGGAAATATTGAGCCTCAGAAAAATGCTTTGGGACAATGGTGGTTTACTAGTTCATTGCTTGGACATTTTGTTGAATACGATCTTCAAATCAAACATTTAAGCAGTTACGGAAACAAAAACCTAAGCCTGATTAAAGCATCATATGTTCACGAATTGATAAAAAGCGTAAAAGCGTATCAGGCAGGACATGACAACGTTGGCGATTTCTTAGTAAATGATATTGCAGATACAAAAGATACTCCGGATGCCATTTTTTATTCAAATGGAGAAAGTGATGAGGTTTATAAAGTAAACACTGGGACAGTCTCTAATGTTATTACACCAAGTCAGTTAACGACGACTTTAACCATGAATTCCTCTAAAACAGGATGGAATTACGGTAATTTGGCAGATCCGGGATCTGATCGATACAAGCTTGAAAGAGTAGTGCGAATAAGTGATAAACTTGAATTACCGCTGGAAAATTTCTGGCAGACATTTGTAACGTTAAAAGACGGATTAGAACCCAAATACGAGAACAATCTTCACTTTCTTGATAAAATATCAGGATTAGAGAAATACACACTTTATTATACACCAATAAATACAAATGTCCCAAAAGTAATTTCGTTTGGGAATATCCCTTCGACCATTACAAAAGTGCTGGAATCTGTTCAGGTGAACTTTAATAAAGCGATTGATCCGAATACTTTTACATCGCAAAATATTACTTTAATTCACCAGGGCAAAAAACTAAATTTTGATGATAGTCTGATAGGAAAAGTGAACGATTCTACTTTTGTTTTAAATACAAAAACTATTGCAATTGCCTCAGGCTATTATGAATTAACCGTGCAATGTGCAGGTATAAAAGATCCGGAAGGAAATGAAGGAAATGAAGGGAAAAGTGTTTCGTGGATTCAGATAATTGGTGAACTGGGAATTGTCCAGTTTAAGAACGATCAAACACAATCACAGTCTTTAAATAGTGTTGAAATTCTGTTTAATAAACCAGTTAAACCAGCACAGTTTACAAGAGACAAATTGAAATTAAACGGAAATGCACTCGATAATATTTCGATTGTTACGGATGATAATCTGAAATATACTATTGTTGGATTAAGTGAATATAACAAAGAAAACGGTGATTATGAATTGACAGTGGATTTGCCTTCGATAAAAGCAGAAGACAATACACAGGGATTAATCGTACAGTCTCAAAAATGGAAAGTAGATATCCTGCTTCCCGAAGTGAAAAGTTTTACACCACAATATCAGGGTGCTGTTAACAGTCAAAACGTAACAGAAATGTTGGTTACTTTAAACAAACCATTAAATACTTTTGATAAAAATTGGGTAAATTTATTTAAAGGGAGTTTGAATTTGAATGCCATTGTTAGCGTAACAAAACAAGATGATTTACATTATGTGATCTCTGGTTTGGGAGCATATACACAAACTGCAGGAGGTTATAAAATTGTAATTGATCAGTTTAATTTCCTGGATCTTTCGGGGAATTTCGGAAGCGGAACTTCAAGTACAAACTGGACGGTGAAATTTGACAAACCACTTAAGCCGACAAACCTTAGCGTAACGCCGGACAGAGGAATTTCAACATCAGATAATATAACATCGGGCAACGATTTGCAAGTTGCGTTTACCACAGTTGAAAACAAACAAAATGTAGAATTGTATGTAATAACGCCCCAAAGCAGAATTTTAGTGAGCAAACAATATCAGGAAACGCCGAAAGAAATCTTTATTCCCATAAATGGATATAGTGGTAAAAATACTTTTGAAGCCATTGCTTATGACGAATTTGGAAACTCAAGCGACGTAGTGCAGATAGAAGCATATCTGGATAATGTTGATCTTGGTGCTGCAATTTCTCCTTTAAGTTTAAACAATACCTGTTCAGAAACCGATGCGTTAGCCGTAACATTTGACAGTGAAATTACTGCTTCGGCATTTACAAAAGATGCTTTATTAGTCAAGCAGGGAGGAATTTCTGTTTCGAATGAAAAACTGACTTTGACTAAAATTTCGGATAAAGAATTTGAAATTAGTGGAATCGAAAAACTAAGCGGAGATCATACGTTTGGAATTGATTTATCAAAACTGAACAAAAAATCGAGTGGTTTACAAGGAAAAGGAATCGTTTATAAAAATGTAGAATCTTCTACTATTTATGCAGAAATAAGCGGTGACCTTATTATTACCGAAGCAAATTCTATTACCACCTATACAGCAACGCAGAATATGGGGACATATCAGTGGAATGTAACAGGCGGTGAAATTTTGGAACAAAAAAATAATACTGTGACCATTAAATGGAATGAAAAGGGAATCCAAAATCTGTCACTTTCATATTCAACATCAGCATCTTGCAACAAAACGATTTCTATAGAAGTAAAAGTTGATGCAACGTTGTCAATTGATACTCCAGTTGATAGCAAAAACGGTTTGATTATGTTTCCGGTTCCAAACAACGGAACCTTTACTCTGGCATTGTCAGGTAACGAAGGATTTTTTAAATTAGCAATATATGATATAAATGGCCGGGCTGTTTACAAGCAGGATAAGGTAGAACTTTCGGATAGTATAAAAAGTACTATTTATACAAATTTAAAGTCAGCGGGAATATATTATCTCATCGTACATAACAGTGAGAAAATGTACAAAGTTAAATTTCTCATTAAATAGAAATTATGTAATAAAGGGATGAGCATTATTGCTCATCCCTTTATTATTATGTTATAAGGAAAAGTTGGAAATCAACATTATTCAATCCCTTTCTATTAACAGTTCTTATTTGAGAAGTGATTCAGAGGACATAATTTTAGAAAAGTAACCTGTTATGATTCCATTATCGAATTATTTATTAATATATGAATTCAGTATTGAACTTAGATCGAAATAATGTATTTGTTGTCTGATATTGAGAATAGGTTTTCTAATTAGAGCTTCGTTGGTTAAATAGTAATGTAAACCATCTTCAGTTGTGATTCCTTCTACTTGATGAAAAGAAAGTTTAAGGTTTATTTTTCGTTTGTTTCCTGATAGAAAATCATAATTTTTGAAATCGTACAAGAGATATATGAAAGGTTTTCCTTTTGTTGAATAACCACAAAGTGCAATTAGGTTTTTTGATTCTAAGTAAGTAGCGCCTGTAACTAACCCTCTTGAATCTAATGTTTCTTTTAATTGTGCTGTGTGATTTCCGGGTTTATTTGGTAAACTATAAATACTGGTTTTTGATGACTTCCATTTTTTTGTAAACAGATAAATGCTGTCTTTTATGATAATAAAAGCTTCGCAATCAAAATCAGTTGTGTTTGCTTTTTTTTTATCAAAGTCGGTTTGATCAGAGTAAGAAAAAGAAATTGTTTCAATGATTGGGTCTTTTTCTAAAAATGTTTTTTTTTGTATTTTAAGAATCTTTAGGTCAGTTCTGTTTCCGGAATAATTATTTCCAAAATCCCCAATATAGATATACGAACTGTCTTGCGAAATCTCTTCCCAGTCATGATTTATAGCATTTTTCAGAATTATTCTTTTTTTAATTTTTCCTAATGAGTCTAATCCGTAAATAGTTTTATCATGATCATCGTTGTGAGTCCATAACAAATGGTCAAAAGCAATAAGCCCTGATGTTTCTTTAATAGAATCATTCAAAAAAAATGAATATTCAGGTTTTATGTTGATTTTTTTGTACAAGCAACTTCCATCGTTTAGAGTTGCATTAGGATTGTAATTTTTTGAAAGAGGATCTGTACATCCTAGAATTTGACTATAAGTTGTAAAACTGAAAAAGAGTAAAATAAATAAATATTCTTTCATAATAACGATGCAATAAACTTAAATTTTAAAAGTTATCCTTTAGGTATTTGTTGACAATTTATAAATAATTACAAATTATTGTCTAAAAGAAAATTATTACCACCCAAGATATTGTCAGAAATTTAACGCTAAAAAAACGAATATGATTTTTTTAAGTTCTTAAATTAAGTTAAATTTATTTTTTGATTTAAATTTCAAAAATGACTATAATTTGTAATGGTTTGTATGTAATTGATAATGAGATTAATGTATTTTTGTATAAGCATTGTTCATTTTACAGCGGTGTTTTTAAGTATATAATTTAAAAAATGTCAATACATTTGCACAAATTTTATATTATTTCTAATTCTTAAATATGGGGGTTAGACTAGCGAAGCTGTATATCAAAGGTATTTATTTTCAAAATTACAGGGAAAAAATACTGTTATAAATTTTTAAAATTATAATTTTGATTTTAACATTTAGAAATTATAATTTGTTTTTAGAAAATTGTAAATGTGATGATAATTGCGCTAAATATGATATATGAAATGTATAAATACTGAGAAGAATAACTTTAAAAATAATTATAAATAAAAAATCCCAAAATTACCTGACTTATGAAAAAAATATTTTTAGCCTTATTATTAATTACGACAGTTTCACAGGCACAATATAGATTAAGATACGACAAACTTTTTATGGAAGTAGGAGTAGGAATGGCTGTTCCCTTAACTCAAATTTCACCGTCTGGAGAAAACAGACCGTTAGCATTGGTTCATGGTCAGGGAGGATTCCGTTATATGTTTAGTGAGAATGTAGGTGTTATGGGGTTATTAAGTTTTGATCAGTATAATTATGGAAATCAAAAGAGTGATCAGTTAATAGGAAGTGCAGAACTTTGTTATAATTTGGGCAATCTTATTGAATTGTCAAGAAACACAGGAGGACAATTTGGATTACTGGTTCATGCAGGAGCAGGTGCAGGAGTAATGTCAAGCAAATATTTCAATCGCGATAAGATAGGCGCTTTACTGATTGGTGCAAGACCTTATGTTTTTATAAATGAAAAAGTTTCCTTTTTTGCAGATCTGACTTACAAATCTACGTTATCACAAAAAATTTATTACAATGGTAGTTTGATTGGAAAAGATATAACAGGGAGTAATCTTGGGCTTACTTTTGGTTTTATGGTTGCTTTGGGGCAAAACCGTTTCCATGCAGATTCAGCATATTAGGCGAAAGAATTGTTAAAATATTTTCACATAAAAGAATCATGAAAATAGGAATTACTTTTAGCGCCTTTGATTTACTTCATGCGGGACATATTACAATGCTGGAAGAGGCTAAGCGTCAATGTGATTATTTAATTTGTGCATTACAAACAGATCCAACATTAGATCGTCCGGAAAAGAACAGACCAACTCAAACTGTAGTAGAACGTTACATTCAATTAAAAGGGTGTAAGTTCGTCGATGAAATTGTTCCTTATGCAACAGAACAGGATTTAGAAGATATTTTGAGGTCTTTTAAAATTGACGTACGAATTTTAGGAGACGAATACCGGGAAAAAAACTTTACCGGCCGTGAATATTGTGAATCAAAGGGAATTGAATTGTATTTTAATACCCGGGATCATCGTTTTTCAAGTAGTGGGTTGCGAAAAGTAGTAGCAGAAAAAGAAGCATTAAAGGTAATTTAAATAAAATGAAAAGTAACACAAAAATTTATATTGCAGGCCATAAAGGAATGGTGGGGAGTGCAATTTGGAGAATACTTGCTGACAAAGGATTTACAAATCTGATAGGAGTTTCGAGTAAAGAACTTGATCTTCGAAATCAGCTGGCAGTTCGGGATTTTATAGCTAAAGAAAAACCCGAAGTAATTATTGATGCGGCGGCAAGAGTTGGTGGGATACTAGCTAACAATGATTATCCTTACCAGTTCATTATGGAGAATATGCAAATCCAGAATAATCTGATCGATTCGGCTTTACAAAATAATATAGAAAAATTTATCTTTTTGGGGAGTTCATGTATTTATCCAAAATTAGCACCGCAGCCTTTAAAAGAAGACTATTTACTAACTGATACTTTAGAGCCTACAAATGAATGGTATGCAATTGCCAAAATTACAGGTGTAAAAGCATGTCAGGCTATTAGAAATCAATTTGGAAAGGATTATGTGAGTTTGATGCCTACCAATTTATATGGGACACACGATAATTTTGATTTAAACACCTCTCATGTCTTACCGGCAATGATTCGTAAGTTTCATGAAGCTAAAGAAAATAATCATGCTCCTGTAACACTTTGGGGCAGCGGTACGCCAATGCGTGAGTTTTTATTCGTAGATGATATGGCTCAGGCTGTTGTTTTTGCTTTAGAGAACAAATTACCTGATTATTTATATAATGTTGGAACAGGTGAAGATTTAACCATTAAGCATTTGGCAGAAACCATTCAAAAGATTACAGGCCATACAGGAGAAATTATCTGGGACTCAACAAAACCAGATGGAACGCCCAGAAAATTGATGGATGTTTCAAAAATGCATAATTTAGGATGGAAGCATAAAATAAATTTAGAAGAAGGAATCCAAAAGACGTATAATTGGTTTTTGGAAAATAAAGATGCTTTTAAACAAGTAAAAATGTAGTTTTAGATTAATAAAAGTTAGGAATTAAGAATGTAATATATTAACTTGAAAAGAAAATGTAACTAAAAAAACAATAAATGAGTACACAAAAAGTAGCCCTTATAACAGGAATCACGGGTCAGGACGGATCTTATTTAGCAGAATTATTATTAGAAAAAGGATATCAGGTACACGGAGTTAAAAGACGTGCATCTTCTTTTAATACACAGCGAATTGATCATATTTATCAGGATCAGCATGAATCACATGTAGATTTTAAGTTGCATTATGGAGATTTGACAGATTCTACTAATATTATTCGAATAATTCAGGAAGTACAGCCTGATGAGATTTATAATTTAGGTGCGATGTCTCATGTAAAAGTATCTTTTGATTCTCCTGAATATGTAGCAAATGTGGACGGTATAGGTACTTTAAGGATTTTAGAAGCAGTAAGGATTTTGGGATTATGTGAAAAAACCAGAATTTATCAGGCTTCTACTTCAGAGCTTTATGGTGGTATGGCAGAAAATAAAAATGAAAAGGGTTTCTATGATGAAAACTCTCCATTTTATCCGCGTTCTCCATACGGTGCTGCTAAAATTTATGGTTTTTGGATAACAAAAAATTACCGCGAAGCTTATAACATGTTTGCCTGTAACGGTATTTTGTTTAATCACGAATCACCAAGACGTGGTGAAACTTTTGTTACCCGAAAAATTACTATGGCAACAGCAGCTATAGCAAAAGGAAAACAGGAATGCCTTTATCTGGGAAACCTAAATTCACAAAGAGACTGGGGACATGCAAAGGATTATGTCGAAGCAATGTGGAGAATTTTACAACAAGATACACCAGAAGATTATGTAATAGCAACAGGAGTTACAACTTATATTAGGGATTTTGTAATCATGGCTTTTTCAGAAATTGGAGTTACATTGACTTTTGAAGGAGAAAACGAAAATGAAGTGGCTAAAGTAGCATCTTGTAATAATCCACTTTATCAGTTGGAAATTGGTAAGGTAGTAGTGCGAGTAGATCCGGAATATTATCGCCCGACAGAGGTAGATTTGCTAATTGGAGATCCTACAAAATCAAAAACAAAATTGGATTGGAAGCCTCAATATGATTTGGCTGCTTTGGTGAAAGAAATGGTCGAGAGTGACCTTAAAATAATAGGATAGTTCTGAAATAATTATAAAAAATATCTATATAAAATACTTGTTCTTTATATTTTAAAAAGAATAGAATTACACTAAATTAAATTGTCGCACAACAAAACTATAGCAAAGAATACTTTCTTTCTTTATTTTAGGATGCTCCTAACAATGGGAGTGCAATTATATACATCACGTGTAGTTTTAAATGTATTGGGTATTAATGATTATGGTATCTATAGTGTTGTAGGTGGAGTTGTAGCACTTTTTGGCTTTTTTAATGCTGCAATGTCATCAGCTACTCAAAGATTTTTAGCAATTGATATAGGAAAAAATGATAATCATAAGCTTAATAAAACTTTTAATACAACACTCATAATACATGTTTGTATCGCTATCCTGGTTTTTATCGTTGCTGAAACGTTTGGATTATGGTATTTAAATAATAAATTAAACTTTTCAGTAAACAGAGTTTATGCGGTAAGCTGGTTGTATCAATTTTCAATCTTTAGTGCCCTTATAGGTGTAATTCAGGTGCCATTTAATGCATTAATAATTGTTAAAGAAAAAATGAAAGTTTATGCATTAATGAGTATAGTTGAAGTTACTTTAAAATTATTAATTGTGTATTTTTTACTAATTGTAAATTTTGATAAACTCATATTGTATTCTATACTCATTTTTGCAGTTAGTTTATTGATAGGGGCAGCCTATTGTATATTTTCATTTAGAAATTTTCCAGAAACTAAATTTAAATTTTACACTGACCTGAAGTTTTATAAAGAGCTTTTTTCTTATAGTGGATGGAATCTATTTGGTAACATTGCTGGGGTAGCTAAAGGTCAGGGAACTAATGTTTTGTTGAATTTCTTTTTTGGAACAGTTGTAAATGCCGCATATGGAATTATGTCTCAAGTGCAAAGTGCAGTAAGCCTATTTGTTACAAATTTTCAGTTGGCGGTTAATCCGCAAATTTACAAGAGTTATGCTCAGGGAAATATAGAACAAATGCAAAAGCTGATTTTTCAGGCATCAAAATTTTCATATTTTCTAATGTTTATAATGGTTTGTCCGATAATATTCAATATAGATTTTATATTAATTTCCTGGCTAAAAAAGCTGCCACAGTTTACAGTAGTTTTTATTATTTTTATTTTAATAAATTTATTGATAGAATGTCTTTCAGGGCCTCTTATAACAGGGTCTCTTGCAACAGGAAAAATAAAGTGGTACCAAATTGTTGTTGGGAGTACATTATTTTTAAATCTTCCAATTAACTATATAGGCTTTACAAATTCATTCGGGCCAACATTTTTTTTGTATACCTCTATTACGCTGTCTGTTGTCACATTAGTATTAAGATTGGTTTTTTTAAAGAAGATGATTAATTTAGATATTTTATCATTTTTAAATAATGTAATTGTCCCGGTATTATTTGTTTCCTTCATCAGTCTTCTTGTATTATATTGTCTTTACTTATACTTAGGACAATCAACAAATGTTTTTGAATGTTTGTATGTGACATCTATTATAATAATCATTAATTTTTTGGTAATATTTTTCGTAGGATTACGAAAAAATGAGAAAGCTGCAATATTTAATTTGATTAAAAATCAATTAAAAAAATAATGAAAACTTACAAAAACTCTATTTTTAATAATAATTTATGTACTGGATGTGGAGTCTGCATTTCTGAATCTAAAGGCGATTTAAGAATGGAATGGGATGAGTTTGGATTTTTAGTTCCTGTGGCAACAAACAATGATATATCTAATGATGTTCTTAAAGTGTGTCCCTTCAATTCTAACCCCGAGGAAGAGGTAAAGGATGAAGATAAATTAGGTGAAATTTTTCTTGAAAATTCAACCAAGTATGATGATAAAATAGGGCATTTTGAGAACTGTTATGCAGGTTATAGCATTCAACACAGGGAAACATCTTCTTCAGGTGGTATCGCAACATATATATTTGAAGAATTACTTAAGCAAAAAATCGTAGATCATTTATTTATTGTTAAAGAGATAGAAGGAACATATGAATATCAGTTGTTCAACAATCCTGAGGACATTAAGGCTGTTTCAAAAACTAGATATATTCCAGTTACTCTGGAGAAATTATTTTTACAAATCGATAATATTGAAGGTAAAATTGCGATATCTGGCGTGGCATGTTTTATTAAAGCGATCCGTCTTAAACAGCATTATCATCCTCAACTTAAGGAAAAAATCCCATTCTTGGTAGGTATCATATGCGGAGGTTGGAAAAGTAGATTTTTTACTGATTTCTTAGCTCAAAAGTCAGGGATTAATAGTGATTATCGCAATCAGGAGTACAGAATAAAAGATAATAAAAGCACTGCTTTAGATTATTCGTTTGGAGCTTACGATAATAATTCTAAGTTTCACGAAATTAAGATGTCTACTGTTGGGGATATGTGGGGTACTGGCTTATTTAAAGCATATGCTTGTGAATTTTGTACAGATGTGCTTACAGAATTAGCTGATATTTCGCTGGGAGATGCATGGCTACCTGAGTATCGTTCTGATGGAATGGGCAATAGTGTAATTGTTACACGTAGCTTTATTGCTGATGATTTGATAAAAAGTGGGGTGCAGAGAGGGGTACTTTCTGTTGTTTCGATAGCAAAGGAAAGAATTATTGAATCTCAAAGTTCTAGTTTTAAACACAGGCAAAACGCAATAGAATTTAGAAAGAAATTAGCTGTGACAATTGGCGAAAAAAAATTGCCATATTTTAGAAAACGAGTATCTAAATCAATTAGCTTTATGTATGCATTAGTTCAGATACAAAGGTTAATAACGAGAAGAAAAAGTTTAGAATACTGGAAAAACAATCCAAATTTAAACACTTTTAATCATAAAATGAAGAATAAACTTATGGTATTGTCATTTCTAACAAAAGCTTGTCGTAAGCTAAAAGGGTGATATAGCTTTTATTATAAAAATTTATTACAAAGACTTTATAAGGTGATAACAAAACCACAGCATAAAAACTAAATATGAGAATAGGGATTTTAACGCTTCCTTTGCATAAAAATTATGGAGGAATACTACAAGCTTATGCTCTCCAAAAGTATTTGAATAACATGGGGCATGAAGTAATTCTGTTGGACAGACAATGGAATAAGAACTATTTGGATCATTTGAAAGAAATAATAAAAAGAATATTTTTTAGAAAAAAAATAAATATCGAAAAAGAGATAGGAAAGCACACTTCATTTTTCATCAATAAATATTTTAATAAAACTAAAATATTAAATTCAGAAAGCAAGTTAAAGAATGCAGTTGATAAACTTAATCTGGATGTTGTGATTGTAGGGAGTGACCAGGTATGGAGATTGGAATATACAAAGGCTTTTTCAATGAACTATTTTTTCGATTTCTTGAATGAATCAGAAATTAAAAAAATGTCATATGCCGCTTCTTTTGGTGAAGATACGTGGGGACATTCTGAAAAAATCACAACACAAATTTCGGAATTGTTATCAAAATTCAATGCGATTTCTGTAAGGGAAGATTCTTCAATTCAGTTGTGTAAAGAAAATTTTGATGTTTTAGCTGAACATCATATTGATCCGACTATGTTATTAGAAATTGAAGAATATATTAATTTGGTTAATATAGAAAAAGAGCCAAAAAGCAATGGGGATATTTTGGTGTATATGCTTGATATTGACAATGATAGACAAAAAACAATAGATACAATTGTAAATCACATAGGAGGAGTTTTATTTTCTGTAAATGTCAAGTCTGTAAATTCAAATGATAAAATTGAAGACAGAATATACCCTCCTGTTACCTCGTGGTTAAAAGGATTTCAAGACGCTAAATTTGTAATTACAGATTCTTTTCATGGAACAGTTTTCTCAATACTGTTCAATAAACCTTTCATTGCTTACGGAAATCCAGGTAGAGGCTTGTCCCGCTTTAAATCGCTTTTTAGGATGTTTGGTCTGGAGCATAGATTTATACTTAAACATGATGATTTAAATATTAGCCTTTTGAATGATGAAATTGATTGGCATGACATAAATTCCAGGTTGTCGGATTATCGTTTAAATTCAAAAGAGTTTTTTAAAAAAAATATTTAGATTTTGAATATGGTTCCGCAAATATCAGTAATAATTCCGCTTTATAATAAAGAAGATTCTATTAAAGCGACAGTTGATTCAGTTTTAAACCAAGCATTTAAAAATTTTGAATTACTAATAATCGATGATGGATCAACAGATAATAGCCTAAAAGTTTTATCTGAATTTGATGATGATCGAATTAAAATTGTAACTAAAAAAAATGGTGGCGTTTCTGAAGCAAGAAATTATGGTGTAGAAATTTCGAGTACTGAATATATCTTTTTTTTAGATGCTGATGATATCATTTCTGATTTTTGCTTATCTGTTTTCATTGATTTGATAGAAAAATATAAAAATGCATCAGTTTTTGTTGCCAACTTCAAAGTTATAAACCCAGATCAAACGGAATATATATATTGTAAAGGTAGAGAAGAGTTTTTAGTAAAGAATAATTTTAAAGCTTTATGGGATACGACAGTATTTCCTCGTACAGGATCAATGGTAGTTAAAAAAAGTTGTTTTCTGGAGGTTGGCTTTTTTAATACGGATATAAGTTTATACGAGGATTTAGAGTTAATTCTTAGGTTATTCAGGATTTATAAAATTGCTTACTCTCCCAAAATTGTTTTAAATTATATATGCGAGTTCAACACATTAAGTAAAAAATTATCTCCACTGAAAAGAGAGTTTTCATATTATGCAGATTATCAGGATAAAGGTTTTTACGAGAAATTGATAATTTCTGAAGTCATATATAAATCATACAAGAAAAGAGTCAAGTATAAAGACACTGAAGCTTCTCAGTTTTTAAAAAATAAGTTTAATAATTTCTACATATATATAATAATTGCTTTTTTATCTAGAAAAAAAATCAATTTTATAAAAAAAGTGAATGCTAAATTTTTCAATATAAAATAATCTATGTTTATATATATATTAAAGTTTATGTTTAAAGATTTATATTTAAATATAAAACAGGCTATAATAAATTATAAGGTTAAGAAAAAAAATCCAACCTTAAAATGGTCAGGAAATGTTAAAATCAATAATTGTAAATTTGGACGTTATAATTTTTTATTAAATGCAATTGTAACAAATTCAAGTTTCGGGGATTATTCATATGTTGCTAAAAATACTTCTGTCAATAATTGTAAAGTTGGTAAATTTTGTTGTATTGGTCCCAATGTTCAAATTGGATTAGCAGAACATCCTGTAAAAGATTTTGTTTCTGTTCATCCTGTATTTTATAGTGATACTTCCAGAATGGGTTATACTTTTGATAAAAAATCTTATTTTAAAGAATATAATGATACAATAGTGGGAAATGATGTATGGATTGGTGCTAATGTAATTATAAGGGGTGGAGTTAAAATTGGTGATGGAGCAGTAATTGCTTCCGGATCTGTTGTAAGTAAGGATGTTGAAGCTTTTACTATAGTTGGAGGTGTGCCAGCTAGAGAAATAAAAACCAGATTTGAAGATGACGAAATTGCTTTTTTAAAGGAATTTAAATGGTGGGATAAAGAGACTGATTTTTTAAAAAATAATTATTTTTTGTTTCATAATATTGAAAATTTGATGAATAATTTTAGAATAGATTATGCAAAGAAGTTGTAACTATATTTACAAAAGTATAATGTTTGTCTTAGGAATAAAGTAAAGCTTTAATAGTGTATAATAATCTATTGTAGTGATAAAATTTTAGGAGCAAATCCTGCTAAATTTATAAGGAAGATAATTAATGAATAATAGAATAATATATGATTCAGCTATAACTGGTCATCATTCAGAATATATTTCACATTTGGTAGATTATCTTTTGAAGTCTGAATCAAAAGAGATTTTTTATTTTATTGTGTCAGAGGAATTCAAGATTCAGTTTTTTAATATTGTTGATAAAACCAAGGGCAATCCTTCAATTGTATGGGAATTTATTCCAAAAAAACAATGTGATTTTTTTCAAAGCTTACCACTATATAAGCGTTCATTTAAAGAACTGGCAATAGTGGACTCGTATGCTAAAAAATTTAACGCCCAAAAAGTTCTTTTGCTTTATTTTAATATTTTTCAATTAGCTTTAATTTTTAAAAGGTACAGTTTTGAAATAAGCGGAATTTTATTTTTGCAATTTTATCGAATGCAAAAAAATACGTTTTCTGAGAAATTAAAGTATTATCGAAAATATTTAATAACAAAATTATATAGCAGAAATTCAAAAATTAAGACAGTTTTTGTACTAAATGACGATAAAACAACTGCTTTTTTAAATAAAAAGTTTAATACGAATAAATTTAAAATGCTTCCAGATCCAATACCGCAATATGATCAAGAAGCAGGATTTAATTTATACGAATATTATAAAATTCCTCAACACAAAAAAGTTTTATTACATCCTGGAGCAATCGATCACAGAAAAGGCACCTTTGAAATCATTGAAGCTATTGATTTGTTGCAAGAAAATGAAACTGGGGAATATGCTATTTTAATTGTGGGTAGAGCTAAGCCTGATGTTGAAAAACTTATCTTAGAGAAATTAGCAGTATTAAAGAATACAAACTTCACTATTGTTTTTGATAATTCTTTTGTGTCAAACGAACGGTTAAAATCACTTTTTATGCAATCTTTTGCAGTATTAATGCCTTATAAAAACCCGGAAGCTTCAAGTGGGATTTTAGGGCATGCTGCTAGTTTGAATAAATGTGTAATCGCTCCATACAATGGTTTGATTGGTGATATAGTTAAAGACAACAAATTAGGATTGCTAATTAATAAACCCACTGCAGTTGATATTGCAAGTGGTATTGAATTGCTGTCTAATTGCATTGTTAATAGAGATTTATCTTCTGATTTTGTAGCTAAGCATAGTAATGTCTTTTTTGCAACCACCTTACTTAAGTATTTAAAATGAGAATAAAGAAATTTTGCACTTATTTAGGTATTTCATTAAGTATAATTGGAGTTCCACTGGGAATGTATTGTAATTTTTTATATCCTTTTACTGAGTGGTCTCCAATATTCATGTTTGCTTCTGTAGTTTTAATAATTTCTTATAGAAATTTACTTTTAGGGAAACTGCCTTCTTACAACAAGACATTTACCTTAATTATTATCTTACAGGTACTGATGTTAATATATGGAGTATTTTCAAATGAACTAACTTCACAGTTTCTCAGTTTTCATCTTTATGTCCTTGCTCTTATTATAGCTTTATCTAGCAATGACAATAACTCTAATTACAATAGTGTTATCTTAATTACTTTTATTATTTCTTGTATATGTACTTGTTTTGGAGCATTTTTTATGTGGAAAGGTCTTATTTCTGGAGAAGAAGCTTGGGAGCTTAAGCAAGATAATGAAAATTATGCACTTGAAGCTTTTACTGCCGCTAACGGAGCAATAATTAATTTTGTTTGTATTCTTTGTCTGAATCTTAGAAATAAATTACTAAAAGTACTATTACTATTATTTTCAATCTTAGATATTTATGTAATATTTATGTCTACTAAGAGGACACCAATATTTGTTTTGCTATTGATTATTGCCTTATATTTATATAAGACGGGTATTATAGATAAAAAAATATTTATTAAGTCATTTAAGATTTTTTCACTTCTTATTATTTTATTATTGATAGCCTATATTAATATTGGTGAACTTCAAAAATTATTAGATAAATTTAGTTTAGATTTTTATAATGGAGTGCTTAATATTTTAGGAGATACGGACGTAAAAGATTCTACTGGATCTGCAATTTCTCGTTATAAATCTAGAGAATGGGCATTTAATTACATTAGTAATGAGTTTGTTTTTTTTAACTATATTGTGGGTGGCGGATATATGATAAGATGGATTGATAACCCTCTATTACAATCTTATTTGGATATGGGTATAACCGGATTTATTTTGTATCTATATATTGTTGTAATTTACCCTATAAAATCTTTTTTTAAATTAAAAAATACGATTTCATTATTTGCCGTTCTATTATGTATTTATAATGTTGTATCGACTTACAGTTCAGGCCATCCCTATGCATATATTAAATATGTTCCCATAGTTTTTCTAGCCTTTATTATGAACTTAAAAAATAATGGATTAATAAAAAATATCAATTATTCAAAAATTAAAGTAGAATAATAAAATAAAGATTTTAGACTTAATTATTATTGAGAATTTTATGCATAAATCAGCAATCATTTACCACTATTTGGCATTGTATCGATTACCCATTTTTCAACAGTTGATGAAGTCAAAAAAAATTGAGTTTACTATTTATTCTGGAATTGATAGTGAGATAGACATTAAAAAGATAGATGTTTCCCTATCAATTTTGCCAATAGATAGTGGTGGTTTACGATGGAAATTTTTGAAAAATAAATGGCTCTTTAAAAATAAATTTTTATGGCAATTTGATCTAATAAAAGTTGTTCTTTCTGAAGATTATGATTCTTTTATTTTTTTAGGTTCACCATATCATATTTCTACATGGATCGCGGCAATGATAGCTAGATTAAGAAGAAAGAAGGTCTTTTATTGGATGCATGGTGTTTATAAAGATAAAATTACCTTAATTGATTATTTGAAACTTTTTGTTTTTTATAAAATAGCTAATGGATTTTTTTTATACGGTAACAGATCATTCGAAATTTTAAATAAGTATAGAATTAAGCCAGCAGAAAACATTAATATAATATATAATTCTTTAGATTATAAAAAAAGTTTTGAATTTAGAAAAGAAATTGAACAAATAGAAATATTTGATTACCGAGTTAAATACTTTAATGATAAAACTACACCAATTATTGTTTTTATTGGCAGGCTAAATTATACTAAACGACTTGATATGTTAATAGAAGCCCAAGATAATTTAAGGAATAAGTATAAAAAAAACTTTTTTAATATACTTATAATTGGTGATGGTGAAGAAATGTTAAATTTAGTTGAACTATCCAAAAAAAAAGAAGTTAGAAAAAAATATTTCTTTTTTAGGGGCTATTTATGATGAAGAAATAAATAGTCATGCATTAATGTATGCAGATCTTTGTGTTACTCCGGGCGAAGTAGGTTTAACAGCAATACACAGTTTGTCATATGGAACTCCTGTAATTTCACATGATAATTTAAATCTTCAAATGCCAGAGGTAGAGTCAATTATTAAGGGTGTTAATGGAGATTTGTATAAATACAATAGTATAGAGAGTTTGTCTCAGGTTATTGATAGTTGGTTGTCGGAAAACCCAATTAAAACTCAATCAATTGCAGAGGATTGTTATGCAATTATTGATAAATTCTATAATCCAAATAATCAATTAAAAATTTTTGAATCGGTTTTGTTAAATAATAAAATTTCATAAATGAGTATTATTTTAAAATTAAAAGAGCATGATGCTTTAGCTCTTTCATATCGATTTTTTAAACGCCTTTTTGTTAGATATGTATATGGATTAAAACATGTTCACCAAACATTTAATATAGGCGGAAATTGTAAAATAAGTAAAGATTTTGTGGCAAATGAATATACTTATGTTGGAAATAATTGTTTGATTTATCCTGGTGTCTCAATTGGTAGATATAGTATGTTGGCACAAAATGTACAGATAATTGGGGCAGATCATAACTATGATATACCAGGTCTACCAACCACATTTTCTGGTAGACCAATATTAAAGAGAACTATTATAGGACGAGATGTTTGGCTAGGGGCTAATACAATTGTAATGGTTGGTGTGACTATAGGTGATGGAGCAATAATTGCTGCAGGTTCAATAGTTACAAAAGACATACCGCCATTTTGCGTGTTTGGTGGCATACCAGCAAAATTTATAAAAAAGAGATTTTCTTCTGATGAAGATGAATATCATCATTCCCAGATGTTAGATGGGCCTATACTTAAAAATGTAAGAAATAAACCTATCAAATTAGAATCTAATGACAAATTCTAATATATCACATACCAGACTTGATCAGTTTGATCCAAGTGTTGGTCTTAATAGGGGTGTTTCAAAATACAAAGAAATATTTTGGTATATAATCAAAATGTTCTTTTTTCTTTCAGCATTACCTTACCCTTCGCAATTTAAATGTTCTTTATTACGTTATTTTGGTGCAACAGTTGGAGAAGGAGTAATAATTAAGCCTAGGGTAAATATTCACTTTCCATGGAAATTACAAATAGGTAATAGTGTATGGATTGGTGAAGAAGCATTTTTGCTAAATTTTGAGTTTTTGAAAATTGGTAATAATGTCTGTATCAGTCAGCGGGCATTTTTGTGTGGAGGAAATCATGATTACAAAGTGCCTTCTATGCCTTATAGAAATGGTATAATAACTCTTGAGGATGGATGCTGGGTAGGGGCAAATGTTTTCGTAGCACCTAATGTGATTATCGGTTTAGATACAGTTGTTATTGCAGGAAGTGTGGTTACTAAACCTTTAGAACCAAATAAGATTTACGGAGGAAATCCTGCTAAATTAATTAAAGATCGTTGGTAAATTTATAAATATGAAAGTTTCCATAATTACAATTTGTTATAACCGCCAAGAAACTATAGCAGCTGCTGTAGAGAGCGTTTTAAATCAGGATTATAAAAATATTGAATACATTGTTGTAGATGGTAACTCATCAGACGGAACTAAGCAAATTATTGAATCCTATTTAGATCGAATTTCCAAATATGTATCAGAACCGGATAAAGGAATGTATGATGCAATTAATAAAGGATTAGCCATGGCAACAGGAGATGTAATAGGATTAATGCATTCTGATGATGTCTTTTATGATACAGGTGTTGTTTCTAAAATAGCAGAAATTTTTAAGAATAATTCTGATATTGATGCGATATATGGAGATGGTATTTATGTTACAAATGATGATCAGCAGAAAATAGTACGTAACAGAATTGGTGGTGATTATGATTATAAAAGATTAAAATCAGGATGGTTGCCGCTGCATCCTACAGTTTATATTAAAAAATCCGTTATAAACAAATATGGGTATTATAATTTGGACTTTAAAATCGCCTCAGATACAGAATTTTTATTGCGCTATTTATTCAAATACAAAATAAATATCACTTATCTCAATACCTATATAGTAAAAATGAGAATGGGTGGGTTAAGTACCAATTATAAAAGAGCTTTTGAAGTCTTAATAGAAGATTATAATATATATAAGTATCATAAGTTATCGGGAATAAAAGTTGTTTTTCAAAAAAAGTTCCTTGCTTTAATGCAATACATAAAAAAATAAATATACTTTATGAAGATTTTAGATACTTTATCACGCCATCGCCTCTCGCGTTATTTCAAACTTTTTTTTGTGGTGTGGGATGTAATACTTTTAAATTTTGCAATAGTATTGTCTTCGTGGGTTCGGTTTGGTAATCTGGACAAACTTTACCTTAAAGAAGTGCAGACCGTTTCTTTTCTAACCAACTTGATATGGATAGCGTTGTTATTGCGTAATGATTCTTATCGAATAGTAAGAGTAGAGCCATTGGAGTCTATTTTGAAAAGAACTACTAAAAAGTTTGCTTTTCACATTGCTATAATTGCTTTTTTTGTGCTGTTTTTAAAATATTCACAAATTTCCAGGCTTCGATTATTATACTTTTATGCTTTTTTCTTTGTTTTATTAATGTTGTCCCGTTTTTTATCTATGGAGCTTCTAAAATATATCCGTGCAAAAGGATATAATTTTAAAAATGTAATTATAGTGGGGGCAAATGATACTGGCGAACGAATGCGTAAAACATTATCAAAAGATTTAACATATGGTTATCGTTTTTTAGGTTTTTTTGATGAAAAAATAGATCCATTTGCTTTCATTTCTTCACCGGTATTAGGGGGATTTGAAGATGTAGAAAAATATTTAATCACTAATCATGTAGATGAAGTGTACGTAGCATTGCATATAGATAATGTTAGCGTGATCAGTAAACTCATAAAAATTTGCGAACACCACATGGTTCGTATTAAGTTTATTCCAGACTTTCAGTTATATACAAAATCAAGTAAAGTAGAAATTTCATTTTACGAAAACACACCTGTTTTAATGTTTCGAAGAGAGCCTTTGGAATATACCGTTAACAGGTTACTTAAAAAGGGATTTGATATTGTTTTTTCTTTAGGGGTCATACTTCTGATTTTTCCGTGGTTGTTTCCAATAATAATGATTCTGATTAAAATAGAATCTCCCGGACCTGTGTTTTTTAAACAGGAACGTTCAGGCCGTGATAATGAATCCTTCTTTTGCTGGAAATTTAGAAGCATGAGGGTTAACAAACAGGCAGATAAATTACAGGCAGAAAAAGGAGACTCACGCATTACCAAAATTGGTGCTTTTATTCGTAAAACGAGTATAGATGAGTTACCTCAGTTTTTTAATGTATTTTTGGGCGATATGTCAGTAGTAGGCCCGCGTCCACATATGGTCAATCATACTAAACAATATACTGATCTGATTGAGAATTATTTGGTACGCCAATATGCAAAACCAGGTATTACCGGGTGGGCCCAGGTAAATGGTTACAGAGGCGAAACCAGGGAACTTATTGATATGGAAAACAGAGTTGAACATGATATTTGGTATATCGAAAACTGGAGTATATTGTTGGATATTAAAATTATTATTAAAACAGTTATTAATGTATATAAGGGAGAAGAAAATGCATATTAAAGCTTTTTTATTAATTAAAAATACTTAACTTCAATAAATAATCACGACAATTGAATTGATATTTCAAGTACTTCAGAAAAAGCTAAATGTTAATTAATTATTGTCCTATAAATCTACACTTCTAATGAATTTTAATTTTTTTAAACTTATACAGAAATCTTTATATGTTTTAATAGTTTTATTATTTTTTTCATGTGCTTCTAAAAAGAAAATTGTTTATTATCAAAATATAGATGGTATTACTACTTCTAATTCTATTTCTTATGAAGTTAAAATACAACCAGATGATTTACTTATGATAATAGTTTCTGCTGAAGATCCTGAAATTGCGATTCCATTTAATTTAAATTCTGCCGCAGTGCCGAATCCTTCTAATTTGCAGGCTTCAGTTGGGCAACAAGTTATGCAGTTTTATTTGGTAGATAGTAACGGAAATATTGAATTCCCTGTTTTAGGAAAATTACATGTGGGAGGAATGACAAGGACAGAAGTGTTACAGTCTTTGAAGGATAAAATAGGTTTTTATATTAAGAATCCAATTATTAATATGCGAATTATGAACTTTAAGATTTCGATACAGGGAGAGGTTAATATTCCTGGTACATATTCAATCGAGTCTGAGAGAATTACATTGATTGAAGCTTTAAGTAAGGCAAAAGATTTAACCATTTACGGTAAAAGGAATAATATTCTTGTTATACGTGAAATTAATGGCGCGAAATCATTTAATAGGGTTGATATCACAAAGGCAGATTTTATAAATACTCCTTTTTACTATTTGGCGCAAAATGATATTGTGTATGTAGAACCTAATAATACTAAAGTGAATGCCTCGGCCGTAGGACCTAATACTTCTGTTATTATATCAGCAATTTCTATTTTAATATCACTTTCTGTTCTGCTATTTAAATAAAAAATAAACAAAGACATAAAACAATGCAAGATTTTTATAATGAGCCTTTAGAGGATGAGATAAGTGAAGTGAATCTTCGGGAACAATTTGATAAATATTTAATTCATTGGAAATGGTTTATTTTAAGCGTTATGCTTTGTTTGATCTTATCATTTTTATACTTACGCTACACTACACCAAGTTATGAAGCAAGTACTTCTATATTGGTGAAGGATGAAAAAAAAGGAGGGATGCTTTCAGAATTATCTGCTTTTTCTGATTTAGGCCTAAGTGGTGGTTCAGTTAATAATGTTGATAATGAGATTGAAATTTTAAAGTCAAGGACATTAGTTGAATCAACAGTCAAAAAACTCAATTTGAACATTAGTCTTTTAGTTGAAGGAAATGTAGTAGATCGAGATATTTACGGAGCTAGCCCAATTAGTATTGATTTCCTCAATAAAACCGAGCTATTCGATGAAGCTAATGTAACTTTAAAATTAGATTTATTATCTAAAGATAGTTTTTCCTTAGAGAATGTAATTATGGATGAAACTATAGTAGAAAATGTTATTTTGTCATCAAAAAAACAATTTAAATTTGGTGAAAAAATACCCACAAATATAGGCGTGTTAATTATAGGTAAAACCGCATTTTACAAACAAAATAATGTTTTGAACAATAAGCCAATTAGAATTAATATTCGTCCACTTGAGAGTGTAACGGCAAACTTTAGAAAAAGTTTAAAAGTAGAATCTATAAGCAAGACAAGTAGTGTAGTTAATGTATCTATAACAGATCCTGTTCAGAAAAAAGCTGAGGATTTTCTGGATAATATGATACAAATATATAATGAAAATGCTGCTGAGGATAAGAATTTTATTTCTGAAAACACATCTAAATTTATTTCTGAACGTCTGGCATTGATTACACAAGAATTAGACGGCGTAGAACAGGATGTAGAAAGCTTTAAAAAATCAAATCAGTTAACAGATATTGAATCTGAAGCCAAGCTTTTTATTGAGGGTTCGAATGAATATGATAAAAAGGGTGTGGAGACTGAAATTCAGTTGAATGTAGTTTCGTCCTTGCTGGATTTTATTAAAAAAAGTACAAATTCAGATTTACTTCCAACCAACATCATAACGGATAATGGGGAAACTGGTGGATTAATCACGTCATACAATCAGTTAGTTTTAGACCGTAACCGAATTTTAAAATCGGCTACTACCGAGAATCCTTCAGTAGTAAAATTAGATGCACAGATTTCATCACTTAAAGCCAATGTTGCGACAAGTTTAAAAAGGATGCAGTCTAATTTACAGATCCAAAACCGCGATTTAAAAAGTCAGGAAAGAATTTTGAATAGTAAAATTGGTAAAATTCCGGTACAGGAGCGTCAGTTTAGGGTGATTGCCAGACAGCAAAAAGTAAAAGAAGAATTGTATTTGTATTTGCTGCAGAAACGGGAGGAAACTGCGATTTCTTTGGCTGCTACTGAACCTAATGCACGTGTTATTGATGCTGCTAAAGCAAATAAGATTCCAGTAAGCCCAAAGAAAAAAGTTATTTATCTTGCAGGTTTGTTAATAGGTCTTTTGATCCCCTTTGGAATTATCTACGGACATGATTTGTTAGATACTAAAATTAAAAGCAGACTAGATCTGGAGGGAAAAACCCAGATACCTTTTATTGGCGATATCCCTACTTCTGAAGATGCAAATGAACTGATCAAAACTGAGAGCAGGACAAGTTCAGCAGAGGCGATACGTATTGTCAGGACAAACCTAGAATTTATGTTGACAAATGTCCCGGATGGTTTAGCAAAAACTATTTTTGTGACCTCTACTTTTCCTGCGGAAGGTAAAACATTAGTATCTGTAAATCTGGCTGCTACTTTCGCATTATCCGGAAGAAAGGTTTTGTTGATAGGAATGGATATTAGAAATCCAAAATTTATGGACTATTTTGCGATGCCAAATTTTGGATTAACGAATTATTTGTCTTCCAATGATACAGATATAAGCAAATACATTATTAAGCATAATGATTATGAGAATTTCTACATACTGCCTTCTGGCGTAATCCCTCCTAATCCTGCAGAGTTGTTGATGAGTAAAAATGTAGATACTCTATTTGAAACATTAAAAAAGGAATACGATTACATTATAGTAGATACAGCTCCTGTCAGTTTAGTAGCTGATACATTACTGGTAGCTAAAAATGCAGATACTTTTGTATATGTAATGCGTGCGAATGTTTTAGAGAAAAGAATGTTATCTATCGCAAATACATTTTATAGAGAAAAGAAATTGCCAAATATGTGTATTGTGCTTAATGACACTGATTCGACCAAAGGATATGGCTATGGTTATGGCTATGGTGTTAAAATAGAAAAAAAATCATGGTTTAGAAAAATCAAAAAAGATATAAGTTAAATATAGTCTGTTTTATGAAAAATTAAAAGGTTCAAATAATTTTGAACCTTTTTTTAGTTATAGGTAAAACTAATGAATTTTAAAATTTAAAAAATTGATTATTGGATATGATTTCCTTCAATCCTTCAATTGCATTTATTTTTACTCTTTTATCAAAGGCAGCTATGTGATTGTTATGATGTACATCTGTACCCACAAAATCATACATTCTCTTTTTCAATAACTGTTCAGAGATTTTAGTAACTTCTTCACCGTAGTAGCCTACAACAGCCAATAAATTCAATTGAAACAAACACCCTGCTTTTTTTAGTCTTTCGTATTCAATGAAATTTTTATGATAAAATAAATATCGTTCCGGATGCGCTAAAACGGGTTTGTATCCTGCGACCTGTAAATCAAATAAAATTTTATACAACTGTATTGGTGCATTTATATATGACATTTCTACCAAGACATAATTGTCTTTTAATGGAAGAAGCTTTTCATTTTGAAAATGCTTTTCAAACCAGTCGTCCATAAAGTATTCTGCTGCAGCCAAAAAAGGTTTGGATGCATTAGTGTTGCTTAATAGTGTGCTTGTTTCGGCATGATTTTTTTGAATAGTCTGAGGAGAATTATTCCATATATAATGACTAATATGGGGCGTCGTTATAAATTGCGAAACCCCAATCTTTTCGAATGATTTTATTAAGCTCTCTGTGTCAGATATTGTTTTGGCACCATCGTCTATGCCTGGCAATAAATGCGAGTGGATATCAATATAATCACCTGATAAAAGATCCTTTAAATGTGGTTTTTGTTTTAAGAATGATAGCATGAGGCAAAAGTAGAAAAAATGCAACAACTTTTTTTGTTTATTGCCGGAGTTTTACCATTGAGATGTGAAGAAATATGAATTAACATTTATCCGAATATTTTGAGTTCTATTGCAAGAATCATTTCTAAAATTATATAAATAAAAAATAGTGGTATCTGGTGCCGTATCTTCTGAAGAGCGAAAATGTCTTTTATCACTTTGGGTTTGATTGAAAATTTTTAACTTTCCCAAATATTTCAACTTAAATTTTTTGATGCAGTTATCAGTTGTTATTCTTAATTATAATGTACGCTATTTTTTGGAACTGTGCGTATTGAGTGTGCAGGAAGCCCTTTCTGGTATTGATGGGGAAATCATTGTGGTGGATAATAATTCTGATGATGATAGCTGCATAATGATGAAAAACAGGTTTCCGAAGGTACGACTAATAGAAAATAAAGAAAATTCAGGATTTCCAAGAGGAAATAATATTGGTGTAGCTGAGGCTAAAGGCAAATATATTTGTATTCTTAATCCCGATACAGTAGTTGCAGAAGATACTTTTATAAAAATTCTGGCTTTCGCCGAAGAAAAAAAGAATCTCGGTATTATCGGCTGTAAATTAATTGACGGGACAGGAAATTTTCTGCCTGAAAGCAAACGCGGAACCCCAACGCCGTGGGTTGCTTTTACAAAAATTTTTGGTTTATATAAGTTTTTTCCAAATCAAAAGCTTTTCAATCAGTATTATGCACAGCATTTGTCAGAAAATAAAACAGGAAAGGTTGATATTTTGGTAGGTGCATTTATGGTGATGGAACGCGAATTGTACTTGCAAATCGGAGGTTTTGATGAAAATTGTTTTATGTATGCAGACGATATAGATTTATCTTATTCTGTTTTACAAAAGCAAAAAAATAATTATTATTTTCATGAAACATCAGTACTACATTATAAAGGAGAAAGTACTGTTAAGGACGAAAAATACATGAGACGATTTCAGGAGGCAATGGAATTTTTCTATAAAAAACATTTTAGAAAATCCTTATTTTTTTCGGTTTTTATTAAAGTTGGAATTCTTCTTTTTTCGGTTGTAAAAATGTTTCAGGGAAAACCTAAGTCAAATCCATTACCAGAAAGTTATGTTTTCTTTTCGGAAAATGAAATTTTGAGTACCCAATTGTCTTCAGTTTTAAAAAATAATGTCAATTTTTTAGATTTCAAAAAGGAAAAAATGGTAAATTCGTGCCTCCTTTCAGGGGGTAAAAGAATTGAGATTATTTTAGATAATCAATACGTTTCTTTTAAAAAATGTATCGAAATCTTAGAAAGTCTTAAACGTACTAATATTACTTTTAAAATTTTACCTAAAAAAACTAGTTTTATAATTGGAAGTAATTCTAAAAATGAACGTGGTGAAATAATAAAAATTCAGTAAAAATTAAATTTTATGTAATTTATATTTTGAATATTTAGTAATTTCGCAATCTTAAAATCAAAATCACCTTTTAGGTTAATAATATGGCAAGATTTGAATTGAGACTTCCGAAAATGGGAGAAAGTGTAGCTGAAGCAACCATTACAAACTGGTTGAAAGAAGTTGGAGACAAAATTGAAGCTGACGAAGCGGTACTGGAAATTGCAACAGACAAGGTTGATAGTGAAGTACCAAGTGAAGTGTCGGGGATTTTAGTTGAACAATTATTTGGCAAAGATGATCTGGTTCAGGTTGGACAAGTTATAGCAATTATTGAAACAGAAGGAGATAATGCTTCAGAAGTAAAATCGATTGAAAAAACAGTAATTCCTGCTGAGGCAATTGAAATTGAGAAAACAATTGATGCTGCAAGAGAAGCTGTTTCAACTCCTCAGAATTTCTCTGATTCGGATAAATTCTTTTCCCCATTGGTGAAAAATATAGCTAAGGAAGAAGGTATTTCTGTTTCTGAATTAGAAGCTATTCCAGGTTCAGGAAAAGAAGGACGTGTTACGAAAGAAGATATTTTAAAATACATTGAAAACCGTAAATCTGATGATAAAAAAGTAGAAGTTGTACTTTCTCCAAAATCAGCAGAACTAATACCTCAAAAAACGCAACACACAGTTCCGGTTTCTGTTAATGGAGAGGATGAAATTGTTGAAATGGACAGAATGCGTAAATTAATTTCTGGCTATATGACAGCATCGCTTCAAACTTCTGCGCATGTTCAGTCTTTCATTGAAGTGGATGTGACGAATATTGTCAAATGGAGAGAAAGGGTTAAAGCTGCTTTTGAAAAAAGAGAAGGCGAAAAACTTACCTTTACACCTATTTTTATGGAAGCTGTTGCAAAAGCAATAAAAGATTTTCCTGGAATTAATATATCAGTTGAGGGAGATTACATTATCAAAAAAAAGAATATAAATTTAGGAATGGCTGCAGCTTTGCCAAATGGCAATCTGATTGTGCCTGTTATTAAAAATGCAGATCAGTTAAATCTTGTCGGAATGGCAAAAGCGGTAAATGACTTGGCAAATCGTGCTAAAACCGGAAAGCTAAAACCTGATGATACTCAGGGAGGCACATATACTGTGACAAATGTAGGTACTTTTGGAAGTGTTTTTGGAACTCCAATTATCAATCAGCCACAAGTTGGAATCCTGGCTTTAGGTGCTATTCGAAAAGTTCCTGCAGTTATAGAAACGCCTGAAGGTGATTTTATAGGAATTCGTCAGAAGATGTTTTTATCGCATTCTTATGATCATAGGGTAGTAGATGGTGCTTTAGGCGGAAGCTTTGTGAAACGTGTGGCGGAGTATTTAGAAGCATTTGATGTTGATAGGGATTTTTAAAATAATATATTTTAGAATGTTAAATCCGGCATAATTCAATTTTGCCGGATTTTTTATTTTCGTAATATCTGCCTTTATAAAATAATTTAACAGTTGTTTGCGGTAATTGTTAGTGATAATTCGGCTTTAAAAATTACTTTTGTAAATTCAAAAATAAAAAAATGGAACTCAAACTCAGCAGACCAATCTGCTTTTTCGATTTAGAAACGACCGGAATTGATATCGGGAAAGACAGGATTGTAGAAATTTCAATATTTAAAGTTTTTCCAAACGGAAATAAAGAAAGCAAAACCTGGTTAGTTAATCCAACAATTCCAATTCCACCGCATACAACCGAAGTACATGGCATAACAGATGAAAAAGTGGCGAACGAACCAACGTTTAATGAGTTGGCTCTTCAAGTATACAATATGATTAAAGACAGTGATCTGGGAGGTTTTAATTCAGATCGTTTTGACATTCCTTTATTAGCTGAAGAATTACTTCGTGCAGGAGTTGATTTTGATATGAAAAATAAAGTTTCTGTAGATGTTCAGACTATTTTTCATAAAATGGAAGAGCGTACATTAAGTGCTGCATTCAAATTTTATTGCGGAAAAAGTCTTGAAAACGCACATTCTGCAGAAGCAGACACAATGGCAACTTATGAAATATTGAAAGCGCAGTTAGATCGCTATCCTGAACTGGAAAATGATATTAAGTCATTGTCAGAATTTACAACCCGCAAAAAAATTGCTGATTTTGCCGGAATGATTGCTTTTGATAAAGACAATGAAGAAGTTTTTACTTTCGGAAAACATAAAGGTGCAAAAGTTGAAAAAGTTTTAGAGTCAGAACCTGGCTATTTTAGCTGGATTCAAAATGCTGATTTTCCTCTATATACGAAAAAAGTTTTGACAGCAATTAAATTAAGAAAGTTAAACACCAAGTAAGTTAATAGTTGTTTGTTGATTGTTTTTGTAACTAGCAACCGACAACTGGAAACCAACAACAATTGATATGAAAATAATCTGCATCGGGAGAAATTATACCAATCATATTGAAGAATTAAAAAATGAAAGGCCTTCAGAACCTGTTATTTTTATGAAACCGGATTCGGCGGTTTTATTAAAGCAGCATCCGTTTGTTATTCCGGAATTTTCAGAAGATATTCATCATGAAATCGAGATTGTTGTAAAAATTAATAAGGTGGGTAAGTATATAGAGCCTAAATTTGCACATAAATATTACGATGAAATTAGCGTAGGGATTGATTTTACAGCTCGTGATTTACAAACAAAGTTAAAAGAGAAGGGACTGCCGTGGGAAAAGGCCAAAGCTTTTGATGGTTCTGCAGTAATTGGGGATTTTTTATCAAAGACACTTTTTAATTCTGTTGAAAATATTAATTTTGAACTTCTGAACAACAACAAGACAGTTCAGAAGGGGAATACAAGTCTTATGTTGTGGAAAATAGACGAGCTTATTTCGTATGTATCACAGTATTTTACTCTAAAAATAGGTGATGTTATATTTACCGGAACGCCGGCAGGAGTTGCGGCGGTTAAGCCAAATGATGTTTTAGAAGGCTTTTTAGAAGATAAAAAATTATTTAGAATACAAGTAAAATAATGGCATTAAAATATAATTTATCAAAAGTTTACGCGCTTTCAGACAATGATTCGGAATTTGTAAATGAAATTCTAAGGTTGTTTGTTACTGAAGTGCCGGAAGATTTGAAGCAAATAAAAGAGGGGATTAAGAAGAAAGATCACAAACATGCCTATTCTTATGCGCATAAAATAAAACCAACCCTTGATTTGATGGGTTTGAATGTAGCTTTTGAGGAAATTTTGCAGGTTGAGGCCTGGACCAAGGCTGAAGGTAAAAAGAAAGAAATTATAGAAACTTTTAAAAGCATCAAAAAACAAGTAAATGATGCTGTTAAAGAGATAAAAAAAGACTTCGATGTTTAATACTTGGCATTATTTTAGCCTTAAAAAGCAGGATTAAAATTAGCAAGGTGCTGCTATGCCTCTTGTCCGGAAATTTTTCGACAAGCCGTTTTTTAATGTCGCAAAGGATTCCGTTTCTACTATCGCGCAATTCTGCTCACAGTTTTACTTCTGCAAACAGCTTAAAGTTGAATAGAAAAAAATCAAAAATGAAAGCAACAATCGTTACTATTGGTGATGAAATTTTAATAGGTCAGATTATTGATACTAACTCCGGATTCATTGCTAAAGCATTAGATCGAATTGGAGTTGAGGTCAGGGAGATGATTTCGATAAGCGATGATAAAAAGCATATTTTAGATGCTTTTTCACAACTCCAGAATAAAGTCGATCTAGTGATTGTAACAGGAGGATTAGGCCCAACTAAGGATGATGTCACAAAAAAAACTTTTTGTGAATATTTTGATGACCAGCTGGTTGTAAATCCGGAAGTTTTGGCTCATGTTACCCAATTAATCGAAGGTTATTTTAAGCGTCCGATTACGCAGATGAATAAAGATCAGGCTCTGGTTCCTTCCACTTGTACTATACTTCATAATAAAGTTGGTACAGCGCCCGGAATGTGGATGAAAAAAGAAAATACTGTTTTTATTTCACTCCCTGGTGTGCCATATGAAATGAAATATCTGGTTGAAGAAGAGATAATTCCTAAAATTGTCCGCGAATATAAACGCCCTTATATTATTCATAAAACCATTTTGACTTACGGGCAGGGCGAGAGTTTAGTTGCAGAACGTATTGAGCATTGGGAAAATAATTTACCGGATTTTATTAAGCTTGCCTATCTTCCAAATCCCGGTCGTGTTCGTTTGAGATTGACCGCGAGAGGTACAGATAAAGATGTTTTGGAGGCTGCAATAGAAGAAAATGTAAAGTCGTTGGATGCTATAATTCACGATATTATAGTAGGTTTTGATGACGATGAAACTATCGAAGTTGCGGTAGGGAAATTGCTGGTTCAGCAAAATAAAACTATTTCGACTGCTGAGAGTTTTACTGGCGGGAAAATAGCTTCATTGTTATCAGCTGTTCCAGGTGCGTCTAACTACTTTAAAGGCAGTGTTGTTTCCTATGCAACAGAGGCAAAAGTTAATGTTCTTGGTATTTCGCAGGATTTGGTAGATGAATTTTCGGTAGTAAGTGCAGAGGTAGCATTGGCTATGGCTTTGAATGTAAAACAGTTGCTTAAAACTGACTATGCTATTGCTACGACTGGGAATGCGGGTCCTTCCAAAGGTGATTCAGATGCTGAAATTGGAACTGTGTTTATTGCTTTGGCCACGCCAAATGGAGTCATTACAGAAGAATTTAACTTTGGGCAACCTCGTGAAAAAGTGATAGATAGGGCTACCATTAAGAGTCTGGAAATATTGCAGAAAGAAATTTTGAAAATTGTGTAATATTTTTTTGTTAAATGGTTTATTTTTCTTTTCTTTGCACCCTGATTTTGAATAACGATAAAAGATAAGTATAATGTCAAGAGTTTGTGACCTTACAGGTAAAAGAGCGATGGTAGGAAATAACGTTTCTCACGCTATGAACAAAACTAAGAGAAAGTTTTCTGTAAACTTAGTTAAAAAGCGTTTTTATCTTCCAGAAGAAGATAGATGGATTACTCTTAGAGTAGCAGCATCTACGATAAAAACAATTAATAAAAATGGAATCACTGCTGTTTTGAAAAAAGCGCAGTCAGAAGGATTTATCAAATAATCTTTTCCTAAATAAATATATAGCAAGATGGCAAAGAAAGGTAATAGAATCCAGGTAATTTTAGAATGTACTGAACACAAAACTTCTGGTGTTGCAGGGACTTCAAGATACATCACAACAAAGAACAAAAAAAATACTCCGGACAGATTAGAGATTAAAAAATTTAATCCTATCTTGAAAAGAGTAACTGTTCACAAAGAAATTAAGTAATAATTAGAGGTTTAATAAAATTTCAAATCCAGTCATTTGTTTTTTTATTAATTTCAATAACATTTGAATCATGGCAAAGAAAACCGTAGCATCGTTACAAACAGCTTCTAAGAGATTGTCAAAAGCCATCAAAATGGTAAAATCTCCTAAAACTGGTGCATATACATTCGTAGAATCTATTATGGCTCCTGAAGAAGTTGATGAATTCTTGAAAAAGAAATAATTACAATTACATTATATAGAAAAGCTACTTTCATTCGGAAGTAGCTTTTTTATTTTTTATATTTGTTTAAAATTTAAAGAAGCATTGCAAATTGGCTTTTTTTGATAATGGATTCCTGCTTTTTGCTACAAGTTTTATTCTGAAGTCCAGAATAAAGGTGTTTTGGCTAAAAACGTAGTTCACTGAACTCCGATCGAAATGTAAATTATGTGAAGTAATCGGGGCTAAATTATGCAATGGGCTTTCTTTAAAGATTTGGATTTCAGATTATCTAAAATCTTAACATCTTAAACCTACAAAATAAATGAGTTTTTTTAAAAAATTATTCTCTTCCGATAAAAAAGAGACTTTAGACAAAGGTCTTGAAAAAACAAAAACAACTTTTTTCTCAAAGTTAAGCAAGGCTGTAGCCGGAAAATCCAAAGTTGATGATGATGTATTAGATAATCTGGAAGAGATTCTGGTAGCATCTGATGTAGGGGTAAATACTACTCTGAAAATTATCGAAAGAATTGAAAAACGTGTTGCTGAAGATAAATATTTAGGGACAGACGAATTAAACCAGATTCTTCGAGATGAAATCGGGGCTTTATTGTCTGAAACCAATACAGGTGAAGCAACAGAATTCGAAATTCCAAAAGATAAAAAACCATATGTTTTAATGGTTGTCGGGGTAAACGGAGTAGGTAAGACCACTACTATTGGTAAGTTGGCGTATCAATTTAAAAAAGCCGGACACAAAGTGGTTTTGGGAGCTGCAGATACTTTTCGTGCGGCTGCAATCGATCAATTACAGGTTTGGGCGGACCGTGTTGATGTTCCAATTGTGAGACAAAATATGGGAAGCGATCCTGCTTCTGTCGCTTTTGATACTTTGCAGTCAGCCGTAGCACAAAATGCTGATGTGGTAATTATTGACACAGCAGGCCGTTTGCATAATAAAATTAATCTGATGAACGAACTTTCAAAAGTAAAACGTGTAATGCAGAAAGTTATAGCTGATGCTCCTCACGATGTACTTTTGGTTTTGGATGGTTCTACAGGTCAAAATGCTTTTGAGCAGGCAAAACAGTTTACAGCAGCAACTGAGGTAACTTCCCTGGCTGTTACAAAATTAGACGGAACTGCAAAAGGCGGTGTTGTAATTGGTATTTCAGACCAGTTTCAAATTCCGGTTAAATACATTGGCGTTGGCGAAGGAATTGAAGATTTGCAAGTCTTTAATAAATATGAATTCGTTGACAGTTTTTTTAAATAATTCCTTAAACATAAAATGAAAAATATACCTCCTGTTGCATTTTATTTTGCAAGTGTTCTTTGTTTTGTTATTGCAAATGTCTCAAAAGATAAAAGCTTGTCTTTTTATTATGTTCTATTGGTATTGGGGCTGGCTTTCTTTTTTGCAGGAATGTTGAAAAGAATCCGTACAAAAAGATAGTTTTCTATTTGCTTTTTTTATTTATTCAAAAAGCTTCTGCAGGGAATGCAAAAGCTTTTTGAAAGTAAGGGATGGAAATTACTGTAATTATTTTGTGTTATTGGTATAATGCACTAATTTTCTGCCATAAGACCTTATCAAAATCAGATAAGGCCAGATTTACATTGTCAGCAGCATCTCCCATTCTAATGACAACCATTTTTTTGCTTGGAATAACATAGATTTTTTGATCGTTTTTTCCCAGGGCCATAAACATATCGCTTGGAGCAGTTGGAATTACACTTCCCTGAAAAGTAAGTTGTGACTGAGGAAGATGATAATTCGCTTTTCCGTTTAGCCACCAGAGGTAACCGTATCCTAAATTAATGTTTTGAGATGTATTAGTGGCTTCATTGAAATAAGTTTCATTCAAAATAGTATTGTTATCCCATTTTCCTTTATTCAGCATCAGTAAACCAAAACGCGCCATGCTTCTGGTAGTACTTGTATAAACGCTGTTTACGCCTAATTGAACCCAAGCGCCATCCATCCCAATTTTATCTCTCAATTTAGCGTTGAAATAGGCTGACCAGTTCTGTTTGCTCGCTGCTGCGACAACATCCTGAAGTTTTACGTAAACATTATGATATGCCCAGCGTGTACCTGCATCGGCTTTGTAGATTAGATTGGCTGGTTCAACATCATCAGTGCTGTCATCAAGACCTGATGTCATTGTTAATAGATGTTTGCAGGTAATTAAATTCTCTTTCGCAAGTGTTTCGCTTGTCCACCCAGTGCCTAGATATTGTGAGACTTTATTGTTAATGTTGATGAGGTCTTCTTGTTGGGCAATTCCTGTAACGGTAGAGGTTAATGTTTTTCCTGCACTTGCCCAATACCAGTTTTTGGTTGCTGAATGGTCTCCGAAGTAATTTTCTAAAACGATTCGGCCATTAACCAAGATGATAAATGATTTAGAGTTTTTGAGTTCTAAATAATCTAAAAGCGGCTGAACAGCATTTTGGTTCCACTTTAGGTCTGAAATAGATTGGGTTTCCCAAGTATTTCCTGTCAGAGGAGGAAAATACATGTTTTGTGTTGGAGTGGTGTCAGAGCTGTTGTCTTCTTTACTACAGCTGATGCATACTAACAGAATCAGAATCTTGTAAATTGTTTTAGTCATGGTTTATGTTTTTGGTTTGTGGTATGACCAAAAATATATAAAATAGTTTAATGTGTTTAGCAGATTTTTATTTCTTTTAAAGTTTATAAAGTTAACTTTGTAGTTCTCTAAAAATCTTTTGAAAACCGGAGCCCTAGCCCTGATGGAAGCGGCATCTCCCGATTTAGAAAAACAAGGCTTTTAGCCGTAGTTTTTGTTAATAGGGAATACAGCGGACAGCAGGAATAGCTTCTTATTAAAATATATAGTATGAAAAACACTTTTATGATTTTAGTTGTATCGCTTTTGTTTGTGGGCTGCAAGCAGGAAATTAAACCGGCAGATATTGCAAAACTGAATGGCTATTGGGAAATTGAAAAGGTGGTTTTTGATAAAGGTGAGGAGAAGTTATACGGAATGAATGAGAACTTCGATTATTTTCAGATTAAAGGGGCTAAAGGGACGCGGACAAAAGTGATGGCGCAGCTTGACGGAACTTTTTTGACAACAAATACTTTTGAAAATGTATCTGTTCGTTTTACAGATAAAGGAGCGTTTCTGGATTATAAAACGGATTATGCAAAGTGGAGCGAAGAGCTGATTGCAATTTCAGATGAGACTTTTGTTGTGAAAAATAATCAGAATAAAGAATATCATTATAAAAAATCAGGACCAGTAAATTTATTAAAAGATGGCGAAAAGACTAAATAACGAAAGTACGATTGGAGCTGTTTTGCAGCAGATTATTCAGGTAAATAAATTGCAGCCCGGAATGGATCAGATTGATGTAAAAGAGGCGTGGGCAAATTTGATGGGGAATGGCGTAAAAACGTATACAAGAAATGTTATCCTTAAAGGGACTACACTTTATGTAGAACTGGCATCAGCTGTTTTACGTGAAGAATTAAGCCACGGAAAATCTAAAATCGTTAAAATGATAAATGAAGAACTTGGTCGTGAGGTTGTGAAGGATGTGGTTTTGAGATAGATTTACTTAGACTTATTAGATTTTTAGACTGACTTAGATTAAAAGATTGTTAGATATAAAAAAAACAGACCCACTTCATTGAAAGTGAGTCTGTTTTTTTATAAGATCTATCTAAGTAAGTCTAAAAATCTAACCATCTAAGATGATGTCTAAATTAAAATTGTTCTCTTCCTGCAAAGTGGAATGCACTTTCGATAGCGGCATTTTCATCGCTATCAGATCCGTGAACTGCATTTTCTCCAATAGAAGTTGCGTATGCTTTACGAATAGTTCCTTCAGCAGCTTCAGCAGGATTTGTAGCTCCGATTAGAGTTCTAAAATCTTCTACAGCGTTTTCTTTTTCTAAAATTGCCGCAACAATTGGGCCGCGTGACATGAATTCAACTAATTCTCCGTAGAAAGGTCTTTCTGCGTGAACTGCGTAAAATGCTTTTGCATCGGCAACAGTTAATTGTGTTAATTTTAATGAAACGATTTTGAAACCTGCGTTAGTAATCATTGCCAGGATATTACCGATATGTCCGTTTGCAACAGCATCCGGCTTAATCATGGTAAAAGTTCTATTTGTAGCCATTTTTTGTGTTTTTTAAATTTGGTGCAAAAATAGAACTTTTTTGCGAATTGATTTTAATAAATTCATAATTAAAGTACAGCAGAATGATGTTTTGGTTAAGAAAATTGAGAATTGAGAATTGCGGATCAAAAAAAAGAAGATGTACTGCTGTGCGTCTCTACAAATTTTAAATGTTATTTAAACTTTGAAAATCAACTTGTTTCTGTAGAAAATCCATAGAATAAAGGTCCAGATGCAAACGTAAACTAATGCACCGGCTAATGAGGCTGTCATTGGGTTACTGAAGAATGGCGCAATCCAGAAACGATATAAGAAATCTAAAAGATTAGTTTGTTCTTCGGGATTTTTTGGATTTTGAAACTGGATCATTACCAAAGCCTGCGGTATAATTTGAGAACTAAAAAATACAATCATCGGATTTACACCCCAGATAAGGAAGGGTTTAAATCCTTTTTTGTAATCGGCAATATCAATCAGATAATACAAAATGGTAAAAAATACGGTTGCCAATCCAGTTGTAAATAAAACGTAACTGCTTGTCCAAAGCGATTTGTTTATTGGAAAAAACAAATCCCAAAGTAATCCTGAAATGATAAGAAAAGCGCCAATCCTGCCCATTTTTAATGCTTTTTTTAATTTAGAACTATCACTTTGTAGAAATTGTCCAATTAATAGTCCGATAATTCCATTTACAATTGATGGAATAGTACTTAAAATTCCTTCCGGATCCCAGGTGACAGTACCGCTGTACATATGGCCTTCCAGTAAAATGCTATCCAGCCATGAAGCCAGATTGGTTCCTTTTTCAAGATTAGCAGCTCCAATTCCGGGAACGGGTATTAGTGTCATTGCAGCCCAATATCCTAATAATAAAACAGCTCCGGTTATAATTTGTGTTTTTTGTGTCGTTTTTAAATATAAAAGCGAGACTACGAAATATACAATGGCAATTCGTTGTAAAACCCCAGGAAGCCTTACATCATGATAGGCTTCGATACCGCTGTAAGCCAAAACCAAATAAATAAGCAGAATTGAAAAGGCTAAAATATTTTTGACTTTAGAATTAAAACTTCCCATTAAAGCATAACCAACAGCAATAGTTATGGCTAAACGTCCAATTAAAAGTGGAATTCCATCAAGCCTAAATAATTGAATTTTACCAAAAAAGTTGAAGAAAATCCCCAAGCATAACATTCGAAGTGAGCGGACTAAAATTTTATTGAATGTTGTACTGTCATAAAATTTTTCAGGCATCGCAAGCGGAACTGCCACTCCCATAATAAAAACAAAAAAAGGAAATACCAAATCGGTTAGGGTGCATCCGTGCCAGTCGGCATGTAAGAGAGGAGGATAAACATTGCCCCAGTCTCCCGGATTATTGACAATTGTCATTAATAAAATAGTGAGTCCACGAAAGACATCTAGCGAAATTAAGCGTTCTTTTACCATTTGTTTTGGGTAAATTGGTTAGTTAATTATTTTAAAAATCGCTATTTGGTTTGCAACAATAATCCGGAACGGAGTGGTTATTTTATTCTGAATTATTGTCGTATTTTGTATGTAATTATATTGTAATAATAGAAAAATTAGTTTCTAAAGGTCTTAATTTTTGAGTTAGTAATGGAATTAATTGTTCGCCTTTTTCTAAATAAAATTCAGAGAAATTGGCCTGACGTTCCTGCAAACTGCTATTTGGAAAAAGCTCACACTGCAAATCAGTAACTCTTTCTAATTGATCCTGCAGTTTTCTTTTTTGTGCTTTAAGCAAACGTTTTTCAAGATTCTCAAGACCTTTTGTTTGTTTAATTTCCTGTGCTTTTACTGCGCCTGAAAAAGATTTATCGGTTTGATCCGCTAATTCGTAAAGATATTGAAACTGGGTTTTCAGAATTTCTTTTTGAGCCGATAAATCAATCGGAAAAGCTGATATTTTATGTGTTACAGCGTTTAATAAATCTTCTTGTTTTGTAAATAGGTCTTTCCAGTTTAAATGCAGCTGATCTGCTTTTTTAACCTGTTTTTCAGTTGCTAAAAGTACCGAATTACGGACTAAAAGGATTGGGAAAGTTATGTTTACGGCATCAAAAAATGATTTCAATTCCAGCCAGTAAGCAATTTCTCCGCCTCCGCCAATGTAGCATAAATTAGGTAGGATAATTTCCTGATACAACGGACGCATAATCACATTTGGACTGAATTTTTCAGGATTGCGTTCTAATAATTTTAGGATCTCGTCTTTAGAAAATGAAATTTTGGTATTGTTTACGTAATATTTTTCGTTCTCAAAAATAATTCTCTCACGAAGATTGTCTTCGATATAAAACAAATTGATCTCGCGCGGATTTACCTGAACACTATAATCGGTCAGTTTTTCGATTGTTTCCTGTACTGCTTTGAAGGAAGTTTGTTCCACTAATTCTTCTTTTGCATACGGTATAAAAGCTCGTTTCAGGTCGGCATCATCTGCATCAATTATAACCAAGCTCTGAGATGCAAATAAACTATTGGCTAAAAAACGTGTTGCATCAGCAAGATTATCATGTTTTAGATAAGCATCTTCAAACAGTTTTTTCAGCGTATTGGCATTTGTACTTGATCCCAATTCCAAAGCATAAATTTCGAGAAACTCGGCTAAACCTTCCGTTGAGAGCCTTCCTACAGGACCGGTACTTTCCTTATTCCATCTGAATTTTTTTCCTTTAAAATTAAAATAATTAATCTCTTCAAAATCATGGTCTTCTGTTGCCATCCAATAGACCGGAACAAAATTATAAGTTGGATATTTTGATTTTAATTCTTTGGTCAGGTTAATTGTTGAAATGATTTTATATAAAAAATACAAAGGGCCGCTAAACAAATTTAGCTGATGTCCGGTTGTAATCGTAAAGGTGTTTTGCAGTGCTAAAAGCTCAATATTTTGCTTAGTCGCATCAGAAATTTCGATATTTTGATATTGCTTCTTCAGCGTATTTACTAGCGCAATTCGGTTTGCATTATCAAAATTTGATTGCTTTTCTATAATTTGTTTTTCAAAATTTTCAAGTGTTGGAAAGCGATTGTACAGCGGTTTTAATTCTGATTTCTGATCTAAATAATCTTGCATCAATTTAGAGAAATATCCTGAGTTTTGATAGCTGATACAGTCGCTTGGCATAATCTTGATTTTATTTTTGACAGCTGTAAATTTAATGAAAATATACAGTTAAAAATGGTTTTAACGATAGCTTATGATTTGATTTTTATTTTTGTATTTAAAAACTTTATAATCAGGTTTTTAGTTTTTAAAAAGTTGTGTAATGTTGAAAATTTATAAAATTTGTTAAAAAACGCGAGTGTTGTGAAACTAATTTTTCTAAAACTGAATTATTTACAATGAAACTCTATTTTTGCAAGTAAAAAAGTTATATCACAGTAATATGAAAAGTAATCCCAATCAAAAGAACTCCTTAAAGCATGTTCTGTTTGGAAGCCTTATTGGCACCACAATTGAATTTTTTGATTTTTATATTTATGCCAATGCAGCCGTATTGGTTTTTCCTCAATTATTTTTTCCCGGTTCAGATGCTACCATGGCAACTTTGGAATCCTTAGCTACTTTTTCCATTGCATTTTTATCACGTCCGTTGGGATCTGCTTTTTTTGGACATTACGGAGATAAAATCGGACGTAAATTCACTTTAGTTGCAGCCTTATTGACTATGGGAATTTCGACAGTCACCATCGGATTTTTGCCTGGTTATGCTAGTATTGGTGTTGCCGCTCCTTTATTATTGATGCTCTGCCGATTCGGGCAAGGTGTTGGTTTAGGAGGAGAGTGGGGAGGAGCTGTTTTGTTAGCGATTGAAAATGCACCGCCGCATAAACGTGCCTGGTACGGAATGTTTCCGCAATTGGGAGCACCTATTGGATTACTGCTTTCCGGAGGGACTTTTTTATTGCTGACGGATTCAATGAGTAATGAAGATTTCATGAATTATGGCTGGAGAATTCCTTTTATCGCCAGTTCGTTATTGGTTATAGTTGGTTTTTATATCCGAACTAAAATCTCTGAAACGCCATCCTTTGAAAATTCTAAAAATGAGCACGAAGAAGTAAAAGTTCCCTTTTTAACTTTGGTAAAATCGTATAAAAATCAATTGATTTTTGGGACATTAGGAGCTGTAACAACCTTCCTGGTATTTTATTTAATGACAGTGTTTACCCTGAGTTGGGTTACTTCAGATTTAGGTTATGTAAAAAGAGATGCTTTGCTGATTCAATTGTTTTCGGTATTGTTTTTCGCTCTTTTTATTCCCATTTCAGCTTTGGTTGCCGATAAAATTGGCCGTCGTAAAATATTAATTTTCACTACAATTGCTATTGCTGCTTTTGGATTTTTCTTTTCGTTATTCCTTAATTCCGGAAGTCCGTTTTTAGTAACCGCTTTTGTTTGTATCGGAATGTCTTTGATGGGATTTACTTACGGACCTCTGGGAACATTTTTATCAGAGTTGTTTCCTACCACTGTTCGTTATTCAGGTGCATCTTTAACGTTTAATCTGGCTGGAATTCTAGGAGCAGCATTTGCACCCATGATTGCAATTTGGCTGGCAAGTACGTATGGTTTGAATTATGTTGGTTTTTACCTGACCATTGCAGCTATTATTTCATTAATTTCCTTTTTAGTGATTTCTAAAAAAGTACATCAGTTTTAATATTTCTGAAAACTAATTTATACAGAGGTAATGAATTATTCATTACCTATTTTTTTGAAAAAATCTTAAGATTACCTGATTTTTTTATGTTTATGGAATATTTATTATGTATTAAATAATTGTTATTCAGTGTTTTAAAGATATTTTTAAGAAAATTTTGTGATTTAATTTGTTTATTCAAAAAATAATTTACAAAATTTGCATCAGAAAATAAGTAATTAACTATTAATAAACGAAGACAATGTTTGTATTAAACCTTACCTCTCAAAACATCGCATCAGGATCAGATTCTGTTGGCATGTGTCTTCGTGGCTTTTCTCAATCATAGTAAATCAATTTAGAGATATGAACAAGCCCGAAGGAAAATAACTTTCGGGCTTTTTTTATTCTAGACACTTCAAAATTCCCGGATACCAGAACTGAATTTATCTGTTTCAGATAAAATGTTTATCAAGATCTATTGCTCAGATTTTGCATGATGTTTTGTGCGTATTCTTATGCCTTAAATGTTTAAGATAAAGCATTTCATTTTGTGAAAGAGAAACAGGCAATATTGATTTTGGAAGAATTTCAATAGTAAAAAACAAATGGGAAATAAATTATCCGGAAAAGACCTGATTAAAATAGGCTTTCCAAAAAATAATAGTATCAATATCGCCTTGGGTCAAATCAACCGATACAGAAAACGAGAAAAAAAAGAAAGTATATTAACCGAAGCCAAAGAAGTTTTACTGTTTCCGGAAAAATTTACCGGACATGGAACCTGGGGAAAAGTGGCAGAAGGATTAGTAAATCCGGTACAGGTCAGAATGCATCAGCTTAATAATACAAGAGCACCTTTCTCTATTTTCGGAGAAAATGAAATTGATGAACAGGCGAAATATCAGTTATATGATGCCTTAAAATTACCAATTTCAGTAGCCGGAGCTTTAATGCCAGATGCGCATTCCGGTTACGGATTACCAATTGGCGGAGTTCTGGCAACAGATAATGCCGTAATTCCGTATGGAGTTGGAGTGGATATAGGCTGCCGAATGAGTTTGTCAATTTTTGATATACCAGCTTCTTTCTTTAAAGGAAAAGAGCATCAGCTACAGGCTATTTTAAAAGACAATACAAAGTTTGGAATGTATGAAACCCACACCATTCGGGCAGATCACGAAGTGTTCATCCGAAGTGAATTTCAGGATATCCCGCTTTTGAAAAACCTTTTGAATAAAGCTTACAAGCAATTGGGAACTTCCGGCGGAGGGAATCATTTTGTAGAATTTGGAATTGCGAAAATCACTAATCCTCTCAACGAATGGAAGATTGGAGTTGGGGAATATTTTGCAGTGCTTTCGCATAGTGGTTCAAGAGGTTTAGGGGCTAATATCGCAAAACATTACACCTATCTGGCAACCAAACAATGTCCGCTGCCTAAAAATGTACAGCATTTGGCCTGGCTCGATTTGAATACGCACGATGGTCAGGAATATTGGCTGGCTATGAATTTAGCAGGCGATTATGCCAAAGCCTGTCATGACGATATTCACCGCCGAATTGCGAAAGGGATAGGAAAACGAGTGGTTGTAACGATTGAAAACCATCACAATTTTGCATGGAAAGAAATCGTAAATGGCAAAGAAGCAATTGTGCATCGAAAAGGAGCTACTCCTGCAAACGTTGGTGAACTGGGCATTATTCCGGGTTCGATGACTGCTCCGGGATTTATTGTTCAGGGGAAAGGAAATGCTCAAAGTTTAAATTCTGCTTCTCACGGTGCCGGAAGACTATTTTCTCGTAAAAAGTGTAAAGAATCATTTACTCAAAGCGAAATCAACAAAGTCTTAAAAGCAAACGATGTGACTTTGATTGGCGGTAATATTGACGAAGCGCCAATGGCATACAAAGACATTAATAAAGTTATGGCAAACCAAACGGAACTGGTGGATGTGTTAGGCACATTTACACCAAAAATCGTTAGAATGGACAGATAATTATGGAAAAAATAATTCAAATAACATCAGGGCGCGGCCCGGCTGAATGCAGCTGGGTGGTGGCTCAGGTACTGAAAACTTTTCTGGAAGAAGCAAATGATAATAAAATAAAAACCACTTTGCTTCAACGGGAAAAAGGAATCGAAAACGGAACCGTAGAAACAGCCACGATTTTACTCGAAAGTGACAATCTGAATACATTTGTTAATTCATGGATAGGAACCATTCAGTGGATTGGACAGAGTCAGTTTCGAAAATTTCATAAACGTAAAAATTGGTTTATCGGAATTTTTGAAGTTGATAAAGCGACAACGACCGAAATTACAGAGAAAGATATCCAGTATCAGGCCATGCGAAGTTCCGGTGCGGGAGGACAACATGTAAATAAAGTCAGCTCGGCAGTAAGAGCGACTCATCTCCCAACAGGAATTAGTGTTGTGGCAATGGATTCTCGGTCTCAGCATCAGAATAAAAAACTGGCAACCGAAAGATTGCTGCAGAAATTTAAAGATGAAACCGTCAAACAATTCAAAGCCGAATTTCAGGCACAATGGATCAACCAATTGCAAATTCAGCGCGGGAATCCGGTTCGGGTTTTTCAGGGTACAGATTTTAAAAAACAAAAACAAGTTAAAAAGTACAAACAAGAACGGCAACGATTAAAACGGGAAGATTATTTCGACCGGGAATAAGATTTGATTTTTGCATTTCCAAATAGAAAAAATTATGAAAACAGTAGATAAATATCTTTTTCAGGCATTGGACAATTATCCATATTGGTTGGAAGGAACCATCGAATCGTTGGATTATGCCTTGTCTTACGATGATAAAAATACCATGGCATTGTGTTTATACGGTCAGGTTTTTTCAGATCAGTTATTCAAATATGAAGAAGCAAAAGAGTATTTTCAGAGAGCACTTTCGATTAATATTTATGCTTTAGAGGTGTATCCTTTTTATATTCATACTTTGATTTTGAATGAAGATTACGAAGAAGCATCTAAACTGATTGATTTTGCATTGACAGTCAAAGGAATCAATAAAGCAGAAATCCTTTTGAAGAAAGTCATGCTTTTAGAACGTCAGCAAGAGTTTAAGAAAGCCTTGAAAGTGATTAAAAAAGTAAAACTTACCACAATCAATACTTCTTATGACTACACGATTGAAGAATCTGAAAAAAGGCTGAACAAAAAATTGAATGGTGATTCGAAAAAGGATAAATCGGCCAAGAAGAAAAAGAAGAAAAAGAAGAAAAAGTAAAAAAGAAAGGATGTCTATTATGGCATCCTTTTTTGGTTTTAAATAGAGTAGTAAATCTTTTCCTGAAAGATTATAAATATCCCGTATTTTTGCAGAAAATAAAATCCCTTTGAAAACAAAACTTTTTGTAATAACACCACCATTTACCCAACTGAATACTCCGTATCCGGCTACCGCTTATATAAAAGGTTTTCTGAATACCAAAAATATAGAATCCGTTCAGGCAGATTTGGGTATTGATGTGATTTTGAAATTGTTTTCGAAAGAAGGTTTACAGGATTTATTTACATCCATCAGCCAACAACCAACAACGGAAAACTGCAAAAGAATTTTCGCATTACAGGACGAATACATTAAAACGATTGATTCTGTAATTCAGTTTTTGCAGGGAAAAAATCCAACCTTGGCACTGCAGATTTGTCAGGAAGATTTTCTGCCGGAGGCTTCCCGTTTTGCACAATTAGAAGAACTCGACTGGGCTTTCGGAACCATGGGAACTCAGGACAAGGCAAAACACCTGGCAACTTTGTATCTCGAAGATATTTCGGATTTTATTGTTGAGTGTGTCGATGAAAATTTTGGCTTTAGCCGATATGCAGAACGTTTAGGCCGAAGTGCCAATTCTTTTGATGAATTGTACGAAGCTTTACAACAGGAACCGACTTATATTGATTCGATTTTAATTTCACTTCTGAAAGAAAAAATAGAAGCTGTAAAACCAACCTTGTTTTTAATTTCTGTTCCCTTTCCGGGGAATTTATATAGTGCTTTTCGATCTGCGCAATGGGTCAAACAAAACCATCCCGAAATCAAAATTTCGATGGGAGGCGGTTTCCCGAATACCGAATTACGCTCACTTTCTGACAAGCGTGTTTTCGAATTCTTCGATTTTATCACTTTGGATGATGGCGAAGTGCCAATCGAAGAATTAATTTTCAATTTAGAAAAACCGTATTACAATTCTTATAAGCGAACTTTTCTTTTAGAAAACGGAGAAGTTGTCTATAAAAATAATTCTTTAAAACATGATTACAAGCAGGCATTTGTAGGAACTCCGGATTATTCTGATCTGCCTTTGGATAAATACATTTCGGTTATCGAAATCGTGAATCCGATGCACCGAATGTGGAGTGACGGGCGTTGGAACAAACTCACTATGGCTCACGGCTGCTATTGGGGAAAATGTACTTTCTGCGATATTTCATTAGATTATATAAAAGTTTACGAGCCCGTTGCGGCCAGTTTACTTTGTGACCGAATAGAAGAATTAATTGAAAAAACAGGGCAAAATGGCTTTCATTTCGTAGATGAAGCCGCACCGCCAGCCTTGATGCGGGCGCTGGCTCTAGAAATCATAAAACGAAAACTGGCTGTAACATGGTGGACAAACATTCGATTCGAAAAAAGCTTTTCAAAAGATTTGTGTTTATTATTGAAAGCTTCCGGCTGTATTGCCGTTTCGGGAGGATTAGAAGTAGCTTCAGACCGATTGTTGAAATTAATAGATAAAGGCGTAACCGTAGAACAGGTGGCAAAAGTAACCCGAAATTTTACAGAAGCCGGAATCATGGTGCATGCGTATTTAATGTATGGATATCCAACACAAACGATTCAGGAAACTATTGACAGTCTCGAAATGGTGCGTCAGCTATTTGAAGCCGGGGTTTTACAGTCCGGATTTTGGCATCAGTTTGCCTTAACAGCGCACAGTCCGGTCGGGTTATATCCGGAACAATTTGGCGTCACCAAAAAGACGGAAGCAATTGGAACTTTTGCTAATAACGACATTGATTATACCGATTCGACAGGAATCAATCATGATAAATTTAGTTTCGGGTTAAAGAAATCGCTTTTTAATTTCATGCACGGAATCTGTTTTGATTATGAATTGCAGGATTGGTTCGACTTCAAAATTCCAAAAACAAAAATTCATCCAGATTTTATTTTTAATGCTTTAGAAGAACAAAACGATTTCAATACAAAACCAAATGCAAAAGTGGTCTGGCTGGGCGGAAAACCTTTAGCAGAAACCTTTACAAAATCAAAAAAAGGAAAAAGCTGGGAAATGATGTCCCTGACTTTTCATGATAAAAAAGAAAGTTTTACCATTCAGACCAGTAAGGAAGAAGGAAAATGGCTGATCGAAATCCTGAAAAAAATCACGGTTTCAAATAGTAAAAATTATACTTTTCAGGAAGTGAAAAATGATTTTGAAACTTCGCTTGAGGATTTTGAATTGTTCTGGTACTCAAAGCCGATTAATACGTTACGTGAATTTGGGTTATTAGTTTTATAATCAATATTCCACACATTCTCCATCATTAGGAACAGTAGTTTTTGACAAAAGATTATTCTCGGCTAAAGCTTTTTTTAATTCTTCCCTTGTTGTCGGACAATGATTTAAAGCTTCTAAATGATTGGCAAAAACTTTTCCGGGAGCCAGAGCTGTAAATTTTAGTATATCATTCATTCTCATTAATAATGGCTGACCAAAATCTAATCTTGCGGTACCGCAGGCTACAGTTGCAATATCAGGTTTTAATTCTGTAAGGACTCTTTCTGTGTCTTTTGTGAAAATAGTATCAGAGCTGATGTAAATTGTTTTTTCGTTCAGAAGTTCTATAAAAAAGCCTGTCACATTTCCCATTAATTTGGCGATAAAGCCATATCCGTGAACGGCAGGAATTCCTGTTATTTTTCCGTCCAGAAAATTTTGTGGTTGCCAGTAATCTAAAGTTTGAATGACAGTCAAACCTCGCTGTATTATCTTTTTTTCGTCTTTACTACTGCAAATTACCGGAATTGATTTTCTTTTTAGAAAAACTTCCCCGGCTTTGTCAAGATGATCAGGGTGCAAATGTGTTATCAGGCAATGCGTGACTTTACTCAAAATTTCCCTGCTGTTTTTGGGAAGTGCTGTCAGCGGGTTTCTCTTTGGCGGATAACGAAAAAGAGTAAAAGGAGCTATAGTTTTCCTTTTTCCTAACATAGGATCAATTAAGATGACATGTTTTTCTGTTTCAATGACTAAAGTGGCATTTCGTAAATGATGCAGTTTCATATCTAAAAGTTTACTATTAAAAATACGAAATTTTTTATAATCATAATCTGTAAATTACATTACAAATCGAAACCCGATTCCATGTAAGTTTTCAATAGAAATATCTTTTTCATTTGCCAGAATTTTTCGAAGGCGCGAAATAAAAACGTCCAGGCTTCGTCCCATAAAATAATCGTCGGTTCCCCAGAGTGCGGTTAAAATCTGTTCTCTTTTTAAAACAGAATTTTTATTGTCCAGAAACAATTTCAACAATTCGGCTTCTCGTTGTGTAAGGCCAATCTTTTCTTCATTATTAAAGAGAATAAAATTTTTGGTATCAAACTGGTATTTTCCTATTTCATAAATCGCTTTTTCGGGTTTGCTTTTTTTCTGCGAACGTTTTAGAAAAACTTCAATTTTCAGGATCAGTTCCTCAATGCTAAAAGGTTTCACAAGATAATCATCTGCACCCAGACGCAAACCTTTAATTCGGTCTTCTTTTAAAGTTTTAGCAGAGAGAAAAATAATCGGAATATCAGTATTGAGTTTTCTGATTTCTGTTGCCAATTCAAAACCATCCATTTTTGGCATCATAATATCAAAAATACAAATATCAAAATCGTTGTTTTTAAAACTTTCCAAACCTGATTTTCCATCAGGACAATGAATAACTTCATAGTCATTTTGCTCCAGATTGTCTTTGGTTAAAAAAGCTAATGTTTCATCATCTTCGGTATAAAGAATTTTAAAGCTTCTCATTTTTATATTGGGATTGACAAAGTTATGGTGACACCTTTTGTACTGTTTTCTGTTGCTGAAATTTTCCAGTTTTGAAGGTCGCAAATCTTTTTTACATAATACAAACCTAATCCGAAACCGTTAACCTCGTTGCTTTTTTCATTCTGTATTCGGTAAAATTTATCAAATATAAATGAAATATTTTTAGAAGCAATTCCGATTCCGTTATCTTCAAAGGACAGCTTTAATAGCTTATTTTCTGTAAAAATTCCAACCGTAATTTCAGGCTTTTCATTGCAGTACTTTACAGCATTATCGAGTAAATTATAAACCAGATTGGTAAAATGAAATCTATCGGTTTCGAGTTCGTAATGGTTTGAATCTGTTTTAATTTTAATGGAAGCTTCCGGATATTTTAAACGAATATTTTCAATTACTTCCTCAATAACAGGGATGATTAATAAGAATTCTTTTTTTAATTCCAGTGGTGTATAATCAGATTTTGCGATGTTTAAAATCTGCTCAATATGACTGTTTAGTTTGTTACTCTGGTTAATGATGATATCGGTATAAGTGTACAGCTTTTTGTCTTCCTTAATTTTATCTTGTCCGATTAAATATTTTGATGCAATTAAAATCGAAGATAAAGGCGTTTTAAATTCATGGGTCATATTATTGATGAAATCACGCTGGAGTTCTGAATATTTTTTTTGCTGCAGAAGAGTCAAAATCGAATAGACGTAAATCAGTAAAATGAAAATCAAAACGATAGATAATACAAACCAAAACCGCATAGAACTAAACAGATAAGTCGTTTCATGCGGAAAACGTACAGCAAAATAATAGACCAGATTTTTGTGTTTCGGAAAATAAACCGATTGTTTCGCTCTTCCTTTATCAGATAATGAAATGTAATTACCATAAACCATTTCGTCGCTTTGGCAATTATACATAGCATATTCAAAATCAGTGGTGATATTCATTTTTTTGAATTCGGTTTTCAAATAAAATTCCAGAATATCAGGTTCAAAATCGTTGTCGATGTTTACGATATAATAATCATTTGCAATTTTTTGTACCGGATTTTGTGCGGGCAATTCATGATTGGTTCCTTCATGCAGTTTTTTGACTACTTCGAGAAGTGCGATATGAGTTTTTTGACTTAGTTTTTTCTGTTCTAATGTAAAAGCCTCTTTTGTCCAAAGCAATTGTGCGATCAATATGCCAATTATGGCTATTAATCCCAGTATAATAATGCTGTTAAGTCTGTTAATTTTCAAGGAAATCTTTTTTTGAGGGTGTAATATTAATCAAATTTAGAATTAAAAATCACGCTTAACAAGTCATTAACAAACATTTGAAACCGGTTAACAGCGAATTGTTTTTTTGTAAAGTAATTTTGAAATATAAAATTTAACCCTATCACCAATTTAAAATAACAGACTATGAAAATTATTAAAATTTCGACGCTCATCTTAGCTTTAGGATTAATGTCATTCTCAGCAATCTCTCCCGTTAAAGCATTAATTTCAAATTCTGTTGGAGCGACTGCAGAAAGCACTATCGTATGGAAAGCAGAAACGATTGATGTTGGACAGATCCCACAAGGAACCCCAAAAGCAATTGTTTACGAATTTAAAAATACCGGAAAAACAGCTGTAGTAATTACAAATGTACAAGGATCATGCGGTTGTACTGCTACAGATTATACTAAAGAACCAATCCTTCCCGGGAAATCTGCAAAAGTCACAGCAACTTATAATGCGGCAAATAAAGGAGGTTTTACTAAAACAGTTACGGTTACAACAAGTGCCGAAACAACTCCAAAAATCCTTACTTTAAAAGGCACAGTTATCTAAAATAAAGTTGATTATATAAAGGTGGAAAACTCCCGACATGTGATGTGCCGGGAGTTTTTTTTGCCAAAATATTATTTTGAAATGAATTTGTTTTTACGGAAACTTTTCTAATTTTATTCAAAAAATTATTATGAAAATTTGGTGCAGTTTTACTGTTATTATACTCGTTTCTATTGCTGTGTCATGCAATTCAAAAGGGGATAAAAAAGAAGAAAATCTAAAGAAAACAGAGGTCGTCATTCCGGAATTAAAACTTACCATAGACAGTTTGGCAATCGCCGGATTTTATGAAGCGTATCCTAAATTGAAAAATTTTCAGGATGAGGTTGCCGCTTTGTACGCAAAAAAACAATCTACCCAATTATGGCTTGATAATAAAGGAGTTGTTGAGTTTGGAAATACGTTGTATGATAAATATAAAGGTTTAGAAAATGAAGGTTTAAAAGCCAATTTTCCGTATAAAGAAATCAATTTAATTTTTGAGAACAATTCGGTTAATAAACTTTCAAAAGTCAATACCGATTTGATGATCACCAATTTGTATTTCTATTATGCTGAAAAAGTATACAGAGGTTTTGACGAGAAAACATCCATTTCATTAGAATGGCTGCTTCCGCGAAAAAAACTCAATTATCAGGTTTTAACCGATTCTCTTTTTGAAAAATCGACTATAAGTGATGATAAGAAAAGCAAGATGTTCAGTCAGTATTACAAGCTTCGTGATGCACTTCATCAATACAGAGATATTGAAAAAAACGGAGACTGGAAAACAATTGAAGTTGATGAAGATTACAAAGGACTAAAATTAGGAGATTCTTCGGCAACAATTGCACAAATAAGGGAAAGGCTTTTTGTAACCGGAGATATTAAGGAGGATAACAAAAGTGCTGTTTGTGATACGGTTTTGATGAAAGCAGTCAAAAACTATGAATTACGACATGGCTATGCACCAAAGAATACTATTTTATTAGAACATATTAATGATTTGAATATCCCTGTTTCAGACCGAATTAAAACCATCATTGCCAATATGGAACGCTGCCGCTGGATTGATCCTGAACTGGAAAAAGGTAAAAAGTATATTGAAGTCAATATTCCCGAATTTAGATTGTATATAGTCGAAGATGGTAAAATTGCTTTTATATCACCCGTTGTGGTGGGTAGGACAATGACCAAGACGGTTGTTTTTAGCGGAATGATGAATAATATTGTTTTCAGTCCATATTGGAATGTTCCGCCAAGTATTATCAAAAGCGAAATCAAACCCGGAATGGCGAAAGACAAAAACTACCTCGCAAAGAAAAATCTGGAATGGAATAATGGAGCGGTTCGGCAGCTTCCGGGGAAAAATAACTCACTTGGACTTGTAAAGTTTTTATTTCCGAATTCCAGTAACATTTATCTGCATGATACGCCTTCAAAAAGTTTGTTCGAAAGAGAAAGCAGGGCTTTTAGCCATGGCTGCGTGCGTGTAGCAAAACCACGTGAACTGGCCATTGAATTGTTGAAAGATGACCCAAAATGGACTCCGGAAAGAATTGACAAAGCCATGCATGCCGGAAAAGAAAGCTGGTACACCCTGAAGAAAAAAGTTCCGGTTTATATTGGTTATTTCACCGCTTGGGTAGATCGCGAAGGTCAGCTGAATTTCTATAAAGATATTTACCAGAGAGATGAAAGTCTGATTAAATTATTGACTGAAGAATAAAGTAGTTATATTAATTTTTTCACGCAGATTTTGGCATATAACAGCAGATTTAATTAGATTTTGATCTTATTCAATAAAAAATCTGCACACATCTGCTTAAATCTTTTTAAAATCTGCGTGAAAAAACATTTCGTGAAATTCTTAGCTTGTTAAAGATGTAACAAACTATTCAGACAAAACATCAACACATTTATAAAAACGTTTTGTGTAATGTTCTTCGTCAAGTCCTGTAATGGTGACTTTTTGTGCTTTTCCTGATGAAGCGTGAATAAATTTCGATTGCATTCCGTTGGCTTCACAGATGATGCCAACGTGACCTATTACACTTTTGTCCTTATAACCATAAAATACTAATACATCCCCAACTTTAAATTCATCAGGTTTTAAGGTCTTGCCCACATTTTTATAACCACCGGAACTTCTTGGTAAGGTCAAACCAAAATTTTTGAAAACGTAAGATACAAAACCCGAACAGTCAAATCCTTTGTCTGGATTACTGCTTGCATACAAATATCGTGTTCCTAAATATTGTTTTGCATACGAAATGACAGAATCCCGTTCAATTTTAGTCTGGATTTTTTTAACCGAATCAGATTGTGTTTTGTTGTCTTTTTTTAAAGTAAAAGAAGAAAATAAAATAGTAATCAAAAGAAACAGGATGGGAATAGTAGTTTTCATATGAGCGGGCAGATAATTATTAGCTTATAAAGATAAAGCGTTTGTTTAGAATAGCAAAAAGAGGTTGGTTTAATAAACGTTTTTGGTATTTTTTTATTGCTTTTTGATATTTTAGTATCTTTCTGTAAAATGTAATTCGGATATATTTGTGAAATGTATTTATATTTTAACGAATAAATTATGTTTATCAAAAAAATAACGCTTTTAATTTTGTTTTTGCTGATTTCGCAAATGTCGGTTTCACAAACTAAAGCAAAAAACTTTTTATATGCCGGAAGAGTAGATGTGCTGGAGGATAATAAAGCAGTATTGATCGGGACTGCAGCTTCGGTATCGTTTAATTTTTCAGGCGAAAAATGTGCTGTTTTACTTCAAAGTATTGACACCTGGGAACATCATAATTATGTGGTTTTAGAACTTGATGGACAATACATTGGAAAAGTAAGAGTCGAAAAGGGGCCGGTTCAGTCTTTTGAGATTAAAGCTGTTTCAAAGCAAAAAGTACATACCCTAAATATTTATAAGGGTACTGAAGCCACAATGGGCAATGTTTTATTTGCCGGAACTACAGCGAAATTAATGACAATAACTCCAGTCAGAAAGAAAAAAATCGAATTTATTGGAGATTCCATAACAAGTGGTGCAGCAAATGATCCGTCCACAACTCCGTGTGATCAGGGCGAATATTTTGACCATCACAATGGTTTTTATGCTTACGGACCCATCTTGTCCAGAAATATTGATGCAGATTATTTATTGAGTTCAGTTTCCGGAATCGGAATTTATCGCAATTGGAATGACGAGGGGCCTGAAGTTCCGATTATGCCAGCTGTTTATGAAAATTTATATCTGACAAAAGACAATTCTAAACCTAAATATAATTTTGCTTTTCAACCGGACATAATTAGTATTGCGATAGGAACGAATGATTTTTCGAATGGGGATGGTAAAAAAGAGCGCCTGTCTTTTGATCCTGAAAAATATGTTTCGAGTTATGTCAATTTTATAAAAATGCTTTATAAACACAATCCGAATGCGCAATTGGTGTTGACAAATAGTCCAATGGTAAATGGAGAAAAAGCAGTGATTTTTGAAAATTGCCTGAATAAAATAAAAGCCGAAGTCGATATGGATAAGTCACACAAACCCATTCTGATTTTCAAATTTAAGCCTATGACACCAAGCGGTTGTTCCGGACATCCAAACATTACTGAACATAAAATTATGGCTGCGGAATACGGACCATTTTTAAAAAAACTGCTAAATGAAAAATAATATATTTAAGTTTGTTTTCTTACTGATTTCCGGCACTATGATGGCAAACGTTTCCCTTCCGAATATTTTTGGCGACAATATGGTATTGCAGCGCAATGCTGAGGTCAAAATATGGGGCTGGGCTAATCCAAAAGAGGAAATCAAACTCGTTTCCAGTTGGAACAATCAGGAATATAAAGTTACTGCAAACAATCAGGCGCAATGGGAACTCAAAATCAAAACGCCCGAAGCCGGTGGACCTTATACGATTTCCATAAAAGGGTATAATGAAGTAATCCTGAAAAATATTTTAATTGGCGAAGTCTGGGTTTGCTCCGGACAATCCAATATGGAAATGTCGGTAAGCTGGGGAATTGATAACGGAGAAGAAGAAGCAAAAAATGCAACAAATCCTAACATTCGTTTTTTTACCGTTCCAAAATTAACCGCGACAACACCTCAAAACAACTTACTCGGAAACTGGACAGAATCGACTCCGGAAACCATGAAAAACTTTAGTGCGGTTGGTTACTTTTTTGCCAAACGTTTACGAGAAGATTTAAAAAATGTCCCTATCGGATTAATTTCTTCAAACTGGGGCGGAACTCCAGCAGAAATCTGGATGCCGGAAGAAGTGGTACAAAACGACCCCGTTTTATTGGAAAATGCCAAAAAACTAAACGAACAGGAATACGGACCAAAACAGCCAGGGCGTGCTTACAATGCCATGATTTCTCCTTTTGTGGGATTTAAAATCGCCGGAACACTCTGGTATCAGGGCGAATCGAATGTTGGATCATTGGTTTACGATAAAACGTTAGGAGCTTTGATTACTTCGTGGCGAAAAGCCTGGCAGGATGATTTTCCGTTTTATTTTGTACAGATTGCCCCTTTTAAAAACGGCAGTAACAATTTCTCAAATGTTATTGTAAGAGATTCCCAAAGAAAATTACTTCAACAAATAAATAACACCGGAATGGTTGTGATCAGCGATGTTTCAGATACGATTGATATTCATCCAAAGGATAAAAAATCGGTTGGAATTCGTCTGGCAAATTTAGCGCTGGCAAATACGTATAAAACCAATTCTAATTTGGTTAATGGTCCGCTTTTTAAAGATATTAAAATTGATAAAAACAAAGTGATTGTTTCTTTTGATTTTGCTGAAGGATTGTATTTTAAAGATAAAATCTCAAAACAATTTGAAGTTGCGGTAACAGACGGTACTTTTTATCCTGCTGAAGCTTCGATAAAAAACAATCAGGTAATTGTAACGAGTAAAAAAGTACCGAATCCTGTAAAAGTGAGATTTGCATGGGGAAATACGATTCAGTCCGATTTGTTTAATAAAGCGAATCTGCCGGCTTCCTGTTTTATTTCGGAGTGAAGGTTTACACGTTTTTTTGTCTCATTTCGACGAAGGAGAAATCAAACAAGAGGCTCAACAAAGATTGGCGATTTTGATTGTGGAGTTCCTAGTGTGATTTCTCGTTCCTCGAAATGACAAGATTGTAAAAAAACCAAGGACTTCTCGTTACCGTAAACCGCGTGAGGGATAGAAGAGGAAAGCCCACAGCCTGACGAAGGAAGTGCGAGGACTTGAAACGGATAGCCCGACCCGGAGGGACACGCCCAAAATATGATACTTTTTAACCACTATGAAAAATAAAAAAATACTAATTATTGGGGTTTTTGCCCTTTTTATTGCTGGAAATATGAATGCACAGAAGAAACCGTATCTGGATAAAAATAAAACGATTGAACAACGCATTGATTTGCTTTTGCCATTGATGACCCTTGAAGAAAAAGTAGGTCAGATGAATCAATATAACGGTTTTTGGGACGTGACCGGTCCCGCTCCGAAAGGTGGAAATGCCGAGTTAAAATACGAACATCTTCGGAAAGGATGGGTGGGAAGCATGCTGACGGTTCGTGGCGTGAAAGAAGTTCGTGCCGTTCAGAAAATTGCGGTGGAAGAAACCCGTTTGGGGATTCCGCTGATTATTGGTTTTGATGTGATTCATGGTTACAAAACGTTAAGCCCGATTCCGTTGGCAGAAGCGGCTAGCTGGGATTTAGAAGCCATTAAAAAATCGGCGGCGATTGCAGCAGATGAGGCTTCGGCATCCGGAATTAACTGGACTTTTGGACCAAATGTAGATATTACAAACGATGCCCGCTGGGGACGTGTAATGGAAGGGGCAGGGGAAGATCCATACCTTGGAAGCAAAATTGCGGTAGCGAGAGTAACAGGTTTTCAGGGGGAAACAACTGCCGATCTGGCAAAAGTAAACACCATTGCAGCCTGTGCCAAACATTTTGCAGCTTATGGTTATGTAGAATCAGGACGTGATTATAATTTGGTTGACATTAGTAATTCGAAATTATTCAATACTGTTTTGCCGCCGTTTGAAGCGGCGACAAAAGCAGGTGTGAGAACTTTTATGAACTCGTTTAATCTCGTAAACGGAATTCCGGCAACGGGGAATGTTTTCTTGCAAAGAGACATTTTAAAAGGCAAATGGAAGTTTGATGGTTTTGTGGTTTCAGACTGGGCTTCGGTTCGTGAAATGATTCCGCATGGGTATGCTAAAGATGGAGCAGATGCAACGGTGAAAGCCGTTACAGCCGGTTCTGATATGGACATGGAATCCCATTTGTATGTTACAGAACTAGCGAAATTGGTTAAGGACGGAAAAGTAAAAGAAGCTTTGGTAGATGATGCGGTGAGAAGGATTTTACGCGTGAAATTTGAACTGGGTTTATTTGATGATCCGTACAAATACTGTGATGAAAAACGTGAAAAAGCAACTATTGGAAATAAAGCGAATAATGATGGTGTTTTGGACATGGCGAAAAAGTCAATTGTTTTATTGAAGAATGATAAAAATCTGCTTCCGCTAAAAAAAACCGGACAAAAAATTGCTTTGATCGGAGCTTTAGCGAATGATAAAAACAGTCCGTTGGGAAGCTGGAGAATTGCTGCGGAGGATAATACGGCGGTTTCTGTTCTGGAAGGAATGCAGCAATATAAAGACAATCAGCTGGTTTTTGAAAAAGGAGCTTATTTGATTGTTGGCAAAGCAACTTTCCTTGATGAGGTCGTTTTTAACACAACAGACAAAAGTGGATTCGAAGCAGCAAAAATAGCAGCTAAAAATGCAGATGTGGTAGTAATGGTTTTAGGTGAACACGGTTTTCAGAGTGGGGAAGGACGCAGCAGAACGAACCTTGATTTGCCGGGATTACAGCAGGAATTGTTAGAAGAAATTTATAAAGTGAATCCAAACATCGTTTTAGTTTTAAACAATGGCCGCCCGTTGACTATTCCGTGGGCAGCAGAACATATTCCGGCAATTGTTGAAGCCTGGCATTTGGGAACCCAAACCGGAAATGCTGTAGCTCAGGTTTTATACGGGGATTATAACCCAAGCGGGAAACTGCCAATTTCTTTTCCGAGAAATGTAGGGCAGGTTCCAATTTATTATAACAATTACAGTACAGGAAGACCTGTAAATGCTGATAAAAACGTGTTTTGGTCACACTTTTCAGATGTAGAAAAAACACCTCAGTTTCCTTTTGGCTTCGGATTGAGTTATACCACTTTCGATTATAAAAAGCTGAAATTAAATAAGACAACTTTTGCAAAAGGAGAGCCGGTTCAGGTAAGTGTCGACGTTACCAATTCAGGTAATTATGACGGAAAAGAAGTCGTTCAGTTGTACATTCACGATGATTTTGCCAGCATCGCCAGACCGGTTGAAGAGTTAAAAGGTTTTGAATTAGTGAATTTGAAAAAAGGAGAAACTAAGACTGTAACTTTTACTTTAACAGATAAGGAACTTGGTTTTTATGATAACAACGGGAATTATCTGGTCGAACCGGGAACTTTTAAACTTAAAATAGGAGGCAGTTCTGATAAAGGTTTGGAAAGCGGATTTGAGATAAAAGAATAAACTTAAAGTTTTAATCTCGCAAAGACGGAGAGGCGCAAAGTTTAATTGTATAATTGAATAGCGTCCAGCTTTAGCTGGATGGTAAAATGATCGAAAAAAAGGCTTTAGCCAAACAATCAATGTTTTGGCTAAAGCCTTTTTCAAATCAAATTTATTGCTCCAGCTAAAGCTGGAGACTATTGAGGAAAAACTTTCAAACTTAAATAAAAAGACCATTTTCTCTCACAGATTTTGAAGATCAGGAAGATTTTTTTATCTCCTAAATCTGCAAAATCTGCGAGAGTTTTTTTTATCTTTAAAAACTAAAAAAAAAACGAAACTATTAAACTTTTAATTAATGAAATACAACAGATGTGGAAAAAGCGGATTGCTTTTGCCTGAAATTTCTTTAGGATTATGGCATAATTTCGGATCAGTAGATAATTTTGAAAATGCAGAAAGTATAGCTGTGGAAGCTTTTGATAAAGGAATTACGCATTTTGATTTAGCCAACAACTATGGTCCGGTTCCAGGCTCGGCAGAAACCAATTTTGGAAAAATATTATGGCATAATTTTCAGGGAAATTTACGTGATGAAATCATTATTTCCACAAAAGCAGGTTACACAATGTGGGATGGACCTTATGGGGACTGGGGTTCCAGAAAATATCTTTTATCCAGTTTAGATCAGAGTTTGAAAAGAATGAAGATTGATTATGTAGATATTTTTTACTCACACCGCCCGGATCCTGAAACCCCTATTGAAGAAACGATGATGGCGCTTGATTACGCTGTAAGAAGTGGAAAAGCATTATATGTTGGAATCAGTAATTACTCTGCAGAGCAGACCCTGGTGGCTGTTGATGTTTTGAAACAATTAGGAACACCATGTTTGATCCATCAGGCTAAATATTCCATGCTGGTACGCTGGGTTGAAGAAGGTTTATTGGATGTTTTAGAAGAAAAAGGAGTAGGCTGTATTGCATTTTCACCTTTGGCACAAGGACTTTTGACCGATAAATACTTAAACGGAATTCCTGAAAATTCCCGAGCTCACAATCCAAACGGGCATTTAAAAGAAGATGAAGTTACGCCGGAAAGGATTGAGAAATTAATTCAGCTGAATGAAATTGCCCAGAATAGAAATCAGTCTTTGGCACAAATGGCACTGGCCTGGCTGCAAAAAGACAAACGAATTACTTCGGTTTTAATTGGTGCCAGTTCAGTAAAGCAGTTAAATAATAATATTGAATGTTTACAAAATCTTGAATTCACTCATGATGAACTGAATGAGATTGAGAAGATTTTAGCGTAAAATATATATTCTAGCAGGTGAATTGTAAAAATGTATACTGTAAGATGTAAAAATGAAAAATATAAACCCGACAGGTTCTAAAACTTGTCGGGTTTAATATTTAAACAAAACTACATTTGTTATTTCGTTTGAATAATCATCGCCAATCCGCCACCGCTTGCTAATTTATATGCCAATTTGGTTGTCGAATCAACTGTTACAATTTCTCTTTTGTAATCATTCGCAGCCTTATCTGCATTCAATCCGTCTGAGAAAATTTCTGCTTCGTATTTTTTCTCTTTTTCAAGGAAAGAAAAATCAATTGTAATGTCTCTGGAATCCCAATTAGTAATAGCTCCTAGATACCAAGTATTAGATTTTTTTCTTGCAATTGAAACAAATTTTCCAACTTCTCCATCAAGAGCAACTGTTTCATCAAATGTGGTTGGAATCTTAGCAATGAAATCAGTGCTTTCCTGTTCTTTCATATAAGCTGTTGGACTGTCTGCCATCATTTGCAGGGGTGCTTCAAAAATCGTGTATAATGCTAATTGATGAGATCTTGTTCCCTGACTTACCGGATTGGAATTACTAGGCTTAAATTCGCTTTTGGTTGCATTTCGCATAGCTCCTGGTGTGTAATCCATTGGTCCTGCCATCATACGGATAAACGGAATCGAACAATCGTATAACGGAACATCATCGTTTGGTGTCCATTTATTGTTTTCCAGTCCTTTTACGCCTTCAAAGTTTAAAATGTTGGGGAAAGTTCTCTGAATTCCGGTTGGTTTATACATGCCATGAAAATCCAAAAGCAATTTATAATCGGCAGCTTTTTGAGCAATGTCATAAACTGAATTTACCATTTTTGGCATCGTCCCGATCTAGAAAATCAACTTTAAAACCTTTGATTCCTAAATCGGCATAATTTTTTAAAATTCCTGCTGTGTTTTTGGTTAATGCCATCCACGAACTCCACAAAATAATTCCAACGTTTTTCTCTTTTCCATAAGCGATTAAAGCTTCCAGATCAACGTTTGGATTGTGTTTCATAATGTCTTCTTCCAGACTCCAGCCTTCATCTAAAACTACATATTCGACTTTGTTTTTCGAGGCAAAATCAATATAATATTTATAAGTCTGCGTATTTATTCCGGCTTTAAAATCAATGTTGTAAATGTTCCAGTCGTTCCACCAGTCCCAGGCTACTTTTCCGGGCTTTATCCACGAAATGTCTTTTATTTTGGCTGGCTCAGATAATTTCTGAACCATATCATTATTCGCTAATTCAGTATCATTTTCAGAGATGACTAAAATTCTCCACGGAAAATTTCGTGTTCCTTTGGTTTTAACTAAATAATCTGCCCTCTCCGTAATTAATAGGTTGATGTTGTTGAATCCGCCGTTCGCTTCCTGTAACGGATATCTGGAAAAACGTGCTTCAAAACCAGCTTTCGATTTAGTATTGGTAACGAATAATCCCGGGTAATCTTCCAGGTTGGCTTCAAGAAAAACAGCTTTTTTAAGGTTTTTAAAATCAATTAAAAATGGTAGAAATGCTAAAGTATCTTTTGCAAATTCACTGATTTTTTTGTTTTCGTACTGCGCCTCAAAAGACGAAATATAAGGATCTTTCGGGTTTCTTAAATCGCGAACATACGGCATTAAAGTATTGTAATCCTGATCAAAATTCAAAGTAACTTCTTCTCCTTTTACAGTAATGTCTTTTTTCTTTTTGGTTATAAATCGATACGCGACACCATCATCAAAAGCGCGATATTCAATACTGAAATCATTTTTGAAATTTAAAACCAAAAGATTGTATTGATTTTGTACAATGCTTTTTTTGTAAAATGGAGATGCAAATGAAGTGTTTGCTTTTTCTCTTTTTGAATTCAAAAGCAACGAATTTTTACCTAAAACTTCATTCTGATCAAGTGTCATTGAAATTACAGACGGAGCCAAAATCAAATCTTTTTCATGCAAAACAGACCAGGTTATTTTGTTGTTAATTATTATATTGACTTTAATTTTTCCGTTTGGAGAAGCTAAACTGAAATCCTGTGGCTGTTGCGATAAACAGATATTAAAAAGAAAAAGGAACAAGGCAGGAAATATTTTTTTCATGATAGATGCATTAAACGAAGAAGTGATTACAAGTTCAGTTAAATGTACTTATAATCACTTATATGGTTAAGGAAATTATTTTTTATTCAGTTTCAAATTGTATCTTTTTACAATTTCCAATGTCGATTTATCACCATTAAAAACTGAATTCAGCCCTTGTGGTTCCTGTGGAGGATCAGTTGTGAGAGGTTCTCCCGGATTCCATTTTCCGGTTTCATTTACTGCTTTTCCCTCACCGCCAAATCCCCAAAAATTCGCGGCCCGCAGCGGACCTTTATTGGCAACACTTTCGGCAACCCTTCCAAAAATATAGCTATAAAACTGATCGCGGTAAATTGAAGATGCTCCGGCATTCAGATTTTCGTTTTCCCTTGGTAATCCAAACTCCTCAATAATGATTGGTCTTTGTAGATTGTTGGCCACTTTAACATGGGCATCAATATACTTTCCTGCATTTTCAATAGTGACAGGAATTGTAGCTTTGGCATTATCGGCTTTAAACCAGTTCCAGTTTTTAGGCCAAATGTGCATGGTCAAATAATCGATGTTGGGGTTTTTATGTGTTCTTTCGAAAATTCCGATATCATCATTCGAACTGTTCAAACCTTCAGAACCTGTAGAAATCAGGTGGTTTTTATCTAAACTGTCCATTAAATTGACAATGTTATTCAGCCAGATAGTAAATTTTTCTTCGTTTTCAACCGTAAAAAGCCTCGGTTCATTTCCAACCTGCCAGGCCATGATGGTATTGTCTTCGTTATATTTTTTTTTCGAATATTTATTGGTTCTTCCCATAATAAATTTCACATGATTCTCCAGTGCTTTCATGCAGGGATCACAGCTGTGAAATTGCTCTGTGTACGACATAAACTGAGGCCATGTATTCGGTATAATGTTTGGAATAGGAATAGCTCCTTTACCATTCCACTCCAGATATTGCGACATTCCGCCTGACCATTCCCAGTTATTGGTCAGGTACAAAACCGCATACATTTTGCGTTTTCTCATTTCATTCATCAGGAAATCCAGTCCGTCAAGTAAATCCTCATCATATTTTCCCTGCTCATACTGTAAAGCCGGACGAACCGTAAAATCATATTTTCCACCATCCGCACCCACTAAAATTCGCAAATTATCGATTCCGTTTTTTTGCATGAAATCCAGTTCCCGAAGCAGCCTTTTTCGATCGCCTACTTTTTTGGAGGCCAGTAAACTTCCATACCAATAATTGGTTCCAATGTAAGAATAGGGTTTGTCTCCCTTATAAAATTGCGTTCCTTTTACCGTAATTCTTTCCTGCGCCTGACATGACATTGTCGAAATGAGCAATGCTAATCGGAGTATTTTAAAAAGTTTGTTTTTCATAATTTATATTTTTAGAAGCTATTCCTGCTATCCGCTTTATCTTTTGTTTTTTAAAGAAAAAAACAAAAGGATACCGCTTCTATCAGGGCTAGGACTTTACGTTTATAAAGAAACTATTTTGGTAATTCATACATTTTTGGTAATGAATTTACTAATGCCGATTTGGGTTTTGAAGCAAAGGTTTTAAAATCAGCTGCATTCGAAACACTGGAATTTGGAACATAGTATCCATCACTATCATTAGTCCAGAACATCATATAGCTTACTTCTATACTATTTGATGTCAAAGCATCATATAAATAGGTAGAAAACCAATCATTTATTGGTGTGTTTGAACTTGTAACTCTATAACCTGTTTCTGTTAAAGCTGCAATTTTTACTTTGGATTTAGCTAAATCTGATATAATTTTTAATTTAGAATTTGCTGTATTGGCTCCGGTTGTACCCTGATTGTCAAAATCCCCGTAATTATCCATTCCTAAAACATCAACATATTTATCGCCCGGATATCTGCTTAAATAATCGGTTGAGGTTAAATAGGTTCTGTCAGGTGAAAAAGCATATAAAATATTGTGGACGCCTTTAGTATTTTTTAAATAATCAACCGTAAATTTATAAGCTGTTTTATATTCTTCAGCAGTACAAAAATTAGCACCCCACCAGAACCAGCTTCCGTCAAATTCATGGAAAGGCCTGAAGATTACCGGAATCAATTCGCCTTTTGAACCTTTTAAATTTAAGAATACGCTGGCAACTTTATCCAGTTTTTTCTTGTACCATTCGTGGTTGGCTCCGCCAGGCAAAATACTTTTAAAAGCTGTGTTTTTTTGCTCGGTTGTCATATCAGAAGTATAGAAAGAAGTTTCATTATTAGGTTCCCTCAAATGCCAGGAAAAAGTATTAATTATTCCTTTTGCATAAGCTGCTTTTGTATCGCTGATAATCTTTTGCTCTTGTTGGTAAAACCAGTTGTTGGACTGATTATTGTTGTTTTTATCTGTAATAAACATAAAATCTGACCCTAGGATAGCAGGATCAAAACCCGTATTTTTTTTGATATCCGAATCACCGCCGGCATCCTGATAAAAGTTATTGAAAGCATCCTGCTGTCCAATGGCTACTTTAGTTTTTCCTAATATTTTAAGGTTATAAAACAAAGCAACGGTTTCTGCAGTTGCTTTTTTGTCAACCATATAAGTGATGACGTTTTTGGTTGTCAAAACATCAGTTTGCGGTTCAGTTTCATCAACTTCTGAACCTTTATCCGATGAGCAGCCAATCACAGCAATAAATAAGCTAAAGAAAAAGAATTGTTTCATATATGTAAAATTTTATTTTGTAGTTGGCATAATATGGTATCGTCTTTTATTGTATGTATTCCTGGACAACCTTTTTTGTTAATGGCGATTTCATTGCTTTTTAATGCAATAATCAAATTTTATAATAATCAATATTTAGGTTTTTATTCTTTGCATCAGTTCCAGACAGGCGCGGCTGTTGTGGTAAGGACATTTCCAGAAGCCGGCTTTGTCTTTCTGGATCAGGCTGTAATCCTTGTAAACTCCCCAAAACCATTCTCCATTTTGCTGGTCTAAAATGTGATTTTTTATAAATTCCCAGTTTTTCAATACAATATCTAAAAACTTTTCATCACGGGTTAATTGGTATGCATTGTAAAAACCTATTAAAGCTTCGGCCTGTACCCACCAGTGTTTCTCAGCAATTAGTTCATTTTTTCCAGGGTCAAATTCATACCACAAACCGCCGTCATAATCTAAGCCTTCCTGCGTAACTTCTGCTATTTGAATGGCATGTCTTTTATAATTAGCAATAAGGTTTTCATCTTCTGAAATTTCAGCACACTGCAATAAAAGCCATGCAGCTTCAATATCATGGCCGTACGAAATAACATCTGGTTTTTCAATCCAGTTTTCGTCAAAAAACAAATGCAAATGTCCTGTTCTGGTATTGATAAAATGTTCTTCGATGGTTTGCAATAATTCTATAATATCACTTTGCAGTTTTGGATTTTTCCAAACCCTGAATAAATTCGCATAAGCTTCAATAATATGCAGATGCGTGTTCATGGTTTTCTTTTCATTAGCATCTTTACTGCTCAGCCGCAAATCTTCAATAGGCTGCCAGCTTCTTGTAAAAGCCTCTAAATATCCTTTGTTTACAGGGTCGTAACTGTATTTTTGGATCGTTAAATACAGATTGATTGCAATTGCCAGAGCTTTTTCATCTTTTGAAATCTTATAATATTCAGACAAACCATAAATCGCAAAAGCTAAACCATAAATTTGATTTTTAGTATCTTTTGGTGTTGTATCTGAATTGATGCTCCAAAATAAACCTCCAAATTCAGGATCATAAAAATGATTTGAAATACATTTAAAAGCCCTTTCCGCTATTTTTTTATGTTCTTCATTTTGAGTAACCTGATAACTGGCTGAGAAAGACCATAAAATCCTGGCGTTTAGAACAGAACCTTTGTCAGCATCAGGAATTATTTTTTCATTGCTATCAATCTGACCAACAAAACCATCGTTTTTATTATCAATTGCGTTTTTTGCCCAATAGTTTAAAATAGCATCAAGTTCAGCTGATAATTCGGTTTTTAGCTGGTGTAATATTGATGACACCACGAATTATATTGCGTTATTTTTTTCAATCTGACTGATGATTGTTTCTACTGATCCTGCAGAAATAAAGGTGTCCTCAGGAGTATTCGTAACATAATCAACCAGTTTTTCTGTAGATGAAACAGCAACATGCATTCTCGTGTCTGATGATGCATAATAGATGTAAACAGTTCTATCAGTGTCTTCAATCCATCCGTTAGAAAATAATACATTAGATACATCGCCAACTCTTTCTATACCTTCTGGTCCCATGAAATGTCCGGCAGGAACGTGGGTAACTTTCGAAATATCATTCAGATCGGTCATAAACATATACAAAGTGTAGCGTAAACCTGCAGCAGTGTTACGAACGCCATGTGCTAAATGCAGCCAGCCTTTTTCTGTTTTAATAGGAGCAGGGCCAAGACCGTTTTTTAATTCATATATGGTGTGATATTGTTTTCCGAAGATAATTTTTTCTTCTTTTACAACCGGATTTGCCATGTCATCAACATAGCCTAAACCAATTCCGCCGCCAGCTCCAACATCAATAAAACCATCCTGCGGGCGCGTGTATAATGCGTATTTTCCGTTTACGAATTCAGGGTGTAAAACCACATTGCGCTGTTGGCCTGTGTTCGAAATCAAATCAGGCAGTCTTTCCCAGTTTACCAAATCTTTTGAACGCACTATTCCTGCATTGGCTACAGCCGAGCTGGTATCGCCTTTTGGTGCTTTAGGGTCTTTTCTTTCTGTACAAAAAATACCGTAAACCCAGCCGTCTTCATGATGAGTCAGGCGCATGTCGTACACATTGGTATCCGGTTCTTCTGTTTGCGGAATCACGCACGGTTTGTCCCAAAATTTGAAATTATCAATCCCGTTTGGACTTTCGGCAATGGCAAAAAAAGATTTTCTGTCAATACCTTCAACACGAACAGCGAGTAAATATTTGCCGTTCCATTTGATGGCGCCAGCATTAAACGCAGCATTCATGCCAATACGTTCCTGTAAAAAAGGGTTTGTATTTTCGTTGAAATCAAATCGCCAGTTCAATGGTACATGAGCAGCTGTCATTACCGGATTTTTATATCGCTGATAAATACCGTTTCCGATTGTATTTTGAGGTTCATTTTTTAGTTCAATGAGTGTTTGATGTTCCTTTTCTAATGCTACTTTTCTACCCTGAAATGTAGCGGCCGTTATTGTTGTCATATAAATTGATTTCTAAATCTGTATTTTATTTTTTTTGTCTCTTTTTGCATTCAAGTCCTGTTCTATAGTTTGCAGCTTTTGTTCTGTTAAAGGATAAAATGCTATAAAACCTACTGATATTGCTGCAGCAATGGCAGGTAGAATACTTAACATTAACTGAATTCCGTTTTGGGCGGTAGCTGTTTGCTCAACATTTGCCTGAAAACCGTAGTAGCCCAAAAGCCATCCTGCCCCGGCACCACCAATGGTCCATCCGAATTTTTGTGACATTGATGATGCTGAAAAAACCAATCCCGTAGCCCTGCGTCCTTGTTTCCATTCTGAATAATCGGCGCTGTCAGCATACATAGACCAGATAAGAGGAAAGATACAGCCGGCACAAATGCTAATTAATATTTGAAAACTCATGATTAAGAAAACATCTTCTTTTCCGAAGACATAGAAAATTAAACTCAGGACTGCAGCAAAAGTCATTGCGCCAAAAAAGGTTTTCTTTTTCCCGAATTTATTAGCAATCGGTGTTGCTGCAATGACTCCAATAATATTGGCTGCCTGTCCCAATACTAAATAAATAGAGGTTGGCGTCATGTGAAAATCTGTTCCGAAAAGGTTAAAATCAAAATTTACATTGCTGCTTACATAATATTTAAAATAATAAACTGCTGCACCATCACGGATAGAGTTGAATACTAATGCGCCAATTCCGGCTCCCAGTAAAATCCACCAGGGCCTGTTCTTTACTAAATCTTTTAAATCTTCTTTTAGATTTGTTTGTTCCTCATCAATTGGTTTTATTCTTTCTTTTGTCCAGAAAAAACAAGCCCAGAAAAACACGGTTGTTATAATTCCGAATATAGCTATTGTAGCCAGCCAGCCGTTTTTTGAATTAAGGTTTCCTCCAAAATAATTCACAAGAGGTTCAATTAACCAAAGCGCCAAAAGGCTTCCTCCAAAGGCAAAAACCATTCGGTAAGAGGATAATGTGTTTCTGTCTTTTCGGTCAGAAGACATTACTCCTAAAAGCGAAGCATACGGAACATTTATCAAAGAATAAATCATCATCATTAATGAGTATGTTACGTAGGCATAGATTATTTTTCCTTTTTCATCAAAATCAGGAGTGTAAAAAGTTAAAACTCCAATTACAGCAAAAGGTATAGCAACCCATAATAAATAAGGTCTGAATTTTCCCCATTTGGATTTGGTTCTGTCAGCTATAATTCCAACAATTGGATCAAAGCAGGAATCCCAGATTCGGGTAATTAAAAACATAGTTCCAACTACTGCTGGTGCCAGTCCGAAAACATCGGTGTAGAAAAATAGCAGATACATGCTGAATATTTTCCAGAACATAGAAGAGGCGGCGTCTCCAAGTCCGTAACCTATTTTTTCTTTTAAGCTGATTTTTTCGTGCATTTAGATTTATTTTAAAGGTTGTAGTTAAGTTGGTTTATTTTTTTGATAGTTTTTGAATGTCTTTTTCAAATAAAGTTTTATCAAGATTGTAAAATTCGACAAAATCTTTTTCACTGATCTGGCCAGGATAGGGACCATAATAATGCATTTTTTGTTCTTTTTCCTGCCAGCCATGATTTCTCCAGAGCAAAGCGTATGAAATTTTATAATCCCCAATAGCTTTAGAAAAAGTGCCTGTCCACCATTTGGGATCTGGAATGGCTTCATACCCCGCTTCTGCCAAAGCAATTAATTTATGCTTTTTTTGAGCAATTTCATTTATGATTCTAAACTGACTTTGGACTTCGGCTATGAATTTTTCACCGTTTTTGTCATCAGCATTTTGATAAGTGTCAAAGCTTAAAATATCAGCATAGCCATCACCCGGATAGTTTTCTAAAAAAGTTTCTTTGGAGTTGAAACTACTCGTGTTATATACGTAAATTAAATTATGAACTCCTTTTTTTTGGAGGTATTCGAAAGTGAATTTCCAGATAGCTTTAAATTCTTCGGGAGTACAGTTTTCTTTTCCCCACCAGAACCAGCCTCCGGTTAATTCATGGTAAGGCCTGAAAAGAATCGGAATGCTTTTTCCTTTTTTATCTTTTAATGACAAAAAGAAACCGGCTGCTTTATCAAGCCAGGATGTGAATTTTGCATGATTTTTTTCACCCGGTAAAATCGTTTTTAGAGAATTTGGAGTGTTATCCCAGGCATTTTTTCCGGTTGCCGGATTGTCAAAATGCCAGCTTATTGTTGAAATCCCTCCTCGTTCATTCGCCTCTTTTATGTATTGCTTCATTTTTTCAAAAGGAACTCCGTCAATATTATTATGTTTGTCATTTTCCAGGCCCGCGATATCCCATCCGTAAACGGCGGGATAGTCGCCGCAAACTTCTTTTACATCACTTCTTCCATTTTGATATTTCCAGTTTACACCATAAGCCAGGTCGTCCTGATGGCCAAAAAGATATCCTTTTTGAGTTAATATATTCAGTTTTTTATAAAGTAAAACTGTTTCGGGTGTAGATTTTTTATCTGAAAGTGACAAATTAATATTATCTGTAACGGTCTGTGATGAACATGAAATTCCCGTAAAGGCTGATATAATAAGGATTATTATGTTTTTTTTCATTTAGACTACTTTGTTTTACATAAAGTAGAAAGTAATTTCTACTAAAATAGTGTATTGTGATTTCCTTGATTTTCTAAATAAGAATTAATGTCATATTTCATTTAAAATTATTAAAACTATAAAAAAATATTAGGTTAAAAATCATTAATGCTTAATATTAATATTGTTTTAAAGGAAATGATAATTTTATTTTTCAAAGATAATCGGATGTTTATACTCCAATTAATATTATTTTATCAATTATATATCATATTATTGCAATTGAATTTATGGTTTTATACAGTTTAAAAAATACTAATAGATGAGTGCAACTAAAAATTTTTACAGAGAGATAGCGCCACTGTCAAGTGGAGATAGTTTTTTAGTCTTTGACAGAATTAAAGATAGTTTTGATTTTCCAGTTCATTATCATCCTGAATTTGAAATTAATTTTATTTTAAACGGAAAAGGAGTTAGGCGTGTCGTGGGAGATAATATTGAGGAAATTGATAATGTCGAATTGGTTCTTATTGGTCCAAATTTATATCACGGCTGGGAATTAAATAAATGTACAAGTAAAAAAATTCATGAAATTACGATCCAGTTTCATAATGATTTGTTTCACGAATCCTTACTTTCAAGACGGATTATGAATCCGATCCGGGATATGTTTAATCGCTCTATTCATGGTATTTTGTTTTCTAAAAAAGTAGCCGAAGAGCTAGCTCCTAGATTGATAAAGCTCTCTAAATTAGATGGTATGGATTATTTTTTAGAAATTACTTCGCTGTTATATGATTTAGCAAATTCCAGAAATCAGAGGCTCCTTTCTACGTATACAGTAGATTACGATACTTTTGATGATTATGATAAAATGAAGCTCGTTTATGAATATGTGCAAAAACATTTTTCAGATAAAATTACTTTAGAAGACGCAGCTAATGTTGCGAATATGTCTATAATTTCTTTTAACCGGTTTATTAAAAAGCGTACCGGAAAAACTTTTGTAAACTATATTAATGATATCCGGGTAGGCTATGCTGCCCGATGGCTGGTTGAAAAAGACATGAGCGTTTCAGAAGTGGCTTTTAAATCCGGATTTAATAATATAGCAAATTTCAATCGGAGTTTTAAAGCTATTAAAAACTGTACGCCTAGTCAGTATAGAGAGGATTTTTCAGGATTAAAGCGAATTCTATAGTGATACTTTTTTTTCATAAATAAATATTATTTTTAACGAAATCGTTTTAATTTTTTTGGTTTCATTAATTATTGTTTATTGGTTGTTGGGTTTTTAAGGTATTTAATTACGAATATTTTAATAAAATGGTATTTTTATTTTGTTATATGTTTTTTTAAAACAGCATAGTAAAAATATTATCATTAAATGATATAATACTATTAACTTCCTATATTCTTCTGTTATAGATTTGTTAAAAATAAATCGGTAAAAATATAACTTCCTTTTTACTGCTTTATAAAGGATTAAACTTTCAACTAACCAAACATTTATTATGAAAAAACTAATGACTAATTTTATTCATTGGAATGCTAACCACAAGGCGATTCCATTGATGTTATTTCTGTTGCTGACTAGTAACTTTATTACTGCTCAGGTAAAAGTATCAGGTATTGTGTCTGATGATAAAGGACTTTCTATACCAGGAGCTAACATTACTGTTCTAGGGTCAAAGCTTTCTGCGTCAACTGATTTTGACGGGAAATACAATATTGATGTTCCTGCTAATGCTACATTACAATTTACATTTATTGGGTTTGACTCCAAAACAATCGCAGTGAATGGACAGACAAAAATTAATGTCACTTTATCAAGTACTTCTCAAAACCTAAAAGATGTAGTTGTAATTGGTTATGGAACCCAAAAAAGAGGAGATATTAATGGAGCTGTTTCAAGCGTAAAAGCAGTTGATATTGCAGACTCAAGGCAGGTTACTGTAGATCAGATGCTACAGGGTAGGGCTGCAGGAGTTGTGGTAACCAATAATTCAGGACAACCAGGAGGGAATGTTTCTATAAGGATTCGTGGGGCTACTTCATTATCAGGTTCAAACGAGCCGTTGTATATAATAGATGGTGTACCTTTTTCAGGGGATGCAACCAATTCATCTACTAGCGGAAAGCCTATTGCCGGAGGGTATGTTGGAGGAAATGCAGGAAGTGTGACCGTTAGTCCATTATCGTTAATCAATCCAAATGATATAGAGTCTTTTGATGTTTTGAAAGATGCTTCAGCTACAGCGATTTATGGTTCAAGAGGAGCAAATGGAGTTGTTGTAATTACGACAAAATCAGGAAAAAAAGGAACAGGGAGATTGACATATGATAGTTATATTTCAACTCAAAAAGTAGCTAAATTTCTAGATGCAATGTCACTAAGCCAATACGCTACTCAACAAAACGAATTGTCAAAAGTATATGGATATGGTACTAGACCAGAATTTGTGAAACCGGAATTATTAGGTCCAGGTACAGACTGGCAGGATGAAATTTATAAGACAGCTATATTGGTTAATCATCAATTATCATTTTCTGGAGGTAGCGAAAATGTTACATATTATGTGTCAGGTGGGTATACCAATCAGGAAGGTGTTGTTATTGGCTCTGGTTACAAACGTTACAATTTTAAGACTAATCTGGATGCAAAAGTTAAGGAATGGTTTAAAATAGGAGCTAATATTTCGGCAGGTATTTCTAATGAAGAAATTACTTTTAACGGCTCCAGTGATGGTATTATCAGTACCTCTTTGCTTAGTACTCCGGATGTTGCAGTACGGGATTCTGAAGGGAAATTCTCAGGCCCACCTGCTGATGGTTCAGTTGGATCTTTTATAAATCCTGTTGCACAGGCGATGCTTAATAGTAATGATTTGGTTAGGAAAAACTTTGTTGGGAACTTTTATTCTGAATTAAAATTAGCAAAAGGATTGGAATATCGATTTGAAATTGGAGCTAATACAGAATTTACTGAAAATACAGAGTTTCAGCCTACTTATGTCTGGGGTTCTGCCAAGAATGAACATGCGTCTTATACAGCAAGAAGTCAAAATTCTTATAGTCTTAATATTAAAAATTATTTGACATATAAAAATGTTTTTGGTAAACATAGTTTAAATGTTATGGTTGGACAGGAGGCTAATGATAATCATTGGTCGGGTAATTCGTACAATGTAAGGGATTTTGTAAGTAACAGTAATCCAAATATACATTTAGGCGATCAGACTACTTTGACAGGTACTGATTATAAAGGAAGTACTGCTTTATATTCTTATTATGGCAGGTTAATGTATGATTTTGAAAATAAATATAATGTGAGTGCTACAATGCGTGCTGATGGTAGTTCTAAATTTGCTGAAGGACGTAAATGGGGGTATTTTCCGGCAGTTGCATTTTCTTGGAAATTAACTAATGAAGCCTTTATGGATGCGGTTAAGAAATATGTAGACATAAAGTTTAGAATTGGATACGGTGAAAGTGGAAATCAAAATGTACCTAATGGGGCTTATTCTGCTGGTATAACTACATTGCCAACTTATGATGGTAATGGTTTCTTGGCAGCAAACATCGCTAATCCTGATTTAACTTGGGAGACATCTAAACAAACCAATTTAGGATTGGATTTTACGCTTTTTCAGTCGAAATTAACGGCTTCCTTTGATATTTACCGAAAAAAATCATCCGATTTTCTTTTGGCTTTGCCTCTGCCTGCTTACTTAACAGGATATGAACAATGGAATGGAGGGCTAGCAGCTCCATTGTCAAATATTGGTAGTATGGAAAACAAAGGTGTTGAATTTACTATTAATTATTCTAATAGGTTTTCTGATAATTTTTCATGGAATTCAAATTTTATTTTTGGAAAAAATGTTAATAAATTACTAGACGTTGTAAATGGAGTAAATCTAACCCAAATTGCTTTTTTAAATGGATATACACCTGCAGTAGTAACAAATACAACTGTTGGTGGTCCAATTGGTCAGTTGTATGGTTATAAAAGTGTAGGTATCATAAGAACTCAGGAGCAATTAAATCAGGCACCGGTACCTCGTTTAGGTAATAAACCGGCCCCAAGTTCATTAGGTGATGTTGAATATGTAGATATTAATGGTGATGGTTTTATTGATGAATCAGATGCAGGGGTGATAGGGAATCCGCAAGCAGATTTTACATATGGTTTTTCAAATACTTTTAAATACAAAACTATTGACCTGACTGTTTTTCTTCAAGGCTCTCAAGGTGGTGATATTCTAAATCTTACAAGAAGGGCAGGTACATCAAATGTTGCTTTGTATCAGAATCAATTAGCTGAAGCTGCGGATTTTTACACTGCTGATAATACTGATGCGAAATATCCAAGGCCAGTGCAAGGTTTAGGGCATGCCAATTTATTAATTTCTGATCGTTATGTTGAGGATGCATCTTATTTGCGAATTCAAAATGTTACTTTGGGCTACTCCTTACCATCCAGTCTGCTTTCAAAGACAAAATTTTCAAGAGTTAGATTGTATGCCGGAGCTCAAAATCTATACACTTTTACTAAATATAATGGTTATGATCCTGAGGTAGGAGTTTTGAATCAGAACGAATTATTGAGGGGAATTGATAACGGTCGCTACCCTAACTATAAAACATATACATTAGGTTTGAATGTTGAATTTTAATAATAATAAAAATGAAAAGATATAGATATAGTTTAATAACTCTGTTCATTGTTCTTGTTTTGGCAACGACTTCATGTTCAGAAGAATTTTTAGATCGTCCTTCAGAAGATGGGTATACAATTGATAACTTTTATTCAACAGATGAGCAGGTGATAGCAAGTACTGCGCCTATGTATGGTAAAATGTGGGCTCCTTTTGCAACAAAATGGCAGTCTGCACTTGGTGAATTGCCATCAGGGAACTGTCAGGCCGGGGCTGATGCTGTAGAATTAGTTGATTTTAAACTGACTTCAGAAAGTGATGCTTTGCTTTTGCCATGGAGTACATGTTTTGCCGTAGTAGCTCAAGCTAATAATCTAATCAATAATTTAGAATCTAATGTAGGTCCTGGTGTTAGTAAAGGAGTTATTAATACAACAATTGCCGAAGCACACTTTATGAGGGCAATGGCTTATTTTTATTTAGTACGCATTTATGGGGCTGTTCCAATAATAGAGAATAATCTGGATTATGTGTCAAATCCTAAAATAAATACCAACCCTGTTGAAGATGTCTATAAATTTATAAAAATGGATTTTCAATATGCTGTAAATAATCTTCCAGATAAAGTCAGAACAGCGGCTTATTCTAATAACATAAGATTATCAAGCGGTTCTGCAAAATCGTTATTGGCAAAAGTAAATTTATATACTAAAGATTATGCTGAGGCAAAAAAGCTCGCAGAAGAAGTAATTGCTAGTGGTGAATTTAAATTATTAGGTAGTGTTGAATTGCCTTCTAAAACTTTTGGAGATCTTTTTTTGGTTAAGAACAACAATAATGAAGAATCTATATTTTCATGGCAATTTATTACTAAAGGATATTATTTTAGTAATTATTCTAATATACAGTATGGTATTGACGCTCTAAACGAAGCAACTTATGGAGGAACATATGTTCCTACTAAAGATATTCAGAAAGCTTTTGAGCCAGGTGATCTTCGAAGAAAAGAAACATACATGGTTGCAAATGATTTTTATCCAAATTTAGCAAGTGATCAGGGAGCTAGTTTTTTACTTGACCCAACAAAATATAACCTTAATGGTACAGGAGCATTTGTTAAAAAATATGTAGTAGGGAAACAGTCAGCAGAAACTGGGCCTCAGGATAATAATGGATCAAGTGCTTGTATGTATATAATGAGATATGCAGATTTGTTGTTGATTCATGCGGAGGCTATATTAGGAAACAATGCAGAGACATCAGATGCTGCAGCTTTAAATTCATATAATAAAGTAAGAAACAGAGCAGGGCTGAATTCAGCGGTAAAAATCACTCAGGCTGATATTATTCACGAAAGGAGAGTAGAATTTGCTTTTGAAGGTGAATATTGGTATGACTTATGTCGCATTCCTAGGGCTGTAGCTATAGACTTGATTTCAAAGCAAGACAGATCATATTTTAGTGACACACCAAAATATGTTACTCCTGTTGAATCAGATTTTGTTTTTCCTAAACCTGCTAATGAGGTGAAATACAATCCGAAATTAAATGAAGCTCCGGTTCCTTATATTTTTAAATAAGAGGTATAACAAGTAAAAGTAAAAAAAAAATGAAAAATAATAAAATTTCAAGTTTATTGGGCTTTCTGATGTTGGCTTCAATAGTAGTAAGTTTATTAAGCGCTTGTAATAATGATGATGGCGCATCATCAACACAACTTGAGGTGGTGAGTGTTAGTAAAGCAATGAGTAGTTCTACGCCTGTGAAAGCTGAAGATAATGATTCAATTACAGCAATTGGTTATCCTGGTATGACCTATATTATTAAAGGTAGTGGTTTTAGAAATTTAAAACATATTTACTTTAATGATAAGGAGTCTTATTTTAATCCTACAATGGTAACGGATAACACCATTTTTGTTGCTATTAATTCCAGTACTCCTTATGAAAATGGATCTAGTGAATTAAAACTAGTTACAGATGCAGGGACTATCGTTTATCCTTTTGTGATAGGTCCGCCTGCACCAGTAATCCATAGCTTTAATCCAGTTAATGCTGCAGAAGGTGATATTATTACAATAAGAGGAAATTTCTTTTTAAGTCCATCAGTAACTTTTGGAACTACAGTTGTAGCACCTGTATCTTCAACTTTAGAAGAGATAAAGGTAAAAGTACCGGCTGGTGCTGATAAAAAATATATAAAAGTAACCAATATTACAGGTTTTGCTACAACTCAATATGCAATTAATACTGCAGTTTTTGATGATGTATCTTATAATAGTTTTGATTTTCCAGATTGGAACAATTACACCTATGAGAAAGATGGTACTGCACCACAGGGCTTGGTGTATATTAGAAAAAAAATGGGAGCTTGGGATAATTTACAAGGTAATTGGTCCTGGAACGATCAGTTGTCTGATTATGCAGGAATAAGGGTTACTATAAAAGGATCGGTTCCGGGAACAGTTAAATTTATTTTTAATGGCGATTGGTCTGAAAGAAATATGCTTTCTATAACTACTGATTGGAAAACATTCTATATTCCATGGTCAGAATTAGGAAATCCGACAGCTGTACAAAATTTTTCTTTCCAGAATATGACTAAGGATTCCAATGGTGACGGTTTAGCCAATACTATTGATATTGATAATATTGGTTATTATTTGAAATAATAATAAATCAGTTTGAGTTAGTCTAAAATGTTCCCTGATTGAAAAATTAGGGAACATTTTTTATAAACTGTTTTAAAATTTTAAAAAAATGAAAAAGATAATTTTAGTATTGGCTTTACATATATCAATATTAACCTTCAGCCAGGGAAATACCCATACGCAATCAGCAGGAAAATTCGAAGGTCTCGCCATGACCCCGCCAATGGGCTGGAATTCATGGAACACTTTCGCAACTAATATTGATGAAAAACTGGTAAAAGAAACAGCAGATATTATGGTTTCTTCAGGGTTGGCAGCTGCAGGCTACAATTATATAGTACTGGATGATGGCTGGATGACCAGAGAACGTGACGTAAACGGAGATTTAGTTCCCGATCCGGCTAAATTCCCAAACGGAATGAAATTACTTATTGATTATGTGCATAGCAAAGGTTTGAAATTTGGTTTGTATAATTGTGCCGGAACAAAAACTTGTGCCGGTTATCCTGGAACACGAGGATATGAATATCAGGATGCACGATTTTATGCGAAATTAGGAGTCGATTTCTTGAAATACGATTGGTGTAATACGGAAGGAATCACTGCTAAAGAAGCTTACACTACTATGAGTAATGCGTTAAAAACTGCCGGAAGACCAATTGTTTTCAGTCTTTGCGAGTGGGGCGACAATCAGCCATGGGAATGGGGAAAACCGGTTGGGAATCTTTGGAGGATTTCTGGAGATATTTATCCTTGTTTTGACTGCGAATTCAAACATCCGGAAAATTGGTCATCATGGGGATTTATGAAAATTGCAGATATGCGTAAAGACATTCGTAAATATTCCGGTCCGGATCACTGGAATGATTTTGATATGATGGAAGTGGGCAATGAAATGAATGATACCGAAGATAAGGCGCATTTTAGTCTGTGGTGTATGCTGGCGTCACCATTGTTCAGTGGGAATGATTATAGAAAAATGTCTAAAGAAACACTAGCAATTTTAACTAATAAAGAATTGATTGCTGTGAATCAGGATAAACTAGGAATACAGGGTTTTAAATATCTTGCTGAAGATGGTATTGAAGTTTGGGTAAAACCCTTATCAAATGATAATTGGGCGATTACTTTTTTGAACAGAAGCGATGTTGCTAAAAAAATCAATTTTGACTGGAAAAAGCATTTAATAAAAGACGCTGATTTTGGTTATGAAGCAAATTTGGGTAAAACCGTTTATAAATTGAAAGATCTTTGGAAAAATAAAGAAATCGGTAATACTAAAAAGAATTTTAAAGCTGATCTTGGATCTCATGATGTAATTACATTACGATTAATTCCATAACACTCTTTAATATGAAAACAGAAGCTGGACTTTTTGTCTATACCTTATTATTAATGTTTTGTTTCACCAATGCTCAATTTGTGAAAAAACATGGTCAGTTAAGTGTTCAGGGGACTCAATTAGTTGATCAGAATAATAATCCGGTAGTTTTACGCGGAATGAGTTTTGGATGGCATAGCATGTGGCCCAGATTTTACAATGAAAAAGCCGTAAGCTGGTTAAAGAAGGATTTTAATTGCAATGTGGTTCGTGCTGCTATGGGAATTGAATTAGGAAACATGTCTTATATAAAGGAGCCGCAGTTTTCGAAAGATAAAATTGAGGCAGTTATAAAAGGGGCTATAAAATCGGATATCTATGTAATTATAGACTGGCATAGTCATAATATAAATTTAGAAGAAGCAAAAGCCTTTTTTGCTGAGATATCTAAAAAGTATTCGAAGTATCCAAATATTATTTATGAGGTTTTCAATGAACCGGATGATGAAACATGGCCGGAAGTGAAGGCTTACGCCGAAGAAATTATCAGTGTAATTAGAGAAAATGATCCTAAAAATATTATTCTGGTAGGATCTCCGCACTGGGATCAGGATGTTCATCTTCCGGCAGCAGATCCTATTTTAGGATATACTAATATAATGTATACAATGCATTTTTATGCCGCCACTCATGGCAAAGAGTTAAGAGACAGCACCGATGCGGCCATAAAAAGTGGTCTGCCAGTATTTATATCTGAATCTGCCGGAATGGAAGCTTCTGGAGATGGACCTTTAAATGTAAAAGCATGGCAGGAATATATAGATTGGATGAAAAGTAATAAACTAAGCTGGATTACATGGTCGGTTTCAGATAAAGATGAAACCTGTTCTATTCTAAAGAAATCGGCAAAATCAGGAGGAAAATGGAAAGAAGAGGATTTAAAAAAATCGGGAATCAAAGTTCGAGAGCTTTTAAGGAAATATAATAAGAAATAAAAAGTAATCTTTTAAAACGATAAAGCCTGTTCAAATTGAGCAGGCTTTTTGTGTTTTGAAAGGAAAGATAATGCTGATGATAATCTTGGATTATAGGTTTTAAGTTGTTTGCATTTTTGTAAGAATTTTGACGTGTTGCCAGGCAAGGTGTATTATACCTATGTGTTAAGTCTTAATTTTGTTTATTATTTTAATTTTTAAAACAACCCCTATTTTTATATGGGTACTTTGCTTTTTTTTTGTAAAATTAAGTTATTTTTAGGTGTTAATACATGTTTTAATTTTTAAAAACCCTTGTTTTTTGTTTGTTTTCCTTGTTTTTGTGTTGTTGATTTTTCAAAAACAAATCTCTATAAATATGAAATAACGATTATTTTTGATTTAATTTTTGTAATCCATAATTCTGCTCTCAAAACATGAAAAAAATGGTTTTCGATTCTTCTACTCATACAAAAGTTAATAAATTCGCTGAAGAAAATGATGATGATTTAGACCGATTTAAAGTTCAAAAAAAGCAATCGTAATTATAAAAAGATAAAAATTTAACTAACCAGAATCAATTAATAACTAAAACCAATTTACACATGAAAAAAGTATTATGTATTTTATCATTAGCCCTAACAACAAGTTTTGCATTTGCACAAGATGAAACATCAGAAACCACTCCATTAGAAATTTCAGGTTCAGGTGATATATATTACAAATATGATTTTGCTAAAGTTCCTAACATTCCGACAAGTTTTGCAACAGACCAGAATTCAGTTTCTTTAGGGATGTTGGATATCGCTTTGAAGAAAAAAATAAAAAACATTTCTTTTGTTGGTGAAATTTCTTTTGGACCAAGAGGACAAAGACAATCACTCCCAAGTGAGCCGGGTTTCGTATTTGATGATAATGGTGATATTATTCCTAATGCGAATACTTCTGGAGAATCATTCCATATTCAAAATTTGTATGCTAGTTATGCAGTTACGGATAAGCTTAGCCTGACTGCAGGTTATATGGGTACATTTATTGGTTATGAGGTAATCTCGCCTGTAGGTAACTTTCATTACTCAACTTCTTATATGTTTACCAATGGCCCATTCCAAAATGCAGGCATTAAAGCGAATTATGCCATAACGGAGAAATTTGGAGCAATGGTAGGTTTGTTTAATGATACTTGGAATTCCTATAAAGCGGATCCAATAAAAGGATTAAATGCTGTAGGAGGTCAATTGTCTTATGTAACTGATAAAGCAAGTGCTTATTTGAATTTTATGGATGGCTCAGTAAGTGGTACTATTGTTGATTTGACTGCAACATTCCAATTAACGGATAAATTCAAATTAGGTTTAAACGCTGCTGATTTTTCAAACGAAGGTGATGTAGGTTATACAGGGGGAGCTTTATATCCATCTTATGCAATTAGTGATGCTTTTGCTCTTGGATTGCGTGCTGAATACTTTAAGTCTAAAGAAGGTTCTTTAGATACTGATGTTACAGCTTTTACGTTATCAGGGAATTACAAAATAAACGGTTTGACTATAATCCCGGAGTTTAGACTTGATTCTAATTCAGATAAAGTTATGTTCGTAGATTCTAATTTAGCTCCTGCTAAATCTGCTTCTCAAGTACTTCTGGCTTTAGTTTACGGATTCTAAAATCAATATAAAACATACTCTTTCTGGAAAAGAGATAAAGATTGATATTTTTTTTTTTTTTTTGGAAGCTGTCAAAAATTATAAATTTTTGGCAGCTTTTTTATATGTAATTGAATTTGAGTTTATAATTCTCATTCGGTGTGATTAGTCAATAGGTAAAGAAAATTATGCTTAAGAAAAATCTTTAATCTAAATAAGTCTTTGTGTATGACTTTGTATGGAAAAAAAGATTAGGATGAACTGGATCAAATCATTTTTATGATGATAAACCATCTTCAAATACTCAAAGTTTTTATTTATTTCTAATGATATAAAGTAGTACTTAAGTTTTATATGTAAGGATTTTTTTTGCCTCAGGCATTGCTGTTAATTGTGAATGAATAGTGTTAAGGCTTCGGATAAACTTTTTTGATAGTATTTGAAGGTCTTGAAAATCTAAGAATAAAAAAACGCATTCTCTAAATTTTATCAGGAATGCGTTATTTATTTTGTTTGAGTTAATCATTTAGCTTCTGTATATTTATGCCTTTAAAATCAACTACTATGGAAGTATTTCAAGGACAAAGCATACTAAACTTTATAAAAGAACTGCCGGATTATGAAGCTTGCAAAGCATATTTAGCACAAATAAAATGGAAAGAAGGCTTTATTTGTATGAAATGTGGTCATACAAAAGGATGTCAAAAATCAGGATATAATTATCAATGTTACGGTTGCCAACATGT